>CAVREJ010000016.1:0-243572 GCA_963720135.1 uncultured Acidobacteriaceae bacterium
GGGGGTGTCGGGAGGTTCAGCATTTGGAGCATTTGCTGACCGGTACTGCTCGTTCTCCCGGTGTATGCGCGCCGCGATTATGCCTTGAAGTCCAGCTTTTGCCAGCTTTGCGCGCTTTGCGTCGGATCTCGTACGCTCCCGCTCCATGCGCGGGTTGATGACCTTCGACGGATCGCCCTCGACTGGCTCATAGCAGCGCCGGATGTTAGGCCATGCATCCCGCGTCCGTTCCACCGGGCAGCGGCAGAGTTCAGCGAGCTTCTCTACGTCATTGGGAATGAATCCGTGCTCCCACTGCGCATCCAGCAGTTCGCGGTGCAGTCCACGTTCCAGCGGTGAGAGGCGCTGCAGCCGCTTTCTCGATGGTCGCGCCAGTACCATTGGTAATGAGGAAGGGGCTCTCTATTCATGGCGCCCACCTGTATCGGCCGAAACTCCTGCTTCTGAAAATGTGGCACTCACGCGATCCTGCGCCTCTTGCACTGCCTCTCGCATGACCTCCTCGAGGCGGCTGTACTCGCTCTCGCGTAGTTGGACATAACCACACTCGTACAAACTCAGGCGATTTCTGGTTATGCCAGCGAGCTGAGCTAATCGATACTGAGATATGCCCGCAAATTCCCGTAGCGCCTTTAGGCGCTGCCTGTTCGCATTAGTCACGGCGGTATCCCTTTCGTTGATGCTGTCCTAAGCATTCTTCGAGGCAATAACACTGCTGCCAATACAGCTATCGCCAGTACTCGTTGGGAATTGACCCCTTTTGCCTGTGGAAAAGTTCAAGGCGAACTAAAGACTTGCAGCCACTCGAAGCCGTGCTGGAGTTTGCTCTCGAGGCTGAAGCTCGCGGCCTTCTCAAAAGGTAGAAGAGACGGGGAAGCTGACTGACCCGTTTTCTTCAGCTCCATGCGTGCGGAGCTGTCCGCAAGTGGGGCTGGAGGACCCGCGAAGCATGTTTGCTTCTCGGCGTGATTCAAAGCACACCACGATGTGATATTCACGCTTGACTTGCCTCTAGAATATGTCTATGGTATGGGCGTTATGGCCAAGTACTCCACTTCGCAAATTGCCCATAAGATCGGCGTGGATAAAAAGACATTGCTGCGTTGGCTTTATGCGGGTAAGGTCGCGGAACCGAAGATCATCAGGACTCCGGGAAGCGTAATTCGGGTCTGGTCTGAGGCAAACCTGAGACGTGTGACGGAGTACCGGCAAAAGAACTATTGCAAGGGTAGAGGACGGAAATCGGCCTAAGACACGAACGCGCCGTGAAGGTGTTAGCAGCACCGCCACGGCGCTAACCAGTTACCCTCGGAGGGGCAACATGGCTGATCTTGACACTAGCACACCCATCCGGGCGGCAATCTACGCCCGAGTAAGCACTTCAGAGCAGAACCCCGAATTACAAGTATCCGAGCTTCGCGAGTATGCCGGCCGTCGCGGTTGGCGCATCGTCAGCGAGTACACGGATCGCGGCGTATCTGGTTCGAAGGAGTCACGGCCGGAATTGAACCGCCTCATGGCCGACGCACACAGACGCAGATTCGATGTCGTGCTGGTGTGGAAGATAGACCGCTTCGGACGCTCCCTCAAGCACCTGGTCAACTCCCTCGCGGACCTCGCAGCGTATGGTGTTGCGTTCGTGAGCCTACGGGATAACCTCGACCTGTCTACTCCGTCAGGTCGGCTCATGTTCCAGATCATCGGCGCGATGGCGGAGTTCGAGCGATCTTTGATCCAGGAGCGTGTGAAAGCCGGAATGCGCAATGCTCGCGCCAAGGGAAAGCGACTTGGGCGGCCTCAAGCTGATCTCGACTTACACCGCCTGGGTGCCCTCCGGCTCAAAGGATGGGGCTGGAACCGAATTGCCCGTGAACTCGGCGTCGGTCCAGCGACCGTGCTTCGCGCCGCAGAACGCGCCGGCATCCGCTACGAAATGGTGGCGTCAGCGCCCCTTGTATCTGCTGATTCCACAAGGGTCGAAAATGCCGCACTTGGTAGCTAAGAAAAGAGAAGTTTTCGTAGCGCAGTCTTATTCCGAAAGGGAGTCAGGCGCTGTTCACTACTGTCTTACGCCGCCCCTCTACACCCTCAGAAGACGAGTGTGTTCGCCTAGCCGCCCACCACTTCATCAGGGCCGGACTTAGCCACTCAAACCTCACGTACTTGCCGAGCCTCACGCACGGAAGCGGGTCAGAGCATCGGGATCGCGTTTGCTCGCGAATCCAAGTCACCGGCACGCTCCAACGCCTCGCCAGTTCGGCGGAATCAAGAACCTCATACACCTCGTGATTGTTCATGCCGCTTGTCCCAACAAGCACCCGCGTGATCGACTATGTCGGTTAGAAAGAAGGGCATTTGGCATCGCCCAATGAAAAGGAAGGCAACTTTCACGCCACGATATCGGAGTGCGCAGGCGTATCGCTTCGCCGCCGTCCGGCTTAGTTCACTAAATATTCATACCCATCCTCAGGCGCCCGCTTCTGCTGCCACAGCATTTTCGTGACCATTGGCTTCTACCTCGTCCTCGTCCTCCTCAATCATTTGTTCGCCCGGTTCTACTCCGCCTTGAATCGCCTGCTTACCCATTGCGCCCTCGATCAGGCTCAGCAACGCTGACCGGCGAGCTGAGAAGAACTCGGCGAAGTTGTCGGACCGTAGATGCTTCGGCTCGATTAGGTGGGTTCGGAGGATTGCGTCCATTGCGCTATCGCTGAGCTGAACGGCTTTGTCAGCCTGGAGTTGTTCCAAATACAGCGACGGCGCCTTGCCTCCAATCTTTCTGTTGGCACGATAGGAAATCGCAGTCTTATTAATAATCGAGTTGAATATTTTCGGCGGAATTTTCGGATGTTGCTCTTCGCACCATTTCCGCGGAAAGATATGGTGAATATCGATTCCCTTGTCGTTGCGGTCAAGATCGACCATACGTGCCTTCCAGAAGAAATCTTCCGCACCTTCGTGCTGAAGCAGCACATAGAGGCCCCGATACGCTGCCGATGTACGGCTTCTCATTGTGTCTAGTCGCGTGGACTGGAACCCGCCGTCGATCACAGTTTTCGGAATGTTGTTGTCATTTTCAAACCATTCAAGGAGTTGCTGGAAATCGAGCGCGATCCGCGTTTCAATTGCACCTCCGTATAGCTCCCCGAAAACCCCGCACCAGAACCAGCGGGCCAGCTTCGCCTGGATCTGCGGCTCCAACCAGCGGTCGCCGACTTTGGCCAGAACGGCAGCAAGAGGCACAACCTGGGGTCGGTAAGGGAGAAATCTTGGGTCGTAAAATCCGAGGTGCCGGAGGAACTGGTCTGCCTCCAGTAGACCTTCAACGAGCTTGTCAGACCACTTTCTGTAGGCTGCGAGTGGCGTCTGGAGAATGTGTTCGCGCTTTGCGCTGATTGGCGTAACCGACTTGCCAGTTTTGCCGGCTGCTATGTCCTGCTCATGCCGCTCATGCGTGTGCAGCAAACTGATGCCCTGAAGGAAATCTGTCGTGGCCGTGTCTTTCAGAAGCGGTTTTATGGCGAGTCTCGCGTGCCGACCCTTCTCATGGCCCTCACCGTACCAGTCCTTTCGAAGATTGAAGCCGTCGGCAGCGTATGTAGCGGTAACCAGCTCGAACACAGAAAGCTGAACGCCTCCGGTATTCACCTTCTCGAACACTAGGCATACTGCTTCCTTCGAGGTTTCCTTTTTCAAATCGATGATCGGCACCTGATATGAGCGAAACTCGTTCAAAATGAGCTTTCGGAACTGCATGTATCGACCGAATTTATCTGGAAATTTCGACATAAGCCCGTCTTCCCAGTCGTCCGACACCATCACCTGACTGCACGGAAAACAGAACTTCTCGAACTCCTTCTCTCGTGTACTTAGATCGAGGACGATGTCTCGACCGAAGTTGGTGCGGATAATCCTGTCTGCCGGTACACCGATTACGACATCATCGAGCGTAGGTGGTCCTGAAAGGGCCTTCTCGATGTCGAAGTAGTAGTGACGCTTGATCTCACGTCTGTTCGCGTCTTGTGTTGTGACCGGTGCCATGAGTCTCAGCACCTGCGTCAGGGACGTCAGTCGTTGCTGTCCGTCAAGGATTAGGCGCTCGGCTTTGGTGCCGTTTACGATGGACACACCCTCTACCGGGCGAACCTGGAACCGAGTCTCGCCACCAGTTTCGAGCAGCATGACCGCGCCGATAGGGAATGAGCGAGCAATACTGATAAGCAGTGACTGGATGTGCTCATCATCCCATACCCAACCCCTTTGGAAGTCAGGAAGTTGTAGTTTACCGTCAACGACTTCGTTGAGTAGGTCCTTGAGACCGGTTTTACCAGAGTCAAATGCCGACATTAGAGCTAGTCCCTTTCATCCAGAGTGTGACCGGCGGCATTCCCAGCCGTCGATTACATCAGCTTGTTGCGCTAGCGGAAATTACCTTAGCAGCCCCTGGGCCGAAAACATCTTCGTGTTCTCCAATCTGAGTGTCCAACGGCCGGTCAAAACGGATCACGATCACTCGATAGCCCAGGTCCTGTAGGGCTATTCGAGCGTTATCGTCGGCGAATTTCCGTCCCGGTTCGTCATGATCAGGGCCATCGCAGAAGACACAAACGCCCGGAACTGGGTCGCGGTCGTAATAGAAGTCGGCCTCGGCGTGCACATCGGGTGTCGGCCGGTACTGTGCGCGATCTGGTAGCCGACGCGCCGTGTCGTACAGCGTTTTCAGGAAGTCACGCTCAAGAGTTGAGCCCTTGTCGCGACGCTCTTCGAGCCACTCGTATTGTTCGTCCCGTGATCTTCCTTTGCTCTGCACCTCAGTTGTTGACGTGGAGAGAAGCAGCAGAAAATCCCGGATAGCGTGGCGATCAATGAACGGATGCAGTGGCTGATTTGAATAGCTGAGCAGGCATTCGTAGCACGCGCGGCTACATTTCTCGGACCAGCCAGATAGCTCCTCACCTGTGTTGCCGTCGAAATGACAGACCTTCAGCGCTTCGCTGGCAACTCGCGCCAGCATCTGTTTGTCTTCTAGTAGGTTCTGCCAGATGCCATTTCCACCCTCAGCAGCTTCCCAGAAGAGCAAGCGTCGATCATCTCCCTCCCCGATCTCCTCAACAGCAATCTCCTGCTGCTCCACCTGAAATAGCACTTGCATCCCACGCTGTAGGGCATATCCAAGGCTGTTCAGGAAGGCGTCAGACAGCTTGCCTTCCGACTTCGGTAGCGCCAGCAGCAAGTTTCGAGTATCACGAACGAAAGGACGCACGCCCGTTCGTATGTCTTTCGTCTCTATGTCGGGGGCCTTATCATCATCGCCTGGCCGACGTGCCCAATAGCCCGTCTTTGCATCCAACGTAAACCCGTTGTGGTCAGAGCGGCGCCACTTGTTGTTCACTCGCCAGAGACGAGCCTGCGGTGCGTAGGTCAATTGCATCAGTTTCTGGCCACTCGAATGTGTAGCAAGCGCCGTCCGTTCGACCGGAAGGCCATCCGTCCCCGGCGCGAAACGATAATGCGTGCTGATTTCAAAGCCCTCACGCAATCGTTCTTCTTCATCGCAAGTGATCCGTTCGACCCGCCAGCCACGAACCGTGCTCATCTCGAAGAGCATAGGCACATACTCGCTGGCGTTTCCATCAAGTTCAACACTACAGTGATCGCAGCGGTCACGTTTGGTGTTCTCGCCGTCGTGCAGGTAGCCGCACATCCGGCAAAACTTGGCAGCGATCAGCCGCGATTCGATTCCGCCTGGCGGAAGAATGCATCGTGCCATGCGGTATTTGCGGCCCTCGTGGTAGATGATGTTGCGCGGCCCAAACTCGGGCAGGCCCAAGAACCGAGGACGGTCGATGACATTGAGGCCCTGACTCGTGGGAACAAGCGCACGCAATGGCAGACGGGGAAAGTTGTATCCCGGAAGGAAGCCTTCGCTGGCCAAATGCCGATACGGATAAAAATCTGATTCGATTGCCTCTTCGCTTTGATTCAGCAGCAGTTCAATCTCCCGCACTGCTTCGTCAATATGACGCTTCGCCTCGTTCCGTTGCTGTTTAGTGACAGTTGGCTTGTTGAAGATCTGCTGCCATTCGTCTCTGTGCCGGACAGCAGCTTCGTAAAGTTCACGCCAGCGATCGAATGCGGCATTGAATCGCGCCGGCGCGTTCGTAATCGTGTCCGCCAGCCAGTTCTTCCCATACCAAAGCGCGTCCAGTACCGGGGCCCCGCACGCTTCGAGCATGTTCTGACACTCTTCCGTCAAGTCGGACACCTTCGCCGTCGAAAGTGATAAGCGATGCTGGTGGTCCGGCAGCAATGGATAACCGTCCTGTTCGAGATCGAGCACATCCGTCATGGCGTGCTTCAGATTCAATCCTGTCGCTCCCATCCAGACAGAATGGATGTGGGCTCGAACCAGTTCCTCGTTCCCCAGTTCAAATCTCGCCGGGGCCACGGCACCGGCGACCATCAACTGTGGCTGGCGAAAAAAGTATTGGTCGTGCTGACTGCCTTCGCTACAGAATGCGGCCACAAGAGCGGGCTGCCCGCCTCGTCCCGCCCGCCCGCTTCGCTGTGCGTAATTCGCTGGCGTCGGCGGTATGTTCCTCAGGTGAACGACGTTGAGGTCGCGAATGTCCACTCCCAATTCCATGGTCGGCGAACAGAAGAGAGCTGCGAGTTCACCGCGCCCAAACCTGCCTTCGCGCTCCTGCCGAATTGGAGCGGGGATTTGTCCGGTGTGTGCTCCTCCTTCCACGCCAGCTAATCCTCGGGCAGTTTCTCGGTATAGTTGCGCGAAGAAGTCGTTTGCCCTACGCTCGACTTTCTTGAGTCGCTCTGATCGCATCCACTTCGACCGAATTGGGTCAGTGGCAGGTGGAGTTCCGTCCCCCAGTTTCCATTGAAGCGATCCAGCAAGGAGCTGAATGCCTTTTTGTTTCTGTTCCGTCATCACGACGGTGAGGAAGTTTCCCCTGAGCGCTTCGACCAGAGCCTCGATCAGCTTCGCGGCCTCGTCAGCAGAGAGCTTTCGACGCAGTCCCCAGTTCCTTCCGTCGCGTAGGTACTTGCCGGGTTTCGAGCGCGCCGTATCCAGACTGCGCTCTCGCTTAGAATGAGGACGGCCGCCAGGCATCAGAAAGACTGCACTCTCCAGAAGCTGGTCCTGGTCATCCATTGCCCAGGGATCGCGGAGATTCGCCTCGACCTTGCGCCGTAGCTCGAATTGTTCTTCGCGGTCAAGGGTCTTGGCGTCGATCGCCATCTCCCGGCGGAGATGGTCAAGAAACGCGCGCACAACGCTTTCGCGTACGGCAGGAGTGGCTTCCTTCAGTAGCTCATGTTTCTCCCACGGCTCGGAAGCCGCACACATGTCGGTCAGGCCGGGATAATCAATGGTCAGGAGTCCGCATTGTTCAAGGTTGGGTTGCGCCACGCGCCAACCGCGACGAAGATCTAGTTTGTCCTCCCTGGACGGTCGGGGACTGCTGAGACGTGGACGGCGAATTGCCATGTTGCTTGGAGGAATACGGATCTTGCTCCGCACCGGCTGTGACTGGAGGCTGCTGAGGAGTTCCGTTCTGCGTGGCAGCACGTATGGTGGTGGCTGGAGCTGTCTGCTGTGCAGGGCCTGCAAGCCAACTGGTGCCGATGAGCACAACGGCAGCAGAAATACGAGTTAACAAAGACATCTAACGGATGCCCTCATCGGCACCGGCACATTTTCTTGTAGCTTACCAGATCACCGGCGCCGGGTGGGAGGCGCATAATCGTTCCAACTTGGCTGTGAGAGTCACCGGACGTGGACTGTGTCGCGTCAGGCGGTGTTGCCGACGTCGGAGCAGGGTTACTCTGTTGCGCAAAGGCGCAAGCCGTCGACAGAATAAATACGGACTATAGAATCAAGCGCAAGAAATCTCCTCTAGTGTGGTGAATTAGAAATTTGTTTACCAATTTGCTGCGCCTTTCGATTTTCGCCTCAGGGCCTAAAGGGCATGTTCTCTTGGCGCATGTCCGGCACGGCTGAAGCCGTGCCCTGATACAAAGCTCTAGTTTATGCAATGAACTTCCAACTCAGGACACGAGTGTCGATTCGCCAGATTCTAGCCGCCCGGCATTTGACTGCTCTATTGCGTGGAATGGAATGCTACTTTTTCGCGTGACTTTCGGATATCGGACCCTTATAGGGCCTGGTTGTGCTCTTAGGGCTTGGTGGGCGGGTTAGGTGGAGCGTGCGAGGTGAACCTGCGCAGGACATATTCCTGGAAGATACCGGCAAGGCTACCTGTAGCAATCCTGATCATCGCGTTTTCAACCAGCAGCCCCGCACCGCGATCGTTTGCCGGATAGTAAGCATAGGTGATTCCGCTGGTTGCGAAAGACCCGATAATTGCAGAATAGTTGGGCTGATAGCGCTTATTGTCGCCCTTGGTAATCACGGCATTGCCGATCGCGTACCAAATCCGTCGTTTCGTGCCGGGTCCTCTATAAAAATAGCGAGGATCCTGTTTCAGCAGAGATGTCAGTACAGCACTATCGATAAACGTACCTATGAAAACGTCGCCGTAAGTTGCGCCGAAACGTCTCGCATAGCCTGCCGCACCTTGCCCGTACCCACCCCATCGATCTGCCGCCTGGTCAATTCCCGCAAAGGCGGCCACGCCCACGATGGTAACGGGATCCGTTACCGACTTCCAGGCAAGGATGAACTTTTGCTTTGGAGCGAGAGGGGCGGCATCGGGGAAATAGTTGACATAGAAATTTGGAATGATGCCGAGCACCCGTTGCTTCTCTTGCTCCTTAACCTGTACCTCCGCTATTTCGGCTTCCGTAAGCCCGACCCGCACTTCCGTCGTGGGAGCGGCAACCGTCAACACGATCTTCGGCACAAGGTGAGCTTGTCCCGGATTCAAGACCCCGGAGACGACTTTGGTCTGGAATCCTGGCGCCGCAATTGTGAGTTGGAACGGTCCCGGAGCGACATCGGCAAAGGAGAATTCCCCGTTATCGCCGGAGAGTACCTCTTGTTTTGGGGACTGGTCTCCACGCGCAAGTTCCACGTGAGCGCCAACCGCCAAGGCTCCGGCCTGATCGACCACTGTTCCGGCAATGCTCCCTGCCAATTGCTTATCCGTCTGCTTCTGGCCGGTGGACTGGCCTGCTCCCTCGGCGGCTGGAACCTGCTGCGACGTTGACGGAGGATTGGCCTGCGGTTGGGAAGAATCAGGAGATTGTCCCACGCCCGTTGTCGCTGGAGGTTGTTCGGGGGTTCCACTTTGCGTGGCGGGCGGGGTTGTGGTCGCCGGCGCCGTCTGTTGAGCGGGGCCGATAAACCAAGGGGCGCCAATCAAGAAAACGGTGACAACAATGCGAGCTGGCAGAGTCATAGAACAGGCAGCTGCGGACGCCCTCATCAATATCGACTGAGTATCCTAACAGGTTATCAGATGCCCAACGCAGGCCGCAGGGCTCGGGTCTCGCGCTTAGCGCGTTTCCGATTACTGGGCCACGATCTCCACGCTGGACGTGATGGGAAACGCGGGAATCAGCGAGCGATACACCGGGCACTTTTGCGCATACACACCGTGCACGCGCTCCACAGCGTCACGCACGGCCGCCGGATCGTCTGCCCGCAGTTTGTGGGTGACATGCACCCGCCTGATGATCAGCACACCGCCCTCATCCTCAACTTCACCGCGAACTTCGCAACTGAGGCGGCCATCCTTGGCATCGATTTTGCGCGCATCCAGCGCGCCGGCAAAGGTGCCGATCATTCAACCGCCGAGGGCGGCAACAACGTAGTCGATGGTAGCGGCGTGCGATTCGGGAAGGCGACTCTCGTCGATACCGTAATGTTTGGCGATACCACCGTGGACGCTGAACATCACGGGCTGCGATTCTCCGGGCAGATAGGCGCGCCGTAACGGGCCCTTGATGCGCTCAATGCGTACGTTGGACGTATACGCGACTTCAGACATGGAAGCCTCCAGTGTATACCGCCATTTTACGCGGTTAAGCTGGGATACTGGCCGCGAGGGTCAGACTTCAGCTTTCCCAACCGAGGCTGTGGCTACTTAAGGGCCTGTAAGCGCTGGCCAGCCAGTTGGGCGGCCGGGCTGGAAGGGTTCTCCTTCGCCATCTGCTGATACAGCGCGCGCGCCTGATCGGGTTGATGCTTTTCCTCATACAGCGACGCCAACAGAAATTGCGCCGTACTCTTGCCCACGGAAGTTGTCGGATGATCGGCGAGCTGCTTATAGATCTCAACGGCCTGGGGATCGCGGTTGGTGTCGTGATAGATGGCAGCCAGGGCCAACTTTGCCAGGCTGGCAATCTCTTTGTAATGGCCGTCGGCAACTTCTTTCAGGTCTTTCTCGGCGCCGGCATTGTCGCCCATATCGTGCAGCGTTATGCCTGCGAAGTAACGGGCCACACGTGCGGACTGGGTGAAGGTGTACTTGTCGGCAATGCGGGTGAAATCGGCATTGGCGGCCTTGGCGCGTTCCTCGGAGGAGCCGAAGCTCATCATGTCCGGCGTGGCAGGCGTGCCGGCGGGACGAATGGGAGCGTTGAACTTCTGAATGGCTCCCGCCAGTTCGCTGCTGGCCTGTTGGTCGCGATAATTGATGTAGGCCCAACCGCCGATGACGATGGCAAAAATTACCACTACGGCCACCACGGCGGCGGTGACCGTGGAGCGGTTCTCCACCGCCCAGGAAATGGTTTCGGTGGTCGATGTCCGGAATGAGTCCTGCTTAAGCTGATGTCGAGTGTAACTGCGCACGAATGGTCCTTATCTGGAGCTGCTATGCCACAAGGTGGGAAAAATTAAGTTTAACAGCCGGGTGAATTGGGGGTCAAACGGAGAACCGAAAAGCGCAGCTGGGCGGCTAAAGCAGGGCAAGCCGACCCAACTGCTAGGAAAGACAAGCCGGGTTGCGTGCTCTATCATTGGTTCGAAGGAGTAGCAGTCATGTGGTCACCTCGAGTCGGACATGAGTCAGTCTGGACTGGCCTGGTTTTGTTGTGTATGTGCTCGGTGCTACTGTTCGGGCAAGACAGCGCGCAGCACAATCAGACCGACCAGCAAAGGACCGTGACTAATCCTTTGCTCGTGAACGTGAAAGGCTGCCTGAAGAAGAGCGGCACGTCGGCAGGCTATTACATTGCCGACCAGAATGGCACAACTTGGGAGCTCACGAGCAAGAAGGTGGATCTTGCGAAGCAAGTGTTTCACACAGTAAGCGTCTCCGGGCATCCCTCGTCTAGCTCGAAGATGCAAGAAGGGAAGAGCGAACAGAGCCAGAAGCCGGAGGGTAATCGAATCTTTACTCTGGACGTCACCGAACTGGAGATGGTGAGCCCTAGTTGCACGCGGTAGCTCCGCAAGAGAACCTCGAAGCACCGATTTGCCATTGCTCATGAAATCCGTATGCCAGGTCTCTCCGCGCCTTCTCAGAGCCGTGTCTTTGATGCTGTTGGCTTCTTGGTGGACGGTTGGCACCACATTCTTTCGGCCGTCTGCCTCCGAGCTTTCCACATGC
This sequence comes from uncultured Acidobacteriaceae bacterium, assembly GCA_963720135.1. Taxonomy (GTDB): domain Bacteria; phylum Acidobacteriota; class Terriglobia; order Terriglobales; family Acidobacteriaceae; genus Bog-257. The sequence goes on from CAVREJ010000016.1 coordinate 11,538, forward strand.
CCTCATCCAGCGGATGAGTGCTTTCTTCCCTAACTTCGCGAGCAGTAACTCTGCCTTGCGCCCGCCTGGGTCGGCAGTTGCGTGCTTACCTCTAGGTTGTTGCCTACTTATTCTAGTTTCACCAAAGTCCCCAACGACTCACGCGCGGAAAAAATTGGTTCTGGAACCGCTGACGCTCAGGACTCCACAAAAGTGGCGCACGTGCCTTCCTTTTTTGGAGCTTAACCAAGATTTTCTTGTGGCGCCCGTCGGAAGTCGGGCGCATAATTACCGCCATAGCAAGTCGAGCTTTTCTCCCCAGTATCAAGACCCAGGAAATTGGGAACACCGGTGACTGCCCTAGAAGCCGAAGCAGAAAATTTTTGAACGGATAGACACCATTCGGCATGCAGCAGCATGCAGAAGAGGCCTATACCCAAGTCGTCCGGCGTTCCCGTGGTTTTAACCCTCGAAGACTGGTATCTGCACCGGCCATCGCAGCTTTCGCCCAAACAGCGACATGAGGAGATATAGCAATGAAGAAGTTACTGTTGTTGTTGCTCGGCATGACGTTGATTCTTGCCGTGACGGCGCCCATAGTGGCGCAGCAGTCGGATACGGGCGGCCGTATCTACACCACGCCAATCCGCATCGTCTTTCCGATTGGCGATTCCGGCACGCCATCCGGATATACACCTCTTCAAATGAGAGCAGCCTACCGATACAACGCGATCCCGAACCAGGGCCGAGGCATGACCATTGGCCTCGTGGACGCCTGCGACTATCCGACCGTCGAAGCTGACCTGGGCGTTTTTTCAACTCAGTTCAGCCTGCCGGCGTGCACCATTGCGAACGGCTGCCTCACCGTGATCTCACAGGGCAGCTTGTGCAGTGGTCATAGTGGGAATTGGGCCCTTGAGCAAGCATTGGACGTGCAGTGGGCGCATTCGATGGCTCCAGCGGCGAAAATCGTCTTGGTACAGGCTTCGCAGCCCAACGACGACCTATACATGGGAGTGCTCCAGGCGGTTGGGGCGGGGGCGAGCGTAGTTAGCATGAGCTGGGGCGGAGGCGAGTTCGAGGGTGAACAGTCCTACGACACAACCTACTTCTCCCAGCTGGGCGTTACCTATTTTTCATCCACCGGTGATGGGGGATGCGGCGTTATATATCCCTCGACATCGCCCAATGTGGTGGCCGTCGGCGGGACCGCTCTGCATCTCTTGGCTGCCGGCCCGCCGGTGAGCGGTCCGCTGAGTTCCAATTACGGCAGTGAAAGCGCATGGAGCGGCAGCGGTGGCGGTATCAGCGCTTTCGAGACTGAACCGAGCTACCAGATGGGCGTCCAGCACACCGGATTCCGCACCGTTCCCGACGTTGCGCTCGATGCTTCGCCCGGCACTGGCGTTCCGGTATACGACACCTACGACGGCTACCAGTGGGTGCAGGTCGGCGGAACGAGCCTGTCTTCGCCGGTTTGGGCGGCCTTTATGGCTGTTGAGAACTCTCTCCGTGTTGCTGGCCATGGAAGTACCATCCAGCAGTTCTTACCGGATATGTATCAGACCATCTATCCTTCCGGGAATTACGCATTGGACTTCCACGACATCACCACGGGCAGCAGCGGTGGAATTTGCGTGGCTGGAACTGGCTATGACTACGTGACCGGGGTCGGCACTCCGATTGCGAACCACCTGGCGAATGACTTACTTCCTCTCCCGTAAACGAATTGCATCCCTCGCAAGGCGCGCTCCTGGAGCGCGCCTTTTTGTCGTGAAAAACTTAGAAAAGCATGTCGCTCGTCGATTAGAGTGGTTCCCAAATAACAAGACCTGGCGCGGCCCAGGTTCCCTAGCCAGATAGCGTGTCAGAACCTCAACCGCTCCTTTGCCGCTGCGTACGCTGAGATTCCTGGGACGGTGAACCGGCGTGGCGTCTTGCTGTAACTTAGGTGACCTTTGCGCATCCACTAGCTAGAACGGGGATAACAGCTTAAGATGTCCCGTCCCTCTTCTTCGGTCGCGAACTAGCACAGCATCATTGAGAAGGAGCTTCACGATGACGACGAAACCAAGCGCATTACCAAACGCGGCTGGCCAACTTCATGCCGCAAATGGGCTGGCACTGGTTAGGCTGACAATTGGCGCAATGCTTGTTTGGGTCTTCTTCGAAAATCTGGGGAAGGGTCTCTACACTCCAGCCGGCTACGCAGGCCTGATCAACTATTACATTCAGCATAGCCACTCGCCGGCCGCATGGAAGGCGGTGATGGGGTTAGCGGCCAGCCATGCCGCCATGGCGGGCCCTATGCAGGCGGTGACGGAGATCTCTCTCGGCATCCTGCTCATCATCGGTTTGCTTACGCGCCCGGTCGCCTTCGTGGCGTTTCTGTACCTGGGCAGCCTTTGGGTCTCGGAGTGGGGCACGGCTTGGATCTGGGAACTGCTGGTTCCCGTCCTCGCATCGCTTGCGGTTGCGGTGGGGCGAGCGGGACGAAGGTGGGGCGTCGACGCACGGCTGGCGCAGCGGTGGCCGTCCTCACCATGGTGGTGATTGAACCAAAACACGTGCGAGTGTCGGTCGTCATTCCTACCCACAACGAAGCGCAGTCCATTGGCCGCGTCTTAGCTGATCTGCCCAGCGATATTGTCACTGAGGTCTTGGTCGTCGATTCCAATTCAACTGATGGGACACCCGAGATCGCCTCAAAGATGGGGGCCCGCGTCCTGAACGAACCCCGCCGCGGATACGGTCGCGCCTGTTTGACCGGACTGGCTAATGCAAGCAGCCCTGACGTTGTAGTATTCCTCGACGGCGACTATAGCGATCGACCGGCGGAGCTCCCAATTCTATTGGCTCCAATCATCGACGGGAGAGCGGATATCACGCTGGGTTCGCGCCTAGGGAAGCAGAGCATTCCTGGGGCGTTGCCTTGGCATGCCGCGTTTGGTAACCGCCTTGCGGCCGTCCTGATCAGGCTCTTGTATGGTCTAAGGATAAGCGACCTCGGACCGTTCCGCGCCGGGCGCGTAGATGTCCTCCGCCGGCTCGATTTGCAAGAGACCACGTACGGCTGGGCGGTTGAAATAATTTTAAAAGGGGCGATCGAGGGATTCCGCATCGTAGAGGTGCCAGTGAGCTACTATCCGCGCATTGGGAAATCGAAGATTAGCGGTACGCTGAGGGGCACAATGGGAGCGGCGTGGTTCATCCTCTCCCTGATAGTGCGCTATTATTTTCGGCATCGAAGGGCCAGAATGCCACGGCCAGCGTGAGTCTTGGCACAACGATCTGTTATGGAATCCTCCCGCGAAAATACAACGCATTCGCCTAACTCGGCCCGCACGCTGGTTGTCATGGCGAAAGCACCTAGGCCGGGCGTGGTCAAGACCCGTTTAGCTCAGAGCCTACCAGTCGAAGCGGCCACCGAGCTCTATCGCTGCCTTTTGGACGACACAATGGCCCTAGCGCGCTCGTTGGGCAGCGTCGAGGTTGCGATTATGTGCCCTGCTTCGGATGTCGAAGAACTGACGCGGTTGGCGCCAAGCGGGGTGGGTGTCGTCGCTCAGAAGGGGGAAGGCCTTGCGGCAGGCCTGACCTCGGTATTTGCACATTTTGCATCTGGGCAGCCGGGGGTGATCGCGTTCAACAGCGACAGTCCACACCTGCCGGCTACGGTTCTTGAAAGCGCATTCGAGGCGCTGACTGGGCACGACGTGGTTATCGGACCGACACATGACGGAGGCTATTATCTCGTAGGGGCCAAGGCCGCTCATCCGACACTTTTCGAGGGCGACGGCATGGGCACGACGACTGCGCTTGAGGCGCTGCTGGCGCGCGCTTGTGGACTACAGCTTTCCGTTGGCTTCACCGATCCCTTCTACGACATCGACGTGGAGGACGACTTAACTCGGCTTGCCGCGGAACTGCAGCTCGCTCCGTCCAGGGCACCCCGAACGGCGGCCTGGCTCGAACAGTGGGGACAAGCAGTGGCGCAGTTGCGGCAGGGCGCAGAAGGCCTGTGAAGTTCACGCCTACCCTCAGGCTGTACATTCTCGGTGTCATCATACTTGCGGCGCTGGCCATCTGCTCACGCAACTTCAGCAGGATGGGTGCACCGTGCTTCATCATTCCGCTGGCCGTTGCCGGCGTCGCGTACCTCCTCGCCATTCGTGAGTTGTTTTCGACGCCAAGATTCCCGAAGCGCGTCATTGTCATCGGCCTCGGGTTAGCTGCCTTGTGGCATGTTTCATTTCTATTGATGCCACCGGGTCCAGATGACGACATTCATCGCTATGTTTGGGATGGCCGCGTGCAGCGGCTCGGCTATAACCCTTACGTTGTCGTTCCCAGCGATTCTGCGCTCACCGGGTTGCACACGTCGGAAACCCGCACGCTGAACCACCCGGATGTAGCGACCCCATATGCAGCGGGCGCGGAACTTTTCTTTCGCGCCATAACCACGATTCACGAGTCAGTCTTTGCGCTGAAAGTGGCGTTCGTGGTTTGCGATTTGGCAATTGTTTTCGTTTTGCTCGATGTCTTGCGTAGCAGCGGGCAAGGGGCACAGTGGGTTCTGGCTTATGCCTGGAACCCACTGTTAGCAATCGAAGTGGCGGGCAGCGGTCACATCGATATTGTCGGGGCGCTGCTGCTGTTGATTTCCTTCGCTGCGCTGGGTCGCCGCTGGCGTGCGGTTGCAGCGGTGACATTTGGGCTGGCTGTTGCAGTGAAATTTCTTCCCATCATACTGCTGCCACTCTACTGGAGGCGAGTTCGTATACGCGACGGCGTACTGGCGGCGGTCGTGTTCGGACTCCTCTATGTACCATTTCTCAATCATGGACGGGTTCCGATCGGCTCGCTCGGCACCTACGTGCAGAGTTTCCGCTTTAATGATCCAGTGTTTTCAACGCTCGAACGAGTGGCGGCTCCGCAGCTGGTAGTTGGCCTGGCAGTACTGGTCGGCCTTTTGACCGCAATCTGGCTGAGAAAAAAGTCCGCGGCATGGTCTTCGGACGCATTTGCCTGGCCGATGGCAGCATCGCTTTTATGTGCACCTGTCGTGTATCCGTGGTACCTGCTCTGGCTGCTGCCGTTCCTGCGGTCGGACTCGACGCTGCCGATCATCATCTGGACGGTGAGCATCATTCCTACCTACTACGTTTGGCACCTGCGCACGCTCGGACGTCCGTGGATAGTGCCTGGCTGGATTATGCTGCTGGAATACGGGTCCGTGGCAGCGGCCGGTGCAATTATTGTCTTGCGCCGACTCACGCGACCGGCACAGCCGGAAAGCTCAATGGACTAGCCTTCGAAATGCTATCGGGATCCGCAGCTGGGCTGCGCTGAAACGTGTTTGTATCTTGACGCCCTTGTCCGTCATCCAAGTCAACGTTGTTCCAAGTTCACCGAGGAGGACCTCCATGAAAAATTCGAGCCGCGTAACGATCACTGGTCTTATGGGATTCTGGGTCCTGGTCCTTGCAGCAACTTCTTGGGCGCAGACGCGTCCGCCAATTGTCGAAAAGCTCGCCAAGACCTATGGTCTCGATTCGTTTGGACAGATCGACGCGATCCGCTACACCTGGAGCGTACAGTTCCCGGGAGTCAATCTTTCTCGAACATGGACCTGGGAGCCGAAGACCGGCCAGGTCACGTACGAGGGCAAAGATAAAGACGGCAAACCGGTGAAGGTTACATACCTGCGCTCACAGCTCAGCAGCCAACCGGCCAACGTGAAGGACGAGATCGATCCGGGCTTCGTAAATGACAATTATTGGCTGATCTTCCCCTTCCATGCTTACTGGGACACCAGCGCCACCGTGACCGATGAGGGTATGCAGAAACTGCCGTTGGGGAAAGGTTCCGCCGAGAAGGTCGTGGTAAAGTATGCTCCTTCGATCGGCGGCTATACGCCGGGTGACACTTGGACACTCTATGTCGGCAGCGACGGGCGAGTCGAAGAATTCCGTTTTGACCACGGGGGCGACAAGAAACCCAGTGTTGTGATCGCGACGTGGGCAGGCTACAAAATGGCGGGCCCTCTGCTTATCTCAACAGAGCACCGCGGCACAGCCGACGGCAAGCCCTTCCACCTTTGGTTCACGAATGTGGCCGTCAAACTGGCGGGATCAGACAAGTGGGTGGACACGAAGTAAGCCGCTAGTGCCCTCAGTAGTTCAGAGGTTTGTTGGCGGAACATTGTTTAAGTCATAAGTGAGCGGCGAATTGGGTTTCCGTTTGGAATTGGTTACGTAACCGCCTGTTTAATCGCTATTCTGTATGGAAAGCGGATGGCCTGAGTGAATGACTTTCTGAAGCAGTGGCTCAACGGATTACCGGATCGCCAATCATGGCGTTTAAAGCGGTCAGTGTCGGTGACTGGACGACGCGAGAAGCATTGGCGCGACAGATCAGAGTTTGCTTCGGTTTCGATGACGCTTGACCCTGCCAACGATTTCGAGGTCGTTGACCGTGTGCCGTGCCGCATGGAAATGGAAGCACTCCGCGTAGGATGGCCACAAACAGTCGTATTTGGCCTTCTCGATGTCCTGATGATGATGGAGTCGCACCCGCTGTACAAGGTTCGAGTTACTCTCAAGGACGTGGCTTATCACGACACTGACTCAACCGAGACTGCACTCCGAGAAGCTGGTAGAGATGCGGGTCGCAAGGTTGTTGAGCGAATTGTTGCGGATGGGCTGACTCTCGAATAGTGGCGATAATCGCCATTACTCTACCGGGCCAGCACAACGGTGGTGCAGGAACTGCTCACCTTGGGTAGATCGCGCGCTGCGGTCATGCGGACGCGCAGGGTCTGGCGTTCCCCGCGAACGATTGGACAATAGTAATCAGGCTCTAGCAGCGCGCCTTGGAGGCGTCGCCGTCCGGCACAGCCGCCATGGCATGAGTCGCGGAACTCGCAGGGTTGGCAGGCTTCGGGAAGCGCGCGAGCTTGTTCGAAGGGTGCCGAGTCTAGAATGTCGGGTCCCATCGAGATCAAATCTGACAGAGGCTCACCCGGTCCCGGCCAATAAACGCAGGGCTGTGTGGTGGCGCGCGGTGTCACCCGCACCGTGCTCACACCACATCCTCCTCGCAGCGGCGGCAGGCCCGCCATCGCTCGAACCAGCGGCTCACCGATGGCGATCACATCCGTTTCCGCAAAGAGTCGCCGGAATCCATCCCAATACTCTTCGTAGGACAACGCATAAATATCGGATCGCACGGCCTGATACACGTTCACACGTAGAGGGGCGTCAAACTTCTTGGCCACTTGCGCGACCTCGGCCAGACGCAAATAGTTGGCCCTCATCATCACAGCGATGATGGTCACCGGCACACCCAACCTCACGCAACGCGCTGCCTGCTGCTGGATCAGTTCCCAGTTGCCTTCTCCACGCTGTGCATCCTGTTCCGCCTGCGTAGGATAGTCCAGAGAAAACTCGATGTCGTGAAAAGCGCGTAGCTCATCATCCTCTAAAACAGCAACGCTGTGGCCGTTGGAAGTGATGGTGAGCTTGACGGGCTGTGCTTGCAGGTAGGCAAGTATTGCCCTGAAGTCCGGATGCATCCCGTTCTCGCCTGTGCCCAGATTCACCGAGCGAACGGGCAGACGTTCCATCACTGACTTCACTTGATCTAAAGAGAGACGATCTGCGCGAGTTGGATCGCGATAGCAGAAGGAACAGGAAAGATTGCACTCGTTAGTGAGGCCCAGGCCGAGCGAGACCCCTGTGTCCGACGCTCTCGTGTTGAACTCATTCGCCAATCGGCGATCTTGAGGGGTCACTCATGCGAGGTCCTCTTTGGCGCCGGCCGCATGGCGGAGGATGTGGTGCGTGTAGCGCGCGACGGCTGCAAACTCCGGGCGGCATCCCAACTTGCGCTCCAACTCGAAAATCCGCTCGTACTCGGCCTGCCGATCGATTTGCGGCGGCAGGTAATCTGCAACCACGCGCACGCCGCGCTCCGCAATCAATTCAAGCCCCGCTTCTTTCGACATGGCAAGCAGCTCATCAGGAGTGAAAAGCCGAACCCGGCCACCATAGAGAGATTCATATGCCCAATTAGAGGTGAGGCCCCGTTCCGCCGCCTCCAAGTCGCCCGCCCGGATAGCTGCTTTTAATACCTCGCCAGCCCGGTTGCGCACCAGGATGGAGAGTAGCCCGGGTGGATCGTGCCGCATAAGTCGGGCGGAGTCGCTGATCACGGCACCGGGACATTCGACGTATTCGAGTACATTGTGACAGAGAACGATGTCGAAGGAATCCTCGGCGAATAGTTTGCCTGCCTGGGCCACATCGCCGTGTTGCAGTACAACTTTATCGCCAAGGTCTGCTTTCAGCGCGGTCTGCTCCGCAATACTCAGCATAGCGAGCGAGGAATCCAGCAGCGTGACCTCAACGCCGCGCCGCGCGAGGTTCACTGCGGCTGTACCGGTGCCGCCTCCAAGGTCCAGCGCCCGCAATGGCCTCGTTGAGGGCAGGGAAGGCAAGAATTCTTCGACGGCGGCAATGGTGAGGTCGAGTCGCAATCTACCCTCGGCGGTCTCAAGATAAGCGGCATACTTATCTGCCTCCTCACGAAAGCCCGCGCCTACCTTGGTGGTCAGGTTCATGTGATACCCAAGCGAACTCGATGGCCAATCCAATCACTCGCCAGACTAAAGCATAAATCAGATTCGCCTTCAGGAAAGTGTGGCACATCTTAGCCCTTCACCGCCTCGCGACTCCACCGGCTCCCTGCTAGAATCTTTAGCTATGTACCTGGCGGAGCTTCCCTTGCCGCCTCATCGATTTTGTTTTGAATCGCCTGAGTCTGATTGCGTATCGATTCCACCCGTCAAAATCGAGACGCCATCACAAAGGAGTAACTCTGTGACGCTGCGAATTTTCTCGTCGTTTCTGCTGCTATCTTTCTCGACGTGCCTGTTGAACCGCCCAGGCCACTTCGAACGCCCAGAAGTTCAGCGAACCATCGCGCACGTTTCGCTTCACATACAGCTTCACCGTGAAAGATATTCCCGCCGGAGCGAAACAAGTGCGCGCTGTGGGTTCCGGTGCCGCAGACTGACCACCATCAGACGGTGCGCGTGCTCAACATCAAGGCTCCCACGAAAACGCAGATGACGCAGGAGCCCGAGTACGGTAATCGGATGATGTATGCCGAGATCCAGAATCCAGCGCCGGGAAAAGCAGAGTTCACTCTCGAGTACGAGGTCACACGCCGGGAATATTCGCGCGGCGATTATGCGCAACTCGAGCGCGAAGACCGGACGCCCGGCGTCGTGCCTGCGTCCATGAGCCGGTTAGTCGCGCCTGACAGCCTAATTCCTACGGATGGCAAGATCAAGGCGCTGGCAGTCCAGGTGACCGGATCGCAGACCGGCACGGTCGCGAAAGCCAAAGCTGCCTATGACTATTTCTTCACGAATATGCGGTACGACAAGACGGGCACGGGGTGGGGGCGCGGTGACGCGGTGTGGGCCTGCGACGCCAAACACGGCAACTGCACGGACTTCCATTCGCCGTTCATCGGCGTCATGCGGGCCGACGGCATTCCGGCGCGCTTCGACATCGGCTTTCCTCTGCCCGAGAACAAGGACAAGGGCGATATTGCCGGTTATCACTGCTGGGCCGAATTCTACACGCCCAAAGTCGGCTGGATCCCCGTTGACATCTCGGAGGCCTGGAAAGCGAAACAGAAGGAAGATTATTTTTTCGGCAGCGTTGATGCTAATCGCGTGCAGTTCTCCACCGGCCGCGACATCACACTCTCTCCTAAGCAGGATGGTCCGGCACTAAACTACTTCGTCTACCCGTATGTCGAGGTCGACGGCAAGCCCTACGAAAAGCTTGACAAGCAGTTCAGCTTCGAGGAAATAAAGCCTGAGGAGAAGAAGGCCGCCGTTTCGAAACGCCCAACGGGCTTGGCTTCGAATTAACCCACTCGTAGCCTTAAACGACTTCCACCTTCGTGTGCCGTGCTGTATCCGCATTCATGGCGGCCGATGAAAATTGCCTCCGCATCCAGTGAGCGGAAGATCCTGCCCTGATGGATTACACCGATCGTGTTGTCGATTTCAGGTTACCGTTTTTTGGAGAATCCCCTACGAAACCTGCGGCATCAACCCCGACAAGCATCCTCCCGGCGCTGCACCTTGGACGCAATTACCGTAGGCTGCCGCTTCGTTGGTCTCCGCCTTGTATGGAGCTCAAGCGCTCCCTCAGACGGAAGTTAAGGTGGTGGAAGTTTTAGCTAGGAAGCGGGTGCGGTTTTCATCAAACAGCGAGCGCAATAACGGATTGTTGAACTATTCTCTCGCGTGAGGGTGGAGCGCCACGGAGGCGCTTCGTGGTGTGACGGGTTGGTCTATACGTTGCAAGCCTTTCACTACGCGCTCCGGTGGAACTGGAACTCATTTGCCGCAATATCCGGCCAACGGCGAAGTTCCTGGTAAGTACTTTTCAACAATGGCTGAAAATTCATAGGAGGATTTATGGCAACGACAACAATCGCAGTAGGAACAATGAAGGTGGCGGCGGTTCCAAAACCCGGAGCGGATTTCCAGATCGTCGAGCGCGAGATTCCTAAGCCGGATGCAGGACAGGTGCGCATCAAGGTCCAAGCCTGTGGTGTCTGCCACAGTGACGTGCTCACGAAGGAGGGCTCCTGGCCCGGAATTCAGTATCCCCGAGTTCCCGGACATGAAGTGGCGGGCGTCGTCGATGAAGTGGGCGCCGGTGTTTCCGAGTGGAAAAAGGGACAGCGTGTCGGAGTCGGCTGGCACGGCGGCCACGACAACACATGCCGCGAATGCCGGCGCGGGGATTTTCGTAACTGCCGGAACCTGAAAATTCCGGGCATCAGCTATGACGGCGGATACGAGCAATACATGGTCGCTCCCGCGGACGCGCTTGTGCCGATGCCGGAAACTCTAGGTGACGCCGAAGCAGCACCGCTGCTCTGTGCCGGAATCACCACCTATAACGCGCTGCGCCACAGTGGTGCGCTGCCCGGCGACCTTGTTGCAGTGCAGGGTATCGGTGGCCTGGGCCACCTCGGAATTCAATTTGCGAACAAGTTTGGGTACAAGGTGGCGGCCATCGGCCGCGGCTCCGAAAACGCGTCCCTGGCAAAGCAACTCGGAGCAAGCGTATACATCGACAGCAAGGCGACGAACGCAGCCGAGGCATTGCAAAAATTGGGCGGGGCACGGGTAATTCTGGCGACGGCCCCAAGCTCGAAGGCGATGTCCGAGCTAATCGACGGTCTAGGGCCAAATGGCGAGCTGATGGTCATCGGTGTGACAGCTGATCCGATTGAGGTCACACCGGTACAGCTCATTACTGGAAGTCGAACTATTCAAGGCTGGGCCTCGGGAACACCAGCCGATGAAGAGGATACCCTGCGCTTCGCGGAGCTGACCGGCGTGCGTCCCATGATCGAAACGTACCCACTCGAAAAAGCGGCCGAGGCCTACGCGCGCATGATGAGTGGCAACGCACAATTTCGCGTTGTTCTGACCATGTGAAGTTGGACATGCATGTCAGACAAAAAAACAGCAATCGTTACGGGAGCATCGGGGGGTATTGGTGCGGGTTTGGTCGAGGCTTTCCTGAACCTGGGGTATAACGTCGTCGCCACGTCTCTCAATACCACGCAATCGTTGACTGCCTCACCCAGCCTGGTTCTCGTCGATGGCGATATCGGTAAGCAGGAAACCGCTGTCAAAGCTGTCGACGCAGCGATCAAGAATTTCGGAACCATCGATGTTCTGGTGAATACCGCTGGAATCTACCGCACCAAGCCGTTCACGGACTTCACTACCGAGGACTTCAATGCCCTGGTCTCGACCAACCTGCTGGGATTCCTTTACATCACTCAGCTCACCGTGAAACAGATGCTGAAACAGAAATCGGGGAATGTTGTGACCATCTCTGCGGCGCTTGCCGATCAGCCAGTCGCTGGCACAAATGCCTCGGTTTCGATGATGACGAAGGGAGGCCTGAATACAGTCACCCGGAGTCTCGCAATCGAGTACGCAAAAGAAGGCATCCGCTTCAACGCTGTAGCCCCCGGCGTCGTGGACACACCGCTGCACAAGGGTTCCACGGAATCTCTTAAGGCAAGGCAGCCAGTGGGGAAAATTGCGGAGGTAAAAGATGTTGTCGACGCTGTTCTCTACCTTGCACAGGCAGGCCAAGTGACCGGAGAGGTACTCCACGTGGATGGTGGTGCTCACGCTGGCTGCTGGTAGGCGCCAGATACGGACGGTAGTATCGACGCTAAGCGTCTGCGATTCTAGAACCGGCTTCATCGCGCCGCCATGCCTGTGGATCCTTCTCGGACAACGGCTGAATGTCCGGGTTTTGCATGATCATGCGCGCACAAGTGTTCCATCGCAGAATGGCATCGTCGTTTCCAGGCGGGGCAAACTTCATGGCGCTCTCGTAGTGACTCATGGCGTCCCGCAGGGCGTGATATGCGGACGAACGGGCCCCAGGATCGGGGTGCCGAATGCGGGCATTCCCCAGACGCTCCGAAATGACGCCGGCGTAGTAGGCTTGCTCGTAGTCTCCTTTAATTTGACCGAGAACTTCCAGGGCTCCTTTCGGCTGTACATGGGAGTGGAACTGATCGGTCCGTGCAAGGAGCAGGGAAATTAGCGCCTGCTGGTGATCGGGCACGATGGCCAGAACGTCAAGGCAAATGCTTTCCGCAAGAACAGGTTCATTGAGGAGCCTGTAACGCTCCACCTTCGCGAGCGCCTCGGGGATACCCTGTTCTGAAATGGACTTGAGTTCGAAATGCATAACATCTCCTATGCTTTTGTATGGCTGAAAACGCGGAACAATTTTGAGAGTGGATCGAAGAATCGATCCACAACCCGTTCCTTTAGCGGAATAATGGCATTGTCCGTAATTGTGATGCCCTCTGGGCACACCTTGGTGCAGCACTTAGTGATATTGCATAAGCCGACGCCGAACTGCTCTCGCAGCTCTCCAACGCGGTCGCCGACGTCCAGAGGGTGCATTTCCAGCGCTGCGACATAAACCAGGAATCGTGGCCCGATGAACTGTTCGTGCATGTGGTGGTCCCGTAATACGTGGCAAACGTCCTGACAAAGATAGCACTCGATGCACTTTCGAAACTCCTGCACTCTATCAACGTCTTCGGGCGCTATGCGCCAGGTACCGTCTTCGGCATCAGGCTTCCGCGGTTGGAATTTCGGTATGCGCTGCTTCACCTGGTAATTCCACGACACGTCGGTGACCAGGTCCTTGACGTGAGGAAAAGCCTTCATCGGTTCGACCGTCACAGGTTTGTCTAGCGGCAGGGAGTTCAGCCGGGTCATGCACATTAATTTCGGCATTCCATTGATTTCGGCGGAACACGAACCGCATTTTCCTGCTTTGCAATTCCAACGCACGGCTAGATCGCCGGCGTGTTCCGCCTGGATTTGATGAACGGCGTCGAGGACCACCATGCCGGTCGAGACTTCGGTCGCATAGTCCTGGAACTTTCCCTGTCCTTTTTCTCCGCGCCAGATGCGGAACGTTGCCGTTGCCATTACTTCATCTCCTCAATGATCTGCTGCAGGTCCCCTCGCATGGGCGGGATTGGTTCGCGTGTGAGCTGCACTTCTCCATTCGGCCCCTTCCGCGCCGCGATATTGAATTTGCCGGACTGTTCGTCTTTGGCCGGAAAATCATCGCGAAAATGAGCGCCGCGGCTTTCCTTTCTTTCCAGAGCGGCGCGCGTCACAATTTCTGAGACGGTCAGCAGATTGTGCAGGTCGAGCGCGGTGTGCCAGCCGTTATTGTATTCGCGGTTCCCGTCCACACTGACCGCGTCACTGGCAATTTCTAGCTCTCGAATTCGTTCGAGCGCTTGCAGCATCTCGTGCTCTTGACGAACAATCCCGACCAGATCCTGCATTATGTCTTGAAGCTTGTGTTGTACCGCGTATGGGTTCTCCGAGCCAGTGCACTCGAAGGGTCGAAGTGCTGCTTTTTCTGCGGATGCAAGCTCCTGAGTATCGATCGCACCCAATGAGTTTTCTTTAGAGAACCTTGCCGCGAAGTCTCCCGCGCGCTGACCGAAAACTAGTAGATCGGAAAGCGAATTTCCCCCGAGGCGGTTGGCGCCGTGCAAACCTGCCGCGCACTCTCCCGCGGCAAACAATCCGGGAACGTCCGACATTTGGGAATCGGCATCCACCCGGATTCCGCCCATCATGTAGTGGGTCGTGGGCCCAACTTCCATGGGCTCCCGGGTAATGTCGATATCGGCCAGTTGCTTGAACTGGTGATACATGCTGGGCAGCTTCTTCTTGATGTATTCGGCAGCGTTGGGAATCTTCTCTTTGATCCAGGCGATGTCGAGAATCACGCCCCCGTGAGGGCTTCCGCGTCCCTCCCGCACCTCACGCCGAATGCAGCGGGCCACGTGGTCGCGGGTCAGCAGTTCGGGCGGCCGGCGGGCATTCTTGTCGCCCTGAGTATAACGCCAGCCCTCCTCTTCGGAATCCGCTGTTTGGTTTACATAAAGCGGAGGAATGTCCTTGAACATGAAACGCTCGCCGTTTCTGTTCCGCAGTACACCTCCGTCGCCACGCACTCCTTCCGTGACCAGAATGCCGCGCACGCTGGGCGGCCAGATCATTCCCGTAGGATGGAACTGCACAAATTCCATGTCCATCAGCGAAGCGCCCGCATGGTATGCGAGAGCGTGGCCATCTCCGGTATATTCCCAGCTGTTGCTGGTGATCTTGTAAGCCCTGCCAATACCTCCCGTCGCCAGCACGATGGCTTTGGCGCGAAACAAGTGAAATCGCCCCCGCTCGCGATCGTAACCAAATGCTCCCGCGATGCGATCGCCATCCTTTAGCAGCATTACGATCGTGTATTCCATGAACACATCTAAGCCGAGATGTATGCCATGGTCTTGCAGAGTACGGATCATCTCCAGCCCGGTCCGATCGCCCACATGCGCCAGGCGGGGATAGCGATGTCCGCCAAAATTGCGCTGCAGAATACGGCCATCGCTCGTGCGATCGAACAGGGCACCCCAGGCTTCGAGTTCGCGGACACGGGCTGGAGCCTCCTTGGCATGGAGCTCCGCCATGCGCCAGTTGTTCAGATACTGACCTCCGCGCATAGTGTCAGCAAAATGAACGCTCCAGCTGTCTCTGTCGTCCACATTGGCCATCGCCGCAGCTATTCCACCTTCTGCCATTACGGTATGCGCCTTGCCGAGAAGTGACTTCGTAATGACCGCGACTTTTGCACCGGCGGCTGAAGCCTCGGCGGCTGCGCGCAGCCCCGCCCCTCCCGCTCCAATGATCACGACATCGTGCTCGTGCGTGATGTATTCGGCCACTAGAGAATCCTCCAGTCCGTCCACAGACCCATTGAACACATCCGCACGTAAAGATCAGCAAATGCCACGCTGAAGAGACTGCACCATGCAAATAGCATGTGTCGCCGGTTAAGACAACTCACGCAGTCATACACCCGCTTGCGGGTTGGGGCACCGGCCAATCGATCTCGAAAGCCGCCGACAAGGTGGCGAAAAGAATGGCAGCCAAATGTGTAGGAGGTTAACAGCACGAGGTTAGCCAGCAGAACCAGCGTGCCGACGCCGATACCGAACCGGCCGTTGAACCAGAACGCATTCCACACGTCGCGTCCCAGAATGACGAGAAACAGCAGCGCCAGGTAAAGGAAATACCGATGAATGTTTTGGATGATTAAAGGAAAAGATCGTTCGCCGAGATATGACTTCCGCGGCTCGCCTACCGTACAGGAAGGTGGGTCGGCCCAAAAAGCCTTGTAATAAGCCCCCCGGTAGTAGTAGCAGGTGACGCGAAATCCACCCGGCGCCCAAAGGATGAGCATCGCCCCGGTCACCCAGACCGGCATCCAGTGTGGCATTTGGCCAAACCAGCCGTCAGGGCCGAACAATTCCGGTGAGTAAAAAGGCGAGAGATACGGCCCGAACCTGTAGTGCTGCCCTTGCAACGCCGCCCAGGTGGAATAGACAATGAATGCAGAAAGACCGAGAAACACGACGACGGGTTGCACCCACCAGTTGTCGACTCGACGTGTCTGTCCGAACCCCGAGCGCGACAATGGGACATCAATGTGAGCCATCCAGCCTCCTCACTCTTTGGATCGTAACGACCGCCAGCCCAGAAACAACTGCCGATACGTCGCGATTGAATCTGAAGCGGTAGATATCATACCAAGCAAAATCGTTGCTGCGGTTCGGACAACCCAGAATCTGCAACATCGATCGGCCCGCACTATGGTACAGTTTGCGTGACTGCCGATTCACAAGTTGGCGGTCTAATTATTGGAACAACGTTGATGAACACCGGGCGTACGATTCGCAGCTACGATTACGTGAATCATCCGTACGATCGCGTCCGCGATACGCTGAAACAGAACGCAGTCGCAGTGTTCCAGTCCGCTACCAAGGCTGCTGCTTCCCGCGCAGAATCGGTTGCCGCAGAACTGCACGTCGATTTTGCTGGTATTGGAGTGAAGGCCGACATCAAGATCGTCGTCAAAGGCCTCGAAGAGAGGGCCCCTGATGCCACTTCAAGCGCCAGCACTAGATTGCTCTTGGAATGGGAGGCGGCAAACTTGCCGCGGTTGTTTCCTCTCATGCAGGGCGAGCTCTCCGTATACCCGCTGACCTCTACCGAAACACAGTTGGATTTCTCTGGGACTTACGAACCACCATTGGGTGCCGTGGGAAAGACCATGAACGCGATCGTCGGCCATCGCATTGCAGAGGCGTCGGTGCATCGCTTCGTCGGTGACGTTGCAGGGTATCTTCGGCAAGCCCTGGCTGGATAGTGGCAACCGCACCCTCTCCCATGGCCGAGCCCAGACTTCACAGTCGGAAGGCGGGACGTTCTAATGCGGCGCTCTCCGTCCTTCACAATTCAATGGCTTGCGATTGGTCGAGCACCTGGTTTCTCCGTCTCACCGCTGTACTCGATTTTGTAGATGGTATTGCACCATCTGCCAGTCACGAAGTGCAGTGTTTATGCGGGTCGGAAGGCTGAAGCACCCGGTGAAATCTGGGGCAACACCAAGGGGTCGGCTTTTGGGCTTACTTGCGCGGGTGCCCAAAAAGCGGTGGTTCCAAAGTCATCTTCAGAATCAGTCATTGGAAATGAGGTTGCCTGACGCCACAGCTTTGTCATCACATCACGAAGCGTTGCGGGCGGTGACGCTCTCGTTGCCGGAATCGGAGGTGAGAGCAGCAAACCGTTGCCGCTTGCTGCTCCCAGGTTTAGTGAACGCGTGTCAGTGGACGAAGCTGATGGTGGGACGATTGAACGGCAACAGCATGCTACCGGAATTGGGGCCGTTGGTAATCAAGCCTTGCAACACCGTGACGCGGCGCGCGAGGTCTCCGAACTGGTTGTTGAGGTTGGAAAACACCGGATCTGTCACGGTCTCCACACAGGCCAGGTTGGGTGTATCCAGCGAGCATTGATTTGGTGCTCCCGGCTGGCAAGTTGTGCTATCGGTGCATCCCAACAAAAAGCCCGTGAGTCCGGACGGTGTCGTCGTTGTTCGGTTGTTGACCACTTGCTGGAAGCCGTCGGTGCGAACTTCTCTTCCGTGGCAACCGTTACAGGTATTCTCGGAGAAGATGACTCGCCCCGAATCCTGAAGTTGCGGTATGGACGGGTTGCCGTTCCAGAAGCCATCTGCGGGAGGACCTCCATTGAAAACCGAGCCGCCCAGGAAGGGTTGCCCCTGGAATGTCG
This sequence comes from uncultured Acidobacteriaceae bacterium, assembly GCA_963720135.1. Lineage (GTDB taxonomy): Bacteria > Acidobacteriota > Terriglobia > Terriglobales > Acidobacteriaceae > Bog-257. Next base: position 29,317 of record CAVREJ010000016.1, read on the forward strand.
TCGGAACGATATACGATCCATTCTCGATTTGCGGAAAGTTCAGCAAGATGAAATTGGTGACGGTGGCCTCGTTCGAAGCGCAACCGTTCGGATTGCCGGTGCAAGGTGGAGCACCAAATGGTCCACCGCTGAACCCGGTAAAGCTGCCTTCCGGAGTTTGCGAAACGGTTGTTTCCACCAGGTTGGAGGGAACGACCGAAATAGCCAGGTGGAACTGCCTTTGTTCCCATATGATGCCCAGCTCAATTTCGTTGGTGCGCAACTGAGCCAGAGAGCTACCGTTTGGACAGCTAGGGCATTTGTTTGCGGTTACCACCTGATCGGTCATAGCCTGCAATGCGGCCATGTAGCCGGCCGCGGAGTCGTTCTCCGACAGGTTCGCCAGCGCGTTCCATTCATTCGCCCAGGTGTTCGCGTCGATGGACGAAGGAACGTTGTATTCGAGGATGATGTTGAACAGCTGGTTCTGATTCGAGCTGCAGAATTGGTTCTGTCCCGCTCCAGCGGTTACGCCGAATATGAAACGCAGTTCGCCGGCGGGCGTGGGCGAGTTGGGCGCCTGTCCCAGGTCGATGCGATTGACGATGGCGTTCAATCGCACGGGAGCCTGGTCGAGCGAGTGATGACCGGTGGAATCAATCGGCCAGTTCGCCAGAAATCCATTAATGTTCGGTCGAGAAGGCACCGAGAACGTATTGATGGTCTGACTGTTTTGCCAAGTAGCGAGGAACTGATCGAGCATGATCTCGGCGTTGACGGCGATGGTGCTGCCGGAGTTGTCTCCGTTACGGATGGCCTTCATCAAAGTTTTGAACGTCCAGGCACCGTTGGGGGTTCCCGTTCCTGGATTGCAAGGATCCCAGGTACGAATCGGGTCGGTGACAACCGGAATATCGGTGACCATCAATTCCTTGTTGGGCAGCACGGTCTCCGGCCCGCCATCGAAGACGTGGCGCGAGAAGCGAAGGGGCTGATCATTTTGCAGCGCGGCCTCGATGTCGATGGGGTCAACAAATTCCATCCTTTCCTTGCCGACAAAGTGGCGTCCGTCAAACCGGGGCACCATCCAGCCTTTTTCGGCGGCGTCCTTGCGCTGCTGCTGTTCGCGAGCGAAGGCGTGCCAATCGAAATCGATGGGCGCAGAGAAGACACTGGGATCGTCAGCGGAGCGCTGCAGCACGACGTGTTGCTTGCTGAGGAGCATGGGAATGGACGCGTCCAGCTTCTCGGCTGCAAGTTCGCCAAAGCGCACCGACAAGATGGTCTTGCCAGCGTTGGCAGGAGGCGTCAGGATGAGCTCTTCGGCCGTGGGCAGCGCAGGATTGTAGGGGTGGTCCTGCTGGAAGACGACACCGCCATTGGAATCGTCGGCCAGGAGACTGGAAACCAGCAGCGATGCGTTCCATAAAGAAGTAGCGGCCATGGGCGCAACCGGCTCAATGGAAACTCTTGGCTGCCCCAACTTGGCAAGATCAGGTGTTGGATGTGGCGACGGGGCTGCTGTCGAGGGCGCTTTAGACGGGACTGTCAAAACAATCGCCAGTGCCAGACAGACCGCGAGACAGTAGAGCAATGTGCGAGACTTCATTTTCGCCTCCTGATGCGGTTTACAGCGGTTTTCTTGATGTGCGTAGCACGGAATAGCTCGCCGGAAAGCGCGCGTTTCCGGTCCACAATGACTTGCGCGGGGGCCCAAAAAGCGCCCGCGAGTATGCAACGAATTGGCTAGTAATGCAAGAAATAAGTGGGCATTGTACGTGGCACAGAGGTGGTATTACGTAGAAGTTGCACAAGGCACTGGATAGTGCCTCAGCATGGATGGAACGAGCACATTTATCCGCATCACGCCCTCGATCAGTCGTAGTCGACTCAACGGGACCTGAAGGTGACTTGCAAAGTCCGACACTCCATCACCCAGCGCCTTGGCCAGCGGACTTGAATCTTGCGACAAAAAAGGCCAAGCGATAGTTCTCGATGCGGGTGGTCACGGCGCTTGGTTCCCTAGTTAAGATAAACGGCGGATTCTGTTTGTTGGCAACACCGGAACTCGAGGGCAGTTGATCCGGCGATTAGCGTACGCCAGCCTTTGGGGATTCGCTGTCCCTCGAATTATGTAGAACAGGGAAACAAATCGTACAAGCCGACGATTGTGTTGGTTCAGCCTGAAAATGGAAAGAGGGCGCTCTCCGTTAGTGAGTAATTCCACCCTTCAGGTGGGGATTTTCAAGGCATCGATACGACCACCAGGCTATCCCCAGCATAGTTGCGTCCCCGCAGAGCCTGCTTCCGTTTCGCCCGGCAAGATGATTGTAGCTCCGCCATGCCCATCCGTCTCAACTGTCGGAGCCGGATGCATCAGGTCGAAAGTTTCGTGGAACTGCCATTCACCCAGAAGGAGTTCTATACGATGCGCGTGGATCGCAGTCATCTAGGACGTGATCGTGAGGTCATCTGACCTTCGGACGGGATACTTTCTGCGCGGGACGAAACGTTATGCCCATAAAGTGTTTCGGAACGCCGTTCTCTGCTGGGGTTCTCTCAAGAAACGCCTTTGCCGAGGCATCGTGTTTCAGGTAGGCATTCAGGAAGTTCAATGTGTAGAGGGCAACCCAGGCATGACTCGTGTTGGCGTCATCCCGTCCGTAATCGGCTACCTGATTTTCCGCAAAGCGCTGCGCGCTCTCCCTGCGTTGAAACATCGAACTGAACTCTGGGTGTGCCATGCCCAGCATATTCACGGTGAGGAGATCGCCGTGTATCCAGGCGTTCAGAACGTTTGGACCCACTATGTCTGCCGCGGGACCATCATAATATTTGTCACGATCTTCAAGAAAGTTCGCATCTTCTGCAGTGAAGAAAAGAAGCGGTATGGTCATCCGCTCTGGATTGACATCGCCCGCCATCTTCACGAGGCCCGGGTAATAGCGCATGCTGCCGTCCATGGAGACCAGGGCATCGATGCGGGAGTCTCGTGCTGCCGCAAACAGGCTCGAAGCTCCGCCCCAGCTCCAGCTCACAACGGCGGCCTGGGATAAATCCGTATCGGGAAGCGTTTTGGCATACGTGACGAGAAACGAGATGTCGCGAGCCTGCGCCTTGATCCCGTCCAGGTCATCCGTCATGTCGCGTGTGGATACCCCCATCGACGGGCCCGCAAGAATGACGTAGCCATGACTGGCAAGATACTCACACAGATCGGCATTCTCCCACGAAACGGAAGAATCGCTGGGGGCGTAAATCAGAACCGGATAATGCCCTTCTGCGGGCTTCGCATCCCGCACCGCCCACAACGGAATCTCCGACGAAGTCTTCAACAGCGAACGCCATCGATTCTGTTCAGGATGGGGCGCGTCGAACTGGATCTCCGTGTCGGCCAGCTGGGTATAGTCGCCAACCGTCATCGGCTTGCCTGTGCTTCTCAGCGATGGATACCAGATCAGTGTTTGCAGGGGACGGGCATCATCGCCCACAGAAGACCTTGTCAAGTTCTGGGAGGAAGCGGGGTTGGCGCGGGAGTGATCATACTGATCGACGACCTTCAACCCTACCGGATACGGTCCAGGCTTTTGCAGGAATTGAAATGAGGATGTTTCTGAAACCGCGAATACTGAACCAAAGCAAATACACAATGAAAAACAAGCAATCAAGATTCGGGTTTTCAATCTTGCGCTCCTTCCGAGCCATATACGGCTCGCGAAGCTAAGAGGTTCCCGAAACGCAAACAACCATCCGCACCGACTCGCTATATTAGTCCTCGGAACCCAGCGGTTATGCTCATTCACCTTGCCGTACCGCTCGCGCCAGCCGTAGAACTTGCTGGCTGTAATGTCGAGCCACGCGATGAACCGCCCGGCGCTGATCTCGGTCTTCTCCGACCAGCGCCGGACAAAATCCACGATCTGGTCCCGCGTATCGTGCGGAACCCAGACCCCGGTCAGAGTTCCCCAACTCTTTTTTTTAGGGCAACATGCTCCGCCATCAGTTCGGCCAAAACCTCATCTTTCGTCTGGATCTTCTGCTCCAGATAGGCGATTCGTTCCTGTTCAGGCTGATGGTTGGTGCGTCCCCTTTGTTGGAAAGCCGCCCCTCCGTTCTCGAAAAACTCCTTCTGCCAGCGGTAAAACACGGTTGGCTGGAGTCTCCGTTCGTCACAAAGATCCGAGATCGGCACTCCTTCCACCAAATGCCTCCTCAGAATGGCAACCTTCTCTTCCGGCGTGTAGTGCTTCCGTTGCTTCTTCATGTGTTCGCTCCGTTATCTTAACGGATGAATGCTTTCTCCATTTCCAGCTGAGGCAGGACGAGCCACTCAATAAGGCAACTTCAAATTGCTCTGGAAAGACTGCCCTGTAGCCGCGATAGGGAGCGTTGCCTGAACAACCGCCGATGGCTGACCGGCTACATCGGTGTTGTTCGGACCGACTGGTTGGAGATCCAGGAGAAGAATTCTGCTGTCGGAATGATAGTTCTCGCCAGACGCAGTTTGCGCTTGGAACACTGGATCAACGGAATGCAAATATTCCTGGCGGCTAACCGACAATGTATTCGTTAGGTCGATTCCAATGAAGTCACGTTCCGCATCGACGGCGGGGTCAATCCTATGATCGATCAGATGCCCTCGCTTCGCAATTTCAATGGCAACGTCGTGAGTGGCCGATCCCACCCAGACGGGGGTCCCATCAATGGTGTAATCGGTTTTCCAGATTCGAAGATGGTGACGGCGCGAGACGATCGCCCCCGGATCGGGCAAGGCATACGAGTAGTCCTGCACTCTTCCGAACAGGTAAAACCTCGCCATCGGCAGCCTCGCGTCTTTGGTTCCATGCCGCAACAGGTGCCAGACGAATACGGGCTTCCATTTGTCAGTCTTGACCCAGCCGGCGCGCGCAAACGCTTCCTGCAGGTCTTCCTGTTGACCGACAAAAACCAAGTTCAGCATGTCGCCCTGGCGGCCCTCAGCATTGAACGCCCGCGGCGGCAGATAGGCCATCATCTCGCCCAGCTCAGAAGGACTTTCCAGCGAACGTTGTAAGCCGGCCGATAGAATCGACGTGTCGCCGTCGACATGAGCCGTGATCTCTGTACTTTTCACGACGATGCTGTCGTGACCACGGGTGAGCAGAAAAACCGGCGTGGCCGGCAAGAAGATCAGGCTGGTGGCGATCATCGCTGCTGCCATCAGTTTGGTGCGTGAGTGTCCTTTGACCTCTAGGCGCGCTCGCAACCCGATCCGATCTCCGTCCGCCAGTTCCACGGAATCGAGTTTCAGGGCAACTTTGCCCCCGATTCCCAGAAGCCGCTTGCCCTTAACTCCAGTGACCGAGCCGCGGGCGACGGTTCCGGCCGGAATCACGGTGAAACCCGCAACGCTCACATCTCTCACCACGATAAAGTCCAGGCAGTCCTCTGGGCGGGCGTGAGCAGAGGAAACGCTTTCGGCAAGTTGAAGCTTGATCGGAGTTCCGTCTGGAATGATCAATCTGGCAGGGATCGCACGCATCATCTGGGCCGAGGCACAAGTCATGAGAAACATCGTGACCAGAATGTGAGCTGGTATTTTTCGGAAAAACGCGCTGAACAATGAATGCCGCCTTTATGGGAGGCGCTCGCCTCCTCATCCGCGACGGCCGAGAATGTCTAGCGCAAGGTCGTGGTGGATAAAGAAACTGTAGCCCAGTGAGGATGGCGTGTATGTTCATAATTGCACACTATGGAGATCCCACTGAGATGGGGCACCGCGGATTCAGGAGGGGGCAGGAGTCGGTCTCTTATCGGCCCTACAGGTCGTCTTGGAGTGGGATCGATCTGACTGCAGGCAAGGGAGAGACTAGAAGCGGCAGGTAGTTGCGACGGCAGAGGATTGCGTCAACCGGTTACGCAAGCACTCTTCGCTTCCGCGATTCCCGCGAGAGCGAATCAACAGGAGCAGCTCTTCTGACCGACTCCGCAATACGGGGCTTCGCCATTTCCTTCTCGACCGCGCGGAGAGTTACTGCCCAAGATTTCTTCTTCTTTCTTGGCATAGGATCATCATGCCACGGCGTCGAAAGCCAAGAACGGTCAATTCAGACCAGACAAGTAGATTCTGGAGATGCATTCTCACTTAGCTAGAATCCCGGGTGATTGCAGTTAGCCCTAAAGCCGCTGCATTAGGATATGGCGAGCTTTGCCGGGAGTACCGATCCACTGTGTTCGTTTGATGAGAAGACAGCTTCGATGGGGTAAGTGGAGCACAGTTCTGCATACTTCCATGGACCCTTCTGCATGCGGGGTTGAAGCATGTATGTCCGTTGTGCTCCGCAATCAAAACAATGCTGTGAAGGCATTTCTTCTCCACCGCAGCGGATGGGCCAACCTACGTTGGCGTGAGGACACATGCTCAGTATTCGCATGACGCTGATGAATGCTTTCGGCAGATTTCGATTGCGTGGATAGTGCAGGGTCTCAGTCAGAAAGCCTCCCATAGAACATGTCGACCTCATGTATTCGAGGTCAAGACCGTTATCTTAGGTGAATGATATGTTTGCATCTGAACAAAGCTGACCATCCCCAGCGACTCGCCATCCCCGCGTCTCTCGCAACGATCTGGAGTCATGGCTTTTTGCGAGTTCCGTTGTTTTGCTGGAGTCGAGTAAGACCCCACGGCCTGTTCGGTTGCTTCCAACCCTGTGTCGCCATAAATGAAGATGGCGCGAGCCCACCCGAGTGGACTCACGTCATAAGAGTTACGGACGAGGAGCAGGCTCGGCGTGATTCGCGGGCTCCGGACGAGGGGCAGGCTGCGCATGAGCTACAGTCGCCGGACGAGCCGCAGGCTGGGCATGAGCCGCTGGCGCTGGACGAGCCGCAGGCTGGGCATGAGCCGCAGGTGCTGGATGAGGAGCTGGCTGGGCATGAGCCGCAGGTGCCGGACGGGGAGCCGGCTGCGCATGAGCTACAGTCACCGGACGAGGAGCGCTCTCCGGGCGGGCCTCAGGCCGAGGTGCGGTCTGGGGGCGCGGAGTGGGCTGGGCACGAACTGCAGTCGTCGGATGAGAAGCGGGCTGCGTATGGGCGGGAGGCGCCGGACGAGCCGCAGTCTGCTTATTTGACTCAGTGGGCGGACGAGGCACGTTATTAGGGTGCGCTGCGGGAGTGGCCCGGGCTGTCTGCGGACTAGTGGCGCTCTTCTCCGGCGCTTGGACCGCTTTGTTTGCCGCTGACGGTGCAGCAGCATGACTTTCAGCAGGCTTGTAGGGTGCTCCCGCCTGCCTGGCTGCTACCACCCCATGACCGCTAAACTCCGCAGGCTTCGCAGTTGCGGCGATCGCCGGCCGGCCCTGGTTCACGGACGCCAGAAGTGCATGGTTGGTACTGGCAGCCTGTACGTGCTGGGTTTGCAGCGCCGTTGGCGCTCTGTGCTGCTGGTGTGCCGCTGTCTCTTCTGCTGCGGTCGGGCGGGCGCTAATTCCGCCGGCGCCACCGTTATAGCTGACATAGTTCACGGTAGTGTTGTTGATTACCGTCTTGTTGTAAACATTGTGAATGTTCGTTACGTTTACATTGTTCACCGAGCGGTTGTAATTGAAGGCTCCGTTGTTCCAATATCCGCCCTGATAGCCGGAGCCGCCGTAACCGTAGCCATAGTTGATGCCACCGTAGAAGCCGACCTGCGGACCCCAGTAGCCGGCATTCCAGGCATAGGCATTTCCGCCCCAACCCCAATAACCAGGCGTCCATAGCAGACCGACTGCGGGAGCCATCACCCAGGTACCCGGCACCCAGAAGTAGCCTTGATTACCATAGGCCCAGTAGCCGGGCGTCCATAAATAACCGGCGGCGGGGACCACAGGTTGCGCGTAGATAGGTAGCGCGGGCGGAGCTATCGCGACAGAGACCACGAATTGCGCGAACGCGGTGGCCGGAATGGCCAAGATCAGAAGTGCAAGCAACAACAAACGGATGGTACGCATTTGGAATCCTCTTGCCCAGGTCATCCTTCGATTGCCCGCGCTGTCACGTTGCTGCTGCGGGCTTGCGTGGAGTGACCGGCGTGCTATCTACGAGGATTCCACGGATGCGCTTGCTAGTCTGAGCACTACGGCTCACCTTTCATGAATGTCACAATTAATGCCCAAATCGGTATCTTGATCTCGCCCGCGGAGTCTTTCCTATAGTCGCTGTTATCTCGTAGCACTCAAATGCACTATACGAATCCAGCGAAAAAGGGTCCAGCGTACTGGACCCCTAAGTATCCGGTGTGTTGTAAAAGCTATCTTCGCTTCATCATCCACCCGATCGCTATTCCAGCCGAAACTCCTATTGCAAACGTTACGACAACTGTCTCAATGGGATGTCGCTGCAGGCGCTTGGTCGTGTCATCAAGGAGCTCTTCAGCAGCATCGCCGCCTTGTTTTGCGACACGTCTCGCTGCTTCTACCCCATCCTCGATTGCATCTGCAATGACAGACGTCGCCCGAGAAGCCTTGCGTGCTGACTCGGCAGCCTGTTCAGCCGTTCGTTCCAATACTGATTGCGTCATTTGACCTCTCTTGTTCCCGGATTCGATGTTAATTCGCCTATTCTCCGACAGCCTTTTCAACTTTGCCGATCCAGTTTTTAACCTTGCCGGCATTCTTTTCAGCTTTGCCCTCGGCTTCCAGGTCCCGATTCTTGGTAAGCTGGCCGACAGTCTCCTTGATTGTCCCTTTGACTTCGTGCAGCTTGCCCGTTGTTTTGTCCTCTGTGCTCGGTTTCATCATGGATTTTCTCCTCTGTTCGGTGGTGGGTTTCAATTGACGCCTATTGTTGGAGAGTCGCAGACTCTCCGGGTTACGCCACTCTCTTGTCGCCGACTGGTTGCATCTGTACCAGTTCGTCGAAGAGTGAGCGATAGTGGATCATCGCGTTGCGCATGTCTTCCGTGCTGGCTTCGTCTCTGCCGACCCGCAATGCGATGTCGTGCGCCGAGCGGTAGTTCTCCACTACTCGGGGATGGTCGACAGAAATGTCCGCCGCCCGCTGATCGAAATCGGTGACAGGGTAGCCACGCGTCTGCATCAGCGAGCACACCAGCTCATCGGCTTCCGTCACTGCACCCTTCGGAAAATCGACAAAGCGGGATTGCACTGCCTGCCACTGGGCCAGATAGCGTTCACGCTCGGCAACATCGAGATCGCGGATCTTCAGCATGTCAACCCGCGTCTCACGGTCCGCCAGCTTTGCTTCAGCCTTACGTTCGGATCCATGTTGTAGTACAGCTCGGTCATATTCCGGTCCGAAACGGTCGCGTAGTTTTGTCGTGGTGTTCTTGCGTTTTCGCATATACATCGCGACGGCAACCACGATTACAAGAACCACTGCCGCCGCAAGAGCAATCAGTTTGGGATCCATCAGATTGAGATTCATCGAAAACTCCTTTACGCCTTGAGGGTCTGCGAACAGGCAGGCTGAATTCGGGAGGGTCTCCTTGCCTGCCGTAAACTCCTCTACCTCGATCAGTATCCAACGATCAGTCAGCCGAAAGCTGGTCAGAATTGCTCGCGTCGGGTCATGAAGAGGCTGGATTGGAATTCGAAATTTGAGCGACACGGCGAGCAATTGTGAACAGATTAAGCGGTAGCGGCAGCCATACGATGGTGTCTGACCAAGGTCATGAAGGAGAATCGAATGATATCTAAGAAACTATTTGCTGCCGTCCTGGGCTCGCTCGTCGTGCTTGCCCTGTCCCTGCCGGTAATGGCACAGAGCACCACACAATCCAACACCACCACGACGACACAGAATCCATCCGGTGCTCCGACGCAGAGCACCACCACCAAGACTTCACAGGATCAGGCAGCAATGCCGACCCAGGTCACTCAGAGCACTGATACGACGGTTACGCCAGCCGGCCCAGAGGTGAAGCAGACCGACTCGACCACGACCACAACCACGCCTCAGCCGCAGGTGACCGATACTACGACCACCACGAGCACGCCGCCGCCCGCAGTAAAGAAGGACACTACCTCGACCACCACAGTCACGCCCCAGCCCCAGCAATAATTGCGGCCAATTGGTGCGTGCCCCACTCAAGCCTGTTTTTTGCTTGGGTGGGGCTTTTCGGTTCGGGTCATAAGCGCTCTCCGGACTATTTGCCGCCCACGAGGTCCATTAGTTCGGATTGCGCCTGACTCCAATCCTCGTCGGCACGGTTATGTATACTGCCACGAGACTCGTAGATTTGATAAGCGCGGGTTCGTATCTGTTCTTCTGAGAAGCTACTCACTGAATCGTTCTTCAAAGGTTTCGGCTGTTTGGAAGGGTCAGACTTCTGGCCAACTTGGACTTTGGGATTAGACACGGTAACTCCTGTGACTGTCATAACTAAGGGGAGAAAACTCCAGAACGGCTGACCTAGTTCAGGGGATCTGAATGAGAGGTAGGAAATCTCTCTCGCCCTTGATAGTACGCTGATTGACCGGCGCTGTCCAAAGCTTCTTCTTTCCTGATCGCACTGCAGGCGTTGTTTATCTTCCCAATAGTTACGAAGTCCAAGATAGTGAGGCCATAGACTACAGTTACTTGCGCATGGATTGACAATGCTCACGCGATCGAGTATAGTTTGGATTGAGGATAGTTTCCAAGCCTCTCCTCTTTCAGGTTCCCTGAATATAAGTCAGTCCATCTGAAGTCCCCTTCTTCTTATATGCGACGCAACCTTTAGGAGGTTGAATATGTACGCACGCAACATCTCTTTTCGCCTGAAATCCAACATGCAGTCTGATTACACCCGCACATTCGAGAATCAGATTCTTCCTTTGCTGCGCAAGCAGAAGGGGTTCAAGGACGAAATCACGCTGTGCAATCCCGGCAGCCAGGATGCGGTTTCAATCAGCTTATGGGAGCACAAGAACAATGCAGACGATTACAACACCAACACCTACCCAGAAGTGTTGAAGACATTGGCGAAGGTAATGGATGGAACGCCGAGAGTGCAGACGTTTGAGACGGTCATCTCGACCTTCCACAACGTCCCCGTAGCCGTGTAAGAGCGAAAGACCTGCAAACATGTCGAACGGGAAGGCGGCTGACCCGCCTTCCTGAACTACAAAGCATATCTTAAGGCAGCCTCGCCAGCAGACATCGTCGTTGGAGAGTTTCAGTTGTAACGGCGTGATCTGTGCAATCGAATTGAAGTTCTTACGCCGAGGTTCGTTCTACAAACCCGCCCCCTCATTCCTGCAGAAAGATATTAAGAAGGGAATTGTGAACCCGAATCTCGCCGTTATATTCGATGAAGCCCAGTTTTCGGAAGCGATTCATAAAAAAACTCACTCGGGACCGGGTTGTGCCAATCATCTCCGCCAAAATTTCCTGGCTGATCTTGGGAACCACCGTCTCGGGTTTGCTTTCCTTGCCGAACTGCGCGAGCAACAACAGAATTCTCGCCAGTCGCTTTTCGCTGGAATTAAAAAGCTGATCGACCAGATCGGCCTGGATTCGAGCGTTGCGAAGCAGAAGAAAGGATACGAACACATTCGAAAATGCAGGGTCCTGATGAAGTGCGCGGACCATTTCCGTCTTGCTGATGCTGAGAAGTGCGCAGTCGGTCATCGCCGTAGCCGTTGCCAGTCGAATAGGATGAGGCGAGACCATGCAGTTCTCCCCCAAGAATTCTCTGTCGCCCACCAGCGTGATCGTGGCTTCTTTTCCCGCCGCCGAGGTAACAGTTACTCTCAGCCGACCCTTCTGTACGTAAAAAATCGTGTCGGCAGGGTCGCCTTGCGCGTAAGCCACCTGATCTTTCTTCAGACGGACAATTTTCTTGCCCAGTCCCGTTCTCGCGAGAAAGCCCTCGGGATCGAAAGCGGTATCGCCGTTCTTAGGCTGCGGCTTGGGGGTTTGAAACCGGGAAAGCTTTGCAATTTCGCCAGTGGCGGGTTTTGCGGACCGCACCGAATTGACGAATGGAAGGCGTTTAGCTGGAAAATCCTGGTTGCGGGCTTGAATGCCCCGGCTGTTCATTTCGCACCTCCGAAGGGGCCTTCCCACTTCTGCATTATACATCCTAATTAGGAGCCGCCCGTTTGCTGCTTCTGTTCAATATTGCACTGTTTGCCCAATTTTGGAATTTGCGCCGGTGTGAGCGATTTTGCACAGTCTTCTCTATTCTGTAGCAGTAGGCTCTGGTCATCGAAGGACTGCACGACGGAACCTCCAAGGAGGTGATTCCAATGCGTCGCCAGAGACTCTCTCGGTTGCATCTTCTCCTCATTGCGCCGCTCACCCTGCTGACGTTTTCCGCGCGCCTAACATGGACCCAAGAAAGGCCATCTGCAAGCGAACCTTCAACTCAATCGTCAAATCTGGCAGCGCAGTTTGTGGCGGTTCCAGAAGCTGAAATACGGTTCCATCCAGTCTATGAAAATTTGTCGCTGCCGTTGGCACCAAACCACGGACCAACACAGTCACTGGTGAGATTCCGTTCATATGACATCAGCTACCAACTTTCGCCCACTATGAACAACGCGTTGCCGAACCTGTGGCAGCTCGCAAAGATACCTGAGTTGCAGGCTAACAAAAACCACTTCATCGTCAACCCTCCGACCGAATGGCTTGCTGATGTCATCACCCAAAACAGGGTACATTTTCGTACGCCTGATCCTGGCGCCGACATGGCATATTACGGCCACCGCATCCCGTGGGCTGGCCGAGCCATTCTAAGCATTGGTGAGAAAGCTGAAGTTCATCCGCGGGTCTTTCGTGTACTCGAGGTAGTAAGGCCGGGATTGACCTTCGAAAACCGCGTTCCCCGTGGATCGGCGGGTAACATCCATCTCATCGGGCGAGGCCAACTTCCCTAACTGGGTGACGCCGCATGAGCACTTTTGACCAACCTCGCCGGTCGCTAACCGGTACGATCGATTTGTCGAAAGGGACTCGCGTGGATGCATAGCTGTGAGTCTGTCCGGAGGGAGCATCACCCGCGAAGGGGCTCGATTATTGGGAGAGGTAGCACCTCGAGCGCTGGATTCACGCGCCACCAGCTGACGGATGTACCCGTGTCACCGCGAGGACGAGATCAAATTGTTTGGAGACGCTGATGCCAGGCAAACGCAATCTTACTTCTAATCCCGGGATGATTCTCAAGAGGATCGGCAACCGCAGGACCAGCCGGAAGTACCGGAACAAAGAACCAATTTTCGCTCAGGGCGATGCCGCGGATGCAATGTTCTACATCGAAGCTGGCAATGTGAAGCTGACCGTCTTATCCAAGCGCGGCAAGAAAGCTGTCATCGCCATTTTCCGGCAAGGCGACTTCTTCGGGGAAGGCTGTTTAGGAGCGTCGTCCTTGCGGGTGTCCACCGCAACCGCGGTGCAGCTATCCACAATTGTGCGAGTGGAAAAGGCGATCATCGTTCGCATCGTCCATGAAGACCCTGTGTTTGCAAGGCTGTTTATCGTGCATCTGCTTTCTCGCGTTGCTCGAATTGAAGGCGACCTTCTGGATCAACTACTCAATTCCAGCGAGAGGCGACTGGCACGAACTCTTCTGTTGCTGGCGGGCTTAGGGGTACGGTCCAGGCCATATTCCGCCAATCTGAAGGTGAGCCAAGGGACCCTGGCCGAAATGGTTGGCACTACCCGGTCGCGAGTAAGCTTTTTCATGAACCGCTTTCGCAAGATGGGACTCATTGATTACAACGGTACCTTGCGGGTGCACAAAACACTGTTTACCTTCCTTCTGAACAAATAGGCGACGCAGGTCGCGCATCTTTCGCTCCAATTTCCAGCTCGACCTACACTAAAGTGGTATATTCATTGTCGCCCTTTCTGTCGAGAGAAAGAGCGGTCCAGTTAAGACTAACAGGGGAAAATAGTTGGAACTTAGGTGCAAGAGTGTGCACCACCGACACTCGAATCCTCTGCCCCAAGAGGATGTTAGCGAGGAAACACAATTGCAGGTGAAGGCGTGCCAGATGCTTACCGCTCTGTCACCATTGTGCTGCTCCTTCCAGTGACAGATGCGGTTCGTAGAGGTTGGAACGAGCCGGAGCCACTTCATGAAACTGCTGCGCATTGTTTGTCTCGTTCTTCCTTTGTTTGCGCTCACCGCTCATGCCAGCGTCCTCGGAAGCGCCGACGCTTTCGGCGTTCTGGGCGCCTCAGCCGTCACCAACACCGGCCCCAGTGTGGTATTTCAAGACTTGGGCGTCGCCCCGGGAACCTCGATCACCGGATTTCCTCCTGGAATTGTGCTCGGAACGATTCATGACGACGATGCAGTTGCCATGCAGGCGCAGGCCGACGCACTGACAGGGTACAACTTCCTGGCGGGCTTGCCTTTTAACCAGAATCTGACGGGACAGGACCTTGGGGGCCTCACCCTCGACTCAGGGGTCTACTTCTTCGCGTCGTCAGCACAATTGACCGGATCCCTCACTCTGGACTTTCAAGGCTTGAGCAATATGATGATCGTCTTCCAGATTGGGAGCACGCTGACTACAGCGAGCGCTTCGTCGGTGATGGTAATCAATCCGGGGAGTAATGATCAGGTTTTCTGGCAGGTTGGTAGTTCTGCGACGTTGGGGACAACCACGGACTTCTATGGGAGCATCATCGCGGACCAGAGCATCACGTTAAATACGGGCGCCGACATTAATTGCGGTAGAGCAATAGCCCTGAATGGGGCCGTTACCATGGATACCAATAACGTCAACACTGGCAATTGCGCTGGTGGGGTTGGGACTACTCCCGAGCCAGGAACCATTGCCCTGTTGGCCACCGGCGGCGCAATGGCGGCGGGCGCCAATTCCTCAAATTTCTCTTTCTTCGGACTGGGCGGTTCGATCGCTGCCTTTTTCAGGAGGCGGAAGCGGTAAGAAATTGACGAATTAACGTGCATGCCCAAACCAAGCTCTTCCCGGCTAACGCAGGAATACTCACGCAATCTTCTTCTGAATTCGCTCGACGCTCTTGCCCCAGTCCCAGACTTGCTTTTCGGCTTCTCGCCTGGTGATGCCGTAGGCTTCCTGGATGCTGGCTGCTAGTTGCTCGCGTCTGCCGGATATTTGTTGGAGCGCATCATCACTGAGCTTGCTCCAGTTTTCCTTGGCAGAACCCATTAATTGCTCCCATTTGCCTTCTACTTGTTCCCAGTTCATTCGTATTCTCCTTGTGAATGATTGCTGACGAGCAGATATACCGGGCCTTCTGTCGCGACGCTAATCCGCCCTCGCTACTTTCAGTTCTGTAGGCAACCGTCGATGCCCAACTCTTTCGAGGTTTCCTCGGATAAGGTGTGTGGTTGCAAAGCGCCAGCGGCGTTATCTCGGGCGCGTAGCTCAAGCGATTGGATCTGACAGCCTCGTTGGATGTGACGTGGATGTGCAGTGATCGAGATATACGGAACGCCGAGGAAGTATTTCCTTAGTACGTGGCTCAGTTCAAGACAGTTGAAATGTTGTAGCCGGGTTTGAGCCAGGAGCCGCTTCACACCCCGACGGAGAGTATTTTGCCCTCCCCAGGCGGGTACCATTGCTCTCAGCTCGCCAGCCATAAAAAACAGATTCCATCCGGCCGCCCGCACTTTGTGATCGAGGCTTGAGCTCTCGACGGCCCCTAGCGAGCTCCAACTCCCGGAGTAAGCCTCGCTTTCTATTCCGAGCGGGCGCAAGCTCGGCGATTGCTGAACCATCATCGTGCCCGATTGGATTTGATTTGCCATAAGACCTCGGCTCGGCTCCACAACCTCCTAGAGGCTGCAGGTGTGCTAAGAAGTGCTATTTCAGATGGGCTGACTTAGATCAGAGAACCTGAAAGAGGAAAGGAAATGACTCACTCAACCTCGACCCTAGGCTTATCCAGGTCACATGTCAACCGATGTGCCATGTTACCGCGTGGCGGTCGCGTCTATCTGAGCAGAATTGCTCACTGAGCAATGTTGAACAGCTTTCCTCAGATCGTCTGATCGATAATCGCCCTCAGGAATGCGTGCTGTTTGAAGCAGGCGCGCTCAAAAGGCGGAAACATATGATGACTGTCTCGCGCATGGTCTGTTCCACCCTGGTGATCTCTGTGATGTGCTATGCCGCACTGGCGTGGGCGCAGTCACCGGATCATGAACAGAACCTGTTTGCATGCAAAAATAGCTGGGATTCCTGCGATCGCTCTGCTTTAAGTCAAGCCGACAAAAACCAAGTGGCTGCAGCAAAGCATCAGCAAAATATCTCGGACTGCGAAAGCGCTTGGACACCGTGCGATCGCTCTGCGCTCAGCGTGCCGGAGCTGGCCGAGGTGGCCATAGCCGCGCACCAGAATATGATTTCCGATTGTTGGAGTGGGCTGCGGTCGTGCGACCACTCCAAATTGACAACATCCGAAGCGGCTGGCGTTGCCATGGCAGAAAACCAGAGAAATATCTCCGATTGTTGGAACGGATGGTCGTCCTGCGACTTATCGAAACTGAGCCAAACTGATCTGAGCGAGGTAGCGGTGGCTCAGCACCGGCGTAACGTCTCCCAGTGTTGGGATGGTTCGGCAGCTTGTGACCGTTCCAAACTATCGATGAACGAATTAAGTGAAGTAATCGTTGCCGATCATGAGCGCAATTATTTGGCATGCATCAGTGACTACCTTGAGTGCAATCCGTTGCAGCTAACACCCGCAGAAGCCAGCGCGATCGCCGCCGGCAAGAATTCGACTTCGCGATGAGAGCTAGGGCTGCTGTTTGGATCTTGAGAACAGTGTTACGAATCCAATAATGCATTTGTTATCCGCCCACTGTCGTGTATGCAAGGGAGACCAGTTCAGGACCGCGCTTGCCGAGAGCTGGGTAGAGCGGGTCGTTCTACCCCGACTCTTCCTGTGCCCGGGGCGGTGTATTGTGTGCCATAAGAGACGATATTTGCCGACATTTCAACGATGGACGGCTGTCCCCAACTCCTGGCGTTGAGGCAGACCTTGGATGTGCCAAACCGCGTTGAGCATCTAGGGTGCGACGGTCCCCGAATGCCATTCGAACGGCGCGATATGGCGCACAATTCCTGAGCTTGGCAGTCCAACGTAGCGCTTCCCGCACAATAGGCAGACTGAACCGATCTGCCTGATGTCGGTCGCTCTCTGAATTTCCGTTTCTCGAGTCGAACGGGATGCGGAGATGACCGGGCCATCGCATTCGTCGCAGGTAAACGCCGACAGGTGAAGGTAGTTTGTTCTCATAGTGAACCTCGTTTTGTCCCCGCGACTGGTAACTGCGATGATGATATCTGCGCTGGTCGTACGCGTCTGTCCAATATGGCTCATCTCATCTATTTGCACCAAAAAGGTTCCTGGCCTAGTTCTTCACTTCCGCAATTGATGTGTTCTGTTTTGACCAGACCCCGAGGCCATGGCCGTGACATCGTATTGGAGTAGCAAGTTGTGATCTGTCTACGCCAGGAGAGAGCATGCCGAACGACTCCAAACCCCAGATTCTAGTTGTCGACGACGAAACCAGTATTCGGGAAAGCCTCGGAATGTTGCTGGTGGCGTCCGGATATGACGTGGCTGAGGCAGAAAACGGCGTTAGTGCTGTGTTGCACCTGAACAGAGTGGTGCCCGATCTGATCGTGACCGATCTCAACATGCCGTACATGTCGGGTATCGAGCTGATGTCGCATGTACGTAGCCGCTATCCGTCGATTTCGATTGTCGCAATGAGCGGAGACTACGAGGGTGATGCCGTACCTGCTGGAATCGTCGCTGACAGGTTTTACCCCAAAGGACAACACCCCCACAATTTGTTGACAACCATCGCCAGCTTGCTCGAAACCAACCCGGCGCGCGGGAGTACGCAGGAAAGCCCGACACCGCCGGAGCTCGATTCGTAAAGATAAAGAGGAGAAAAGTATGCTTGGAACTATCTTGATTGTTCTACTGGTTTTGTTTCTGGTGGGTGCTCTCCCGAGGTGGAATCACAGCCGCTCTTGGGGTTACGTACCGAGCGGAGGACTGGGTTTGATTCTCGTCGTTGTGGTTATTTTGCTGTTGCTTGGCCGGATATAGCGTAGCCTTGCAGTAGACCTTGGAAATCCTCAAACCCTGATGCCTGCGAAGCAGCGGGCTCACAGCAACCTTCGCTGCGAGTAACGGTCCAGCTCTGTTACTGAGCAATTACATCATCTAACTCTCATAACCAGCCCAGGAGGAAGCATATGCTCTGGACGATTTTTGTCATTCTGTTGATTCTGTGGCTTCTCGGCTTCAGTTTCCACTTAGGCGGCGCTCTGATCCACCTTTTGTTGGTCATTGCCGTCGTGGTCTTGGTTATCAACCTGATCAGCGGCCGTCGGACGGCCTGATCTTTTTGCGGTTTCACCCTCACATGTCCCCCCACAAAATCACGTGGAAGGGAAAAGAAGGAAGTGTTATGAAGAAATATGCAATTGCGTTGATGATGTTCTCTGTAGGTACTTTCGCGTTTGCTGGTTCGGAACAACAAGACCCTACTGCGCGCTTACAAGCGGCCGGCCAGGTCATGAACGAGATCATGGCTGCGCCCGATAAAGGTATCCCCGAAGAGGTGCTGAATGGCGCCAAATGCATCGCTGTGGTACCAGACATGGCGAAGGGCGCATTTATTGTCGGCGGCGAGCATGGACGCGGTGTGGTTACCTGCCGCACTGCCCATGGTTGGAGTGCACCGGCATTCATTTCGATCGGTGGAGGCAATTTTGGCTTCCAGGCTGGCGGTCAGTCAGTCGATCTCGTCATCTTGTTCATGAATGACAAAGGTGTGCAGGGGCTGCTCTCGAGTAAGTTTGAACTGAGCGGCGAGGCATCTGCTACAGCGGGCCCGGTCGGACGGCATGCTTCGGCAGGCACCGACTGGAAGATGAATACAGAGGCCTTGAGCTACTCGCGTACAAAAGGCCTATTTGCCGGAGTCGCGGTCGATGGCGCCAAGATCCAGCAGGACAATGACTCCACGGTCGCTATGTATGGCAAGAATGTTTCCTTCCGCAAAACCCTGTCAGGCGATGTCCATGCTCCGGCGGCCAGCGACTCGTTTCTTACCGCGGTAAAGGCCGCCGTCAACAAGGCGAACCAGCACGAAGCTGCCGAAGCCAAATAGCTGAGTGCGCCAGTGTGCCTGCAAGCCTGCGGCGCGCCGGCGATCTAAAGTTCGCGGCGTTGTCAGGGGTGTGTTCTCGGGGGAGATCAAACGGGACAGCGCCGCGATTGTTTCACCAGCCTTCCGAGTTGTGTACAGATAGGGGGCCCATGTCATTGCCAAAGACACTGCCATTCAGGAGACCGTTGGGACTTGCGAGCTCACTACCGCGCGTGGCTGAGCTTAAGTCAGCGAAGCCGTTCGACACCGCGGTCAATCTCTCGCTTCCGAGCCGAATCGCGGTCATCGGAAACTATCTTCCGCGCCAGTGTGGAATTGCTACTTTCACCACCGACCTGTGTGACGCTGTTTCCATCGAGTACGGAACGGAACGCTTGTTCGCACTACCTGTGAACGATCCGGAGTCCGAATACAGCTATCCCGAGCGCGTGCGCTTCGAGCTGACGGAGGAGGAACTGCCATCGTATGAACGGGCAGCCGAGTTCCTCAACTTCACCAATGTCGATCTGGTATGCGTGCAGCACGAATATGGAATTTTCGGAGGCGCGGCGGGCGGCCATATCCTGGAGCTGCTGCGAAAACTCCGTATGCCGGTCGTAACCACCCTGCATACGGTGTTGCGCGAACCGAACCGTGACCAGCATCGCGTCATGGTCGAACTGGCGGAACTCTCCGATCGGCTTATTGTGATGAGCCAGCACTCTTCGCAGTTTCTCCAGGAGATCTTCCAGGTTCCCGCCGCAAAAATTGATGTTATCCCTCATGGAGTTCCGAACCTGGCGTTCGTTGATCCGAATTTTTACAAGGACCGGTTCGGAGTAGGAGGCCAATCTGTATTGCTGACCTTCGGCCTACTCTCGCCAAACAAGGGGGTTGAGACGGTGATACATGCTCTCCCGCAAATCCTGTCTCACAACAGCAATGTTACGTATATCGTTGCGGGCGCGACTCACCCACACATCAGGCGGCGTGAGGGTGATAAATACCGGGAATCGCTACAGTCGCTGGCTGAAGATCTCGGAGTTGGGAAACACGTCATATTTCACAACCGGTTCGTTAGTCCTGAGGAGATGATGGAATTTATCGGTGCGGCCGATATCTACATCACACCATATAAGAATGAAGCGCAGGTAGTTTCTGGAACTCTGGCCTATGCCATGGGTGCCGGTAAAGCTATCATCTCGACACCTTATTGGCATGCGCTTGAGCTTCTCGATCAGGGCCGCGGAGTACTGGTCCCATTCAACGACCAGGGCGCAATTGCGGAGCAGACCATTCAGCTCCTGGAGAATGAAGCTGAGCGGCACGCTATGCGCAAACGCGCGTATTTGTACTCACGCAACATGGTTTGGAAAAGCGTGGCCCAGGACTATATGCGCAGCTTCCAGAGAGCCCGAGCCGAGCGCATGTGGAACCCTCGGCTGGTCAGCCCCAATGCAGTCGGGACAAATCGCATCCAAAGTTTGCCGACAGTGAAGCTCAATCATCTCAGTCGAATGACTGACGATACGGGAATGCTGCAGCATGCCGTATTTGCCGTTCCCAATCATCACGAGGGCTACACCACCGACGACAATGCCCGCGCGCTGATCGTGTCGATTCTGGTGGAGCAACTTGGCGACAATGGAGCAGCGGAGGCGAAGAGCTTAGCTTCGCGATACCTGGCTTTTCTCTGGCTGGCTTTTAACGCCTCCAATGGAAGGTTCCGCAACTTTCTGAGCTATGACCGGCATTGGCAGGAGGCGCAGGGGTCGGAAGACAGTCACGGCCGTGCTTTGTGGGCCTTGGGAACCGCGGTCAGTCAGACAGTCGATGAAGGTCTAAGAGGCCTCGCCGGGCGGCTGTTTGAGCTTGCAGTTCCGGCGGTGCAGGCCTTTACCAGTCCTAGAGCTTGGGCGTTCTCCTTGTTCGGAATCCAGGCGTTTCTTGATCGCTTCCCGGGGGACCGGTCTGCGCAAAGGCAGAGAGATGCACTTGCTGACAAGCTGCTGAATATCTATCGAATCACGCGCACGCCGGGTTGGAAGTGGTTTGAAGATAGTTTGGCCTATTCCAACGCACGTTTGCCTCAGGCGTTGCTATTGGCAGGCTCGCGCACCTCAGACAAAGAGTTGCTTACGGCTGGCTTAGAGTCCCTGGACTGGCTTGCGACGCAACAATGCTGCAATGTGAACGGGCATTTTGTCCCGATCGGCTCGCAGGGTTTCTACAGCAAGACGGCGGAAAAAGCGCGTTTCGACCAGCAACCGGTTGAGGCAGGCGCAACCGTCTCCGCATGTCTCGCAGCGTATCGCGCTACCGGAGATGAGCATTGGCGAACGCAGGCGTGGGCCGCATTCAATTGGTTTCTGGGAGATAACGATCTGAAAACTTCCTTGTACGACGCCACCACCGGCGGTTGTCGAGATGGTCTTCATCCGGACCGTGCCAATGAAAACCAGGGGGCGGAGTCAACGCTGTCTTTCCTGATGGCACTGCTGGAAATGCGGCAGCTTCACAACGCCTGAGCACCGCAGATCGCGTCTGGTCCGGCCGGCGGAGCCATCTCAGTTTCCTTTGCGGTTTAACGTTTCGCAGTGGCACTTCACGTTCCTGTAGAATGACCTATGACACTGGCCATCGATTCTATTGATTCTATCGACTCCACCGACTCCCTTCTTCATCGGCATCCCTCCAATCCAATCCTGGTTAGCAAAGACTGGCCCTATCGGATCAACAGCGTATTTAATGCTGGAGCGACGCTGCTGGAGGATGGATCAACGCTGTTACTTTGCCGCGTGGAGGACCGGCGCGGTCTCTCGCACTTGTGCACCGCGCGGTCGGCGAATGGTATAGACGGGTGGAACATCGACCGCACTCCAACGCTAATGCCTGATCCCGATGCATATCCCGAAGAGCTTTGGGGCATCGAAGATCCGCGCATTACTTACGTTGCAGAGCTGCAGCGCTATGCGGTGGCTTATACTTCGTACTCAAAAGGCGGTCCCGGAGTTTCTCTCGCACTAACTAAGGACTTCCGGACATTTGAGCGCTATGGAGTGATCATGTCGCCGGACGACAAGGATGCGGCTCTTTTGCCGTACCGAATAGGCGGGCTGTGGGCACTGATTCATCGTCCTATGACTCCTTTAGGCGCCCACATCTGGATATCGTACTCTCCCGATCTGCGTCATTGGGGTGGGCATCGAGTGATGATGGAAGCGCGCAAGGGTGCATGGTGGGACGCGAACAAGATTGGCTTGTCTTCGCCGCCAATTGAAACTCTCGAAGGTTGGCTGATGCTGTATCACGGAGTGAAACAGACGGCTTCGGGCTCGCTATACCGGGTTGGTCTCGCTCTCTTTGACCTGCAAAAGCCTGATGTTTGTCTGCTGCGGGGCGATTCCTGGATCTTCGGACCCGAAGCCGAATACGAGCGAGGAGGCGACGTGCACGATGTGGTGTTCCCGTGTGGAAACACGATGAGTCCCGACGGAGACACCATCAATATCTACTACGGCGCCGGCGATTCCTGTATTGCCCTCGCCCAGGCAAGTTTGCGTTCTCTACTGAATTGGCTGGAGCACAACGGAAAGCCGTGTTGCGTTAATTCCTATTGATGCGTGCAACAGCAGTGATGTTCGTTTTCTCTTTGTCATCGCGACCGTAGCGGGGCTGCTTCTATAGAACCATTGATCAAGGGGTGGTTACGGTTTCGGCCACTGGAACGGGCGTCGCGGCTCTCAACTGATCAAGCGACGCGAGCACACTGGCCGTTTGAACCTTGTCGTCCGTGGTCGGGGTCGATGTCGAGAGGTCCGAATAAAACCGCAAAATATTGTCCCGCAGCTCGGGCGTTGTACGGTCGAATTTACTCTTAGCCAATTGACCTAGTAACTTTGCGTAAGTCTCGTCCGTGAGCGAGTATTCGCCATCTTTGGTCGGATTGCCGCTGTCAAGGTCATAGTTGGGCAGCATGAGTGAATCAGTAGGTACTTCCAAGAGGAAAGCTCGGTATTGATCGACAGTAGTATTGATGCTCTTGATGTACAGATCCTCGGTTTGCGGCGTCGGGCTCTTAAAGGCCAAGCCTTTGAAGGGGCCAATCTTGGGCATGTAGCGCAAGAGCGTTGACAGTAGCCGCGTACCAAAACCCGGCTTGACGTAATCCTTTCCCCATTCCTTTTCGTAATCAGAGCGGGAAAGACGATACAGAAACTTCTGTTTTGCAAAATCGGGCGATTCGCGCATCAGGTCCTTCTTGTGTGTTTGCAACGCGACCTGGGTCATTTCGGGGATCAGCCGGCTGACAGAATAACGATACGAACCGATGGCAAGGTCCTCGCGAGGCAGCACTTCCTTTAACTCCACTCCATAAACGATGGGAAAGACTCGTTCCAGCAGGGACTTGGACACTTGAAATCCGATGAAATCGTGATACTGCTGCGAAGCGTAACGATTCTTTGCGACCTGCACCGTGTCGAACCCAAACTCTGTCTTCAGATGCGCGGTTTTGTCCTGCGCATACCGGACTGATGTGCCATACTTCGCTCGTAGCTTCGGATATTCGATGGCGACTGAATGGTTGACCGCGGGATGGCCGGCGATGTCCGACGCATAATGGGACAATGCGCCCAGCGCGAACGCGTACTCGTCGGCATCGCTGCTCTGCGCCAGTAGTTCACGAACGAAGTCTCCGGTGCGAACGTAATGCACCAGGTCGCTGAATTCGACGCTACCGAATGGATAGTAGCCCAGGTCCTGTATGACTGCCCCGCCATACGCGTAGGCATGAGCTTCTTTGAGCTGCTCTTCAGAGAGCCCGGGATAGCGCTTGAGGATGAGCGGCCTGATCTGATCTGTCCACAGCAGGTCAACAATTTCCTCGTGCGTCAGCACGGAATAGGCTGACACAGCGCCGCTACACATCAGCGTTACCAGCAACAATTCCAGTACGCGGATTGCGAGTGTCTTGCAGTTACGTGCGATCACTTTCCTCACGGCAAAGCTCGCGTCCATCGCGGATCGCTCTTGTAATCAGTCATTGCGCACCCACGCCCGCGCTATAGGTTTCGAGGTTCTCTGGTGTACCATCGCCTGCTTTACGGCTTGCCAATGTGAATGTTGGTGAGGTAATGCATGAGCCCAAAAACATTCAGCAGCCACAACACTACGGCGATCGTCACTACAGCATTCAATATCGACTTAATGGAACTCGCCATGGGGATGAAGCGATCCACCAGCCAAAGTAGGACGCCAACGACGATCAGGACCAGAACAACTTGAACTAACGGCATGTTCTTTTACCTTTCTCCAGTGCGCGGTAGAGGTTGCTGTCTACTTGCGCCCTTGTTGTTTAACAGAAGCTTTGCTTAGGGGCAATCTCGCTGACTGGTGAAGACAGGGTTTTGAGCATCTATCCAGTGCGAATAATGGAGCCTCCGACTCAATCTAAGCGAGGCCGAGGGTGAAACTTGCGGCTTCATGTTCAGTTAATTGCAGGGCCCTCTGCTGGAACGATCAAAGCAACGTCGATTAAGAGCCAGCTCAAGCAGAGCTTACCCCTCCACTGATAAGACTAGACGGAAGCAGGATCCCTGTCTGGTCATATATGCTCACACTTCTCGGTTCTGCCGGGAGCAATAAACTTACCGGATGTCACGCTTCATGACGGATCGCTCTTGCTCTCGGCAGCAAGCGTTTGCATTTCCTGCTTTATCTCGCGCCGTCTTCGCTCGCGCTCTTCATGAGCTTCTATTTCTACGCTACCCTTAGGACCGGCCTGATAGTCTTCATCCAGGGTCTTGAAAACTGACAGTTCCTTTAAGAGACTCAGCATTTGTTCAGATCCTTCAGTGCTCATTTGGCCACCTTATGAATTGCGATTATCGGTCGATTCTGAGATATGCGGAGTGACGTGCTTTGCATCCATCCGTAACATCTGCAAACTTGTCATCGCTAATTGTCAGTGTGACGCTCCGGAGCCCCTGGTACAGGCTGAGGCCCCTTCCGAATGGCCTGCACCGCATCTGTAAAGGCCAGGATGATCGTAGCTAGCCATCCATAAGCGACGTAGATTCCCCAGTGTTCCATTGGTTCGACCTCTCGGTGCCATCGATGTGGACACTCGTTTGTTCATGCGCCAAGAATCGCGGCTCAAGTAGCCTTAACCTGTCTTCGGAAACAACTTTTTCATTCCCATAAGAATGGATGTCGGTAGTCGCAGTGTCCGCTTCGTTGGTTCTTTGACAGTGGTCACCTGCACCGCAACTCCATTGCCGTCAGGGAAGGGGTCCGAAACGATCTCAAATCGTTCGCCGTACATGTTGATGTGATGGGAGGACTGGTAGCCGAGGTCTTTGATCCTGACACAGTCGTCGGGCACGGTCTTATCGATCGCATCGTTCATGAAAACCTATTTCTTGCAGTACGAGGTACTTGAGGCACAGTTACCGTTTGGGTGCTCCTCGAAGCGCGTCCAAGCCTGCTTTTTCTCGCCTTAACGCAATTAGCCCTTCGTGTGCGACCTTCTTAAGGCGACCCGGTGTGCAGCGCGTTTCTTCTTCTTTTTGGCGCTTAAGACAGCAGCGCGCGTATCAGCGACGCGATCTGAAGAAGCACCCTTCCGTGGATTGGTTGGCGTCTTTGCGGGGATTGCAGTCGGTTCCGCGATTTCTACGACGTCCTGTGTTGCCTCAGATTGATCCATATATCCTCTGTTAGGAGAGTACACCTCGGCGGCATCGCAAAGTGAGCACTCTAGCTCAGAAGAAATTCCGCAAAGATCTCAGGTTCAAAGCCATCCAACAAAGGTAGAAGAGGAACCACGATGACAATCGCTGAACCGGAACTGCAGACCAGGAGCGTCCGAGATTTACATGCCGGCGCTACGATGAAAGGGGTGGTCTATCACGGTTCCGCCGAGCCCGCGTGGGAGGACAAACCGCGTCCCACCATCCAGCACGTCGGCGATGCCATTGTGCGGGTTACCACCTCAACGATTTGCGGGACAATCTACACATTCTGAAGGGGGACCGCCAATCGGAGGTTGGCCGGAAACGGGCTTCTGAAAACCCAAGAGCAGTTTAGAGCGTGCCATCGGCCGATCGGCAAAGCGGTGTAATGAGTGATCGCTGCCGCGGCGTCGCTATTGCTGTGCTCGCGATTCTTTGTAGTTCAACAGTTTACGATTTGGTAGGGCACCTGGTTTTTCCGTCACAGCACTGTAGTCGATTTAGTAGACGGTCTTGCGCCGCTCGAAGCCCACGCAGTGCAGCATTTATGCGGGTCACAGGACTAGAGTACCTGGGCCAAAACCAGGTGGGCTGGTTTTAAGTCGTGTGTCGATAATGTAAGTAGTTGGAAACAAATGGTCGGGGAGAGAGGATTTGAACCTCCGACCCCCTGGTCCCGAACCAGGTGCTCTACCAGGCTGAGCCACTCCCCGACATGGAAAAGATTAGCCGTGACGATGCAATGCAATTCAGGCGCCTCAATCACTTGCCTGATGAAGAGGAGAAGCGCGCTAAAGTTCGATTATACCAGAGCGTAAGATCACCCAAGCGAGGACACTGCGGAGGGAAATGTCCTTAACAATTTTAGAGCACGATTCACAGGAACTGACTCCTATCGTTATGTGCGTAGTCGAGAACCCGCCGCGCTAACCCGCATCCTTCTGCGCGCTCGTGGCTGTCACAGTCGAGTAACTCCCAGCTCTAATGCACCAGTTCAAAGCGCTCTTCTTCTTTCTTCATCCTGGCAATGGTGATCAACTCGACCGCCTTCTGCGCGATGTGCTCGGCAGAGACTTCGAACTCTTTGATTAGCTTCCACGGTGCACCAGAACCGCCGAAAGGTAACGATGTCTTCGATGGGAAAATATCCGGCAAAGGCGAGGCGGAGATACAAAGCTGGGGCTTTATGGCCGGAAGACCAGATGATGCGATCGCGTTCCTTCCACTCCGGATTGTTGTGATCGTGGTTGGCCTTTAAATACAGGGCCGCAACGATCTCCATCGTGGAAAGTGTGCCTCCGGAATGTCCGGAGGCCGGCGGCGCAAAGCGCAACCAAGTCGTAGCCGCGCATCAAAACGCGCGGCCTGCTCAAGTTCTTCCAGGCTGAAGTCGCGAACGATCTCTTGAGAAGAAGAGTCAACGATAGGCATAAGCGAACCCTTTGCGAGGCAGCATCGGCCCTGTCGTGCGCTGTTTGGGATGAATCCACCGACCCCTGCGGCGAGATTCATCCCCAATGAACTTCAACGGATGTTGGTGCCCGGCGTGGTGACACCTTAACCTGCGATTGATGGAGCCTCGATAACAACTCAGGCTAGGCGGGAAAGAACATCGGGTCTGTGAGCTGGGTCACCAGGGGTGGTGGCGGGTTCTTGGGAGCTTATTTCTGAAAGACAATGGCGGTCATTCGTACATCGTTAGTCGTCCACCATAATGGACGAAGAGTGGCGCGGAAAAGAGAGTGGGGTACCGGTAAAGAGAGTATTCACTTGACAGCGCCTTGGGTTGTGGTACGTTGAGGCGTACTTTAGGATTTGGCCAGTTCGAGGGAACCCTATGGAGATCAACAAGCTGAGTCTGAATGTCGGCGTGTGGTTAGCCGTAGTACTGGTTGCGATAGGTCTCTTCGAACTGAAGAAGACCGAAAAAACGCTCAAGAACCTCTCACCACCCGAACAGGTCGCTTCACCACCCGGACGGGTCGCTGGCGTAGATAACGACTTCATTACCGTCAGTGCAGCAAACGGCTGTCTGCAAAACGGTGTGGCAGGCTTAGTTGAGGTAGGACAGTACGGCGTCTGCTGGTTAGCTCCGAGCAAGGGTACGGCCTGTGAAATACAGTTCGAGGACAAGGACTGCCCGCCGTTCAAGGATGGGAAATGTGACTTCATCTGTGTTGAAGGGCAAGTGTGCTCAGGGCCTCCAAATGACGCAGCACGCGCGGAATACCGGTATGGCAAATTTACGATCGGTGATACGCCATGCGAAATAGGCACCAACGGCATTGTCATGGATCATTAAAATAGCCGGTTAGGATGTGCCGTCGCCCACCAATGCCCGGAACTGCAGATTTTGTTGGAGGGACTGAAAGTCCGGGGTGTCCTTGATGACCGCTGGGGGATAACCGGTGTCCAGCGCCTTCTTCAGGTAGATGAGAGTTTGATCTGTCTGGTTGAAATGGTTGCAAACGATGGCAGCCCGGAACAGCACTTCGCCATTGGAAGGTGCGAGTTCCAACGCCTTTTGAAGGTATTCAAAAGCCGCTTTACGATCGCCGACCATTGCCGAATAATTCGCGAGGTAAGCCAACGTCTCCGCGTCCCGTGGATTCACCTGCAGCCTTGCAACGGCAATCGAGATTGCCTTGCGATAGTTAGCAGCCGAGTGTGCTCGCCCGTCAGGGCTCCAGTACAGGGCATCAGCGAGATTGCCCCAAGCCATCGGTTCACTATCGTTGATTCTCAGAGCCTCTTCTAGCGCCGCCACAGCCTCTGGGTACCGGTGCATCAGCGTATAAGCGTAACCGAGATTGATGTAGGCGTAGGCGGTGGGTCGGAGTTCGATGGACCGCTTCAGAGTGTCGATCGCCTTCGAATAGCGTCCTTCCAGAACGTAGGCGCCACCGAGATTCGAATACCCTCGGTAATCGTCCGGCGCGAGTTCTGTCGCCTTGCGCAGCGTATCTGCGGCATCTGCGTAGCGATTCTGATTGCGGTAAAAGATACCCAGCCAGCTATACACGCGCCAATAGTTGGGCCGTAGCGAGATCGCCTTCTTATATGTAGACTCGGCGGCTGAAAGATTCCCCAATGCGGAATAAGCATCAGCAAGAGCAAGGAGCGTATCCTCATCGCTGGAATCTAGTTCGAGAGCGCGCTCGTAATGCTTTATCGCCTCTTCATACTTGCCGGTTCCGTAAAGAATGTTGCCAAGACAGGCATGCCCCTGAGGTAAATCGGGGGAAATCGCCAGGGCCTTTTCGCAATTCTGGGAAGCTCGATCCAGCCACTCCTTTCCCCTGTTCATTGGTGGCCGAAATCCTCTCCAATATGCATGCCCTAGTGCTGCGTAAGCCGGTGCGTAGTTCGGATCAATCTTCAAAACCTGGTCGAACTCGGTAATGGCATTATCGATGTTTTCTGGTTTCTCGTACTCCTGAAGATACCCGCGGCCCCGTATGTAAGCTTCGTATGCGGCCGGTTGGGTGTCTTGGCGGGCATTCAACTTGCGACGTTCTTCTGGCTTAATCTGCGACGGCAACATGTCTAAGGCCGCACTGACCACCTGGTCCTGAAGGCCGAAAGGATCGCCGAGCTTCGCCTCGATGCTTTTGGCGGCGAGTTGTCGGTGAGTCTTCGAATCCACTAACGAGCTGTTGATTCTGATCGTCTGCCCCGAACGCTGAAGGCTGCTTTCCAGAACAAAGTCCGTTCCAAATTCCCGCCTTGCATCGTCGGCAGTCTTTACTCCCTTATCTCGCAGGTCGCGTGGCGAAACCACCTGAATAGCATCGCTGTCGCTGGCCTGCACAAGTTTGGCGGTGACGGTCTCGGCCAAACCAAGTCCCAAAGCGCTCGTAGCAGGGTCCTGTCCTACAGTGTCGATAGGCAGCACCGCCATGATCTTCTGTCGCACTTGCTGGGGCCGCGGCCATTTCCAAATCACCATCCCGATTGCGATTCCCACCAGCAGAATCGCGGCCAAGCTGATGCGCATCCGTCGCTTACGAGCCTCGGCGGCAAGCTGCGTTACCGCCGAATTCTGAGTGGAAGCCGTTACGCTCTGCCCCGAACGCACACGTTCCAAATCGCCCAGCAGTTCCCCGGCCGACTGATACCGGCTATTGGGATCTTTCTCCAGGCACTTCAAAATTATGGCTTCCAACTCGGGCGAGATGTCCTTCTTGAGCGTTCTTGGCGCCGGTGGCAAAGCGTGGAGAATGGCATCCCACAGCATCTGTCGGTGTTGCGGGAACGGCCTTGAACCGGTGGCCATCTCATACAGGACCACGCCGGCGGAATAAATGTCAGAGCGGATATCCGGTTCTTTACGCTCGAGCTGTTCCGGTGCCATGTACGGCAGGGTGCCCGCAAAGGTTGGCATCTCCATGGTCACGGTCTCGACCTCGGTGAGCGTCTTTTCGTCCGGCACCCCGAAAAGCTGGGCCAGTCCGAAATCGAGGATCTTGAGGACCTGCTCCGGGGTCACTCGCAGATTGCCGGGCTTAAGGTCGCGATGAAGGATTCCTCGTGCATGGGCCGCCGCCAGTCCGCGGGTAAATTGCACACCGAGCGAGACGACTTCATTCTCAGGTAAAGGGCCTTTCTCCAGACGCTCGTTGAGCGAGGTGCCGGGAACGTACTCCAGCGCCAAGTAGTCCAGCCCTTGGTCGGAATCGAAGTCGTACACTGCTTCAACGTTGGGGTGATTGAGTCGGCTGAGGATCAAGGCTTCGCGGCGAAAGCGGGTTCGCGCCCCTGAGTCACCCAGCGTCTTGGCATTGAGCACCTTGACCGCTACGTCGCGTTCCAGCCGCAGATCGCGGGCGCGATACACGATACCCATGCCACCGGCACCGATTTGTTCGATAAGCCGAAAATGGCCGAGAATCTGCCCGGGGCCTAGGGTTGGTGCTGCCATGTAGGCGAATCGTATGACGCTTCCAGC
Source organism: uncultured Acidobacteriaceae bacterium (assembly GCA_963720135.1). Lineage (GTDB taxonomy): Bacteria > Acidobacteriota > Terriglobia > Terriglobales > Acidobacteriaceae > Bog-257. The sequence goes on from CAVREJ010000016.1 coordinate 60,053, forward strand.
CTGCGGTCAACGGCTGATTAACAACCAGGTGCTTGCGCTGCAAGCCGAATATGGTAGCGCATCACGGACTACAATGTTCGCATCGCTCGAGGCGCATCGAAATGCAAACAGCGGAAGTAGTGATTATCGGTGGCGGCATTGTGGGTTCGAGCATAGCGTGGCACCTGACGGAAGCTGGTTGCCGCAATGTTCTAATGGTCGAGCGCGAGGCGCATCAGGGTAAGGGATCTACGGGCAAGAGTATGGGAGGGGTGCGCGCGCAGTTTGCCACCGCGCCCAACATACAGATGTCGCTCTACTCCATTCCCTTCTACGCGAATTTCGAAGAGCGCCTTGGACATCCTTCGGAATACCGCGCGCAAGGCTACTTGTTTGTTGCTACTAAACCCGCGCATATGGAGTATCTGCTCACCAACCAGCGACTGCAAAAATCGCTGGGACTCACCGGAGTTCGGATGCTGACACGTGAGGAGATTTTGTCAATGGTGCCGCAGCTTCGCGCCGACGACATCCTGGGCGGAAGCTTCTGTGCGACCGACGGATTTGTCGATCCTTACAGCGTGATGGTGGGATTCACCGCTCGGGCTTGCGAGCAAGGAGCCACGCTCCGGCGCTCGACGGAAGTCACCGCAATCGATTGCGACCGCGCAGGAATTAGCCACGTCCAAACCACACGCGGATCAGTCAGCACGCGAGTGGTCGTCAACGCGGCCGGTCCCTGGGCAGCCGAAGTTGCGGCGCTTGCGAGAGTGACACTGCCAATCGAACCACTGCGCCGCATGTTGATCCCGACCGAACCGTTCGACGGCGTTCCGCACACCGTTCCCATGGTGATCGACATGACCAACGGCTTTCACTTTCGGCCCGAGAGCCTGGGATTCCTCCTGGCATGGAACGACCCGGAGGAGACTCCTGGCTACAAGACGGATTTCGATCCTGCGTTTATTGAGAAGGTGCTGACTCGGGCCGCGGACCGGGTACCCTGTTTCGAGAACTTGGCCGTCAATCCGAAACGAGCGTGGGCAGGGCTATACGAGATGTCTCCCGATCATCACGCGATTCTGGGATCTGTTCCCGAGGTGCAGGGCTTTTATTGCGCCAACGGTTTTAGCGGGCATGGTGTAATGCATGCCCCCGCAACGGGGAAGATTCTGGCTGATTTGATCCTTAGAGGAACGACAGAGGTTGTGGATAATATTGAAATGCTCAGTCCAGCGCGCTTTGCCAAGGGCGAAATGTTGCACGAGACGGCAGTGCTATAAGCGAGTCTGTTCTGCTGGAGGGCGGAACACCAGCAAGTCCCCGAACAGGCCAATTCAACAATCCTCTTGAGCGGCCGTTGTATTGCCACGCTCATCCCCTAATCCGCGTTATGCTCTCCTTCGCCCACTGCGTAGCGCGGTGAAAGGCTTCCGGCAACGCACCGAGCAGGTCGGTAGCAACCAGCGAATGTTCGCCCATGTTCTCCGCGGCGATATCGCCGGCCAGTCCGTGCAAATACACCGCGGCCACAGCAGCCAGCGGAATGTTGTTTGGCATCTGTCCCATTACTCCGGCGGTCATGCCGGTCAGGATATCGCCGGTGCCGCCGGTTGCCATGCCGGGATTGCCGGTTGGATTCACCCACGCGGTTCCATCGGGTAGCGCGATGACGGTACGGTTGCCCTTCAGCACAAGCACCAGATGATGCTCGCGCGCGAAACTGCGCGCGACGTCGAGCCGGTCGGCTTGCACGGCTTTGATCGTGATACCAGCCAGCCGCGACATCTCTCCGGGATGCGGCGTAAGCACCAGCGGACGCTCGCCGCCATCGAGAAGTTCGGTGTGTCCGTCGAAGGCATTGAGACCATCGGCGTCGATGACCATCGGAACTTTAGTCTGGTGCACAGCTTCGCGGACGAACTGCACGGTTTCAGGATCGCGGCCAATACCTGGGCCGATCGCGACCACGGTCATCGGCTTGGCCAACTTCTGATAGCGGTCGCTCTCAGTGGCGGCCCTGGCGATGCCTCCGCTCTCGGTTTCGGCCAGAGGCTCGGTCATCAACTCGGCTGCAAAGGCTGCGACGCTGGCGAGTACGCGCGCAGGCGTTGCGACGGTGCTGAGGCCGGCTCCGGAGCGCAGTGCCGCCATGCCCGCCATGGCAGCGGCCCCTGACTTACCCAGCGATCCGCCGACAATCAACACATGACCGTACATCCCCTTGTTGCTGTCAGCAGGACGAGGCTCTAGCAGCGCTGCGAAGTCGCGGGGAGTGGTGAGTTCCAACGCGAGCTTGCTCACGATAGCTTCCGGCGGCGATCCAATCGGCGCGATCACGACGGGCCCGCGCGTCAGATTGCCGAAGACGTGCGCTGGACGAGGCGCGGTGAAGGTGACGATAGCATCGGCGCGCGCGACGTGGTGACTGGCCTGCGGCGACATCGAATCGGAATCGGTACCCGAAGGAATGTCCACCGCGACCACCGGCTTGCCGCTGTCATTCATTGCAGCAATGGCGTCGGCGTAGAAGCCCTTCACCGGGGGACGAAATCCCGTGCCGAGTATGGCATCAACCAGCAGGTCACAATTTGCCAGGCTCCGCGACGACTCCGCCTGCAACTCCTGCGCGTTGCGCAGCACGATGGGGCGCAACGGCAGCCGTTCAAACATGGCCAGAGCATCGCCGCGCAATTCAGTGGGAGCAGCGAGCAACAGCACCTCGACTACTCGTCCGGCGCGGTGCAATTTACGCGCTACTACGAAGCCGTCGCCTCCGTTGTTGCCCTTGCCGCAAACTACGGCGATGCGGTTGGCATGGCGATAATGCTCCAGAATGAATTGCGCTACGGCGGTGCCGGCATTTTCCATCAGCGTGATGGACAGCACTCCGAAACGCGCGGTGGTGATTTGATCGATCTCGCGCATCTCGTCGGCGGTGGTGATTTTCATCCGCGCTCCGTAGCCGAGTCTTCCAGCCGGCGCAGACCGGCAGGCTCGCCCATGACAATGAGATGGTCGCCGGAGTGGATTACCTCGTCGGGTGGCGGATTGAAGCGCATGTGCGAGTCTTTGCTCTTGATGGCGAGCACGATCACGGCCATCTCCTGGCGGATGCGCGAGGCTTCCAAAGTTGCGCCCACGAAGCGCGAGCCCGTCTGCACCTGCACTTCCTCGATCTCCAGCGGCATGTGCCGGTTCATGGCGGTATCGAAGAAATCCACTACGTGCGGACGCATGAAGGTCTGCGCGATACGGTATCCGGCGAAGTTGTAGGGCGAAACTACGTGGTTGGCGCCGGCGGTAATCAGGTGCTGCTCGGCATCTTCTTCGCTGGCCCGCGCGATGATGTTGAGCTTGGGGTTCAGGCTGCGCGCGGCGAGAACGATATAGATGTTGGTGGCGTCGGTGGTGGTGGCGGCCACCAGTCCGCGGGCATGCTCGATGTGAATGCCGCGCAGAACATGCGTCTGCGTGGCATCGTCGGCCACCGTAAGCCAGCCTTCGGCGAAGTAGCGCGCCAGCTTGGCATGGTCGGTGTCAACCACGACGAAGGGCAAGGGCTTGCGCGCCAGCTCGCGCGCCACGCTGCGGCCCACGCGCCCGGCGCCGCAGATGATGTAGTGGTCCGACAATCGGCTGATCTCGCGGTCCATGCGTCTCCTGCCGAATACCGATTGCAGCTCGAATTCTAGCAAAGCCTGGGTCGCACCTCCGAAAAACAGGAGCACCAGGGCGACGCCAGCGATGATGACGAACGTATTGAAAATGCGGCCAAGGTGTGAAAGCGGATGGACCTCGCCGTACCCGATGGTAGTGATAGTGGTCAGCACCATGTAGAATCCGTCGAACCAAGGCCAGCCTTCGATGAAATGGAATCCGGCGACGCCAATGACGATCAAGGCGAGTAGCGAGACGAAGAGGACCTTCAGATTGAACAGGGTCTTCACAGCAGTCATTCTGGCTCGTTGTGCAGTGAAGCGCAACAAAGACGCCCTCCCCAGTCAGGAAGGGCGAAAAACGCCAGGTAACAGGGAGTCTAATCGGCCCCGACCTTCACCTCGTCAGGCGCCAGCTTCTGTACCTTACTGTGATGGCGTCCGTAGGTGAAATAGATCACCAAGCCGATGATCAGCCAAACGACCAAGCGAATCCAGGTCTTGCCGTTCAGGCCGAGCATCAAGGCGAGCGAGATGATAATGCCCAACAACGGTACGAAGGGCATCCCCGGTGTCCTGAACGGCCGATGCACGTCAGGTCGCTTGCGTCGCATCACCCAGACGCCCGCGCAGACGATGATGAAAGCCATCAGCGTGCCGATCGAGACCATCTGGCCGAGGTCGCCAATGGGCACCAGGGACCCGGTGAAGGCGACGAGGATACCGGTCACGGCGGTCGACTTCCACGGCGTCCGGAACTTGGGATGAATGTCGCCCGCCCACTTCCACAGCAGACCGTCGTGCGCCATGGAGTAGAAGACGCGCGATTGGCCAAGCAACATTACCAGCATGACCGTGCTGAGCCCGGCCAGTGCACCCGCATTCACCACGTAGCTGCCCCACTTCACGCCGGTCTCGCGGATGGCCAGTGAAACCGGAGCGCCGATGTTCAGGCGCGAGTAGTGCACCGTCGCCGTCAGCAGGCCGGAGACGACGAGGTAGAGCACAGTGCAGATCACGAGCGACCCGAGGATGCCGATGGGCATGTCTCTCTGCGGCTCGCGCGCTTCCTGCGCCGCGGTCGACACTGCGTCGAAACCAATGTAGGCGAAGAAGACCACGCCCGCACCGCGCAAGACACCGGACCATCCGAACGAGCCGAAAGAACCGGTGTTTTTGGGCAGGAACACCGCCCAATTCGCATGCGCGACGTCGGGACGCTTGATCACATACATGCTGGCGACGATGATGAATACAATTACCGCGATCAGCTTCACGAAGACGATGGTCGTGTTGAAGTTCGCCGACTCCTTGATGCCGACAATCAGGATGGTCGTGACAGCGATGATAGCGAAGAACGCCATGAAGTTGAATATGGTGGTGGCGTGCTGGGTCGCGCGCATCATCTGGTCCGTGCTGAGGGTCAAATCTGGCGCCCAGCGGCCGTCGACCATCGACCACTTCGCGCCCGGAACATCGCAGATCTGCGGCGGAAGGTTGATGCCGTAGTCCTGGAGGAAAGCGACCAGGGTCGAGCTCCAGCCGGAGGCTACGGTGGCCGCGCCGAAGGCATATTCCAGAATCAGGTCCCAGCCGATGATCCAGGCGAAGATCTCGCCCAGCGTCGCATAGCCATAGGTGTAAGCCGAGCCGGCGATGGGGATCATGGAAGCGAACTCGGCGTAGCAGAGTCCGGCAAAGGCGCAGCCCGTGCCCGCCAGAACGTAGGAGAGCATGATGCCTGGGCCGGCGTACTGCGCCGCCGCCTGGCCGGTGAGCACGAAGATGCCCGCGCCGATAATGGCGCCGATTCCCAGCGTAATAAGGTTCACGGGACCCAGAGCCCGCTTCAGACTATGTTCGCCGGTTTCAGATGCCTGTCGCATCAATACGTCAAGAGGCTTGGTCTTCAGCAGATTTGTCATTCAGCTTTTCTCGTTTTATTCTTCGGTATTCTCTTGCGGGTTGCGCTTCGACCACAGGAAATACACCGGAATCCCGAGCAGGACAATAATCAGGCCGGGCCACGTATACTGCGGCTTGTACCGCAGTAAGACTACATCAATAAACACCGCCATCAAAATATACATCGCAGGCAGCACCGGATATCCGATGGCGCGATAGGGGCGCGGCTCGCTTGGACGCTTCACCCGCAGCACAAACAGGCCTGCGATGGTCAGGATGTAGAACACCAGCACCGCAAAAATGATGTAGTCGAGCAGCTGACTATAACTGCCGGAAATGCACAAAATGCAAGTCCAGACGCATTGCATCAACAGCGAGTCCGCGGGAGTGCGGTATTTGGGATGCAGCCGTCCCGCGCTGTGGAAGAACAATCCATTTTTCGCCATGGCATGGTACACGCGGGCACCCGCCAGGATCAGTCCGTTGTTGCAGCCGAAGGTTGAGATGAGGATGGCGATGGCCATGATCTGCGCACCTGCCGGGCCGAAGATCTGCTGGACTACCGCAGTAGCGACGCGATCCTCCGGGGCATGTTGGATACCGGCCAGTGGCAGCACGCTCAAGTACACGAAGTTGGCCAGCACATAGAGCAGGATGACCGCGCCCGTTCCCAGGGCGAGCGCGAGAGGCAAGTTGCGTTGAGGATTACGAACTTCACCGGCGGTGAACGTAACGTTGTTCCACGCGTCCGCCGAGAACAGCGACCCCACTTGCGCTACCGCGATTATGGTGATCGTTCCCACCAGCGCGATGGGCCCGCCGACTCCTACCTGCACCGGATGCAAGGCATGCCACCCGGCGTCCCGCCAGAAGTTTGCGCCAAAGTTGGCGGCGATCGCCGAGGCGTTGCGCCCAAGGAAAACCCCCAGCAACACCAGGCCAAGCAGCGCCGCGGTCTTGGCGAAAGTAAATACATTCTGCACTGCCGCGCCCGTCTTTACGCCGAAGATATTCAGCACCGACAGGAAGATCACCATCAGGACAGCCATCAGATTCTGGGTGTTCAGACCGACATCCATGTTGCCCAACACCATCGGTCCGATGGGAATGGGCGGCACGTGCGCGATGTGCCAAATCCAATGGGTCGACGAGACGGAGGGGAAAAACACGCCCAGAAACTTGCCGAATGCAACGCCGACAGCGGCAATGGTTCCGGTTTGGATGACGAGGAACAGGGTCCAGCCATAGAGAAATCCCCACAGCGGGCCCAGCGATTCGCGGAGGTACACGTACTGCCCCCCCGCCCGTGGCATCATGGCCGCCAACTCTCCGTAGGCCAGCGCGCCAGTGATGGTCATGAATCCGGTCACGATCCAGGCCGCGATGAGCAGCGCCGGCGAATCGACCAGCCGGGCGATTTCGGCCGAGACGATGAAGATGCCAGAGCCGATCATGGAGCCCATGACCAGCGTGGTGGCGCTGGTCAGGCCAAGGCCCTTCACCCATTCGCTTTCACTGGAGGGGGCTGAGATCGTCTTCGTTTCAGTGGCCAAGGAACCTCGTGTGTCTAAAGAGGATACTCGCAAGAATTTACACCAACACGCGCAAGAATTCCTCAGCAACTTTGGTCGGGGAACTGAGCAGGTCGGAGATGACGGCTATGGAATCAGCACCAGCGTCCAGAACTGAGCGTGCATTGGCGCGGGTGATGCCTCCGATTGCAACCAGCGGCTTCTTCGTGGCAGCACGTGCCGCGCGAATCCCCTCTAACCCAACCACGGGATCGTGATGCCGCTTCGAGGAGGTCGCGAACACCGGACCGTACGCGATGTAATCCGCCGGACCGGCATCGGCCTCCGCCAACTGCTCGAGGTTGTGAGTGGAGACGCCAAGAATGCGGCTAGGACCGATTACGGTGCGCGCGCCTTCAGCCGACAAGTCTTCCTGACCAACGTGTACACCTTCGTAGCCGGCGGCGATGCAGATGTCGGCGCGATCATTCATGATCAGCGTGACGTTATCGCCCAGTGTCCGGCGAATTTCGCGCGCATGGCTCAGCATCTCGCGCGTGTGACCCACCTTGTTGCGATACTGCAGCCAAGTCGCGCCTCCGGCCGCGAGCTCACGGGCGTAGTCCACGATGGCAGCGGTAGTACGCAAGGGCGGTGCGAAACATGCAACGTCGAGAATGGCATATAACTTGGGCAGTTCTAAAACGTCGGGCATAAAATGGTTGATCTTTCCCGCTGCTATCGTCCCTTCACTTTTCCAGTGGAATACGTTCGTTCTTGACTACTTCCTCGCGGCTAACACAGTGCTTCGTCCTGAGCTTCTCTTGCATTTTCTGAAGTTTCGGGTCTTGTACAGACGGATCTTTGGAGTTCAGTTCGACGACTTGGCCCGTCATCTTGTTCACACCGAAATAACCCAGCATTCCGTTGTCCAGTGGAGACCCCGGCGGGCTCTTAGTGGAAAGGAGCATAAAAAAATAATACACATCGTCTCGGAAGGTGTATCCAGGGCTCCAGTCCACCGCAGAAATGCTGCCACCTATTTGTTGAGCCGCCTGAGCCGCTGGAATGAACCTGAGGAGGTCAACCGCTTCCTTCTTCGACAAGGGAGTGGCGGGACAGGGCTTCTGACAATCCGCAGCAGTTGGCACTCCAATCAAAGCAAGAACTAAGGTCGCTATCACAGCAATTCGCGAACTGGATGGGCTTGTCACAATAGGTTTAGTCCTTCTGCCTAATCCGAATCGTGGTGATAATGTTCATCTGCTACCGACCGTTGCACAATTATTTTGAGCCCTCCTTAGATTGGCTTAGGAAGCGTTCCATGAAACTGGTATCAAAGTTGCCCGCGCGGAAGTCGGGATCGGCCATGATGCGGCGGTGTAACGGAATACTCGTATAAATCCCTTCGACCACGAACATCTCCAAGGCGCGCGACATGCGCGAGATCGCTTCGGCGCGGTCCCGTCCTCGCACGACCAGCTTGGCAATCAGGGAATCGTAGTACGGCGGAATGACGCCTTCCGCGTAGGCTGCGGTATCCACGCGGACTCCGGTCCCGCCAGGGATGTTGAACGCCGTGATCTTTCCCGCCGAGGGAGTGAAGCGCTCGGGATGTTCGGCATTGATGCGGCACTCGATGGCGTGCCCGCGAAACACCACAGGGTAGTTGATCACGGTGCTGAGCTTCTCGCCCGCGGCAATCAGGATCTGCGACTTCACCAGGTCAACGTCCGTGGTCATCTCGGTGACGGGATGCTCGACCTGAATGCGGGTATTCATTTCGATGAAGGACAGGCTGCCGTCTTCGTCCATCAGAAATTCGATGGTGCCGGCATTCATGTAGCCGATGTTGCTCAGCGTCTTTACCAGGATGCCGCCAATGCGCTCGCGCAACTCGGGAGTAACTTTCACCGACGGCGCCTCTTCCACCAGCTTCTGATGACGGCGCTGGATGCTGCACTCGCGCTCGCCCAGACTCATCACGTTGCCGTGCTCGTCGGCCAGCACCTGGAACTCGATGTGGCGCGGCCGCTCGATGAACCTCTCCATGTAGAGATCGCCATTGCCGAACGCCGCCGCCGCTTCCGATTGCGCCGCGTTGAACTGGTTGGGTAATTCCTCTTCGCTGCGAATGATGCGCATACCGCGACCGCCACCGCCGGCTGAGGCTTTCACGATCAAGCGGAAATCCGACGCTGCGCGACCACTCCAGTGCCTCGTCGGCAGAGGCGATGATTCCGTCCGAGCCCGGCAGAATGGGCACGCCCTGTTTTTTCATGGTGGCGCGTGCCTTTTCCTTTTCGCCCATCAGGCGGGTGACCTCGGGCGGCGGCCCGATGAATTTGATTCCGCAGGCCTGGCAGACTTCGGCGAAGTTGGCATTCTCGCTGAGCAGGCCATAGCCAGGATGAATGGCATCTACGTTGGCGATTTCAGCGGCGCTGATGACTGCGGGAATATTCAGGTAGCTATCGTGGAGGCGGGGCGGGCCGATGCAGATGGCTTCGTCGGCGAATCGCACATGCAGCGAGTTGCGATCGGCCTCGCTGTAGATGGCGACTGCCTTGATGCCCAACTCCTTGCAGGCGCAAATTACCCGCAGGGCGATTTCCCCACGATTCGCAATTAGGATCTTCTTAAACATGAACTAAGTGGTGCGGACGTTTGCCTGGGTTATTCACGAATCTGCAACTCATTGAAGGGGGCAACTTCGCTGCTACGCTTTCTTGATGCCGAATAGCGGCATTCCGTATTCCACCGGACTTCCGTTGGGGATAAACATCTTGGCGATAACGCCCGACACGTCCGCCTCAATTTCGTTCATCAGCTTCATGGCTTCGATGATGCACAGCACCTGTCCCTCCTTTACTGCGTCGCCAACTTTGACGAAGGGAGGAGTACCAGGCGATGGAGCTTCATAATAGGTTCCAACAATCGGTGACTTCAGGATAAATAAATCCTCTTCAGCAGCCGCCGCGGAGGGGGCCGGAGCGGTTGCGATTGCTGGCTTGCCCGGCTCGGTAGTGGGCAAAGGTGAGGAGGTACCAGGAGCTGCGGGCGCGCTCGCCAATCCAACGGTAGGCGCTTGGACTACCGCCGGCGCGACCTGGACCACCTGCGCAGGTTGAGCACTCGCCCCTCGCTTAATGAGCAGTTTCATGTCGCCGCGTTGCAATTCGAACTCGGCGATGTCCTTCTCCACCAAGAACTCGATTAGTTCCTTGATTTCTTTCTGATTCATCGTTTTCCGTTCGGAGGTAGAAGCTTCGGCTTTATCCTAACTTGAATTCTTTAGGACAGGTATGAGAACTGTGCCATCCCTGAAGGGACTCGATTCCATTTTTACCCAACCCAGGGCTTACGCCCTGGGCTATTATTGTTTCGCCCTTCGGGCTGGACTGTCGGCACTCGTTCAGCCGTACTAACCCACAACGAAGGTCCTCTCATTTTGGGTCTGACACCTTCGTCCAGCGAAGGATTGGAGCCGCCAACTCTGCGGCACCGCCGCTCTAAATCTCAATCAGTTCCTTGGTAACCGAAGTCAGCACTTCGTATCCTCTTTCCGTAACCACGACCATGTCTTCAATTCGAATGCCGCCCTTACCTGGTAGATAAATTCCTGGCTCAATCGTGATGACCATTCCCGGTTCAAGTCGCTCTGATTGGCCCTTGCCGAGGCGCGGTGGCTCGTGAATTTCCAATCCCACTCCGTGTCCGGTTGAATGCGTAAAGTAGCGGTCCAGCTTTGCTCTGCGAAGTACCAGACGAGCTGCTTGATCCACTTGGCCTGCCGTTTTGCCCGGAATAACCTCCGCGATGCCCGCCAGTTGTGCTTCCAGCACCGCTTCGTACCACCGGCGCTCTTCCCGGCCGACCCGACCCACGTGCACGGTGCGGGTCATATCTGAACAATAGCCCCGAAGTATAACACCGGAATCCACCACCACGAATCCGCGACGGGGTATCGGTTGGGCCGAAGCCCGGCCATGAGGCAAAGCTCCACGTCTTCCCGCCGCGACGATGGTTTCGAAGGACATGCCGTCGGCTCCCGCCTGCCGCGCGGCATATTCCAATTTTCCAGCCACCTCAGACTCCCGCACGCCCGGCCGGATGGAGGCCCGTGCTTCTTCATAGACGGCCTCTCCCATTTTCACGGCGTTGCGAATGATGGACAGTTCCTCCGGGTCCTTGATCATTCGCTGCCGGATGATCAGACCAGATGTCGGCCTCCAATGGATCGGCCGGTGCACCAGCTTTCGCATGAGTGCCGCAGAGGCAACCGTAGTGTAGTCGGCCTCGAAGCCAATCGCCGCGGAAGTTAACTTGCCGACGATTTTGGCAAGGTCCGTGAGGAGCGGACCTTTGGAGATGACCACCCGTACGCCCTCGACCTCTTCACGCGCCTGTTCGGTATAACGGCCGTCGGTGAAGAAGACGCGACGTCCATCCAGAAATAGCAATAGTCCGTCGCTCCCCGTGTAGCCGCAAAGGTAGCGCATGTTCGCCGGACGCGCGACCACAAAGCCGTCGAGGTTCTGGTCGTCGAGTGTGCGCTGGAATTTCTTCTGCCGTGATCGATAATCCATTGGGGTCTAAAGCGGTTCCACAGCAAGTCTATCCGTCGAAGATATTCAATGCTGAGTTATTGTCAATGTTTCCGAGGTCTGCTTGCGAGCCCGATAAATATGATGGCCGCCAGGATGATGGGCAGCGGCATCGGCATGGACCACGTAGCTGCCGGGCCCGGGAGACGAACCGAATGGAATCACGGGGCTAGACTTTTCTGCGGTAAGCATGAAGTGTTGATACCCGAGGGTCGTAGCTCTGCCAATGCTGTTCACCCCGACCACGACGACGGTGAGATCGAAATCTTGTCCGGTGTGATTTGTGACCACCACCGACCCGGAGAGGGTGTTTCCCTGCACTTTCGGATGTTCCTTCCAGTCGATGGATAGGCCGGCAATCACGATGATGGTCATCGCCCGCTGTACCTCTAAGGGAGGCGCGCCGGAGTCGGCTACCGCAACCGTAAAGTGATACTCACCAGCAGTGGCCGGCACGCCGGAAATCGCTCCGGAGTGTGGGTGTAGCCTAAGACCCGGAGGAAGCTGTCCATCGACAAGATGCCACGAGTATGGGGCTGATCCACCGGTTGCGACTAACGAAAAAGTGAAGTTCTTCCCGGCAATCGCGCTGGGTGCAGCCGACGTGGTGATGACCACTTCTGACTGCTGGCCCGCAGCGGAGCTCTGCCCATGCGCGGTGACCGTAGTAGTTGCTAATGCAAGCAGTACAAGGCCGTAACACGTCGCAAGACTACGCATGGTGCGGTCATTATAATCGTCGGTCATCACGATAACGACTGGTGGCCACCCCGGTTATTCCACCGCAAACAAGAATTGAAACTTCTCATTCCCAACCGGCACCGTGACACGCACCATTCGAGTTTGCGTGTCCTTCTTCGAGGCAGCAGGATCGCGCGTTAGCTTGCCCATCGGGTAATATAAAACTCCTTCCAGGTCGGCCCGAGGTGGAATCGTGTTGGCCAGGAAGGAAGTGCGCTCCAGGTAGTCGGGCGAGATCTGCCGCTGCAACTGCATGAGCACATCAGGGCGCGAGGCTTCCTTCATGCGCAGGTGAGACACTTCGTCCGAGATCGTCGCTTCTCGCGGAAAGTCCGGGTCCGCGGGTCCCGTCGGCTCCGTAATGGACAGCGTAGAGATTACGGGCGGAGCGTTTGCCATTTGAACCGCCATCTGCTGCATGGCACGCATGATGTCGCTGTGTTGATGGTCGGTCGTTTCGGAGTCGTCGGCGGTGTCAGACGTTTGTCCAGTAGCGGCGTTCACCGCAAATCGCGACCAGTTGTAGGGGCGGCGCATTCTCTTCGCCAGTTCTACTCCGGAGATCGCTTCCAGATCCCGGCCCCCGACCCCGTCGGCAACCACAACGTCTTCGGGTCTCACGGTCACCGCGTGCTGACCGTTGTTCAGTATCCGCACCTTGACTCCAAGGAACTTGCGATTGGCTACGGAGTGGGCCGCGACTACTACGGAATAGTTCGTTCCCGAGATGAAGTGATAGGCGATCCCGTTGACATAAAAGATCCCGTCTCCCGAAGAGGAGGAAGGCGAGACGGAGGTCTTGTCTTGGGCACCGAGCAAACTACATAACAAAGCCGCACAGAGGATGTAATGCATGAAACTCTCCGTCCACAAGAAGGTGGAGTCTGAGAGGTAAATCGGCAAAAGCCGACGCGGCTTAACCGGCTGTGGAAAAGTCGATTGAAGCGCACGAGTTTAAGCGAACCGTTCAGCCGACACTTCTCCGAGAGCGGTTAGGAATTGCTGTGTTCGGGTAGTGCGGGCCTTCAGGCCCGCGTCGCGGCTGCCATACGTTCACCGAGTCGGCTTTCAGCCGACGACAGAGCTGTGCCGCCCGGCTGACGCCGGCTCAATTGGGAATGATCGGGTTCACGTGGCGCTGAACCTGGATTATTCATGAGTAGCCTGATAATTCCATTGAAGGGGCGTGGCTTCAGCCGCGCCGTATGCGGCTCTTATTGACAGTGACTTTAGCCACGGAGGGATTTCGGTTTGCGACGGAGTGCGAGTTCCCTCAGCGGCTAAAGCCAAAGGTGCGGCCGCGTAACGGCGCGGCTGAAGCCGCGCCCCTTCGAGCACGCTTTCAAGCCGCGGAAGTCAGGTGAATAATCCAGCTAAAGCGCCGCATTACCCGGACACAGCAAAAGCAAGGCAGGTCTAAAACATCAGAAGCATGCGCTCGTGACAAGGCCTAGGGCAGCAATCCGAACACTGCCACCCCGTTTTGGGTGCCCACGAATACCTTGCCGTTAACGATCACGGGCGTGATGAACTTGTTGCCGGCTCCAAACTGATCGCGCGATCCGGCCTGGTTGCTGTTGTAAAGCTCATGCGAAAGATTGGTAGCATCATAAGCATGCAAGACGGCCGGGTTGGTGTTTTCGACCGCCCAGACGATTCCGTTGGAAGTTCCATTGGCCGACACGCTGGGTGTGGTGCCTGGGAAGGTAAACGACGTTGCCGTTTGTCCGATTGGAGAAGTTGAGAGTTTCGCGTTCGAAATGCCGAACGCTTTAAGAGGACTTCCCACCGATCCGTAATACACGGTGTTATTAAAGTAGGCAGGCATGGCCCAAACGCCCCCCGGAAGCGCCCCATCGATCTCCTGGTAGATCGCGCTGTCGTTGTTGGGATTGAACTTCCCCATGTTGTCGCGATCGACAACGTAGATGTTGCTGTCCTTTCCAGCGCCCACCGCTAAGTGATGTACCTGTTGGCCACTGTCGAGTAGATCGGGCAATATCATCGCTCCTCCCGAGCCAAGATCTTCATCGGCATCTGACTCCTGCATCGTGTTGTACATAGTAAAGTAGTCGGCGATTGCAAGTTGGCCGGAGAGAGATAGCTTCATGAAGGCATTTCCATAATCGCCATTCACGGGAAATCCGTTGGCGTTGAGCGTCGTATCGAAGGTGCCGTTGCCATCGAGGAAGTACAGGTACTGGCCATCGGAAGCCAAACCGCTACCAGCCATCCAGATTGCGCCCTCGTTTCCGTTAGGGGTAACGTCTATCACTGAAGTCTGCGCCAAGGTTTGCGCATTGTAGGCCATCACCCAGCCCGTGTATGGACGCTCGTCGCAATGGGAAGTGAAAGCGATGTAGATGGTTCCATTCAATTCCAGCAGGCCGGCGCGTTCTGCGTATTGGCCAGGGGCAAAGATGACCTGTCCTCCCTGGCTGCCGTCACCACTTCCAGGATAAGTTGCCGTAATCTCCGTGGGACCGCCGAACAATTCTGCTCCTGTTTTGAGATCCAGCGCATGAAGACGCTGGTGGTAGTGAGCAGCAGAATCCTTCGACATCGCCACAAAATAGATGGCGCCGTTCGGCCCGCTCCCCTTGTCGATAACCGGGGTGTCGGTAATACCAATTTGCGGTGAAATCTGGCTGCAGCCGTGATTGTCGCTGGGTGTTTCTCCCTGACCAAGCGCGGAAGCTCGCCAAGACTGAGTCCCGCTGTTGGCGTCAAAAGCGTAGACACTGTCATTCTCAGTGGCCACGAACACGAAGCCGCTGCGAATGCCGCCGATGGTGCCAGGTATGGTATTCAGGAAAAGAGGCTGCGCGTCAACCTTGCCATCCACTGACAGGAAGTTGACCTTTCCGAAGGTGCTGGAATTGACGTTGGAGGGCGTCAAGATCGTTTCTCGCGAGATCACGCCCTGTCGTGTCATGTCGTAGTGATAGGTAAGCACATCAGCGGGTACCGTTATAACTGACGGTCCCGAATCCTGCGGCGGAGACGGCGCTGATCCGGCGCCGGCACTTGATGATGAACCGGAAGATGGAGAAGGGTTTGTCCCTATGCAGTACAGCGCTCCCAAGCCAAGGAAGAGGGGAACAAACAAGGTCAATTTCAAATAGCTTCGCATTGGTTCACTCCCAGTGTGGACTCCAGCACTGATGAGTCTAGATGAAGCACACCCCCTGAAAGTTGTGTGAATTTTGGAAGTTGGCGCTACAGTT
This sequence comes from uncultured Acidobacteriaceae bacterium, assembly GCA_963720135.1. Taxonomy (GTDB): domain Bacteria; phylum Acidobacteriota; class Terriglobia; order Terriglobales; family Acidobacteriaceae; genus Bog-257. The sequence continues at coordinate 75,682 of CAVREJ010000016.1, forward strand.
CACTAGCGCTTTAGTGCTATATTGACACTGTTATTTTGCGGCTTGCAGCAAACTTCGCTCCCAGCGAATAGCCTATACAGCAGAGTGTCGGGAGAGTGTACAAAGGCCAAGCTAATCCTTCGTCACAATTGGTGCGGATGTCGAATAGGAATTCGTGCAGGAAGTACTGCGATCGCGAAAGCTCGCAGTTCTGGCCGGTATAGCCTGCCACGTCAGGCAGGACAATCAAGATCCAAAGCGTAACCGCCGGAATCCAGATCCAGCGCGCAACCGAATGATGAAATTTGCGCGCTACAAGGTATCCTAAACCGAACGCCGGCAGTAATGTCGTCACGTCCTGGATATAAGCGGCGATGTGGGATGGAAAGATACGAAACAATAGCAGGCTGATCGGAGCAGCTAATAGCGAGCCCACCACGGCTGCTAATAGCAGGTTCGGAACAAACGCCAAGCCCTTAAGGAGCGTGTGAAGGGCGCGCCGCTTGGGACTTTCGCGCTCGCTTTCGACCAAAGCATCGGCCACCGCCCAAGGGTAGTCCAAAGAACAGGTATTGGCCATCCCGAATTAGTCGGAGACCGCAGTCACGCGCGCAGGCTTGCCCAGTTTGCGAGACCGGAAGGACTCGCTCCGGAAGCTTTGGTTCTCCATCCAGCCATCGAGGACGCTCTTCTTGAACTTCCAACGGTTGCCCAGCTTGAACGCGGGGATCATTTCCTCGGAAACATATTTGTAGAGCGTATCAGGCGAGACGCCCAGATACTGCGATGCCTGACGTATGTTCATCACTTCGCGCGCATCGGCCAACATGGTTCCTTCCTGGGTTGAAGCTATGGTGGGCTGGGATTGCAACGCCCGCGATGAAGTTGGTCTGGTCTGGCTCGCTTTGGCGTGGCTGCTGATTCTGGATTCTCCCAATCGGACTAAGTGCCCTGTGCGTTCGCTAATTGTTCGCCTTGTAGCGTACTTGCGAAGACCTTCCCAACGCAAGTTATTGTAGGGTGCTTACCGCTGTTCCACCATACCTCGGATGTTGACCCGCACGGCACCCCGAGTAGTGGAAGTGCCAATAGCAACGAGGGAACAAAGCAAATTCCCAGTTGCTATCCGGACCCATGCTGTGCCATTTGCCGGCACTTCGAAAGCGGCCACCCGTTGATGGCCGGCGGCTGAGCGGATGGTCGCTGCCGGAATTGGTTCCGCTTGACCCGAATGCATGCCACCCTTGTTCCGGTGCTCTCATCTGACGTGGAAAGGCCCTATCATTTAGGATGTTCTCGGCTGACAGGAGGCGTCGTGGTCTGTAGCACTTGTGGATATGAGAACCAGGTTGGGAATCGCTTTTGCGGGATGTGTGGCACTCCGCTGCCGCATCGGCCGCTGACCGCTCCCGGGGCGCAGAGCACAGCTAGCCTGACGCGTCCGCTGACGGAAAACTCCCTCGAACCGCGAGCTGCGTCGTCTCATACCAGCCTCGAGCTTGAATCTAATCCACCCTCACCCAAAATGTCCGAGACTTCATCCAACCATACTGGCGCAACCGGCGAGCCGTCACGATCCGGTAACCTGACACTGGTCCCACGGGAGACCGCATCCGACAGCCCGCAACAATTGAAAGTCGCGCCTCCGCCAGTGGACTTGGTGCCGGAAATTCCACTGGAGGAGTACGTCCATAATTTCCGCTACGTGCCACCCAGCGATCCGGAAGAAATCACCATGCGAGCGGAGACTCCGGTTGTGGAGCCCGAACGTCCCGCTGCGTCGAACGTTGCCTCGGTCACACCCGTAGAGACGACGGCCGCCTCAGCTGAAACTGGGCCTGCCCCTCTTGCGGATGACGTGCGCGAGCGACTCGGATTGGAAGCCGATAGCGCGGCCGAGCAGCCAGGCGATCGTCCACGCTTTCTGGATTTCAACGAACCGTCAACGCCGTCCAAACCAGCAGTCCACTCGACGCCGATCGCTGGTCCATCATTCCTGGGGCTGGACGATGTGCCTCAAATGCAAGCCGAAGCTGTTGACCACCTCGCCGCGGAAGAACCTTCGCACGGCAATTGGCGAATCTGGCTGGTCGTAATCGTGCTCGTGGTGTTCGGCTTGCTCGGCGTGCTGGAGTGGCGAGCGCAAGTGCGTCAGACGAGCAGCGGTCCTGTCGAAGTTATCACGACGAAGATGCGGAGTCTGATTCACCGCAAACCGGCCGAGAGTGCCAGTACCGAAGCTGCGCCGTCCCCTGCCTCTCCAGATTCCTCGTCCAAGCCCGAGATGCAGGTCGAGCCACCAGCTCAACCGCAGAACCAAAATCCACCCGCGAATACGCCGGCCGCAGGGCAGACGACCGGTGCGGCAAGCTCTCCGAATGCTGGGGCTGCTGCAACATTGCCGGGAGGTTCAGCGCCTGTCACGCCTTCACCCACCCGCAACCAGCCAGTGGCTGGACCTGCAAGTGCCACACCGTTGCAAAAGCCAGCGCCGAATGAGGCGCAAACTAATGTTGTCGCAAACCCATCAGCGAAAAGCACGGCCACTACCAACTCCGATGACAACTCGAAGCTGACCCCTTCGCAACCGGCCGGATCAGCGGCATCGCCTGCGGCCGGCAAAGTCAAGACACCACCAAAAGCCACCGACGATGATGAGGAAGTGGTAGTTAGGCAAATCGTCCCTGGCGCCGACGAGTTGGCCAAAGCCAATAATGCCAGTGATTCGGCAGCGGAAGCGGCATGGCTCTGGAAGGCGACCGCCAAGGGCAATCCTACAGCCCCGGTGCGGCTTGCCGACATGTACATCAAAGGCGATGGCGTGCCTCGCAGCTGCGAGCAGGCTGTGGTCCTGTTGAAGACCGCGGCCGAAAAAGAAAACGCCCTGGCCCGCAACCGGCTGGCTTCGATGTATGGCTCCGGAACCTGCGTGCAGCGTAATCGTGTGGAAGCTTATCGCTGGTTCAGTTCGGCGTTGACCGCCGATCCCAACAGCCAATGGTCACAACAGCACCGCGACCAGCTCTGGCAGCAGATGACGCCGGAAGAACGGACACTGGCGCAGAAGTACAGGTAGAGCGCTATTCGATCGCTTTTCGCTATTGGCTATTCGCTTTTCGCGATTCGCTTGTGCCGGCCAGCCAAAGTCTGCGTCAGCAACTATAATGATCTCGGGGTGAGGCGTTGTGTCTTGCCCGACTCGTGAAACCACTTATCGTTCCCCGGCATCAATCGCCAACTGGAGGAAAGAATCAGCATGGCACACGAAGTTCCTGCGCTGCCCTACGACTACTCTGCCCTAGAACCCTACATTGACACGCAAACCATGCACCTGCATCACGACAAACATCATGTCGCCTACGTCACCAACCTGAACGCCGCGCTGGAGAAGGCTCCGGAGTTGCAAAAACTGAGCGTCGAGGAGCTGGTGAAGAGTCTGGAGAATGTCCCGGAAGCGATTCGGGCCGCTGTCCGTAACAATGCTGGCGGGCATGTGAACCACACTATGTTTTGGACCATCATGGGTCCGAACGCAGGTGGAGAACCCAGCGGCGCCATTGCGGACGCTATCAAAAACACCTTCGGCGACTTCAATGCTTTCAAGGAAAAGTTCAACGATGCCGGGCTGAAGCAGTTCGGCAGCGGCTGGACATGGCTGGTGCGCGACCGCGGCGGCAAGCTGCTGGTTATGTCGACGCCCAATCAGGATAGCCCGCTCAGCCAGGATTTCTCGCCCATCATGGGCAACGACGTCTGGGAACACGCTTATTATCTGAAGTACCAGAACCGCCGCGGCGACTACCTGAAAGAATGGTGGCACGTGGTGAACTGGGCGGAAGTCAACAAGCGTTTCCAGAACAGCCAGAAATAAGACGGCCAGCAGCAATCAATACGATTAGGGTGCGCCGCGCGCGCCCTTTTTGTTTACTGTCGAAGCAGGTGTAACGCTTACTCTGCGGGGCAAAGCGGGGATTTTCGTTTCAAGGTGGAACGACACAGGCCCACATTTATACCCCCTCCCGTCATTTATGCATGTTTGTTTCAATACTTTGACCGCAAACTATTCATAACACGCGACTTAACGACATACGTAAGTCATTACCGCTCAATACTTTACTAGAATCCCAGCAAAGTATTGATAGCACGTAACTTAGATTAATCCGTAAGTCATTGCTGCTCGCGATTTCCCGAAAAGTATTCTATCTAAATCGGATACAGGCAAAGTATTACGGACAAATGACTTATCGCTGCCTGCCAGGCTTTGCACAAGAAAGGCGGGAGGTGACGGGATGCGGCGGGAAGCGACGGGATTTTTGTGCAGCCTTCCGGCTTATTGTGCAGCAATCGGGGAATCTGCCCGGGGCTATGATGCCATTGTTAGGAGGCAATCATGGCTGAGGTGGTGGGCTGGCTGCGCCGTCGGTGGGACGACATTAAGGGCAACTTCGAGTGGCAACTGCTGGTATGGCTGTTCGGGGGTGGTGTAATGACGGCGGTCTGGTCTGCCGTTTACAAGTGGGTTCGCCACGTCCCACCTGACTGGTTGGCTATCGGTTGCGCGTTTGTTGTCTGCGTGGTCGTGTTGATGGTGGTTTCGATCATAAGCGTGCATCTTTCGGATGCAGCGAAGGCTGAGCGCGAGCGGCAAAGGGCGGTGCGCGCGGAGTTTCAACAGAAGGTCTTAGGAGTGTGGGCTGCCTTCGGGCGGAGCTTGTTGAACCCGCTCCCCCCTCCCTCTCCCTCCGCTAGCGGCAAAAAGAAGCGGAGGCCGAAGAAATTAGACGGCGGCGGCTAGGCCACGCAGTTCCAGAACGCAGGGTCGATTCCAACCTCGTACATCTCATGAATAAGAACCACCAGGTTATGACAGAGAATTTTCGCCAAGGCTTCATTCGTCATCGCAACATCGCCCTTGCTGCGCAGCGAGTCGCCGAACTTGCGCTTAATCATGCTGAAGGTGGACTCGACGTTCGACCGCTTATGGTAGTGGGCGAGGTACTCGTCCCGCTTGAACATGAAGCAGTGCAAAAGCCCCTACTGGAACAAGCCCCGCAAACTGAAGAAGTCGAAGAGCGCATAGGTTGCGGTACGATGTTGTGGAGACCGGAGCCGGAGTCGAACCGGATGGACAGCCCTTGCGAGGAGTGCTCCGTTCCGCACGGTACTCCGGTCTCATCAGCAATAAAAAGAAGCCAGACGTTGTGCGCTTGCCGATGGCAGCAAAAGGGCACACTTCTGGCTTCTTCGTTTCAGAGCATGAACGGCTTTCGTCGCTCTGTCCAGCACTTTGTTTAGTGGCAAAGTCGCTGTATGCTGAAGTGCGCTGAAAAGGCTGGTCGGCAGAGGGTTTGCGAGGAAGTAAGAGGATTGAGCGGCTGTATTTAGCTAATTTAGAGTTATGCAGATTCTAAGCAGAACACGGCGTTTGCAGTTGTCTGTATTACTGCTACTTGCAATCGTTGCGAGTGCGCAGCAGCAGAAGCCGCTTACGATTTTGTCGGGCAAAACGGCAGAGATTGTCTGTCGAGCAGAGGATGAAGAGGTCGTGCTTCATGCGACCAAGACGGCTGCGTTGCCAGTCGTGGACGTGCTGTCATGTGGCGAGCGTGTAATGGTTCTGGAGGAGCAAGCGGGGTGGTATCGCGTCAAGACGCGGGATTTTAAGGAAGGTTATGTCAAAGGTGTATTCTTTGCCAAAACACCACCCGCTCCAGCCACACAAAATGCGGACGCGGGGGCACTAGAAGCGCAGTACAAGACGTGCACGAAACACTACATTCCCGCTGACAAATGCACGTCGGAAATCTATCAGCAATTGAAGGCCAAGGACGAAGCGCCTCTTGACCCGACGATAGCTTCAGTTCTACGTGCCGTTAAGAAGTATCAGGGTGGATTGACGAATCCGGCGAGCCTTGTAGTTCGTGCGGCTCATGTAGCCGCTAATAATGGCGACATCTGCTTGGATATTCTCGCGCAGAACAATGTGGGCGGCATGTCGTTGTCTTGGGTGACGTATTCAAGCCAAGGAAAATGGCTGGGAGAAAGCCCTTGTGAGGAAATAGTAGTGGATGGACAAATGGTAGAGGTTGGAATCGACGTGACAGAGCAGGTCAATCAAGCACTGAAGGACGGGAAATAGCGAGGGGATATGACAGTCGAGCGGACGCTGATTGTTGGTTTCGACGACTTGAAAGCCGTAGCGTTCCAGTGCAAGAGTTGCGGGGCGCGAATGTCGATACAGGCGAAGTCGTTGCGTGACGTTCCGCTGGCGTGCGGCTCATGCAACGCGAGGTGGAGAACCGTTGGCGGGCGTGCCATAACCGCCGAGTCTGCGGCGACGGGCCTGATCGAGGCTATTGTAAGCCTCCGCGTTCTGATTCGGGGAAACCAAGACCTTTTTCGGGTTCTGCTCGAATTCGAGGAGCCGAAGCCAGCGGCGTAAGGGACTTTTTGACGTGTGAGTGCAGCCCGCCATGCGGCGGGCCTTTTTCATTTTGCGAGGGGGGATCATATGCATGTGCAGGCGAAATCTGAAAGGAAAGCGGAAGTTCTCGCCATCATCTCCGCGTTGCTGGAAGTAGAGCAGATGGGGCCTTATACGGCGTCATTCACACGCACGGACAAGGGGATTTACACATTGACTGCGGATGCGCAGCATTTCGACGATGACGACGATGACGCGTTGCCCTAGCGATAATGGTGCTTGAAGCACTCGTGGGTTTAGATATGGCGAGCAGGCCGAACCACCGTAAACTCGGGGTGCTTGCAGTCGTGGCACGGCGGGAAAGGCTTTCCCTTGACGCACGTCACCTCATGCTCCTGCGTGTGGGCCGGGTCGTGCGTCACTCGGTAGATGCCAGACTGCCTGCACTCGTCGCCGGGCTTGAAGACATCGCCGACTTTGACGGGCATGGCTCGAGGATAAGGCTTTTTTGTGCAGAACAGGGAGTTTTTGTGCAGCAAGCGGAAGGAGATACTTTGTGTGCAAAGCCTGCCTGCCAACGCTAAGGCCGTTCGTTTTTCAAAGATCGCTGCTGCGGCCCCGCAAGCCATTCACGATCGCGGCTACACTGACGGGCATTCGCGGCGCCGGAGACTGACTCCAGCGCTTCTCATTCTATTTTGTGGGTATGAGCAGGGCGAGGAGAAAACGCACTGCGCAGAACGAAGGTAATCATAATCCCCAGGCGGCGGTAGCGACCTCGCTGAGACTGGGCGTTACGACAATTCGTGCCCACTCATTCCAACGTCAGAAATGAGTGGGGCACGCATTATAAAAGGGCGCCCCTTTCGAAGTAGGATTGGTTGCTGTGTGGAGCAGTAAACCAAGCCTGACGAAAGGAACACCCTGATGAACAGCATCCCACCGTCCCACTTAATGCGGGCCTTCGGCCCGCATTAACCAAGCTAGTTACTCTATCCCACGGCTGCCGCCGCCAGAGCCACGCGAGCGGCTGTCGGATCCGTGCATTCCTGCGCATCCACCACCGCAATGGTCGTCATATTGACGATTTCTTCCACCTCGGCACCGCGCGCCAACAGATGCACCGGCTTCGCCATGCCCAGCAGTATCGGGCCAACCGCTTCCGCCCCGCCGACGCTGATCAGCAGCTTGCAAGCAATATTGCTGGCTTCCAGATTGGGGAAGATCAGCACGTTAGCTCCGCCCTGCAGCGGGGAGAAGGGGAATGCCGCTTCCATCTTCTTGGCGCTGACGGCGATGTTGGCCTGCACCTCACCATCGATGATGAGCGTCGGGTCAGCATAGCGCACCAGTTCCGTGGCCCGCTGAATCTTGTCGCACAGCGGATGCTTCGTGCTGCCAAAGCTGGAGAAGGAGAGCATGGCCACGCGCGGCTCAATGTCGAACCGGCGTGCCTCCTGGGCCGCGCAGAGAGCAATCTCGGCCAGGTCCTCGGCGGTGGGTTCGATGTTAACCGTGGCATCGGCCAGGAAGTACAGATCGCCCTTGCGGGTGATGATGAGATAAACGCCCGAGACCTTGTGGATGCCTTCGCGAACTCCGATCACCTGCAATGCCGGACGAATGGTGTCGGGATAATTCTGGGTCACGCCGGAGACAATGGCGTCGGCGTCGCCCATGCGAACCATCATGGAGCCGAAGATGTTGCGATCATTCATCAGTTCGTCGGCCGAGCCCAGGGTCACACCGCGACGCTGCCGTAAGCGATAGAACTCGCGGACATATTCTTGCCGTCGCGGAGCGGTCTCCGGTTCGATGATGGTAATACCGTCAAGCGGCACTCCCAATCCAGCTGCGGTTACCCGGATTTCGTCCGCGCGACCCAGCAGAATCGGGACCGCGATCTTCTCTTCGATCAGGACATGGCAGGCGCGCAGAATCTTCTGGTGCGAGCCTTCGGGGAAAACGACGCGCTTGGGGTTCGACTGGGCTTTGTGAATCATGAAGCGCATCAGCTCGTGCGCTTTGCCCAGCCGGTTCTCAAGTTGCTCGCGATATTCGGTGAGGTCCACCGGATTTTGCGCCACGCCGGTGTCCATCGCTGCCTTCGCGACCGCTGCCGCTTCCCACACCAGTACGCGCGGATCGAATGGCTTGGGAATAATGTAGTCAACGCCGAACTTCAGCGAATCTACGCCGTAAGCCCGGCATACGGAGTCGGGAACATCTTCTTTGGCGAGCGCCGCGAGCGCCTGCGTGGCCGCCAGCTTCATTTCTTCATTGATAGTGGTCGCGTGTACATCAAGAGCGCCACGGAAAATGAAGGGGAAACCCAAAACATTGTTGACTTGGTTGGGATAGTCGGAGCGTCCGGTTGCCATGATGATGTCGTCGCGCACGGCGCGCGCTTCGTCGTAGGTGATCTCGGGATCCGGATTCGCCATGGCGAAGACCACCGGCCGGGGAGCCAGCGAGGCGATCATCGCAGGCGTGAATGCGCCCTTCTTGGAAAGGCCGAGCAGGCAGTCGGCGCCCTTGGCCGCATCCGCAAGCGTGCGCATCGACGTCTCTTTGGCGAACCGCTCCTTGTAGGGATTCATTCCTTCTTTGCGGCCCTTGTAGATGACGCCCTTGGTGTCAACCAGCGTGATGTTCTCGCGCTTCACGCCCATGCAGACATAGTGCTCGGCACAAGCGATACCGGAAGCCCCGGCGCCGTTGACGACCACCTTGATCTGGTCCATGCGCTTGCCTGTCAGTTCCACTGCGTTCACCAGCGCTGCGCCAGAAATGATGGCCGTGCCGTGCTGGTCGTCATGGAAGACGGGAATCTTCATCGTCTTCTTCAGGGTCTCCTCGATGTAGAAGCATTCTGGCGCTTTGATGTCTTCGAGGTTGATGCCGCCAAAGGTGGGCTCCAGCAGTTGGCAGGTCCTGATGATCTCATCGGGATCATGGGTGCCGAGTTCGATGTCGAACACGTCGATGTCGGCGAACCTCTTGAACAGGACACCTTTGCCTTCCATGACTGGCTTGCCAGCCAAGGCGCCGATATCGCCCAGCCCCAGCACGGCCGTCCCATTGGTCACCACCGCGACCAGGTTGCCCTTGGCGGTGTACTTAAATGCGTCTTGCGGGTTCTTCTCGATCTCCAGGCAGGGATCGGCGACACCCGGTGTATAAGCGAGGCTGAGATCGCGCTGAGTGAGACAAGGCTTGGTGGAAACAACTTCAATCTTCCCCGGCCGTGACCCAAAGTGGTAGTCGAGAGCATCCTGCTTAGTAATTGCCATGACGGCCTCCGAATATGTCAACGTAAGATTGCGCAAGTGGGAACAGCAACTCCGGCAAGGTTACGGCCATGAAAGCTTGTCAACGGAGTGGCGATAACGTGAATTCGCTTTGCGCATGCGCCTTCGAAGTGAACCCACACGAGTTCTCAAGAGCCGGAAGAGGCTCTCTGGTGTAAAGCATGGGCTTGTTGCGGAAGCGGAACCAGTGCAGAGGTCACATGAGATTGTGAGGAAAGGCACAAAGTAGTGGATAGTGGGTAGTGGATGGTGGATAGATGGAACCCAATGCACCGCCGGAGCCTACCGCCACAAAAGCGCCTTTGCGCAGCTATCGGGAACTCGTCGCTTGGCAAAAAGCACTTGCCCTGGCAATCGAGGTGTATTCAATCACCAAGGGGCTTCCTCGCGCCGAAATCTACGGGTTGACAAGCCAGCTACGTAGATCAGCCGTCTCCGTTCCGAGCAATATCGCGGAGGGGCAAGGCCGGGCAACCAAGGGAGAGTTTATCCAGTTCCTGTGTCACGCGCGTGGATCGCTGTTCGAGTTGGAAACTCAAATCGTCATCGCAACAAAGGTCGGCTACATCTCTCCCGAGAGCGAAGAAGGAGTAACAGCGCAGACCACCGAAGTTGCGCGCATACTCAACGGCCTGTTGACATCGCTCGGGATGTCAAGCCGGAAGAATTAGTGGATAGTGAATAGTGGTTGGTGGATAGTGGTCGGCGCCAAAGACCTCCGCCGATGCCAGCAACCTGTTTCCGCTACCGAAAAGAGCTTTCTGGAAACGGGCAATGTTCTGGAAACGGGCGACTCTATCCACTATCCACTATCCACTAACCACTACTTAACAAAATTCCCACAATGCTGGCCGACATCAGGTTCGCCAGCGTGCCCGCAATCATAGCTTTGAACCCGAGTTGCGCCAAGTCGCTTCGCCGATTCGGCGCGAGGCTGCTGAGGCCGCCGATCACGATGCCGATGGAGCCGAGGTTCGCGAATCCGCAGAGGGCGAAGGTGGCGATGGTGAACGACCGCGGATCGAGCGCGGCCTTTTGCGCGCTTAACATGGTGAAGGCAACCAGCTCATTCAGCACCATGCGCGTGCCCAGCAGATTTCCAATGGCCAGACAGTCATGCCACGGCACGCCGATCAGCCACGCCACGGGCGCGAAGATCACTCCCAAGATCGACTCCAGCTTCGACGGGAACCAGGGAAAGCCGTGCAGCGCGAGGAAGTTGTGAGTACCGCCGAGAACACCGTCGAGCAGTGCAATCAGCGCCAAGAACGAAATCAGCATTGCCGCTACGTTAAGCGCCAAATACAAGCCGTCGGTCGTGCCTTTGGCGGCCGCGTCCAGAACGTTGCTGGCGCGGTCTCCAAACTCGACGGAATGGATCTTCGCTTTACCGGCGGTCAGCGGCTTTTCGGTCTCCGGCACCATCATCTTGGCGATAAGGATGGTTCCCGGCGCGGTCATGATCACCGCGCCCAACAGATGTCGCGCCTCGATGCCGAGCAGGATATAGGCGCCCAGCATCGCGCCGGAAACATGGGCCATGCCGCTGGTCATGATGGTCATGAGCTCGGAGCGCGTGACCTTGGGTAGGAACGGGCGGATGGTCAGCGGCGCTTCCGTGATTCCCATGAAGATGCTGGCCGCGACGTCCAGCGACTCGACGCCGCTTGCGCCCATAAAGCGCATCATGACTTTCGCCAGCTGCCGGATGATGAACTGCATGACGCCGTAGTAATAGAGGATGGAGAAAAATGCGGCGATGAAGATGATGATGGGCAGCACCTGGAAGGCGAAGACCATGCCGAAGCGGGAGAGCTTGGCCCCAAACTCGCCAAAGACGAATTGCGATCCGGCGAAGGAATAACTGAGCAGGCGGTTGACCGCATCGCCCGCGATGGTCATGACGCGTACGCCGAAACTCACGCGCAGCACCAGGATGGCGAACACAAATTGCAGCGCCAGCCCGACGAATACGGTGCGATAGCGGATGGCCTTCCGGTCAGTCGAGAAGAGGTAGGCAAAAAGTAGAATCGCGAGGATGCCCAGCACGCCGGTCAGACGCGCCATGAGGGCTCCGGCGTGAATGGGTGTATCGGAACTGTGCCGTCCCTGAAGGGACTTGTAGATTTTTTCCACATTACCCAGGGCTTACGCCCTGGGCTAATATTGTTTCGCCCCTGTGGGGCTGGATTTTGCGCCATCGCTCCACCGAGCAAACTTAAGACAAGTTCTTAAGCACTTTAATAAGAATCAATTCCGGCGCGGCGAAACGACCCCCCGCGCTAATGGCTTCCATTGGATTGGTCGTCCGCCGGCGCACCCAGTTCGCGTACGATCTCGACGCCGGCGCTGGTGCCGATGCGGTTGGCGCCGGCATCGACCATGTCTATAAGTCGGGCCGCGGTTCGAATGCCGCCCGCCGCCTTCACCCCGGCTTTGTGTCCCACCACGCCTCGCATCAATACCACGTCAAAGGCTGTCGCGCCCGATTCCGCAAATCCGGTAGAGGTCTTTACGAAATCCACGCCCTCTTCCAGCGCCAGCGAGCAAACCAGAATCTTCTCGACCTGGTTCAACAGGCAGTTCTCAAGAATCACCTTCAGGATGGCTCCGCGACCGTGTGCCAGCCGAACCACACTCCGCATTTCGTGCTGCACCAACACCCGATCACCCGACTTCAGCGCACCAATGTTGATGACCATGTCCAACTCATGCGCGCCATTGCGCAGAGCAGCTTCAGCTTCGGCCAGTTTGATGACTGTGAGATTCGCGCCGAGGGGAAACCCGACTACCGTGCCCACCTTCACCGGGGAACCGCGCAATCGAGCACTGGCCAAGGCCACGTTCGCGGGATTCACCATGACTGCATGGAAGCCGTACCGCACGGCCTCGTCGCACAACGCGATCACCTGCTCGCGTGTGGCATCGGGCTTAAGGAGTGTGTGATCGATGAGGTTGGCTGCGCTATGCCAATCGCTCACAAGAATCGCCGGCGCGCCGATTACGACAGGAGAGTTCACGGACATGAGCACCAGAGATTCTATTCCGATTCCGGGCCGGACTCCAGTACACAAATATCCGGCAGATTCCGATAATGCTCGGCAAAGTCCAGCCCGTATCCCACCACAAACTCGTCGGGAATCTCGAAGCCAACGTAGTCCCCGTGGATGGGCTCGGTGCGCCGCGACACCTTGTCCAACAGCGCGGCAATCTTCAGCGACTTCGGCTGGCGGCCGCGCAACATACTTTGGATGTAGGTCAAGGTCAAACCGGTGTCGAGAATGTCTTCCACCAGGATGATGTTGCGGTCCTCCATGGAGCGGTCGACATCTTTCACCAGCTTGACCTCGCCACTCTGCTGCTTGGCATTGCCATAGCTCGACACCGCGATGAAGTCGAAGCTAACGTCAAGCGTGATCTGCCGCGCCAGGTCGGCGAGAAAAATGGCGGCGCCCTTCAGCACTCCGATCAGCACGACCGGCTCGCCGGCGAAATCCTGGCTGATGCGCTGCCCCATCTCGGCCACCTTCGCCGCGATGCGTTCGCGCGTGATCAGCACTCGAAGCTTGTCCACCGGCATTCCGCCTGATTGAGGATGAGGAACTTTGGATGGTAGAGAAAGGCAGGAGGAAACTCAACTGAGAGGCGGGACTATCTGCTTTACCACGGATTTTCACGGATCAACACGGATTCATTAGACGCGCGGGAAGTCGTAAAGACTTTGGCCGTGAAATCCGTGGTTTCGGTTCCCGCCTCCCGCGCAGCCAGCAGCGGCATGCGCCGATAACAACTGAAGGTGAGGAAGTCCAGATCGTCGGCTCGCTGGTATCGCTGTAGTCCTCGCGGCGCGAGACGAATCTACGCCGCTTCGAGCACGACGCTGTGACGGCGGTTACAGCCGTGTGCCTACCCTCTCGCCAAAATCGGGGAGAAGGATGGGGCACCCAAGTTTAATAACATGGCGCAGAAAATGTGGAACACCCGCCGTCTTCGAACCACACGCGGTCACCGATGTGAAGGGGGGATCGGGTTCTAAATGAAACCTTGCCCAGGGCTTACGCCCTGGGCAAGGTTTGTTTCGCTTCCCGCCCTGCTATCCCCCAAGCAGGGCCTGAAGGTATTGGGTGTAGAACAGGCCGTCTGGGTCCACGGTCTCGCGGTAGCTATTGAAGGCAGCCACCGGTGCTTGGCGCTTTATGCGTTGCTGGGTGATGAAGCTCAGGAAATTCGGGTTGAACGGGGGCGTATAGGAATCCTGGTTCTGGTCAGTCGGATCGTAGAAACCGTACATCTTGCCATTGTGCGGCAGGCCGCCCATTGCGACCCACTGCCGCTCGACATGGGCGAAAAATTCCAATAGCTCGGCCGGGTACTGGGAACTAGTCCCTACATCGACCCAGGCGATTAGATCCAGGTTTACGAAAACGGCATTGGGTGTTTTCGAAAAAGTCCCCGCCATCGCGCTGCTCCCACCCTGAACAAAACGGAATTCCACCGGAGCGCAGATGTGGAAGTTACCGTCTTGCGTGACGTAGGTGTTAACGACGTTCAAGCCATCCCACACTATCCCAAGCCCCGCGTCCTGCAGGTCAGGAATTGGGATGAAATACGACATGAAGATGACGCTCGACGACTTCATCAGCCATAGATCGGAATAGATTTGATTCGCAGCGTCAGCCTGACTCTGGATTTCATCGAGCGCAATTTTAGTAATCACAGAAGCGCCTCCCAATAAGGAGGAATTGGCCGCCTGCGCCGCCCGTATCGCGATGGGAGCGTACTTTCCGAGACCACCGAGCAGGGGTGCGCCAAACTGGTTTTCCTGGGAGAGCTCACAAGCGGTTTCCGGTGCCGTAGCCGAATTCGGAATCTGGGGACTTGGATTACTCACCTGATCCCACCACAGCACAAGAGCGCTGGACGTGCCCGGCCATGCGGCGGCGTAGGGCGTAAAGAAACATTCCATCCGGGTATGGCTCGCGAGCAGGCCTGTGAACGTCGTAACGAAATTCGCCTTCTGCTGCTGTTGGCTGGCCGGGGGAAACGGTGTTGTCAGGTACCAATCGCTTCCTCCCTGGAGGGTGTTCGCATAGGGCCGGGGCAGGACGTTGAGGGTTACCCTGGTTACGACGCCGAGTGCGCCCAGCGACACGCGGGCAAATGCCAGCAGCGAATTGCCATTCCCATCCTGCGATTGTGCGTCGATAGTAGTTTGCGTACCGTCGGGACCCATGATGGTGAATGCGGCCGCGGTCTCGGCGAAGATCGGCGCGTTCACTGTGCCGCCGTGAACATCAACCGCCGTCATGCCGCCGAGGCTAAAGAAACCACCGGCCGTTACCGTCTGCAGCATCAGGTTGTTCTGGGTAAGAAAGGCGTCGAGAGCGTCCTCTTTCACGCCCGGATTCACCGTGACCTGGTTTGGTCCGGGTCCCAGAATCATAAGATCCGTGCCGCCCGGTCCCAGGTCCGCATAGCACGACATGTCCACCAGGTAGGTCGTAGGCTGCGCCGGCACTGCATCACGATTGTCCTCGGTGACCAGCGCCGGCTGTGAATGGCGCTGTCCGGACGCGCGGACGGTCACTCCCGCGGTCACGGCATTAGCTAGCACAGACTTCAGGTCGGCCAGGGTGGTCGGCCTGAAGTAGTAGTCTGCGCCATCGGTCGGGGGTTCGTAGACGATGTTCCCGCTCCAATTGCTCCACGTCGGCGCCGATCCGGAAGTACTACCCATCTGTCCAGGGGTTGCCATTTTGAAGTTCCTTAGCCAGAATTTCCATTTTGGCTCTCAATGCCCGGATACTACATACACCTTTTAGGAGATGCAGCGCCCAAATATCTTCTCTGCCGGCCCCAGGGAGGGCACCGGGGCCTCCTTCGCGGGGTGAGCGCATCAGCCGAGTATGCGCTTTCGAAAGCCAGAGAGCTACTAATGGCCACCGATGCCAATGCTGTGCAAGACGAGCTTGAGCGCTTAGGCAGGTTACACGAAGAACTCGACACCCTTGCGGCCCTGCGATAGGCACGTGCGGCCGGGGCATCTCGCAATCGTAGCCTGGTTTACCATCTATCCAGTTCCCTTTCCCCACCCTTTCGCAAAGAAGCGAAAGGACGGGGCACCGCAGTTCGATACTTCGGACCAAGCGACGCGGCCTTCGATTTGAACTTTGCTTGGCTGCGTCATCAAGCTTGGGTGGGAGACAACCGCATCACTTACCACCTGATCTCGATGGAGCCGGTTCCTAGTCTTTGCCTTTGCCCTTCCAATCGATGATGTTTGTCAGTTGCCAGGGATTCTTGCGCAGGTTGATTGATACCTGCCCTTCGGAATCAATGCCCAACTGAGCTGCCGGGTACAACACTCCCGCACTCTTGCCCTTATCCTGATCATTGATCTCAATCTCGCCCGCGGTCAGGTCGTACGCCTGCGACTGGGTGTCGTGATAGGCTTCGCGAAAAGCAATGCGGCGATTGGTGACGAAGCGGATCTTGCGACCGGTGGGCGTGGGAATTGCTACTGCGTACGCGAGGTCGTAGCCCACGGTACCCGGTATCTGGATGCGGCCGGCAGACTTCATCTTCGACAGCGCCTTCACCAGCGCTTCGTTGCCGCCCTTTTGGAAGGCCTCCTTCAAGGCGGTTCGGTCTTCCGGCGTTGAGAACTGGTTAATGATCACTTTAATGCTGCCAATACTTCCCATCTGGGTGCTGGTTCCGCGAGCCGTGGCATCGATGGTTTCGACCTGGGCGGCCGCAAAGCCAGCAAGCATCATGGCAACCGCCGCACCGCACAAGGCGCTTCTGAGGACCTTCCAATTCGTGTTCATGTTTGCCTCCTTATTTATCCCGCAGGCGTTCATTTGCCGGGGCGTCTCGCGTGGAAAATAAATTCCGCCAATACGCCCCCCCCGATCCATTCATTCTCGCACCGCACACCCTAGCATAAAACCAAGCTCCCCATCCAAGCGAAACCAGCTTGGGTGGGATACCCGCGCTATGGTAGCTTGGGCAGCGGCTTTGTGCGGGGTCAGCCACCCTAAGCTTGCCCGCGGAACCGAATTAGGTAAATGAGAAGTATGTACATCTTTGGTCGTTGCTTCGCCCTGTCATTATTGTTAGCGCTTCTAGTTCTTGGTTCAGCCGGCCGCGTCGATGCGTCTGAGACCATGACACCTCTCCTGCTCGCGGTGCAGGATGCCCGGTGCTATGCAAGGGCGCGGTGCCCTTGGACCAACTGATTATCTCGTTTGCAGCGCAGTCATTCGCGAAATGCGAATGGCGTTAGGCTGCCTCTGCAATACTGTATGCCCGATTCGCACGGGTAGTGCTACCACGCGCGGTCCGGGCACAGCAAACCTCTCCTGCGATATTGCCGTCACATAATCAGCCACGCGTGAGCAGGACAATCTGGCGTATGACAAGGAGTGAGATATGACGAAGGTGATGACAGCTTTGCTTGCAGTCTCTTTGTCCTTTCCAGCGATAGCACTCGCCCAAAATAATAGTGGACAACAGGACGACAAAGCGACGCAGGAAAAACAGAACCAAGCCGCAATGGCCAATGAGATGGGTACCGACACTCAACCCAGGCAACACATGTCGGGCATGGTCAGTGATGGAGGAAAGAATTTGACCAGCGACAACAAGGTCTATACGGTCAATAATCCCAAGGCGTTGAAGAACTACGATAACCAGTCGGTCGCGGTAGTGTTCCAGTTCAATACCGACAACAATACGATCCACATCATTTCGGTCTCTCCGTCACAGTGACCGCAGAAGCAGTCGCGGAGCGCCAACTGCTACCACTCCTGCCGTCGCCAGCCGGCGGCGGGAGTTCTTGTTGCATGTGGATTGAGTATTTGATATGCATCTAGAGCGGTTCTTTAGTGGTTGTGTCCAGGTAGAGCGGACCTTCAGGTCCGCGTCGAGGCTGACCCTACAAGGCTTTCAGTCCGCTGCGCCGCAGCCAAGCCTCATCAAGAGAGCAGCCTTGACGCGGCGCTCTACCCGAACTTCGCGGATACACCGACTTTGAATCTGCTTTAAACGACGCGAATTGATCACCGAATGAGGTTCACTTTGAAAGCACTCCGCTTCAGCATCGCCGCTGGTTTTTTGTTTTTTGCACTCACCCTGGTTGCTGCCCAGACTCCGGCGCCTGGCGCGAGTCTGACCGCAAATCCTGTTTTCCAGCAAAACTGCGCGAAGTGCCACGGTAAAACCGCCGAGGGCCACTTCTACGGCGGACCGTCGCTCATCACCGAAAAGACCACCTCGGCCTCGGCTGATGATCTGCGCAAAATCATTACCGATGGCAAGGGACGCATGCCGAAGTACGGCGGTAAGCTAACGCCGGAAGAAATTGATACGTTGGTCCAGCAAATCAAAGCCATCGAAAAGAAATAGCCAGACGACGGTTGTTGTTACTGGCGCGGGTAGCAACCGGAGCTGACCCACCTCGGTTGCCCTCATTCTCAAAACCAATTTGGACGGAACACTTCACGATAGAGCCGCACGGCGAGAAATTCTTGAGAGCAACTCCTCCCACCGCTGTTATCATGCCGTTTCCTTGAAACTTTGATCTGACCTGACATTAAGGAGTCTGCATGAAGCATCGCCGCCGGTTTCTCTGGCCGTCTCTCGCTTTAGCCGTCGCGCTGATTGGACCAACGACCACGAGCGCAGCCTCTCGTCCTGCGGTTTCCAACTCCGACGAGGCCCGCATCGAGCGCTATTTCCAAAGCATTCGCAACAACCCCAACCTGCTGTTGGCCTTTCTGCGCGAGATGCCCAAGGGAGGCGATCTGCACAATCACTTGTCGGGCGCGATTTACGCGGAATCGCTCATCCGATGGGGTTCAGATAGCAACGACTGCGTTGATCCGAAGGCCTTCACGATCAGCGCCGGTCCCTGCGGTTCCACCATCCCGGTCAGCAATGCCTTCGGTGATCCCAGCCTGTATGCTGCGATGATCGATGCGTTTTCCATGCGCAACTGGCAACTGTCGGGCCAATCCGGACACGACCATTTCTTCGATACCTTTGGAAAGTTTGGACAAGCCACGGACGGCGCCGAGGGCAAAATGCTGGCCGAGACCGCCACTCGCGCCGCATCGCAGCACGAGGTGTATCAGGAGCTGATGGTCACGCCGACCGGCAAGGACCTCGACAAGCTTGCCGAATCGGTTGGCTGGGATGATGACTTCGCCCGGCTGCAGCAAAAGCTGCTCGATGGCGGGTTGGCACAGATTTTGGCGATCACAAGCCGGCAGGTACGAGCGGCTGAAGTGGCTCGCGACAAGCTCCTTAACTGTGGCGTACCAAAAGCCGATCCGGGATGCCAGATCACGCAACGTTTCCTGTTCCAGGTGGCGCGAGGCAAGCCTAAAGAGATTGTCTTCGCAGAGATTCTTTCGGGATTCCTGATGGCGGGCGCCGACCCAAAGCTGGTTACCCCTAGTCCTCACTTCGTAAGCCTGAACCTGGTAATGCCGGAAGACTGGTACGTTCCCATGCACGATTTCCCGCTGCATATGCGTATGCTCAATTACCTTCACGAACGCTATCCGCATGTGCATATCACTTTGCACGCGGGGGAACTGGTCGCGGGGCTGGTTCCTCCTGAAGGTCTGCAGTTCCACATTCGCGATTCGGTCGAGACCGGCCACGCCGAACGCATCGGGCACGGCGTTGACGTAATGAACGAAAGCCGCCCCTTCGAACTTCTACAGGAGATGGCCGACCGCAACGTCATGGTGGAGATTTGCCTGACCAGCAACGATGTCATCCTCGGAGTGCGCGGGCCGCAGCATCCGCTCAGCGAGTACATGCGCGCTGGCGTGCCGGTGGCGCTCGCAACCGATGACGAGGGCGTCGCCCGTTCCGACATGACCCACGAATACTTGCGGGGCGCTGAAGACCAGAACCTCAGCTACCTGCAATTGAAGAAGATGGCGCGCACTAGCTTGGAACACGCGTTTATCGACGGCGCCAGCCTGTGGCGGGACGGTAAAGCGTTCATCGTCGTCAAGGAATGCGCAAGCGAGAAGGCAGTTCTCGCGACCAACCGTCAGCAGCATGCCAGAGGTTTCTCGATAGCAGCGAGAAGGCGCGTTTGCAATGGAAGCTGGAAACCGAGTTTCGGCAGTTTGAGGCGAACCCATGGACGGTGTCCGGTGATCGCAATCCCGCGGCAGCCAGGTTAAGGTCGCAGAGCCGCGAGGACGAAGCTAGATAGCAAGCCTCAAGATATTAGACTTAGGCGCTATATAATCCAGCTAAATTTAAAAACACTTAGGTGACTTACACAAACCACTATCGAGCTAGGTAGCCGGATGGCCTTTAGGAGCCTTTATAGGCCCCTAGGTGAGGCGTTCGGGTTGGCGACAAGGAAAAGGGTACCCCGAAGCGAAACGCAACGCTGTACGGCCCTCTAGGCGCGATATTCGAGCGTATCGCAATTCCGAAGATTTTCCCGATTTGGGATGGATTGCTAAGGTTAAAGCTGGTCGGACTGGGAATTGTCGTGGCCCCTTACCGAAAATGTTGGTTATCGCCTCGCCTGTGTCAGAGTTCACGAACAGCAGCCGATAGCAAATGTCAGATTCTGCTGGTGGCCCGTCCGATGACCTCTGGCAGATTTCGAATCCACTTCTACCGCTCTCCATACAACCAGCAGGGACAAAAGATCTAATTCCAGAAATTGCTGTTGGAACACTGCGGTGCAGCACCGTGTGTCAGGTTCTACCCTTTGAGAGACGGGTTGCGGAAGGCGATTACTTGTGAAATGGGGATTTAACGCCAATCTGCCCCAGAGCCGCTGCGCTACACTGTCATCCCCTCGGGAAAAAACCGTGAAACGAAGCACGAGAAGAAACTTTATCCGCGTAGAGTGTGGGGTTTCTGCGCGCGTTCACGCAACTCCCGGCGCGACTGCCTCTCGTTTTGCTGGCAGAAGCGCTAACAGGACAACTCCGATCACAAGGACTACGATCACATCAGCAAAGTTCCGGTGGACGCCGTGAATCCACGCTTCCACGGTTTGAATAGCCATCACAGCGCCATGGGAGATGTTCCACCAAGCTGCTAGAGCAATCATCGAGCGATGCTCAGACGGTCTCCTTGCGGCTATGAGTAGAAAGACCCCGACCGGAATAAAAAAGCTCAGAAACATCGGTCCGCACTCGTTCTTCCGCTCCAAAAGCCAGCTGGAATGCCGCAGATCCATATATAGAAAATAAATTTGGGCCAGATTCAACAGCCCCACGATCACCAGGACGATCTGTGTTAGGCGTTCTCTTTTCACATTGACCTCATTATTTGAGCGACCAGTTACGACATGCGGACAGTCTCAACCCCTGACCAAGTCCACGCCTGCCAGATGATGACCGAGGTGCACACAGTTTCGATCGTCGCGAAGAACACGTACGCTGGAAAAACGGGGTCCCGAAAGTCACCGTTAGTCAGAGGCAGAACGAAGGTCAGGAAACCGTTTACAAGGGTCATAATGCCACCCGCGATGATATTCGCCAGCCGGTTCGCTCTAAACGGAAGCAGTCGACACGCCACAATCATGGCGATGGGTATTTCCATCAAGACCGCTGAACCCAGCAGAGCCCATTGTGGAAGGTGTGGGGCTGAATTCGGCGAGCCAACGAAAGCGAACAGGGCAAGCACGTCCGCATACAGGTAGTTCAATAACGCGAAGATCCAGAATAGAGACAACCGCTCCTTTGTGTCATGCATGTCAACCTCCCGCGGAATGGTTACGGTCCCGCGGCGGAATAAGTTTCAGATGCAGCAAAGAGATTGTGGCGTCAGTTGGCGCTATCAGGCCATTGCGTAAGTAATCCTCGCTTTGGGCCTGCAAGAGGGACTGGAGCTGTTTGGCTGGCACTCGTTGCACAAAGGACCCTTTATGAAAGGAGAGTGAATTCAGCGCCTGAATTGAAACTTAGCCGTTTTGCTGGGTGGCGAAACGGTGTACACTTAGCGGCCTCCGGAGTCGAAATCAAAGTCCTAGCTAGGGCAAGCAGAGGAGATCCAAATGAATCGGATTCTGGGCGCGCAAACCATGAAGCGTTCGTTTCAGCTAATGGGTCTGCTGATAGCTTTTACGTGTAGTTCGTTCGCTGGCCCAATTACCTTCACCGACCTCACCACTGCGAGCGGCACGATTGGCTCAACACCTTTTACAGATGCCGCTATCACAATCACGGGTATTGGCGACACAACCAACATTCAGTCGTTTTCGGGTGGATTTTTCATCAATGACAATTCAGCTTCAATCATGATTACCGGGGTCGGGACTTTCGACTTCATTACAGCGACCCGGTTCTTCGTCAACAACACCGGTGAGATAGTCGGGTTTTCCCGCGCCGGTTCTACCGGCCTTGACCTAATCGACGGTCCATCAAATTCAGCGTTTTCCTCTTGGGGCATGCTGACTTCTATTGGGCCATTTACGGGCCCAGGGACTATTCTCCAGTGGCAGGCCAGCCCTGTTATTACAAGTGGCGGCACTTTGGTATTGGACGATGCGACGCCGAATGTTACCTTCTCGGCCCAAGTAGGTGCAACAACTCCCGAACCGGGCACCTTCCTGTTGCTCGCAACCGCGGTTCTTGGTGCAGGCCGTTTCGTGAAGCAGAAGATTGCTCGTAGCTGACGCCTGATCAAGGCGGGCGGCTTGGTGCTTCGATAAGGACGAGGGCATAAGTGGGCTTGTCGAATTGCGTCAGTGGAGCCGCGCGGCAGCTCTGCGTGCGCTGGACGAGGAAGTTGAGTCTCTGTCAGACCGGTTCAAGAATTTGGAAGGCCACTGATCCATCCCTCGGACAAGTGACCTCGACAGCAGCCCAGGTTGGCGTCCAAGAAAATGGACGCCAACCTGGGGCCCAGTCGAATCTCTGCCGCCAGCTTCCTACAACACCACAGTGACATAGATATGGGTTGGGCTGCTTGTTGGAACCGGCATCGTAGCAGACTGCGTGTTCTGCCGATACGGGAGACCCGATGCCGCGTCGACCGTGGTATAGGAGAGGCTTACGGTGTCACCGGCCGGGTTAGTCAGCGCCCAGGAGTAATACATCGACACAGTGCAAGTCGCATGGTTACCGACTCGGGTGCCGGGCACGGACATTGAGTCCTCGATTAGGTTGGGTTCACCGATCACAGTTGTCGTTAGGGTGCAACTAATCGGCGCGTCGGCGGGAAGTGAGGAGTTAATGGTTATCTCGAAATAGATGTCGAACTTTCCTGCGACTGTCGCTGCGTTGGCAGCTAGGCAAAATGTCATCACGCAAACACAGACCAACAGGATTTTCACCGTGGCACGATACATTGGTTGTTCCTTTCAGATTGGAATGGAAATCGCCCTGGGGTTGCGAAGTGAAGCAAAAAGGTGCCGCGAAGTGTAGCAAACTTTTTGCGCCTGCGCAGCAGAAATCAGCAGCAAAAATCAATGTTTAATGATGAGCGGCGCGATGCGTGGCTGGCCCGGGAGTGGCCAGGCGTGCCCCCCTTTTGGGCCAACCTGCGATCGCTGCGGACTGACATTTTGCTTTTGCGCGAGATTGAAGTAGCTGAGATCGAACCGGAGTGGGCTTGTTTGCCGCAGGTTCGTCCTTCCTTTGGGCCAACCTGGGTCACTGCGCTCGACAATCACAACGGTGCAGATTGTTTTCGTGTTTAGTGATCTTCGCAAGCTTCACGAGTGGACTTCCGCTACCCAGGCACCGGGCAGCACAAGAATCGTGAACGTGCCATGAACATCCTTCGTTCACGGCTTTACGAGTACGAGTTGGAGAAGAAGTGTGCGGTGACGAAAAGGCGTCGAGGACTCCAAGCTCGACATCGACTTCGGGTCGCAGATCCGCTCGCAGGTGCTGCAACCATATCGCATGGTGAAGGACCTGCGGATGCGAGTCGAGATTGGCGACGGCGACCGCGTGCTGGACGGCGACTTGAACGAACTGATTCGGGGGTACCTGCAGTTGCAGAGGAAAGAGCAGCGCGAATAAGGAATAGGGATCGCCGGGCCGGGCACAGTCCTTGACCTACACTTGGGTCAGAGACCTTCAAATCCGAATGCTCTTAGCTGCTCAATCGTTGGCTTTCCGATTCGCTCGGTGACTTGCCGGTTTGGACCGTCAAGTTTTTTACGAATCCCGTCAATAACCACCTTGGGCAATCCTAGTACCTCCTCAAGTCGACTACGTACGTCGCCCCATGCAATCTTAGAGATTCCGGGGCAACCCCCTCGCCTGTAACCCACCAACACCACCTCATAACAATCCGAGCCATCTTCGAGTTTGATAATATCGACTTGTTGATCCAACATTCCTTTATAACATCACGAGCTATACGGTTTTTGCAACCCAGATTGTTTAGGAGGCGCCAAGAGAATAAATGGGTTTGCGTCCAGGCAATGCCATACTCTACTTCTTCTCTTCGGTACCGCTTTCTGGCGAGCCATCGCTGTTGGTTTCACCCGCTTCCTTTTGATCTGCTAGGCCTAATTCAACCCGCTTCCATTTCGGAAGTAGGTCAGCAAACAATTTGCCGTCGTTATCGCGTTCATTTACAGCTTCCCAGAAGTGCATATCGTCCAATTCGGTAGCCACATCCTCGCCGGAGATAATTCTGTCAACGTCGTCCAAAGTCTTCGCCTCAACGATACGCTTGGCACGTCGATAGCCATGCCCAGTACCGAACGTATAGTCCATGCCCTTGAACCGTTCATTGCTGAGATCTCGGACAGCGGCTTTGAGTGCCTGTTTAGCGTGGTCCCTGCGGTTTTGACGCTCGTACTCCTTAGCGTCTGCCCGCTTTTGTTGTCTCTCGAGCAATTCGAAAATGCGAACGAGCTGAAAGAGAATGCCTCCAAGAAGTAAAACCAGAATCAACGTGATCGTGGACACAGCTAATTCTCCTGTCTCGTCCGATCCGCAGTTAGCCCAGTTGCCGGGAGGAGAACCGCCGCGGCGAGTCTGGCTTAATTTTCCGCGGGAATCAGGAACGCTCCGGGGATTCCCCGATCCAGAGTTGCCAGCACGGCTCCATTCGCCTTTGCGAGTTGGACGAGATGGCCGTCTGTAACTTGCTTTGGTCCCTTGACCCAGCCAGGAAGTCGGGTCGCGTCATGATCATCAGCGATGAACGTGAATACCTCTCCATGCCTCGTTTTGAGTCGCAGCAATAGAATCCGCGCCTCTGAAACATTGAATGCGTATTGTGGCGTTTGTGCAATAATGCGCACGAAACCAATTTCTGTTATCGAACATGTGGCCAGTTCGAGAGGCTCCGCCGCTCCCAAATCCCGCACCCAGGTTGCCACGCGCTTATGGAACTCGTGTTCGGCGATGCCAAAGGCTACGAGCGCGCTCACGTCGAGAAGACATTTCACGGGAAGTCCGCCAACATCTCTTTGACTTGCTTGTGGCTCAGAACCGGCGCCCCGGGTCCAAGCGTGAGGACAGGGAATCCAGTGACCGGATCGGTCACAATCCTCGCCTTTCTCCGGCTCCGTTTTCTCTGCAGCGTCAAAACAACACGATCACCCTCTGTTTTGACATCAAGCGAGTCGCCTGCACGCAAGCCGAGCCGACGGCGGATAGTACTCGGCAGCACCACCTGGCCTTTGGTTGATATCTTAGTTACCATAGTAAGACAATCTTACCACCAATGAGTCCTAATTAAACTCGGGAGAATCATTTAACATCTCCCCATGAGCGACGACTGCCTCTTCTGCAAGATCATCGCGGGAAAGATTCCCTCAAAGAAAGTCTACGAGGATGACACGGTGTACGTCTTCGAAGACATTAACCCGCAAGCGCCGACCCACGTGCTGATCATTCCCAAGCGGCACATTGTCAGCTTGAAGGAGGCCAAGCCGGAGGATGCCGAGATCATCGGCTACTGCAATCTGATAGCGGCGAAGATCGGACGCGAGCGCGGCATCGAGGACGGCTACCGCACGGTGTTCAACGTCGGTCCGCGCGCAGGGCATTCGGTGTTTCACCTGCACCTGCACCTGCTTGGCGGACGAGACCTGACCTGGCCACCGGGGTAGAAGAGCAGTGGATAGTGGTTAGTGGATAGTGGATAGTGAATGTGGCACAGCCGAGGTCGCGGACCGTTGCGGGATTCGGCAAGTGCAAATTGGGTAGCAGCTTTTCCATCCACCACCCACTATCCACCACTCACTATTCACTAACCACTGTCCTGCCGTCCCACGGTACCGAGAACTGCCGCTCGATCTTCTCGCGATAGCACGGGCCTGAGTTGTAGGTGCAGAACGGATACAGCTTGCCATCAGGCGTGGCGTAGTGAATTACGCAGCGTTTTACGCGCTCGATGTCGTAGTTGTAGGCGTCCTGGAAGTGCATGCCGGCCACCAGCAGCGTGCGATAGGTAAACGTTCCATCTTTTCCGTCGCGGCCGAGCTTCTTGTTCGTCATCCCTTGCAAGGTCTGGAGGAATTTCGTGAACGTCAATCCCGGTGGCGCAAGCTGCGCTTTGAAGTGCTTCTGCAGCGAATTCCACACCTTGACCTTGCTGTAGAGCTTGAAGCGCGCCTTGCCGGCTGAGCGCGACAGCTCTTCCATGTCCTGCAGCATGTTGGGCACGTCAACAAATTGGGTGATGGGCACAGCTTCCTTCGACTTTTCGTCCACAAAAAAATAAGTTCCGAGCGAGCAATGCGGGTGCGACGAGATGGTAGGCACGCCGGTTCCACGCAGTGCGGCGGTCAGCTTGGAAAAGGGCGTGACGCAGGCGAGCGGAAACCAGTCGGCACGCGCGTCGGTAATGCCGGTCTGCTCGCTGACGCAGCGCGCCAGATCGGCGAGCGTAAAGCGCTTGGCCAACAGTTCATGTTTCGCGATGCGACCAGTGAAGGCGACGGGTTGGAAGCTGATGCCTGAGACGGTGTCAACGTTCTCGATGGCGCAGCGCACAATGTCGCCGATCTGGTGGTCGTTGATGCCTTTCACGATGGTAGGCACGAAAACGATCTTCATGCCGGTGGCGCGGCAATTCTCGATGACCCTCATCTTGGTATCGAGCAGCGCGCGCCCACGGGTGCGAAGGTAAACGTCATCAGTGACGCCGTCGAATTGCAGGTATAGCGTGGCCAAGCCAGCCAGTTTAGCCTTCTTTGCGAACTCGAGATTGGCGAGCTCGATGCCATTGGTCGCTGCTTGGATGTGAGTGAAGCCCATCTCGCGTGCCATGCTCAGGATCTCGAAGAACTGCGGATGAATGGTGGGCTCGCCGCCAGAGAACTGCACCACACGGCCGTCCACAGGACGTTCGCCACGAAGCGTCTGCAACATCCCGCGGACCTGCTCGACGCTGGGCTCATAAAGATAGCCTGCGACGTTGGCGTTGGCGAAGCAGACCGGGCACGTCAGGTTGCAGCGGTTGGTGAGATCGACGTTGGCGAGTGCGGTATGCGAAGTGTGCATGCCGCACAGGCCGCAATCGTCAGGGCACGACTTCCCCCCTTCGATCTGCGGATTGCTCAGGCCCAGATTGTCGCCGAAGTTCCACTCCTCCATCTTGAGGTACAACGCCACGTCGCTAAAGATGATGTCGCGAAAGGCGCCATGGTTCGCGCACGACTTCTCCATCACAACCTTGCCGCCTTCGGCGAAGAGGTGCGCCACAATGACCTTATTGCATTCCGGACACAATGATTCGGTCTGCTTGGGCAGACCCTTCTGCAGCGGCTTGATAGGCGAGCCGGTGTAGGTCACGTCGGGTTGCAAGATGCGCAGGCCTGGCCGCTTGGTCGGTGATGGTGTTTGTGTTGTCGGACAACTCAGCAAGGGTGGAGTGCTTGTTTCCGGCGAGAACGTTTGGGTGCTCACGAGCTATTCACCTCGGAATCTTGGCGACAGCGCGACGGCGAAAGGAGAATGAGGAAGATGACCACACACCGCCGCGCCGCCTCATGCTTAAATTCTCGCGCCGGAGGCCGTTGCCACGCAGTGTCGTAACTCACGCAGTGGAGTGAAGGAGGTGCGCAGCGAGCAGGAAGAAGGTGCAGTCAACGGGCCCTTTTTGATGGTGAACGGAAGCCGAATTTCGATCGCGATAGCGTCGGTATAGCTGCCAGTCACAGCCTTAGCTTGCGCTAGGAGCGTAGAATCTTGTCTTTCACAGCACGTCCTGACATGGGAAAGAGAGGTCTCATGGGAAAGCGCTCCAAGAAAGACCATGCTGTAAAGTCTGAAGGCGCGGAGAAAGACAGTCCTGTAACACAGAATGAACCTTCCGCCAGCCTGAGCAAGAAAGACTATGAGCGCGAACTCTACAAGCTGCAGGTTGAGCTGGTGAAGCTGCAGGAGTGGGTTAAGAAAACCGACGCGAAGATCGTCGTTATCTTCGAGGGGCGCGATGCGGCCGGGAAGGGTGGCGTCATCAAGCGCATCACCGAACGGGTAAGCCCGCGAGTGTTCCGCCTGGTTGCGCTGCCGGCCCCAACCGAAAGACAGAAGACACAGATGTACATGCAACGCTACGTTGCGGAGCTGCCGGCGGCCGGAGAGGTTGTGATCTTCGATCGCAGCTGGTACAACCGGGCCGGTGTGGAGTACGTGATGGGCTTCTGCAACAAGGAACAGCACCGCAAATTTTTACAGAGCTGTCCCAGCTTCGAGATGGCGCTGGTGGACAGTGGCATCATTCTTTTGAAGTACTGGCTGGATGTTACCGAAAAAGAGCAGCACCGTCGGTTCCAGGACCGCATTCAGGACCCGACGAAGCGTTGGAAGCTGAGCCCAATGGACCTGGAATCGCACCACCGCTTCTACGACTACTCGCGGGCGCGCGATGCCATGCTGGCGGCCACCGATATTCCGCAAGCGCCGTGGGTCGTGGTGCCTTCGGACGACAAGAAGCGGGCGCGGCTCAATTGCATCGCCGACCTCCTGAGCCGGATTCCGTACGAGGAGATTCCCTACCATGCTCCTAAGCTGCCGCCTCGGCAGAAGTCGCGCGGGTACCAGGAGTCCAGGCTGAAGCATCAGGTGGTGGCGCCCAGGTACTGAGTTGGTGATCAGTTGTTGGGGAGTTTAGTTCGGGACCTGCGGTGTCGATCAGATCATATGGCGGGCGACCGTTGTGATTGGTTATTCCCGCAGCCGCCCGCCACACTCGCCTTGCACTTCACGTTGACGATAGCCGGGACGTAACTCCCGGTTGTCACCGCGGTTGGCAAAGTTGTGACTTCCTTGTCAAAACTCAATGACTCCGGAAGTGCCCTGAAAAGGCGCACCTTCAGGGCGCCTTTAAGCTCTTTGTTCTTGTCGTCCCGCGAGGGCTTTATGGCCTGCGAGAGATCTGCTTTTGCGAGTTGTCAGCAAACTGTACAATCGGCCGATGACCTCCTCCCGCCTGGAACGCGTGCAACAGCAGTTGCGGTTGTACGAGCATCCGCTAGTGGAGTTCGACGCGCGTGCCAAGGGCGAAGCGGTGGAGGTGATCATCCGTCCGCGCTTCACCGATCCGCCCGTCCACATCTATTACTTCGATTTGCATCCCCGCGATCTCGACGATTCGCAATTCGAGTGGGCTTTTCAGCGCCAACTTTTCGACTGCCTGCACGATTACCTGGTGGAGATGTTTGTGCGCACGCCACAGCACCGCAAAGAGAATCAGCAGATGGAGCGGGAAGATAAACGGTGACGATCAGGCCCAACGCAGCCTGGAGCGACACTCGCGGCGAATCGCGCCTGCGCAAGCTAATTGAGGACGAGATTCGTCGCTATGGCCCAATCCCGTTCTCGCGGTACATGAAGATGTGTTTGTACGAGTCCGAACTGGGGTACTACTCGCGTGCGCGTGAGCAATTTGGCAGAGCCGGAGATTTTTACACCTCGAGCGATGTGCATGCTGTATTCGGGCGGCTGCTGGCGCGACAGTTCGAGGAGATGTGGCGCGTGCTGGATTCTCCGCCGCGCCTCGACGTCGTCGAGTTGGGACCTGGACGCGGTCTATTCGCGCGCGATGTGCTGGATTGGTCGGCAAAGCAGTTCCCGGAGTTTTCGCGCGCGCTGCATTATGCGCTGGTGGAGCAGTCGGCGCACTTGCGTGATCGATTGCAGGAACGGCTAGCCGAGCACATCGCCGTAGAAAAAGCGCGCGTCTTCGACTCACTCGAAGCGGCCACTTCGAAAGCAGGGGAGAACATCATCGTCTTCGGCAACGAATTCTTCGATGCCCTTCCCGTCGAGGTGGTGGACTATCGTGGCGCGTTGCGGATTGACTTAGAGAATGGGGAATTCGTGGAGACATTCGATCTGCCGACCGCAGCAGAAGCCGAATTCCTCGATCGCTACAGTATTCATCCGGACGAAGGCGAGCGGGTAGAAGCGTCGCTGGAGTCGTTGGAGTGGATGCAGCGTATCGCGGAAGTGTTTCGCTCGCCTGGAACAGCAGGTCCCTCCGCTCGGACTAAAGTCCTCGGTCGGGATGACAGCGAGAGACAGGCGAGGGAGGAAAAGCGCACACGCGGGTTTGTGGTACTGATCGACTATGGCTACACGCGTGAGGAGCAACTGGCGGGGCGCCATCGCGACACCCTCATGTGTTACCGGCAGCACAGGGCCGGCACATCGCCTTATGAAGCGCCCGGCGAGCAGGACATCACCGCGCATGTAAACTTCACAGCCATACGCGAAAGAGGCTTTCAGCGCGGACTCGAGCCGGTGGCACTGCTTACCCAATCGCAGTTTCTCCTCGGCATCGGAGAAGAGACGCAATTCGCCGACGCATTTCAGGATTGCGAACTTCCCCAGGAGCATGCCAAGGTGGCATTGCAACTGAAACACTTGATCTCACCCGCGGGCATGGGTGAAACGTTTCAGGTATTGCTGATGTCAGCAGGCTTAGCAAAAGAAAAGGCCGCGACTTTGAGCGGCCTTAAGCTAGGGCGATTCTGAGATTAGCACCTCCGGTCGAGCTTGCCTGAAGTAACTGGGTCACAACCTCCGGCGTCCCTGCAGAACCCGATTTTTATTTTCACTTTACCGTTGTCAGTGTCGCTCTGCCTCTTAGACAGTACAGTAGCGTTAAAGACTGAGGATTGATATGCTGCAACACATGAGGGTCGGATATAGAACCAATTCAATCGTCGAGCCCAAAGAGGGGGCTGGCGAAGGGACACGTTGGGGCCTCGCTTCGAAGGTCGCTTTCCGGTTCGCATGTGTGTACTTTCCTCTATACACTCTCTACCAACCTATTCACTACCTTCCGATTCCACCCGTACCTCAACTATTTGCGAAGTACGAACTGCTCTGGCGGTCGATCGTTTCGTGGGTTGGTCAAGACCTGCTACACCTACCACCGGACGTCCCCATCGTCATTGCCATGCCCAATAGCAGCACGGACACAAGCTACCACTACGTCCTGGTACTTTGTTATCTGATATTTGCCGCGCTCGTAGCTGTGATCTGGTCATTTCTGGACCGCAAACGGCCTAACTACGACCGGTTGCTACCGTGGTTCATGCTCTATCTGCGACTGACGCTTGCGACCATATTGATTCACTATGGGGCAGCCAAGGTGTTTGCGTTTCAGTTTCCGCCTCCCTCACTTGCAAAGTTACTGGAGACCTATGGGGATTCCTCACCAATGGGACTGCTGTGGACTTTCATGGGAGCGTCGCGGCTCTACAGTTTTTTTGGCGGAGCCGCGGAAATCCTTGGCGGAGCCTTGCTCTTGGTTCCGCAACTGACCACCTTGGGAGCACTTATCTGCTTGGGTGTCACAAGCAATGTATTGGTGCTCAATTTGGGTTACGACGTGACGGTCAAGCTGCTGTCGATGCACTTGGTATTGATGTCTCTTGTCCTGCTCGTCCCAGATCTAACTCGGCTAACGGAAGTTTTTGTATTAGGCCGCGCGGTTGACGCACCTAAAATGCGTCCGCTTTTCCGGGACGAGAAGTTGAACAAAGCAGCGCTCATACTGCAACTGGTGTTGTGCGTGACTTTGGTTGCCTTCTATCTCCATTTACACGAAAACAATGCCAGGGGATTGCTTGCGCACCGACTGCAAGCACCGCTCTATGGCGCCTGGTCGATCGACGAACTAAAAGTCGATGGCAAGATTCGCCCCCCAGTGCTTACGGACGCGCTTTGCTGGCGCCGTATCATGTTTGAAGATGATAATGCCGTCACTGTGCAGCTTATCGGCAGCGCATTCTTATCGTTCGGTATGCATCTCGATATGCCGAGGAGGTTTTTTCGGATGACGAAGTCTGATGATCCGACGTGGAGTGCGCCTTTCTCCTACGAGAATCTGCAGCCTAATCAACTCATTCTCACGGGCGAGATGGATGGACATCAGATAACGGCGACACTGCACCGGCTTGACGAATCAGAATTTCTGCTGACTAGTCGCGGATTCCACTGGATTAATGAGTATCCCGTCCAGCGCTAGCGACTGTTAGTTAATTGGCTCACCAGGACATGCGCTCTATAGTACTGCTGAGTATCATCACGCGATGTCGAGCCGAATGAGGTCAGCTAAGGAAATCGAAGACCCTATTCGTCATGGCCCTCCCGGTTGTAGGATTTGTTTGTAACGTTCTAACTGGACCCAACTACTGCAGGCCCGGCTTATCGGGGCTGGGTGGCTGGAAAGGTGACTGTAGATACTTGCGCGCCTCATCCAGCGCGTTCTGCGTATTATCGTTGGTTTGCAAAGCCTGGCGGTATTCGTTGGTTGCGCGCTCACGCTGTCCGGTTAGGTCGAAAGATCTTGCCCAGCTGAATATGGCTCCAAACCTCGGTCCAGCGGGGCTCGCCGTCGCCGTTGAGCGATTCGCGATAGGCATTCGCCGCCGACTGGTAGTTGTGCTGTAGGAAGAACACTTCGGCGATGCGATAGTGCGCCAGCGAGCTGTTCTTGTTGATGTCCAGCGCCTTCTGGAATTCCTTCAGCGCTTCCGTCAAGTCACCCTGTTCGACGTCCTGCTGACCACGCATGATCGAGGTGCGTACTTGCAACTCCTGCGAGTTTTGCAACACATCATTGTTGGGATCGATGCTAATACGCCGCGGTTTGCCGAAAGTCTCCACTGCATACGCGGAGTTCGTTCCGGAAACCTCTATGCGCTTGGTCTCGGTTTTGCCGTCGGTGTCGATCTTCAGCTCCACGGGCATACGGAAGAGGTCCATGTCCTGCTGAATCTCGCCGACCACGCGAAAGCC
Organism: uncultured Acidobacteriaceae bacterium; assembly: GCA_963720135.1. Classification (GTDB taxonomy): domain Bacteria; phylum Acidobacteriota; class Terriglobia; order Terriglobales; family Acidobacteriaceae; genus Bog-257. The sequence goes on from CAVREJ010000016.1 coordinate 108,621, forward strand.
CTTCTGCGTGCGATACACCGTGTATTTGTTCTTGAACTCAGGCGCGCCCGTGGAGTCCAGCCACTGGGTAAAGAACCAGGTAAGCTGCTGTCCCGAACTCTGCTCGGCAACCTTCCGAAAGTCGTCAACTGAGGCTGACTTGCCCGCATACTGAGTGACGAAGGTGCGCATGGTCTTGTCGAAGGGGTTATCGCCTATCACCCAGCGCAACATTTGCAGGATCATCCCGCCCTTGTCGGCCACCAGCGATTGAAACTCGGGCGAAAACGTGTCCAGTTTGCCGACATCTGCCAAGGGGACCGAGACATAAGCCAGCGCGCCGACCGACATGTCCTTGGTGACTTCCTGGAAACCCGCCGGGCCTGCAACGTGCTCCACGTAGAGCGCCTCGGAATAGCGCGCGGATCCGTCGTTCAGCCACCAATCATTCTTGGTTGCCGGGCTGACCATGGTACCGAACCACTGGTGCGCAACGGTATTCGCCAGCAGTCGATAGTTAATTTTGCCGACAAATGCGCGCGAGGCCAGCGCGGCGATCTCTGGCGCCCAGGCTGACGGGACCGTGTCGTTGGGCAACTCGACGACGTTCAGCGTGGTGCTGAACGGAGAACCATAGGTCGAGGTGTAGAAGAAAAATTCTTTCACCGCGGTGTCGGCGTACTGAGTCGCGAGCGCCTTATGCTCTGGCGTGGTGTACACCGTTACATTCAATCCACCTTCGTTGTTCTTGGTCTGCTCGTACTTTCCAATCAAAATCGTTCCTGGAAAGCTGGGCTTATTCTCGTAGCTGAAGGTAACGGTCTTGTATCCGGCGGGAACTGGGAGCTTAGTAAGGGTCGCATGGCTTGCGCTGCCCTTGTGGCTGCCGACTTCCACTCCGGCTTCGGGAGCGGCGCCCGACGTTTGCTTGCCACTGCCGATAACGCTGTACCCAGACGGCACGCTGATGCTGATGGTCGAGGTGAAACGATCAGTGCCATAGCCAACCATAGGAAACCATCGTCCGGCATAAAGCAGATAGGTTATGGGATCGCCGATGTAGGCAAGCTTTAGTCCTGGCACTGGGCTGTCATCGCCCGACTGCAGGGTCCCCTCGTATTCGAAGGTCAGGGTATCGCTGGCGCCTTTCGTCAAACCATTCGGTAAAGAGATGCGGATGGTCGAATCCTGACTGACACGCTCGACCGAAAGAGGTTGGCCGTCGGCCTCGAACACACTGGTTGGCCGTAGCGCATTGTGTAATTCAAAGATAGCGATGGTGATGTCGTCGAGCGCAGTAAAACGGACGCGAGCCTGGGCCTTAATCTGGTGGGTCTGCGGAGAGATAACCGCCTGAATGCTGTAGTCGTTGACCTCGATCCGTTGCTTTTCGGCGGCGAAACATGGCGAAACCAAACCAAGAACCGAAAGCACCAGAAAGACGCGCACCAAAGATCGCGCTGCGATTCGCATTAGGAAACTTGCTCCTGCTGTTGTCACTATAAATGATCTCACCGCCGGATACCGGATCCACCACAGAGACACAGAGGAGTTCTGAAAGCTGGGGCCAAATCCACTGTTTCTTGTGAACCAACAGAGTTCTGCGGGGGATGAGCAATGAATGTCGAGCGGCGGTCCAAAAGAAAAAGTTGTTTTTCTCTGTGCCTCTGTGTCTCTGTGGTGAACTCGGTTCATCCTGACTGTCCCAGCAACGTAAGTACGGCTTCGGCCGCCCGGTCGGATGCGCCGCCGCCGGGACCGCTGGGTCGCAAGCGGCGTCGCACTTCAGTGAAGTCCGCGATCATGGTCTCTCGTGCTTTCCCTTCGGGAATGAGCCGCCGAAGCTCAGCGCAAACTCGCTGCGGCGTCAGCTCGCCCTGAACCAGCTCCGGAACGACGTCACGTTCCGCGATGAGATTCACCATTGCGAAGCGGTCCACCTTTACTAGACGGCGCCCCAGGCTCCAAGTGAGCGGCGCTACCCGATATACCATGGTGAACGGTGTTCCGATCAGGGCCGCTTCGAGCGTGGACGTGCCGCTGGCAACCGCCGCCGCTCGCGCGTGTAACAAACTGGCGCGTGCGTCGCGAGTAAAAGTAATTCGCGGACCTGTATGGTCGCGCAAAAAAGAAGCCACCCAGCTCTCATCGAGGGTGGAAGCAACCGGCACTATATAAACGTATTCTGGGCCGAGAAGTTGCGCTGCTTCTAACAGCATCGGGAGAATGCGAGAAACTTCGCCGCGCCGGCTGCCGGGCAGCAAAGCGATCCAGTCGCGACTCGCATCTAGATTATGCTGCGCCGCAAACTGTTCGCGCGTTATGTGAGGCGGTGACAAGTCGGCGAGCGGATGGCCGACAAACTGTGCCTCAATGCCGCGTTCGCGATAGAAGCGTTCTTCGAAAGGGAAGATTACCAACATCTCGCGAACGTACTTTCGAACGCGCTCGATGCGTCCCTGCTTCCATGCCCATAGTTGGGGGCTGACGTAGTAGATGACCGGCACACCGCGCTTATGCAGCTCGCGCGCCAGTCGCAGGTTGAAATCGGGAAAGTCGATGAGCACCGCGACGTCAGGCCGTCGCCGTTCGACCTCGCGTACCACCTCGCGAAAGCGGCGATAGATGAGCGGAATGTGTTTGACCACCTCGACAATGCCGACCTCGGCGATCTCTCGTGCATCCACCAGAAGATCGCAGCCGGCAGCGCGCATCTGGTCTCCGCCTACGCCGAAGAACTCGACCGATGCTGGTTCTGGGGCTTGTCTGCGCAGAGCGTTAATTAGCTCTGCGCCATAGAATTCGCCGGAGGCCTCTCCCGCGGAGATAAGGATGCGCACTTTGGGATTATGACAGGAGGCAGCCGTCGGCCGTCAGCTATCAGTTTCAGGGCGGCGGGTTCTTTCGGCGCTTCCTCTCGCCTGGATTATTCACCTGACTTCCGCGGCTCGAAGCGGCGCCCCTTCACTCGAACTGCCAGGCCACTCATGATAGAGCGAGAAGTGGTTATTGCTTTTGCTGCGAGCGACTAACCCCGGCTTTCGGGCCACCGTGGTCGGGATCTCGGGAATCACTTCGCGGCTTGCCGAGCAGCGTCATCGACAAGTACGCTCCAATCCACGAGCCTAAAGCGGCGAAGCACACGTAGACCCAGTTCCGGGTGTAACTGATGACCGCGAAAGCCGACAGCAGATACCACACGCTACTCCAACTTGCGGCCGGCACGCGCTTTCGCGACGAAACGGCTGCGTTGAACATGACATACACGGCGTCAGTCGCAGCTGTGGATGCGACGACGCCAAGCGCCAGCCAGGGATGGATTTGCCACACGTCTTCACCTCGTGCACGTGTCGGGATTGGATTTCAACCGAAGAGCGGGTTTTGCGGTTAGTGTACCCCGCTGCACGAGACTTTGAGTCGGCAACTGGGGGATCGCAAGAGCGAAGCCTCCATCTTGGCGCCGCAGATGGGTCTCGTAAGGGCGTGATTTTGCGGGGCAACGAGCAATTGTGACCAGATTAAGGCAGAAGAGAGCCATACCATGGGGTCTGACCAACGTAATGAAGGAGAATCAAATGAAATTAAAGACGTTATTTGCTGTCGTCCTGGGATCGCTCGTTGTACTCGCCCTGTCCCTGCCGGTAATGGCACAGAGCACTACGCAATCCAGCACCTCGACGACCACCCAGAATCCGCCCGCGGCTCAGACGCAGAGCACCACGACCTCAACTACGCAGGATCCGGCCTCTCCGCCGCCCGCGACCACGCAGACTACCGATACCACTACGAAATACAAGCATCACAAGGTGAAGCAGACCGACACGAAGACGACCACCACAACGCCAGCGCCTCAGGTGCAGAAAGACACCACAACGACAACCACCACCACTGCGCCCCCGCAATAGATCCATACTCGCGCAGGTCCCAGGTTCTTTGCTCCCCCCTTTTTTGTTTACCGGCAGAAAGGGTGCGGAGCATCCTTAGGTTTAGTGCTCTGACTTGTTCGAACGAATAGATGGCCGGTACCAGGCTTTGGGCATCATCGAGGCGCTCCCGCACGGCGTATCGCTTCAGAGGTTAGCTCTAATCGTCCGCCGAGACGTTGACGCCTGTTGCAGAATATTCGTTTGCCGCAATCGCGGCAGGCGTGGGAATTTCCTGGTCCTTGTATTGCAGCTGATACAACTTCCAATAGATACCGCGATTGGCCAGCAACTGCTGGTGGGATCCAATCTCGCGCACTTTGCCTTTGTGCATGACAATGATCTTGTTGGCCCGCTGAATCGTGCTTAACCGATGCGCGATGATGATCGAGGTGCGGCCTTCCACCATGCGGGTCAGGGCTTCACGGACACGAAATTCGGTTTCGGTATCCACGCTCGAGGTAGCTTCATCCAGGATGAGGATCTTGGGATTATGCGCTAGCGCGCGTGCAAACGAGATGAGCTGTTTTTGTCCGGTGGAAAGCGTGCTGCCGCGTTCGCGTACTTCTTCGCTGAATCCGCCCGGAAGCGAGCGAATAAAATCCGCGACGTTGACCTGCTCTGCGGCATTCTCTACTGCCTGATCTTCAATCCAGTGCGAGCCCAGGCGGATATTATCCGCAACCGTTCCGGAGAAGAGGAACGGGTCTTGCAGCACCACGCCATAACGCCGCCGCAGATCGTTCAAGTCCATGTCGCGGATATCGACGCCGTCAATCAGGATAGCGCCCTTCTGCACATCATAAAAGCGCAGCAAGAGCGAGATGATCGTGGTCTTGCCCGCGCCGGTGTGTCCGACGATCGCAACCGTTTCACCCGGCTCAATGGTGAACGAAACGTCGCGCAATACCCAGTCATACTCCAGCGCGAGATCGCCGTTTCCTTGGAGCGCAGTCTTGAGCCTTTCCCCTTTGCTGGCGGCTTCTTCCGCGGCCTGCGCCATCGTGCGATAGGCGAACCATACGTGATCGAACTCGATGCGTCCCGATCCGGCGGCCACTTTCGGCGATACGGGAGTAACGATCTCGGGTGACGTATCCAGCAGCTTGAAAATGCGCTCGCTCGAAGCCATTGCCGACTGCAGGATGTTGTACTTCTCGCTAAGGTCCTGAATCGGGCGGAAAAAGCGTTGCGCGTATTGCATGAACGCCACCAGCACGCCCAGGCTAACAATGTTGCGAATCACTTGGCCGCCGCCGAACCATACCACGCAAGCGATCGCCGTCGCCGAGAGAACTTCCACCACCGGGTAATACACGGCGTGGGCCATGATCGCGTCTTTGTACGCATCCATGTGGGTGCGGTTGATTTTCTCGAACTGCTCGTACGACTTCTTCTCACGATTGAACAGTTGCAGCACGACGATGCCGGTCACGTGCTCCTGCAGATAAGCATTGATCCTGGCGATGGCAATGCGAATGCGGCGGTAGCTCTCGCGTACCTTGCGACGAAAGATGGACGTCGCATAGAAAATGAGCGGCAGCACGGCGAAGGTGATCAGCGCCAGCCGCCAGTTCATGTTCAGCATGATGACCAGGATGCCCAGCAGCACGAAGATATCTTCGAAGATTGATACCACGCCCGCAGTGAACATCTCATTCAGCGCGTCAACGTCGGTGGTGACGCGGGTGACGAGGCGTCCGACGGGGTTGCGGTCGAAGAACGCAATATGCAGACCCTGCAGGTGCCGGAAAATCTGTGCCCGCAGATCGAACATCACCTTTTGTCCCGTCCACTGCATGATGTAGGTCTGAGTAAATTCGAGCAGGAAGCTGAACAGCAGCAAGCCAACGTAAATGCCGGCGATCTGCGCGATTCCGGTCAGCGGCCTCGGGCTCAGAAAGCGATCGAGCAGGGAATGGGCTTCCGTGTGGCTGGCGAGGTATTTATCGATCGCGACCTTGGTGAGATACGGGCCGAGAACGTCGGCACCCGCCTTCAGTACGATGGCAATCAGGGCGATCACAACCTGCACCCGATAGGGGCGCAGATAGGTGAGCAGGCGCTTCATCAGCCTGCTGTCATATGCCTTGCCTAAAACCTCTTCTTCGTGGATGGAAGCCATGTCCCCTATGCGATTGTAAACAATTGCTGGAAGTCATATAGACGAGGATTGAGGCCGGCGGGATGGAAAAGTTGGCGAGATAGGGGCCGTGTCTGCCGAGCTCTTGGACTATTTCACTGTATCTTTCTCAACAGCAGCGCCGAATTCTTCGACCCAAAAGCGATGCAATTGCAAACCGCATGTTCGATCTCGACGTGTCTGCCCGCATCGGGAACGTAATCCAGGTCGCACTCGGGATCGGGCTTCTCCAAATTGATGGTCGGCGGAACTTGCCCATGATGCATCGCAACCAGTGTTGCGGCAATTCCGGCTGCGCCACATGCGCCCTGAGGATGTCCAATCTGCGACTTCAAGCTGGACATTGGCGTCTGGCGGGCCTTTTCGCCCAATGCCAATTTCAACGCGCGAGTCTCGATGCGATCATTCAACTGCGTAGAGGTGCCGTGCAGATTGACATAATCAACGGCTGCGGCATTGATACCGGCATCTTCCATCGCCATCTGAATGGCGCGGGCCGGTTCCTCGCCGCACTCCTGCAAACGCACGCGATGAAAAGCCTCGCAAGTGGAACCATAACCTGCCACCTCCGCGAGGATTCGCGCTCCACGTGCGCGAGCGTGCTCGTATTCCTCCACCACGAACATCCACGAACCTTCGGCAACGACGAAGCCATCACGGTCGGCGGAGAAGGGCCGCGAGGCGCGCTCCGGTTCGTCATTCCACGACGAGGTCATGATCTTCATCAGGGTGAAGCCCTTCATGATGCCCGGCGCAATAGGTGCGTCCACGCCGCCGACGAGCATCGCCGGCAGAAACCCGAACTGGATTTGCCGCAGCGCGTAACCGAATGCGTCGGTTGACGACGTGCAACCGGTGGTGATGACGTGGCTCATGCCGCGCAGTCCGAAGCGCATGCTGACTTCGCTGGACAGCGTGCCCATGGTCCCGCTGGGAATGCAGAACAGGCTGACCTGCTTGACCTTGCCGGTTAGCCACAATCGAACTTGTTCCTCGGAGAATTCCTGCGCGCCGCCGCCCGACCCCAGCACCACGCCGATTTCGCGCTGCTGCCCCAACGAGAGTTTCGCAGGATCGATACCGGCATCGGCCAGGGCTTCCGTGGACGCGGCCAATGCCAGCGGTACAACGCGCGAAACATGTTTGCGCTCATGCGGGTCAACCCATGCCAACTCGTCGAAATCCTGCACCTCGCCGGCGATCTGCACGGAAAGGCTGCTGGGATCGAAGCTGCGGATGCGCTTTACCCCGCTGGTCCCGGCCAGAACGGCGCGGCAGAACGCGTCGTTGCCGATGCCGTTGGGGCTGACCACGCCCATCCCCGTGATGACCACTCGCTTTTTCATGAAAAGAGCAATTAGCAACTAGCGACTGGCAATTAGCCCTTAGCCTTATCCCTGAGCAATTGCTTCTTTCCGTTCGCCGATGCCCGATGCTGCGAATCACCGATATTAACAGCTAGTGGCTAATTGCCAATTGCTAAATGCTAATTGCTGGCTGCTACTGCGGGGCTGCTACTCTATAAGTTAAAGGCTTTCGCGAATCCCTTGCCACAAGGAATTTACATCTCGGTGCCCTTCTGCCGCACGAAGTGCAGCTTCTGCAACTTCGCCTCGGGCGTATTTTCGCGTGCGCTGTTCGAGAAATATGTCGGCCAGGTGTGCGCCGAAATTGAGGCTGCCGATGACATAGCGCGCCAACTCGGCGGACAAATTGACCGTGACGTGGATTCGATCTATCTCGGTGGAGGCACGCCCTCGGTGCTTGCGCCCGACCAGCTGCAGCGGCTGTTTCAGGCTGTCCGCGATAATTTCGAGGTCGAAGTGACGGCAGAAATCACCGTCGAGTGCGCCCCCGGCACTATCTCCGGCGAGGTCGTCGACACCCTGATGGGCTGCGGAGTGAATCGGGTCAGCCTGGGCGTGCAGTCGTTTGTGGACCAGGAATCGTCATCGGTCGGTCGCTTACACACCCGGGCCATTACCCTAGACGACATCGCGCGGCTGCGGTCCGGCGGGATCGGCAACATCAGCGTCGACCTGATTGCGGGTCTGCCGCACCAGACCGAGGAGAGTTGGAATTTTTCGCTCGGCGAGGCTCTCGCCAGCGGCGTGCCTCACGTAAGTGTGTACATGCTAGAGGTGGACGAGGACTCGCGTCTGGGCACGGAGTTGCTCGCGGGTGGCAGTCGCTATCACGCGCACTTTGTTCCCGACGACGATCTCACCGCCGACCTATACCTTGCGGCATGTGAGCGACTAGGGCATGGCGGGGTGCAGCAGTATGAGATCTCTAACTTCGCGCGACCGATCACCCACGGCATCGGATTGCGCGACTCGAAACACAATTTGAAATACTGGACGCGGCAGCCGTATCTCGGGTTCGGTGTCGATGCACATTCGATGCTGATCGCAGGAGATGGCCTGCGAGCGGCCGGAGTCGAGGCAGTGCGTTTTGCGACTCCGGATTCGCTGGAAGGTTATTCGGCGGCGACCAATGCCGCGGATCCCATTGCTTCACGCACAGAACAACTTCTGGCGTCGCGTACCCCGGTCGATGCGCAGGCTGCGATCGAGGAGTCGTTCTTCCTGGGATTGCGGCTGAATCGCGGGCTGTCTCTTGCCGCGTTAAAGTCACAGTTCGGCGATGCGGCGATCGATGGCTACAACGCAGTAATTGACGAACTCGTACAGGATGGATTGCTGGACCGTGAGGATGATCGCCTACGGTTGACCGCACACGGTCGTCTGCTCTCAAATGAAGTCTTCGTGCGCTTCCTGCGCGCCAAAAACGGTTGCGATAGAGCGGCGTACCTTCAGACGTGACAGTCTGTGTAGAAAGTTATTTCAGAATAGATGGGTCGGTTTTGGAAGGGTGGAGCGGCGCTTCAGCTGGATTATCCATTTGCAGTCGACGATCGCATGCTTTGAAGGGGCACGGCTTCAGCGTGCCATCAGGCGCGTTGAGACTCGGGCTTCAGCCCCTGAGGCGACTCGCATTTTCCTTGCGAGAGCGAAGTACCTTAAGGTGGCTAAAGCCACCAGCGTGACAGTACTTTCTGCGGCACGGCTGAAGAGGCTGCTGAAAAAGTCGAAAAAGCAGATCCCTCGCGGGCTGGAGCCCGCTCGGGATGACAAAAAATAAAGGGTTTCTGCCCCTTCAAAATGCCTTCTTTTTCAGCAGCCTCTTCAGCCGTGCCCCTTCAAAGCGGCTCACGACGCCGTATCTGACCTCGTCACCAATTCCGCAAATCTTGCCAAGTCAATGTTGCCGCCGCTCACCACGCACACAATCTTTCCTGGGCCGCATTTACCGCTGAGGCCGGCGGCCACGGCACAGGCGCCTGCGCCTTCAGCGATCACGCGATTGCGCTCGGCCACAATGCGCATGGCCCGGCGCGTCTCCTCGAGTGTGCAAACAATGGACCCGGCGAGCAGATGATGTGCCAGCTCCCACATACGGGGAAAGACCGACTTGCCTCCGCAGCCGTCCACAAAACTCGCCTTCCACTCCGGAAAACTCTGCGGCGACCCTGCGGCGAATGACCGCGCCAGCGGAGCCGCCGTCTCCGGCTCTGCCGCAAACACCCTTGCCCTGTGTCCGCGCGATTTCAAGGCGGCGGCGATTCCACACGATAAGCCTCCACCGCCGAAGGCCGCCACCACGCAATCCACGTCGGGTAGGTCCTCCAGGATTTCGAGGCCGGCCGAGGCATTGCCCGCAATAAACCCGTCATCTTCGAATGGATGGATAAATACTCCGGTCATCGCGGGATGCGCGCGGTCAGCCAGCGCCTGCCAGCACTGGTCGTAGGAGGCCTTTACGACTTCTCCGCCGAGGCGGCGTACTGCATCGAACTTGGCCGCCGGAGCCTCTTCGATCATAAGGATTTTGCAAGGCACGCCGGCCTTGCGCGCCGCCAGCGCCACTCCCTGGGCAGCGTTGCCGGCGCTCACCGTCCAAACCCCGCGCCGCCGTTCTTCTTCCGGCAGAAGCCGGACCGCGTTGTACGCTCCTCTGATTTTGAAGGAACCGATGGGCTGCAGGCATTCCAGCTTCAGATAAATGTCGGACGGGCCGTCATAGTTGAGCCGCACCAGCGGTGTCCGTACGGCAGCTTCATAGACGTGCCTGCGTGCGTCGTCGATGAGCCGAGCCGGAATGTTGCGCTGGGTCGCGTTGCCAGCGGATGCAAGGTTAGTTGCCATAGCAGAATCTCTTGAGATGAAAATCGCACCACAGAGGCACGGAGATCACAGAGAAGAATTGGTAAAACAATCTCCGTGTCCTCTGTGTCTCCGTGGTGAATACATTCCTGGCGTGTCCCTTGCTCTGATTAACGATTTTCAACGAAGCCAGATTGGATAGACTATAACCCATGCACACTTCTGCTGCCGATTCCGAGGCTTCCATTCACCCGCACTCCGGCAAAGTCATTGAACTGCGCAGCGATACCTTCACTGCGCCTTCGCTGGAAATGCGGCAGGCAATGTTCGGGGCCGCGGTCGGCGATGACGTCTATGGCGAGGACCCGACCATCAACCGTCTGGAAAAACGCGCTGCGGAGATTTTCGGCCGCGAGGCCGCGCTGTTCGTTCCCAGCGGAATGATGGGCAACCAGATTGCCATCAAGCTGCACACCCATCATGGGCAGGAGGTTATCTGCGAAGCCCGCAGCCATATCTTCGAGTATGAGATGGCGATGATGGCTCATTTCTCCGGCGTGTTGGCGCGCACCGTGTGGGCCGAAGGCGGAATCCTAACCTGGGAGCACGTGGAGTCGAACATCAGGACCAGGAACTACGACGACGCGAAGACCGGACTGGTCTCGCTGGAGAACACGCACAACATGGGCGGCGGAACAGTCACGCCGCCGGAGATCTTTAATGACTTGTGCGATCGGACGCATGACGCGGGCCTGCCGGTGCATCTGGATGGGGCGCGTGTCTTCAACGCTTCCGTCGCCCTCGGCATCCCCGTGGCGCAATTGACAGCCCAAGCCGACACGGTCATGTTCTGCCTCTCCAAAGGACTGGGCGCGCCGGTGGGATCGATGCTGGTGGGCAGCGCGGAGTTGATGGAGCGCGCCCGCATTTATCGCAAAGCGCTCGGTGGTGGAATGCGGCAGGCGGGTATCCTGGCTGCCGCCGGACTCATTGCGCTGGAACAGGGACCGCAGAAACTAGCCAACGATCACGCGAATGCAAAGTTTCTCGCCGAGGGACTGGCGAGGGTTTGCGGCATCAAAATCGATCCTGCCAAAGTGCAAACCAACATTCTGATGTGTGAAGTTTCCGGCACCGGGATGACGTCGTACGAGTTGGCGCAGAAACTCGCGGCACGAAATGTTCGGGCCAGCGGCTTCGGTCCGCAATTGATTCGCTTTGTCACGCATCTCGACGTGAGCCGCGAGCAGTGTGAGCAGGCGCTGGATGTCGTCGCCTCGACCTGCGGTGCCAAAGCCCAGCGCGCCTAGCTCTACGGGCCGTGTTCGTGAGCGATCAAGAGCGTCCGCCTACGAACAGTTCTTGTCCGTCCACCGCTGCCGCTCGGATGTAAACCCATCGGAATTAAGCCCTTACACCGAAGCAGATTTGGCAGACCTATTGCATCTGTCTGCAGTGGATTGCGAAGGAGTCCGAATGCGCAGCTTGGTCGATGATCTCCGATACGCCATTCGCCAGATGTTCAAGTCACCGGGTTTCGCGGCAGTCGCGATAATCACGCTGGCCCTGGGAATCGGCGCCAACACGGCTGTATTCAGCGTGATCGACGCGGTGATATTGCGTCCTCTGCCGTACGACAAGCCGGAGCGGCTTATCAGTGCGCAATCTGCCGCGACTCAAGACCCCGCAGTTAAATCGGTGTCCTACCCGGATTTCTTTGACTGGCGCGCCCAGAACCGCACCCTGGAGCATCTAGTTTCTTACCACGACAACTCGTTTACCCTGACCGGAGTGGCGCGGCCCACGCGCGTGCAGGGCGAGGTCGTCTCCTGGGACCTCCTGCCCACCTTGGGGGTGAATCCCGAGTTGGGCCGCGGGTTTTCCGCAGACGAGGAAAAGCAGGGCACCAGGGTAGCGCTGATCAGCCACGCGCTGTGGGTTGAGCATTTCGGCGCAGACCCATCCATCCTGGGCCGCGGCATCAAGCTGAGCGGCGATTCGTACACCGTGATCGGTGTGATGCCGGCTTCGTTTCGCTTTCCCGTGACCGCACCGGAGAATGGTATTTGGACGACACTAGCGGTTGATGACGATCCCACCGATCCGCACTCCCTGACGAAAACCCGGGGTGCGCATCTTCTCGACACAATCGGAAGGATGAAGCCGGGTGTCACCGTCGCGCAGGTCGACCAGGACCTCAAAAACATTGCCGGCAACTTGGCGAAGCAGTACCCCAATTCCAATTCGCGTCACGACTCCGCTGCGGTTCAGACCGAGTTGGCTGCGCTAGTTGGCGATACGCAAACAGCGCTCAACGTTGTGCTGGGAGCGGTTGTTCTAGTGCTACTGATCGCTTGTGCCAACATCGCCAATCTCCTGCTGGCGCGCATGCGCGAACGGCAACGTGAGATTGCCCTGCGGGCCGCTTTGGGCGCGGGCCGCAAACGGATTATCCGCCAACTGCTGGTGGAAAGCCTTGTCCTGAGCACCATTGGAGGCCTCGCGGGAGGCGGCGTGGCCTTCGCGGCCACGCCGGCCATGTTGTCGCTAATCGGCGACAGCGTTCCGCGAGCCGCTGATGCCGGAGTGGACCTGCGGGTACTCGGCTTCGCGATCGCGTTATCGTTCCTGGCCGGGCTTATCTTCGGAATCGTTCCAGCCGTCACCGCTTCGAAAACCGACCTGGTGACCACGTTCAAAGAAGGCGCACGAACGGAGATGTCGCATCGCGATTGGTTACGCTCATCGCTTATCGTCGCGCAAGTCGCGCTAGGGTTGGTGTTGACCGCAGGAGCAGGGCTGCTCATCACCAGCTTCATGAACCTGCTTCACACCCAGGAAGGTTTCAACCCCGACCACCTGCTGACCTTCTCCTTTGAATTGCCCGACGCGCAGTACAAGCAGAATCGGCCCGAGTTTTACCGCGACTACTTTGAGAAAGTACGCGCACTACCGGGTGTGCAATCTGCCGGCGGTGTCATGATTCTCCCCATGACCGATGATCACATAATCATTACTTTCGAGGACCCAGAGCATCCCGTGCCCGAAGCCCAACAACCCTACGCAGACTTCACCCCGGTCTCGTCCGGGTTCTTTGCCACGATGCAAATTCCTCTATTGGCAGGGCGCGACTTCACTAATCGCGACGACAAAGACGCCCCGCAAGTCATGATGGTGAATCGTGCTTTCGCCGACAAGTTCTTCCCGGGAGAAAATGTGATAGGCAAGAAGCTTAAGCCGGGAGCTGGGACCGGCGCAAAGGACGGCCCACCCTGGCGCGAAATCGTGGGAGTGGTGGGAAACATCCGGCAGTCGGCAACGCAGCGAGAGATGAGGCCAGCCATGTACGCGCCGGCTGCGCAACTGAACGCTTGGTGTTGCCTGTACACCGTGGCACGCACTTCGGTCGAGCCTCGTAGCCTCGAGCCCACGCTGCGCCAACTGGTTTCCTCCCTTGACCCCGATGTGCCGGTCTCGCACGTCCACACCATGCAGGAGCTCATGTTCAGCGAGCTATCGCAGCCGCGGTTTGCCATGGCCCTGCTGGGTACCTTCGCTGGACTCGCCATCGTCCTCACCGTCGTTGGCCTCTATGGCGTAATGATGTATTCCGTGACCGGGCGCACTCGCGAAATCGGTGTTCGTATGGCGCTGGGAGCACGGCGGGGCATCGTGCTGAAGATGGTATTGCGCGATGCCGCTTTGTTGCTCGCAATCGGGATCGTGGTGGGCGTGGTTGCCTCCCTAATTTCAGCCTCGGTGCTGCAAAGTATGCTGTATGGCACAGGTTCTCGCAACCCGCTGGTCTTGACGCTGGTATGCATAGCAGTGGCGCTTGCGGGCTTGATTGCTGCGTACATCCCCGCTTTCCGTGCCGCTTCGATCGAGCCTATGCAGGCTTTGCGTAGCGAATAGGGAACTGACGAGCTGGCAAACAGGTTCGTTGGGAGCTGTGCCGTCCCTGAAGGGACGGATTTATTTCCGACCTCATCCAGCACTCCGCCCGCGGCTCGGTGCTGGGCTAGACTATTCCGCGCCTACGGCGTTGGAGTTTTGGCAATTGGTCCACTGCGCGGCTCCAAATGCGTTCGCTTCGCTCCTAATGACAACTCTTAGGGCAGCCTATAGCTCGTGGTAGTTCAGCAGGCCGACGCCGATCAACACAAAGCAGATGGGCCAGATCCAAGAGGGAATTTTGCGGTCGTTCGGAGGCAGGCGCAGCTCCAGCCAGCGCGACCATCCGGCAAACACTGCCAGCAGGCCCATGGGTACGTGGGTCAACTCCACCAGCAGGTTTTCCTTCACGTTGGTGATGGCATGGGTGTGGGTCAGCAATACCACTCCACCGGCAGCGACCATAAGAGGGAAGATGAGTGCCATGCGATCGTTTTCCCATTTGCGCTTGCGGACTCGTAATTCAAAGATCGCAAAAGCAATGCACACCAGCGCGGCCAGCCGGTGTTGAAACGCCTCGGGATTGGCCCAACACTCCCAGAAGCCCTTGTAGCCTACCGGCCAACACTCGGTATCAGCCTGGACGAAGATGAAGATGGCGATGCCGATCAACAGCAGCGGCCAGTATTCCGCCCAGTCTGCCTTGCCGGTGCGAGCCAGCAGCGCCAGCAGTCCCATGGCGAGCACGACTAGCCCCATCCAATGATGGTTCGACTCTGACTCCATCGCCCATGCAATTTTCAGTTGCGAGAGCGGCTCGCCATCTGCGTTGTAGGCAACCGGAAGCGTATTCGGGACGTCGCTGACGGTAGCTCCCTGTCCGGAAGGGGAAATGATTGCATCCGCCACCTGCGGGTAGGTGAGGCGAGGCAAGGCTGGCTTCATCCGCTGCGCGATCTGGTGAAAAGTGACGGTGTCGTTGGGCTGGTCAACCGCAGGCGGCTGCGAGGTGAGCGATGCCGCCGTCAAAATTACCGTGATCCCTATCCCAACTTCCGCTTCGATGAGTCGGCGCAAGCGGGGCATCACCCGATCTTTGCTGGTGTTGCGCAGCAGCCAAAAGTTGATGCCGCCCAGCAACATCAGCACTGCGAGCATCAAGGCCTTCGCCATTACCATCACGCCATAGGCAGTGCCCAGAACGGCTTGCCATGAAGCGATATAGCGAATGCTCATGCCCGCGCCGCTGAACACAATCGCGCCAACGCTTATCAGCGCCATCCGCGAGAAGCGCTCGGTTATGTGCCAACGGGCTTCTTCTTCCTTGTCACGAAATAGCGCGAGCACCAGAAATGGAAGGCCGCCAATCCAGAACGCCGTGGCCGCTTCGTGGATCGTGGTCAAGGTGATGAGCAGCGGACGGCCGTCAAGGCGTGAAGCGGCGTGGTTCGTCATGACCGATGCGCCCAGTACCGTCATCGCCAGTAGGAGTATCAGCCAGGGTGCGAACTTCCACTGCTGGCGTGCCACCAGATAGGCCGCCACCGCTGCCACCAGCACAATGCATCCCGAGAGAAAGAAGTTCGCTCCGATCACGTCGCGGAAGCCGATCTCGGCCGTGGTCATCAACACAGCCGAGTTCACGTACAGGTACAGCACCTGCATGACGATTAGCCCGATTGCGCTAAGGCGCAGCAGCGTCCACAAACCGGATTGCATCTTCTGGATGGATTCGGGATTGCCCGGCACGCCGCGCGCGGTCCACAGAATGAACACGATGCCGCCCAGCAACAACGATTGGAAGATGAGTGTTCCGGCTCGCAGGACAACGGACGAGAATCCGAAGAGATCAACTAATTGCTGCATCTGGCTGGACTATTTCACCGTGAAGGGAACTTCGCCACTGCTCATATGGCCATCAGAGGCAAGCACGCTCCACTTCAGCGTGTAAGCGCCGGGTTTCAAGCCGGTGGCTTGCGATTGCAGTATGTTGAGAGCGGATTGTTTAGCCTGAGGAAGGGCGTGCAAAGTGCCGTCGGGCGCAACCAAATGCAAGCGCGATCGGCTGCCGTCGACGCGCACGTTGAAACGTAACCAGATGGGAACATCAGGCCCGGTTACCGTGGCATGTATTTTCGGAGTGGACTCCATCAGAATGGCATGTGCCCATGCCAGGTTAGAGAGCGCAGGCAACAAAAAAAACGTTAAGAAAATCGGTATCCAAGGTCGCGACAGCATTCGGCGCACTTTGCATTCCTCCTTAGTTGGCGAGGGAGTTTACTCGTCTCCGAAAAGTGGATGAGAGTTTATTATGCCACGCTGGCGGCGCTGCTGAAGCCGAGGCTCTTCCGAGCGGGCTATGACACCGTGCGCTTGCTGCTGTGCAACCCGATGAGGCGACCGATCAACACCGCCGGGTACATAATGCCGGTGACAGATTCCAGGATGACGAATGACCTGGCGTGCGCGCCCAAAGGGACAATGTCGCCATACCCCACCGTGGTTAGCGTCACGAAGCTGAAGAAGATAAATTCCGACGGATGCAAAACCCTCCCTGGTTGCACGGCGTCGCGGAATGCATCTGGGCTCATGCGGGCGATCAGTCCGTAAACCATGCCGTAGGTGATGCCGACCAGCAGGTATGCCGCGACGGCCCCCGCCAGGGTGTCGCCGGTGACGCTGGGAGCAGAAACGACTGTCCAGATGAATATTGCAGTGACAAATGCCAGGAATAGGGCGCTCAAAATGAGTGAAGTCACTTGTAGTGGCAAGAGATAATGTGCTGCATTCGCAATGTGGATCACGATAGCCGGGATGCCCAGCACAAATGCAAAAATGGTGACGCGTCCACGTCCCAGCACCGCATACAGTGCGGCGGTGAAGACCAGCACCGCGAACAAGCGAAACATCTCCGCGCGTAGCGCGGTCCCGTCGGTAAAAGGATAGCCGAGGATGAGCACCAGTTCGGTAATCAGCAGGGAAAGGAAACGGTGCGGCAGTTTTGGCGGAGCGGTCACGGCTTTACGGGAAGAAGCCACAGCGCCAACAGACACAGATGTATCCTCCTGGGACGAAGAGCCAGACGCGACGGAACTCGACGCACAAGGGTATGCTGAACAGGCTCAGGAATTCAAAACAAAATTCAGGATGCGCAGAAGACATCGCTCTCGGCGAGAGGCCAAGTCCAGAGCAGGTTCTGAGTTGGTGTATCCGGGTGGAGCACCGCTTGAGCGGTGCATTTGAGAGTTGCGCCCGAGTTCGCCTTTAGGCGCCGCGGTAACCAGAATCCTTACCTCAGCGGCTAAAGCCTGCTCTCTTTTTGCGCCCTCGGTATGCACGCCTGAAACAGGCCGCTGAAAAACTCGCCTATGGGGGCGCGTGTCTTTAGCCAAATGTGTTTTCTCAGCTCTAATCCGTGTTTCGGCTCTCGATTTCGATCTCTGGAAGGACGTTACGGAGCCTTCCAGACACACTACTCCCTGCACTTACACCGCCGGAATCAGCTTCACCATACGCACCAGGTTGGCGGCAGTGGCCAGCAGGCGGAAGAACCAGTCCACCTTGTGCTGGCCGCGCAATTTCACCTGCCGCAGAATGCTGTCCAGCTTGCCCCAACCGAAGATCATTTCCACCAGCTTGCGTTTCTTTTGACTAATGGCGAAGCCCGGATGTTGCCGCTCTTGGTCCGTCAGCCAGTTTGGCCACTTCTCGTTGGTCTTATACTCGGCCACGTGCGGAATCACCTTGCGTCGCCGCAGCTCGCTAATGAACTTCTCTTCCTGATAATGCTTGTCCGCCCCCAACGTGATGGCGGCGGTGGTTTCGTTCACCTGCTTGACACTGCGCCCGCGCGCCTCCAGCATGGCCAGCGCCGCCTCGCGCTCGGCCGTCGCGCTGGATTGGGTGGCGCAGGCCGCCACCACCAGCCCGTTGCGGTTTTCGATCAACACATGGGCGAGATAGCTGGGCCGGGCCTCGCCCGTGGTGCTCTTCTTGTACAGCCGCGCCTGCGGATCGGTCTTCGATTCGTGCGTGTCGCGCAACAACTTCCGGCCCCGCGCCCCGGTGCCCTGTGTGGGCGGCGGCTCCTTGGGTTGGAAACTGCGGCGGCTGGCCCAAGCCTCGATCAGCGTGCCATCCACCGTGAAGTGCTCATCACTGAGCAACTGCTGCTCCCCCGCCTGCTTTACCACCTCGGCCAGCAGTCGCTGCGCCACCTCACCCCCCAGCAGGCGATCGCGATTCTTGGTGAACACCGTCGGGTGCCACACCTCATCGTCTGGGTTCAGCCCGACAAACCAGCGGAACAGCAGGTTGTAGTTGAGCTGCTCCATCAGCAGGGTCTCGCTGCGGACCGAATACAGAAGCTGCAACACCAGGGCCCGCAGCAGCCGCTCCGGCGGAATCGAGGGCCGACCGTTGCGCGCATACAGCGCCTCGAAATGCAGCGACATGCGGCGCAAGGCCGTGTCGATCATCGCGCGAATTCGCCGCAAAGGATGGTCCTGCGGAATGCGCTCTTCCGGATTGATGTAGCTGAATACCATGCCTTGTTGCTCGTCGTTGCCTCGCATACTACCTGTGTAGCGCAATCCGGTGTGGAAAGGTGCTACCTTTGCGGATACCGGGCTACTTTTTCAGCGGCCTGTGAAAGGCGTGCTCCACCCAACACCGGGATACAGGAACTCCGGAATTGCTATAGAGTCGGCAACTGTCCGAGCTGCATACCCCGGCAACGCCTAGCAGCACCGGGTGACCACCAAGCCATCGTGCGGGTGCATCTTCTCGTAATACGTCAGGATTTCCTCACCTAGCAAGGGCACGAACATTTCCCGCTCGATGCAGGTTTCAACGTCGACAAAGTCCAACGGGTCAAGGACTACGTTCAAATTGTTGCATGGCGAATCGCCCGGATATCCGGTCGGATACGCCGGCAGCAGCACGTATGAGTGCTTCTTCTTGCCGGCCAGAGTGTATTCCGCTCGAACCGAAATACGGTCGCGATGCACTTTGTGGATGGTAAACCTGCATCCCCGGCTGCCAATGCGCTCCAAATGGTTGCGCAGCGTACTTACCGTCATGACCATGACTTTTTGATGGCGCGCAGTCAGCGTATGCATGACATCCCCCATCGACCCGTGGTGAGCATAATTATAGGCTATTGCAGTTACTCGACAATGTATCGAGTTAACGTCAGCCCGACCCTACTCCGTCAGAAATATTTTACCTAGCGCCTGCCTGCGATACTCGAAGGTTGAGCGCATCATGCGCTGGAACATTACCTTCTCCAGAAAATTCCCGATCACGCCAAAGCCGACTTCATATTCCACCACATCGCGGATGAGGGTGCCCTCGCGGTCATCGACCGTCTTTGCTTCGAAAGAATGCGTGTGTACCCAGCGACGGAACGGCCCCTGTTTCTGAATGTCGCGAAACGATTGGTTGAGCACAAAGTCGGTAATGAGCGCTGTCCATTTCTCGTAGAGAGGGACATGGGGAATCGCGCGAAACTTGAAGATGATCTCCGTACCGATGCCCGCCATGCGTTCTGCGCTAGGGGTTGCTTCGCTGGCAGGGAAGCGTGGCTGAAGCAGGTTTAGCTTGAGCAGCCGCGCGCCGAGGCTGTGCGGCATGATCTGCGGAAGATTGTGCGGGTCAGCGAAGAAGGCGAAGACTTGCGGTACAGGCGCCGCGATCCACTGTTCGGCTTCAAACCGCTGGCTCATGCCTGCTTACCTGTTTTCTCCTGAAATCGCCGAAACGGAACCTTCAGAGTAAACCCAAATTGTTGGGTCGCTGGGGCTGGGCCGCTACTAGGAATTGTGTTGGGTCCTTCCGAATCGCACGGGTCGCAAAAAACCCCAAATTCCTCTTGACACACAACGGTTTAGGAGTAGGATACGTCCAAAGTGGTAAGAAGTGGGACACAGTGGTATAAGCGTTTACCCGAGTGGAAGCAAATTGCGCGAGGTCGTTTCGTTGCCCAAAACGCCATGCAACTTGATCGCTGCTGCCAGACGGGGTCGTTGATGTTCACCTCCAGGGTGAAAGGCCAGCAATTCGGGGCCGAAAGTTATGTTTCGCGGCACGCACACAACTCGACTGGACGAAAAAGGGCGCCTCAAGGTGCCGGCGGACTTCAAGCGCCAGATCGACGAAAACTATGGCGCTCAATTCTACATCACCAGCCGCACGGGCACTGTTGCCGAAGTTTATCCCATGCAGGAATGGGAGGAGATCGAGCGCAAGCTGGCGGCCGCGCCGGACTCGCATCCGGGCAAGAAGAAATTTTTGAAGTACACCAACTTTTACGGCCAGGTGGTGGAGATGGACGGGCAAGGCCGTTTGCTGCTCCCTTCCGCGCTGCGGGATTCGGCCAATCTCAAAGGCGAGGTTGCGGTGATGGGGAGTCTCAAGCATCTTTTGGTGCGCAACGCCGAGGAGCTTCGCAAGGAAATCGCGGCGGAGCCGTTCACCGAGGAAGATGACGCGAGCCTCAGCAGCTTGGGGATTTAGAGCGACGCAGGATTTGAGTTCCATTCGCGATCTCGGAATGGGAGTGAATGGACAACGGGCTTTCAGAAACGAACAGCGCCCCCGGGCGCGGACATGGCGAGAGCAAAGAGTTTGGCCATGTGCCGGTTCTTTTAAAACTAGCGATCGAATTCCTGGCCGTGCGGCGCGGCGGGACCTATATCGATGCAACCCTCGGCTTAGGCGGACACAGTTGGGAAATCGCAAAACGCCTGGGCCCAGAGGGTCATTTGATTGGCGTCGATAAAGACCCGGCGGCGTTGGAGCGCGCCCGTGAGCGGTTGACTTACCCGCCGCCGGAGATGGCTTCCGAGTGGCCGAAGGTTCAGTTAGTTCATGCCTCATTTGCCGACGTGGCGCAGCATGTGGCGCCGGCAAGGGCGGATGGACTTCTGGCCGACCTGGGCGTCAGTTCCATGCAATTGGAAAACGCCGCGCGTGGATTCAGTTTTCAGGCAGACGGTCCGTTAGACATGCGGATGAATACGCATTCCGGGCTGACTGCCGAACAAGTGGTAAATCGCTACGACGAGCGCGAGCTTGCCGACGCGATTTACGAATTCGGTGAGGAAAGGAGGTCGCGGAGAATCGCCAGAGCCATTGTTCGGGCGCGGCCGATTCACACTACCGCACAACTGGCGGAGGTGATTTCGGCCGCGGCCCGGCCAATGAACCAGGCGGAGAGGCGAATTCATCCGGCGACGAAAACTTTCCAGGCACTCCGAATTCTAGTTAACCGTGAACTCGACGACCTGCGAGAGCTGCTGAGTAAAGGCGCGGCGCCGCAGGTGCTCAAGCCGGGCGGCAGGTTGGTGGTCATCAGCTTCCATTCGCTGGAAGACCGGATCGTGAAAGATGCGCTGCGCAGTGGAGCGCGCGAGGGTGTTTATCGTGTGTTGACGAAGAAGCCAATGACCGCCGACGAGGAAGAAGTTGATCGCAATCCGCGGTCGCGCAGCGCGAAGCTGCGGGCCGCGGAGAGGATTTAGGGCGATTGTGCCGCCGGCTGCTGAAAAAGTCGAAAAAGCAGATCCCTCACCAACTGAAGTCGGTTCGGGATGACAAAAAATAGAAGGACTCACAATGGCGTACCTGAAGGTACGCCCCTTCGAAGCGGTCGAAGGAGCAAGCTTCCTGTTTGCCAGAGAATTTGCTGGCCGTGAGTCGAGCCCCGAAGGGACGAAAGAGCTTAGCCCAGCGCTTCAGCGCTGGGTGAGCTGGAAAACATGATTGAGTCCCGTAGGGACGGCACAGTTCTGAGCGTGCCACGGTTTAACGGTTTCGAAAGTTCGCAACCTTTCAAGTCGATGAGCTGCGGAAAAAGCTGTGCAGAATGTGAATAACTACGGGCCCTGTAATTCTGCTCGTGTCTAGAGCATGCAGCCGAACCAAGGCCGATATGTCAGGCGGTTCGGCAGGAGAAAGCAATGGCAGCCGGAGTTCTTTACCCGACCATGGCGCAATGGAATGAGCAGGCGCCCGAGCAACCGCGTGGCATGTTCATCGGCACGCCGGAAATCTATTTTGCCAAGCGCATCGACAACTCGCGGGTGACCAAGGTGTCTGATCCCAAGCGCCGCCGCGAGATGATTTCGTTCGGCATCACTTTGAGCGTGCTGTTCCTGTTTGTCATGGTGTATCTGTGGCAACACTTCAGTGCGATCGAGTACGGCTATCGCATCGAGCAACTGGCGGCACAGCGCAATGCGATCGCGGAGTCGAACCGCGCGTTGAGCTTGGAAGAGGCCTCGTTGAAGGACCCGGCGCGAATCGACCGGCTGGCTAAGCAGATGGGAATGCAGCGCCCGGCTGACGGGCAATTGCAGCCTATGGACACCGCGATTGCCGATCCGTCCACTCCGGTAATGGCGAAGGCGAACGAAATCATGGTGGTCTCGGCGCTGCCTTAACGTGAGGCGGTAGAGGACATCGAACGGAACCGGCTGAACCAGGCTCGGTGGAAGCAAAATGGCGGTCCGCCACTAACGGACCGCCTTCTCCATGTAAAGCGCCGGCAGTAAGACATCATCCAGCTTCGGCGTCGACCGAGGCAAAAAGCGGAACGGAGTCAAGCGGGAATGCGGGCGAGCGCTCCCAAAACGCCAAGCCGAAGGCTCTACTTCTTTGCCGCGCTGCTTTTTATTTGGATCTTTGCCATCTGCTTTCGCCTGGTGCGATTGCAGGTGGTAAAGTTTGGTTTCTTCGAAGATCTCGCTGAGCGGCAACGCACTCGCACGGTTCCCGTCGAACCTCGCCGCGGAAACATCTACGACCGCTTTGGCCACGCGCTGGCCATGTCGATTGACGTCGATTCGGTGTACGCGGTGCCGAGCGAAGTCCACGACAAAGAAACCACGGCGGCGATGCTCGGCAAGGTGCTGAACCTCGATCCCCAGGACATTCTGGTGCGGCTGAAGATGGCGCGTCCGTTTGTCTTCATCGCACGCAGGATCGACGCCGAAACCAGCACTCGTATTCGCGAACTGAACCTGCGCGGAATTGGCTTTCGCAAAGAACCCAAGCGCTTCTATCCCAAGCGCGACCTGGCCGCTCAAGTCCTCGGCTATGTCGGCATGGACGGCGACGGCCTGGGCGGCCTGGAGCGCGTATTCGACGACGATCTGCGGGGCATTCCAGGCAGAGAGTTGGTCTCCCTCGACGCGCGCGGCAAGTGGTTCAGCCGTGTCGAGAAGCCACCTGACCCCGGGCAGAACCTCGTGTTGACCATCGATCAGACCATCCAGTACATCGCCGAGCGCGAACTGGAGCAGGGAATGGAAGACACCAAGGCGATCGCCGGAACGGTGGTGGTGGAGAATCCTCGAACCGGCGAGATTCTGGCGCTGGCTAATCGTCCAACCTTCAATCCCAACGTATTTAACAGCGTTCCCGCGGAGGCACTGAAGAACCGCGCCGTCAGCGACATTTACGAGCCCGGTTCGGTGTTCAAGATCGTCACCTATTCGGCGGCCATCGACCAGCACGTGGTGACGCCGGAGGACAAGGTCGACTGCCAGCACGGCTCGATTGACGTGTTTGGCATGAAGATCCACGACCACGAGAGCCTGGGCGTGGTGACGATTGCCGAAGCGCTGGCGCATTCCAGCGACGTCGCCGCCATCAAAGTCGGCATGAAGCTGGGTGACCAGCGGCTCTATCACTACATTCGCGACTACGGCTTCGGCCAGCAGACCGGCATTGAGTTGCCCGGCGAAACGCGTGGGCTCGCCCGACCGGTGAGCCGCTGGTCGAAGGTCTCGATCGGCGCCATCTCGATGGGGCAGGAGATCGGCGTGACCCCGCTGCAAACGATTTCGCTGATCTCCACCATCGCGAATGACGGAGTGTATACGCCTCCGCGAATCGTAGCTGGCGAGATGCCGCCCGATTCAACTCCCAAGCCGGTGGTGTTTCATTCGGCACAGCAACATCGCGTGGTTTCGACGATGACGGCGGCCGAGATGAAAAAGATGATGGAAGGTGTAGTGCTATTCGGTACCGCCCGGCGCGCCATCCTGAACGGCTACACCGTTGCGGGCAAGACTGGCACGGCACAGAAGGTTGACACCGCGACCGGCGCATACTCCAAGACCAAGTATGTGGCTTCGTTCATTGGATTTGCTCCAGTCAACACTCCGGCGCTCACTATCGCCGTCATCCTCGATTCGCCGGTGGGACTGCATCAAGGCGGACAGGTTTGCGCTCCGGTATTCAAACGTATTGCCGAGCAGGTGCTGGAATATCTCCACGTGCCGCACGACGCGGATGTCAAAAATCCTTTGCGACAGAATCTGCAGGCCTCGGTAAAGGATGATGATCTGGCCGATGAATCGTCCGATCGGCTTAGTCCTCCACTGCAAGGCGACGCAGATGCGAAGGACAACACCAAGCCTCAGACTAGTTTGGCGACGCCGGTGGCAAGCACGAAGCCGTCTGACTCAACCGGCGCGAGGCTCGTACCAGCAGCCTCGGCCATGCCAGTACAACAGACCCAATCCTCGACGGAAACGGAGGCAGTGCACTCCGGCCCACCAGCGCAGCCACCCAGCCCCGCCGAGCAGGCCGCCAGACAAGGCACAGTCGTTCTCGACGTGGACAGCGGAGTGGTCGTTCCGTCCTTCCTGGGTAAGCCCCTGCGGTCGGCGGTGGAGACTGCCCAGCAGTCTGGATTGGAGATCAATGCAATCGGTAGCGGCATCGCACGCCAGCAATGGCCCGCACCCGGCAGCCACCTGCCTTCGGGACAAAAGATCACAGTGCGATTCACGCATTAGGTAGGCACATCGAGGTTTGGTTTGTTTGCCCGGTTTGCGTCACGGAAAAAGCTAGCCAGAAGCTTACAGCAGCTGGAACCGAGGGAGCCGCAGCGCTTTGCGATCGAAGGTGAGAGTTCGCGAACAGCCGGCCTGCGCATGGATCCGGCCGATAAGTGCATCAGCAAAAGCCCCGTGCTTCCGCTTGAGAGCTACCATGGCCAGAAACACTTCGGCTTCATGCTCTACCACGAGCAACTCAATTTGCAGAATGCGCTCAATCGCTGCGGCGATTTCCGTATGGGTGAAGCCATAGACGCTCTCAAGAACGCATGCAATTTCCGCTATAACGACGGCGCTGATGAACCCGTAATTGCGCGGCGTGAGGTGCTGTTCGATGCACTCAGTCGTCTTCCGCAACTCTACAGGGTCGTCCTCGACGATATACCGGACCAGAATGTTAGTGTCCAATCCAATCATCTACGCGTAGCCCGTCGATAACGTTCGCTGACGCCGGTTGCGATGGCTTCGTCCATCTGCTCAAGCGAGACATGCCTCGTGGCTTTAAGCATTCCCCGCAGGGCCGAGGCTTTGGGAATTGTGATTTGGCCCTTAATGGTGATCGCCGACTCCATTCTGCCTCCATTACTTTTTATAAAATGTAATACTAGAGACCCAATCCCTTGTCAAGGTTGGAATTTCATTCGCCAATCTGATAGGTTACATGTAACCCATAACGAGATGAGATAAATGACAGGAACTCGATCCAAGCCATCGCGGGACAAGGTTAGGGCGCACAGGGAGCGGCTACGCCGCCAAGGACTACGTCCGATCCAGATTTGGGTGCCAGACGTACGTTCGCCTGAGTTTGCGCGAGAGGCGCACCGGCAGTCACTCCGAATTGCCAATAGCCCTCAAGAGAAGGAAGATCAAGCTTTCATCGACTCAATCTCTATTTGGGGCGATGAGTGAAACGAGGGGAGGTTTGGACGGTGGCTGGAGGCAGGGATTACGCAGGCAAGCCCCGCCCGGTCGTAATCGTACAGGATGACCGATTCGACACCACGAAGTCCATAACGGTCTGCCCTTTCACGACCAATCCCGCGAGCGCCGTTTTGTTCCGCATACCAATCGAACCGAATGAAAGAAATGGCTTGCGCGCCTTGTGTCGCGTTATGGTGGATAAGGTAATTACCATTCCAAGAACCAAGGTCGGGAAGCGTGTTGGTCGCTTATCCGACGAGGACATGGTGCGCTTGAACCGGGCTTTGTTGGTTTTCCTCGGCATTGCGGGCCCAACTCCCAAACCGTGAATTCCCAGACCGGCGTTGTAGTTGATGGGCTGAGACAAATTCGACTTTCGAATTTTCTGCAGTCTTTATGCCTGGAAGCCAACTCATAAATCGCTCTGTATCAGGGCACGTCTTCAGACGTGCCGCAACGGGTCCAGCAATCTCTTGGGCTTTAGAGCGTGTGTGAGACTAATTTTGAGTTGGCGCGGTGGAACGATCACGCAAAATTCAGCCCCGCAGGGGCGGAATTGATTTTAGGTCAGGGCGGAAGCCCTGGGTAAAGTGGAAAAGACTAACGAGTCCCGTGCCGGGGTCCCCAACGACCGCCGCTTTTGCGCTTGTCGGGGTGGCTGAGGGACGGCACGGTTCTCACACACGCTCTTTAGCCCTGAGGGCCCTGTTTTTGCAGGGGCTAAAGCCCTGACCTTTTCTGGACTTCGTTTGGCACGACTGGAAAGTCGTGCCCTGATACAAACCAGAACGACTTATGAGATGAGTTCTAGTTCCTTATAAGGCACGTCACCGATTCCGCTGCCTTCAGGCGCGCAAACCACAGCTATAATGCGGGTAAGAATGAATTTTCTTGATTTGCTGGATGGTGCGGAGTACCTCGCGCAGCAAGGCAATCCGCAGATTGCCGGTCTGGACTACGACAGCCGGCGGGTGCAGCCGGGCTGGTGTTTCGTGGCCATTCGCGGCGAGAGCACCGACGGCAATCGCTACATCGATGCGGCTCTCGGGGCAGGGGCCGTTGCTGTCGTCAGCGACTCGGTGCCGCCCCGACCCGAGACCGCATGGGCGCAGGTTGCACATGGACGGCGAGCGTTGGCGCGGCTTAGCGCAAACTTCTATGGTCGTCCCGCCGAGCGGCTCTCCATCACCGGCATCACGGGAACGAACGGCAAGACAACGACGGCGTTCATTCTGAATGCCATGCTGCGCGCTACCCGGCGCAAAACTGCATTGTTAGGCACAGTGGAGTATCGCATCGCCGAACAGCTGCTGCCCGCTCCTCATACCACACCTGAGGCGCTGGAACTGAATCAACTCTTTGCGCGGGCGTTAGAAGCAGGCTGCACCGAGGCGGTGATGGAGGTCTCTTCGCATGCCTTGGAGCAACAACGGGTCTACGGCGTGCCGTTCGACGTGGCGGTGTTTACCAATCTCACCCGCGACCACCTCGACTATCACTTAACCATGGAGGCGTACTTCGCTTCGAAGGCGATACTCTTCAAGGGCTGCGGTACCGAGCCGCCACGCGTCGCGGTGATCAATATCGAAGACGAATACGGTCAACGGCTTATTAAAGTGCTCAAGAAGCAACAGGAGTTGATTACATACGGTGTAGATGCCGGTGACTTTTGCGCCAAGGACGTGAGTATCGAGAAGAGTGGAACCAACTTCACACTGGTGACACCATCGGGAGAGTACGCGATTTGGAGCCCGCTGCTAGGGCGGGTAAATGTACTGAACCTTATTGCTGCGTCCGCTGCCGCTTATGCGCGCAATGTTGAACTCAGCGCCGTCGTTCATGCGGCGGCCGGCCTGGACAAAGTGTCCGGGCGCTTCGAGCGCGTGGATGTCGGCCAACCTTTCACCGTGATCGTGGACTACGCCCACACCGACGATGCGCTGCGTAATCTGACCGCCGTCGCGCGGGAATTCCTGGCGCAGAGTGGAGCTTCGGGACGAATCATCACTGTATTCGGATGCGGCGGGGACCGCGATCGCAGCAAGCGTCCGCTGATGGGTGCAGCCGCTGGAGCCGGCAGCGATTTCGTGGTTTTGACCAGCGACAACCCGCGAAGCGAGAATCCTCTCGACATCATGAACGATGCGCTGCCCGGCTTGCAGCGCTCCGGCACGCATTACACCTTGGAGCCTGATCGGCGCAAAGCCATCACCCTGGCAGTCAACGAGGCTCGGGCCGGCGATATTGTTCTGATCGCCGGTAAAGGCCACGAGAAAGTTCAGGTCACGGCTGCAGGCGCCATTCCATTCGACGATATCGAAATAGCGCGGACTGCGCTACGGGAAGCCGGTTACACAACCCCTCAACCAATGCAGTCGGCAACGTCATGAAGTTAAGTCTCTCGCGTGGCGCCGAATTTATGCAGGCTACCGGCGACTTTGCCCCCGAATCAGTCGCCAGCGGCTATTCTATCGATTCGCGCACTGTGCAGCCGGGTGATCTGTTCTTCGCCGTTCGCGGCGAACGGCTGGATGGACATGACTTTGTGGAGGCGGCCCTCGCCATGGGTGCGGTCGGAGCGGTCATCGGCAAAAACCAGAGCGCGCGATTCGCGCAGAAGAATCAGCTGTTGGCGGTGGACGATCCGCTCCTCGCATTGCAGAGGCTCGCCGCCGCCGTCCGCCGCTTGTGGGGAAAACCGCTCATCGCCGTAACCGGTTCGGCGGGCAAGACGACAACGAAAGAAGCCATCGCGCATGTGTTAGGCACAAAACATCAGGTGCTGAGATCAGAAGGGAATTTGAACAATCACTTTGGCATGCCGTTGCAACTGCTCAAACTGGATAAAGAGCATGATATTGCCGTGGTCGAGATGGGGATGTCGCACGCCGGCGAGATCACCGGCCTCGCGAAGCTGGCAGAGCCGGATTGCGGCGTCGTGACCATGGTCGCGCCCGTCCACTTGGAGTTTTTTGAGTCGATCGCGGCCATCGCGCGCGCCAAGTATGAACTGATACAGTCTCTTCATGCTGGCGCTATCGCTGTGCTGAATGCTGACGATGAGTACGTTTCGCAGTTCGGGCGAGACTTCCACGGGAAGGTCGTCACCTTCGGACTGCACAAACCAGCGGACGTGTCGGCGCGGAAGATTGAATCGCGCGGCCCGCTAGGCTCGGTGTTCGAAATTGTCGCGGATGCCGAGCATGTTCCGGCGGCGCTACCGTTGTTGGGCGAGCACAGCATATATAACGCACTTGCGGCGGTTGCCGTCGGATTGCAGTATGGCGTGCCATTGCGGACGGCTGCTGCATCGCTTGCAACTCTCGCGCCCGGAGACAAGCGGGGAGAAATCCTGAATTACGCAGGCGCGACTATCATCAACGATTGCTACAATTCCAATCCAAAGGCACTCGACAATATGGTCCGGTCGTTGGCCCAGATTCCTGCCCGGCGTCGCATTGTGGTTGCGGGCGAGATGCTCGAGCTCGGTCCTGCGGCTGATGCCATGCACCGTGATTGCGGACGGCATGTCGCGAGTTACGGGATCGACCGGCTATTGGGGGTGCGAGGGTTGGCGAAGTCGATGGTGGAAGCCGCAGTCGGGGCGGGGATTAAAGCGGAGTTCGTCAACACGCCCGAAGAGGCCGGTGATTGGCTACGGCGCGAAGTCAAAACCGGCGACGTAGTTTTGCTCAAGGCATCTCGGGGAGTGCGCCTGGAGCGTGCCCTTGAAAGTTGGATCGGCAAAATGCAGGACGCTGCACACTAGGACGGCTCGAAATTGAAGCTTCGCGGTACGGGTAGTGCGGGCCTTCAGGCCAGCGTAATAATGTATTTGTTTCGGTAGCCGAAGGCGGCTAGCTTTGAAGGGGCACGGCTTCAGCCGTGCCGTTACGTGGCATTAGAGTTGGGCTTTAGCCGCTGAGGGAACACGCACTTAGTCACCGACACCGAAGTCCCTCAGTGGCTAAAGCCGCCATCAGGAAGCAACTTACGGCACGGCTGAAGCCGTGCCCTTTCAAGGCAGGAGATCGTTATCAATAATTCTGCTAACGATGTACTACCGATACCCTCAAGTACACGAATCACGGAGCTGCTCTAGATTCGCAGCTCTCGCATAACTTTCAGAACGGGGAAGAATTTGCTCTATTGGTTGCTGTACCAGAAGGGTTTTCTCGTCTTTCACATCGGCCCGTTCCGAATCTTTCGCTATTTGACCTTCCGCACCGTGTTCGCCAGCCTGACCGCGCTGTTCATTGGCCTCATTATCGGTCCGGCAGTGGTTCGCCGCTTGCGTGAATTCCAGATTGGCCAGTACATCCGTGAAGATGGTCCCAAGGACCACCTAAAGAAAGCCGGCACCCCGACCATGGGCGGCTTGCTGATTGTAGTGGGCATGATTGTTCCGACCTTGTTGTGGGCCGATCTCAGTAACCGCTTTGTGTGGATTGCCATACTGGCGACTGTGTCGTTTGGGGCCATCGGCTTCACTGACGATTATCTGAAGGTGGTGCACCGCCGCAACCTAGGTCTGACCGCGCGTGCCAAGCTGGGCTATCAGTTTCTAGCGGCGTTCGTGATAGGTGCAATCTTGAGCGCCCTGGAGACACATGGGCTTTATTCCACGCGCCTGATCGTGCCGTTCCTCAAGCACTTCCGTCCCGACTTGGTGATCGCCCGATTGCACCATGGCTATCTTTCTCCGTTGGCGTTCCTGCCGTTCCTCGCATTCGTCGCCATCATCATTGTGGGCTCCAGTAATGCCGTGAATCTAACCGACGGTCTCGACGGACTGGCGATTGGGTGCACCGTAATAGCGGCGGGAGCGCTCACGATACTGACCTACGTCAGTGGCCACGCCGTATTCGCCGGGTACCTCGAGCTTTCGCATATGCCCCAGGTCTCGGAGGTGACCATCTTCTGCGGCTCGATGGTCGGTTCCGCAATCGGTTTTCTCTGGTATAACGCGCATCCCGCAGAAATCTTCATGGGCGATGTCGGATCGTTGGCGCTGGGGGGGGCGATTGGGACGGTGGCCGTCATTATCAAGCAGGAACTGCTGCTTCCGTTCATCGGCGGCATCTTCGTGATTGAGGCGCTTTCTGTCATTCTGCAGGTGGGATCGTACAAGCTGCGCAAGAAGCGCATTTTCAAGATGGCGCCTATCCATCATCACTTTGAATTGATGGGTTGGAGCGAGTCGAAAGTGATTGTGCGCTTCTGGATTGCCTCTCTGGTGTTTGCACTCTTTGCTCTCACCACCTTGAAGTTGCGCTAGAGGCGCGGCAAACGTGGCACAATGACGACGCAAGCAGAATTCTGGATGGACGTTAAAAGCAAACGCGTGCTGGTGGTCGGCCTGGGCAAGTCCGGTGTGGCCGGCGCTCTGTTCCTGGAGAAGCGCGGCGCGAGGGTCACGGTTTCCGATGCTAAATCCGAGGAACAGCTCCGTCACGAAATTCCTTTATTGCTCGATCACGGCATCACCGTTGAAACCGGACAGCATGGCGAGCGAACCTTTCGCGACCAGGACCTGATCGTGATCAGTCCAGGCGTGCCCTTCGATGTTCCGCAACTGGTGCAGGCGCGTGCGTTGGGTATCCCGGTAATCGGCGAAGTCGAACTCGCTGCACGCTTCCTGAAAGGAAAGATCGTCGCTATTACCGGATCGAATGGGAAGACGACGACCACCACGCTGGCTGGTGAAATCATTGCAGCCGGAGGTCTCAAAGTGTTGGTCGGGGGGAACATTGGGACCCCCGCGAT
Organism: uncultured Acidobacteriaceae bacterium; assembly: GCA_963720135.1. Classification (GTDB taxonomy): domain Bacteria; phylum Acidobacteriota; class Terriglobia; order Terriglobales; family Acidobacteriaceae; genus Bog-257. The sequence goes on from CAVREJ010000016.1 coordinate 140,263, forward strand.
CACCTTCGTCGAGAGTTCGACCGATGACACCTGGGTCGTGCTGGAGATCAGCAGCTTCCAACTGGAGACCATTGAGACCTTTCACCCTCGCATTGCGGTGGTGTTGAATGTCACGCCCGATCACCTTGACCGTCACCATTCGTTTGAGAATTACGCCGCAACCAAGCTTCGTATTTTCGAGAACCAAACTCCGAAGGATTTCGCCGTACTGAACGCGGACAACGAACCTTGCATTGAGATGGCCTCAGCCGCGAAAGCTTCCGTGTACTGGTTCAGCCGATTGAAGGAGATATCGAACGGCGCGTTTGTTCGCCGAGGGAGCATAGTCTGGCGCGACAGCGGTGGTGACCGTGAGATTATGCCCACCGAGGAGATTTCGCTGAAGGGCGCGCACAATCTCGAAAATGTGCTCGCGGCAGTCTGCGTAGGAACGTTGGCCGGAGTTGACCCGCCAGAGATTCGGCGCGCGGTATCCGAATTCAAAGCCGTGGAGCATCGTTTGGAGTACGTGGCCACGGTCCACGGCGTCGAATATTACAACGATTCCAAGGCCACCAACGTTGACGCGACCATCAAGGCGCTGGAGTCATTCCCCGGCCGCATTCACCTCATTCTGGGCGGTAAGGACAAAGGCAGCGACTACAGCGTGCTGAATGCGTTGCTTAAAGAGCGAGTGAAGCGCGTGTACACCATCGGCGCAGCGGCTGCCAAGATCGAGTCGCAGGCCCAAGGAACCGAAATTGCCAGCGTCGGAACGCTCGAAAACGCAGTCAAGAGCGCGAGTGAATCTGCCACCCCGGGCGACGTAGTTTTGTTGGCCCCGGCCTGCGCCAGCTTCGATCAATTTGACAGCTACGAACAGCGCGGACGCATCTTTAAAGACCTGGTTCGCCAGTTGGCGTCGAGGGAACAGTTCCGAGAGCCTGTCGGCAGCACGGTTCCCGGAGGCAAAGAATAATGGCCAAGCGGGTCAGCGTCGATAAGTGGCTGTTCACGGTCACGCTGTTGCTTGTCTTTATCGGACTGGTGATGGTCTTCAGCGCCTCGGCGGTAATGGCGAAGGAGCGCTTCGGTTCGCCCTACGGATTCCTGCTGCGGCAAATGGCGTGGGCCGGCGCCGGCCTCGCAGCTATGATCGTCATCATGAACATTGACTACCGCAAGTATCGGCGGGCGTCGGTGGTCTTCACCTTCCTGGGATTTACGTCGCTACTGCTGATTGCGGTTTTTCTGTTTCGCGATTCTCACAATACGCATCGCTGGATCAAGTTCGGCGGCTTCTCTTTGCAGCCCTCGGAGCTGGCCAAACCCGCAATCATTTTTTACCTCGCATACTTTCTGGAATCGCGCTGGCAGCAAATTACGGACTGGAAGAACGTGCTGCTTCCCGCCGCTGCGCCGGTTGTCTTGTTTGCCTTGCTCATTGTGAAGGAACCCGATCTCGGCACCGCGATCGCGTGCCTGGCGATCTCCGCCGCCGTGCTGTTCGTGGCGGGGATGAACATGAAGTATCTGTGGTACGCGCTCGGTGCGTCGCTGTTGCCGCTGTACTTTCTCGTCGTCCGCGTACCCTGGCGCTGGGCGCGAGTGCAGGCCTTCCTCGACCCCTTTAAGGATCCGCAAGGCAAAGGCTTCCACATTATCCAGTCCATGATCGCCGTGAGCACCGGCGGTCTCACTGGCCTGGGACTGATGGAAGGCAAGCAGAAGCTCTTCTACTTGCCTGAGCCGCATACCGACTTCATCTTCGCCGTTACCGCCGAAGAGATGGGGCTGTGGGGCTCGCTTCTGGTGGTCACGCCTGTTCGGTATTTTCCTCTATCGCGGCATCCGGACCGCGCTTCGCACCGACGACATGTTCGGGAAGTTCCTGGCGACCGGCTTTACGGCGATGGTGGTGGTGCAGGCGCTATTCAATATCAGCGTGGTGCTGGCCATGATGCCGGCCAAGGGAATTCCGCTGCCGTTCATCTCCTACGGTGGTTCTTCGCTCTTCATTACTCTGGCCAGTGTCGGAGTGCTGCTCAACATCACTCAACAGACGGACTAGCCATGCGTGTGATCGTGGCCGGAGGTGGCACCGGCGGACATGTTATTCCAGCGCTGGCCATCGCGCAGGAGTTGCGTTCGCGCTACAACGCGCAGGTGCTGTTCGTCGGCACCGAGCGTGGCATTGAGACCCGCCTGGTTCCGGCGGCGGGCTTCGAACTGCATCTCATCCAGGTCGGCGCGCTTAACCGGGTCGATCTGGCGACCCGGCTCAAGACTTTATGGGACCTGCCGCGTGCCTTCATGGAATCGGCGAAACTGATCCGCGAATTTCGGCCCAATGTGGTGATCGGTGTGGGTGGCTACGCCTCGGGTCCGGCGATGCTAACGGCTGCGATGATGAGTGTTCCCACCGTTGCTTTCGAGCCTAACGTGGTACCTGGTTTCGCCAATCGGATCATCGCCCCCATGGTCAGCGTAGCGGCGGTCCACTTCGAAGCGACTTGCCATTATTTTCGAAATTGCCATGTGACCGGCGTGCCGGTTCGTCAGGAGTTCTTCCATGTGCCACCGCGTCCCAGGGATGCCCACCCCACGCTGCTGGTTTTCGGGGGCAGTCAAGGCGCCCACGCCATTAACCAGGCGGTGCTGGATGCGCTTGCCGAAACTGATGGAGGCGGTGCCGTCAATCCACGTCATCCATCAGACGGGCGAGAAGGATTATGTTCCGGCCCAGGCAGTTTACTTGCGCACCATGATTTCGGCGGAGGTTTCGCCTTTCATTGATGACATGCCGGCCGCCTTCGCCCGCGCCGATTTGCTGCTTTGCCGCTCCGGAGCCAGTACCGTCGCCGAGATCACCGCGGCGGGGAAGCCTGCGATCTTCATTCCTCTGCCGACCGCTGCCGATGATCACCAGACTCAAAATGCGGCCACGCTCGTCGAAGGAGGAGCGGCCGAGTTAATGCCGCAATCTGAGCTCTCCGGCGACCGACTGGTCAGCGAGATTGCTGGTCTGCTACCTGATCGCTCACGATTGGCGACGATGTCGGAGGCGGCGCGCCGCTTTGCTCATCCGGACGCGGCAGCTAAAATCGCCTCACTCGCGGCCCGGGCTGCTGGCGTCCAAGGCCAGCACGCGGTAGCCTAGAGACTCGTCTCTCCCATGTTTGCAAAAATCCAGCACGTCCATTTTGTCGGCATTGGCGGCATCGGCATGAGCGGCATCGCCGAGGTGCTGTTAAACCTCGGCTACAAGGTCTCTGGTTCTGACCTGAAGCCCTCGGCAGTCACCCGGAGGCTCGCGGAAATGGGCGCCATTATCTGCGGCGAGCATCGCCCGGAAAACGTGGTAGGCGCCGAAGTTGTGATAACCAGTTCCGCCATCATCCGCGATAATCCCGAGGTTGTCGCAGCGCGCGTGCAGCATATTCCCGTGATACAGCGTGCTGAAATGCTGGCCGAATTGATGCGTCTGAAATATGGGATTGCTGTTGCCGGCATGCACGGCAAGACTACGACCACTTCGATGATCGCAGCCGTGCTGGCAGCGGGCGGTCTCGACCCGACGGTCGTCGTCGGTGGCCGCGTGGACGCCATGGGCTCCAATGCGCGACTGGGAAAATCGCAATACCTGGTCGCCGAAGCCGACGAAAGCGATCGCTCGTTCCTGAAACTCTCGCCGATTCTCGCCGTAGTCACCAACATTGACCGCGAACACATGGACTGCTATCGCAACATGGAAGACGTGGAGCAGACCTTCGTGAAGTTCATGGATTTGGTGCCTTTTTATGGGATGGTTGTGGCCTGCAATGACAACGAGGATCTGCGACGGCTATTGCCCGCGGTGCAACGGCGGATCGTGACTTATGGGACGCACCAACAATCGGACTTCCTCATTTCGGGTGTGCGCTGCGCTCCTCGCACAAACTCTACGGCGCTGAGCAGCTTTCAAGTCAGCTATTGTGGCAGCGACCTGGGCGAATTCCATCTGCGGGTTCCGGGAGAACACAACGTAAGGAATGCGACGGCGGCAATTGCGGTGGGCATCGGGCTGGACGTGCCCGTCGAGGAGATCCGGCTGGCGCTGGAGACCTTCGGCGGAGTGGATCGCCGCTTTCAGGTGATCGGCAGCGTCGGTGGTGTTACCGTGATTGACGACTACGGGCACCATCCCACGGAGATTCGCGCCACGCTCGCGGCAGCGCGGCAGTGCGGATTCGGAAAGGTGCATGTCATTTTCCAGCCGCACCGATATAGCCGAACCAAGTTGCTGCTTGAGGAATTTTCGACCGCCTTCCGCGACGCCGACTCGGTGATTGTGCTTGATATTTATCCGGCAAGTGAGCCGCCTATCCCAGGAATCACTGGCGAGATGCTGGCGAATCGTATTACAGAAGTTGGCGGACGGGAAGCGCTCTACGCCCCCGGGTTCGCCGAAGCGGGGAAGTTGGCAGCGACTGCGGCGACGCCAGGTGACATGATTCTTACGCTAGGGGCGGGAAGTGTTTCGCATCTCGCGCCGCAGGTGCTGGAAGAATTGCGGAGCCGTGCCGCGGAGCCCGTCGGCTAGTGGCCTCTCAACCGCGCGGTGGAGAGATTGAGTTTACTCTTCTGGTTCAACTGCACCGGCGAATCCGCGGCTCGCGATTGTCTCTTTCCGCAATCCCATAAAAAACAGTTATAGTGAGGCGATTACCCGAAGTTCTGGGCGTTTTACCCGGTTTTCATGTCTCGACAAACTTCATCAGCAGCCCCGGACGAGGAACTCGAAGCGCGGGTCAGCGATGCCGGCGCGCGCTCGCGCAGCTTCAATGAGTCGCCGCTCGATGCCCGCATGCTCGACCTCGATGACGAGGCTGAATCCCCGTTTTTGCGCGGACAGAAGCGCGTTCCGGTGCGTCGTGGCGCTCTGCCTCGAAAGGCCGCCAGCCGCATCAAGGTCGCGCTCATCCTGGTTCTTGCGTTGAGCAGCGTCACGCTGATCTGGGTTGCGCTCCAGCAATACGCTACCCGGTCTTGGCGCTTCCGCATCGATTCCAGCGACAACATCCAGGTGTCGGGGAGCAGCAACGTTAGCCGCTCGCAGGTGATGGAAGTGATGGCCAGCGACCTCAACCGCAATGTTTTTTTTGTTCCGCTGGCGGTGCGCAAGCAACAGTTGGAGCAGATTCCCTGGGTGCAGTCGGCCACGGTGATGCGACTGCTGCCCAACCGTTTGAGCATTGTCGTCAAAGAGCGTACCCCGGTCGCGTTTGTGCAAGTCGACTCTCACATTGCGTTGATTGACGCCAAAGGAGTGATTTTGGACTTACCGGCTGGCCAAGTCGCCAAATATTCGTTTCCGGTAGTGGTTGGAATGCCGGAGACCGAGCCTGTCTCGACTCGCGCCGCGCGCATGAAGATCTACACTCAGCTGATGAAGGAACTCGACGCTGGGGGTGCGCATTACTCGCGCGATCTCAGCGACATTGATCTTTCCGACCCTGATGACGTGAAAGCGACGGTGACCGATGCGAAGGGGGCGGTGCTGGTGCATCTGGGATCGTCAAACTTTCTCGAGCGTTTCAAAATTTACGTCGCGCATGTGCAGGAGTGGAGAGCGCAGTTCCAGAGACTGGAGTCTGTGGACTTGCGCTACGAACACCAGGTCATTGTCAATCCCGATTCCGCTAACGCCAATACTAAGGAAGCTGTGGCTCCCGGCGGTGGAGCGAGTAATGTTGACGTACCTGTACCTCCCTCAACAGTACAAAATAAGCGAGCGCTAAAGCACAAAACGAAAAAGCACCCGTAAACCATGGGAAGTCAAACAGAAAACCTGCTCACAGTGATTGATGTCGGTAGCGCCAAGACCTGCGTTATCGTCGCCGAAGTGAATGACTATGCCTTGCGTTATCGCGGTCACGGCATCTCCGATTCGCGTGGCATGCGCAAGGGCGTGATTGCCGACCTCGACAAGGCAGTCGACTCGATTCGCAAGGCGGTCGAGGAAGCCGAGAACGTGGCGCAAGCTCCCGTGGAGCACGCCGTGGTCGGGGTGGCCGGCTCACACATCCGTGGGGTGAATAGTCACGGCGGCATCTCGCTAGGGTCGCGTTCGCGCGAGATCAGCCGCGAAGATGTGCGTCAGGCGGTGGAAAAGGCGCGCAGTATTGCCATGCCCGACGACCGTGAGGCGCTGCACCTGCTGCCGCAGGAATTCATCCTGGATGGGCAAGGCGGTGTCCATGATCCTGCCGGGCTGATGGGCAGAAAGCTCGAGGTGCGGGTTCATGTGGTGACTGCGGGAACCACGGCGACCCAGAACGTAGTTTCAGCCATGAATCGCGCCGGCATCCACGTCGACGACACCGTCTTTGAAGCGCTCGCGTGCGCTGACTCGGTCTTGCAAACCGACGAGCGCGAACTCGGCGTTTGTCTGGTCGACATCGGCGCAGGTTCGACCAGTCTCATCGTGTACTACGAAGGCGTTGTAATCCACACCGGCGCCATCCCGATTGGCGGCGATCATTTCACGAATGACGTTGGGGTGGGCTTCCGCACACCCGTTCCCGACGCCGAGGACATCAAGAAGATGTTCGGCTGCGCCATCGTCACGCGCATCCCCGAGGGCAATGAAATCGAAGTTCCATCGGTGGGCGATCGCCCCTCGCGCCTGATGCAGCAGCGTATGCTGGGGGAAATTCTGGAGCCCCGGGCGCGCGAGCTGATGGAATTGCTTCGCGACCACCTGCGCCAGGCTGGCATTTATGATTTGCTGGGCGCGGGCCTGGTATTTACCGGCGGCGGTTCGCGGCTCAATTCGTTGCTCGAGGTTGCCGACGACATTTTGCGGCGGCCGGTGCGACTCGGTTATCCGGTGCCTATCGCCAAGCTGCCGTCGAACTTGTTGGAGCCGGAGTTTGCCACGGCGATCGGGATGGTGCTCTACGGCCATCGTGCACGGCAGGCGCGCATGAACATCGATCGAGGACTGCGAGCAAAGCTGAGAGGCTTGTTCGCGCGACAGAACGCCTGAAGTTCCAGCGCGGCCGGAAATGGCAGCGCAGAATCCGAATTTGAGTGGGAGGCAGTACGGCAAACAAAGGCTTACTCGATTGGTCCAAAAAGAATTGGAACTAGCTATTCTCGGAATATATCGTTTTTGGTATATTAATCATGGGATGGACGGTCGAGACCCTGAACGAAACGGTTGACGCGGAGCTCGACGCCTTGCCTGAGGACATGCGGGCAAGGCTGGCACGGATCGCGCACCTCATCGAAGAAAAGGGCCTGGAGCTTGTGGGCGAACCGCACGTGAAGCATATCGAGGGCCGTGTATGGGAAATGCGGCTGAAAGGGCGCAGCGGGATTTCGCGGGCACTGTATGTGACCGCGGCAAGACGCCGCGCTGTCATTGTGAGGGTTTTCGTCAAGAAGACGGACAAGACGCCGCGACGCGAGATCGAGTTGGCCCTAACACGCGCGAAATCTGTTGAATGATGGAGGTCTGGCAATGGCGCGCATATCCGACATGCACAAGAAGTGGATGAAGGAGCCGAAATACCGGAAGGCGTACGAGGCTCTGCAGGAGGAATTCGTCCTGGCATCGGCGGTGATCGAGGCGCGGAGCCGCGCCGGCCTGACGCAGCAGGAGCTGGCCCGAAGGATGGGGACGACGCAACCCGTGGTTGCCCGCCTGGAAAGCGGGGGCACACGTCCCTCAATGCGCACCCTCGAGCGCCTGGCAAAGGCCACCGGATCGCGCTTGCTGATCAGCTTTCAGCCGCGCGAGGGGAAGCGACCTGCGGGGTGACTTGGGTCCTGGTGCGAGTGTATGGCGTCCAGCACGTTCGACGCCTTCAGCGAATCACTGAAAATCAATGCCCACGATTGTTCCAGCCGGGCGCATACAGGAGTGATCATGATCGAAGATTTCAACGACAAGGCCGAGCCCGAAAACGACATTCGCATTCACTTCAACGAAGAGCTGCTGAACTCCGCGAAGATCAAGGTCATTGGCGTCGGCGGCGGCGGCGGCAATGCCGTCAATCGCATGATCGAGTCGCACCTGGAAGGCGTGGAATTCGTGGTGGCGAACACCGATCTGCAGGCGCTCAAGCTCTCCAACGCGCCGGTGAAGATCCAGCTTGGCGTCAAGCTGACCAATGGCCTGGGCGCGGGCGCTAATCCCGACGTCGGCCGCAAGGCTGCGCTGGAAGATGCCGACAAAATCATCGAGGCTCTCGAAGGCGCGGACATGGTTTTCATCACCACCGGTCTTGGAGGCGGCACTGGCACGGGCGCGGCGCCAATTATCGCATCGCTGGCCAGTGAGATGGGCGCGCTCACGGTAGCGGTGGTGACCAAGCCCTTCGCCTTCGAAGGCAAACGCCGCCAGAACCAGGCGGAGCGCGGCTTGCAGGAGTTGATCGACTCCGTTGACACGACCGTGGTGATTCCGAACGAGAAACTCTTGGCCGTGGCAAAGGACGCCGGTTTCTTCGAATCGTTCCGCGTCGCCGACGACATTCTGCGGCAAGCCGTGCAAGGCATTTCCGATATCATCACCATTCCCGGCATCATCAACCGCGACTTCGCCGACGTGAAGACCATCATGGCCGGCATGGGCTATGCCGTGATGGGCACCGCCACCGCGAAGGGCGAAGGTCGCGCCACGTTGGCGGCGCAGGCCGCGATCGCGTCGCCGCTGCTCGAAGCCGGCGCCATCGACGGCGCGCGCGGCATCCTCATCAACGTCACCGGCTCCAGTTCGCTGCGGCTTGCCGAGGTGAACGAAGCCTCCACCATCATCCAGAGCGCTGCGCATGAGGACGCCAATATCATCTTCGGCGCCGTCCTCGACGAGAAGATGAAGGACGAGGTGAAGATCACGGTGATCGCGACCGGCTTCAAAGATGTTTCCCGCCGGCGAGACGCATCGAATCCCGTGGCCGAGGTAGTGCAGCAGGCGCGTGCGACCGCAGGCGGCGTTCACGCGACTTACGAAGTGCCGTCGATGCGCGAGCCGGGGTCCCCAACACGCGCCGCTTTTGCGTGTGATGGGGTGGAGGAGCCGCAAGCCGTACCGGAGAAGCCTGTACCTTCGCGCTTCGAGGCGGTCAAGTCATCAGAGGCTGAATCGCAACGCGCTACGGAACGGCCGCGCACGATTCCGTACATTCCTGACAATCTCGAGGACATTGATTCCGAGATTGTGCGCCACGCCGAGCCGATGGACGAGGCACAAATTCAAGCGCGAGCCGCCGCAGCCGGTCGAGACGAACCGCCTACGATCGAAACCGTGAGCAGCAGCGTCAACATTACGTATGACTCGGATGACCTGGAGATCCCGGCGTTTCTGCGCAAGCGAGGAGAGAGCTAGGCCGATCCTTTATTCTTGTCATCACGAACTGACTTCACAGGCTCCGAAGAACTAGGCTGACTTTTTTGTGTCAGGGCACGACTTCGACGTACCTGTGCCACGGGACAGTGTCAGTGGCCAAGAAACAACAGGTCCCTCGACTCGGTCGCGGCGACCTCGCTCGGGATGACAGTTTGGAAGGGGGAGATCACGGGTCTAATTGAGATAGAAGCCGCATAAAACTGACTATCGGCAACCCTACTCACTCTCTACATCTCATAGTGCAGCAGCGAGAAGACGTCATAGCCTGGCAGCTTGTCGCGGCCTTTAAGACCGTCCAACTCGACCACAAATCCCAGACCACAGATTTCGGCGCCCAGCGACTTTGCCATTTCCGCGGTGGCCCTGGCGGTGCCGCCGGTGGCCAGCAGGTCGTCGCAGATAACGATGCGCTGGCCCGGCTCGATCGAATCCTTGTGGACTTCCAGCGTATCGTGGCCGTACTCCAGCTCGTACTTCCACTGCAGCACTTCAGCCGGCAGCTTTTTCGGCTTGCGCACGGGAACGAAGCCTGCGTTCAGACGGTACGCCAGCGCGGGCCCGAAGATGAATCCACGCGCCTCGATGCCCAGAACTAGATCAATGTCCTTGTTGATGTAGTGCTCGGTGAGCGCATCGATGAGACGAGCGAAGCCGAGCTTGTCTTTGAGCAGCGTGGTGATGTCGTAGAACAGGATACCGGGCTTGGGGAAGTCGGGAACTTCGCGGATGAGCTTCTTGAGGTCATCGCAATTGTGCGACTTATGCGGCTGCATGGTTACCACACTCCTTCGATGCGAAACGATTGTCCTTCCAACAGGGGAGCTGCAGATTCGCTGACATGGTCCACCCGAGAGGCGCGTGGGCCTTGCTGCAAGCGGGTACGCAATGCACTGTGCTGCTCGCGAGTTCCCGTCGCCATCACTTCAACGTCGCCATTTTCGCGGTTGCGGACCCATCCTGTAACGCCGATCTGGGCCGCTTCGCGTTCCACGAACCAACGGAAGCCAACGCCCTGGACGCGTCCGGAGATCACATAGCGGCGGGTTTGCAAGTCAGCCATTGGTAGGAAGCAATTAGCAACTAGCGTTAGTAACTACACGACGGTAACTGCCTGCGTGGGTGCGAAGAGCGATTGTAATTGGTTTTGGAGCGAACGCGCGATTGAGTTCTCTCCTGCTGAACGAAACGCGGCTCTGGGATGTACCAGAACCGCGTTTGCAGGAATGACCGCAACTATTCTCAGCAGCGCCTTACATGTGTTTGGGCGACATTTTGTCGAGCAAGTTGACCAATGGCCGGCCCGCAGGCGGAGTTTTTACCGCTTTGTCCACGATGATCTGCTTGGCATTCAGGTCTTTACCGTAAAGATTCTTGTTGGCATCGTCGTCGGAACGCAGGGTTGAACCTTCCAGCGAAATTCCGGCAAAGAGTCCTTTGTTGCGCGACCAGGACAGAATCTCAGCGTTCATGACGATATCAGTCTCCGCAGAGGTCGCGCGGCCCACCGGACCGGCTGCCGCGGAGGCATCGCCGCCAAGTTTTACTTTACTGGTCAATACAGATTTCGCGCCCTTCTCATTCATCACTAACAGCACGAAGTCCGTAGCCTCTCCGCCAATCTGCAAGCCAAAGCTGCCGCCTTCAATGGCATAGAATGCCGGAGCACTCCACGGGCCGCGCCATTCCGGGCCGGTGCGACAGGTCATGACGCCGCGCCCATAGCTGGCACCCACTACGAACGCCGCCTTCTTGACCGACGGCACCACGATCACGCACTCCGCCTTGTTCAGCAGATCGCGCGGGATACCTTTATCGGGCATGCCGGTGACTTCCCTCATAACTTCGTAAGAGTCGTGAAGCCTCTGCGCCTCCTTCTGCTGGGCAAACGCAGGAAGAGCAAGGCATACGCACAACCCGACCGCAACGAACGCTTTCATGGTTTCTCTCCGATCAAACTAGATTTCTTGGAGGCAAATGAACCGCAGGGTCTCAGGGCGGGTGCGCCAGAAATCGGCGCGCTCGTCCAGAACAACAATCACTAAGATGCAGATACGGCGAAACGGTTGGTCTCTTCGCAACTTAAGGGTGGTATCGCGATTAGGCCCGCGACAGGTATGCGCCTTCCGACGTATCCACGCGAATCTTCTCGCCTTCGTTAATGAACGGCGGGACCTGCACCACAAGGCCAGTCTCGGTCTTGGCCGCCTTGGTAACGCTGCTGGCCGTCGCCGACTTCAGCCCCGGCTCGGTTTCCACCACCGTGAGTTCCACCGTCTGCGGCAACTCGACGCCGACGGCCTTGCCGTCAAAAAACTCAATCTTGATCTGCAAATTGGGGATCAGGTACTCGACCGCATCGCCCAGGATGTCTCGATTCAAGTGCATCTGCTCGTAGTTCTCGGTGTTCATGAAGTGGTAATCGTCGCCATCGGAGTAGAGGAACTCCATTTGCACTTCGTCGACGGTGATCTTCTCGATCGCATCGCCGGAGCGGAAGCGGTGCTCGAACATAGCTCCGGTGCGAAGGTTGCGCAGCTTGGCTTGGATGAAGGCGCGCAAGTTTCCCGGGGTGCGGTGTTCCACGCTAAACACCGAATGCAGGTCATTATTGTGCTTGATGACCATGCCGGGACGCATTTGTGTGGCTGGAATCGCCATTCGTGTAACTCCTTATTTCTGGGAGAGCCGCCGGTCGGAAGAGCGCCCAACGCGCCCCACTGTGGCGCATGTTGGGAGTCTTGCAAAAGACGCGCGGCTCGAAGGACAGACACCTGATTCTAACGTGGGCCAGCAAAATTGGGAAATGTTGCGATGGGCTCATCTGGGCTTTCACACGCAGACGAATGTATTTCCCGACTTTTTCAACGAGCCGCCCACGATCGTGGGCAACAAGAGCGATGATCGAGGTCTCCAACTAGGCTAGAGCAGATTCTGAGTTGGTGTATCCGGGTGGAGCACCGCTTGATGGAGCGGTGCATTTGAGAGTCGCGCCTGAGTTCGGCTTTAGCCGCTGCGGTAACTAGAATCCTTACCTCAGCGGCCTGCTCCGTTTTTGCACCCTCGGTATGCAGGAACTCTAGATTTGCTATAAGGCTGAGAACGAAGACCGCGCTGGAGGATGTCAACGATATCAAAGGCGGCGAATGCATACAGCAACACGGCAATCCGAATCGCGGTAGAATTTCCCGGAGGATACACCAATGAATGATGAAGCCAGAGATTCTGAACTAAATGGAGAGTATGAAGGCTCAGACCGAGGCCTTGCCATCGGCCTGACCATGCTGTTCGTTGGACTGGCAGCCGGGGCCCTCGTGGCCTTGTTGCTGGCGCCAAAGACCGGCAAGCAGATGCGTCGTACCCTTCGCCGGAAATACGAAAATGCGCGCGAAATGATGGAAGATATTGGCGATCAGGCGGGCGATTGGATTGACAAGGGTTCGGAGTGGGCCGAAAAGGCAAAGAGCAAGATGCCGCCGCTCAAGAAACCTTTTGGGCGATAACGGCCCAGGACTTTCAGTGCATATAGTTGGGATTTCCAGCGTGATCGTCGAGATCAGTACAGCCGGAAGTTCACTTCCACGTTGATCATGACCGGGACTGCCTGACCATCTTTCCTGGCAGGCTCAAAGCGCCATTGCCGGACCGCTTCGACCGCCTTCTCGTCGAGGCCCATACCCAGCGGGCGTTGTACGCGAATCTGCTGCGGCTTGCCATCGGCACTTACCACCAGCCATAACACAACGGTACCCTGATATTTGGCCTTGCGCGCCTCTTCTGAGTACTCGGGATCAGGCGCGAACAACGCCTTAGGTGCGCTGACGCCACCGCCGACTCGATAAGCTCCTCCACCGTATCCGCCGCCATGTCCGGGACCAACGCCTGGACCAGTTCCCGATCCCACGCCGCCGCCGCTACCGCTGCCGATTCCGGCGCCGGAGCCGGTTCCGTTGGAGGGCGGCCCGATTACCTTTGATAGAGGATCGCCAAGAGCGCCGACTGTTGGCAGCTTCAGCTGCGGTGGAACCACCACCGTAGGCGGCACCGGTAACTTGGGATTATCATTGCGCACCACGATCGCCGGAGGAGTGATCTGTTCCTTCGACAGTTTGGGGAGGGCGCCTTTAGGTGCGTTCAACTTGTCACGGTCGCCACCACCGCCGCCGCCACCTGCGCGGTGCTTGGAAATCGGCATCGGCAGGTACGGACTGATGTCGGTTGCCAGGCCAATCACCTGTTGCTTGATCTCGTCTTGGTGCTGAAGCGCCCAGTGGCCGGACCAGATAAGCAGGCCTACCGCCAGCATATGGACGATAAACGAGTACACAAACGTGTCTTTGCGCTGCGGATACAGCCCCTGCCCTTCGCCAAATAGCGTGTGTAGAGCCGCGTCCTGGGGTGGAACGTTTGGAATCTCTTCGGTCGTCGGATTGGACACTAAGGGGGTAGACATTTCCTTGTACTACAGTATAGACCCAGGTGCGGACGATAAGTTCCAGAAAAATGTCGGCGGCGCCGGTTCGCCTTCAAGTTGCTGCGATTCGTCCCTGAGGAGCGTACAGCCAGGCAGCGTGGTAACTTTCTTGGCGTTACGTCAGCCGCCCACAATCACCCGCAGCGCATTCCGGCGCACTCCGATTTCGACCGGACTCGGGCAAATGTATTCCCCGTCGGCGAAGACCTCGGTCGCCGGATCGGTCTGGATGCGCACCCGCGAGGCCCGGAAATATTCCACCTCTTTCATGCCGATGTGCGCACCGGTATAGACGCGGCGGAACAGCCGCAGTAAGCGAGGTTTGCTCAGCCTCCGCACAAAACAGATATCGAGCAGGCCGTCGTCCATGCGCGCTTCGTGGGCCAACCGCATGCCGTGGCCGTATTGCGGCCCATTACCGGCGGCAATCAGGAATCCCGGCTCGTCCATGCGGGTCTCCCACCGGCCGTCCACCTCGACCGACAGTGTGATGTGCGGAGGACGAAAACTTCCCAGCACCTGCAGCAGCGCGACCACGTATCCGCCATGCGCGCGCAGCCATTGCGACTGCTTCAGGGTCCGGCGATTCACCGCCGCATCCAGCCCAGTACCGGCAAGGCAGCCGAAGAATGTGGTGCCCGCGACGTCGCTTTCGGCCTCGGCCAAGCGGCGCAACTGCGACTGCATAATGCGCCCGCCCAGTTCTTCCGTCGCTCCCGACGACGGGTCGCGCCGCGGGCCGTCAGGTACGAAGTGCAACGGCTCCAGCGACTCGTCGTGCATCCTTCCTCGATTGTCATTCCGGCCGAGGACTTCAGTCCGAGTGGAGGAACCTGCCGTTTTCTTCCCCTCGCGATCTTCGTCGCCGGACTTGTCTGGCTCCTCGAGTGGCTCGATCGTACCAAGATCGATGGAGTGCACGTTATCGCCCGACGCGCAGAAGCGCCGCCATGCGGCCAGTGCCTGATCGACGCTCTCGATGCCAATGGAATGCGCGAAGTCGTTGGCGCTGCCCAGTGGCACAATCAGCGTGGGAATCTGCTTGAGCGCCAATCCGCCAAGATGTCGATGAATGGTGCCGTCGCCGCCAAAGACAAGCGCCGCATCGGGCTGGTCGGTGGGATCGAGTTCGTTGCCGGTAAACAGGTTGACACCCGGCGCCTCGAATCGCCGGACGTGATGCTCTTTGGCGACAGGTCCAAGAAGGGCAACAGCGCGCACCGCGTTACTTTCGCACAGAGCGGGGCAAATGCAAAATTGAGCGCGAGCGAAAGTTCGAATAGAGTTCGCCAGGAATCCTCAACCGGCGTTCAACTTCGGGCTGCTCGCAAACGCCATTCTGACTTTCGGCTGTAAGAGATAGAGCAGCAGTGAGCCCGCAATGGCTACGCCGATCCCGCCTTTGACGAAGTCGCCACGGATTACGTTGACCAAGTCTCCTGCCACCTGGATGGCGATAATGGCTACAGCCAATCTCCATCCCCAGAGCCGGCGTTTGAACCAACCGATAGCGGCTGCCGCCAGGGCTGCGCTGAGAAAGAGAAAGAGGATTCCGGCCGGTAAGCCCAGAGGCGCGAGCTGCTGGTAGGCCGTCGGATTCAGCTCCCACGCACGGTCGAGGACGGTACCTCGCCAGAGCAGTGTCGTCCCGGCAAAACAGGCCATGGTTGCGCCAAAGCACAGGAAAATACCCATGGCCGTCAATCCTCGGGGATGCCTCGCCGACACGGTGGTTACGACCTCGGAAGAAGTGGAGTGCTCCGGCATGGCTTGACTATAAACCGAGACGTTCCTGCGCATGGTTCGTTTGAGGGCAGGAGGAGTTTCATTGCAATGTTGTACTTCGGTGCAAAATCTTAACCTCCTCGATTGTCATTCCGACCGAAGGCTTCAGCCCGAGTGGAGGAGCCTGCTGTTACTTACATACGTGAGAGACATCACGGCGCGGCAGCACTGAAGGGAGAGATGCTCTCACCATGCCGCCCGACCAGCGCTGTTATTACGTTTACATCCTCGCCAGCAAGTCGCGGGTGCTGTATGTGGGAATCACGAGCCGTCTGTGGGCGCGTGTGCGCGAACACCGTAGTGGAAAGTTCGGTGGATTTACCAGCGCATACAAAGTACACCGGCTAGTTTATTTCGAGTGCTTCCAGTGGGTGGACTCCGCCATTCGTCGCGAGAAGCAAATCAAGCGTTGGCGGCGGGAAAAGAAAGTGGCGTTAATCGAGCACGAGAACCCTACCTGGGAAGACCTCTCCGCCGACTGGGGCAAGCCGGTTCATCTGCAAATGCGGACGCCTGAAAGCTTTTAAACCCGATTAGTTCAGCTTTCCGTGATTCCGGCCAAGCTCCTCTGTCTTCTCCCCGCTGTTATTCCGGCCGAGGTCTTAATTTCGCCCCGTCTGTCATCCCGACCGAGAGCTTCATTTCTTTTCGATTGTCATTCCGACCGAGGGCTTCAGCCCGAGTGGAGGAACCTGTTGTTTCTTTCCCTCGCGACATTGCAGTTCCCACTTCCTACTCATCTTCCCCGGTTAAGTTGAGCACTTGCTCCCGGCGGGTGACAGCAGGTCCCTCCACTCGGACTGAAGTCCTCGGTCGGGATGACAGTGTTGGGATATGTAGAGCTTCAGCGCACCAATTTCCTGATTGCAGTAGCGCCAACGGAAGAGAATAATGATCCTGCTCCCTACTTGCAGCCGCCAACAAGATATTGCGCCCACGCCACTAAACGCGACTGCCCATCGGAGGAATCGTGCATTCCACTTGCCGTCCGATTTGGGCCCTTTTGCTCAGCGTACTTCTCTCGCTCGCGCCGCTTTCTAGCGCGCAACAAGCCGTTCCTCAACCAACGGCCCCTCAGCCTACTGCCACGACGTCACCTTCCAACAAATTCGTCCTTGATGATGGCACCCCCATCAAGCTTCGTTTGGACCGAAACCTTAGTTCTGCGGATGCGAAGACGGGAGACAACATCGACTTCGAAGTACTGGAAGAAGTAAAGGTCAATGACGTAGTTGTCGTACCAAAAGGTAATATTGCCATCGGCACGGTAACGGCTGCTGAGCACAAGAAGCGCATGGCGCGGGGCGGAAAACTCGACATTGAAATCGACTACGTCAAGCTGGCAGACAATGAAAAAGCAGCAATCAGGGCAGTAAAGGAAACGAAGGGCGGTGGACACACAGGAGCGATGACCGGAGCGATCGTCGCCACGAGCTTAGTGGTGTGGCCGGCCGCGCCATTCTTTCTTTTCATGCACGGCAAAGACACCACGATCCCTAAAGGTACCGAAATCACCGCGTACGTCAATGGCAACATGCCGCTGGATCCCGCGAAGTTTGTACCCAACATTCCGGCACTATCCAACGTTGCTGCGTCATCCATACAAACGAGCGCGACCAACGCTCAGCTTGAGATCACCTCGAATCCTGCGGGCGGCGAGATCTCTGTTGACGGCAATTTTGTCGGAGATACCCCTTCGGAACTCTCGGTTGCCGCCGGAGTTCATACGATCACGATTGCGAAGCATGGTTACAAATCCTGGGAGCGGAAGCTTACGGTCTCGAGTGGAAAGGTCACGGTAGTTGCTGAGTTGGAACAGTGACAGCTTTGGGAACCCTCTAATTACGCTGCAAAATTCGCTGTGCAATCCGCTAGTTAGTATGTATCCTGTCAGGTAGGCTTTTGTAGGCGAACAAAAAGCGAATAGCGATGGCTGAAAATTCCAAGATTGAGTGGACTGACGCGACGTGGAACCCTGTTCGCGGCTGCACGAAAATCAGTCCCGGCTGCAAGCACTGCTATGCAGAAGTTTTTGCGGAGCGGTTCCGGGGAGTTCCGGGTCATCCCTATGAACAGGGGTTTGACCTTCGACTAGTGCCGGAAAAATTGAATGAGCCGCGGCGCTGGAAAACGCCCAAGTTGGTGTTTGTGAATTCGATGAGCGACTTGTTTCAAGATGGCGTGCCCGACGAATACATTGTCCAAGTAGCGCAAGTTATGACGGAGGCTCGCTGGCATACATTCCAAGTTCTCACAAAACGTTCGGAGCGGATGCAGAGGCTGCTAAATACGAAGTTGGGTTTTGCCGCCAAGGCGAGCCACATCTGGTGGGGCGTCAGCGTTGAGAATCGAAAGCACGGCATCCCACGTATTGCTCACCTGCAGTTGGCAGACGCACATGTGAGATTTCTATCGATTGAGCCGTTATTGGAAGACTTGGGAGTGATTGACCTAAAAGGCATCCATTGGGTAATCGTAGGCGGCGAGAGCGGACGGGGCGCAAGACCAATGCGAAAGGAATGGGTAGTTACGCTGAGAAATCAATGTTGGAAGGCACGCGTCCCGTTTTTCTTTAAGCAATGGGGCGGTGTGCAGAAGTCGAAACTTGGTCGCCGTCTAGAAGGCCGCACTTACGACCAGATGCCTGCGCCAGGACCGCTGTACCAGATTGAACTCGGGACTTAGGAGAACTCCAGCTGCGTCCCATCGGGGAATGTCCCTTTGCGGCGTTTTGGGCTTGCATTCGCGACGGCAACCTCTCCCCTTTCTTCCATTGGTTTGAGTACTTGCCTCTTGATATGGGTCCGCAAGAAAGGCGTCTCTGCTACAACCCAATCCCCGACTTCCTCAATCGAGGCCGGCTGGCCGCCGAATTTCGCCTTCATCATATCGCGCAACTGGTCATAATCCGGTTGCAGAGGAAACAACGGCATCAAACGCAGCGAATCTGTATAGTCCGAGAACTGAAACGACCCAGCGGCGTCGGCCTTCCACATTGCTTCCTTCATCTTTTCCAGCCCCTTGAGGCCGTTGGTGGCGAAGAACAGAAAGTAGTCCGTACTGTTCCCGACATTCAGCATCTCGAATGACCGGACAAATCTCGCCACACCCTTTAGTTGGGTGAGGTAGATGTCATGTATCGCTCTCTTTCGCTGACTGGGTACGACCATACTGGACGCGTCTCGCCACTTTGTCGTTCCGAAGAGTCGGTCGTAATCCGCGGCGTGCGAAACCACCGACAAGAACCGATTAACCTCTTCGTACATGAAAGTGATTAGCACCTCACACCTGTCGTTCTGCAATATCGACTTTATCGTCTCGAACGGCGTGTTTGAGAAGCCAAAAGGGTCGATAAAGACCAGCGAAGGTGCTAAGTGTCTTTGCTGTGCTTCAAGGAGTTTCAAGATTCTTGTCAAGTGTTCATCGAAAGCGCCGTGGACGGTCACGAACTTGATATTCGCGGGAAGGGTTGGACTGAGCTGAGACAACACGGCTTCAAGGTGATCGAACCGTGCCTTTTTCGCCTCAACGAAGATGCACATCAATTCTGCAGTGATCTGATAAGCATGGTCGCGTGCGGCCTTGAGGACGATAACGGGCGACCCGTCCTCTCCGTTTCTGTATCTGCCCGGCCCCGCAAAACCGTCGATATAAACAACCCGTCCGTTCCACCTGGACATGATAGGAAGCCAGGCGTCGAAGTAGCGACGCAGGATTTCGTGTTTCTTAGCTGTGTGAGGTTCTAGCTCCCAGACCGTCGGTAGGTTTTTCGACATGGCGCGATAACAAAGCCCCCCCGGATTCATGTTTTACTCCCCGGGTGAGGACTTTAACTAATGGTTTCTAAGCCTGATACCAACCCTGGATCGAGATGACAAAGTCTTCATGTTGCAGTAACCGCATTCCCGGACTTGAGCTGCTAGAGTAACTTAGGTGTGGGTGGGGATGTCAGATCGATCTTATGAGCGTGAAATGGGCCCCTTAGGCAAAGTGAGGGCCCTCACTGGTTCGGTGCTGTCGTGTACGTTGTTGTTGGTAGCCGTAGCTCACGCCCAGCAGTTATCAAATTTGCACCAACAAAGTAGCACCCCGACGCAGCAAACCTCTCAAGCGCCGGACGCGCCCCCGGGACAGACTGGCTCTCAACCTGGTGGCAGCATCTCTGGCACCGTGCTTGAGCAAGGTGGCGCGGTCGCCGAGGGAGCCCAGGTACGGCTGACGCGCCCGAATCAGCCGCACGCTCAGCAAGTGCCCTCCGGTGACAATGGGCAATTTACTTTTGGCAATCTCGCCCCTGGTTCGTTTCAGCTCACCATCACAGCTCCGGGCTTCGAAACAAAAATTTTCACTGGATCGTTGCAATCGGGGGAGGCATTTCTGGTGCCGGAGATGGTTCTGAAGGTTGCGCCGGCGACGACGACGGTGCAAGTCGGAGTGACGGCCGAGCAGGTGGCGCAGATCCAGATTAAACAGCAGGAGAAGCAGCGGGTGCTCGGCATCGTTCCTAATTTTTACGTCAGCTATATTCCCGATGCAGCTCCGATGACCGCCAAGCAGAAGTTTCAGCTTGCCTGGAAGTCGGTTTCAGATCCCGTCTCAATCCTGGGGGTGGGCGCGTTAGTGGGAATTGAACAGGCTACCAATGATTATGGTGGGCTTGGACAAGAGGCCGGAGGCTATGGAAAACGGTTCTCGGTGGGTTACGCCGCGCTAGTTACCGGAGCTTTTATTGATGACGCGGTTCTGGCGTCGCTGCTGAAACAGGATCCTCGCTATTTTTATCAAGGTACCGGCACCACTCGCTCGCGGCTGGGGCACGCTCTCAGCCATGCGATCATGCGCAAGGGCGACAATGGCCGCTGGCAGCCCAACTACTCCGGTATCATCGGCAGTTTCGCCAACAGCGGTCTTACTTCTTTGTATTATCCCGAAAGCGATCGTAGCGGCGGATTGGTGGTCCAGAACGCGTTAGTTGGGATCGCCGGCCGTGCGGTCGGCGGCGTCTTCCAAGAATTCGTGCTCCGCAAATTCACGTCACACTCGAACAGCCAGACCACAAGTCATCCCTGAAGAGAGAACTTGGGTGTCAACGACACGTCAGAAGATCACTCCCATCTGCGCGCCGATCACGAGCTCGTTGGAAATTCTTTTCTAAGACTTAGAGGGGGTTTGCCGGAGACCTTGACCAGCGCAAGTCACTAGAAACCATCTCATAAATCGCTCCGTATCAGGGCACGTCTTCAGACGTGCCGCAACAGGTTCAGCAATCTCTTGGCTTTAGCCCCTGAGGGCCCTGTTTTTGCAGGGGCTAAAGCCCTGACCTTTTCTGCGCTTCGTTCGGCACGACTGAAAGTCGTGCCCTGATACAACCCAGAACGATTTATGAGATAAGTTCTAGAAGAAGGTCAGAAAACCCCCTCCTTCTCCAGATCCTTCACCACTACTTTGACGACATTGTTGATAGTCTTCTTCGCCGAGCTTGGATTGAAGCTATCGCTGATGCCGGTCCAGACGAGCTCTCCCTCGGGCGTTGTAGTGGCATAGAGGTTAGTCTCAATGCGTACCGTCTTGTCTTCGCGCAGATAGTCTGGAGAATAGACTTGCCGATACGCAGCGGGATAATAGCCGTAGAACGAGTTGTAGTACGGATAAGGAACCGTGTAGCTGTGCCCGGGAATATAGGTTACGCTCTTATCCACCTTCACCAGCCGCGTCAGGAGGACGGCTTCAATGTCGTGCTCGCGGATCTGCGCCTTCAGATAGTCCATGTCCATGTTGGCCGAGTCGGGCCGCAACAGGATGGAATGACCCGGAATGGCCTCAACTCCATCGCGAGTAAGTTTATTGGCCAGCGCATCCTCGAAGTCTGAGCGAATCGCGGGATCGTCGCTCATGCCGATCACCAGCACCTTCTTGAAACGCTGTCCGGAGTAGCTGGGATTCTTCACGCTGGCCACCAGCTTGGCCGAGTTGCAGTTTCCGATTGCCGACGCGGTCAGCAGAACGGCAATCAGCATCGCGAATTGTTGCAAGAGTGTCTCCTGAAACTGTGCCGTCCCTGAAGGGACTCGATCTTTATTTCGACCCTACCCAGTGCTGAAGCACTGGGTTAAGCTCTTCCGCCCCTTCGGGGCTCTATTTTGTGCAATACTCGCACGGTCGCGACAAGAGAAACACGCTCTCTCACAGATCATGGTCTCTCCGCTAAAAGCAATTCCGGTCTGCGGGGTTGAATCTGCGCAGATGTTCCATATAAGCACCAGCAAAATTGAAGATAGCAGTTTTCTTGCCGGGTGCTAGAATTTGGGCAGTGGGCCCATGTACCGGCTTCGCAATCTCGCCCCTCTTGTATTGATCTTCGCCCTGCTCTCGCCTGCTTTTGCAGCTGTCAACAATAAGCTCGACAAAAAACAAACTGAGGAAAAGAAACTCGCTGCCGCGATCGAGCAGATCCTCAGCGATCCTGACGCGGCACGTGGTTTCTGGGGTATCGATGCAGTTTCGCTTGATACCGGCAAGCCAATTTACGCACTCAACCAGGACAAACTATTTACCCCTGCGTCGAACACTAAGCTGTTCACCACGGCGGCGGTCTTTGGACTGATTGGGCCAGACTATCGCTTTAAGACCACCGTCGAAACCTTGGGCACGCTCGACAAGTACGGACGGCTTGACTCCGATTTGGTGCTGGTAGGACGGGGCGATCCCAACCTTTCCGGACGCATTCTGCCCTACAACATGCACACCGAACGCAAGACGCCGCCGATCCGGGTCCTGCAGAGCCTCGCCGACCAGCTGGTGCAGCAGGGATTGAAATACATTGACGGCGATGTGGTGGCCGACGATTCCTATTTCGTCTTCGAGCGCTACGGCGAAGGCTGGTCGCAGGACGATCTGGTGCGGGAGTGGGGCGCACCAGTTTCAGCACTGACCATCAACGACAACGTCATCTTCGTGAACATCATGCCGGCAGACCATGCGGGTGAGCGCGCGTTCCTCACCGCCACGCCGTTTCCTGAGTACTACAAGATTGATAACCGGGTGATGACGACGCCGCAAGGAACCGGACCGCGCACGGTGTCCATCAATCGCGAACCCGGCTCGAACCAGCTCACCTTCTGGGGCAACATCCCGCAGGATGATCCCGGCTTTGGCGAAGCGCTGGCGATCGAAGACCCTGCCGATTTCGCCGCGAGACTCTTCCGCGAACTGCTGGAGGAGCGCGGGGTCACCATCTACGGACGCGCGCGCACTCACCACACGGAGCTTGCGTCGACGCAAACATTCAGCGTGACTTCGATGGCTTCGGGCGGCGGCGATACCACTCGGCCGCCGAATCCGGCGCCGCTGGTGCTGGCGAGCTATCAGTCGCAGCCAGTCTCACAAGACTTGCGGGTCATTAATAAGGTTAGCCAGAACCTGCACGCCGAGCTGATGCTGCGCTTGCTGGGCAAAGAGAAAGGCACGTCGGGCTCAATCCAGGGCGGCTTGGAAGTTCTGCGCGGCTTCCTGATTCGCGCCGGGATCAAGCCGGAACAGTTCGTCTTTCTCGACGGCTCGGGATTGTCGCGCGAGAACCTGGTCACTCCCGACGCCGTGGTTGCGATTTTGCTCTACTGCCACCAGCAACCCTGGGGACAGCTTTACGAAGATACGCTGCCCATCGCCGGGGTGGATGGATCGCTATCGGAGCGTTTTCGCAACACGCCGGTTATGGGACTGGTCCACGCCAAAACGGGATCGCTGGCGCATGTGTACTCGCTCGCGGGCTATGCCACTACGCAGCGCGGCGAACACATCGCCTTCTCCATCATGACCAACAATGACACCATGCCAGCCAAGAAAGCGCTCGACACGATTGACCAGATTGTAGAGAAGATGGTCGAAGATAAGAAGTAGCTTCCCCGCCTGAAATATTAGAACTTTCTACTTATCATGGCCCCTCCATTGCTTGTGTTATCGATGCGACTATTGCGTCGCAACAAGAAACGGCGTTGTGCTGCGAGCTGCGAAATTGCAGGCGCCTGCATTGCGCCCGGGAGGTCACCATGTCCGTTGTTGGCATTGCGAGTACTGCGTTATCGCAGCTCGGCAACATCCAATCGAAGTTCCAAGGGGTGCAGAGCGAATTCAAGACCCTGGGCCAGGACCTGCAGGCGGGCAACCTGACGCAGGCGCAGACCGATTTCGTCACGCTGTCGCAATCGGTCACCAGCCAACTCAGCAGCACCAGCCCGTTTGCGAAGGCATTCAACGCGGTAGGGCAGGCTCTGCAGTCTGGCGATCTATCGGCGGCGCAGCAGGCCTTTGCGGCCATCGCACCAGCCGGGACAGGCTCCGCCGGCGTCCATCATCATCACCACGTCGCATCGGCGCAAAGCTCCTCCTCTTCGGCGCAGAGCAACTTATTTGCTCAGGAGTTGAGTACGTTGGGGCAGGCGTTGCAGTCGGGAAATCTGACAGCGGCGCAACAAGCCTTCTCCGCCATGCAACAAGGTTGGCAGCAGACGCAGGGATCCGGCACCAGCGGAAGTTTGCTGCCGCCGGTCAGCAGCGGAGTCAATGTCACGGTTTGAGGCAGCCATCAACGAATGGCGGTTGGTCAGACCGACTTCCGAAATGGAACGCCAATTTGCGATTACAGCACGTCGGGACGGATTGACATAGGGGGGCCTTGCCCATTGTCATTCTGGTGGTGCGACGGCGTCCGGAACGTCGGCAATAGGCATTCTACGCAATGCCGGAATAGGCGCTTGAGCGTAGTAGATAGGCTGCACTAATAGTCTACTCGTCGAATGGCGTAAGAACGGCGGCCGGTTGGATTCGGCAAGCGCCTCTTGATTCGTCGGTGACGGAAGAATCAGCCGTCATCCAGGCTAGAGCAGTTTCACCTTAGCTATACAGGGTGGAGCACCGCTTTCAGCGGTGCAAGTTAGGGGGGTCGAACTGAATCGGCTTCAGCCGCTGCGGTAACAAACCGTTACCTCAGGCGCTAAAGCACGATCCCGGAACGGACGGCGGTTATGCACGTCCGAAAGGCGTGCTCCACCCATCGCCTATAAACCAGGCGTCAAACTGCTATAACCACTCCGAGCTTGGCGCCGGAGCGTCCTCTTTTGAAAACGAACACAATCACTAATGTCTGATTTCCGTTGACTCCGCCGCAGACTTGCTCTACTGTATCTCAATCTCATGTCGCGTTTCCGCCTCACGTCCCGCTCGCTGAACACAACAACAACATCGGGAACAAGTGTGCGCACAAGCACGGGCGGGGAGATCAGCAATAGTTCCTAGAGCAACTTCAAGGACAAGATCAAGTGACCCACCGCCCGAAAGGCTGGTGGGTTTTGCATTTCTGGGCTCATTGAATCGGGGGCAAGCATGATTGTAATGAAATTTGGTGGAACCTCAGTAGAAGACGACGCGGCGATCAACCGGGTGGCCGGCATCGTACGTGACCGACTCGATGAGGAACCGGTCGTCGTGGTCAGCGCGATGGCTGGAGTGACGGACTCGCTTCTGGCGATGTCTGGCGCGGCGGCCTCCGGATCTTTGACTGAGGCGCTGAAGTTGCTGCGAAAGATGCGCCAGCGGCATCTGGCTGTTCTGTCCGCGCTGATCAGCGATTCGCGCGAAGTCGCCGTCCGCCAGGAAGTGCAAGCCCTGTTCGATTCGACACAGGATCTCCTGCGCGGCATCTCCGCGTTGGGCGAACTCACTCCTCGCACCACGGACAACATTCTTGCCGTGGGCGAGTTGCTTTCGAGTCGAATCGTCACCGCCGCCTTGCAGGCCCGCGGGATCGACGCGGTGCTGGTCGATTCCCGCCACTGCATCGTCACCGACGCCAACCACACTCGAGCAGTTCCATTTTTCGATGAAAGCAGCGAGCGACTGCGCCATCACGTGAGGCCTCTTCTGCAAGCCAACCAGGTTCCCGTGATGGGCGGTTTCATCGGAGCGACCGCCGAGGGTGTACCCACCACCCTCGGCCGGGGTGGGTCAGACTTCTCGGCGGCCATCATCGGCGCGGCACTGAATGCACGCAGAATTGAGATCTGGACCGACGTCGAAGGCATGATGACCACCGACCCGCGGCTATGTCCGCAGGCGCAACGCATTGATGTCATCGGATTCGACGAGGCGTCGGAGCTGGCATTCTTCGGCGCGAAGGTACTGCACCCGGCAACGCTGATACCCGCAGTGGAAAAGAACATTCCCGTTCATGTGCTGAACTCACGCCAGCGCCAGAGCCCAGGCACTTGCATTCGCGCCCGCGCTCCGCGCAGCCGGACGGTATTTCGCGCCATCGCTGCAAAGAGCGGCATGAAGGTCATCAACATAAGGTCGCCGCGCATGCTGATGGCACACGGCTTTCTGCGCGCCGTCTTCGAGGCTTTCGATCGCCATTCCTGCGCCGCCGACCTGGTCTCGACCTCCGAGGTAGGCGTGTCGGTTGCGCTTGATTCATCGCGCGACGTGAATGCGCTGGTAAACGATTTGAAGAAGCTGGGAGAGGTTGACGTCGAGAATGGCAAGGCTGTGATTTGCCTGGTGGGTAAGCACATTCGCGGACGAGCCGGTATAGCCGCCAGCGTCTTTAGCACGGTTGCAGCCGCCAATGTCAACGTGCACATGATTTCCCAGGGAGCGTCGGAGATCAACATCAGCTTCGTGGTGGAAGAAAAGGATGTTCCCCGGGCGGTGCAAGGACTTCATCAGCACTTCTTTGAGACTACGGAGGCGAGGCGTCGCGTTGAAACCGGCCCGTGTCAGGGCACGGCTCAGCCGTGCCGTAGCAGAGCCAATAATGACTGGGGCTTCAGCCCCTGCAGAGCCTTAGTTTTGCGGGGCCAAAAAGATCTCTATCGAAATTAACTCTCTCGAATGGGAAACAGGTCTAACCATGACTACTTTGCTTCCATCTCTCGAACGGCCCGGATACCTCGCCGACGAAACCTGCAAGATCGCGCTGGTGGGATTCGGAACCGTGGGCTGCGCAGTTGCGCGCCTGCTGTATGCACGCGGTGAGGAACATTCGCTGCAACTGACGCACATCTGCAATCGACGACATCGCTCAGAAGAAGGCGAATTGGATTCCGCCTGACGTTACGTGGACCGAGGACATTGAAGATGTGCTGGCTTCCAATGTTGACGTCGTCGTCGAACTGATGGGCGGACTAGATCCAGCGCACGACTGGGCCCGCCGAGCGCTGCAATCAGGCAAATCGGTGGTGACTGCCAACAAGCAATTGATTGCGCACTTTGGATCGGAACTGCTGCAAGTCGCGACGAACCACGGACAATCGCTAAGCTTCGGCGCGTGTGTAGCTGGCGGCGTTCCGGTGCTTTCGGGCTTGCGCGAAGGACTCGCGGGCGACCGATTAATCAAGATTTGCGGCATTCTCAACGGGACTTGCAACTACATCCTGACCCGGATCGAGCAGGCCGGCATTTCGTTCGCAGAAGCACTGGGCGAAGCGCAGCGCGCAGGATTCGCGGAAGCTGATCCGGCTGATGATATCGATGGATTCGACGCGGGCGCCAAGCTGGTAATCCTGGCGCGAGTGGGATTGAATCTCGAACTCCGGACTGAACAAGTGGTTTGCCGTTCCATCCAAGATGTCAGTGTTCTCGATTTCGATTACGCGCACGATCTGGGCTGCACCATCAGGCAGATTTCCACGGCAGGAATCGACGACGGAAAAGCCCACGCTGTCGTAGAGCCTTCGCTTGTACCAAAGGGCTCTCCGTTCGCAGCAGTTTCAGGAAGTCAAAATCTCGTGGTCAGCAGCGGGGAATTCGGTGGCGATGTCGCTTTCTTGGGCGCAGGGGCAGGAGGAAATCCGACCGCCGTCGCCGTAGTGTCTGATCTGTTGGCCATGGAGCGGCGCGGACGGAATGGATCTGGAAATCGATATCGCCTAGTGGCCACTTCGCGCGAGGTGACGAGCGACCTTGAGCTGCCGCAATATCTGCGATTCGTCGTTCGTGACCGGCCGGGAATCATTGCGGCATTGGCAAGCGCATTTTGCCGCCACCATATCAACATTGATGCGGTGTTTCAGAAGCCAGGCCATTCGAAGTCGGAGCTGCCGTTTGTGATCACCCTCGAGTCCTGCAAGGAAAGCCGTATCACGGCGGCGCTTTCCGAAATCGCCAACTTCGGTTTTCTGGCTGAGCCGCCAGTCAGAATGCCCATACTGAAATAGGAGTGAACTTGATGCATCTGCGCTGTAGTAACCAGGATTGTGCCGCAACGCTGGACCTCCACGATCGCACACTTTCTTGTCCGGTCTGTGCTGACCTGCTCGAAGTGGTGGTTGACCGTGTCGCGAATACACCCGGGGAGCTTAAGGATTTGTGGTTGCGGCGGCGAACTTCTTACGCGCCGCTGGATGCCAGTGGGGTCTGGCGCTTTCGCGAGTTCCTGCCAAGTTGCTATTCCGAAGTCGTGACCATGGCGGAAGGCAACAATCCTCTGGTACGAGGCCAGAAGACCGCGCAATGGTGCGGAGTACGCAATCTCAGCTTCAAGCATCTCGGATGGAATCCCACCGCATGTTTTAAGGATCTGGGGATGACGGTTGGCATGACCGAGGCGGGGTACGTTGGCGCAAAGTCTGTGGGCTGCGCTTCAACGGGAAATACCGCGGCTTCGCTTGCGGCCTATGCCGCGCGCGCCGGGCTTACCGCCAAGGTCTATCTTCCCGCCGGACAGGTTTCGCAAAACAAACTGGCGCAGGCCCTCGACTTCGGAGCGGAAGTCGTGCAGGTGGAAGGAAGCTTCGACCTTGCACTCGAACAGATGCTAAACACCCCAGGCCGCGATCTGTATTTTCTTAACTCGATCAATCCGTTTCGCCTCGAAGGACAGAAGATGGCGATGTTTGAAATGCTCGAGCAGCTTGGCTGGAAAGCCCCGGATTATCTGATTGTCCCCGGAGGCAATCTCGGCAATACCTCGGCATTTGGCAAGGCGTTCGTTGAGTTGCAAGCTGCCGGATTGCTGGACAGGGTTCCGCGATTGGTTGTGGTACAAGCCGAAGGAGCTAATCCGTTCGCGCAAATGTGGCGCTCCGGCTCGGCTGAGCTCACGCCAGTTGAGCAACCCGAGACGGCGGCGACTGCGATCCGCATTGGAAATCCACGTTCGTGGAAGAAAGCCTTGCGCGCAGTCCGGCACAGCAATGGCTTCGTCACGGATGTATCAGACGAAGAGATTGCCGAAGCCAAGGCGATGATCGGGCGCGACGGCATTGGGTGCGAGCCGGCATCGGCTACCACGCTCGCCGCGTTACGCAAACTTGCGGCGCGAGGCAAGATCGATCGCGACGCCGTGGTCGTGGCCATCCTGACCGGCCACGCTCTCAAGGACACCGATTTCATCATCAAGTCGCAGCGGTTGGAACACGCGCTTCAGGGAGAGTTGCAGGCATGAACACTGTTACCAGATACGCCGCCGCACCGGTCGCACCTCCGCAACCATTCGAGATCAAGGTGCCGGCATCGATCGCCAACCTGGGACCAGGTTTCGACACGCTCGCCGTCGCCGTGCAGTTGTATCTGCGCCTGTGCGTGAGAACGATGCCGGGGCGCGGCAAGATTGAGTTTCGCTTTGTGGGCCAGGATCTTTGCGGTGAGAACTACATTGAGCGTGCGTTCAAGTTTCTAGCGCGCCAGGACAGTAATTCGTTGCCATCGTTGTCCGTGGAGGTGCACAGTGAAATTCCCATGCGCGCCGGACTTGGCAGCAGTGCGGCTGCCACGGTGGCAGGCCTTCGGCTGTATGAGGCATTAGCGGGACCGCTGCCGATGCAGGCGATCATTAATGCCGCCTGTGCGCTCGAGGCCCATCCCGACAATGCCGCGGCCGCAGTGCTGGGCGGACTCAGCTCAAGCTGCCAGCTCCCCGATGGCTCGGTATACGCGACGACTTTTCAATGGCCGGAGTCGCTGGCTTTAGTGGTTGTAACTCCAGACATCCCATTGGCCACCGCCGACTCACGCATGGTGCTTCCCCGCTTTATTCCGCGAAGCGACGTGGTGTTCAACTTGCAAAGAATCACGCTGCTATTGCAGTTATTGCAGCGTGGCGATTTCTCTTTGCTGAGGCAGGCGCTGGGCGATCGTTTGCACCAACCCTTTCGCCAGAGCATAGTGCCGGGGTTGGAACAGGCCTTGCACCTTGAGCATGCAGATCTGCTGGGTGTGTGCCTCAGCGGTTCGGGGCCCTCGATCGTGGCATTCGCAGAAACGAATCTCGGAGAAATATCGGAGTTGCTGGCGTCGCTGTACGAAGCGCTCGGAATCGCCTGCCAGATCAGAACGTTGACCGTCTATCAGGAGAGCTCTGTTCAACACGAGAGGGTGTTCAGTCGCGGGTTGGTGTGCTCGTAGGATCGCCTGGGCGACGAAGGAAACCCGAGTGCCGTAGGTTCGCGTCCGTCTGTTGGACGCTAACCTGCTCGGGCACAAAGAATGCCCCGCCCTAGCTTCCGCTAGAACGGGGCACTGTGGTTTAAGAACCTGGGGCCAGCAATCCGACGAAACTGCTTTTACTCTTCTTTCTTCTCTTCGTTGACGGCTTGCTGCGCTTCCATCTGCTTGTTTTCGGCCTCGGCCGATTCCATGGCCTTGCGGGTTTCTTCGGCGCGCTTGGCGCGGAGTTCGGCACGCTTCTGGCGCTTCTCGTCCAACGTCTTCTCGCTGCCGAGCAATTCGACGAAGGCTATGTCGCCGCCGTCTCCCTGGCGGAATCCCCCATGGATGATGCGCAGGTAACCGCCTTCACGATCGCCGTAACGCGGCGAGATGGTGTCAAACAGCTTGTCCACGGCATCGCGCGTCATCAGGTACGACAGCGCCTGCCGCCGCGCGGCCACGTCGCCGCGCTTGCCGAGCGTGATCATCTTTTCCACGTGAGGACGCATGGCCTTGGCCTTGGTGAGCGTGGTTTCGATGCGCTCGTCCACGATTAACGAGGTCACCAGGTTGCGCAGCAGCGCGCGCCGGTGTTCAGTATTCCGTCCTAACTTCCATCCTGCTCTACGATGACGCATGTTGGTTCCTTCAAAATCGGTTATCGGTTGCCAGTAGTCAGTTGCCGGTCAAAAAAACTCATCTCATAAATCGTTCTGGGTTTGTATCACGGCACGACCTTTAGTCGTGCCGCATCACGTACCGCTAAAGTCAGGGCTTTAGAGCAATTTCCCAGTTGCTGTGATCGTCTTGAAAGGGCGCGGCTTCAGCCGCGCCGATCCGCGCTACCAACAACTCGGCCTTTAGGCCCTTTTGGAGGTACGCCCCCTCAGCGGCTAAAGCCGGTCCCTTCCCGCTATCTTTTCGGCACGCCTGAAGGCGTGCCCTTTCAAAGCGGATACAGCCACTATGGAATCGCTCTAGCCCTGCAAAGCGGGACCCAGGGGCTGAAGCCCAGGTCATTGATAACTCCGCCGCGGCACGGCCGGAAGCCGTGCCCTGATACAAAACGATCACATCCCGTGACGCAAAGCGATTCGTTGCTACAAAATTTGCAGGCGCAACCTACCTGCCCTGACACAAAGCCGATCGACGAGAAGTTTGCAGTAGCCCGCACAGAAACTGACAACCGGCTACTGGCAACTCGAGTTAGTAATTCGTATCGTTTCCGTAGCTCGACGGCAGCGACATGCTGGACGCTCCCGACGAATTGCCCGGGACCGCATTGCCCTGGTCGTCGATCTTCATGCCCAGACCAAGGCCCATCGAAGCCAGAATTTCTTTGATCTCATTCAGCGACTTGCGGCCGAAATTCTTGGTCTTCAACATCTCGGCCTCCGACTTCTGCACCAGCTCGCCGATGGTCTGAATGTTGGCGTTCTTCAGGCAGTTGTAGCTGCGCACCGAAAGCTCAAGCTCTTCCACCGAGCGATTGAGGTTCTCGTTGCGTATCTCCGGCTTGTCGCCAAGTCCGGCAGCCTGCGCCTCAAGTTCCTCCTCGAAGTTGATGAAGATGTTCATGTGATCTTTCAGCAACTTCGCCGCCAGCCCCAGCGAATCGGCCGGCGTGACCGAACCGTTCGTCCAAATCTCGATGGCCAACTTGTCGTAATCGGTGATCTGTCCCAGACGGGCCGCTTCGACCGAGTAATTACATTTGCGGACCGGCGAATGAACTGAGTCGATGGGAATAAATCCCAGCCCCAGGTCCTCATCGAAATTC
Organism: uncultured Acidobacteriaceae bacterium; assembly: GCA_963720135.1. Classification (GTDB taxonomy): domain Bacteria; phylum Acidobacteriota; class Terriglobia; order Terriglobales; family Acidobacteriaceae; genus Bog-257. The sequence goes on from CAVREJ010000016.1 coordinate 172,099, forward strand.
TTGTCCGCCGAAACATAACCCCGGCCGCGCTTCAGCCGCATTTCCATATCCAGCTTGCCGCCTTCGCTGATAGTGGCGATGTACACGTCCTTGTCAAGCACCTCAACGTCAGCGTCGGCTTCGATCATGCCCGAAGTGACCACGCCCGGCTGCTCGGCGCGAATATAAATCGCCTTGGGCGCGTCGCCATTAAGCCGAAAGGGGATCTGCTTCAGGTTCAGGATAATGTCGGTTGCATCCTCCACCACGCCCGGGATCGACTGAAACTCATGCAGCACGCCTTCAATCTTTACCGCCGTGACTGCGGCGCCTTCAATAGACGACAGCAACACGCGGCGCAGCGCGTTGCCGATGGTTGTACCAAAACCGCGCTCAAACGGCTGCGCCCAGAAATGACCGTACTGGTCGGTCAAGGTCTCGGTGTCGGTAGCCAGTCGTTTCGGTTTCTGAAATCCTTTCCAAAGCATTCATAACTCCTGTCTGTCAGTTCGGCCATGCTGCGCGGTGGCGTTTCATGGAAGCGCACACCGGCTGATCTGGCGCGAAGATTGTAGGAAACGCGGCGCAGATTTCTCGGCGCCGCGGGCGTACTACTTGCTATAAAGTTCCACGATCAACTGCTCGTTAATCGGCAGGTTGATGTCGGCGCGCGTCGGCAGTGCAACCACTCGCCCCTTGTAGCCGTCGCGGTCAACCTCCAGCCACGCGGGCGGCGCCTGATGGCTGGCAAAATCCTTGGCGATCTCAAGCAGCCCGAGCTTGTTGCTGGTTTCGCGCACGGCAATTTCGTCGCCTGCAGTTACTTGGAAAGAAGGAATGTCAACCTTCCTGCCGTTGACCTGCACGTGCCCGTGGCGAACCAACTGGCGCGCCTGCCGCCGCGCCACGGCGAAGCCGAGGCGGTAGACCACGTTGTCGAGACGGCGCTCCAACTGTTGCAGGAGAACTTCGCCGGTGACACCGCGGGTGCGGGCGGCGCGTTCAAAGTAGTTGCGGAACTGTTTTTCCTGGGTGAAGTAGATGCGCTTCGCCTTCTGTTTCTCGCGAAGCTGCAAACCATAGCCGACGATTTTGGCCTTGCGGTCTTTGCCATGTTGGCCGGGAGCGAAATTACGCTTTTCGACCGGACACTTGTCGGTGAAGCATTTTGCGCCTTTGAGGAACAGCTTCATGCCTTCACGGCGGCAAAGGCGGCATACTGCGTCTTTGTATCGTGCCAAGTTACGTTCTCCTTATCGAGCAAAGCCTGTCTGCCCTTGTGTCGATCGGTTTACGGGCGCTTGGCGTCCCTTCGTCCCGAACGAAATCAGTTGTTAGGGGCTAGGTTTTAAGGGTTAGCAATTAGATGTTGCTGCCAACCATTTCGATCCTGCCCCAAAATCGCCGCCAGCGGCAGGGCTATTTGCTTTTCTCTAGCCACTAGCCACTGACCACTATCCACTGCCTTCAGACCCTTCTTCGCTTCGGCGGACGGCAGCCGTTGTGCGGAACCGGCGTCGAGTCCTTAATCGAACGCACGTCCAAGCCGGACGCGGACAAAGCACGCACCGCCGACTCGCGTCCCGAACCCGGACCGCTGACTCGCACATCCACCACGCGCATGCCGTGATCGCGCGCCTGGTTGGCGGCGTTGGCGGCAGCCTGCTGCGCCGCAAATGGCGTACCCTTGCGCGATCCGCGGAAGCCGAGCGAACCCGAGCTCTTCCACGAAACCGTATTGCCGTTCGGATCGGTGATGGTGACGATGGTGTTATTGAAGGAGGCCTGAATATGCACGAGCCCGTTGGGAACGTGCTTGCGCTCCTTCTTCTTGAACTTCTTGCTCTTGCCCTTCTTGTCCGCTCCGGCGGATCCAGCTGGTTTCGCCATGTTCTATGTCTTCCCTGCTGCTTTCTTCTTGTTTGCCACCGTACCCTTGCGCGGACCTTTACGGGTGCGAGCATTGGTGTGGGTGCGCTGTCCGCGAACCGGCAGGCTGCGGCGGTGACGGTACCCACGATAGGAGCCGATTTCGATGAGCCGCTTGATGTGCATCGAGACGTCTTTGCGGAGATCGCCTTCGACGTTGCCGCCCTCTTCAATGACCTGGCGGATGCGGTTTACCTCATCTTCGTTGAGGTCGCTGACCTTCTTGTCGGTCTGCACGTTCGCGGAGCCGAGAATGCTCTTGGCGCGCGAGTTCCCGATCCCGAAAATGTAGGTCAGGGCGATACTGATGTGCTTGTTGCGCGGAAGATCCACGCCTGCAATACGTGCCATAGTTGCTCCAAAACAGCAACTAGCAACTAGCAATTAGCAGCTAGCTACCCCGTTGCTCGAAAACTTCATCTTCTTTGTTTGTGAGCTAGTCGCTAATTGCTAGCTGCTTGTTCAGCCCTGCCGTTGCTTGTGTTTCGCGTTTTCGCAGATCACGCGAACCACGCCGTGACGCCGAATCACCTTACATTTATCGCAAATCTTCTTGACTGATGCCCGTACCTTCATGAAATCCTCAGTTGTCAGTAGCCAGTTGTCAGTAGCCAGTTCCGCGAGCCGCGCAATCAACTGACTACCGGCTACTGGCACCTGCTTATTTGTATCTATACACAATGCGGCCCCGGGTCAGGTCGTAGGGCGAAAGCTCCACCGCTACCCGGTCGCCGGGAAGAATACGAATAAAGTTCTTGCGCATCTTGCCGGAGACATGCGCCAGCACCTGGTGCTTGTTCTCCAACTCCACCTTAAACATGGCATTGGGCAATGGTTCAACCACCACCGCCATCACTTCAATCGCGTCTTCCTTACTCATTCAACTCCAAAAAATCAGTTGTCAGTTGTCAGTACCCAGTTGCCAGTTAGCGCCACTCTTCTCTGCTAGCAAGTAGCGACCGTTTCAGCAGCCCGTATCCGAATTGCCCTTGCTGACAACTGACAACCGGCTACTGACAACTGCTTCTTTACTCCGTCAAAATCATCGGCCCATTTCTGGTTACCGCGATGCAATGCTCGAAGTGGGCGCTGTAGCTGCCGTCTTCGGTCACTGCCGTCCACTTATCGTCGAGCACCCGCGTACCCGGTCCGCCTAGATTCACCATCGGCTCGATCGCCAGGACCATGCCGTCGCGCAACTTTGGGCCGTGCCCGGGAGTTCCGTAGTTCGGAATCTGCGGGTCCTCGTGCAATTTCGTACCGATGCCGTGTCCGACAAACTCTCGTACCACGCTGAAGCCGTTAGCCTCAACCAGTTGCTGCACGGCCGCGCCTACGTCTCCTACCGTGTTGCCCACCCGCGCCGCCTCGATTCCGTGAAATAAAGACTCGCGCGTTACGTCAAGCAACTTCTGCAACTCCGGCGTAATTGTGTCGCCCACCGGTACCGTGATGGCCGCGTCGCCGTAATAGCCGTCGAGCACGACGCCGCAATCGATGGAAACAATGTCTCCGGCCCTCAGCATCCGCCTGGCCGACGGGATACCATGCACGATCTCGTCGTTTACCGAGGTGCACAGCACACAGGGATAATCGTAATATCCCTTGAATGCCGGTTTGGCCCCCAGGTCGCGGATCTTGCGCTCGGCGACGCGCTCCAGATCCATGGTCGAAACCCCGGGCTTGACCACTTCTCGCGCCGCCTCAAGCACCTGGCGGACAATGCGCCCACTGCGGCGCATCTTGTCAATTTCCGAGACCGACTTACAAACGATTGACATTCTCGAGTGCACTAACTGTTTGCGCCATTACCGCTTCCACTGGCTGATCGCCGTTCACTTCGACCAAGCGACCCCGGCTCCTGTAATACTCAACCAAGGGCAGGGTAAGCCTCTCGTAGGCCTTAAGACGTTCGGCAATGACTTCTTCCGCATCGTCCGGGCGCGCCACTAAAGGCGTGCCGTCGACATCACAGATGCCTTGGACCTTGGGAGGCTGGTAATAGACGTTGTAAATCAGTCCGCAGGTGGGACAAGAACGACGCCCGGTAAGCCGTTGCAGCAATTGATTATACTCCACAACCAAACGGATCACAACCGGCGGCGCGCACGCCTGCTTGCCTTTGCTGTCCTTGCCTGCCTGCATTTTTTCCAACTGCGCATCCAGCCACTCGGCCTGGCGCACAGTGCGCGGAAAACCGTCCAGAATGAAGCCGCGGACGCAATCCGCTTGCACTAAACGCTCAGCCACCATGTCGCAAACCAGCTCGTCAGGAACCAGATCGCCGCGTTCCATGATCGCCTTGGCCTTCACGCCCAATTCCGTCTTGTGGGCCACATTGTCCCGCAAGATGTCTCCGGTGGAGATCTGCGGGATGCCGTAGGTCTCGGAGATCAGCTTCGCCTGCGTTCCCTTGCCGGCGCCCGGCGGACCCAACAGCACAATCGGGCCCACTACGCTTTGGTTTGTCTTAACGCCCACTGCCGAGGAAGTCTGCACTTCCATGCGTCGTACCCCGAGACCCGGACCTCGGGCCCTTTCTCGCCCGCCGAGGCGGGCCGAAGCCTCCCGGTAGCTTCGAAAGCAGTTGTCAGTAGTCGGTTGCCAGTTGTCAGTTAGAGACTACCGGCAACTGCCTTGCCTTACCACGTCGCCCTGCGTCCGCGCACACGTCCGCTGCGCGCGGTGAAACCCTCATAGTGTCGCATCACCAATTGCGATTCGACTTGGTTGACGGTGTCCATCGCCACGCCCACCACAATCAGCAGCGAGGTACCGCCAAAGTAGAAGTTCACCCCCAGACCATTGGTCACCCACGCCGGCAAGCGTTCGAAAAATGCTCCCAAGACGCCCGGCAGGTGATTGAGGTGAATGCCCGTGATCATCCATTCAGGAATAAAGGAGACCAGGATCAGATATAGCGCACCTACTAAGGTAATGCGCGTCAGAATGTCATTGATGTAATTGGCTGTCCGCGCGCCCGGCCGAATGCCCGGAATGAATCCACCATACTTGCGCATGTTGTCCGCAACCTCGGTCGGGTTAAAGACGATGGACACGTAGAAGTAGGCAAAGAAGACGATTCCGATCGCATACAGCAGCGTGTACAGAGGCTCGCCCCATGACAACGCGCGCAGCATGGGTCCGAAGTAGCGATTGTCTTTGAAGAGCGCGCCCGCCGTTTGCGGCAGCGTCAACACCGAAGATGCAAAGATGACCGGCATCACACCGCCGGAGTTTACTCGCAACGGAAGGTGGGTGGACTGCCCGCCCATAATCTTGCGCCCGACTATCCGCTTCGCGTACTGCACCGGAATGCGGCGCTCACTACGCTCGACGAACACGATGAAGGCGACCACCGCAAGCATGAGTACGACCAGCAGCAGCATGGCCGGAACGGTGAACGCGCCCCAAGCCTGGGATTGCGCCTTCTCGTACAGGTCCATGACGCCACGCGGCAGGCCAACTACGATACCGGCAAAGATCAGCAGCGACATGCCATTGCCGACGCCGCGCTCGGTGATCTGTTCGCCCAGCCACATGATAAAGACGCTGCCGGTGGTGAGCGTCAACATCGTCATCAGCACGAAACCGATGCCGGGATTGTTGACGAAGGCCATGCCTCCGCTGATCGTCTGACGTTGCAGCGTAATCGCAATGCCCAGCGACTGCACCGCGCTCAGCAGCAGGGTGAGGTAGCGGGTCCACTGGGTGATCTTCTTGCGCCCCAGCTCGCCTTCCTTCTGCAACTTGGCCAGCGGCTCGTACACCACCGTCATCAACTGCAAAATGATGGACGCGGTGATGTACGGCATGATGCCAAGGGCGAAGATCGTCAGCCGGCGCAACTGGCCGCCGCTGAACAGATCTACGAAGCCGAGGAAGGTGCCGCGATTCTGGTCGAAGAACTGCGACAGCAGATCGGCGTTGATGCCCGGCGTAGGAATGTGTCCGCCAAAGCGGTAAACCGCCAGCAACCCAAGCGTGAACAAAATGCGCTTGCGCAGATCGGGAACGCGAAATACGTTGGCTAACTTCTCAAGCATAAAACCTCAGTTGTCAGTTGCCGGTTGCCAGTTGTCAGTTGCCAGTGGTCAGTTATCAGTTGTCGGTTCGCAGGTTTCGGTGCTGGCTACTGACTACTGGCTACTGACAACTTCCATCTTGTCAGTTCGCAGGTTTCGGTGCTGGCAACTGGCTACTGACAACTTGTACCTTGCCGCCGGCCTTTTCGATCTTCTCCTGGGCCGACTTGGAAAATTTGTGGGCATGTACGGTAATCGCCTTCGACAACTCACCCTGACCGAGCACTTTCACAAGTGTATTCTTAGAACTGACAACGCCGGCTTTGCGCAGCAACTCTGGCGTGATCTCGCTCTCGCCCAGATCGGCCAGCCGTCCCAGGTTCACTACTTCGTACTCGACCCGAAAGATGTTGGTGAAGCCGCGCTTCGGCAGGCGGCGGTGCAGCGGCATCTGGCCACCCTCGAAGCCGCGCATCATGCGCGAACCACTCCGTGACCTCTGGCCCTTGTGGCCACGGGCCGAAGTCTTGCCCATACCAGAACCCATACCACGGCCGACACGCTTTTTATTCTCTGACGCTTTTCGCGGTGCACGTAAATTGCTGAGATTCATTGTTTACCTTCAGTAGCCAGTAGTCAGTTTTCAATTCGATGATGACATTCTAATTGCTAGAGCATGTTTCAAAAATCGGTTTGTATCAGGGCACGGCTTTTAGCCGTGCCGAAGAGGATTCTTCCCGATTGGGCTTTAGCCCCTGTCTTCAGCGGCTAAAGCCGCCGCTCTTGATCCGCAGCTACGGCACGACTGGAAGTCGTGTCCTGATACAAGTCTCGCCCTGTCGCGATTCATAAGACCCGTTGCCAGTTGCTCGCCGCTGCCACTAACGACTGACAACTGGCTACTGACTACTGACAACTTTCACCAGGTGCGGGACCTTGGCCACCATGCCACGAATCGATGGCGTGTCTTCACGCTCGATGATCTGGTTCAAGCGAGTGAAGCCCAGTCCCTTGACCACCAGTTTGTGTTTCATGGGGGCTGCAATTGCCGAACGCACCCATTTGAGCTGCATCTTCGCGCCCGCCTTTGCCGTTGCCGCCTGTGGTTTTTTTCGAATACGGGCCATAATTAAAGCTCCTCGACCGCTTTGCCGCGGGCGCTGGCCACGTCTTTGCGATCGCGCAGCCGCGACAATGCGTTGAACGTGGCTTTGATCACATTGTGCGGATTGGTGGTGCCGATGGATTTCGTCAACACGTTCTGGATTCCCGCCGAAGTCATGACCGCGCGGACCGCGCCACCGGCAATAACGCCGGTGCCTTCGGGAGCCGGCTTCAGCATCACCATGCCGGCGCCGTAGCGGCCCAGCACCTGATGAGGAATCGAGGTCTGCGTCAGGTTCACACGCAGCAGGTTCTTCTTGGCCGCTTCGATGCCCTTGCGGATCGCCTGCGGAACTTCCTTGGCTTTGCCGGATCCGTATCCCACCACGGCGGAGGCCGGATCGCCCACCACCACCAGCGCCGCGAATGACAAATTCTTGCCGCCCTTGACGACTTTGGTTACGCGGTTAATCGAGACCACCTGGTCTTTCAGTTGATACTGACCAGCGTCAAGCTTTCTCTTTACTGTTGGCATTACCGTTGTGTCTCCTGGCGCCGTCTCCGACGCCCTTCAAATCTTGTCATCCCGAGCGAACCGCTTCAGCGGCGAGTCGAGGGACCTGCTTTTCTCCGACAGACCCCCATTCAATTTCTTACTCTACCCAGGGCTTCCGCCCTGGGCTAAGCTCGTTCACGCCTGCGGCGCTGGCTCGTCGGTCTGCAAGCTGCCGGCGAACTCCACGAATTGCAGTTCTGGCTAGTTGCTAGCTGCTGATTGCTAGTTACTTAGCCCCTAACCCCTGCCTTTAGAACTTCAGCCCTGCTTCCCGTGCCGCATCGGCCAGGGCCTTGATCCGCCCGTGATACAAGATATCCGCCGCGATCGAAGACCACCTTCTCGATGCCCTTCTGCTTGGCGCGCTCGGCGATCATCTTGCCGACATCTTTCGCCGAACCCACGTTGCCGCCGGTCGGACGCTTCTCGCCCTTGCCAACCTTCTTTACCGAGGTCGCCGAGACCAGGGTCACGCCCTGGGTGTCGTCGATTACCTGCGCGTAAATGTGATTCACCGAACGATAGACGTTCAGCCGCGGACGCTCCGCCGTGCCCAGAACCTTCTTGCGAATTCGGCTGTGCACCTTCTGCCGCGTCTGATCTTTTGAAGTCTTCGTAATCATCGTCCCTCTTCCTCATCCCGGGTTTCTGAACCGGGTAACGATGCGCTCTCGCGCCATGCCGTCGTGAATCGCTTTTCGCCAGTTACTCATTGGCGGTCGCTCACTGACAACTGACTACTGGCTACTGACAACTATTACTTCGCGCCGGTCTTGCCGACCTTCTTCTTCAGGCGCTCATTGGTGTAACGCACGCCCTTGTTCTTATATGGATCGGGGGGACGAAGACTGCGCATCTCGGCGGCAACGAATCCCACCTTCTGCCGATCAATGCCGCTAACCGTCAAGTGCGTCTGCTTGGGATCGACAGCAACTTCGATGCCCGCCGGCAACGGATACTCAATGGCGTGGGAATATCCCAGGGTAAACACCACGGTGTTCTTGCCCTTCATTTCCGCGCGGTAGCCAATCCCGACGATGTCGAGCTCCTTGGTCCAGCCCTTAGTGACGCCCTCCACCGAGTTATTCACCAGCGCGCGCACCAGTCCGTGCACCGCAGCCTTGGAATCGTCTTCGCGAACCACCGTTAACACTCCGTCGTTTTGTTCCAGCTTCACGCCGGGAGGCATGTGGGTTGTGACTTCGCCCTTCGGTCCCTTCACCCGGACCGTGTTGCCCTCTACGGCGTAGGTGACGCCCTTCGGCATCGGGATCGGCTTTCTACCAATTCTTGACATAAGTCTTAGCCTTCGGCTGTCAGCTCTCAGCTGTCAGCTCGCTCCTGTTGTGCGGGCGTTGCGCCTGCTTGTTAAACCATGATCGTCGATCTGCATGTCCTACTGACAGCTGATAGCTGACGGCTGACAGCTATCTAGTAAATCTCGCACAGCACCTCGCCGCCCACGCCTTCCTTGCGCGCCTGGCGTCCGGTCATCACGCCCCGCGGAGTGGTCAGAATGCTGATCCCCAGCCCGCCGAGTACGCGCGGAATCTCAGTGTGTCCGACATACACGCGGCAACCAGGACGCGAAACCCGCTTCAGGTCCGAAATCGGCGACGAATTATCGGGGCTGTACTTCAGGTACACCCGCAGGACCTTGCGGCCATCTTCTTCGGTCGCCTTGAAGTTGGCGATGTAGCCCTCTTCCTTCAGAATGCGGGCCATCTCGACCTTAAGCTTGGAATGCGGAACGTCCACCTTCTGGTGCCGTGCCCTAATGGCATTGCGAACGCGGGTCAAAAAATCTGAGACCGGATCGGTCAAACTCATGCTTTATATCTCCTCAAATCGTCGCCCGTTAGCTTCTTTGTACGGCAAGAAGAACCCGTCGGCGACGTACTAAACTAGCCCCTATCCACTAGTCACTGCTTTTCACCAACTCGACTTCATGACCCCGGGAATCTCGCCCTTCAGGGCCAAACCGCGGAAGTGCAGACGGCAGAGGCCGAACTTGCGCAGATAGCCGCGTGAGCGTCCGCAGATTTTGCAGCGGTTATGCTGCCGGGTCGAAAACTTGGGTTTCTTGTTCGACTTCGCAATACTGGATGTCTTCGCCATTGTTTCCTTTTTAATTAGCAACTAGCAATTGGCAACTAGCAATTAGCGATTAGCAACTAGCAACCTTCCAAACTCATAACTTGAAACTACTCACTGACAACTGGCAACTGACTACTGTCTAAACGGCATGCCCATGTGTTTCAATAGAGCACGCGCCTGGTCGTCGGTGCCGGCCGAGGTCACGATGGTGATATTCATGCCTTTCATTTTCTCGACCTTGGAGTAATCGATTTCCGGAAAAATCAACTGATCGCGCACGCCCAGCGTGAAGTTACCGCGTCCATCGAAGGACTTGGTCGGCACTCCACGGAAGTCGCGCACGCGCGGCAGCGCCACGTTCACCAGGCGATCGAAGAATTCGTACATGCGGTCGCCGCGTAGCGTAACCATCACACCGATAGGCATGCCCTCGCGCACCTTGAACGCCGCGATCGACTTGCGTGCCCGCGTAATCACTGGTTTCTGACCGGTGATCTGGCCAACCTCGCCCACTGCCGGATCGATTAGCTTAGCGTTTTGCGTCGCCTCGCCCACGCCCATGTTCACAATGATCTTCTCCAGCTTGGGAGCCGCCATGGGATTGTCGAGTTCGAACTCTTTCATCAACGCCGGCAAAACATCCTTGTAATAGCGGTCGCGCATGCGAGCGGTCTGGCGATTGGTCGCCTTGGGCCGCGCCGGCTTTCCCGACGCCGCCTCCGCCGCCACTTCGTCCTGCGCGGGTTTTGCCTTCTTACCCTGAGGCTTGCCCTGCGGTTTTCCTTCGGTACCCTGCTGCTGCGCTTTCGGCTTCTTCTCGTCTGCCATTTCCTGCTTCTACCTTTCTCACGGTTTCGGTTTGTCAGTGCCACCGGTTCGTGAGGAAATCAATTCGGCAACTAGCAGCTAGCAATTAGCAACTAGTTTGTGCCGTCCCTACGGGACACAAAATCAAATCCATCGCCTACCTAGGGCCTATTGGGCTAGTATTGTTCCGCCCTTCGGGCTGGAGCATCGCGCTAATTGCTAATTGCTTTCTACTTCTCCAAAGTGGCGCCACAAGTCCTACACACGCGAGAATGACGGTCGCCGTGCTTCTCGTGGCCTACCCGCACGGGACGCGCACACGAGGAGCACATCAGCATTACGTTGCTGATGGAGATCGCGCTCTCCTGCTCAGCAATGCCGCCCTTGATATTCTTCTGCGGGTTGGGACGCACGTTCTTTTTCACCATCATGACGTGCTCAACTAACACCTTGGACTCGTCCGGCATGACGCGGAGCACGCGGCCTTCCTTGCCCTTGTCGCGCCCGGTAATCACCCGCACCTGATCGTTGCGGCGGATATCTACAGTCTTCTGCATCTTCAAACCCCTTAGCAGCTAGCTATTAGCTCTTAGCTTTTTAGCAATCGTGGGCTGCTATCCACTGACAACCGACAACCGGCTACTGGCAACTGCCTTACAGCACTTCCGGCGCCAGGGAAACAATCTTCAAAAACTTCTTCTCGCGCAGCTCGCGGGCCACCGGACCAAACACGCGCGTTCCGACCGGCTCGTGAACATCGTTAATCAGCACGGCCGCGTTCTGATCGAAGCGAATATAAGTGCCGTCACGGCGGCGGTGTTCTTTACGCGTGCGCACGATCACGGCTTTTACCACCGTACCCTTCTTGGCGGTGCCGTCGGGCGAAGCCTCCTTCACCGAAGCCGTAATCACGTCGCCTAAATGGGCGACCAGTCCGGTGGAACCGCCCAGCGGCAGAATCATCTGCAACTTGCGCGCGCCGGAGTTGTCGGCGACATCGAGCATGGTTCTCATCATCACTGCCATAATCTTGTCTCCTTGCGGCACCGCCGGGACACTGCGGGTGCCCCATCCTTTCGCCCGATTTTGGCGAAAGCGGGTGAGCCAACTGCTGCGGTCCCTAGATCGCCGGCTTTTCCTCGACGGGCGCCACCAGCGCCGCACGCTGCACAATTTCCTTCAAATTCCACCGCTTCAACTTGGAAAGCGGCCGGGTCTCTTCCAGCTTCACGAAATCACCGACATGGGCCGTGCCTTCCTCGTCGTGCGCATAGTATTTCTTGCTGCTCTTCACTACACGTTTGTAGAACGCGTGGGCCTTCTGCCGGCGGACTTCGACCACAATGGTCTTGGCCATCTTGGTGGAGACCACTTTGCCAATCAGGGTCTTGCGCCGTCCGGCGGCTTTTTCGGTGCTGGTTGCAGTTGTTTCCGCCATGGCTTACTTTTTCTCCGTCGCAGCCTTCTTGGGGGCCGCCTTCTTCGCTGTCACTTTTTTCACCGGGACGCTTGCTTTCACGGGATTGCCCGCGCTGGCTCCTGCACCGTTACCGCCTGCCAGCTCTTTCTGGCGCAACACCGTGTGCACGCGAGCAATGTCTTTCTTCAGCTCGCGGATCTTCTTCAGGCTTTCGGTCTGCCCCATCTTCAACTGGAACTTCATCTTGAAGAGTTGGTCGGCCATCTCCCGCTGCTGATGGGCCAGTTCGATATCGGTCAAATTGCGAATTTTGTTTACGTCCATCTTTAGCTCTCAGCTTTCAGCTGTCAGCCATCAGCCGTCAGCTTTTTCTTGTCCATGGTGCCTCCGCCGCCTGGCACCGGAATCTCTTGCTTTTGTCAGTTATCGGGACGGCCGTCATGCTGTGCTGTATTAGCTGACGGCTGACAGCCGATAGCTGACAGCTAAGGGACACACGCCCGGTCTAGTGCACGCCTTCGCGCTGCACGAACTTGGTGCGAAGCGGCAGCTTGTGCGAGGCCAGGCGCATTGCCTCGGCTGCATCGCTCACCGATACCCCTTCCATTTCGAAGAGGATTTTGCCCGGCCGCACCACAGCCACCCAGTGGTCCGGTGCTCCCTTACCTTTGCCCATACGGGTTTCAGCCGGCTTCTTGGTGACCGGCTTGTCGGGGAACAGGCGGATCCAGATTTTCCCGCCGCGTTTGACGAAGCGGGTCATGGCGACGCGGCTGGCTTCGATCTGCCGATCGGTGATCCAGCCCGGCTCCATGACTTTCAAGCCGAAGTCGCCGAACGACAGCTCGCCGCCGCGCCACGCCTTGCCGCACATGCGGCCGCGCTGCTGCTTGCGATACTTCACTTTCTTTGGCATCAACATAAGTCAGTTCTCAGTTGTCAGTAGTCGGTTTTCAGTTTTTCGTGCAACGTCGCTGCGGCTTTCACTGGCTAATTCGGCCCGACATTTTCTTAATCTCTTGCGCTGTCAGTCGTTGGTAAGCTGCCGATTGTCCTTACTGAAAACTGGCCACCGACAACTGCTCCTAAAACGCTCCCGACCCTACACCCTGCGGTTCGCGCTTGCGTTCCTTAAAGATTTCGCCCTTGTACACCCAGCACTTCACGCCGATGATGCCGTAGGTGGTATGCGCCTCGGCGAAACCGTAATCGATGTCGGCGCGCAAGGTGTGCAGCGGCAACCGGCCCTGCAAATACCATTCGGAACGGGCGATTTCGTTGCCGTTCAGGCGGCCGCTGACGCGCACCTTAATTCCCTTGCAACCGAAGCGCAGCGCTGAATCCACGGCCTTACGCATAGCGCGCCGGAACCCCACGCGCTTTTCCAGTTGCAGAGCAATGTTCTCGGCCACCAACTGCGCGTCGAGCTCAGGCTTGTGCACTTCCTGAATGTCGACGAAGACATCGCGATTGGTGCGCTTCTGGATGTCCTGCTTCAGCTTGTCGATCTCCGTTCCCTTGCGGCCGATGATGATACCCGGACGCGCGGTGCGGATGATGATGCGCAGCTTATTGCCAGGGCGCTCGACCTCGATGGAGCTGACGCCGGCCGACTTCAGCTTCTCCTTCAGCTCGGCCTTCAGCTTGACGTCTTCCAGCAAAAGTTTGTCGTAGTCGCGCACCACGAACCAGCGTGACTTCCACGGCTTGGTAACGCCGAGGCGAAATCCGTACGGATGGACTTTTTGTCCCATAGTCTCGTTTCTTCTCCGCGACGATCGCACCGTGGCATCGCCGCTTTTTGAATCGCTACTTCTTTTTCTTCTTGGCCGGCTGTTTAGCTGCCGGTTTCTTCGCTGCCGCCTTTTTCTTGGTCGGCGCTTTCTTCACGGTTTTCTTGGCTGCCTTCTTGGCCGGTGCGCCCTCCACCTTCTCCACCAATCCCGCATGACCATTGCCGGCCGCTTTCTCTTCCAGCGCAATTTCCAGATGCGAAATGCGCCGCTGATAGTGGTAGGCGCGGCCCATCGGAGCCGGACGAATACGCTTCATGCGCGGCCCATCGTTGGCCACGGCGCGCTTCACGTACAGCCGGTCCACATCGATGTCCAGACCCTTTTCGGCGCTCGCGTAGTTAGCGTTCTCAACCGCCGAACGCAGCAGCTTATACAGCCTCGGAGCAATGCCCTTCTTGGCATACAGCAACGTGTCCAGCGCCTCTTCCACCCGGCGGCCCTTGATCATATCCAGCACCAGGCGCGCTTTCTGCGGCGAGACGCGCACGTAATTCAGTTTGGCTGTGAATTCCATGTCGTTTTCCTTATCTTGCCGGAGCGGGCTTGGCCGCAGTTTCGGTGGCAGCCCTGACCGAATGGCCCTTGAAGCTGCGCGTCATGCTGAACTCGCCCAGTTTGTGGCCGACCATGTTCTCGGTCACATACACTGGAATGAACTTCTTGCCGTTGTGCACCGCCAGGGTATGTCCCACCATCTCGGGAATCACGGTGGAGCGGCGCGACCAGGTGCGCACAACCTTCTTCTCGTTACGTGCGTTCATGCCGTCAATCTTGGCCTGCAAGTGTGAATCGATGAACGCGCCTTTTTTTGTTGAACGTGCCATATCGTCTCAGTCCTACTTCTGTCTGCGGCTCACGATGAACTTATCGGTCCGCTTGTTGTTACGAGTCTTGTAGCCACGTGTCGGCTTCCCCCACGGGGTCACCGGATGACGGCCGCCGCTGGTCTTGCCTTCGCCGCCGCCGTGCGGGTGATCGACCGGGTTCATGACCACGCCGCGGTTGGTCGGGCGAATTCCCAACCAGCGCGTACGGCCGGCCTTGCCGATGGAAATGTTTTCGTGATCGATATTGCCAACCTGTCCCACGGTGGCCATGCAATCGACCAGCACCTTACGGGTTTCGCCGGAAGGCAGCTTGAGCAGCGCGTAGTCGCCTTCCTTGGCGACCAACTGTGCTTGTGCTCCAGCCGAACGCGCCATCTGCGCGCCCTTGCCGGGCTTCAACTCGATGTTGTGGACCGTGGTGCCGGGAGGAATGTTGCGTAGCGGCAACGCATTCCCCACCAGAATGTCGGCCTCGGGACCGCTGACAATCTTGGCGCCCACCTGCAGTCCAACGGGATACACAATATAGCGCTTCTCGCCATCGGCGTAGTTCAGCAGGGCGATACGCGCCGAGCGATTGGGATCGTACTCGATAGAGGCGACGGTCGCGGGGATTCCGAACTTGTCGCGCTTGAAGTCGATAATGCGCAGCTTGCGCTTGTGTCCCCCACCGTGGTGCCAGATGGTCAGATCGCCGGAATTGCGGCGACCGCCGGTGCGCTGTTTGGGCTCGGTCAGCGGCTTGTACGGACGGTTCGTCGTCAGGTCATCGTTGACCGTGGTCGTGGTGAACCGCCGCGACGGAGTAACCGGTCTGTAAGTTTTGATAGCCATGTGTCTACTCGTTTCTCAGTGCTTCCAGCCTGTGCCGTCCCTACGGGACTCGCATCGACTTTCCACTCCACCCAGCACTCCGCTTGCGCTCCGTGCTGGGCTAAACTCTTCCGCCCCTTCGGGGCTGGATCTCGGCCGGTTCAGGGACTGAACTCTATCCACTAACCACTAGCCCCTGACAACTGCCGTCAGATGTTCTCGGCGTACTCGGGCATCTTCTGGCCCGCCTTCAAGCGCACGTAAGCTTTCTTCCAGTCGGGGCGATATCCCGTGAACTTGCCGCGCCGGCGCTCTTTGCCGACAAAACTGGCGGTCCGCACCGAATCTACCTTCACTTTGAAAACACTTTGCACTGCCTGCTTAATCTCGGTCTTGGTCGCCTTCAGGGAAACTTCGAAGACCAGGGTCGATTCGGTTTCCTTTACTCCCAAACCCTTTTCGGTGATGACCGGGCGGCGGAGCACCTGATATGCCGATTTCATTACGCCACCTCCGCATGCTTGCGCTGCCGGGATCCCCGAGACGCGCCGACTTTGCGCGTATTGGGGTGTTTCGGCGCGGTCGCCTTCAACGAGTCCTGCAACTTCTCCAGCGCCGGACGCGCGAAGATCGTGGTTTCGTAGCGCAGCAGGTGATACGGATGAACCTGATTACCCGCCAGCAGTTCCACGCCCGCAAGGTTCCGCGAACTCAGATGAAGGTTATGATTTTCGCTGGTCGAACTTTCCACCAGCAGCGTCGAACCCTTCGCGTTCAACTTGTGCAGCGTCTGACGGAACAGCTTGCTCTTCGGTTCCGTCACCTCGAAGCTCTCAACCACCACCAGCTTGCCGTCAGCCAACTTGGCCGCCAGCGCCGAGCGCAGCGCGCCCAGCAGCTTCTTGCGCGGGAAAGCGTAATCGTAAGAGCGAGGCTGTGGTCCGTGAACGGTGCCGCCATGCCGCCACAGCGGCGAGCGAATGGAGCCCACGCGGGCGCGCCCGGTGCCCTTCTGCTTCCAGAGCTTCTTACCCGCGCCACTCACCAGCTTCTTGTTCTTGGTGGCGTGGGTACCGGCACGCTGCCCGGCGCGGTAGTGCTTCACCGCTTCCCACAACAGGTCCTCGTTCACTGCGCCAAAAACTTCATCGGCCAGTTCGAGGGAACCTACCTTTTCGCCGCCGAGATTTACTACATCAATCGTCGCCATAATTTTCCCAATGCTGTCGGCTATCAGCCGTCAGCTTTCAGCTAAACCACCAGCCCCTAACCTCTGAGCCTTAGTCCCTATTTCTTCTTCGCCGCTTGCCGCTTCGACGCCTTCAACGGATCAACCGTACCCGCGCCGCTGAACCCACGACGCTCTCTGGGCGGCTTCTTGGCCTTGATAATCATCACGTATGCGTCCTTGTGCCCCGGCACCGCGCCTTCGACTACCAGCAGGTTCTCGTCTTTGTCGACGCCGAGCACGCGCAAGTTGCGGACAGTCACGCGGTCAACGCCCATGTGTCCCGACATGCGCATGCCTTTGAACACGCGCGATGGAAAGGCGGACGATCCGATCGAGCCGGTGATCTGGAACATGGAACCGTGGGAGGCAGCGCCGCCGCCAAACTTGTGGCGCTTCACCACGCCTGCAAAACCACGGCCCTTGCTGGTCGCCACCACATCCACAAACTTGTCGCCTTCGAAAATGTCCACCAGAACCTTGTCGCCAACCTTGGCGCCATCCTGATTGTCGGTATCGACGATGATCGGAACCTCGCGCAGGAAGCGCATTGGGGGAAGGTTCTTCTTGGCGAAGTGTCCTTTCATCGGAGCGGTCAGCCGCGACTCTTTCACGAACTCCACCAGCCCGATCTGAGCGGCGTCGTAGCCATCTTTAGTCACGGTCTTGCGTTGGGTCACAATGCAGGGGCCAGCCTGCAGCACGGTGACCGGGTGAACATCACCCTTGTCATCGAACAGCTGCGTCATGCCAACCTTCTTGCCTAAAATTCCACTGACTGCCATTGTCGTTTCCTCAACTCTGCTTCCTTATTCCGTTGCGGACCTCACCGGGGGCTTGTGCCACGGAAGCTTTGTTTTGTTGAAGCCGTCAGCTATCAGCTGTCAGCCTTCAGCTAATGCCAACCGTTGTCGGTTTAGCTGAGAGCCGAAAGCTGATGGCTGACAGCCCTACTTATGTTCCTTCCCGAACGCCTTGATCTCCACGTCCACTCCGGCGGGAAGCTCAAGCTTCATCAGCGCGTCCACGGTCTGCTGCGTGGGCTCGAGAATGTCGAGCAGACGCTTATGCGTGCGAATTTCAAACTGCTCGCGCGATTTCTTGTCCACGTGCGGCGAACGCAACACGCAATACTTGTTCTTCACCGTGGGCAAGCGGGATCGGTCCCGCAATTTGCGCCCCCGTGCGCTTCGCCGTATCGACGATCTCGCCGGTGGACTGGTCGAGAACGCGATAGTCGTATGCTTTCAGGCGGATTCGGATTCGTTCTTTGCCAATCACGTTAGTTTTCTCTCAAAGATCTTCTTGTTGTTAAGGCCCACTTGGAGCCGTTTTGTTACCGGCGGTTAGCTATTAACCTTTAGCTCTTAGCCAGCCGAACTGTCTAAGTTTTGCTAGAAGCTAAAAGCTAAGAGCTAATAGCTGATCCCTGCCACTACGCAATAATCTCGGCGATGGTGCCGGCGCCCACGGTGCGTCCGCCTTCGCGAATCGCGAACCGCAAGCCCTTCTCCATCGCCACCGGCGTGATCAGCTCAATCTCCAGGCTCACGTTATCGCCCGGCATTACCATCTCCGTGCCCGCCGGCAACGTCGCCACTCCCGTCACGTCGGTCGTGCGGAAGTAGAATTGCGGCCGGTAGCCCTTGAAGAACGGCGTATGCCGCCCACCTTCATCCTTCGACAGCACGTACACCTCGCCCTTGAACTTGGTGTGCGGCGTAATCGAGCCCGGCTTGGCCAGCACCATGCCGCGCTCCACGTCTTCCTTCGCCGTGCCGCGCAGCAGCAGGCCGGCGTTGTCGCCCGCCATGCCTTCGTCCAGCTGCTTCTTGAACATTTCCACGCCGGTCACGACCGTCTTGCGGGTCTCGCGGAAGCCGACGATCTCGACATCCTCGCCCACCTTCACCTTGCCGCGCTCGATACGGCCCGTGACCACCGTGCCGCGTCCCTGAATCGAGAAGATGTCTTCAATCGGCATCAGGAACGGCTTGTCGATGTCGCGCGCCGGCAGCGGCACGTTCTTGTCGACGGCATCCATCAGCTCGTCGATCTTGGCTTCCCACTGCGCTTCGCCATTCAGCGCGCCCAGCGCCGAGCCGCGAATCACCGGCAGATCGTCGCCCGGGAAGTTGTACTTGGTCAGCAGCTCGCGGACTTCCATCTCCACCAGGTCGATCAGCTCGGGATCTTCCACCGCATCGCACTTGTTCAGGAACACCACCACGTACGGCACTCCCACCTGGCGCGCCAGCAGCACGTGCTCTTTGGTCTGCGGCATCGGACCGTCGGTGGCCGCCACCACCAGAATCGCGCCGTCCATCTGCGCCGCCCCGGTGATCATGTTCTTGATGTAGTCGGCGTGACCGGGACAATCCACGTGCGCGTAGTGCCGGTTGGCGGTCTCGTACTCCACGTGCGCCGTGGCGATGGTGATGCCGCGCTCGCGCTCTTCCGGCGCGTTGTCGATCGAGTCGAACGAGCGGAACACGATCTTGGGATTGTGCTTCTGCAATACCTTGGTGATGGCCGCCGTCAACGTGGTCTTGCCATGATCGATGTGCCCGATCGTCCCTACGTTCACGTGCGGCTTGCTGCGATCAAATTTCTCTTTCGCCATTGGAACTCCTGAAAAACCCTGTCGTCCCTACGGGACTCGGTTTCGTTTTTGCTCTACCCAGCACTCCGCTGCGCTCCGTGCTGGGCTAAGTTGTTTCGCGCCTCACGGCGCTGGATCCTTCAAGCTTCTACTTCACAACCAACATCCACAGCGGGCCATTAACCACAGGGCCGCTATGAACGCTCACTTCGTTCCTGCCGGGCTCTTGCCCTGCACTTTGGCCACGATCTCTTCGGCCACCGCGCGCGGCGCTTCTTCGTAACGCGAGAAGTGCATGCTGAACGTCGCGCGGCCCTGCGTACTCGAACGCATGTTGGTGGCGTAGCCGAACATTTCGGCCAACGGCACCATCGCCTTGATCACTTGCGATCCGGCGCGATGCTCAAGGGCCTCGATGCGTCCACGACGGCTGCTTAAGTCGCCGATGATGGTGCCCATGTACTCCTCGGGCACAACCACTTCCACCGACATTACCGGCTCCAGCAGCACCGGGCTGGCCTTGCGCGCGGCTTCTTTGAACGCCATCGAGCCGGCGATCTTGAAGGCCATTTCGTTCGAGTCCACATCGTGATAGCTGCCGTCATAGAGCGTGGCTTTCACGTCCACCATTTCGTAGCCGGCGAGAACGCCGCCTTCCATGGCTTCCTTGATGCCCTGGTCAACCGGCTTGATAAATTCCTTGGGGATCACGCCGCCCACGACTTCGTTGACAAATTCGTATCCCTTACCCGGCTCATTGGGTTCCAACCGAATGCGCACGTGACCATATTGGCCGCTGCCACCGGTCTGCCGAATGTACTTGCCCTCTGCCTGAGATTGCTTGCGGATGGTTTCGCGATAGGCAACCTGCGGCTTGCCGACATTGGCCTGCACGTTGAACTCGCGCATCATGCGATCGACCAGGATCTCCAGGTGAAGCTCGCCCATGCCTTCGAGGATGGTCTGGCCGCTGTCGGGATCGGTGCTGACTTTGAACGTGGGATCTTCCTGCGCCAACTTACCCAGCGCGATGCCCATCTTTTCCTGATCGCTTTTGGTCTTTGGCTCGACGGCTACCGCGATAACCGGCGCCGGAAACTCGATGGATTCCAGCACGACGGGATGGTCCTCATCGCAAATCGTATCGCCCGTGGTGATGTTTTTCAGACCGACGCAAGCACAGATATCGCCGGCATAGATCTCAGTGATGTCCTCGCGCTTGTTAGCATGCATCTTCAGCAGGCGGCCAATGCGCTCGGTCCGCGAACGACCGCTGATTAACACGCTGTCGCCCTGCTTGAGATGTCCGGAGTACACGCGAATAAACGTCAACTGACCGACAAACGGGTCGGTCATGATCTTGAAAGCGAGAGCTGAAAACGGCGCGTTGTCGTCGGCGGGACGCTCAACTTCTTTTCCGGTGTGGGGGTCAATACCTTTGACGGGCGGAACATCGACCGGCGAAGGCAGATAGTCGATTACGGCGTCGAGTAGCGGCTGCACACCCTTGTTCTTGAAGGCGGTCCCGCAAATCACCGGGAAGACTTTCATCTTCAGCGTCGCGCGGCGCAATGCGGCCTTCAGTTCGGCCTCGCCAATGGCTTCACCTTCTATGTATTTGTGCATCAACTCGTCCTGATCATCGTTTTCGACGACCGTCTCGATCAGGATCTGGTGGTAGGCGGCGGCTTTCTTCTTCAGCTCCGCCGGAATCTCCTCGACCTCATACTCGGCGCCTAGGCTCTCGTCGTTCCAGATGATCGCCTTCATGGTCATAAGATCGATGACACCCTTGAACTTGTCTTCCTGGCCGATGGGCAACTGGATGGCAACGGGACGCGCGTTGAGGCGCTTGCGGATGGTATCGATGGCGTGCTCGAAATCGGCACCCATCTTGTCCATCTTGTTGATGAAGCAAATGCGCGGAACGCCGTATTTGTCGGCCTGGCGCCAAACCGTCTCAGACTGCGGCTCGACACCATGAACGGCATCGAACACGGCGCAGGCGCCATCGAGTACGCGCAGCGAGCGCTCCACCTCGGCGGTGAAGTCCACGTGGCCGGGCGTATCGATAATGTTGATCCGAACATCTTTCCAGAAGCAGGTGGTGGCGGCCGAGGTGATGGTGATGCCGCGTTCCTGCTCTTGCGCCATCCAGTCCATCGTTGCCGTGCCTTCATGGACCTCACCAATGCGGTGCGTGCGTCCTGTATAGAACAGGATGCGCTCCGTGGTAGTGGTCTTACCGGCATCGATGTGGGCCATGATGCCGATATTCCTGCAACGATCTAATGGAACCTGTCTGGGCACAATCTTTTCCGTTTCTTGCTTGAAGGGGCGCATCTTCATGTGCGCCGTAATAATTTCTATAACTTATCTTCCCGAGCAGGCTTCAGCCGGCGAGGGATCTGGTTTTTCTTCCGGCGATCAAGAACCTGCCGTCCCTACGGGACTCGGGTTCATTTTCGTCGCCTACCCAGCACTCCGCCTTCGGCTACGTGCTGGGCTAAACTATTCCGCCCCTGCGGGGCTGTTTCTTACAGCTTCATTCGGTCTTCGCAAACCGAGCATTGCTTGCCGACAAACACAAGGTCTGCTCGACCTACCAGCGATAATGCGCGAAGGCCTTGTTGGCCTCGGCCATGCGGTGCACATCTTCTTTCTTCTTGATGGCTGCGCCACGGCCATTGGCCGCGTCGAGCAACTCGTTCGCCAGCTTATCGATCATGCCCTTCTCGCCGCGACCGCGGCTGTAAGTCAAGATCCAGCGGATAGCCAGTGAAGTGCGGCGATCGGCGTTAACTTCGACCGGGACCTGATAGTTGGCGCCGCCCACGCGGCGGGTCTTCACTTCCAACACCGGCTTGGCGTTCTCGACGGCCTTCTTGAACAGCTTGATGGCCTCGTCGCCGCCCTTATCTTCCAGCTTCTTCATGGCGCGATAGAAGATGTTCTGGGCGGTGCTTTTCTTGCCATCCCACATCATGGAGTTAACGAACTTGTTGACCAGCGTGGACTGATAGACCGGGTCCGCCAGAGTTTCACGCTTCGCGATATGTCCTTTTCTCGGCATAAATCCTCTAGGCCTTCGGCCGCTTGGCTCCGTACTTGGAGCGGCTCTGCTTGCGATTGGCAACGCCTACGGAATCCAGGGTGCCACGCACCACGTGATAGCGAACGCCCGGCAGGTCTTTCACACGGCCGCCGCGGATGAGCACAATCGAGTGCTCCTGCAGGTTGTGGCCGACACCGGGAATGTAGGTCGTGACCTCAATGCCATTGGTGAGGCGCACACGCGCTACCTTGCGCAACGCGGAGTTCGGTTTCTTCGGCGTTTGCGTGTACACGCGGGTGCAGACACCGCGTTTCTGCGGGCACGACTGCAGAGCCGGACTTGCCGTCTTATACTTCGGCGCCGTTCGTCCCTTGCGCACCAGTTGATTAAATGTAGGCACTCTTCGCAGCTCCTTCGTCTTCACGCCAGCCTGTACTGGCCAAGCCATCTTTAAATTGCTGCAGGCTGAAGCCTGCTCAACTCAATATGCCCGCTAGACACCGACCCTTTGGCAATCTCAGGGCAGGCCCTAAAGGTCGGTTCTACCCGACCCGCTTAACGCCGACCCCTTGAACATACTCACGGGCCAGGTGCTGAAGGTCGGTTCTCCCGAGCGTCACCCCAGCAGTCGCCTGCCGCGGCGCAAGAATCTCGATCCCTTGCTTGGGACTGGGCAAAGTTCGTGGCCCTGCGGGCCGCTCTGCCCATGCTTCCCCGCACTACATCCGGGGAATATTGGTTTCCGATCAGGTTAGGCGTACGACGGTGGCGCCGTGGTCGTTCCGCAAACCAGCCCGAAAGCCGGTGCGGAGGTAAAGAACGAGGGCACTCCGTATCGTTGCCTCGGCCTGCATACCCACTGGAAAGCTCCAGCGGAAGCGCAGGCACGTTTCAGCGAGGACATCCTGCAATTCAATTCTACAGGATAGAGATCGATGCAGCACAGCCAGACACTACAGGCAGGCCAAATATGACTCGCGGAACCCATTCAATATATCAAGTCGCGCACCCTCCGTCAACCGAAGCGAGACAGATTTCGCCGGCAAAATTTCACTCTCCCGGAGCACGCGCGGCGGCTCTCAAATCACAACTCAACCAGGTTGCGCGGGTTTGAGCAATCGTCGCGTAAACGTCGATGGCCCTGGCAGCGAAGACGGGAGCGACAAAAACAGGGGCGGCTTGCCGAAACTCTAAGCAGCTTCTACACTGAGGGCTTTCCGTCAGAAATTATTCTTAGCCTTGATCAATCCGCCGGCGCTGGCTTCGGCGGGGAGGGTACATGCAGCAGTTTTCCCCGGTTCGTATCCTGGCTGCACTGATAACGGCCATTTGTCTTTCCCTTCTCGCCGGTTGCGGTGGTGGAAGCGCCGTAACGAATCCCACTCCCAGCACAATCGTTGTCTCCCCCACAACGGTTTCGTTGAATGAGGGGGATTTTATGACGATTTCGGCAATCGCGGAAAACTCCAGCGGAGGCACAGTCGCCGCCGACATCACCTTCACCAGCAGCAATGCCAACATCGCCACCGTCGCCACGGACGGAACCATCTGCGGCGGGATATGGGATTCGGGTTTCATCAACTGCAACGCCGTTATCGGACAAGCCGGGGTGGGTAAAGTCACCATCACCGCGACCTCCGGGAACGCGAGTGCCACCGTTACCGTTTACGTACACGAAAAAGTGGATCGAGTAATCGTCAATCCGCCGAGCGGCTGCACCACCATGGGGCAGGTGATAAATATCTCAGCCTCCGCATTCAGTACTTCAGCCCCGGGATGCTCGCCAGCCTCCCCGTGCGACATTACGTCGACCGTGGGACCCATCGCCTTTACTTCCAATGACTTTTCAGTTGCTGCAAGCGCATCCGGAATAGAGTCGACTTACTCTGGGACCACCAACAGTCCAACCTACACTTCGGGCGGAACGACTACCGGTACCGTGGGCCAAACTTGCCAGCTATCCAGCTTTAACGGGGTCACCGGCGCCACCGCAACAGTAGCATTGACCGGCACGAATACGATTGCCAGCGGAACACAACTGAGGGTCACCAACCAGGGCACGGGCGGAACAACGCCCCCTACGACGGCCACCCTGGGCAATGGTACGGCCACTTGCAGCGGTACGGCCAATGTAATTACCGCGTTGGCTGCCAGTAGCGCGGTTACCGCCGAGAATCCAGGAGCCACCAGCCTCTTTGCCAGCGTTTCAGGTCTTAACAGCCCCGCTGCTCCTTACACTACTTGTCCGGTGGCAGAAATTTTCGTACACAGCGCCGCCAGTCAAGACACTTCTTTCACGCTGACTACTGGCGGCACAGTGGCTCTCACTGCCGATGTTTACGACAGCAATGGCCAGTACATCAAACCGCAGCTAACCTGGGGTTCGTCGGCGCCAGCAAGCTCAACGGTAACTGGTACGGGAACGGCGACCAACAATCCGGGAACGATTACGGCGGTGGCGCCCGGAACGGCGTATATCACGGCAAGCTGCAACTATCCCAGCTGCAATACGAATCTGCCTGCTCAGTACAGTTCGAATGTAGCAACTGCGACCTTCGGCGGCACGGCGTCAGCCACTGTCTATGTGGCAAGCACAGATTCGACCATGTTGGTCCCCATTACTACCTCGACCAATACCGCAGGCACGGCGATTGCGCTGCCCCACCTGCCGAACTCGATTATCTCGGACCCTGCCGGGAGCACTCTTTATCTGGGGTCCCCGTTCGGATTGATGGTGGTTAACCTGAGCACCAGCGCGGTCAGCACTCTAGCAATTAACGGGACCGTTGAGGCGATTTCGGCGGATGGGAAGTCCCTGCTGATATCGGACACCGTGGGCGATACCATCAACTATTTCAGCGTCACTACTCAGACCGTTCCGTTCGCGCACTCCGGGGCCACGACGAATTCAAGTGCGTACACGCCAGACAGTGTGGTGAACGAATGGCTGGATGGAAACCAGCTTGGGGTCGCAATTCCCGCCGTATTCTTTGCCACACCGACACTCGCCTATACCGGCGATGCGCTCGACATCAGCGGACAGGGCGGTCTGACCTATGTCACCAGCAGCAGCGCCCACCAGATTCATGTGCTCGCTACCTGTAATCAGGCTGAAGTGCAAGTACCACCGCTTAGCGCGAATAGTCCTACCTTGATAAAGGCGATTCCCAACGGTACCGGTGCGGTGGCTGCCGATTCGCCGGCCGTTGATGTGGTTACGACCGGAGCAGTTTCGGCGAGCTGTCCGACCACCGCGTCCAGTTCGATTGCCAGCTTCGATCTGGGCGCAGGACCATTCACCCCGCAGCAGATGTTTATGAGCCCTGACAGTTCGGCGGTGTGGATCATCAGCAACCTGCCGGAGTTGTTGGGCTTCAACCTGACCACCTCAACCCCGACCTCCATTCCGCTCATCGACGGGGCAACGCCGTTAAGCGGCGGTATCACTCCTGATAGCGCCATCGTTTACGTAGGCGCCACCGACGCCGCGGTGCATCGTATCGCCGTGGCTGGCGGCGGCGATGTAGGGCTGATCGCGGTTGGCCTGAAGGACGCCAACGGCGCTGCAGTCCCGCCTAACCTTGTGTATGTGGTGCCGTAGCAAGCCGGAAGGTCAAAATCAGTCCTCCGGATAAAGATTATTTCGCAATATTACGAACACGAGGATAGGTGTATATTTGGTGCGATTTTCGCGAACGCGAAGGAGATTTGCAATGAAGCGGCTAGCCATGCTGACCATGATCCTGACCTTGCTGTTTGCCATAACCTTCACCGCTCAGGCCCAAATGGAAATGCCCAAGCCTGCGCCGGAACTGAAGCAGCTCGACGTTTTTGCAGGTTCGTGGGCCATAGATGTCGACATGAAGCCGGGTCCGATGGGCCCGGGCGGGAAGATGACCGAGGCCGAACATTGCGAGTGGATGGATGGCAGCTTTTTCCTGGTATGCCATTCCGATTTCAAAAGCTCGATGTTCAACGGTAGCAGCACCTCCTACTATGGCTATGACGTCAATGACAAGGTGTATACCTACGACGCGTTCAGCAGTATGGGCGAACCGGAACACGCCAAGGGCACGCTGGACGGCGATACCTGGACGTGGGCGAGCGAATCGAAAATGGGCGGGCAGATGATGAAGAACCGCTACACCTTGAAGGTGTTGTCGCCGACCTCCTACGCGTTTAAGTTCGATGTGTCACAGGATGGAAAGACCTGGAACGCCGTGATGGACGGTAAGGGTACCAAGCAGAAATAAGGTAGGACCAGAAGGTCCGCAGCGATGCTCACTCCGGCTTCTTGCCTTCCGCCAGTTCGCGGGCCACGCTGTCGAGCACACCGTTGATAAAGTGCACCGACTCGGGCGTGGAAAAACGCCGCGCGATCTCCAGTGCCTCGTTGATCACAACCGCGTGCGGGGTTTGCGGAAATCCCAGGAACTCGGCCACCCCGGCGCGCAGAAGATTGCGATCCACGGCCGCCATGCGGTCCATGCGCCAATGCTCGGCGTTGCGCTCAATCAGCTGGTCGATCTCCTCTCCGCGCTCGGCAGCGATACCGAACAGATCGTCGGCGAAACCGCGCACCTTGTCATCCAGATCCTGGCGTTCGCTCCAGAACGATTGCCGCACCTGATCGGAATCCTGCTTTCCCATTTCCATTTGGAACAACATCTGCAGCGCCAATTCGCGCGACTTCCTGCGAGTGCCGGCCTTGCTCATCGCTTGCCGTCCGCTGCGCTGGCAAGGTGTTCCGCAACATGCTGGCGCAACGATGCCATCTCCACCGCCGTCAGGCCAGCTTCGAATCCCTTGTTGCCCGCCTTCAATCCCGCGCGGTCAATGGCCTGCTCCAGCGTGTCGCAGGTAAGCACGCCGAACGCATGCGGGACTCCGGTCTCCTGCGCCGACTGACCCACCCCACGCGCCACTTCGTTGGCAATCACCTCATAGTGCAAAGTACCGCCGCGCAGGAGACAGCCGATGCAGACGATGGCATGGTAGCGGCCGGTCTGCGCGAGTTGCCGTGCTGCGGCGGGAATTTCGAAGGCGCCGGGCACGTGAACGATAAAGATGTCGTCTGGATTAGCACCGCACTGCCGTAACGCCAGCAGCGCGCCATCCAGCAGACGCTCGGTGATGAACGAATTAAACCGGCTGACCACGATGGCGAACGGCTTGCCCGCGGCGGCCAGAGAGCCTTCCATGCCGCGCTGCTCTCCAGCTTTCGTTGCGTAGGTCAGGAAGCCGATGCGAAGCCCGCTCACCTCCACTTCGAAAAGACGCGCGCCGTACGGCGTGTCGCCGATCTCGCGCCGGATGGCTACGCCAAGTTTCTTGGCGATCTGCCACGCGCCGTCGGCATCGGAGACCTCTACCATTGCATCGACGCTGGGCGCATCCGCGGCGGCCAGGAACTCAATGCCTCCGCTTGGGGCCAGCATTCCGATTCCGTGGTTTCCGGCTTCGTGCCACTCGGTGCCCGGTGCGAAGCCGAGCGCGCGGAATAACTCGAGCGCGGGTTGCAAGTCATCCGGTGACTTGCCCACGACGCGAGGGAAAACTATCGATCGGATCATAGATTAGTTTCTATTCTAACTGGCAGCCGGAATGGGGGGCTGATGTAGCTGAGGGCAATAGCAAGCTTGCCCCGCGCCACCCGACGAATGGAAACCAAGACGCTATGCCGGGCAAGTGCCTCCAAACGAGGAGCCACTCGTTTTGGGAGGAAAAGGTCAAGCCG
Source organism: uncultured Acidobacteriaceae bacterium (assembly GCA_963720135.1). Classification (GTDB taxonomy): domain Bacteria; phylum Acidobacteriota; class Terriglobia; order Terriglobales; family Acidobacteriaceae; genus Bog-257. The sequence goes on from CAVREJ010000016.1 coordinate 200,074, forward strand.
TCGAAATCCCTTGGGCGATTCACCCAGTCAACGCTGAGAAGCTCCACCTTCTGGTTAAGTCGGCATGCATCCGCCTATGCGCACGACCGGCAGTTTGCCGTTAGCAAACGGCCGGTCTCAATCGGCGTGGGACTCGCTTTACTGGTTCGCTGGAGAAACTCATGCGCGCCCAGCAAATTCTTGGGTTTGGGTTGACACTTTGACCTTCTCTCCTTCTTAATGAAGAGAGGAACACGGATTTCCAAGCCGGTCTCCAGCTTGACTAGCTTAGTGACACTGCCGTTCGACGAATCGCCACGTACGCCTGGTTCCGCGTAGACGACTTCCAACTCAACCTGCGTGGGCAGCTGTAAGCCGATTGGATTGCCGTTGTACTTGTGCAACTGAATCAAACTGCCTTCCACTAAGAAGTCCAAGGCATTTCCAATCATCTCGTCGTCAAGGGTGAGGGTCTCGTAGTTCTCCTGATCCAGGAAGTGAGCACCATCTTTGTCGCTGTAGAGGTAGGACGCGGGGCCCATTTGGAGGTCGGGCTCCTTGAATTTGTCACTCGACTTGAAGGTCCTCTCAAAAACTGCGCTGGTGAGAAGGTTGCGCATCTTCAGGCGCACCAAGGTCTGAGCGCCACGGGCGGAGGGGGTGGTCACTTCTGCTTCCAGACAGTAGAACGGAGTGTTTTCAAACTCAAAGAACGCCTTGCGCTTGACGTTGATGGCATCAATTAAAACGGCCATGAATTCCTCGAAGGGGCAGAATGGCACCAGAAATCCTAGAGCGATACTAAGCCCAATTCTCTGTTCATTATAAGGGGCTAGGGCTCCCCGGATTTGGGGAACACCAGTAGTGAAGCACCAGCCCCTTCGGCAGCAGTCCTTACCGCATTACCGCTGGTCCGGGCGGAACTGTCTATGAGACGACGCCGGCAGCTATCTCCCGCCGCTCCATTCCAGGGCTACGCGGGGATTATCTACCGTCTGCGGAGGCCGCCGAATCTCGCCTGCGCAAATTCCCGGCTTACAGCCGGCTTTTGGGTGTCGAGCACTTCGGCTCCGAGAAGTTTTTTTTGCTCCTCGGCCAGCGTTTCCACATACACAACCGCCGGAATGCCTTCAACCCTGGTTTCGCGCTTGAGAATTAACCCAAGGTCGCCAAAATGGGTCACCATTTTCGTGATTTGCTCGATATAGGGTGCATTCATGTGCAGACTGCGCAGCCAGAACGGGCGGTGGTTGAACGCCGCCATCCTCGCTTCCGGAGATGTGGCCGGGTTGGTGATGATGTCGTACTGTGCATCGGTCAGCACGTTATTCGGCACGCGCGATGGCCAGAACGTAGGTATGAAAGGGTCAGATGGGAACTCGGTGTCGGGATAACCAGCGCGGCAACTGGCGGTGTCAGCCTGCCAGGGCACCGCCATCCATTTGGTGATGTCGCCGGGCCCGCTGACCGAAAGAGGTCCGTCGGAAGCGTTGACCGTGGTCTGCGTCAGGAATTCGCCGTAATCGGATTTAGTCAGACCGCCGGGGTTTTGCCGGAGCCGGTACGGGCTCCGATACATTGATGAATGGCGCATTGGCCACGTCATTTCGCAGCCGGGGTGGAAGGGTCCGCCCATGCAGAAATGCAGGGCAGCCCGATCAAGCGTATCTGGCTGCTCAACGAGCGGCACATCGTCAATTCCCAGGGGCGGCTTCGCGTTTGGGTCGTAATCCGCAATGAAGTTCCCCTGCATCCACTCGCTCAAGTAGTTATAAAGGGTCGGTGTGATGGAGAATCCATCGCGCGCGACCGGTGGAGCGTCGTAACTACCGAACGCGTCGCCATAGATGGGTGGCCAGGCAACCGGCTCAAAGGTGGTCGAACCGGGATTGCGGAAACTGTAGAAGATCTGGCGGCGGAGTTCGCCGTAGGGGTCATCGGTGGAACTTACGGGCACGGCGGCTAGTTTCGCCAGGATTTCAGGACGCAGAAAATCGTTGGGGGCCTGCCATCCGAACTGCACAGCGAATCCGAAATTGACCCACTGCGCGTCGTTGAACTGACGGAGTAGAGGGAAAATATCGCGGGCGAACGATGGCTTGGCAGGGACCGTGAGCAGTGAGCCTTTTAGGGCATCGGTGATTACGTCGTACATGGTCTGTGGCGTTACCAGATCAGGCGAGTAATTCGGCGGCGCGGTGATTACCCACGCGGGATCGACCGGGATCGGAACCCCGTCGACCTCAACCTTCGCCATAACCGGCCCATCAGACGTGTCGTCGTGCCAGCCTGGATTATTGGCGAATGTTACCAGCGTAAATCCTGGCAAAGGGGAACCCGAAACGCCCTTGCCGCCGAGGAATTCCAGTCTGCCCGCAGTATCGGTTCTGAGTTCGCCAAGATAGACGTTCTGGCCCAGAAATTTCCCGGTGTCGAATGGCGAGGAGCGCTGGTTTGCCCCCGAAATGGATCGAGAACCAGGATCGATAACGAGCTTATCCCGGTCGGATCCCTGTACAAAGGCATTGCGGCGAGCCGACTTCAGATCGTGGGCTTCGGGAAGATCGAGGGCCGCGTCGAAGTCGTACCAGGCGCCTTTCTTGTTCGCTATATGGACAGTCCATTCGATCACGGCATCGGTGGAGGTCAATTCAGCGACTACCTCCCCGTGCGCGTCATATCCGTAGATGCGAAACATGGCGGCTTGGCGCTTAAGCCGGCCCGACGCATCGCGATACCCGCCGGGCGGCGGAGGTGTGGGATGAGGCACTTCGGGACCGATGAAATATTCGTCGCTGTTGCCGATGCGGGCGACGCCAATGGCCGGGTGGATACGCGCCTGTACAATTGATTTCCGATCCATAAGAGCTTCTTTACATCACGAAATTCAACTCTAGTCAATAATTGATCTATTTGGTGAGAGGAACAATCGATTATTTTGACGTGGCGGTCGCGGGCGGGGGACCATCTGGTGCGGTGACCGCCCTTTGTCTTGCGCGCCGCGGCCTCCGCGTGGCCCTATTGGAAGCGACACGCTTCGAAGGCGACCGCTATGGTGAAACCCTGCCTCCTGAAATCAATCCTGTGCTTCGAGAATTGGGCCTCTGGGATGCATTTGCGGCACTGGATTCGGTGCCCGCTCCTGGAATCGTGTCCGCGTGGGGAGCGAATTCTCCGGCTGAGCAGGACTTTATTTCGAATGCGCATGGATCGGGCTGGCATATTGACCGCAACCGGTTCGATGCCATGCTCTGCCGGGAAGCTGTTGTCGCGGGCGCTACCGTGTTCCTTGACTGCATGGCCCAGCCATCGCGGATCTCCGGAGTTGGCTGGCGGATCGGAGGTGTCAACGCCGCGTTCCTGGTGGATGCTTCCGGTCACACGGGATTGCGACTTGACGAAGAGCATGCTTACGAGATGGACGACAGGTTGCTCGCGATCGCGGTTCGGCTGAGCGGTACGCAAAGCTCCGACCTGCGCACGATAGTTGAAACGACACCGCAGGGGTGGTGGTACACGTCGCCGATTCCCAATGGTCAGACGATGGCGATGTTCTTCACGGATCCCGTGATATATGCCAACGAAGGGATCGTCCTTGGAGAGCAACTCGAACTCGCGCCATTGACGGCGCACCGGTTGCAATCGGGCACGATGCTGTCGAGCCGTGTACTGCATGCCCCGTCCGCATGCAGGCTAAAAATGGTCGGCGATGGGTGGACTGCCGTAGGTGACAGCGCGTCGGCTTATGATCCGTTGTCGGGGCGAGGGCTCTTCAAGGCATTTCGCCATGGCGCCGCTGCGGCGGATGCTATCACGGCTGGCAGGATGGATGAGTATGCGGCGCGGGTGCGGCGCGAATTTGAGGAGTACGTGAGGCAGCGAAGAATGCACTATGCGAGCGAGCAGCGGTGGCCGGAGTCGATCTTCTGGCGGAAACGACATGGTGGTAGAGGTCCTGAAGGGAAGGACTTGTTATGAAAGATTCCAGTTCGCTCCACTAAGGAGAGCGACGAGATCCTGTATGCAAATCAACGACGCATGGTGAGTGATTTGACCGCTTGCTTCAAGTCGCTGATGAAGAGCGCGGTTTCCCGATCGCGGTCTTCGTCTGTGGTTGCACGCAAAATGGAGGAAGGATGCACGGTGGCGATGATCGGCGGCAGGCCTTCGATTTTCTGAGGCACACCGCGATTCTTGGTAATCTTGAAGCCCGAACCTAGCAGGCTCTGTGCCGCCACAGCGCCCAGGCAGATAATCAGATTCGGTCGCACGGCGTCCAGTTCTGCATCGAGCCACGGACGACAGGCGCGGATCTCTCGCAGTCCAGGTTTTTTATGTATCCGGCGCTTGCCGCGAGGCTCCCACTTGAAATGCTTGACCGCGTTAGTCACGTAGACTGAACGCCGATCAATATTAGCTTCCTGCATGCAACGGTCGAGCAGTTTGCCGGACGGTCCGACGAATGGGCGCCCTTCGGTGTCTTCGCGATCCCCGGGCTGTTCTCCGATCATCATGATGGCAGCCTTGGACTGACCGCGCGACGAGGGAGTCACAATTTCTCCGAACACCGCTTGCGTCGCATTCTTGTAGAGTTCACAGCCATGGCACTTCTGAACTGCGTCGCGCAAGAGAGGCAGGGTATGCTTCTCAGGAACAAATGGGGCAGCATCTTCACTACGGGCGGCCGTATGGCTTGCTCGGGACATGTTCACCTTGACAGGATGCACGTGACGCAAACGAAGAGGTCTCCACGAACTTGTGACGCCAATGGCGTCTCAACGCACGACTTCTAGAGCAGTCTTCTTTTTTGGATGTGTCCGAGTAGTGCGGCGCGGCCGGCGCTTGCCATTACGACTTGAGATCTGGTGGCCTGTCAGAACTCCTCGAAGCAGTCGTAATTGTTCTGAGCAATGATCTTGCCATCACGAAACTCCAGGAAAACCGCGAAGTGCGCACTAATCTCGCCACCGATAGGCAAGGTTCCCATCTCCTTCTTCAGTCGGCCCGTCCAGAACACTTCCATCGCAACCCGCTCGCCTTCCACAATTGCATTGCGTATTTCGAAGCGTTGATTAGCGACGGATTGTCTGCCGCGTTCAGCCGCGTCGAGGATCTCGCCCAGTCCGTTGATCGACCCTTTGGGGTTCAGTCGGTTCGGAAACTCCTGTTGCAGCACTTCGGGCGCGAAGAAATGCCCCAGGGCATCGCCGGTTGCCCCATTTTCAATAGCGGTCAGAAACTCGCGGACAATCTGAAGGTTCCGCGCTAGCGGCCGATCAGGCCGATCAGCAATTGGAGCGTTGTCGTAGGGATTCATATCAACCTCCCGTGCATTTCTTCTGACAAATTACCAGATGGTTTTCACCAAAGAGCAACTTAGAATTCGCTTGTCGGCCGTGACAAGCGGCATTCCTTCCGCGCGGGCGGTAGCCGCAATGATGCGATCCATCGGATCGGAGGGAAAATCAGGCGGAAAGTGCGCCGTAAGGATTGCGATATCCAACGAGATGGGCTTCACTGTTACATCGCGAATGAGCCGATGGATGCTCGACTCGAAGCTGCCTGGAAGGCGTACCCAGCCTTGATAGATTAGCCCCGCCAGTTCAACCAGTGAAATTGCAGATATAGCAAGCCCGTCGGCGGCATGCGCCTTAGTAATCGCCGATCTCGCTGCCCGCGACAATTTGCCCGGCTGTAGTTCCAACCAGACCAGCACATGAGTGTCGACGAGGATCATTTGAGCATGTCGTAATCTTCTAATGGAAAAACAGGCTTGATCAAATCGTCCGGATCCCCGACGATCTCTCCAATTCCCTCGAGCCGCCCAATGATCGGTTCTTTCTTCGCTGGACTTGCGAATGGCACGAGCTTGGCGGCCGCTTTGCCTCGCTTGGTGATGATCACTTCCTGACCGCTTTTATTCACCTCGTCGATGATGGCGAGACACTTGGCCTTAAACTCGCCGGCGGCGATTTCCCTACTGCCGTTGACGGCATTTAGAGCAGCGGCCGGCTTTCTTTTGGTAGCACCCTTGGGCACGATATGGTCACCTCCATATGACCATGGTCATTTTAACATGGTCATATGTTTCCTTCTTTGGCTTTGTCATCCCGAGCGACGAGCAGGACGAGAAGCCGAGGGATCTGCGGTTCTCCAACTCGAACCTAAATCCCTAGGTCTTAACCACCCTCCGCCCTTCCACTCTGTACGTCCCCTCCAGCACCATCCGGATTGCCTCGCTATACGCAATATGCTCCTGCTCCAGGATGCGTGCGGCCAGCGTGTGCTCGTCGTCGCTGTCGAGCACGGGCACGACTTTTTGCACCAGGATGGCGCCATGGTCGAGATCTGCGTCCACGAAGTGTACCGTGCAGCCCGAGACCTTAACCCCGTAGTCGAAGGCCTGCTTCTGTGCCTCGAGTCCGGGAAACGCCGGCAGCAGCGCCGGATGAATATTGAGGATGCGGTTGGGAAACTGCTGCACGAACCACGCCGACAGCAGGCGCATGTATCCCGCCAGGCAGACCAGATCGACCTGGTGTTCACGTAACGCCGCAACCAGTTCGCGGTCGTGCTGCTCGCGCGGTTTGCCCTTCGACGGGATCACCAGCGCCTTCAGTCCGCGCCGCCGTGCCGACTCAATCCCGCCAGCGTCCGCGCGGTTGGAGATTACGACCGCGATGTTCGCGTCGAGCTCGCCAGAAGCAACGTTGTCGACGATGGCCTCAAAGTTCGACCCGCGTCCGGAAAGTAGGATGCCGAGGTTGTTCATGGTTGAATTCGAATCATAAATGCGGCGGCAAGAGTTGTCAGCGCGCCTTAATCACGAAGTGTTATCCTGAGCGGAGCGAGACGAAGTCGAGCGCAGTCGAAGGACCCCTATTCTCGCAGAACGCTTTCAAGGAATGTTAGGATTCACTAACAGATGCCAGAGCGGAAGAACAAAAACCTGGCGGAATCAATTCGGCAACGATTTGCCCCGCTCGGCGGTGTTGAACTGGAACTGCCGAAGCGTGATTCCCTGCGCCAGCTGCCCGCTTTAGATCCGCGCTTGGTGACTGCAAGCGCAACACTATCGAAGTTGATTATGGATGTTCCGCGCCTCGGGGATCTCTTAGACCTAGCAGCAGGTGCCCTTGCCAGTTTGATTAAGGCCAACCAGCTTGAGTACCAAGATCGAAAGGTTGAATTACCTCCCGAGTATTATCCGAAGCTGAGTGAGCGGGTCCGCAAAATGGGTGACGGAACGCTTCCACCTCGTGGTTTGTGGATCTCAGGTTACTACTTCAATTCGGCGTCGCTGCGCCTCGCGGCCGGGCGCGACCAGCTACGACGTGTGTTGAGCAAAGTCAACAAGCAGCGACCGGGTGCCGTGCAGGAACTCCCAACCGACGATCTGCATGAAGAAGGAGGCCGACTTAAGCATCAGCTCAGTGGACTGAAAAAGCGAAACGTACAGTTTGATAATGCTGTAGAGGCGTTGGAAGAAATGTTGAGCATTATTGGCGGTCACAGAGACATCTTGAACGATCAGACGATTGAGATTCCGGAGATGCCTGCAAGGCCTCGAGTTGGGCGACTGAAGCGCTAGGCGTGCATCACATTGCGCGGCCCCGCCCATTCCCGTTACTATCGCCCTGCGTGCCTTTGCCCAGCGACAAAGCTCATCCCGACCGCATCGTCTCGGCCGTGCCGGTGGACGACGATTCGTCGTTCGAGCTGAAGCTGCGTCCACAGCGGCTGCGCGAATTCATCGGACAGAACAAAGTCAAAGGAAAATCTCGAGGTCGCCATCCAGGCGGCGCGTTCGCGCGGCGAACCACTCGACCACGTGCTCCTCTACGGACCGCCCGGCCTGGGCAAGACGACGCTGGCCAACATCATTGCCAACGAAATGGACGCGGCGTTCCAGCAGACCTCGGGCCCGACGCTGCAAATCAAGGGCGATCTGACCGCCATCCTCACCAACCTACGCGAGAAGCAGGTGCTGTTCATCGACGAAGTCCACCGCCTGCAACCCGCGCTGGAGGAACTTCTCTATTCGGCGCTGGAAGACTACAAGCTCGACATCATCATCGGACAGGGGCCGTCGGCGCGCACCCATACCATCGAGGTGCGGCCGTTCACCTTCATCGGTGCCACCACGCGCGCGGGGTTGCTGTCGGCGCCGCTGCGTTCGCGCTTCGGCATCGTGCTGCGGCTGGAGTTCTACACCCATGATGACCTGAAGGTCATCCTGCAACGCTCGGCGGAAATCCTCGGCGTCGAGATCGACGACGCTGGGGCGGTCGAAATCGCTACGCGCTGCCGCGGCACACCGCGCATCGCCAACCGCTTGCTGCGCCGGGTGCGTGACTACGCCCAGGTGCGTGGCTCAGGCAAGATCGATAAGCCGACCGCGCAGGCCGCGCTGGAAATGCTCGAAGTCGATCGCCACGGCTTCGACGAGATCGACCGCAAGCTGCTGCTGACCATTATCGAGAAATACCAGGGCGGCCCGGTAGGCGTGAACACGCTGGCGGCTTCGCTCGCCGAAGAGGCCGACGCCATCGAGGAGATCTACGAACCATTCCTCATTCAAATTGGGTTTCTCGACCGCACCCCGCGCGGGCGCGTCGCGACGCAGCTTGCCTATGAGCACTTCGGCATCAAGCGGCCGCGAACGATGACGCAGCGGCCAGGAGACGTTGTTCTAGGCGCCGCTTTTCGCCTTTCGCTGTTCGCTTTTCGCCAAGAAAATTCCTGCTCCGTGGTGACAGGAAAATGTAGTCGCGAGTAACCACAGATCCCTCGGCTCCGCTTCGCTGCGCTCGGGATGACAATTCTAGCGACGGACGAAAGGCGAGAAAAGCCAATAGCGAAGAGCGAAAAGCAACCTGCAGAGTGGCGCGCGACCTCGCCCAGCAGGTAATCTAGTCGAGCAAGGAGATATGCATGGCCCAACTGATGAGAACCTCGAACCCGGCGTTAAGCTCTGACGCCTTCCGCACCGGCGAAGCCACATTCGGCGAGAGCATGACCATCTCGGGAACGGTCAACAAGACGGGCATCCTGCTCATCCTCTGCGTCGCGACGGCGGCGTGGACCTGGAACCGTTTTTTCAACGCGCCTCCCGAGGAGGCCGTGCAGGCGATGGGACCCTCGCTTGCCATCGGCGGCATTGGCGGCTTCATCGTCGCCATGGTTACCATTTTCAAGAAGCAATGGGCGGGAATCACCGCTCCGATTTATGCGTTGCTCGAGGGCTTGGTGCTGGGCGGAATCTCCGCCATGTTCGAGCTGAAATATCACGGCATCGCTATCCAGGCCGTCTCGCTGACGTTTGGCACTCTCCTGGTGATGTTGCTCGCCTACCGTTCCGGCCTTATCAAGGTGACGGACAAGTTGCGGATGGGCATCGTGGCAGCCACCGGCGGCATTGTGGTGTTCTATTTTCTGCAATTCATCCTGGGCTTCTTCGGCGTGCACTTCACGGCGATCAACAGTTCGAGTCCGATCGGGATCGGCTTCAGCCTCATCGTGGTGGTGGTCGCGGCGCTGAACTTGGTTCTTGACTTCGATTTAATCGAGAACGGCGCGCGCATGGGCGCTCCCAAGTACATGGAGTGGTACGGCGCCTTTGCGCTGATGATCACGCTGATCTGGCTGTACTTCGAGATTCTGCGGTTGCTGTCGAAGTTCCGCAGCAGAAGCTGAAAAGGCAGTTGTCAGTTGTCAGTAGTCAGTTGCCAGCGGCTGTCCGGAGCCTCGGAGTACTGAGAGTGCGCCCGTACAACTCACAGATCGCGAAACCGCAGGCTTGACAGCAGTCACTGACAACTGACAACTGGCTACTGACAACTGGCCTGACTTGACAACTGGCTACTGACAACTGCTTCTCATGTCCATTGTCGTCCGCTCCTTTGCGAAGATCAATCTCGGACTCAAGATCGGCCCGCGGCGAGCGGACGGCTATCATGAGCTGCGCACCGTCTATCAGACGCTGGCTCTGCATGATATCGTTCACGTTGAGGTGCGGCCCGGATCTGGGATTGAGATTCGCTGCAACGATCCACGTGTCCCGCTTGACCATTCCAATACCTGCTACAAGGTTGCCGAGCTAGTATTGAGGGCCGTCGAAGATGGAAATTCTTTCATAAATGCGGGGGCAGACGAAACCGAGGCGCCTCAGGGGCTAAAGCCCAGTCGTGAGGCAGTTCTTGACGGCACGGCTAAAGCCGTGCCCTTTCAAAGCCACGAGCACGAGATGGCTCGTGTCGCCAACGTCATCATCGAGATCGACAAGCGATTGCCGGTGCAGGGCGGCTTGGGAGCGGGCTCGTCCAATGCAGTCGCCACTATGTTCGGTCTGGAGCGCGGGCTGGGAACGAAAATCCCCGCCGCGGACAAGATGCGCATTGCCGCCGAGGTGGGCAGCGACGTGCCGCTGTTCTTGATCGGTGGAACGGTGCTGGGGGTTGGGCGCGGCGAGGAAGTTTATCCGCTGCAAGATCTGCCGACGCATGCACTTGGTGGTTGTGACGCCGCCGATTGCGGTTTCGACTCCAAAGGCATTCGCGCAATGGGACGATTTGGTGGCGCGCGAAGCCTGCATTGACCGGCGCTGGAGCCACAGGTACAATTAACAAGTTCAGTCAGGCTGTGGATGCTTGGCTGAGCGAATGTTTCCTCGCAGGCCGTATCCGCGAGGGAACCTGCATCCGGTGTTCCCGCGGTAGGCGGGGACCGGGCCGAGACCCCGCTTCTCGACCTCGTCCGAGCCGGGATCGAGAACGACTTCGAACGCGTCGTCTTTCCAGAGTATCCCGATTTGCGTGAGGTAAAACGTGTCTTAGAGCGCGAAGGTGCGCATTACGCGTCACTCTCCGGCTCCGGGTCAACGTTGTATGGGCTGTTCGGTTCCGGTGAGGAAGCACGGGCGACAGCGGCTCGCGATGAGAGCTTCGGGACATGCAGCGGTTGCAACGACGACGCTGACCCGGGAAGAGTATTGGAAGCAGTTAGCAACTAGCAACTAGTTGTTGCTTACACGCTTCGCGCTAAAGGGTTCCCAACGGCGAGAGCAACTAGTTGCTAATTGCTGGCTGCTAGTTACTAATTGCTTCACTGGGCGGTCGACTAATGGTAGGTCAAGTGCCTTTGGAGCACTTTGTCTAGGTTCGAATCCTAGCCGCCCAGCCAGAAATCAGTTGCCAGTAGTCAGTAGCCAGTTGTCAGTAGAAAATCAGGTTTCAAGGTTTGCAAGCTAAGAGCTAAAGGCTAGGAGCTAACGGCGAATAGCGAACAGCGGCATTCAAGACCCAGCGTGTAACTCAACCAGGTTAAGCGGGGGTATTTGATTCGATGGAAACGGCGGCAAAACCAAGCGCGGTGCAGACGGCGGTCGTGGCTGGTGAAGGCACGGCGACGACCATACAACAGTCGGACAAGCAAGCTCATCCCGCAGCCGATGCCAAGCCAAAGCCGGTGCGGGCGCGCCAGGATGACAAGTGGAAGATTTTTTCCGGCACGGCCAACGATGCGCTTGCCCGTGACATTTGCACGTTCCTGGGTTTGCAGCTTGGGCAAGCGTGCATCTCCAGGTTCTCCGACGGCGAGACCTATGTGCAGATCGAGGAGAACGTACGCGGGGCCGATGTTTTCATGGTGCAACCTACGTGCGATCCGGTGGATTTGCACCTGATGCAGTTGCTGCTGCTGATTGATGCGCTGAAGCGCGCCTCGGCGCGCCGCATTACGGTGGTGATTCCGTACTTCGGCTACGCCCGGCAGGACCGTAAGGACAAGCCGCGGGTGCCGATTTCGTCGAAGCTGGTTGCCGACTTGTTGACTACGGCGGGAGCCGATCGGGCGCTGGTAGTTGATCTACATGCGCCGCAGATCCAGGGCTTCTTCAACATCCCGGTGGACCATCTGTTCGCTTCGCCGGTGCTGGTGGATTACTTCCGGAAGAAGCAGTTCCCGGATTTGACCGTGGTTTCACCGGATGCGGGAGGCGTGGAGCGCGCGCGCTTCTTCGCCAAGAAGATGGATTCGGCGCTGGCCATCGTGGACAAGCGCCGCGTGGAGAAGGATGTGACCGAGGTAATGCACGTCATCGGTGACGTGACAAATCGCACCTGTCTCATCCTCGACGACATTATCGATACCGCCGGCACGCTGGTGAAAACGTGCCAGGCATTGCTCGAGGCGGGCGCGCGCGAGGTTTATGCCTGCGCTACCCATCCGGTGCTTTCGGGACCGGCAATCGAGAGGATTTCGCAATCGGGGTTGGCCGAAGTGGTCGTGACCAACACCATCCCGCTGACGGACGCGGCGCGGAATGAGCCCAAGATCAAAGTGCTGTCGATCGCGGGCCTCATCGGACGTGCCATTCAGTCGATTCACGAGGAGACTTCGGTCAGCAGATTGTTTTTGTAAAGGACAAGATTATGGCTACAGCAACCGCAGACAAAAACGTAGAAGCCAAGCCACGGCAAGGTGGCGGCAAGAATGACGCCCGCCGGCTGCGCGCCAGCGGCATGATTCCGGCGGTCGTGTACGGCGCGGGCCAGCCGGCTCAGGCCGTCGCGGTCGATCCCAAGCAGATGAAGCGGATCCTGAATTCGGAGACGGGACACAACTCGATCTTCGATCTCAGCCTGGATGGTCAAGCGGCCAAGGTGATGATCGTCGACTGGCAGTTTGAGCCCATCAAGAGCGCTCTACTGCACGTGGACCTGAAGCGCATCGCCATGGACAAGGTTTTGCGTGTGAGCGTCCCCATTCTGCTCAAGGGCGAAGCTCCCGGGGTCAAGTTGCAGGGCGGCATCCTGGAGCAGATGTTGCGCGAGGTCGAGGTCGAGTGTTTGCCAGGCGACATTCCGGGTCACCTGGATGCCGACGTCAGCAAGCTGGAGTTCGGCCAGACGATTCGCGTGTCAGACCTGGCGCATGATGCCAAGGTGAAGTTCATCACCGACGAGAACCAGGCAGTTGCCCACGTTACCGCGGTGAAGGAAGTTGTGGAAGCTGCTCCTGCCGAGGGTGCGGTGGAAGCTGAAGCGACGGCGGCCGAGCCCGAAGTCATCAAGAAGGGCAAGCAGGAGACTGCAGGGCGAAGCTGCCGAGGGTGGCGACAAGGCAGCCAAGCCGGAGAAGGCCGAGAAATCCGAGAAGCCTGAGAAGAAGAAGTAAGCGCTGTGAAGCTGATCGTCGGGCTCGGCAATCCGGGCATCGAATACCAGTTCACACCGCACAACATGGGGTTTCTGGCGGTGGACCGCATTGCCGAACAATGCGGCGTGCGCATAGACAATCGCCATTGCCGCGCGCAAACGGCGCGGACGCGCATTGCCGGCCACGAAGTCGTGCTGGCCAAGCCGGAAACCTTTATGAACCTGAGCGGCGCTTCGGTACGTGAGTTGGTACGCGAGTACGAAGTGCAGCCGGAGCGGGACCTGGTGCTGCTCTACGACGAGATGGACTTGCCGTTTGGGACTTTGCGGGTCCGGCCACGCGGCCGCTCGGCGGGGCACAACGGCGTGGAATCGGTGATTGACGCCCTGGGCACGCAGGAGATCATGAGGGTCCGGATGGGGGTTGCCCCCGACCATCCGGTAGGCGATGGCGCTCGGTATGTGTTGTCGCAGCTCAAGAAGTCGCAGCTGCCGGTGGTTGACGAGGTTTTGGATTCGGCGGCCGAGGCGGTGCGAGTCATTCTCGCCGAGGGCGTGCAGGCGGCCATGAACCGCTTTAATCGCAGGGCGAACGAAGCAACTAGCGACTAGCAACTAGCCGTTAGCTGGTCACAAACAGGATATGCGCTAGTTGCTAATTGCTGGCTACTAGTTGCTAGGAGAACAGAATGCAACGTACTTATGAATTGATGTTCATTGTCCGTCCCGACATGGTCGAGGAGGACCAGGACAAACTGATTTCGAGCCTGGAGACGCAGGTCGGCGGCGCCGGTGGATCGGTGAAAAGCATCGAGCGCATGGGCAAGCGCCGGCTGGCCTACACGGTGCGCAAATTCCAGGATGGCATTTACATGCTGATGGTTCTGGAAGGCGAAGGCGCCATGGTGAAGGAAGTGGAACGCCGCCTGCGCGTGACGGAGCCTGTGATCAAGTTCATCACCGTGCGCATCGATGAAGAGCAGAAGCGGCTAGCCAAGATTAAGGCGGTCCGCGATACCAAGGTCCGGGGCAAGGGACGCCAGGCAGCGGCAGCGTCTGCGGCAGCCGAAGCCGCGGCGGAAGCTGCGGCGGCGGCAGGCCCGGAGGCGGCGCCTGAGCCGGCATCGGAAGCGGGAACCGAATCGGAGCCAGTTAGCGCGTAGTACTCGCGCGGAGGCCCATAGCAGGTGCGTCCGGCAAATCTTGAATCACAGTCCTGCAAGACTGCACGCTCGCGGCGAATGTCCGTGAGACCAACAGAATTGAAGAAGGAGAATCATGGCAGACGAATCCAATAAGAATGCGGCCGGAGCTGGCGCCGCGACGACTGACGCACCGAGTGCGCGTGCGGATGGCGGTGCTCCTCGCGAAGGAGCAGGTGGAGGTGGCTATGGCGCGCCACGCGGGCCTCGTCCCGGTGGCCGGCCCGGCAGTGGTCCGGGAGGTCCGGGAGGCGGCGGTGGTGGCGGACGGAAGTTTTTCCGTCGCAAGAAGGTTTGCAAGTTCTGCGTCGAGAAAATCGACGGCATCAACTACAAGGACGTTCGCTTATTGTCAGGATTTGTGTCTGAGGCCGGGAAGATCGTGCCGCGCCGGCTGAGCGGCGTTTGCCCGCCGCACCAACGACGCTTGGCGGACGCCATCAAACAGGCGCGCAACATCGCGCTGTTGCCCTTTGGCGGAAGGTAGGGGTTAGTAGTCAGGGGCTAGTTTCGCCGGTAGTTAGCTTCGGGCTATGAATCGTCCAAACCCCATTGGTCTGGCCTGGGAGAGTGTGGGCTTGACCACGAATCGAAGTTCCGGTGATTACCAAACGTAGTGGTTGCCAGTGGAGTCTGCTGGTCGAAAATCCAGCGCCGTAAGCGCGAACAGTTTAGTCCAGCACGGAGCCGCAGGCGGAATGCTGGGTGAGGTAAGAAATAGATCCGAGTCCCATAGGGACGGCACTTCGAAGCCGAAGGGCCTTCAGCCCGGAGGCTCAGTCCAATTAAGATTCGACGGAGTTCTACTCATGGAAGTCATACTCAAGGAAGATGTAACTAAGCTTGGCGCCCGCGGCGAAGTAGTGAAGGTCGCCGAAGGCTACGGCCGCAACTATCTGATCCCCAAGAAGCTGGCGATTGAAGCCACAGCTGCCAATCGCGCCGTCATCGAGCAGATGAAGGCCTCAGCCGTGCGCCGCGCTGCCCGGGAGAAGGGCGATGCTCAGGCCATGGCGCAGCAGGTTGAGGGCGTGACCGTGAGCTTCACCCGCAAGTCGGGCGAGCGCGATCAGCTCTTTGGCTCGGTGACCTCGGCTGACATTGCGCACGAGCTTGAGCACAAGGGCGTGGAGGTTGATCGCCGCAAGATCCAGCTCGATGAGCCCCTGAAGCATGTCGGCGAGTTCAATGTGCCGGTGAAGTTGCACAAGGACGTGACGGTGCAGCTCAAGGTCGTCATCAACAAAGAAGCGGCTGCCGAAGCGGCTCCGGTGGAAGAAACCGAGGCCGAAGTCTAGATCCCGCTTCCGCCGCTGTCTACCAGATCCGTCGGATGCCGTAGTGATCGAACACAGGGTCGGCGCTGATGATCGGCCAGCCTGTGGCCTGAGCCTGGGCGATGAGCATGCGGTCGAATGGGTCTTTGTGATGTCGAGGCAGCAGCCCAGCTCGGATGGCGTGGCTCGAGTCGATGGGCAACTCAGTGAAGCCTTGCGCGTCGAGAATCTCGTCCCACCCGGACAACAAAACTTGGGAATTGAATTTACCAGTGTTCGTCTTGATCGCAAGCTCCCACGGGACCATGGCGGACACGACCATCGAATTGGCCGCGGCAGCTATTGCGCTTCGTGCTGAAGGCGAGAGCCGAACTGACCCGTCCAACCACCATCGAAGCGCATGTGTATCAAGCAGTGCGATCACTCAAATCCCAACTCTCGCAATTCCTCATCCGTGAGGGGATCGAACGCGTCGGGTGCGGACCAGATTTGTCCCTTGAGCATGTCAGGAATGCGCTTTTTGGCCACATTGGCGATAGGAATGATCTTCGCCACCGGTTTCTTCCCGCGAGTGATGATCACTTCTCCGCCCTTCTCAGCCTCTTTGATCAGCCGCGAGAGATTGGTCTTCGCCTGATGCACGGTGTAGCTCATTAGCTAAGTTTACTTAGCTAAGCAAAACCTCGTCAAGAAGCGCGCGATTCGCGGTCCCGTGAACCGTTACCCTCGTGCTACGTATCTATTAAGTGAGGCGTCTATAATGGCCGCTCACGGTTTCCTCGCGCTTCCGTCTATGTAATTGCAGGCACTCGAATTGGGCTTGCTAATTGCAGACATAGGTAGAAACCAGCATGCCGGCCGAAGCGGTAGCAGTTCCTCTCACGGTTGGCCCGGGGCTCCGTCCTTCCGTAGCGTGGCGGGAGGCGGACAAAACGTCCTCAACGCCCTCTAATCGAGGGTCCATGGTGGGGCAGGCCCAGAGCCGCATGAATGACACGGAGCTGATCCGGGAAGCGCAACGCGGCAATCATGCCGCGTTCGAGGAACTCGTACGCCAGTACGACGGCGCCGTGCTGCGCCTGGCCTATCATCTGACGCGCTCCGAGCAGGACGCTCAGGACATTTACCAGGAAGCATTTCTCAAGGCCTACCGCAATATTGGCAATTTTCGTTTTGAGTGCTCGTTCTATACCTGGATCTACCGCATCGTGACCAATCTGTGTCTCGATCTCCTGCGCAAGCGACAGGTGCGGAAAGAAGACTCGGGGGTGACAAGCGACTCGGAGGGCGGTACTTACGACTTGCTCGACCAGGTCGCCGATCAGCGACCGGGGGCGAGTCCGGAGCGCGACCTGATGCGGCGCGAGCTGGGGGCGAACATCGCCAAGGCGTTGCAGAAGCTGACTCCACGGGAGCGGATGGTATTTGAGATGAAGCATTACCAGGGTCTGAAGCTGCGCACCATTGGCGAAATTTTGAACACCACGGAAGAGACGGCGAAGAACACGCTGTTCCGCGGAACGCAGAAACTGCGCGCCGCATTGAAGAACGTGAAGGGATGAGCAGTTGACAATTAGCAATTAGCACTCGGCAAGTGGAACCTGGTCAGGTCCTGCAAGCCAGGGTTTGGCTAAATGCCAAATGCTAAATGCTGACTGCCAAGTGCGGATTTTGAGGACTCTCTGCCCAGGAAAGAATTGATAGAGGTAGTAGTCATGAATTGCGAATGGGTACAACAGAACACGGCCCTGTATCTATACAACGAGCTGGCTGACGATGCGCGCCACGAGTTGGAGCAGCACATCCGGCGCTGCCCGGATTGTGCGGCCGAACTTGCAGCACAGCAGGAATTCCAGGAGCAGATGAATGCTCTGCCCGTAGAAGAGCCCTCCGCAAGCTTCCTGGCTGGGGCGCGAATGCGCCTGCAGGAATCGTTGGAGACTGCGGAGCAGAATCGTGCCTGGTACCATCGCCTCGCCTTCGACCCGATGGCATGGATGCGCCAGGTGCGCTTCTCGCCTGCGTTGGCCATGATAATCTTCATCGCCGGCTTTGGCGGTGGCCTGGGCGCCATGTACAGCGTGAAGGGTCCAAGCAACGCCGTAACTGCTCCTCCGAGAGAAGCAGCCATCAGTGGCATCACCTCCATCGAAAAGCAACCCGGTACTGACAACGTCAAAGTTGATTACGACCAGCGCATGCCTGCGTCGGTCGAGGGTTCAGTCACCGATCCGAAGGTGCAGGACCTGTTGCTGTATGCCGCCAAGAGTAACGAGAATTCCGGGGTGCGTCTGAATTCCGTAGACGTGCTGACCAGCAAGGCTGACGACCTTCGCGTGCGCGAGACCCTGACCTATGCACTGCGTTACGACAGCAATCCCGGCGTACGCCTTATGGCTCTGAATGGGCTTGACTCCTACGTGAAGAAAGATATTCGGGTGCGCAATGCCGTGCTCGAAGCCCTTCTGAACGATAGCAATCTGGGAGTACGGAGCGGAGCTTTGCGTGCGCTGGAAACGGTGCGCACCGACAGCAGTGTACGCATGGCCCTGCAACAGTTGTCGAAGGAAGATCCCAGCGAGTACATTCGCACTGAGTCCAAGCGCGTGCTGGCCTCGATGCCCAATATTTATTAGGCTGAACACTGTTCCAGATCTTCGTGCAGTCGGTCCCGGAAAGAGGGTTGGTTGAAGCAGGGTTGGCAATTTAGAGCGGCGATGAGAAAGGCGAAAGTTGAAGACATAAGCGCATGGCGTGCCGCTCGCAGTCGCAAATGGACGGCGACTGCCGTGTTATTGGCGATGGCGGTTGCGCTTCCGCTTTGGGCGCAGCAATCGCGAATTTATCGCGACGGTAATTCGTGGGTGGAAGAGGTCACAGGGACCTTACCACCTTCCCATCAGGTTCGCATTACCACGGACCTGGGATCGGTGCAGGTGCAGGGAAGTTCGCCACGGGTGACCTATGTTATTCGAAAGCGTTCCTACACTCCGAGTGAAGAAGTGGCGCGGCGGCAATTTGAGCAGATGCGTATTTCCACCATCAAGAATGCGGAAGGCACGTTCATCGAAGGCCGACTGACAAACAGGAACCTGGAGCGATTCAACGCGGAATTTGTCGTGCAAATACCACGACAATTAGAAATGGTGAGAGTGGAAACGCGGAGTGGTGCACTCAACTTTAATTCCATCGCTGCTACCGTTTGGGGCTCGACCGGAGCCGGTGGAGTGAAGCTCGACGATCTGGAGGGATTAGTGAAGATCACCAGCGGCGGTGGCAATGTGGAAGTCGGCCGCCTCGGGGGTAATTTTTCGCTCATCACCGGAGGCGGAGACGTGCACATCAAGAACGTTGCCGGACAAATACGCGTCAACATCGGCGGTGGCAGGGTTTATGTCGGTTCCGCCAAGGGAGCCAGCATCCAGACTGGCGCGGGAAGCATTGAGGTGCACAAGTGCAACGGTGATCTCGGAGTAAATTCTGGGGGTGGCAATCTCAGTCTGGGAGATGTCACTGGCGCGGTTCAGGCGGAGACGACTGCAGGTAGTGTACGTTTGGAGAGCGCCAGGGGACCGGTGCAAGTCAGCACCGGTGGCGGCAGTGTCGAATTATTCAACCTGGGTCAGGGCGTGCAAGTAGAAACCGGAGCAGGCGGAATTACGGCTGAGTTTGTAGGCAAACCTGGCACCTTTCGTGATTCGTCGCTACATACCGCCGCCGGCGACGTAATTGTCTACTTGCCAAAGGATCTGCCGGTAACTGTGCATGCGTCGTCTGACATGGCCACCGGGCAAGGCATTGTCTCCGACTTTTCCGCACTGCGCATCACCAAGGAGGGTAGTAACTTCGTGCCCAGATCCATGTATGCCGAAGGGTCTTTAAATGGAGGTGGTCCGGTATTGAAAGTCCGCACGATCATCGGACAGATCGATTTCCGGCGCTCACGTTGAGGATAGGAGTTATGCGCAATATACGATGGTTACGCACGGTTTAGTCTCAATTTTGCTGGCGGCTGCGATGGTGGCGCCGGCATCGGCCGCACCTCCATCGGCGAGTCCGGCCATGCCGGACTCGCACGAGACCGCTTATCTCGGCGTGCACATTGACCAGATTACGCCGCAGCAGGCCTCCGCTTTGAAGCTAGCCAGCTCCAACGGTGCAGTCATCACCGATCTGGACCGTGACGGCCCCGCCTGCCGGGCGGGATTGAAAGAGAACGATGTCATCGTTGGTTTCAATGGTTCGAAGGTCGAATCGCCTGAACAATTAGGGAGCATGATTCATGCCACGCCTTCCGGCAAGACGGTGCTGTTTACCATAGTCCGCAGTGGTGAAACGAAAGACGTCAAAGTAACTCTGGGAAGCTGGCCGCAAGTTATGCCCCACGCGCGAAGCTTCGTAAGCGGCGCTCCCCGCTGGGCAGGTCCGGTAATGGCTCCCGGCACGATCAACGGCATGGATATCCCGTCGGTTACCCTCCTTTCTTCGCGTCATGGTTTAGTGGTGGAAAGCCTGTGCCCGCAATTGGCCGACTTCTTCAATGTTCCGGCCGGGAAAGGCGTGCTAGTGCGCTCGGTGGAGAAAGGCAGTCCGGCTGATGCGGCTGGCCTGAAGGCTGGCGACGTGATCGTCAAATTGAACAATGAACTGGTACATGATATGGCCGACTGGCGGCGCGCCATGGGCGTTCAGGCAAGCCAGATTTCGGTCACCGTGGTCCGCGAGAAGCACGAACAAACGGTGGTAATGCATGTACCAGTACCGGGAGACTCCTCCAGATTGCTTAGTCCGGACTGGGGAAATGTTGAAAATCAGATGCAAGCTTTAGGTCAGGAAATGGAGAACATGCGCCCGCAGATTGAGGCCAGCCAGAAGGAAATGCTGGCGGAATTGCAGCCCAGCCAGGAAGAACTGGAACAGATGCGCCGCGACATTGAAAAGTCGATGAAGATAAAACAAAAAGACGTGGAAAAGATGGCTCGCGAGATTGCAAAGGCCGCGAAGCCAGATCAGAAGCAGATTGAGAAGATGACACGTGATCTGGCGGATTCCGCGCAGCCCACCCAGGAGGAGCTTGATCAGATGCGGCGTGATATCCAGGAGTCGATGACGAACTGGACGCCGCAGCTTCGGCAGGAAATGCAAGAACTCCAGAAACAGATGGAGCAGCAGAAGCTCGATCTGCAGCAAATGATGAAAGGCTTCGGGACCGAGCGCGAGTTCTAAACTATGCCGGTTTCAGAATTGCTGCAGTCCGCGCGGGCCTTTCAGGGCATGTGTGAGAACCTCTTAAGCGGCACGCAGCGATTGCGCATAATCGAGCCCTGAGGGGGCAGAATTGCTCTTAGCCCAGGACGTGAGCCCTGCGTGGAGTTGGAAAAAACTAACGAGCCCCTTTAGGGACGATAGAGTCCTCACCCTCCCGCTTCAGCCCGGCGTTGGAGCGCAGACGGCACAAGAATAACGGCCAGAAATGCATCATCGTTTGCGCCCGTCTCCAATTTGGCCACCCCGACGCCACCTTCGGTCCAGCCACTCAATAATGCCGTAAAGTACAAGACACACCCAGAGGTTCACCACCAGACCGAGATCGATCCGGAAGGGTTGATGACGGCCCGCCAGCGGCAGGTGTGGCATCAGGACGAAAAAGTAGAGTAGGCTCCCGACAACCACGGCAATCAACTGCTTGAGAAGTCTTCGCAGCACGCTTTTGTTGGAGACGTGCGGCCAAGCTTTCGATGCCAGAAAATCAGCGATTAGCCCTTAGCCTTTAGCCATAAGTAATCGGCTCTTTGCGGTGGCGCCAGTCCTCCCGCTTTTGCTAAGAGCTAATTGCTAACTGCTAGAGCATTTTCTTAGTTACTATAAACCGGAGATCACTTGAAGTAAGCTGCAGATGGCGATCCTCCGCTCAACCTGCATGGGGCAAGCGTATTCGAATGATCTGCGGCGGAAGTTTTTTCAGGCGTATGACGAGGGGGAGGGAACGCTAGAGGAGTTAGCGGAACGATTTCGGGTCAGTGTGGGTTGGGCAAAGAAGATTTCGGCGCGGCGAACGCGGACCGGAGAGAGCGATGCTCCGCAGTGGCGGCATGGACCGGCGAGCCGGGTGACGGAGGCGATGGCCGAGTGGATGCGCGAGCAAGTTCGCCACCAACCGGATATCACGCTGTGGGAACTGGGGGAGCAACTGGCAGAGATCCAGGGCGTGCGCTTGAGTACGACACGGATTTGGTGGGCCTTACGCCGGCTGCAGTTGGCGCTTAAAAAAAATCGCTCTACGCCCAAGAGCAAGACAGCGAGCCAGCGCAACAGCGGCGGCAAGCGTGGCGGGCGGAGATCGGTCAGATCGAAATCGAGCAGTTGATTTTTCTGGAGGAGAGTGGAGCCACCACCCAGAGGACACGAAATTATGCTCGTGCTCCGCGTGGGCAGCGGGTGAAAGAAGCGACCCCGCAAGGCCATTGGCAGATACTGACCATGCTGGCCGCGCTTACCAGCCAAGGTCTGCAGGCGCCCATGACCATTGCCGAGCCCACCGATGGCGACATTTTTCTGGCTTATCTGGAGCAGGTTTTATGTCCTCAGCTGCGGCCCGGTCAGGTGGTGATCATGGACAACCTGTCCGCTCATAAAGTGGCGGGAGTGCGCCAACGGATCGAGGCCACCGGCGCCCGGCTGATGTATCTGCCGCCCTACTCGCCGGACTTGAATCCGATCGAGCAGGCCTGGTCGAAGGTCAAACAGGTTCTGCGTTCGCTCAAGGCACGCACCCTCGAGGCTCTGGAAACGGCTGTGGCTGAGGCCCTGCGTTCGATCACTCCGGCGAACGCTATGGCTTGGTTCTCCCATTGCGGTTACGGTCTACACTAACTATGAAAATGCTCTAATTGCTATTTGCTGATTTACCATCTTTCTGTGCTCGACCTCGCCACCAACGTCCAGTTCGTGAAAGGCATCGGGCCCAAGATTGCCCAAATTCTGCTGGAGAAGGGCATCAGCACCGTCGAGGACCTGCTTTACTATCTGCCCTTCCGCTACGAAGACCGGCTCAATCCTCGCGGCATTGGCGAGCTTCGCGCTGGCGAGATGGCCAGCATCATCGCCGAGGTGCGAACTTTCGGATTGTTCCGCACGCGACGCATGCCCATCTTTGAGATGACCGTTGGCCAGGGACGCGACACCTTGAAATGCGTGTGGTTCAACGCCACTTATCTGCAAGACAAGTTTCGCGCCGGCATGTTGCTTTCGCTGTACGGCAAGGTCGAGGCCGGCGATCGTGGAGGCCACCGCTTCGAAATTATCCAGCCGCAGTTTGAAATTTTGCACGATCCAACTTCCCCTCACGGCAACGGCAATGGCGACGAACCCGAATGGCAATCACTCGAGGTTGGTCGCATCGTTCCCATTTACGAAACTGCCGGCAACGGCCGTCTCACCGCGCGATGGTTCCGGCGCGTGATCCACGCGATGCTGGAAAATCTCGACCAGGACCTGCCGGACGCGATTCCTCCAGCGGTCCGCGGACGCATGGGACTGATCGATCGCCGTCGCGCATTCTGGCAGGCCCACTGGCCCGAGGTCGGCGAGAGTCTTGCCAATTTGCAGGCAGCGCGCACCCCAGCGCACATCCGCCTCATCTTCGAGGAACTGTTCTTCCTGGAATTGGGGCTGGAACTGAAGCGCCGGAAGATGCGCGCACAGACGGGAATCGCTTTCCAGATAAGTGACAGCGTACGCGCTGCCGTGAAGCGAATCCTGCCATTCCATCCCACCGCGGCGCAGAAGCGCGTGCTGAAGGAAATTGCCGATGATATGGCCGAACCCGCTCCTATGCGGCGCTTGTTGCAAGGCGACGTCGGCTCCGGCAAAACTATCGTGGCTCTCGAAGCTGCTGTCATCGCGATGGAAAACGGCTATCAGGCCGCACTGATGGCGCCTACCGAGATTCTGGCTACGCAGCATTATCTGTCTGCACGGCGCATTCTGGAACCCGCCGGCTATCGAATTGTACTGCTCACTGGCTCGCAAGAGTCCGGACGCAAGAAGCAGGCACGCCATCACATCGCGCAAGGCAACGCACAACTGGTGATCGGCACGCATGCGCTCATCCAGGAGACGGTCGAATTCGACAAGCTGGGCCTGGTGATCGTAGACGAGCAGCATCGCTTCGGTGTGCTGCAGCGCTTTCGCCTGATGAAGAAGACGAATGAAGCCGAGCCCGATGTGCTGGTGATGACCGCAACGCCGATCCCACGCACTCTCGCGCTCACCCTGTATGGCGATCTCGAGACCAGTGTCCTCGATGAGCTTCCGCCCGGACGCACTCCAATTACCACGCGGCGCGTCGGCGACGAGCGCTCGGAGGAAGTGTGGGAGTTCGTGCGCAAACAGGTCGCCGCGGGCCGGCAAGCTTACATCGTGTATCCGGTGATCGAAGAGGGCGCAACGCCACCCCATCGCGCCAACAACGGGCGCGCTGGGGGCCCCGGGGAAGGCGAACTGAAGGCTGCAATCAAAATGTTCGAGCAGCTGCGCAGGCGCGAATTCGCCAGCCTGCACGTCGGCCTGCTGCACGGACGCATGAGCGCGGATGAAAAAGATGCGACCATGGCCAGCTTTCAACGCGGCGAGATTGATGTGCTGGTTTCGACGACTGTCATCGAGGTCGGCGTGGATGTGGCCAACGCCAACATCATGGTCGTGGAGCACGCCGAGCGTTTCGGCCTCTCGCAGATGCATCAACTGCGGGGGCGTATCGGACGCGGCACCGCGAAGTCGTATTGCGTGCTCATGACTGGCGGCAAAGTCTCGGTGGAAGCCGAGCAGCGGCTGGAAGCCATGGTGCGCACCCAGAATGGGTTTGAGATTGCCGAACTCGACTTGCAGCAGCGCGGTCCCGGCGAGTTCTTCGGCACGCGACAGGCAGGCATGCCGAATTTTCGCGTAGCCAATCTATTGCGTGACCGCGAGTTATTGGAAGCAGCGCGCCGAGAGGCAAGATACGTTCTCGCTGGGCCTAGTGCTGATCTGGCTAAAGAAGAAATCGCCCGAGCCGTGCAGCATCTCAGAGGGCATTGGAACCGGAGGTATGGACTGGTGGAGGTGGGGTGAGGGAAGTGGTTAGTGGATAATATTTCTTTTCCACGAATATCACCTGTTGCTTATCTTGCCAAACATTTACCGAGCTGGACGTCTGCTAACCCATTATGTCCAGGACAAGTCCTTTCGAACTTACCACTAGCCAGCGTTCCAAATGGATGTTCCTCATCGATTACTACTGGTACGCCCCTGTAGTATAGGGAAGCTCTAAGCTGGAGTACGTTCTTGTTGGCAAAATGCAAATAGAGAACCTCTCGATTATTTTGATCGATAACCGATAAGGTGCTACGACTGCCCTGACGATCTATCTGGAAGTAATTGTTTTGGTTCACATCAAAGTGGCCATGCCTGAGTGCAACGATCACTCTGCCATTTTTGTCAAGAACGGTAAGTGTTATGCCGACCCTGCCCTGCTTATCCCTTTCTAGCTTTAGAACATCGTCACAATTAAACGCCAAAAGGGTGTGCGGAAATCTGTCCTCTACGTAACCGCTATTGCCCATCATCACTGCAATATCATCAGGATGGTCAAGGCTGCAAGCATCTACCTTCTCGTCGGAGGGATAAAGCCATCCACTTAAGGACTCTAACTCTTTATCGAGCTGTATACTCCGAACCCAAACACCGCCTATGACGAATATGGAGATGCACGCCATCGCTGGAATCAGCCTCCACATCCAAACTATTCTGCGCCATCTTGGCAAGACTTCGGCGGGGGCGCCATCGGGCATTAAAATACGCCTCTTGGGCGGGGTAGTTTTCTTCTCCAGAAACTCCGAGGTTAGCCATCTACCTACAGAGAATAGGCACGCGACCACTAAGCAAAAATATGCTAGTCCAAATTTGTTGGCTAAGGCCGCGGTCATAGCCAACCCACACGCAAGGGCGATGACCCAGCCGGAATACTGCCAATGGAATATTCCCCGAAGGAAGCCACGCATCGTTTTCTACCACGCCCATTATAGCCGCACCCCAACTTGGCAGTAGCGACCTAGCCGCATAAAGGACAGTGTACACTTTACACACATGTGCGTCATGTATGTTTTTGCCGTGATTGGTGGATTGTGGTTAGCGATTTCTGCTCACTGATCAGTTACTGGGACACTCAGCCGCGGTCTCTTTATGTGTCGTGATCTTTAATGTATTGTCATCGCGATTTGTATATATTGTCACCCTTCTATAACAACGACGCCGGGGGAGCTGGACTTCAGTCCAGCGGAAAAGCGTTCGATACTCGCTCGACTATAGCAATTCTTAAACCAGTCTAGTTAGTTTTGTATTAGGCTTGTTCGCGAACTGAGGGCGAATGCTCCCGCGAAAACCGGTTACTCGTCATAAGAGCTGTGTCGGTAAGCGAAGATTGCTTTGCCTGGTCACGATGCTTGTTGCTCTAGCTGGTGCAGGCGCCGCCCAAACCGCCAAAGAGTCATCCACCGGCAAATTCTTGATTGCTTCAGACATCCACTTCAATCCCATGGCCGACGCGGCACTGGTCTTAAAGCTTCAGGCCGCCGAGCCTAGCCAGTGGGAGTCGATTCTGCAGCACACCAGTCCAGACACTTTCAGCCCGTATGGGCAGGACACAAATTGGTGGCTGCTGCAGTCGGCCTTGAATGAGATGCGCAAGACATTGCCTCACCCTGCCTTCGTGATGTTCACCGGCGACTTACTGGCACACCAATTCCCGCAGAAATACCTGCATGCGACCCACGACGAGGATCCCGAGCACTACCGCGCATTCGTGTTGAAGACCGTCGAGTTTCTGGCCCTTGAGCTGAGCAAGCGATTCCCGGGCACGAAGATCCTGGTGACGCCTGGCAATGACGATGAAGACTGCGGAGACTACACTGTTCAAGCCGGCGGGACATTTCTAAGCGATACCGCCAGCGTGGCGCGCGGCCTGGCCCAGGGCGACGACTCGTTCACGCGCGACTGGAAGGCACTGGGAAGCTACAACGTGCCGCATCCCGCGATTTCGGGGGTTCGCATCCTCGCACTGAATACGGTTTTCTTTTCCAACCTCTATCACGCTGCGAGTTTTGCGAACGGATGCGCTGTGGTGTCATCCACGGCCGCCAGCGACCTTTTCGAGTGGTTGCAGTCAACCCTGGCGGCAGCCCGGCAGGCCAATCAGAAGGTCTGGTTGATGTTCCACATTCCGCCGGGCATCGATGGTTATGCAACCACCCACAAATCAGGCGGCCAGTCTTCGACGGGGACCTCGTGCGCCGATTCGATTGTGCCCATGTGGGTTCCGACTTGGACGGAGAAATTCGATCGTTTGCTCGAGAGCTATCACGACATCGTCCTGGCGGGCTTCGCAGGTCATACCCACATGGACGATTTCAGATTAGTGAACACGGCTGGCGTCAACCAGGCGTTCGTGCTCATCACTCCCGCCATCTCTCCAATCTTTGAGCAGAATCCCGCCTTCCGGATCGTGAGCTTTCGGATCGACGGGTCGCTTGCCGATCAGTCCATCTACTACCTGACAAACCTCAAGCAGGCGAGCCGAAGAGTCCACGGACGGTGGAAAAAGGAATACACGTTTACCTCGGAATGGCAGAAGCTGCAACTGGACTTGAGCAATTTGGGGACGATTTACAACCAGATCAAGACAACATCCGAGGCACGCGACCGATGGTTGAAGCTGTACGAAGTCTCCAGCCGTGCAGCGCAGGTCCCCGCCGACAGCGTTCGTGGCCTGTACTGTGCTATCGGGGCGCTCGATCCTGTAGCATACGAAAAATGTTACTGCCACTGACGAAACTCAGCGCTCCTTAGTGGGCACTGCGACGCCCCACATCGGTACCCGAGTGCTATCCGGAAAAACTTCGCAAGAAGATATTGCTGCCTAATGGTTCCTTTTGACGCAGGTTCCATTACCTGAGAACAAAATGTTGCTTCGCAAACCATTGAGAGGACGAGGTCATGCATTTCTAACCCGCACGGGCATCGACTGGAAATCAAGTTGCTTCTAAATAGTTAACCGAGAAGTTATTACGGTTCCGGTGGGCTAAAAATGCGGCTCTCAGTCATAATCAGGGCAATCCTTCTCGCGTCGGTTTGCATCGCGATGCCGGCGGCCGCAGAAGCGCAATCAGCGGTTCCATCGGTAGACGAGATCGTCGCCAGGATGCAACAGGCGGAGGCCGCGGGACGAGATCACTCCGTTCCTTATACGGTGACTAGGGAGTATCAACTTTCCAGCGAGAACGCCCAGCAGCCCAAGTCGCAGGTTGTGGCGCAGATTAACTTCGTTCCGCCGTCACAGAAGGACTACACGGTCCGCAAGATCGAAGGCAGCGATCGCGGGATGGACATAGTCCGGCGGGTGCTCGAGCATGAGTCCCAGATGGCAACTCACGCGGAATCGCATCAGCTCAACCCGCGAAACTATCAGTTTGCGCTTGTCGGGCAGGAGGCAGTTGAGGGCCACAATTGTTACGTACTGCAACTGACACCGAATCGTCACGAACCCGAGTTGGTAAACGGCAAGGCATGGGTGGACGCAAGTAGTTTCCAGGTAAGGCGCATCGAAGGCACTCCTGCAAAGAGCCCGTCATGGTGGATCCACAACCTTCATGTCACCATCAATTACGGCGCGGTTCAGGGTATCTGGACGCAGCTGGCCACCAAGGCCGTGGCCGATGTTCGGCTGTTCGGTACAAACACCCTTACTTCGCGAGAAGTTAACCTGCAAACTGCCACCGTGGATGCGAGGAATCGGATGCCGAACCGACCCGGCGAGCGCCGCAGGGATGCGAGACGCCAAGCGATGGCAGACAGCGCTGTCTGGGTGCCGCGCTAGGTCTTGGGGGTCTTGGGTGCGGACTTATCCAGCCGCTAATTAAGTGCTAATTGCTGTTTTGTAGCTGCCGGGCCTGTAAGCCGAATTTTGTCCCCGCCCCTTCCTGTCGCGCGTTGCTTTGCATAGACGCGCGAAAAGAAGGGGCGGGGGACGGTCATTCCTCTGGGCCGCGCATTACTGCGCGGCTCTAGCGACCTACCCGGAAGTTGTGACGCACCGAGCCGGCACGTGCGCTCGCCGAAGCGGACGCTCCTCCCCTATTTGGTCTTGCTCCGTGTGGGGTTTTCCCTGCCACCGCCATTACTGACGGCGCGGTGCGCTCTTACCGCACCATTTCACCCTTACCCCGCCGTGAGGCGAGGCGGTATATTTTCTGTGGCACTTTCCGTCAACGACGCTTGAACGTCGCCGCCCGGACGTTATCCGGCACACTGCTCTGTGGAGTTCGGACTTTCCTCTACCCGCCCGCGCAACCAAGTCTCCCGCCCAAGGGCGGGCCGCCGAAGCGGATGACCAGCGTCCGCGGACCGGCAGCGACCGTCCGGCCCAGCAGCTAACAAATCAATTATAGATGGCCGGACTCGCGTTGGAGCGACGGAACCAATGCCGCCATCTCTGGCGCTTTTGCAAGGAACGGAATAGCATCGGCACACCGCCCCAAATGGTTCGACCGGAGCTATTGTTGTGCGTACACACCTTGCCTCTTCCTGGTTGACAAGCGAAAACGTTTACGAAACTTTACTCTGCATTGCACATTTTTCGAGTCTTAGTCGCTCTACCAGGGTTCCTAGTGGCAACCGATGCCCCCGTCGGAGACAAGAGGAAACAAAATGAACGCCACTCGGGGGACCATTGCAGCCACGTTTCTCGCGATCGCGCTAGCTGGCGCAACAGCAACAGCGCAACAGACCACGACTTCCGCCGCGCCGCCAAGCTCAACCACAAGCAGCCTCCTCTACCGCAACGCCACAATCTTCGCCGTCGAGCCCGCCCGCCGCGCAAAAGCCGGTGGATGCGAACGCGCCAGAAATTTCCTCGCAGGAAGAGACTTCGACCACCTTTAAGGTGAAGGTCAACCTGGTTGAAGTGCGGGTGGTGGTTCGCAATGCCTATGGAAAAGCCGTGGGCAACCTGAAGCAAGAGGATTTCCAGCTAACCGACAATGGCAAGCCCCAGGTCATCTCGAAGTTCTCCATGGAGCAGTCGGCAGCCAATCGTGCTCCCAAGCCGGGCAGTTCAGCGACACCAATCGAAGACGCTGGTCCCAAGATGCCGGAGCGTTACATCGCTTACCTTTTCGACGACATTCATCTGAAGTTTGGCGACCTGGCGCAAGTAAGAGAGGTAGCGTGGCATAATCTGCAAACCTTGCAGCCCACGGACCGCGCTGCCATATTTAGCACGTCTGGCCAAACGCAACTCGACTTCACCGACGACCGCGACAAACTACACGACACCCTGAACCACCTCCTGCCTCGCCCTATCAGCGGCTCTGGAGTACAGGAGTGTCCCGACATCTCGTACTACATGGCGGACCAGATCGTAAACAAGAATGACCAGATAGCGGCGGAGGTTCTAATGCAGGAGGCTGCCGCTTGCGGCATCAACGTCAACAATAATGAGCTGCGAAACCTGGCGCAGCGGGCTCTGAATCTCGGGGACCATGAAACCCAGGTTTCACTCTCCACCGTAAGGGATGTCGTGCGAAGGATAGCTGCCATGCCGGGCCAACGCAGCATCATTCTGGTCTCTCCTGGTTTCTTTAATCCCGACGAACTGCAGGAGCAAATGGACATTGCGGATCGAGCGCTACATTCGGGTGTCGATCGTCAACGCGCTGGATGCCCGAGGTCTCTACACGACGATGCCGGACGCCAGCACTCAAGCACCGAGCCACGACGTTGCGGGCCCCGTGCTGCATTACATGCATGACGAGGCATCAGCCGACGCCGACGTGCTGTCCGAACTCGCGTATACCACCGGCGGCACGTTCGTCCAGAACACCAACGACCTGGAAGGCGGCCTGCGTCGACTGGCTACGCCCCCGGAGTATTCTTACCTGCTTGCCTTTACTCCCCAGAATCTGAAATTCGATGGCCACTTTCATAATCTGAAGGTCACGGTGAAGGGTCAGAAGCTGAGCATCCAGGCGCGCAAGGGATACTATGCTCCTAAGCAGGCTGCCAGCGAGGCCGAGCAGGCGAGGCAGCAGATACAGGATGAGGTTTTTTCGCAGGAAGAATTGCACGATCTGCCGGTCGAGTTGCATACACAATTCTTCAAGACCAGCGATGACGACGCGAAGCTCTCGGTCCTGGTGCGGCTCGACGTGCGGCACCTGCACTATCGCAAAGTCGACGGCCGCAACAACAACAGCCTGACCATTGTCTCGGCCGTGTTCGACCGCAACGGCAACTTCGTCACCGGCAATCAGAAGACTCTGCAGATGCATTGGAAGGATGAGACATTAGGTACCAAGCTGGCTTCGGGAGTAACGTTGACGAGCAGCTTCGACGTAAAGCCGGGCAGCTATCTGGTACGGTTAGTGGTGCGTGACGATGAGGGACAATTAGCGGCGCAAAATGGCGCCATCGAGATTCCGTAAGCAATCGGCTCTGAGGTGTTGTATGAGAACCCGTCGCCCGTGGCTAGCAACGTTGGTAGTGGCCAGCGCTTGCATGAGCCTAACGTTGGTGGATGTCACGGCCTTGGCGCAAGCCCAGCAAGCACAGCCCCAGGCCCAGCAACAACAAGAGCAGAGTCCGGCCCCACCACCCAGCGATAGCTCCACGCCGGTATTCAGAGCGGAGACACGTCTGGTACTGGTGGACACCGTCGTTACCGACAAGAAGGGCAACTACATCACTGGCCTGACCGCCAAGGACTTCAAGGTTTGGGAAGACAACAAAGAGCAGTCGATCAAGAGTTTCTCCGCCGAAGCCGGTTCCGCTGCTCCCTCCGAGGACCATCGGCACTACCTGGTGCTGCTGTTTGACAACTCCACGATAAGCTTTGCCGATCAGGCAAGGGCGCGCGATGCGGCGGCGAAGTTTGTCGACGCCAACGCTGGGCCTGACCGGTACATAGCCATCATGAACTTCGGCGGCACCTTGAGCGTGGCATTAAACTTCACGGCCGACGCCGAACGTTTGAAGCAAGTTGTCCGCAACGTGAAGTTTTCCAGCGTGTCGCCGAACGCGCAACCAACGGAAGTTGCATCGCTCGGCGCACCGCAGCTGGGAAATGCGGAAGCAAACTTCGGAGCGCGTACATTGCTTCTCGCGTTGCGCAGTGTTGCTAAGAGCCTGGCTTCTGTGCCAGGACGAAAGAGCCTGATTCTAATGACCGCCGGCTTTTCGATGACGCCCGGCGCTCCCGACTACTTTGAGCGGCAGTCAGAGCTGATGGCGGTGATTGACGCTTGTAACAAGGCCAACGTCGCTGTCTACCCGATTGATGTTCGGGGCTTGACTGGTGGGATGTCCGCAGCGCCAGGCTCGGCGCGATTGGAGACAACTCCCGACTTCGGAGCGGCGCGTCTTGTAACCGCAACCCTTGACTACTCCGCGGATGATCAGCCCGCACATCTGGTTTACGTGCAGCGCGGCGGCGGAGGAGCAGGTGGTGGCGGAGGAGGCGGCGGTCGCGGAGTTGGCGGCGGAACCGGAGGAACTGGTGGAGGTGGCACTCGTAGCGGAGGCAGCACCGGAACCGGCGGCAGTGGCACTCGCAGCGGCGGCAGCACGGGAACTGGAGGCACGGGCGCTCGCGGAGGCGGGGGCGGCGTCCCGATGAATCCAGCTATGTATGGCTACAACCCGTACGATCAATCACATCAACTTATTCCCACTATTCCGAACGTCGTCGATAACCAGCAAGTGCTTTATCAGCTGGCCCAAGGCACTGGCGGTTTCGTAATCGTGAATTCGAACGACCTGCTCGGCGGTATGCAGAAAATCGCCAGGGAGCAAACCGAGTATTACATCCTGGGATACGCACCGCCTCCGTCGGAGGAAGGTACCTGCCACACGCTGAAAGTCAAAGTCGACCGCGGCGGTACGGTTACCCGCTGGCGCACCGGTTATTGCAATGTAAAGCCCACAGACCTGCTTGCGGGAAAGCCGGAAGAAAAGCAGATGGAAAACCGGGTCACGGGTTCGCAGCCCGGCACCATTGCAGCCTCTATGTTGGCGCCCTACTTTTACACCTCGGTGAACACGGCGCGCGTGAATTTGGCGATTGAGATTCCCGCTAACGCCGTCAAGTTCGAAAAACAGAAGGGAAAGCTGCACGCCACGGTCAATGTGTTCGGGCAGGCCTACAAGCTGGATGGAACGGTTGCCGCGCGGTTCAGCGATACCCTCGACCTCAACTTCGACGACAAGAAGGAATTGGAGCAATTTAACTCGAAGCCGTTTCACTACGACACCCAGTTCGACATTGCGGCCGGCCATTACAACTTGAAGGTCGTGGTGAATCCTCACGGCGCCGACACCTTTGGAAAACTGGAGATACCTCTGGTGATCGACCCTTATGACGGCAAGCAATTCACCCTAAGCGCGGTTGCGCTCAGCAAGGAGATTCACCCGGTTTCACAGATGGCCGCGAGTCTGGACGCCGCGTTGCTCGAAGATCGCACGCCGCTAGTGACCCAGGGACTGGAACTCATCCCTTCGGGGAGCGACCAGTTCAAGCAGAGCGATCGTGCTGGCTTGTACGTGGAAATCTATGACTCGCTTCTCACCAGCGCCAAACCTCCCCAAGTTGGGATCAAGATGCTGATCGTCGACCGCAAGACTGGCGAGAAGAAGATCGACAGTGGAGGCGCGGCACATGACGCGAAAGCAGGGAGTGCGATTGTTCCTTTGGGTCTGAGGATTCCCGTGGATACGCTTCCGCCGGGATCGTATCGTCTGGAGCTAAAGGCCGTGGATTCGGCCGGCAACGTCTCGCAACCGCGCACGGCGGACTTTGAGGTCGAGTAGGGTTCAGCGGAGTCCTGGGTAACCTGAGAAATAGATACGAGTCCCGTAAAGGACGACAGATGTCCCCGTTCCAACCTCCTGGGCTGCGAGTGCCGTGCGGATGCGCCTTCTGTCACCTCGCCTCCGGCGGAGCCGAGCTGTCTCCGCAGGCTCGGGCACGCTCCAGCAGCAGCTCGCGCTCGCGTGCATTGCGGGTAAGTGTTGCCGCGCGCTCGAACTCCGGGCGGGCTTCGTCGAAGCGGCCGAGCTTGGCCAGCAAATCGCCACGCACGCTTGGTAAAAGATGATAACTCGCGAGTGACGGCTCGGACGTCAGCGCATCGACGATCTCAAGTCCCGACGCCGGACCGGACGCCATGGCGACCGCGACGGCGCGGTTCAGCTCGACAATCGGGGACGCCGCGAGTTGGGCAAGCTGCGCGTATAGCGTCGCGATGCGTTGCCAGTCCGTTTCCTCCGGTGTATGCGCACGTGCGTGGCAGGCGGCAAGCTCGGCCTGCAACGCGTAAGGGCCCAGCAAGTTGTTGAGTTGCTCGGCGCGCTCGAGAGCGGCCAGACCACGCCGGATAAGGAGTTGGTCCCACAGCGCGCGGTTTTGGTCGAGCAGCAAAACCGGCTCTCCCGACGGCCCCATGCGCGCTCGTGAGCGCGACGCCTGGATTTCCATCAGCGCAACCAAGCCGTGAACTTCGGGCTCGCGTGGAGCCAGGCCGGCCAAAATGCGACCCAAACGCAGCGCATCCTCGCACAGCGCAGGACGCATCCAGTCCTCCCCCGCAGTCGCCGTGTAGCCTTCATTAAAGATGAGATAGATGACCTCGAGCACCGACGACAGGCGCGCCGCGCGGTCGGCCCCGCGCGGAACCTCGAAGGGTACGCGCTCCTTGGCGAGGGTACGCTTGGCCCGGACAATGCGCTGCGCAACGGTTGCCTCGGGCACAAGGAACGCGCGCGCGATCTCCGGTGTGGTCAGCCCTCCGAGCATCCGCAGCGTGAGCGCGACCCGTGCCTCGGTAGGTAGAACCGGATGGCAGGCGGTGAATATCAGGCGCAGCAGGTCGTCGCCTATATCGTCGTCAAGGGCCGCATTGAAATCGGGCACCGCCATTTCCCGTGCCTCAAGTTCGCGACCGAGTTCCTCATGCTTGCGCTCCAGCCGCGCGTTTCGACGGAAGAGATCGATCGCACGATGCTTCGCTGCAGTCATCAGCCAGGCGCCCGGGTTGTCTGGGATACCCGACTCGGGCCACTGCTGGAGTGCGGCGACCAGAGCATCCTGCGCGAGGTCCTCGGCCAGGCCGATGTCGTGCACAATGTGCGCCAGCCCGGCGATCAGCCTGGCGGATTCGATCCTCCAGACTGCGTCGATGGCACGATGGGTATCGGTAGCCGTCATGGCTACCGATCACATCACGTTTCAAACCGACAGCGCAAGCGATCCAACCAATGACGCCGGTCATGTACGCCTGAAGGCGTACTCCACCCATCGCGTACTCCAGCCATCGCCTGCACAGTCCTACGGTCGGCAAGGAAAGTCGTCGGGCCCAAACATCTGACGAACCTCGGTCTCGCCCTCCCAACCGGGCCAGTATTTCTTATGAAGTTCCATGAATTGCACCGCTGATTCGACTGCCTCTTGCTTCGAGTTCAACTCAAACTGCGCGTAACCTCCGATGATCTCCTTGGCTTCAGAGAAAGGTCCGTCAATCACCTTGATCTGCCCACCGGAAAGCCGGACCCGGGCTCCCAGCGCGGTTGGGCCAAGTCCACCGTTCCCGATCATCGTTCCGGACTTGGAAGCCTCTTCGCCGGCCTTCGTGATGGCATCTATCAACTCCTTGGGTGGAGGAACCGAGCTCTCAGCGTGCTTGACTATCATCATGAATCGCATTGTCACATCTCCTTTTTATTTCTAGTTGGGGAGCCGAGTTCTGCAGGGTAGGTTTGGCTCAACTCGGTCTCTATTGAAGCGTCGAACGACGGGCGGCGAAATCGACAACGGCCTGAGTTTTTTCTTCCACCGCTTCGCAAAAGAGGCAACAGCCGGGGTGCCCATCCCTCCGCCGCTGTTGCGAAAGCGTGGGTGTTTCATCCGCCATATTTGGATTGCTGCACGTGCAGCCTTACGGCTGCTGGTATGCCTCTTGCAAGCGTTTGATGTCGATTTTGTCCATCTGCAGCATGGCTTTCATGACGCGACTTGATTTTGCCGGATCAGGGTCGCTCATCAGTTTGCTTAATACAGTCGGAATGATTTGCCACGACAAGCCATACTTGTCTTGCAGCCAGCCACATCGGTCTTTTCGTCCGCCGACCAGGAGCTTATCCCACAGCTCATCCACTTCTTCCTGCGTCTCGCAGTCCACGAACAAGGATATGGCAGGTGTGAACGTGAAAACTGGACCGCCATTTAATGCGGCAAATTTCTGTCCTTCCAACTGGAAGGTCACGACCATGACCGTTCCCTTGAGTCCGGGCCCGGCGTCTCCGTAGCGGCTAATGGTGTCGATCTTTGAGTTCTTAAAGATGGAGACGTAAAAGTTCGCTGCCTCCTCCGCCTGGTTGTCGAACCACAAGAATGGGGTGATTTTCTGCATACGTCATCTCCTTGATTTCGCTACGACTCTACTGTTTTCTCCTGCAGCTCGGGCGGGAAGTCGCAATTCTCAAACACCTGGCGAATTTCCATCAGGCCGCCCTCGGGCAGGGGACACCGTTTGGCCCACTCTATCGCTTCCTCCTGCGACTTCACTTGAATGATCCAGAAGCCGGCGATTACTTCCTTGGCCTCGGCAAATGGGCCGTCGGTCACAACCGGCTTGCCTCCGGACACCCGCAGGCGCTTCCCCTTGGAGGTCGGATGGAGCCCCTCAGCGGCGAGGAACACGCCTGCCTCATTCATGTCCTGGTTGTACTTCCTCATCGCCATCAGCAGCTCTTTCGTGGGAGGGCACTGCTCCAGGGCATACGCCGGTGCGGGCAGCAACATCATGAATCGCATTGTTCGTCTCCTTTGTTTTTTTAGTCGCACTCACAGGAATGAAAATTCACCACGGAGGCACGGAGGTACCAAGATAATTCGATAGCAATGAAAACCCGTGTCCTCGGTGTCTGCGTGGCAAGTAATCTCCAACAGAGCCGAAAAGACTGAGCCGGAGCAAAACCGGCTCTCCGCCACTATTTCTTGTTTGCTGCCGTGATCTCGCGAAAGCGATCCACCGCCTCGCTGGGGGCGAAGTCATCCAGCTCGAACAGTTGACGAACCTCAATCTCGCCCTCGGCATCGGCGCCGAAGGGAGAAGGGAAGCGCTTGGTCCATTCCAGCGCCTCTTCCCTCGACTTCACCTGGATGAGGGTATAGCCGGCGATGAGTTCCTTCGACTCGGTAAAGGGGCCGTCGATCACAGCGTGCTTCCCGCTGGAGTACTTGATGCGCCAGCCCTTGGAGGTCGGCTGCAGTCCAGAGGCATCGAGCAGCACCCCGGCTTTGGCCAGCTCCTCGTGGTACTTCGCCATGGCGGCAATAAGCTTCTCTTCGGGCATGACGCCCGCTTCCGAGTCCTTGTTGGCCTTGACCATAATCACGAATCGCATAATTTCTTCTCCTGGTTGGGATTTGGAGCCGGACTCCCGGTCCGGCCGGCGAATCCTGGCTCTCTACTTGGACGTCGAACGAGACACTGCGAGATCGACAAGGAAGGACGTTTTCTGAGAAAAAATATTTTTTGATTGTCATCACGAACGGCTAACGGCGTCCCCAACCACCGCCCCGCGGTGGCGGGCTCGCAGGTAGGGCTTCGGCCGTGAGGGATCCGCTTCGTTTTCCCTTGGATGTGGTTCCAGACGCAAACAAGGGCACATTCCTCCTTGCGCTCCGTTCGAAAGCGTTCACCACGGAGGACACGGAGCGCACGGAATTTTGGTTTATATCCAATTTTCTCCGTGATCCCCGTGCCCTCTGTGGTTAGTTTTCATTCCTATGGCTGGGCGGCAATAGACGAAAGGATAGGGCAATCAGCTAATCACGCTTGACCCAGAAGACGACCGAGCCGTTGCTTCACGCCCGGCCATTCCGCCGCAACAATCGAAAAGCGCACCGAGTCGCGAGCTATGTAGTCGGCAGCCATGCGATGCGTCCGGAGAATCCCGTCGAACTTTCCGCCGATGCGTTCGAGTGCAGCGCGCGAAAGCTGGTTGCGCGCGTCGGTGTGAAAGCAGACCCCCAGCACCCGCCAGGTTTCGAAGGCGTGGGTCAGCATGAGCAGTTTGGCCTCGGTGTTGGCTGCAGTGCGGATCGCCGAGCGGGTTAGCCAGGTGTAGCCGATCTCACAGGCATCGAGAACGCAGCCATGCCGCGGATGGGTCGGCGGCCACGGCCATCGTTCCATATTCCAGAAACGGGTAGACCCGATGACCACTCCGTCATCCACGCGCACGGTCGCGAACGGCACGGCGGTCCCGGCGGCACGCCAGGCCAGAGCGGTATCAACGTAGCGGGTGGCTTCAGCCTTACCTTGCGGGATGGGACTCCATTGGTAGAGCGAGGGGTTTACCGCCGCCGCGGCAACCAAACCGTCGACGTGGCGGTGGTCAAGCGGTTCCAGACGAACGTGCTTGCCTGAGAGCACAAGATCTTCGTTTCGCACCCAATTAGTATGCAATGAGTCCTTCGCAGCGGCAAAGGAGTGTACGAATCGCGAAGGGTGCTGCATTGGCCACTCGAGCGTGCGCAGCTGCGGTATAGTTCTTCCAATTGGATGCGGCCACCGTCTGCCGACTGACAAGCAGGTCACACTGAAGCGAGGTGAACCATGACACCTTCCGAGATTGCAGCCGCTGTACGCGACATGCAACCGCGATTTCTGGAAGGACTGACGCCGCCTGAGGTCGAGACCGTCCTGGCCGATGCAAAATCGCGGCGCTACCTGGCAAATTCCGTGGTCACTAACCAGGGGCATCCCGCTGACCATCTGTTTCTTCTGTTGAGCGGACGCGCGCGGTTTTTCTATATCACGCCCGACGGCCAGAAAACCCTGCTGCTTTGGCTTCCGCCTGGCGACACCTTCGGCGACGCGGCCTTCTTGTCAAAGCCCGTTCCGTACCTCGTCAGCGCTGAAACGGTGAAAAATAGCTACGTGTTGGTATGGGACCGCGCCACCGTCCGGAGGCTTGTCGCTCTCTATCCAAGATTAGTTGAGAACGCATTGTTGATCGCGTTTGACTATCTGGTCGCCTATCGCGCCATGCACGTGTCGCTGACCTGCCATACCGCACGCCAGCGGCTTGCCACCGTGCTGGTCAATCTCGCCAGCGGAATCGGCCACGAGGTCCCGGGAGGCATTGAACTGGATGTCAACAATGAAGAGCTGGCCAACGAGGCCAACGTCACCCTGTTTACCGCGAGCCGGTTGTTGAGCGAATGGCAACGCAACGGCATCGTGGTAAAGCATCGCGGGAAGGTCCTGCTTCGCTCTCCGGAACAATTGTTGTCGCGCGAAGTCTGACTAAGTCTCGCTTTCCGCCCGCTCAATCCACTTTGCATCATTGCTCCCGAGCAAGCTCAGGTTTGTTCTTGGACAACGACGGCATCTGTTTCGCGTGTAATCATTAATCAATTTGTAACAAACAGTTCAGCACCGCCCGGTCAGTGGCGTTGATTTTGAACGCTGACTGGCGGGAGGCTGTTGGTAAGTGGCACCGGTTCGAATTCTTATTGTGGATGATTGCGAACCCTGGCGGCGCATGCTCTTTAGCTTTCTACAAGAGCACCCGAATTGGCAGATCATCAGCGAAGCTTCGGATGGATTGGAAGCCATTCAGAAAAGCAGAGAGTTGCAACCTGACCTGATCTTGCTGGATATCGGGCTTCCCGGAATGAATGGCATCGAAGCCGCTCGCCAAATCCATGAGATCGCTCCGGGTTCGAAAATTTTGTTCTTAAGCGAGAACCTTTGTCCCGAAGTGGTGCAAGAAGCCTTTTGTATCGGCGCGTGGGGCTATGTTGTGAAATCCGATGCCGGACATGAGCTCGTGGCTGCCATGGAATCAATCATTGAAGACAAGCAGTTTGTAAGCAGCCGGTTTTTGCGTAGCAATTTAGCTCGCCCCTCGGATGCCTGAGCCATGCGCTCGACCGTCCATCTTTTACAACCTCGGCAGATACGAAAGAGAATTACTTGTCTAATCCAACTGTCATCTTATGCGTTAACGATGAACCCACCATACTTGCGTTGCGTCAAGTTCTGCTGTCGATCGCCGGTTATACGGTCCTGACCGCAACCAACGATGAATCCGCCCTACGACTGTTTATGTTGAATCCTGTGGACCTCGTCATTACCGACCAATTGCTTCCCAGCCCCAGCGAAGGGCAGCTTGCTTCCAGAATGAAGCGGCTTAAGCCTGAAGTCCCGATCATTCTGTACACCGGATTGCAACAGCTTCCTCCTGCTGCTGAGAGTGCGGACGTGATTCTGGTGAAGGGGATAACTCCGCCCGAGTTTCTTGCTGCAATTGCCAAGCTGGTGGCGAAATAGCAGTCGCTAGTTTCTACCTGGCGGAACGCACGGGGTAAAGTCAATCGAGCTTGACCTTGGGACCAAGGATGGATAGCATAATAACAAGTGTTACTAAGTAATTTTAGACGTGTTTGATGAGAACCACTGAAACCATGACCGTTTCCTTGCCACCGGCGATGGTCCGCCAATTTGAGGCGGTTCGGAAGGCGGAATCGCGCACCCGTTCTGAGCTAGTCCGCGAGGCGCTTCGCGCCTATTTCGAAAGCAGATATCCCGCCGTTCAGCCAACGAAGGCGGAGTTGGCCGCACTGCGCCGGGGACGCGCTGCCTTCCGCCGGGGAGATGCTGTATCGTTAGGCGAATTCTTCCATGACATGGAGTCTCCAACTCGCCGGCCCCGCGCAAAAAGACTTCCGAAGGCTGCCACCAAGAGACCAGGCCCGCGTTAGTGCCGCTCTTCTGACGATGCAGGAGGATCCTTTCCAGGGTGATATCAAGCGGCTGCTGGGTCAGCCTACTGCCTGGAGACGGCGAGTGGGTAGCTATCGCATCCTCTACGACCTATATTTCGAGAAGCGTCTGATCGTGGT
This sequence comes from uncultured Acidobacteriaceae bacterium, assembly GCA_963720135.1. Taxonomy (GTDB): domain Bacteria; phylum Acidobacteriota; class Terriglobia; order Terriglobales; family Acidobacteriaceae; genus Bog-257. The sequence continues at coordinate 240,692 of CAVREJ010000016.1, forward strand.
CGCAGGAATTATCCGGCGGTCCTCGACGATATACTAGAGCAAAATCGCCCACGCCCGGGTTGGTAAGTGAGTTTTCGTTATCCTGGGATAAACACCGACAAGTTCGCCGGCTACAGCGCCACGGTGATCAGCGGCTTTTGCTTGGGAATGACCTCGGCGATTTCGACCGCTTCGATTCCGGAATTCCGCAACGCTGTCACTAAGCGCGCAGCATCTTTTTCCGCCACCGAGATCAGCAATCCTCCGGCTGTCTGCGGATCATAGAGCAGTGTGCGAACCTCTTCCGCGACGGCGTCGTCAAACCCAACGCAACTCTCGGCAAAGGTGCGGTTCGCCTTCAGGCCTCCGGGAACGTGGCCGGCGCGTACGCATTCGAGAGCGCCCTCCAGCAATTGCACGCGTGAGGCGTAAAGTCGCAGGCTTACTCCCGAGCCGATGGCCATCTCTCGCGCGTGACCGAGCAGGCCAAAGCCGGTGACGTCGGTCATGCCATGCACCGCGAAGCCGGGAGACGAGGTCACCACCTCGGCGGCGGCCTTGTTCAGGGTTGTCATCGAGCGCACCGCGTCGCGGATCCAGGCAATTTCTGCTTTGCCCTTCTTGATCGCAGTCGAGATCACGCCCGTCCCGATCGCCTTGGTGAAGATGAGTCGGTCGCCGGCCTTCGCTCCAGTATTGGCCAGCACCTGTTGCGGATGAATCGTTCCCGTCACCGCGTAGCCAAGCTTGATCTCTTCATCGCGAATGCTGTGACCGCCGATCAACGCGCAGTGCGCCTCGATCATCTTCGATAATCCCCCGGCCAGCATCTCTTCCAGTATTTTCAGGTCGCCTCCGTCGGGGAAGCATACCAATGCCAGCGCGCTGATCGGCCACCCGCCCATGGCGTAGACGTCGCTGAGCGCGTTGGTCGCGGCGATCTGTCCAAAGACGAAAGGGTCGTCAACGATGGGCGTAAAGAAATCGACCGTTTGGACGAGCGCCAGCTCCGGCGTGAGTTGATACACGCCGGCGTCGTCGGCGGTCTCGAAGCCGATGAGCACGTTGGGATCGTGTTGCCGGGCTAATTTCCCAAGCACCGAGTCCAGCACCGCCGGACTTAGCTTGCTGGCTCAACCCGCAGCTTTCACCATCTCCGTGAGACGCGTTGTCTTGACGTCGGACATGCAGAATTCATTCTAACAACGGCGGGGAAGCAACTAGCAACTAGCGGCTAGCAATTAGCAAGCAGCAAATCGCGCCTGGCGTTCAGCATCGCATACCCGGCATTCACAGTTCTTCTCCGGAAGTGATTTGTATCAGGGCACGACTTCCAGTCGTGCCAAACTGAGCGCAGACAGGTCAGGGCTTTAAGGGCGTGTGTGAGAACCGAGAGCTGGAGTCGGTCTTTTGACCTCCAGCTGCGAGTGCTCGCGGGCCCGATTCCGCGAGCGCTATTAACCTGGTAGTTGCAGCGCGATTGCACCCGGCTTTAGTTGCTCCTACATGCCCTTGGCTTCCCTTTACCTTCTGACTTCCCTTTGCGTTTGCGTTCCCGCGCTCGGCGGCGGCCCCAGAGAGCAGAATCAGGATCGCGTTCCGCGTGCCAGCGGGTCAGGTTGTGGCCAATCGCTCCCAGGGTAAACTCGATGCCCACTTTCTGCAGCCCGCACAAGCGAAAGCGGTGCAGCCCGCGCTCGCTCTTCAAGGTCCCGAACGGTCCCTCCACCAGGGCCTTGCGCTGAGCGTATAACTTTCTTCCCTCCGGACTGCGCAGTTTGGCCCGCATGCGTTTCATTTCCCCAGCCCGCGCTCGTCCCCGCACCCGCCGTCCGCGATTGAGCGCGGCCGCCATGTTCGAGTCCGGAACATAAGCATCGATTTTCTCCGCTTCCAGTTGGCGGAGGTTGGCATTCTTGTAGTAGCCGGCATCGGCCAACACGGTTTGCGGTCGCGCCCCGCCTTGCCGCTGCACTTCGGCCAGCATGGGCAACAAAGAATCGTTGTCGGTCTTCTGCTGGGTCACCCGTTGCGCCACAATCATGTGGTCTTCGGAGACCGCCAACTCGGCCGTGTAACCGATCACCGAGCGGCCGCGCTTGCGCAACACCCGCGCCTCCGAATCGGTGCGCGGCAGCTGCGGCTCGCCACTTTTCTTTAAGGCTTGCCAACGCTGGGGCAATTCGGCCAAGTGCTGCTGCACCCGCTCCAACTGCGCAGCCGCATACTCGGCCGCCACCGGCTGCGCCGCCGCATCGCATTGCTTCTGCCAGTGCCGCACTTGCCGCCGATAGTTCGCCCGCTCCTGCCGCAAGCGCGACCGCGTGTCCACCCGCTGCTTGCTGTTGTGCGCCGCGATGGGCGTCGAGTCCACCGCCACGATCCCCAACTTTCCCAGGCCGGCGTCGCGCACCAACTCCAGCGTCTGGGTAAACACCTCGTTGATGCCGCGCGGATGCTGGCGGCGAAAGGCGCTCAGCGCCCAATGGTCCGGCTGCGCTCCTCCCGCCAAGTAGCGCAGCGGCAGATCTTCCCGGATGCGCCGCTCTAATGCCCGCGCCAACGTCAGCCCCGTGGCATAGGCGTACAGCCACACACTCAACATCAGCGGCACCGCATACAACTCGCCGCCTTCGGCGCTGTAGCGCTCCTCGAACCGGCGCAAGTCCAACTGCCCAATCACCTGCTGCACAAAAAAGCACAAATGCCCCGCCCCCAACACATCCTTCACATTGGGCGGTAACAAATAGGCTTGCTCTGGACGGTACGGCTTGAATCGTGACATGCTCCCTTTGTGCCTCATCTGCCCTGAGGAAAACAAGTGTCTTGTTGAGTTCTCACACACGCTCTTCAGCCCCCGCACAAACAGGGCCTCAGGGGCTAAAGCCCAAATAATTCCTAA
>CAVREJ010000017.1:0-107054 GCA_963720135.1 uncultured Acidobacteriaceae bacterium
GGCATTTCACCACTGAGGACACGGAGGTCATGGAGAATCTGAAATTGTGATCAGCACAGAGACACAGAGCATTGCTCTTGCTTTCTGAGAGTAGGAATGCGCAACTCAGAAGACTACGCCTTGCATAATGACGTTAAAAAATATTTCTCTGTGCCTCTGTGGCAAAAGAAGTCCCCCCGTGCCCTGAATGCTTTACTTCCCCCCTGGCCCCAGTATTTCCTCAAAGTGATTTTCGATCATGTGGAACAGGTGAGTACGCGCCTCGAAGCCGGCGATGCCGTGGGTCTTGCCGGGATACATCATCAGCTCGAACTGTTTGCCTGAGTTGATGAAAGCATTGATCATTTGAATCGTGTTCTGCATGTGCACGTTGTCGTCACTGGTGCCGTGCACCTCCAGCAGGTTGCCATGCAGATTCGCCGCGAAGTTTACCGGCGAACTCTTCCGATATCCCTCTTCGTTGTCGAGCGGCAAATCCATATAGCGTTCGGTATAGATCGAATCGTAATTGCGCCAATCGGTCACCGGCGCCACCGCAACCCCGGCCTTAAACATGTCGGTGTGCTCCAAGGTGTACAGGGTGAAGTATCCGCCATAGCTCCAGCCCCAAAATCCCAGCCGGCTCGCGTCCAGTTGCGGAAACTGTTGCAGTGCCTGCTTCAGCGCAGCCATCTGGTCGTTGAATTCGTTCTCGCCGAAGTTATGTTTGATAACCATGGCAAAGGCCTTTCCCCGTCCAGCCATTCCGCGATTGTCCACGTGCAAGACGGCAAATCCCTGGCGGGCCAGCACCTGGTCGAAGAGATCTCCGCCCATCCAGGCATCGCGGACGGTCTGCGCTCCCGGGCCGCCATAGGGATTGACAATCAGCGGCGCCTTGCCGTTCGCCATCATCGGCCCACTTTCCGGCAGCAGGATCACGCCCTGCAAAGTCGTTGTGCCATCGGCGGCCTTGAAGTCAACGAACTTCGGAGTGAGCAGATCGTAGGCCTCGACGCTGCGCGCATTCCAAAACGCGTTGCACATCCCATCGACGGTACACAGCGAGACGGTCGGCGGTTTGGTCAGTGCCGAGTAGCGATCGACGTAGTACTTTGAATTTTTGGGATCGACCTCGGCGGCGTGCGAACCGTTTTCCTTAGAGACTCGATGAAAGTTCTGGCCGTCTAGCCCGACGGCGTAGAGGTTCGTCTGTCGCCAATCACCCTCATTGGCCGAGAAATAGACGACTCCCTGTTTCTCGTCAACGCCATCGATGCTCTTGACCTCCCAATCGCCATGCGTGAGTTGCGCCACCATTTTTGCCGGGCCGCTGAGTGGCTTATCTTTGTCGAACTGATACAGGTAAATGTGATTGTGACCGTCACGCCAACTGGTCCACAAATAGCGATCGCCGGAAGACAAGGTCTGGAAGTCCACCTCGGGATGCATATCGATCCAGGCGTCGGTGGTCTCGCTCATCATCAGCGTCCACTTGCCGTTGTTGGTATCCACAAAATACAAGTCCATCTGGTTTTGTAAGCGGCTGAGGGCCATTGCCCATAGCAAGCCGTCGCGCACCCATCCAAAGCGGGGAACCAAGCCGTTGGGGTTGTCGGAGAGCGGGAGGTCATTGTTCTTCCCGGTTCCCGCGTCGATCCACTTGATCTTGCCGCCATCGCTGCTCACCACGCCCAAACGCACTTTCGGGTTAGGATCGCCGGGCTGCGGATACTTCTGCTGGTCGACGGTCGGATGCGTGGGCATCCAGTTGGTGATGGGATAAGTAGGCACTTCCTTCTCGTTCATCTGCAGAAATGCAATCTGCCGGCCGTCGGGAGACCAGAAGTAATTGCTGCGGGTATACAGTTCTTCCTCATAAACCCAGTCGACTTCGCCGTTGAGGAGGTTGTCCTCACCATCTTTGGTCAGGACGCGATCTTTACCTCCGTCCACTGGCTGCACATAGAGGTTGTGCTTGCGCACATACGAGATGCGGCTTCCATCCGGCGAAAACTTCGGGTCGACAGCGGCGTCGGAGCTGGTAGTGATCTGCACAGCCGTACCGGTGTCGAGCGTGTAAAGCCAAAGTTGGCCCCCGGAGTCGAACAGGAGCTTCTTGGAATCGGGCGACCAGTGATAGGCGGCAATGGAATAACGCTGCGCCGCTTCCTTCTTGCGTTCATCCTTGATGGAGCTGGTGGGCGGAGCCAGAGAGTTCAGCTTCTCGCTGGCCACCAGCACGGCCGGCTTGCCTGTGGTCACGTCCACGTAATAGAGCGCTCCATGGTCGCCGCTGTCATCGCGTTGAACGAAACTGACCTTGGAGCCATCGGGACTCCACTTCAGGTCTTCCGGACCGCGGCCGAGTATGCCGCCAGGCTTGAAGATGTCTTCAATCGTCAGCTCTTTTTTCGATGGTGATTCCTGCGATGAGGGGGATGCATTCGATTGCGCAAGTAAAAAGGAGGTGGACAAGACACAGCAGACCAATGCGAAGCGTGATTTCACGTGAGCTCCCAGCCGGAAAATCTGTAGCGGGAAAGTGTATATCAGAGCAGTGGGTCAATGCGGCCGGCAGCAGCGGTCCTCGCGGAACTGCTCATGCATGGCGCGGTGCGAAGGAGGGCTTCAGAAGTCATCAATGGCCCACCTGGTAGAGCCGCAACCATTCGACAATCACAATGAAAATGCCTATGCCGAAGTAGAGGCTGCGTGCAGTTTCCTTAGAGAGTGCCGCGGGAAGTGGCATGCCGCGACTGCGGAAGCTCAGCACCAGCGAACGCTCGCGTTCGGTGATGAAATCGGCAATGCGTTTGTGAAAGGCTACGATCAGCAAGCCCAGACAAAGTCGCGCAATTTCGATGGCCATGTCGAAATGTTAGGCGCGGTGGCCAGGTTCTCTCAATAGGCCGAAAGCCTTAGTCCTGCCAGATGTGCGCTCTTTAGCTACTTTGAAAGGGCGGCTTTGCTCTGAAGGGCGCGCGGTTTCTGCGTGCTAGAATCGCAGCAGGTTTCCGTGGGGTCTAGATGAATTCCGACCTGCAAAAGCTGATCGACTTGCAAGCGGTCGATGCCCGAATTGCCGCGCTCAAGGCCGAGATAGCGGCGTTGCCTAAGCAGGTCGCGCAGATCGAGGCCAAGCTTGCTGGCTCCAAAGCCCAACTCGACGACACCCAGGCCGCCATGAAGGCCGACGAGGCTGCCCGCCGCAAGCACGAGTCCGACATCAAGGACCAGCAGGAGAAGATCAGCAAGTACCGCGACCAGTCGCTCAAGGTCAAAACCAACGACGAGTACCGCGCGCTGAATCACGAAATCCAGTTTGCCGAGGCGGAGATTCGCAAGCTGGAAGACAAAATCCTGGAGATCATGGTCGCGACCGACACGCGCAAAGAGGCGATCAAGCAGGCCGAAGCCGCGCTGAAGGCCGACACCGCCGCCAATGAAAAAGAGAAAGAGCACGCCCGCGCGCAAACCGCCGAGGACGAAAAGCAACTTGCCGAGCTGAACGCGGCGCGTAAGGATCTGCGTTCCGGAGTCACCGAAGAAACGCTCACCCATTACGACCGAGTGCTCAAGCTGCGCGGCTCCGTGATGGCGGCGGTTCATGAAGATGAGAGTTGCTCGGCTTGCCGGGTCCGGCTGCGTCCGCAGGTGTTTCAGGAACTGACAACCAACGAGCAGATCATCACCTGCTTTTATTGCAATCGGATTCTGTACTACGTCCCTCCGCCGCCACCCGAGCCGGAGGGCGAGCCCGAACCCAAGAAGCGCAAGTCCAAAGCCGTCAGCGAAGCTCCGCAAGAAGAGCCCTCACCCGCCGACGAGGCCGCGGCACAGTAAGCTCAACATTCCGGGTCCAAGGAATCTGTCATGCCTATATTGAACCCGCCGCATCCCGGCGAATTTATTCGTACCGAAATCATTGAGCCGCTCGGCTTGTGGGTGACGGCTGCAGCTGAAGCCATGGGCGTTTCGCGGCCTGCGCTTTCCACCCTGCTTAACGGCAAAGCCGATTTGTCCGGAGAGATGGCCCTCCGAATTGAGAAGGCGTTCGGCCCCAAGATGGACACGCTCATGCGAATGCAGTCCGCCTATGACATTGCTCGCACCCGCAAGCGTCAAAGCAAGATTCGCGTTCGGCGGTATCGCCCCATCCAGGCTATGCATGAGTTCGTCGGCATAAGAAAAGAGCGCTCCGAGTTTCGTGACCCCGTCGAGTACGTGCGCAATTTGCGGCGCGCCAGCCGGATCGAGACGCTGAGCAAGCAACAACAATCCTAAATCGATCTTGCGCGTAAGATGATTATTTGCTTTTGCGCGAGGAACACCCTGTCCGATTCCCTTCCAGTTATAACCGTCAAGCATCGCGGTGCAGTGCGCCTACGAGGCGGGCACTTGTGGGTGTATCGCTCCGATCTGGTGCCACCAGCCGAACCTCCGACTGGCTCGCTTGTCCACGTTCGCGACGAGCGTGGGCGACGGCTGGGTTCGGCGCTATACAGCAGTGCTTCGCAGATTGCGGTCCGCCTGCTGACCGCCAACGAAATCAGCCAACCGCAACTGCCGTCTCTCTTACGGGAACGCATCGCCGCCGCGGTTCGCTTTCGCCAGCAGGTCGCACGCGACACCGATTCCTATCGCGTGATCTTCAGCGAGGCCGACCTGCTGCCCGGGCTGATGCTTGACAAGTACAACGATGTGTTTTCCATGCAGGCGCTGACTCAGGCATTCGATCGCGAGGACCTGCGGCAGTTAGTACTCGACGCCATCGCCGAATACTTTCCCCAGGCCAGTGTGGTTGAGCGTGTCGATCCGCACATTCGCGAGCTCGAGCAATTGCCGCCACGCGATTCGCAGATCGTTCACGGCGAGCGCTCCAGCACAATCTTCACCATGAACGGAGTCCGCTTCCACTTTGATGCACTTGGCGGCCAGAAGACCGGCGCCTTCCTCGACCAGCGCGAGAACTACGCTGCCGCGACACGCTACGCGCACGGAGATGCGCTCGACTGCTTCACCTACCAGGGAGGATTTGCGCTGCACTTGGCGCGGACTTGCCAGAGCGTCACCGGCGTGGACTCATCACGTCCGGCGCTGGAGGTGGCGGAGCGAAACGAGCAGCTCAACCGGGCTGTTCACCGCTGCGGCGAGATCGAGTGGATCGAGGCCAACGTTTTCGACCTGCTGAACGATTACGCTACGGCGGGGCGGCAGTACGACACCGTCGTTCTCGACCCGCCAGCGTTCGCCAAGACAAAGCGCACCGTGCCGACCGCGCTGCGTGGCTACAAGGAACTGAACCTTCGCGCCCTGAAGATGCTGCGGCCGGGCGGCATTCTGGTCACCTGCTCGTGTTCGTTCCACGTCAGCGAAGGCGACTTCCTGGCAATGCTCGGTTCCGCCGCGTCCGATGCGGGCCGCCGCGTGCGAATCCTGGAGAAGCGCGGGCAGTCGCTCGATCACCCCGTTTTGCTGAATGTGCCGGAAACCGGCTACCTGAAGTGCGTCCTTTGCCAAGTGCTGGCGTGAGCGCGATGCCGTGCCGTGCCTGGACGATTGTTATGCCAGACCTTATGGCCAGCAAATCTCGCTGAGCAGCACCGCGGCATGCGCAATGGCGGTATTGTCGGTGCCCATGCCTTCGGGGGTCTTTGCTTTGATTCCCACACGCGAAGGGTCGACGCCGAGCAGACCGGCGACGTGTTGCTGAATCGCCTTGGCATGAGGGCCGATCTTCGGAGCAGCGAGGATCAAAGTGCTATCCACATTTCCCACCACGTATCCCGCGTTCTCGATCTGCTTGCGGGCTTCGCGGACAAAGACCGCCGAGTCTGCGCCCTTCCATTTGGAATCAGTCGGGGGGAAGTAGGTTCCGATGTCTCCCGCGGCAATTGCGCCCAGCAGGGCATCGGTCAAGGCGTGCAGCAGTACGTCGCCGTCGGAGTGTCCGGCGAGACCGCTGTGGTGTGGAATCAGCACGCCGCCGATCTTTAGCGGGATGCCGGGTCGGAACTCGTGGGAGTCCCAGCCGAAGCCAATGCGAGGTGTGCGAGGGATGTTAGCGTTGTTCAGTGGGAACTAACCTCCCGGGCTGAAGCCCGCTTGAATAAAAACTAAAAGACCTTAACGGCGCAGCTAAAGCTGCGCCCCTTCTCACCCACCCAGGCTGGCCTTGCGCCGATTTTCCTGCGACAGAAAAAATTCCGCCAACTCCAGATCCGCAGGCGTGGTGATTTTCATATTTCGCGGAGAGCCCATGACAACATGGACTGTGCCTCCGGCGCGCTCGATCAGAGAAGCCTCATCTGTACCCATGAATCCATCCGCAGTCGCTTCATCGAAAGCTTTCTTGAGCAGGCCAAAGCGAAAGCCTTGCGGGGTCTGCGCCAGCACCATGCGCTCACGCGGGACGGTTGCAATCACGACCGCGCCATCGGACGTCCGGTCCACCTGCTTCACGGTGTCAACCGCTGGCACTCCGGCAATCGCAGCCTCGTACTTCTTCACCGCTTCAAGCACGCCGACGATGGTGTCCTGGTCAACGAAGGGGCGCACCGCATCATGCACCAGAACGATGTCGTCGTCGGCCGCGTCGATGGCAGCCAAAGCGTTGGCTACAGAATTCTGCCGGTGCTCTCCGCCCTCAACTACTCGAACCAACTTCTTCAGCTTCTCTTTCTCGACTTGCTTCTGGAAGCTTGCGGTTTCGTTCCTGCGCAGTGCCACCACAATCTCGCTGACCGCCGAACATTGCGCGAACTTGCGCAGCGTATGAAAGAGGATTGGAGTTCCGTCCAATTCAAAGAATTGCTTGCTTGTCCTCGTTGGAGCTCCGGCGGCGCTGGACATGCGCGTGCCCAATCCGGCGGCGGGGATAATGACAATGACCTTCATGCTGGGGAGCGCAGTATAAATGCCGGACCGAACCAAATACAAATCGGGAGTCGCGGTTTTCGAGGAGTCAGTCGAAACTCTCTTGCAGATTACTCCTCTTTAGGCGTTTCCGGCACTACCACCGCCGGGGCAGGCGGCGCGGTCACCTTCCGAAAGTCTGGCCGTGGCTCCGTGGGGCGCGACTGCGAGTTCATGTTGCGGTCGTCGAACTTGCCGAAAATCATCTTGCCGGCCGTGGTTTGGAGCACCGAGGTCACCGAGATGTCGATATTCTTGCCAATCATCTTGCGCGCGTTGTCCACCACTACCATGGTTCCGTCGTCGAGATAGGCAACCCCCTGGTTGTACTCTTTGCCTTCTTTCAGGATGAACACCTTCATGATTTCGCCCGGCAGGACAATGGGTTTCAACGAGTTGGCCAACTCGTTGATGTTCAGAACCGCGACCCCTTGCAGCTGGGCCACCTTGTTGAGGTTGAAATCGTTGGTGACGATCTTGCCTTCGTAGACCTTGGCTAGTTCGATGAGCTTCAGGTCCACTTCACGCACGGCAGGGAAATCGTCTTCCACGATCTGCACCTGCAAGGTCGCGATCTTCTGGATGCGCTGCAGAATGTCGAGGCCGCGGCGGCCACGGTTGCGCTTCATGGAGTCGGCTGAGTCTGCGACCAACTGCAGTTCGCGCAGTACAAACTGTGGAATGACAATCACACCGTCGAGGAAGCCGGTCTCGGCGATGTCGGCTATACGACCGTCGATGATGACACTGGTGTCGAGAATCTTGTGGCTTTTTCGGGACTGCTTCTCGCCTCCGAAAATGCCGCCCAGGGCCGCTAGATTAAGCAGGTCGCCCTTGCCGGCGCCCACGATAAGGCCCACATAGGCCATGACCAGCATCACGAAAAGCTGCAGGAAGCTCTGCGTCGGACCTTCGTGAATGCTATTGCGGATGACGAGACTGAAAAGGTAGGCGCCGATGATTCCGAGTATGCTTCCGATGACCGCGCCGATCAGCCGCTTCAGGCTGACACGTCGCAGCCGGACTTCAAACAGAACGACTGCGATTCCGAAGAACACCCCGGCGGCCGTCGCCGGCCATCGATCCAGCCCCAAGGGTCGCAGTTCATAGCTTGCAACTGCCGTGATGAGAACAAATAAGACACGTATAAATATCAGGTCCAAGCGACACCTCCACCGACCTGTCGAGGCGTCTGCCGTGGTGAAAGCGCTCCGGGGAAGTAGGAAGAAAATGATGCCGGTAACGCACTTTCGCCCAACGCGACGGGCAGGCCTTGACTCGCTCGCTCCGCTAAGTAATCGCCTCGGGGCCTATGAATAAAGAAGTGCGCCCCGACCCGCCCAACCGCAGCGGGACTATTACCAGAGTAGCCGAAGTATATACCAGTTTGGGACATCTTCAGCAGCGCTCGGGCCTTTCGGAGTAACAGAAGTTCCGATTTGGGCACTGGCCAGGAGGACGGTCTCCTTTCGCGAACCGAATACGACAGGAGCTTGAGGCTTTTGCAGATTACGGTTAGAGTGCGTGTAATCTGCTTTTAATCTTTCCTGAGCGAAGGTTTCGCAGGGGGACCGAATGAGCATTTTCGAACTGGCGGGCGCCTGGAGCCTCGAACTGGAGGATGGAACCCATCAAGTCCATGCAGCCATCAAAAGTGGTCTTGTGGCCCACTTGACGATCACCTGGGATGACCGCGTCGTCTGTCATGTCCCTATCTTTATCCTGATCGGTGAACTGCGGCGCTTCGAGCAGAACGGACACTCATTCGTGCTCGGCCACCGCGGCTATGGGATGTTTGGACAATTCGTCCTGTCCATGGATGGCAGGCAGTTGGGCGCGAGCCCCGAAGCTGGCATCTCTGGTCCCCGGCAGTTGGCGGCCGCTGCCCTGCAATATGCGAAAGGGACGGGACCCTCTACTCAAGGCACGGTTCCAACCCCGCAGCACGCGCCGGTGGCCGCCCTTCAGTTTGTCAAGGAGTTGAGCTGCACCGAAAGCGATGAAGTAGTGGGCGAAGAGGAATATCCGCTGGACAACCGGTTTGGAAGCAGCCCTTTTTCTACCGACCGCCAAGTCTCGAAACAAAGCACGAATGAGTTGTCGGTGGACGTGAGCCACGAGTTGAGTGGCACTCTCGGCGTGCAGATCGTATCTGCAATCAAGGCTGAAGTAGCAACGCATGTTTCGCGGCAGACGGGATACAAGGTGGGCGAGACGGTCACCGAGAGCCAAACGCTACACTTCACAGTGGCGCAAAATCAGGCCGTCGTGTACCAGGTGGTGTGGAAGCGAAAGGTCCGAAGCGGCGAGCATCTTTACATGGCCGGCAGTGTTCCGGTGACCGTCCCCTACCGGGTGAATTATGGTCTCTCCTGCGAAGTGCGCACGCAGGAGCTGCCAAAACCCGCGTAGCTGCTGAGAGTAGTTCGGCGGCTTGCAGTGATCCCGATCACAATTTCGTAAACTCTTTGTCCCCGCGATTTTCGCACCTGCGGGCTACCCCAGCGGTGCTAGAATTTTCTGTTATGGCATTCCCAACTGATCGTCCCCGTCGCCTGCGTCGCAGCGAAGCGATGCGCTCGTTTGTCCGCGAAACCCGACTCAGCCCCGAAGGCTTCGTCTACCCGCTGTTCGTCTGCCCAGGCGAAGGCGTACGCAAGGAAGTGCGCTCCATGCCCGGCGTCTTCAACCTTTCCGTGGACGAAGCAGTGAAGGAATGCGCAGAGGTGAAATCGCTGGGCATCCCCAGCGTGATCCTCTTTGGACTCCCGGAGCAGAAGGACGAGGTTGCTACTGACGCCTGGTCCGACGACGGCATTGTGCAGAAGGCTGTGCGCGCCATCAAGCGCGAAGTTCCAGGCCTGCTGCTGATGGGTGATGTCTGCCTGTGCGAATACATGTCGCACGGCCATTGCGGAATCGTCGAGACGTCCGGGCCGCGCTCAGTAGGTGCCGCGTCGGTGGCTGCCATGGTTGCCGAAGATTATGAGATCCTCAACGACCCCACGCTCGAGTTGCTGGCGCGCACGGCAGTCGCGCAGGCCAAGGCCGGCATGGACATCATTGCGCCGTCCGATATGATGGACGGCCGCGTGGACGCCATCCGCACCGCTCTCGATGCCGTCGGCTACCAGAACATTCCCGTCCTCTCGTACGCGGCGAAGTTCGCCAGCGGATTCTACGGACCGTTCCGCGAGGCTGCCGATTCGGCGCCGCACTTCGGCGATCGCCGCTCCTACCAGATGGACCCGGCCAACCTGCGCGAGGCCATGCGCGAGATTGAGCTCGACCTAGAGGAAGGCGCCGACATGATCATGGTGAAGCCGGCGATGCCCTACCTCGATGTGCTGCACGAGGCGCGCCTGCGCTTCGACGTACCCCTGGCGGCCTACCAGGTTAGTGGCGAGTACGCCATGATCAAGGCTGCCGCGCTCAATGGGTGGATTGACTACGAGCGCGTCATGATGGAGTCGCTGCTTTGCATCGAGCGCGCCGGCGCGTCGATCGTGCTGACTTACTTCGCCAAAGAGGCGGCAAGGTTGTTGGCGTAAGGTAAGTCAGTTTACGAATTGGTGTAGTCCGCCGCGGACATGGGTAGAACGATGACAGCAGGTTACGGCACGGCTGAAAGCCGTGCCCCTTCAAAGCAAGGTTCCAATGATACTTTCTGACGAGATAGCAACTACTCGACGGTGCAAACTTCGCTCACCTGGCTACTCTGATGCCCGATGGCTCGCCGCAAAGTGTACCGGCGTGGGTCGGACGCGCCGCAGATCACATCATCCTATGCACTGGGGAAAACTCTTTGAAGGCTCGCAACACGGCCCGCGACCCGCGCGTTGCGCTCTCCCTCGTGCATTTTAGCGACCCCTATTCCGAAGTGCAGATTCGCGGACGCGTGGTCGAGCGCCGGCCCGATCCCGATCTTAAGATCATGGATCCCATCTCCTTGAAGTACACCGGTAAGCCGTTCCCCTTCCGCAATCCCGAAGGACGCGTTGCCCTCTTCATCGAAATAGAAAAGGCGCGTTACACCAAGTTGCCCTTTGAACACACCCCGTCCGCTGGTTCGTAGAGCACCAGCAATCGAGGCATTCCAGCTCTCATTTTCCGCAAATTGACCTCTGATTTCCGCAGACTGAAAGAAAGGAGATATCCTCCCCTTACAAATAGCTGCCGCCGCTTCGGGCAACACCGGCAGATGATTTCGCATTCTCAGTTGCAGTAATCGAGGAACCTGGATGAAATCACTTGCTCTTGCCATCCTATTGTTCTTGCTTCTGGGCTGCACTGCTGCGGCATTCGCACAGGATCAGCACGAAGAAGACGCTAAACCCGCGCCGCACCAAGAAGAAATGAAACCGGCGCCACATCCAGAAACAGCCGCTCCCGCGCCGCGTCAGGAAGCGAAGCCGGGGCCTCAAGAGGAACGGCCTGCCCCGCACCCAGAAGAGGCCAAGCCAGCACCGCATCCGGAGCAAACTCGGCCGGCGCCGAAGCCGGAGGCAGCCAGACCTGTACCGCAAAACTCACGTCCGCCCGAGCAACCCGCACACCAGATGCAAGGCGGGCGTCCCCAACCCACTCCGGAGCAACGGCAAGTTCAGCAAACGGCATGGCAGTCGCATCGCGCACAGCACTGGCAGTCGGAGCATCGTACATGGCAGCAACGAGGCGGCTATCATGGCTACCGCATTCCGGATGATCGTTACCGGCAATACTTCGGGCCGAGCCATGTATTTGCTATCTACACTGTACCGGTCGTGGTGTATGGCGGCTATCCACGTTTTCAGTACGGCGGTTTATGGTTCAGCGTAGTTGATCCATGGCCCGAATACTGGGCGGCAGACTGGTATGACACTGACGATGTCTACATTGTCTATACCGATGGCGGATATTATCTGATCAATCAGCGCTATCCGGGTGTGATGCTTGCGGTAAACGTAGAGGCGTAGCGAGGTAACCGAATTCCGTCCTGACCTGGATAGGTCCGGGCAACAAAACCCGATGGGACTGCAGCGAATATTCCGTGGATTTCTGTAGCTCATCGGCAACTAGGAGTATAGTGGCGTTATCCAGTGGGTGCAGCCATGCGACCGTTACCTCCGGATTCCGCCCGTCCGCTCATTCTTTGTGTTGATGACGCAGAGATTGCTCTGCGAATTCGCAAGCTTTTGCTTACCATTGCAGGCTATGAGGTGGCGACTGCCGCTTCCGGCGAAGAAGGTTTGGAGCATTTCAAGCGCGACAACGTCGACCTGGTTATCGCCGATCACTTCCTGACTGACAAAACCGGCACCCAGATTGCCAGGGAGATGAAGACTATCAAGCCGCACGTACCTATTCTTATCGTCTCGGCGTCAGCAGACACCCCCGAGGGAATCGAATTTGCCGACGAGTTCCTGCCCAAAGGCGAATCCCCCGAAAAGCTACTCGAAACCATCGCTCGCTTGCTGAAGAACTAAGATCAGAGGTCGCGTAACCCAATGAAGGAGACCTGATGTCATTGCAGCCAATTGTCAAGCCTGTGTTAGCTCTTGCGTTGATGTGGTGCATGGCAAACGCGTCGGCGCAGCAGCCTACCGCCATTCCTTCCGCCATGCCGTACGGTCCGCCGGTCAGCGTCGAGACCGCTAAGAAAGCGGCTGCGGCAGCTCTCACCGAAACGCGCAAGAACAACTGGAACATGGCGGTCGCGGTCGTCGATCCCAGCGGCAACCTTATCTATTACGAGAAGATGGACGACACGCAACTGGCCAGCGCCAAGATATCGATCAACAAAGCCCGCTCAGCCGCGCTCTTCAAACGTCCGACCAAAGCTTTTCAAGATGCGTTGGCTGGAGGTGGCATCGGTCTTCGTGTCCTCGGACTGGAAGGGGCGGTGCCGGTCGAGGGTGGTGTCCCGCTAATCGTGGAGGGCAAGATCATAGGTGCTATCGGAATGTCGGGAGATACCAGCGAGCATGACGCGCAGTGCGCCAGGGCGGGCGCTGATGCATTGCAGAAGCCGTGATCTGTAGTTTAGAAGGCTCCGCCACCGCCGCCGCCGAAGCCGCCGCCGCTGAAGCCACCACCACCGAAGCTACCACCGCCCCATCCTGAGCCGGTACTGCTGGCACGCGGCGCGGCCACGAAGGCCTGGTGCGCGTCCATCGCCATGGCATGCATCGAGCCGGCGAAGAAAATAGGATTGAAGCCCACATACGGCGTCGGCCCCACGTACCACGTGGGTTGGTTCTGCGTGATTCCCTGGAAGGCCTTGGCCCAGCGGTTCTCGATGCCTAGCGCCATGGCGTAAGGCAGAAATTTCTCGAAGGTGTCGGGCGGCATGCGCTTTAATCGGTCGGCGTCGACGCGGTTGACGAACTCCTGGAAGCCGAGAATCTCAACCTTGGTGCGCACACCCTTCAGCGACTTCGCCGTCATGATGCGAGCGAACAAGAAGACGATGATGACTGCAATAATTCCCGCGGCAATCAGTAGCCCCGGAGAATCGAGCATCGAGCCCCAGCCCAGGACCTGCGCCAACACGAAGGGTGCAGCCGTAAACAAAATTCCGGCCAGCACATAGGCGTGCGCCGATTCCGGATCCACCGAGTACATTCCCTTGCTCTTTAACTCCGCGAGAATGTCACTCTTGATGCTCGGGATGGCCACATAGAACTGGTTCTTCAGGTCCGACAAGCGTACCTGCGTCACGCCGCCGGCGAACATGTGGTTCAGCATCACGCGCTCGTGTGGTTCGAGCGAGCTCCAGGTCTCGGACGGCTTCAGCAAATGGAAAGTGTAGTCACGATGGCTGAACAGCAGGACCTTTGACTCTGTCTCCTCGATCTTGAGATAGCCTTTCACCGCCAGATCCACCATCGTGCAGGTGATGTCGCGAGGATGGACCACGTCATCGATCAGGGTGCCGACCTCGGCGGGCGTCATGTCTTTCGGCGGTTCGTACATCGGCGCAACCGAGATGTCGGCTTTGGGATCGCGGCCTTTCGTCCACCAGAAGAAAAACATCACGATGAATGCCCACAGCGGCAGCAGCACAATCGGATTGCTGCGCAGAAACCACATGGCCTGTGTGAATTTGCTGGGTTGGGTCAGCACACCTTTGCTGATGTAAACATCGGCCGTAAGTCCGCCGCGCATGGAGAGCGGATTGTCGGTCTCAACCAGCACCGTGCTATTGCGCACTTCGACCGTGGCGTCCTGCTCCTGCGATCCGTATTCGCCGGTGAAGGCTTGCGCGCGCAAGTTGCCGGTGGCATTGGGCGGGAAGGTGATCGACGCCGCCGCACTGTCGATGGGCACCGGCCAGTCGTTGCCGGTCACGTTCCAGTAAAGTTCGTCGTGATCGTCGAACCAGCGCACAGCATTGGTCACTTTGTAGCTGATGATGACGGTGCGGGTAGTGTCCACCGCATTGGGAATGTAGATCTTAAGATGGCGATTGCCGTTTTGTGTGCTGGATTCGTACTTCAGCTTGTGGCCGCTGCCATCGATAACACTGGTGACTTTGAGGAACAGAGTGTAGTTAGTGCCGTGCGGCCCCGGATATTCGATGGGAATGTCACGGTAGATGCCGTGATATTCGCCGATGAAGACTACATCAATGTGCTCGTTGACAGTGGTCACCCCATCGGGCGCAACATACATGTGAGTTTCAAAACGTGCAATGCGCCAGTCGCGAGCAGACGCGGGGATCACCAGCGCGAGGCAGAACAGCAGGGTGATGATTAGTCGGCGACCCAGCATTTGGCAGTTAGCAGTTGGCATGTGATATGTCTAGAGCATATTTCATAAACAGTGTCTCAGCGTAATCCAGAAGCAGGCGATGTAGAAGAAGGCGCGATAGGTGGCGAGCAGATGTTCGTGCCTGACCAGCAATCGGCGGAATTGACCAAACCAGGCATTGGTTCGTTCCACGATCCAGCGGCGCTTGTAGCGTCGCAGCCGGCGGCCATCTTCGTAGCGCCGTTCTTTGTTGTTCTTCCGGTAGGGCGCGATCAACTCGATACCACGCTTCCTCAGACGCTGGCGCAGTGGATCGGAGTCGTAGCCGCGATCGGCGATCACCCGCTTCGGCTTTTGCCGCGGACGGCCCCGCGGTCGCGGGACGCGGACTTCCGAGAGCGTGGCTTCCGCAAGCTTAACTTCTGCCGGAGAGGCACTTTCCAGCCGAACTCCCAACGGAAGACCTTGACCGTCGACCAGTACCATCCACTTGGTGCCCTTGCCCCGCTTGGTTTTACCGACGGCAGAGCCCCCTTTTTCGCCGGTGCGAAACTGCCGTCCAGGAAGGTCTCGTCCCACTTCAGCAGACCCTCGCCGTCGAGCGCTCCCAGCAACGCGCGCCAAGCATCCAGCCACACGTCTTCCTCTTCCCACTGCTTGAGCCGACGCCAGCAGGTGGAAGGCGAGGGGAACTCGTCAGGCAGAAAACGCCACGCTGCGCCGGTTTGCAGAATCCACAGAATGCCCTCAAAACACGCCCGGTTCGACGCCCACGGCCGTCCACGGTTGTCCTTTCGCCGCCGGGGCTCGGGCAATAACGGCTCGATCAACAGCCACTGTTCGTCGGTCAACCGCTTCTGCCGTTTCTTCATGGCAGTAGCACATCAGCCCACCTGCCTCACACCTAAGTACCCGTCGTGAGGCCGAACCTATTTATGAAACACGCTCGAGGTTTTTTCAATATTGGCAGAGTCGGCCTTGAAAGTGCGTAAGACTTTCCTTGAATTGGCAACGCTGGTTTTTCCGCAGTCTGTGAACTGTGCTCTTGCAAGACCGTACGGACAGCCACAGATTCTAGTTGCTAATTGCTATCGGCTAAGTGCTGCCTTTCAGAACTTTACCGCCACCGGTTCCCGCTGTGTCGGTTCGGTAATGTCGAAGAACTGTTTCTGCTGAATGTGGAACATTCCGGCCACAATGTTCGTGGGAAAGGTCTGGATCTTGGTGTTCAGGTCGCGCACCACGGCATTGTAATAACGGCGTGCGTTCTGGATCGCATCTTCCAGTCCGCTCAGCGAACCTTGCAGCGACTGGAACTGCTCCGAGGCGCGCAATTGCGGGTAAGCCTCGGCAACTGCCAGCAATCCGCGCAAGGCGTAGGTGAGCTGTCCCTCGGCTTCACTCTTCTCCGCCGGAGTGGTGGCGGTCATGGCCGCACTGCGATATTTGGCAATGTTCTCGAACGTGCCCTTTTCGTGGGCGGCGTAGCCTTTGACGGTCTCGACCAGGTTGGGGATCAGGTCGTAGCGGCGCTTCAGCTGCACATCGATATCGGCCCAGGCATTGTCGGCGCGGACCTTCAACTGCACCAGACCGTTGTAAATGCCGATCAGGGTGAACGCGATGACCGCCAGTATGACGATAATGACAATGAGAGCGATGAGCATAAAGTTCTCCTCCACTTCGACAGCGGGCGACGAGCGGAAGTTATCACAGTGCCGACGGCGGAGGCAATTCTGGGAATGGTTTGTACGTGCTCCACGATAATGCCAGCTCGCGCCTGTGACGAAACAACCAGACTATTTCGATGCGCCGCCGGGTTAGCCCGCGGCTGCTTACTGCGCAGTCTTGTCCTCCTGCTACGATAAGGTTGTGTCCGCGCTGCTCGAGGTCCGAAATCTTACCGTCGAATTTGCGACCGGGCAGGGAAACGTCACTGCCGTCCGTGATGTCAGCTTCCAGATTGCGCCGGGCGAAGTACTCGGGCTCGTGGGCGAATCAGGCTCAGGGAAGTCGGTCAGTGCGCTGGCCATTCTACGCTTGCTGCCGCCCCAGGCGCGCATTCAGGGCCATGTTCAATTCCGCGCTGAAAACTTGCTAGCCGCTCCCAAGACGCAGATGCGGCAGATTCGTGGCGCAGAAATCAGCATAATCTTTCAGGAGCCGATGACCGCTCTCAACCCCGTGATGCGTGTGGGCGATCAAATTGCCGAGGCAGTGCTGGCGCATGCGGAGAAGCAGGTCTCTCGACTCGCCACGCTCGCTCGGGGTGACAACCCTTCAAGTTCTTTACGCGGCAAGATCTCCAAGGCCGAAGCCTGGCGCCGGGCGGTCGAAGCGTTAGGCACCGTTGCCATCTCCGATGCCGGGCGTCGGGCGCGCGACTACCCCCACCAGCTCTCGGGAGGGCAGCGGCAGCGTGTGATGATTGCCATGGCCGTGGTAAACCGGCCCTCCTTGCTCATTGCCGACGAGCCGACTACTGCACTCGACGTCACCATCCAGGCGCAGGTGCTCGACCTGCTCAGCGATCTGCGAGAGAAGTTTTCCTTGGCGATGCTGTTCATCTCCCATGACCTGGCCGTCGTGTCGAAGGTGTCGCACCGCATCGGAGTGATGTACGCCGGCAGCCTGGTCGAAATGGGAACGGCGCAGGAAGTTTTCACGCACCCTGCGCATCCTTATACGCGCGGGCTGTTACACTCTCTCCCGACGCTGCGCACCGAGCGTGGCCAACCGCTCCAGACCATCGAGGGAACTGTGCCTGCCATCACCGCGCCGCCGCCGGGGTGTGCTTTCGAGCCGCGCTGCTCCTGGCGTGTCGCCAGTTGCTCGTTGGCGCTGCCGCCGCTGGTCGAAATTAGGCCCGGACATCTGGCACGGTGTCCGGTTGTTTCCGCGGAGGGCTGCTGACCGATGCGCCTTCTCCTGCTCAGCGATATTCATTCCAACCTCGAAGCGATGGAGGCGTGTCTTGCCGCGGCTCCTCAGTACGATCGGGTTGTGAACCTGGGGGATGTGGTCGGCTACAACGCGTCGCCGAATGAAGTGTGCGAGCGCGTACGTGCCATGGGCGGGCCCGTGGTGCGCGGCAATCATGATCGCGCCTGCACTGGGCTGACAGATTTGTCGGAGTTCAACCTGGTGGCGGCGATGTCGGCGCGTTGGACCCAAACCACGCTGGCGCCCGAACATCTGAACTGGCTGCGCAACTTGCCGCAAGGGCCGATGCTCGTGGACGAATTGGCTGCAATGGAATTCGTACACGGTTCCCCGCGCGATGAAGATGAGTATCTTTTGAACGCCTCCACGGCCAATGCCAACTTTCGAGTGCCCGGTCACGCCGATGTCATGATGTTTGGGCACACCCACCTCCAGGGCGGCTTCGTTTACCAGGAGGGAAGGACGCTTCCGCTCGCGCCTGGTTACGGCAGCATGGAAGGCGCCGTGGAGTCGACCCTGACGCTTACGCGAGGTGAGCGTTATCTGATCAATCCGGGCTCGGTCGGACAGCCGCGCGATGGCGACTGGCGGGCGGCCTTCGCTCTCTATGAGAAGAGAGGCGATGCATCCGCGCGGGTCACCTTCTACCGCGTCCCTTACGACGTCAAGCGAGCGCAGGATAGAATTTTTGCGGCCTCACTGCCCGAGCGCCTGGCACTACGATTAGCAACCGGGCGGTAGGCAACTCCACTGGTGTAGCGTCCGAGTTCCGCGACGGCGGAGCGGCTAGGTGCATCCAAAATACAGGGGTTAATATAAGCCATGCCCGTTCGTCCATTTCCCGGAAAGTCCCGGTATCGCTCGCAAGAATTCGTCGGCGGTCCGATCACCAGCCTCGAGCAAGGTTACTTGGTTGCCTCCATCGATGGTGGGGCTCGCGGCAATCCCGGTCCGGCTGGGTACGGCGTCGTCATCGAGGACGAAATTGGCCGTCCCGTAGCTGAACTCAGCGAATTCCTTGGCCGGCAGACGAATAACTACGCCGAATATTCGGGATTGCTGGCTGCGCTCAACTACACCCTCAGGCACGGTTTCAAAGCGCTGAAGGTAATCAGCGATTCCGAGCTCATGGTGAAGCAGATCAATGGCGAGTACAAAGTCAGCAACCCCACGCTGAAGGAGCTTCACGCCCGGGCGATGAAGATGATCGACCAGCTTGACTACTTCCAGATCTCACATGTGCTTCGCGAAAAGAACCGGGACGCCGACCGCTTGGCAAACCTGGCTATGGACCGGGGAATCGAGAAGAAGGCGCCCGCGATAAGCGCCACGGAGGTCGGGGGGGTTGCGTCGGTTGTGCCAGAACTCAACGGCGTAGTACGCAACGGGATTGTCGAGTTGCTTGGGAGTCCCCTTCCCGACGGGACATTGGTCAGGGTTCGCGCTGTAACGCCTGCAACAAAGAAGTAGTCATCTAGGCTGATGCAACCTTTACTTCCTTCATGGCGTGCGGGGTAAGGCCCGCCCGCATCTGCGGTGGCTCAATCGTCTGTATGTGTTCCGGAGGGTTTTCCGCCGCCCAAGCCAAAGCCCGCGTTATCTGTTGCAGTGTGACCAGAGCCAGTCTTTGCGCTCCATCGCGCGTAGCCGGAAGCAACCTTGCCAATGCATATAGCGGCATAAGCGCGTATGGCCACCTGCGTCCCGGCCCCAGCACATACCAGGGACGCACGAAGGTCGCCGCCATCCCGCTCTCGCGGATGAGTCGTTCACCTTCCGCGCGTACAGCTTGGTATTCCTGCATGATTGGAGCCGGCCGCGCAACGCTGAGATAAACAAAATGGCTAACGCCAGCTTTCACTGCCGCCTGCACTGCTTCCTGGCACGACTTCAAATCGATGGCGCGAAATTCGGCGGCCTTGCGTGGATTGGGATGCGCCACGCCAACCAGGTGAACGAAGGTATCGGCCGGCGCGATTTGCGACGCATAGCTTTCCGCCCGTAGCGCATCACCAAATACCGGTTCGCACCCGGTCGCCAGTTTTGCCTCAGAGCCCGGCCGGACTAGGGTACGCACGCGGTGTCCGCGGCGCAATAATTCCTTCGCCAAACTGCTCCCCATAAAGCCTGTCGCACCCGTAAGGAACAAGTCGCGTTGCCAGGAAGCCATTCCCTCCTCCGCGGATTGAGAATCAGTCGCCGAATTCTAGTACGGCTTCCTCGATAAGTCAGATTCTTTTTCGAGCCAGAATCCCATGGGAGTCGCGAAAAGACCTTTCAGCATCTCCGGTCCCAGGTCGTGCATCTGTGGGGGAAACTCTCGCCGGAGGTGAATCATGACGCGCGAATCTAGATTGATGTGCGGAATCATTCTCATCACAGTACCCACGATTCAGTACGGTGGATACTTCCTGTTGACCTCGCTGATGGATAAGGGCTCCGGTTACATGGACAACCCGTTGCGGCAGAATTTCTTCCGCGCAGGACACGCCCACGCCGGAGTCATCGTGATTCTGTCGCTAGTATGCCAAGTGCTAGCTGACGCTGCCGTTCTGCCAGACTGGTTGACATGGGCGGTTCGAGTGGGGGTGCCGCTCGCTGCCATCTTGATTTCGGCAGGCTTCTTCTTTTCTATGATGTCGCCAACTGCCAGTCAGCCGGGTCAGGCGGTTTCTCTGATCTATGTTGGCGCAATCGTTCTTGCGATCTCAGTTATCACGCTTGGAGTGGGTCTATTGAGGCCAGCTACGGCGAGCTAATGCAGCTCCCCGGTGGCGGCGAAGTGTTTTGGCCATGACTTACAGCTGAAAATCGCCACACGCCTTGCTTTGGCGTGGAGAAACGCATCGGCGCCAATGCCAAACTGTGGAGATTGTTCTCACCACTCCGCCCCACTTGTTGCTGCAGACTGAGGCAAATCATCTTGGCATTTCGAACGCCCGTCCGAAACTGTTGCGAAATCCATCACGTCGGCGGGTGACCTCCATCACAGCGTCACTTAAGTCTATGTTCCACACTGAAGTCGTACTCATGGAGGTTCATGTGTGCGGGTCTGGCAAGCAGCACGTTTTCTTGGCCAGGAGTATCGCTTTAAGGCCGAACAGGACCCTGTATTCATAATTCTATTAATCGGAGAAGTTAATGAAGAAGGTCATCTTAGCTGTTCTACTTACCGCTTTCGCGCTGTTCCTGATCCTTCCCAGCCTGTCTTGGGCGCAGGAAGACCTTTACCAAGCAAAGTGCGCCGCCTGTCATGGCGCGGATGGAAACGGTACTGCCGCCGGCAAGAAGATGGGAGCTCTGGAGTTTTCGTCAGCATCTGTGCAGAAGATGTCGACTGCCGATATAGCTGATTTCATTGAGAATGGCGGGCCGCAGAAGAAGGCCACGCACGCATTCGCCAACAAGGGCGTCAGCCCGGCCGATGCCGCCAAGCTGGCTACTTACGTGAAGAGCCTGAAGTAAGACTCCTTTCACGCTGGCTTCCCCTTCGAGCCGGCTTCAGCCTTACGAGCCGGTCCGAGCGGAGCATCCGAAGTTCCGCAGTCGCCCGACGGCGCCGTCGCATTGGCGCCGCTTCCACCTGCCGAGGTCCGACTGGGGCCGCTGGGCGATCTGGAGAAAAGCATGAGCAAGGGAATCCTTTACGATGCGACCCTGTGCATCGGCTGCAAGCAGTGCGAGCAGGCCTGCGCCACCGAAAACGGCCTGCCGTACGACGACCGCATCGCCGACCAGCAGATCACGTCGGCGCACAAGTACACCGCCATCATGGTCAAAGACGACAAGTTTATGCGCAAGTTGTGCATGAACTGCGACGACCCGGCCTGCGCTTCGGTTTGCCCGGTAGGCGCGCTGAAGAAGACCGCACTCGGGCCGGTCACTTACGACAAGAGCCGTTGCATGGGATGCCGCTACTGCATGGCGGCATGTCCGTTCGGCGTGCCTAAGTACGAATGGGAGAAAGCGGTGCCAGGAGTGCGCAAGTGCATCATGTGCAGCAAGCGCGTAGCCGAAGGAAAGCAGACAGCTTGTGCGGAAATCTGCCCCACCGGCGCTACCAAGTTTGGCGATCGCAACGAGCTTCTGGAAGAAGCCAAGAAGCGCATCCACGACAACCTGGGAAAGTACCTGCCCCACATCTTTGGCGAGACCGAGGTTGGCGGCACATCGGTGATGTTGTTGTCTTCCATTCCGTTCAACACTTTCGGGTTCCCGACCGACCTGACGGAACGGGCGCTCCCGCTTTACACCTATCAAGTGCTATCGCGCATACCTGATTTCGTTCCCCTGTTCGGCACCATGCTGGGCGGTATTTACTGGATCACCCATCGCCGCGAAGACGTTGCCGAAGCCGAGGCCAGAGAGGCCAAAGAGAAAGAATACAGCGGAGGTGGGCGATGACCGTCCCGAGAATCCGCTTCACATTCTGGAAGGCAATCTTCCTTGCGATCATGGCGGCGGGCGTCTACTGCACGTTTCTACGGTTCCTCCGCGGACTGGGCGCTTCCACGAACCTTAGCGATCAGTTTCCCTGGGGACTCTGGATTGGCTTCGACGTGATGTGCGGCGTCATGCTGGCGGCGGGTGGCTTCACCCTGACCGCGGCGGTCGAGATCTTCAACATCAAGCGGTTCCATTCGATCATACGGCCCACGATCCTGACGGCATTCCTGGGCTATCTGCTGGTTTGCGCCGCGCTAATGTACGACCTGGGATTGCCGTGGAACATCTGGCATCCGCTGATCATGCGCAATCCGCACTCGGTCATGTTCGAAGTTGCTTATTGCGTCATGTTCTACACTGCCGTGCTCGCCATGGAGTTCTCACCCATTGTGCTGGAACACTTCAAGCTGAAGCGCGCGCTGAAGGTCGTTCGCAGCATCATGGTCGTATTCGTGATTCTTGGCGTCCTGCTCTCGACCTTGCACCAGTCGTCGCTGGGCACGCTGTATCTCATCATGCCGAACAAGCTGCACCCGTTCTGGTACAGCCCACTGCTGCCGGTCTTTTTCTTTCTGTCGGCGATTGCCGTGGGATTGGCAATGACTATCTTCGAATCTTCGATGAGCTCGAAGTACTTTGGCCGTGAGCTCGAGTTGCCCATCCTGCGCGACCTGGGACGCGTGCTGGTTGTCGTACTAGCACTTTACGGCATCTTGAAGTTCGAAGACTTGTATCACCGCGGCGTCCTGAAACTGGTCTTCGTTCCGGGGTACGAACAGCGCTTCTTCCTACTGGAGATGTTCCTTTCGGTGGTGGCGCCACTGGGGCTTTTGGTGGTCCCGAAAATTCGAGAACGGGCGCAAGGTCTCTACCTGGCGGCTGTGCTGACCCTGCTCGGATTTGTAGCGAATCGTCTGAATGTAGCAATCACCGGAGTAGAAAATGCCGTGGGCGCGCGCTACACCCCAAAATGGACCGAGATCGTTATTACCGCCATGTTCGTTGCGCTAGGTTTCGCCATCTTCGGCTTTGTGGCGAAGTATCTGCCGATTTTCCCCGAAGAGAAGGCCCATATCCCGGCACTCCGCGAATCGGAATCTCGGTTTGCAGAAGTTGCGGTGCCCGCCCATGCTGGAGACTGAAAGCTCGAACCGGCTCTCCCCAAAAACAAAAGGGGAGAGCCCAGTCTCATCGCGTCCCTTCTGGCTGCAACGCCTGGGGCACAGCGTCAGCACAAAGCTGATGGTCTCGATTTTCGTGGTCATGATCATCATCTTCGCTTTGCTGGGATATTTCAGCACCCAACTCCATCGCAAGCATCTGGAAGCTGCGGCCCTGGTCAGCGCCGAGCAGCAGAGCGAAGTTCTGCGCCGTAGCGCTTCGCACTACATGCTGAACAACGATCGCACCGGCCTGTACGAGATGATGCTGAACATGGCCGACCAGCCGGGAGTGGTGCGGGTTCGCATCATGAACCCGCAAGGCGTGATCAGCTACTCAACGGCGCCTTCCGAAGTTGGCAACATGGTAGATAAGGGCGCGGAGGCCTGCTACGGGTGCCACGTGCAATCGCAACCTCTCAGCCGGCTGAATCGCTCTGACCGGTTTCGCGTCTATCGCGCAGCCAACACCCGCGTTTTGGGCGTCATCACGCCGATTGAGAATCAGCCCGCCTGTTCCAATGCGGCCTGCCATGCGCATCCTGCCAGCACGCAGATTCTGGGTGTGCTCGACACTAATCTCTCTCTCGCCAAGGTGGATGAAAGCCTGCACCGCGAGCGGAGAGAGATGCTCGCCGGAACCGCGGTCGCACTGCTGGCAGTGGTTTTCCTCAGCGGACTCTTTGTGTGGATCGAGGTCCGCAACCCGCTGCGCGAACTAAAGACCGGCACTGAGCGGGTCGCCACTGGCGACTTGGGCTATCAGATACCGGTGCACTCGCAGGATGAGGTAGGCGAACTGGCGCAATCGTTCAACGAAATGAGCAACCGGTTGCAGGTGGCGCAGGCTGAAATCACGGCCTGGGCCCATACCTTGGAAGAACGCGTCGAGGAGAAGACCCGGGAGTTGAAACAGGCGCACCAGCGTATGTTGCACGTGGAGAAGATGGCCACCATCGGCAAGATGGCCGCGGTGGTAGCGCACGAGATCAACAATCCACTCTCTGGCATTCTCACCTATTCAAAGCTGGTCAAGCGCTGGATCGATAACAACGCCGCCAGTTCACCCAAGAAAGAAGAGATGAAGGGCTCGCTCGATCTGGTGGCCAGTGAGAGCAAGCGTTGCGGTGAGCTGGTGAAGAACCTGTTGAGCTTCTCTCGAGTTTCGCCGATGAACCTCGCCTGGTGCGATCTCAACCAGGTCATCGATCGTTGCGTGCGGCTGGTACAACACAAGATGGACATGGCAGGCATCCAACTCAGCCTTGATCTCGCGGCCGATCTGCCCATGGTGCATTGCGATCCCGCGCAGATTGAGCAGGTGGTGCTGGCCATGGTGATTAATGCCATTGACGCCATGCCACAGGAAGGCAATCTGTGGATCGCCACCCATGCCAGTGCGGAGTGGATCGAACTTATTATCCGAGACGACGGAATGGGGATTCCGGCCGAGCATCTGCCCCATATCTTCGAGCCCTTCTACACCACCAAGGAATCTGGCGGCTCCGGACTCGGCCTGGCCATCAGCCAGAACATCGTGGAACGCCATGGCGGGCAGATCGAAGTGAACTCCGTCGTAGGACAAGGAACGACTTTCAGGATTGAGCTGCCGGTGGATAGCCAGAATCCCGCAATGGCGGACGATCGTAACCGCGCAGTAGTGGAAACGAGGTAGAAGAATGACGCAGGGCAAACTGCTGATCGTGGATGATGAACTCAGCGTGCGTGACTCGCTGGCCAAGTGGTTCACCGAAGAAGGCTATGAAGTGGCCACCGCCGAAAGCGCCAACGAAGCGTTGACGCGCGTTGCTGAGCATAGCTTCGATGTTGCGATGGTGGACATTAAGATGCGCGGCACCGACGGCATCGAATTACAGCGGCGGCTGCATGAGATTTGTCCCGACATGCTGGTCATCATCATGACGGGATACGCTTCGGTGGAAACCGCCATTGCCGCGTTGAAGAATGGCGCCTATGACTACGTCAACAAGCCGCTGGATCCGGATGAGATTGGGCACCTGATCGCGAAGGCGATGTCGCATCGTCGCACCGAGCAGGAAAATACGCGCCTGAAAGAAACTGTTGCCGAGATCGCGCATCCCTCCGACATCATCGGACAAAGCTCGGCGATGAAGCGCGTGTTCGACGCCATCGAAACAGTTGCACCCACCGATGCCACGGTGCTGGTCACCGGTGAAAGCGGCACCGGAAAGGAACTGGTGGCGCGCGCCATTCACGCCGGAAGTCCACGACGTTTTCATCCGTTGGTTGTAATCCACTGCGGTGCGCTCACGGAGACGCTGCTGGAGAGTGAGCTCTTTGGCCATGAGAAAGGCGCCTTCACTGGCGCGCAATATCGCAAGAAGGGCAAGTTTGAAATCGCCGAAGGCGGCACCGTATTTCTCGACGAGATCGGTGACATTAGCTTAAAGACCCAGACCGATCTGCTGCGCGTGCTGCAAGAGCGCGAGATCGTGCGCGTAGGCGGCAACCAGACCATCCATGTTGACTTCCGCGTGGTCGCCGCCACGAACAAGAACCTCGAACAATTGATCGAGGAAGGCAAGTTTCGCCCCGACCTTTTCTACCGGCTCAACGTTTTTCATATTGAGATTCCGCCGTTGCGCGAGCGCCGGGAAGACATTCCGGTGCTGGTGGACCACTTCACGCGTAAGTTCTCGCGCGAGATGAGCAAGAAGATTACGCGAGTCTCCCCCGCTGCCATGAATGAATTGCAGCAATACAATTGGCCAGGCAATGTCCGCGAGTTAGAAAACGCGGTCGAACGAGCCATGGTGGTGGCGCAGGAGCCCGAGCTTCGCGAACAGGACTTTGCCCTGAAATCGAGAAATGGCGTCGGACTGGGAGTAGGCGATGTCCGCAGCCTTGACGACGTGGAGCGTGCGCACATCCTGCGGGTGCTGGAAGAGTGCGGTGGGAATCAGACGCGGGCGGCTGAAGTCCTCGCCATCGACCGCGTCACCTTGCACCACAAGCTGAAGAAGTACGGGTGGAATAGG
Organism: uncultured Acidobacteriaceae bacterium; assembly: GCA_963720135.1. Lineage (GTDB taxonomy): Bacteria > Acidobacteriota > Terriglobia > Terriglobales > Acidobacteriaceae > Bog-257. The sequence continues at coordinate 26,198 of CAVREJ010000017.1, forward strand.
AAAGAGAAAGAGCAACTAGCGGTTAGCGGTTAGCTCTTAGCTTTTAGCTCTTAGCTCTTAGCTCTTAGCTCTTAGTTCTTAGCTTTTAGCTCTTAGTTCTTAGCTTTTAGCTCTTAGTTCTTAGCTTTTAGCTCTTAGAAACCAGAATTCTCAGTGGTAAGGTGCATCGTGATTTTGATGGCTAAGAGCTAAAGGCTAAAAGCTAATTACTAGGCGCTGGTTGCTGGTTCCATGAAGAAGCTTCAACTACTGCCGGTGGGAACCGTGGACGCTCGGCTGCTCGAATGGTTGCAGCATGAGCTCTATGACAAGTTTCGTGTGTCCACCGAGGTATTGGCCCCGGCTCTTGATCCGTCGTTTGCGCGGCACGCCGAACGTCAGCAATACCACTCCTCCGAAATTCTGGCCAGAATGCAAAAGTACGTCAACGGCAACACCTGGCGCCTGGTCGGTATCACGGAATTGGATCTCTACATTCCAATTCTGACGTTCGTTTTTGGGGAAGCCCAGCTCGGCGGGACTGCAGCGCTGGTTTCCTATCATCGTTTGCGGCAGGAATTCTACGGTCTGCCGCCGGATGCCGACATGCTTGCCAATCGTCTACTAATCGAAACCGTGCATGAACTGGGACACACCTTAAGCCTTACGCATTGCCACGATTACCGCTGTGCGATGGCCGCCGCCCACGCGGTGGAGTGGATCGACATCAAAGACAGCGGCTTCTGCGAAGACTGTCTCTCGCGTGTTCTGCAGGCTGTATAGGCCCCACGTCGTTGCGACTGATCGGGACCCTGTGGATTATCGCTTCACCGGCTTGGGCTCGTCACTCCACGTCCCGCTGAAGAGCTTGCCGCGATGCTCGGCGACCATCGCGGTAATGCCCATTACGCCCATGACCAGAAAAATCAGGAAAAAAACTACGGCAATCACAAGGATTGGCATACCGCACCTCTGCAGTCATTCTGCTTGGGTGTTGAACCTTACTTCCGTGATTGCAATCACAGGTAAGTGTGAGGTGGTGAGGGAAGCGGGGCTGGCAGCCCGCGAGGCGAGCCTGGGATGACGGCAGGAATTTGCTATTAATTTTTCTGAACGCAGTTTCGTTCAAGCTGCCACGCGTCAGCGCGACACCACCCCTGCAGGGAAACGAACTCCCGCGAAACCATCGAACCTAAACCGCCGCCAATCAGCCTAAGGCGGCGATTTGCGTGTCGAGGCCGGCCAAAGTTCGGCGCAGTAACTCGGAGTAACGCTCACTATCACTCCGCTCCATTTGATGAAGCACCAGCTTACGTGAAAGCTCAAGGTCAGTTTTCTTCATCTGGAGTTGCATTTCTTCAGGAGAGCAGGAGCGGGTTTCGCTAAGGGAGGGTTCGGAATCAGACTCTTCTATCTGAGCTTCTACAGATTTACTTTCCCAACCACGTGCCATACTTCAATTATAGCGCTGCGAGGATGATTCCACGCGGCAAAAAATGACGCTTTCGTGTGATGTTCTCCAGGGGAATTCCCTTCGTCCTGGCCTTTCTCCCACTGCGATCGTGTTGATCCATTCCGGTTGCCTACCGTCACGATGGGTGTGGAGAACCTATCCTTCTATCAATTCGATAGTTCCAGTTCAATTGCCCTCATTCCCGAATTGGGTGCGCCTGTCTCGCCAAGCATCAAGAAGTATTGACGATCATGCTTGCAAAGGATGATGATCAGGGTAACCACTGGCTGGTTACTCGCGAAGGTCTTGATATGCGCATCCTGGTTGTAGAAGACGACGCTCCGCTGGCTAGTTTTGTGCGCAAGGGCCTGGAGGCTGAACACTACGCAGTGGATGTGGCGTCAGACGGCGAACAGGCCCGGCAGATGGCCCTCGAGAGCGAATACGACCTGTTGATTCTTGATCTGAACCTGCCCAAGCTCGACGGTATCGGTGTGCTGAATGCCGTCCGTCCCAAGAAGCCGTCGCTTCCCGTGCTGGTGCTCACCGCTCGCAGCCGGGTCGAAGATCGCGTGCAATCGCTCGATACCGGCGCCGACGATTGCCTCATCAAACCATTTTCGTTTACCGAACTTTCGGCGCGGGTGCGGGCGCTGCTGCGCCGCGGACCGCGAACGGTTGAGACGGTGCTGCGGGTCGCGGACCTCGAGCTCGATCGCGTGGAACGCAAGGTGGAACGTGCCGGCAAGCGCATCGAGCTTACCTCCAAAGAATTCGCCTTGCTGGAATACCTTATGCGCAATGCCGGGCGTCGTATCACCCGCGCCATGATCGTTGAGCACGTGTGGAACCTGTCATTCGATACCACCACCAATATTGTCGACGTGTACATTAATTATCTACGCAAAAAAGTGGACAGTGACTATTCGCCCCATCTCATTCATACGGTTCGTGGCGTGGGATATGAAATGAGCTGCCACCCAGGGCCACTGATGTGAGGGCAGCTGCCGCCACCACCTCCGCCCAACTTTCCTCACGCCGTGATTTCGAGTCGCAGATGTTTCACGATCTCAGCCAGCCGCTTACCGCGCTGCACTGCTCGCTCGAACTCGCCCTGGCGCGCGACCATACCATCGAGGAATTTCGTGCCAGCGTGGAGGCCGCCCTGCACGACACCCAACGGCTACGACAGAGGCTACTCCTGCTGCGCGAATTGAGCGACGCCGAAGACCCCGGCGATGCATCGACACCAGTTGTGCTCGATCAGCTGTTGCGGCGTCTGCGCGAGGATATGCTGCCGCTGTTCGAGTCCGCTGGACGATGCTTTGAATTGACCTGTGAAACGGTGAGGGTGCCGGCGAATGAAGCGAAATTGACGCGCGGCTTCTTTTATTTGTTGGAATCTGTTTTTCGCAGCTTCCCGCAAACCCACAATCTGCGCATGTGTAGCAAGCGCCGAGATCGGCAGCACGTGGAGATCCTGATAGTGGGATGCCGAACTTGCGCCCACTCTGGCGATTGCCGCGAGCCGGATTGGGATGGGGAGTTGGAAATCGCCCGCCGAACGTTTTGCGCCCTGGGCGGCAATTTGACATGGAATATCTCCACCAATCATTCGGGTGTCTGGATTGTTCGCCTGCCCTGCGTCGGTTGAGTGCACCGTTGCTTGTATCTCGCACGTCTCGTCCGCGGCCTCGTAATTCTTCACTTTCCTAGAAACTTCTAATTAGCTCCTAATCTTCTTTTAAGCTTCGCAGACTACAACAGTCTTCATGACGAGCGTAGCGCAGTCCTTTTACTCCCCCGATCCAGCGGTTATCGTGGCCAGTTCCAATCCTGGCCTTCGCAAGCAGATCATCCAGAACCTGCTGCTGTCGCGCATTTCCGCGGCCGAGGCCCTGGGCGGGGCCGATGCTCTGGGAAAACTGGAGAGCAGCGAATGCCAGCTGTTGTTACTCGACCGCAAGCTGCCCGACCTGGATGCCGACGAGTTGCTGCAAATCATCCACGCGCGTTTTCCCGGAATTGACGTATTGCTGCTGGACGACACCGGTAATCCCGCGTGCCCTTCGCAGTGGCGCAGCGCCGGGGCACACCTGTTGTTTGACCGGATGGGGCAACGGGAAGGTCCGCGAGCGACGGCGGGCCCTCTTCCCGTGTCCCTCACCGTGGAGCCTCTGCCGGGCATGGTGGGCCGGGCGCCCTGCATGCACAGCGTCTATCGCATGGCGCGTCTGGTAGCAACGCGCAACACTCCGGTGCTGATCACGGGGCCCACCGGCACGGGCAAGGAAGTCTTGGCCAATGCCATTCACCGGCTCAGCCCGCGCGCCGGCAAGGAGTTCGTGGTCATCAATTGCGCTGCCATTCCAGAGGCGTTGCTGGAGTCGGAGCTATTCGGCTATGTGCGCGGGGCTTTCACCGGAGCGGTGCAGTCACGCATCGGGCGCATTCACAGCGCTCATGGCGGCACACTATTTCTCGACGAAGTAGGGGAATTGCCGTTGGGCATGCAGGCTAAGCTACTGCGCTTCCTCGACCAGGGTGAAGTGCAACGGCTGGGCAGCTCCGACGTCTTCCGGGTCGATGTTCGCGTGTTGGCCGCCAGCAATGCCCATCTCGCCGAGTTGGCCCAGCGCAAACAGTTCCGCGAAGACCTGTTCTACCGGCTCTCGGTTTTTCCCATCGAGTTACCTGCGCTTGCCCAGCGTCGCGAGGACGTCGAGGCCTTGGCGCGTCACTTCCTGGCGAAGTTCGATGACGGAAAGGCGAGCTTTTCTCCGGAAGCCGTCCAGTTGCTGGAGAAGCATTCGTGGCCGGGAAACGTGCGGGAATTGCAGCATGTCATTGAGCGCGCCTGCATTCTCGCCGAGGGCGGCGCCATACTTCCTGAGCATCTGGGATTGTCGAGCTACTGCGCGTGAACTCGATTTAATCTGCGGCGACCGCGATCGGCAGCCGCCTTGCAGGAGTGCTAGGCAGATGTTGCCCATTCCACAGTGCGCAAGTCATCAGCCCCCGGAACCAATCCGCAGCGGACTTGCTTCCCTGACCGGGACCTCGCACCGGGACGCAGACCCCACGATCATCGGAAGTTCGTCAGCGCTGCGCGACGCATTGCGACAGGCGCGACAGGCGGCGCGCAGCGATGCCGACATCCTGCTGGAAGCCGAGAGCGGCACCGGCAAGGAGCTATTGGCGCGACTGATTCACGCGGCCAGCCCGCGCGCCGCGCGGCCCTTCGTGGCCATTAACTGCGCTGCCGTCCCCGAGAACCTGCTGGAGAGCGAGCTGTTCGGCCACGTGCGCGGGGCCTTTACCGGCGCGCTAGCGCGTAATCCCGGCAAGTTTGAGCTGGCTGACGGGGGGACCCTGCTGCTGGACGAGATCGGCGAAATGCCGCTCGCGCTGCAACCCAAACTTCTGCGGGTGCTGCAGGAGCGCGAATTCTATCGCCTGGGTGATGTCCGGCCTATTCGTGTGGATGTGCGGGTAATCGGCAGCACCAATCACTCGCTGCAAGTTTTGGTGCGGGAAGGCCGCTTTCGCGAGGACCTTTATTACCGGCTGAATGTGATTCCGCTGGGATTGCCGCCGCTGCGCCAGCGCGGCGACGACGTCATTGAGCTGGCAGAATTCTTTGCCGCAAAATTTGCCGCGCCGGCGCGTCCGCCGATCCTGAGCGCGTCGTTTCGCCTAGCCCTGCGTTCACACAGCTGGCCGGGAAATGTCCGCGAGCTGGCCAATGCCGTTCGCCGCGCCCTGGCCTTGTGCGATGGGGGTGAAATCAAAGGCGACGCCCTGCGGATGATTGCGCGTCCTGCTTTGGGACCAGCGCCCTGGCTCAAGCCTGGCCTGTCGTTGCGCGAAGCTGAGAAGGCGTTGTTAGAGATAACGCTGGAGGCCACAGCCGGCAACCGTACCCATGCGGCGCAACTGCTGGGCATCAGCCTGCGCACTGTCCGCAATAAGATTCGCGAACATGGGCTGCCGCCCCGGAGGCTTGCATGAGCCTGATAGAAACTCCGCTGATGGGCACTTTGAGTCGCGCCCTGGACTTGACCTCGTTGCGGCAAGCGCTGGTCAGCCAGAACGTCGCCAACATTGACACCCCCGGTTATCACGCTCGCGATATCGACTTCCAACAGGAGCTGCAACACGCTATGGCCACCGACCAGGACGTCACCGCAACGCCTGTGGTGCGCGAGGTGCCGGGCCTGATCGAACGGCCTGACGGCAACAACGTGAGCCTGGATCGCGAAAGCCTGCTAATGGCCCAGAACCAGCTCAGCTTTCAGGTCGATGTGCAACTGTTACGTGACGAATTCAATCGCTTGCAGCTGGCGATCAATGGAGGTAGCGGTCAATGAACCTGTTTGACCTGTTTCAAATTAGCGGATCGGCCTTGACCGCCGAGCGGCTACGCGCCGAGGTGGTGACCAGCAACATGGCCAATGCCGAAACCACGCGCACCCCCGAAGGCGGTCCTTACCGGCGGCGAATGGTGCTGTTCAGCGCCCAGCCAGCATCGCAGTTTCGCCTGCTGCTGGCCGGATCGATGGGAACAGAAGCCTTGGCGCCGACCGGAGGGGTGCGAGTCAATCAGGTGGCCGACGATCCTGCGCCTCCGCAACGGCGCTACCAGCCGGGGCACCCCGATGCCGACGCCTCGGGATACGTCGACTATCCTGCGATCAATCCGGTGCAGGAGATGGTGGACCTTATGGGCGCCGAGCGGGCCTATGAGTTGAATGCCAGCGCGGTGCAGGCAGCCAAACAGATGATCCAGCAGTCGCTGCAGATTTTGAAGTGAGGCGCAGGGAGAAGACGTCATGGCTATCGACGCGATGAATGCCGGCCTGCGGATCATGCCCGCCGACCTTCCCGGCGCGGCCGCCGCCACGCCGGCTGCGGGCAAAACGTTTGGCGAGGCTCTGGGCGACGCCGTGGGCGAGGTTGACACTCTAAATCTGGACGCGCGCTACAAAGTGAGCAGTCTGGTGGAGGGTAATGGAGCTGATGTGCACGATGCCATGATCGCGGTGGAGAAGGCTGATCTCTCGTTTCAACTGATGTTGCAGGTGCGCAATAAAGTAGTACAGGCATACCAGCAGATCGCCGGCATGCAGTTCTGAAGTGTGAAGCTGAAGAGCCATGGCTAGCAACCTGACATTGCCGCAAGTGCTGCAGCAGGGCAAGGATTTCCTGGCTGGCCTTACCGGCCGGCAGCGGCTACTGCTGGGCGGCGGCGCCGTGCTGGTGGCGGCCACGCTGTGCGTCTTCGTACAGCTGATTTCCAAGCCGGATTACAAGACCCTGTACTCGGGCCTCAGTCCCGCCGATACCCAGGAAATCGCCGCCCGCCTGAGCGCTAAAAAGATTCCTTTCGAGCAGTCTCCCGATGGGGCCGGTATCTCGGTCCCCGCCGACAAACTGGACAGCGCGCGTCTGGAGGTTGCTTCGCAGCCTATGCCCCACAGCGGGCGCCTGGGCTTCGAATTGTTCGACAAGCCCAATTGGGCGGGCAGCGATTTCAGCGAGAAGGTGAACTACCAGCGTGCCCTGGAAGCCGAACTGGAGCGCACCCTGCAGACGCTGAGCGAAGTGGAAGCCGTGCGGGTGCACCTGGCTATGCAGGCCGAATCGCTGTACAGCGAACGTGATCGCACCGCCAAGGCGTCGGTGACGGTAAAGTTGCGTCGCGGACGCTTGCCGGAGAGGTCCGACACTGCCATCCGGCAACTGGTGGCGGGTGCGGTCGATCGCCTGACCCCGGAAAACGTGGTCGTCATCGACGCCGATACCAACCTGCCGCTAGGCCGTTTTGGCGGCAACCAGGGCCAGGGTGGGGCATCGGAGATCGATCAGGACATGGCCAAGCGCGTGGTGGAGACGCTGGAGCCGGTGGTCGGCAGCCAGGGGGTGCGCGCCAGCGTGCACGTGGAGTATGACCTCAGCTCGGGAGACGAGACCCAGGAGACCTATGACCCGGCCAGCAGCGTGCCACTGAGCATAACCCGCAGCGAAGAGCATCTAGGCAGCGATGAGACGGGCGGCGTGCCTGGAACCAGCAGCAACCTGCCCAACGCCAAGGTCAGTCCCCCCGCCAAGTCTGGCGGGGAGAACCACAGCTCGAAAGCCGAGAGCGGCACCTATGGGGTGAACAAGCTGGTGCGGCATACCGTACAGCCGGCGGGGCGGATCAAGCGCATCGCTGCCGCGCTGTTGGTAGATGATGCGGTGGAAGTGGAGCAGAAGAACAATCAGCGCATCGCCATCCGGCGGCGGCGCAGTGCCGACGAGATGAAGCAGATCGAAGAACTGGCGGCGGCGACACTGGGCATCGACGCCAAGCGTGGCGACCTGCTGGCGGTGGAAAATCTTTCGTTTCAGAGTCTGCAGCAGGAAGGGCCGACGCTTCCGACTTTTACGGAGCGGGTACAACGCACCCTGCGGGAATGGGCGTGGATCGTCCGCTATCTGGCGCTCGGCTGTCTCTTCGGCAGCGTGTATCTGTTGCTGTTCCGTCCGGTCAAGAAGCAGTGGATGACTGCCTTACACGAGCTCCCTCTGCATGTATCCGGGAAGAAGGCGATCGCCGCCGGGCCCGCGGTGGCGAGTGCGGTAGGTACCCCGGTGCTGCCGGAGTTGCTGGACCTGGCGGGACTAGGAAGCGATCCATCGCTGAAAAAGCTTACGCTGCTGAAGAACCATCTGGTGGAGAAGGTAAAGACCGAGCCCGCCGGGGCGTCGCGTCTGGTGCAGAACTGGCTGCGTGAGAGTGGCGTGGAATGAGTACGGCAGCCTCAGCTCCACCGGGCCTCAACGGTGTGCGCAAGGCGGCGGTATTACTTGTGCTGCTGGGCGAGGAGGCGGCGACCACGGTGTATCGCCATCTCAGCCAGGCGCAACTGCAGCGGCTGACCAGGGAAATCAGCGAGCTGAATAGCGTCAAGCCGGAAACCGCTGCCGCAGTGCTGGAGGAGTACTACCGTCTGAGCCTGACCCAGGACTACCTGGCACAGGGCGGCGATGAGTATGCCCGCTCGCTGCTGGTGAAGGCGTTTGGCGGTGACGGCGCCAAGGCGCTGCTGGAGCAGGTCAGCCGCGCCCAGGACCTTAGCGCCACGCAACTGGATACCTTGCAGAAGGCCGACCCGCAGGAGTTGGCGCGCTTTCTGGAAGACGAGCAGCCGCAGACCATTGCCTTGATGCTGGCTTACCTCGACGCCAAGTCCGCTTCGGCCGTATTGATGAAGCTGCCGGAGGCAGTGCGCGTCGAGTCGGTGAAACGGCTGGCCCAGTTGCGCAACTTCTCGCCGGAGATGGCGCAGAAAGTTTCCACGGTGCTGCACAAGCGGCTGCAGACCGTCGGCGAGCAAAGCCGGCGCAACTACGCCGGGTTCAAAAGTGCCGCCGACCTGATGAACCGGCTGGAGCCGGGGGCCATGAACGCGGTGTTGGACGCCATCGAATCCGATGACGCCAAGCTGGCGCTGAACATTCGCAACCTAATGTTCACCTTCGACGATCTGCTGAGCGTTCCCGAGAATGGCATTCGCGAATTGGTAGGCAGACTGGACAAGAAAGTATTGACCCTGGCCCTGAAAGGCGCTTCCGAGGAGCTGCGCAACCATTTGATGAAGGCAATTTCCTCCCGTGCCTACGAGATGTTGAAAGAGGACATGGAAGTGATGGGGCCGGTGCGTGCCCGCGAGGTCAACAAAGCGCAACAGGAAGCGGTGGCGGTGGCGCGCAAACTGGAGGCCGAGGGCAAGGTCATTCTTAAACCGGAGACCGGTGATGAGTACATCGTCTGAACGTGGCGGAGACATGGCATTTCCCAGCCGGGTAAAGAACTTTCATTATCCGGTGATTCAACCAGCCCCCTTTCGCACCTTCGCGGGCGGTGATGGCGGAGCCGACGACGCCAGCCGCAAGGCCCGCGAGATGGCCATGCAGCAGGAGTTGGCCACCGCCGTAGAAAAGGCGCGGGAGCAAGGTCTTCGCCAAGGCGAGGCGCAGGCGCGGACGGCGACCGAGCAGGCCTTGAGCGAGCAGCGCCAAGCGGTGGCCTCAGCGTTGAAAGAATTCGAGCAGCAGCGCGCCGACTACTTCCGCCGGGTGGAAAGCGAGGTGGTGCGCCTGGCGCTGGCCATTGCCCGCAAGGTATTGCATCGCGAAGCCCAGCTGGATCCGCTGCTGCTGGCGGGAGTGGTGCGGGTGGCGCTGGACCAGATGCGGGCTGGCAGCCGCGTCGTGCTGCGGGCCTCGACCGATGCGGTGGAGAGCTGGCGGAAGTTCTGCGCGGAATATCGCCGCGAAGGCCAGACCGTTGACATCGTCAGCGACAGCAGCTTGAAGGGGCCGGGTTGCGTGTTGCAGGCCGAGGTGGGCAGTACCGAGATCAGTCTCGAGGGGCAGTTGCAGGAGATTCAGAGCGGCTTCTTCGATCTGTTGGGCGAGCCGCCAGGAGACACGCCGTGAGCAACCAAGTGTTGGTCCCCTACTTTAGCCTGCTGGAATCGCGCCCCGCGGTGAGCTGGCGCGGGCGGGTAACTCAGGTCGTCGGTAACCTGCTGGAGTCAGCTGGCCCACCCTGCTGCTTAGGAGAGTGTTGCGAAGTCCGCGATTCGAGCGGACATCGGTATCCTGGCGAAGTAGTTGGGTTTCGCGGCACCACCGTATTGACCATGCCTCTGGAAAAGCCCAGCGGGGTGCGCTATGGCGATGCCATCGTGGCGCACGGCGAGCGGCCCTCTATCGGGGTGGGAGATGACTTGCTGGGACGGGTGATCGATGGCGCCGGACATCCGCTGGATGGGAGCGGACCCTGCAACACCCGCACGCGCTGCGGGCTAGATGGGGCTGCGCCGCTGGCGCTGGAACGGCTGCCGATTCGCCAGCCGCTAAGCTGCGGCATTCGCGCCGTTGATGCCTTCCTGACCTGCGGCCGGGGACAGCGGCTGGGCATCTTCGGCGGCAGCGGCGTCGGCAAGAGCACACTGATTGGCATGATGGCGCGGGGCACCTCGGCCGATTTAACCGTGCTGGCGCTGGTTGGGGAACGCGGCCGCGAGGTAGGCGAATTCCTGGAAGGGCTGGGCGACGCCGGACGGCAGCGGTCGGTGGTGGTGGTCTCCACCTCGGACCAGTCGCCGCTGCTGCGCATACGCGCCGCGCTTGCCGCGACCGCCATCGCCGAATACTTCTGCCAGACCGGCAAGGACGTGTTGCTGGTGGTGGACTCGCTGACCCGCTTTGCCATGGCGCAACGCGAAATTGGTTTGGCGGCAGGCGAGCCTCCTACGGCGAAGGCCTACACTCCGTCGGTCTTCAGCATGCTAGCGCGGCTGGTGGAGCGGGCCGGGCGTTTCGCCGCTGGCAGCATTACCGCGTTTTATACCGTACTGATGGAAGGCGACGATCAGCAGGATCCTCTGGTCGACGCCTTGCGTTCCTTGGTAGATGGACACATTGTGCTGGATCGCAGGCTGGCCTCGCAGAACCAATATCCGCCGATCGCTGTACTCGACAGTCTCAGCCGACTGATGCCCGCTGTAGTCTCGCGCGAGCACCTGACCCGCAATTATCAGTTACGGGCGCTGCTGTCGGCCTATGCCCGCTCGGAAGACCTCATCCGCATTGGGGCATACAGCAAAGGCGCCGATCCGGTGCTAGACCGCGCTATCGCCGTGCTTCCGGATTTGCAAGCTTTTCTGCGCCAGACACCCGAAGAGCGCGCGCCTTTTGCCGATACCATCGCTCGCCTAAATACTCTCACCGGCGTGGCGTGATATGGCGTTTCAGTTCACGCTCGAAGCCGTGCGGCGCTTCCGCCAGAGTGTGGAAGATCGGGAGCGGCTGCGCCTGGAGAGCCTGCTGGTGCGCCGGACAGGGCTGCTGCTCGAACTCGAACGATCCCGGCAAGCCAGACTGCAACTGCAACAGCATCTGCAACGCGGTCTGATTGGGAACCCTACGCCAGCCGCCGAGATCCACTTCGGTGTCGCCCGACTCGATGCCATCGCCAGCCGGCAAAAGCGGTTGCAACGCCAGCTACAGGAGTTACAGGCTGCGGTCGCGGAGCAGAACTCGCGCTTCCAGCAGGAACGGCGTAAACGCGAGGTGCTGGACTCGCTGCGCGAATCGCAGCTTCGCGAATACCGGATACGGCAGCAGCGGCGCGAGCAGGCCCAGCTCGACGAGTTGCATCTGCTTGGTCGAGAGCGCAACCTCAGGGCGTGATTTGCCCAGTACACTGGGCAATCCTTGCCCCGCCCGGATGACCCCGGGTTGCGAGAACTTCCTGCATGATCGGCAAGAATGGCGAAGTGCTTTAGTGCTGGCCGTTTCCCTATACTGCTGAATTTTCTGCCGAAGCCCTTGAGTTGGAAGCCGAACTGCTCGTCTATAGGAGGACCGAAAGGCAGCGCCAGTGCATAACCTTATTGCCGCCATCGCCGCTACTCCACTGCAGGACACGGCGCCTCAGGCGGAAGTGACCGCAAGCGGCGCTACTCCGTTTCGCGATGTGCTTTGTGCCAAGGTTATTAGCCACGGTCAGGCGCAGGCCACGGCATCCACGACGAACCCGACCGATTCTCGAAGCCAACACAGGGTCAAGGTGAACGGCCAGCTCGACGACACACCTACGACCAAGTCTCGCGACTCAAAACGCGAGAACAAAAGCGATCCACCTAACCCCGCGGCCACGCCGTCGCGGCCATTTGTCATTCCGCGCGACGCGTCAGCCAACGCAGTCTTGGGCAATGGGATTGCACTATCCGACGTTGTGGGAGCCTTAGTCAGGGGCATCTCCGGCGCTCCGGTTAGCCAGGCGACAAAGCTTGCATCTGATCTGTCGCTGATGAGTCCAGATGGGACTGCGATATCCGATCCTGAGATCACAAATCAATCCCATTCCCAATCCCAATCCAAGGTTGCGACGGAGGCAGACACTCCTTCTCCGTCCAGCGGCCTAAATCTTCCATTCGGCTCGACTGAAACTGGCGCGAACGCGGATCCGATTTCATCTTCTTGCATAACTAGTTCGGGCAGTGGGCAGTTTCTTGTGGACGCTCTCGCTGATCAAGTTAGTGCCACGCAGAAGCCAGTTGGATTCAATCAATCGCCGCTCCTGACTGCTTCTCCGGCAACTTCGGAGCGCCGCAATACTCTCCCGCTCCAAGATCAACCGGCGAACAACGAGGATGTGAATTCAGGAAACATTGCCCCCGGCGTGACGGCAACGTCTCCGGCACAGGTGGTGACCGTGGCAAGTCTGTTCCTTGAGACGAGTCCAGTGGAAGGGACATTAGCTCCGCAACCTATCAACTCGCTTCGCCAAGCAGCCTCCGCGAGAGCAGAGCGGAGCGGCAGAAACGAAGACCGCGACCGTGCCCGGCCGCAAACAGCGGCCGATACGCAAGCTGAATCGCAGGCTGTGTCGTTGAAAGCAGGCGATCTCGAGCTGACGATGCAGCGGGGAGATGTTTCTCTCGCACTTGTGGCGACAGAACACAACCCGGGTCCTGATCGCGCGGCTGCGGCTGCAGCGGCGAATGGACCGAATCCGATTTTCGTGGCCACCTCGCAGGCGACATCTGACGACCCGCACACGGGAGATGCAAAAGCGCAGACTACATTCCCGCTTCCCACCTACGGCGCGGAAGAGGCGCCCGCGGCGGCTTCGGTTCTGCAAACTGCGCGCGTGCTGGACCGCATGGGGACGAGTGAGATCCGAGTAGGGCTGAACACGGTAAATTTCGGCAATCTGGAATTACACACCAGCGTCAATCAGGACCGGGTAGCAGCCACGCTTGCCACCAGTCACAGTGATCTCCGCGCTGCCCTGGCCGCGGAGATGCCCACGCTGGCGCACGCCATGGCCCAACATCAACTGACTCTCGACAGCTTTCATTTGGATACTCATTCCGGAGCCCACCAGAACAAGAACCATGGCGCCCCGGCCGACTCGCAAAACCGATCGCAGACTTGGCGGCGGGCTGGCGTTGATCCCGTCTCTGCGCCGGACGGCCTGCTGGCGCCCGAGACAGCGGCGCCCCAACTCTGGATGTACTCTTCTGGACTCAATGTCCAGGCATAGAAAGGTAACCCATGAATATCAACCCAGTGTCTGCTTCCCCCGTGGCCGAGCCGGCGTCAACCTCAACCAGCAGCGGCAGCACGGCGACCGGCAGCATGGACAGCATGTTTATGCAACTGCTGATCACACAATTGCAGAACCAGGACCCACTCTCGCCCATGGATCCCTCAACTTTTGTCACTCAATTGGTGGGCGTCAACAATCTGGACCAGGTGACTCAGATCAATCAATTGCTGCAAGGGGTGTTGGGTTCCACGAGCCCGACATCGCAGACCAATGCAGGAGGCCAGTAATGCCACTGTTCTCGATTCCGCTTTCCGGATTGACTGCCAGTTCCACCGCCATGTCGGCGATCGCCAACAATCTCGCTAACCTGAACACGGTTGGTTATAAGGGCAGCAGCGTTCAGTTCAGCGATCTGTTTTATCAGACGCTGGGGGACAACGGGTCGGGCGATCCCGTCCAGGTAGGCGCGGGTACCGGGGTCGCTGCCACCGCCATCAACATGAACCCCGGAAGTCCGACCACCACCACCGTACCTACCGACGTGGCCATCATGGGCAACGGTTTTTTTGTGGTGCAACAGAACGGAGTCAACTACTACACTCGGGCCGGGAACTTTTCCGTAGCGACGGACGGCTCTCTGCAAACCGCCAACGGCGAACAGGTGCTGGGCTATCCCGCCGTGGGCGGGGTGATTCCCGCCGGCACCGCGCTGGCGCCAATCATGTTGGACAAAGGGCAGATCAATCCTCCCAGCGCCACCACCTCGGTGCAGTTGACCACCAATCTCGATGCCGGCACCACCGTCGGAGATACTCCCTTATCGACTCCGGTCACTGTCTACGATTCCCTGGGAACGGCGCATGTGCTCAACTTCAACTTTACTAAGACCGACGCCGGCGCCTGGAATTGCAATATCACCATTCCCAATGCCGATGTCAGTCCACCGGCTGGCTGGGCGGCCTCGACTGCCTACAATGTGGGACAGATGGTCTCGCCGCCGTCGGCCAATGGCCACTTCTATCAATGCACCATGGCAGGAACCTCGGGCCTGACGCCTCCCAGCTCATGGCCGACCGATGGATCGACTTTTGGCGACGGCTCTGTCACTTGGCAGGACATGGGGACGCAGACCAGTTTGGCGACAACTGCGCTAACCTTTGACAGCAATGGGAATCTCACCTCTCCCACGGGCAACGTCAGCGGCATCACGGCCAGCGGATTGGTTGATGGCGCCACCGACCTTAAGTTTCAGTGGAACCTGTACAACAGCGCCGGCGGCGCGTTGCTGAGCCAGGTGGCCGGGTCGAGCACCACCTCCAGCCAGCTGCAAAACGGCTATAACAGCGGCTCATTGACCGACTACACTATCGGGGCCGATGGCATCATTACGGGTACGTTCAGCAACGGCAGGAACGCAGCCCTCGGCCAGATCGCCCTGGCCAACTTTGCCAATACTCAGGGACTGCAGCGCGTAGGCAACAACGACTTTTCCTCCACGTTGTCGTCGGGGGCAGCTGTCGCCGGAGCACCCGGCGCGGGCGGATTGGGGACCTTGTCGGGAGGATCGCTGGAGCTGTCGAATGTGGACATTGCCACGGAGTTTTCCGCGCTGATCGTGGCCCAGCGCGATTATGAGGCCAACGCTCGAACCATAACCACCTTCGATCAGGTCATGCAGGACACCATTAACTTGAAGACGGCGTAGAGGCTTCGGGCGGCGGCGTTGCTGTGATGGGGGCCTTCGGCTCCTCCGAAAATCAATCACTAAGGAGACACGGAGTACACGGAGTTTTGATTTCTTCGGAGTTCTCCGTGTTCTCTGTGGTCGATTTCATCCGATGCTGTCGACGGTAGCCCGAGGTGCCGGTCAGAAGTGTTGAGTGCGGAATGCTGCCTTCTCTAAAGTCACTGGCACATTCGCCGATCTTATGGAACGTGACGCAGTGACGAATGTCCCGCACCGCGGCCTCGGCACGGTCTGGTGCGGGACATCGTAAGACTCGCCGGACCTAACGGCCTAAGGACGGGCGCCTGTGCTCATCTGAGAGCGTCTTCATGAAATCCTTCTAATCCATTCTTGGGCCTTGGTCGTGCGCTATTGGCTAGATCCATTAGTGCACCATTGGCCTGGGGCTAAAGTCGCTGGATAGATAAGTTTCGGGGACACGGAAATCCTTCTTTTTTTCTTTCTCTTCTAAGCCTCCGCGGCAATCCGCTTGCACGCCTTCCGCTATGTGCGTACTCCGGAACGCCAGGGTTATCTGGGTCGGTTCTGAAGCTCGCCCGAGGATCGCCTCATGAGCGATAAGCAACTACCGGCCGACCCCAGCTTGGCTCCGCCGCCGGCGCCGCCGGTGGCCGACTGGCGGCGGGTTTGGTGGCTACCCTGCGAATTGTCGCTGGAACTCCCCGTGGCGCAGTTCACCGTCCGTGAACTGCTGCGTTTACAGGCGGGCAACATCTTGCTCACCAAGTGGAGCCGCGGAGCGGAGGTACCTCTGCGCGCCAATGGGCAATTGATCGGTTGGGTTGAATTTGAACCAGTGGGCGATCACATCGGGGTGCGTATTACTGAACTGGTGTAAGGAAAAGCGATGAGTGAGACGACCACTAGTCCTCGCATGACGCCGCTTGCGCCCCTTCACCCCACATTGTGGGAGCGAGTATTGGGGCTGTTCGCCGCGATGCGGGTCAGCCGGAAGCCGCGCCGTTTGCGGCTGTGCGAAAGCCTGTCGCTAGGCGAGAAGCGCTTCGTGGCGGTGATCCAGTACGAAGGCCAGCAATTCCTGGTCGGCGGGAGCGCCAACTCGCTGAACCTGCTGGCGCGACTGGGTGAGGCCCCGGACTTTGCCACGGTCATGACGGAATGGTGCGAGCGGCAACGATGAAATGTGTACGGAGCGGCGCAATTCGCAACGGTTTTGTGGCGATGATGTTATTTTTCAGCGCCACTTCGGCCGTCGCCGCCCCACGTTCTACCGGCGGGGCATTACAGCTTCCTGGAACGAATGGCAGCGGCGTGCCGTGGACCATCGTTCTGTTGTTGACCCTGTTGACGATTCTGCCCGCCCTATTGCTTTCCATGACTCCGCTGGTTCGCCTGCTGGTGATCTTTCATTTTTTGCGGCAGGCGTTGGGAACGCAGAGCGCGCCCACCAATCAGACCCTGGTCGGGCTTTCGCTGGTGCTGACCTACTTTCTCATGCAGCCGGTGGGAGCAGCGGTTTATCAGCAGGCCATGGTCCCGTTGGAGAACAACCAGATCACCGCCTGGGAGGCGCTGAACCGGGGATCGGAGCCGGTGCGTCACTTCATGCTGAAGTTTGTCCGCGAGAAAGATGCAGCGCTGTTCGTTGAACTGGCCAAACTGCCACCGCCGCGCTCGCCGGAAGATTTGCCCATGCGAGTGGTGGCGCCGGCCTACATCCTGTCGGAGTTGAAGGTGGGTTTCCAGATTGGAGCTGTGCTGTTTCTGCCCTTCCTGGTTATCGACTTGGTTGTGGCTTCAATCACGACTTCGGTCGGGATGCTGCAGTTGCCGCCAGTAGTGATCTCCACTCCCATCAAGATCCTGCTGTTCGTCATGGTCGACGGCTGGAACCTGCTGGTGGGCTCGCTAATGAAGAGTTTTTATTGACGGTGCGGGTGCCCGCCCAGCTTCTTGGGCTGCGGTGGGAGGCAAGGAGCGCGATGTCGCCGGAGATGCTCGTCATGTTGGGACAAAGAACATTGCAGACGGCAATACTGCTGGCGGCGCCGCTGCTGATCGCGGTCGCCCTGGTTAGCCTGCTGATCAATGTTGTGCAGGTGCTGACCTCGTTGCAGGACAACACCATCTCCAGCGTGCCCCGGCTGCTGGCGACGGCGGTAGGCGCGATTGTGCTTATGCCGTGGATGCTACGCAAACTGGCCATCTTTACCGTGCAGATGTTCGCCGATTTCCGGCCCCTGTTGCGTTAGTCGGGTTAGAGGAGAGCGATGGAACTCCGCTTGGAGCAGGTCGTTGCCGCCGTGGCCGTCGTGGGAGCGAGAGTCTCCGGAGTAATGGTGTTCGCCCCTTTTCTGGGCAGCAGCGCCATCGCGCCGCGCATAAAAGTCGGGCTGGTGGTGCTGGTCACTGCGATCTTGTATCCGGTGTGCGGTCCACGCGGCCTCTCGCTGACCGCCGCCGGCGTAGTTCGCGTAATGGTGTCGGAAGCGTTGATCGGATTGCTGATGGGACTGGCTATTCAGTTTGTCTTTGAAGCCGCGCAATTCGCCGGACAGGTGATGGGCATGCAGGTGGGCTACGGGCTGGTCAACATCCTCGATCCCAACACCCAAGTCGACACTCCGGTGCTGGCGGTGTTTTCGCAGACCATCGTAATGCTGATTTTCTTGCGCTTGGATGTACACCACTGGCTCTTGCGCGGGCTGGCCAACAGCTTCTGGTATCTGCCGGCAGGCGCGGCCCTCACCAGTGGAGAACTCATTCGGCAACTGCTGCATGCCGCCGGCGGAATCTGGCTGGCGGGGGTGCAGGTGGCGGCGCCAGCGCTGATTGCCACTCTACTGGTGGACTTGGTGCTGGGCTTTTTGGGCAAGGCTTCGCCGCAATTGCCAGTGCTGTTTCTGGGGCTGTCGGTGAAGAGCATGGTCGGACTCTCCGTGTTGGCACTCTCGCTGAGGTACTGGCCGGGAATTTTCGAACGCTACTTTAGCAACAGCATCCGCTGCGCGGAACGGCTATTGCAGTTGGCCCACTGAGGAGCACGTGGCGCACGACGACAAGACCGAACAGGCAACCCCGCGGCGGCGGCAGAAGGCCCGTGAGAAAGGCCAGGTGGCCCGCAGCCGTGAGTTGGCCGGCGCGCTTATCGGATTTGCCGGATTGCTAGCGCTGTTGTGGATCTCCTCTGCCGAACTTGGGCGTTGGCGGGGCACGTTTCGAAGCTGGACAGCCATGGCGGCATCCACAGATTTCAACCCCGCGACCCCGGTGCTGACCTGGACTGCAACCGCCGCGCTGCGCTGGCTCCTCGCGCCCCTCGGGGTGGTGTGGGTGCTGGCCGTGGGGAGCAGTCTGGCGCAAGGTGGATTTGTCTTCGCAGCCGAGGCGTTGACTCCCAACCTGGAACGCATGAGTCCCGCCAAGAAGCTGGGACAGCTGTTTTCCATTGCCGGACTGGCGCCGGCAGCGAAATCGCTGGTGCCGTTCTCGGTGCTGCTTTATCTGGGAGTCTCGATGCTGGCGCGCGACTGGGAATTGCTGTTGCGCGCTGCGCAGATGCCGGTGGCGGTGGCGGGGGCATTTGCTTATCAGCGCGCCTTCGAGATTTGCTGGAAGTCAACCCTGGTTTTGCTGCTCTGGTCGGGTATCGATTACCTGCTGCAACGCCAGAAGCTGGAGCGCGACTTACGCATGAGCAAGCAGGAGCTGCGCGACGAGTACAAGGAAAGCGATGGCAATCCCACAGTGAAGGTGCGGCTTCGCCGCATGCAGCGGCAGATGCGGCGGCGCCGCATGTTGAAGGAAGTCGAGCACGCCACCGTAGTCATCACCAACCCAATCCATTTTGCGATTGCGCTCGAGTACCGGCCGCAGATGGCCGCCCCGGTGCTGCTGGCCAAAGGTTGCAACGCGCTGGCCGAGCAGATCAAGGACGTGGCACGCTGGCATGAGGTCCCCATCGTGGAGAACCCGCCGCTGGCGCAGGCGCTGTACCGCACGGTCGAGGTGGGACAGACGATTCCCGCCAAGCTGTACGTTGCGGTGGCCGAAATCCTGGCCTTTATCTATCGCGCCCAGGTGCGGATGCAGAACGTGTCGAGCCGGGTATAGGGGATGGCAAATGTGACCGCCAAAGCGAAATCAGCCGTGAGGACGGGCGCCGCCGAGTGGATCATTCCCGTAGCTGCGGTGGCGCTGGTGTTTGTCATGCTGGTGCCATTGCCGGCGCTGGCCCTTGATCTGCTGCTGGCCATCAGCATCGTCGCCTCAGTGTTGGTACTGCTCTCCGCCGTGCACATCCTGCGTCCGGTGCAATTTTCCGTCTTCCCCAGCCTGCTGCTGCTGCTTACTTTGTTTCGCCTGGCGCTGAACTTGGCCAGCAGCCGCCGCATCTTGCTGCATGGCAATGAAGGGTCGGGGGCTGCAGGACACGTGATCGAAGCCTTCGGGCAATTCGTGGTGGGCGGCAATTACGTTGTCGGCTTCGTGCTGTTTCTGGCGTTAATCGCCATCCAGTACATGGTGGTGAGCCACGGCGCAGTGCGTACCGCCGAGGTCACGGCACGGTTCACCCTCGACGCCATGCCAGGCAAGCAGATGGCGATCGACGCCGATCTCAATGCGGGGCTGATCGACGAGAAGCAGGCGCGCACACGGCGCGAGCAGGTCAGCCGCGAGGCCGAGTTCTACGGCGCCATGGACGGCGCGGCGCGCTTCAACCAGCGTGATTCGCTGGCTACCGTGCTTATCACCGTGATCAACATTATTGCGGGACTCCTGATTGGCGTCTTTCAGCTCGATATCCCCTTCCGCGATGCTCTGAAAACCTACACCATTTTGACCGTCGGCGATGGCCTGGTCACCATCATTCCATCGCTCCTGGTGTCGGTGGGCGGTGGCATCGTGGTCACACGCGCCTCCTCGGACAACACCCTCGGCATTGATGTAGGCAAGCAGCTCTTCGGCCGCAGCCGTCCGTTGTGGATTGCGTCGGGAACCATGGTGGCACTGGCCCTGATACCGGGACTGCCCAAGATCCCATTTCTGCTGATCGGCGTGATTGCGGGCTGGCTGGCGCGGAGGGCCCGCAGCGAGTTCGAAAAACCCGCGCTGCCGTCGGAAACTGCCGCCGGGGGAGCCGGTGCGGCTACACCCGGGGCAGCGAGCCAGGAAGCACTGGAAGGTCTGCTGAAGCTTGATGAGTTGGGCCTGGAAGTCGGCTACGCGCTGGTTCCGCTGGTCGATGCCAAGCAGGGTGGACAACTGCTGCAGCGGGTGAAGGCCCTGCGCCGCCATCTGGCCTTGCAGTTGGGCTTCATCGTGCCGCCTATCCACATCACTGACAACCTGAAGCTGGGCCCGCGCGAGTATGTAGTGTACCTGCGCGGGGTGGAGATTGCGCGCTGGCAGCTGCGTGACGATTGTCTGCTGGCCATCAGCTCGGAAGCCGCGCCCCCTGGGTTGCAGGGTTTCGCAACTAACGAACCGGCGTTCGGAGTGGCGGCACGTTGGATCGTGCCCGGACTGCGCGAGCAGGCGCTGGCCCTGGGTTACGCCGTGGTGGACCAGACTTCGGTAATGGCCACCCACCTGGCCGAGGTCATCAAGCAGCACGCTTACGAGCTGTTGAGCCGCCAGGAGACCAAGCGCCTGCTGGACCGGCTAAGCGAAAGCCATCCCAAGCTGTGCGAAGAGTTGGTGCCCAAGCTCATGAGCCTGGGCGAAGTGCAAAAAGTGCTGCAACAGCTGTTGCGGGAACAGGTCTCCATTCGCGATCTGCCCACCATCCTTGAAAGCCTGTTGGATGCGGCTGCGGTCAACAAGAATCCGGTTCTGCTGGTGGAAGCCGCGCGCCAGGGGTTAGGGCGCGCCTTGGTGCGGCCGTTGCTGGCTGAGGACGGCGGCCTGCGGGTGGTCACCCTCGATCCCGGAATGGAGGAAGAGTTGAGCCGCGCCTTTTCCGGGCAGGCTGTCCCCGCTGCTGCGGGCGGACTGGAGCCTTCCTACGCGCGCCGGGTGCTGGAAGGATTGAAGAAGCTGGCGGGCGAGCAGGTGCGTCTGGCAACGCCGGTGCTGTTTTGCAACACCCCGGCGCGCTTCCATCTGCGCCGTCTGTTAGAGCCCTTCCTGCCCAAGGTGGTGGTGCTCTCCCCAGGAGAGGTGCCGCCGCTGGTACAGGTGCAATCGTTGGGAATGATTCGATGAGGAGGAAGCATGACTGCCGCTCAGGGATACGAGCAGATCAGTGAACCCGCTGAAGAGCTGACGGAGACGCTCCTGCTGGAGCAGTTGCCACAGGTGAAATATATCGCACGTCGCATCCACGAGCGGCTGCCGCAGCACGTTCCCTTCGACGATTTGGTGCATGCCGGCATCGTGGGCCTGATCGACGCCATGCACAAGTTTAACCCCGAGAAGAAAGTGCGCTTCGCCTCCTACGCGAAGTTCCGCATCCGGGGGGCGATTCTGGACAGTTTGCGCGAGATGGACTGGAGCCCACGCGATCTGCGCCGCAAGGCCCGCCGCCTGGAAACTACCATGCAGAAACTGCAAACCGAACTAGGCCACTCGGCGACCGAACCTGAGTTGGCCCTAGCCATGGGCATGACCCTGGAAGAGTTCCAGCACCTGCTGGATGAAATTCGCGGCCTCGAAGTGGGCAGCCTACAGATTGAATCGCTGGAAGACGGACGGGAAACCGATTTGGGGCAGACTCTTCCCGGGCCAGCCGACCTGGATCCGCTGTTCGTGTGCATGCAGGGAGAACGGCGGGAGCGCCTGGCGGATGCGATTGCGGGATTGCCGGCGCGCGAGCAGCAGGTGCTCTCGCTCTACTACCAGGAAGAGCTGACCATGAAGGAAGTAGGAGCGGTGTTGGGAGTGGGCGAATCGCGCGTCTCGCAGATTCACTCCATGGCAGTGGCCCGGCTGCGGGCCAGCCTGGAGGGCGCGCAGCTGGCCCGCACCATCCCTGTCAGCACACCGGTCGACGGTCCTAAGACGCAGGTAGGGATATGGAAAAGGTTCTGAGCCAGGGCGAAATCGATGCCTTGTTCGAGGCGGCGCGCAGCAGTCCCAACCTGGGCGCGCAGCCGGGTGGCGCTCTGCGGGTGGAGAGCTGGGACCTGCATCAGGCAGGCCTGCTGCGCAAGGAGCAATTGCACAGCATTAGCCAGCTGCACGAGAACTTTGCCCGCAACCTGACCATCTCGGTAGGTGGCTACCTGCGCGACAAGTTTGAAGTCGCGCTGGTGTCGGTGGAGCAACTGGCCTATCGCGACTTTCTTGCCCGGGTGTCCGAGGTGACCTACTATGGATCGTTTCATCTGCAGCCCGGCGACTCCAGCGGGGTACTGCAAATGGATTTGAGCCTGGCTTTCCCCATCGTAGACCTGCTGCTGGGCGGTCACGGGAGCGTCCCCCAAGGCACCCGCGAGGTAACCGAGATCGAGGAGATGGTCCTGCAAGGCGTCGGCCAGGTGATTTGCCACGAGCTGCAAAACGTCTGGCAGGCGCTCGGACTGCAAGTGGCGTTCGAACAGCGTCAACCCACGGCGCAAATGTTGCGTCTTCTGCCCGCTCAGGAGAAGACGCTGACCCTCAGCTTCGAGGTCGCCATGGCGGAGTCGCGGGGAATGTTTAATATCGCATTTCCCTCGGTGGTATCGAGCGCCCTGCTGCGCAAGCTGGCTTCGGACCTGGTTTATCAGCGGCCGCGCGGGCCGTCCACGCACCGTGAAAGCATCAAGAACAAGCTGCTGGACTCGATCGTGGAAATGGAGCTGGGCACTCCGCGGTTGCCCGTCAAGCTGAGCGAGCTGTTGGCGATGCAAGCGGGCTGGGTGCTGCCGCTGCGGCGTCACGTCGATGAGCCGGTGACCTTGCGCCTGAAAGGCCGCGACTGCTGGTGGGCGCGGCCGGTGCGCAGCCAGGGAAATTGCCGGGCCGCGCAACTGGAGGCTCGCATTGTGCACCCCGAAGAAGAGGAGAAGTAGATGGGTGAGCAAGGCAACAGGAACTTGGAGGCTTATTTTGAAGCCTGGGCAGGCAGCCTGGCTGCGCTGCTTTCGCGATTGTCCGGCGACGAATGGCGCGCACAGCCGGTCAGCGCCGCAGAAGGGTATGCCCCCATCGCGCGGGCAAAGGTTACGGCCGACGAGGGTTTGAGCGGCCAGCAATGGTTGAGTTTCAGTACCGCCGATGCCGGCACGCTGCTTTGCGGGTTTTTGCAGGAAGAAACCACTATCGCGAACGAACTCGACGCCAAGCAGCGAGACGCCCTGTGGGAAATGCTCAGGCAATGGTCAGCTCTGGCGGCAAGCGCTCTACAAGCAGTAGTTGGCGAGGTTTCGCTCAAGCCATCGCTGGAGGAGACGCCTGGACCTGGGGCGCAGACCTCGGCTTCCACGTGCCGGCTGCTTCACGTCAGCGACGGCTCCCATTCGGTTGCGTTCCGGTTGGAGATGGACGATGCCATGGTCGAGGCACTGCGCCACGAGGCGGCGCCGATTCCCTCGGCCACCACCATCAACCCTTCTGCTGAGATCGAAAGCTTGCTGCGGCAGGGCAATTTGGCCCTGCTGATGGACGTGGAGTTGGAAGTTATGTTGCGCTTCGGATGCCGTCAGGCCACGCTGCGCGAGGTTCTGGAGCTGACCTCGGGAGCCGTGCTCGAGCTGGACCGCGAAATCCAGGAGCCGGTGGACCTGTTGTTGAATGGCCGCATCATCGCCCGCGGGGATGTGGTGGTGATCGACGGCAACTATGGACTGCGGGTCACCGAGGTGGCGTCGACGCAACAGCGGGCGGATAGCCTGTGAGAAAGCAGGGGGTCAGGGGCTAGGGACTAGTTTCGAGTTTTAAGTTTCGAGTCCGCATATCGAACAGGCACCCCAAACGGCCGAGAGCAGATGATGTTGAATAGTTTGCAAGGGATTTCACGAAGCTGGACTGAAGTTTTTGAAACTCGAAACTCGAAACTTGAAAGTTCTTTCAGGAGCTGAAATGTCCCTCTCTCTGCGTGCGATGTTGCCCACCTCCTCTCCCCTGGCCGCGCTGGCATCGCTGCCGGTATGCGCGAACATTTCCTGCCCGCGGCCTCCCACATTGTGGCAACGGTGGTGGGCTCGGCATGAAGGCATGTGGTTGCAAAAGAACTGGTATTGCTCGTCCGAATGCTTTCAAGAAGGCCTGTTGCGGCGGCTGAACCAGTCGGCGGTGGTTACCCCGCGCCGAGCTTCCCAGCCCAATCACACGCCCCTCGGACTGGTATTGCTGTCGCAAGACGCCATCACGGCCGGCCAGTTGCGCGCGGCTCTGGAAGCGCAGCGCAGCGCAGGGAGCGGAAAGTTGGGCGAATGGCTGATCAGGATGGGCGCGATCACCGAGCCACAGGTCACTGCTGCACTGGCGCTGCAACAAGGCTGCCCGGTGTTCGGGGCACAGGAGCCGCAATCGTTGCCGGCAGTCATGCATTGGCCGGCCCCGCTGATCCAGAGTTACCGTGCCGTGCCGGTCTTCTATAACTTGGTGCAAAGCGACTTGTATGTGGGATTTCTCGAGAGTGTACACCACGGGTTCCTGTACGCTTTGGAACAGATGTTGCAGTGCCGAACCCAGCCTTGCATCCTGGCGCCAGCGGCGTTCCGGGAAAATGTCGACCGGCAAGCGCGCCCCGCACAGAGTGAAACCATCGTGATCCAACAGCGGCAAAGCGCTATCGAAATGACTCGCACCATCGCCAACTATGCTGAACAGGTACACGCTGAGAATTGCGGCGTGACCCGTTGCGACGATCATCTGTGGATCCGGCTGGCCTGTCCGGATGGATTTCACGTGGACTTCCTCTTTCGTCTGCCGGTGTGCTCCCGCGTGTCCTAGACATGCTTCGAATGGACCAGGAGTCTTGAACCCGCGCTGGCTAAGCTCTAAAGCGTCGGCGCCTGCTGCCGATGAGAACCACAGGCAGAATCATGGATAGCGCCATCCAGCCAGCCGCAGTCGATCATCCCGCGTGGACGGGCGACGATCCGGCATCGCTGCGCGCTCCCGATTTCGATAGTCCGTCGTTTCTCTGCTTGCCCATTTCGACGCGCTCAGCGTCGCTGCTCAGTCTTCTGTTGCAAGAGTCCAGTGTCGATGTGGAGTTGACCAGCGCAGTAGTGGCCTTGGATCCAGGACTGGCCTTCACTACGCTGCAGTTGGCCAATCGCGAACGCTACGATGAGGATGAGCCGGTATGGCAATTTTCCCTGGCCTTGGTGGCGAGCGGGCGGCGCCGACTGTTGCAAGCGGTCCATCAGGCGCCAAAGATCGAGTCCTTTTCGTCCAGAGCACAGGCCCAATTGCGCCGGCTTTGGGTGCGGGCGGTAGTTCGGGCTTGCGTAGCGCGACTCTTGGGCCAACAACTGGGCGGCATAAATTCGCGGCAAGCTTTTCTGGCGGGGCTGCTCTTTGAATTGGCCGCCTTCACTGGGTTAGCATTTCCTTCCAGCGCACAGTCACGGCACAGGCTGCAAGCAGCGTCGCGCGCCACCCTGCCGCTGGAGATTGCCGCGACAATCGGCCTGGCAAGCGACCACGTATATGAACCCCGGGGTCCTGAAGACCGGCCGCAAACTTCGCTGGCCGCAAATGTCCATTTGGCGGAGTTGCTGTTGGACTCTGTGCCGAGCACGTCTTCGGCCCGCCCCGACCCGGCGAGGGAGTTGGCCTCCAATTCGGTGTGGCAATGCTGGCAGGAAACCAGCATGCACCAGCGCCATCTGTTGTTGGATTGTTGCGGCGATCTGGCAAGATGGGCAGCCGCCAACGCCGTAGCGATGAATCCCTGGGAATTTATCGCCAGGCTGGAACGGAGCAAAGGCTGGGAGTAGCCATGGAACAGCTACGCACATTGATCATCGACGATTCTTCGGTGATGCGCAAAATTTTGCAGCGCGCCTTGCGCCAGGCAGGCTTCGCCATAGGAGAGGTGCTGGAGGCGGGCAATGGCTATGAGGCGCTCGATATTCTCCGTCAAAAGAAGGTGGATTTGGTGTTAAGCGATATGAATATGCCCGTCATGGACGGTTTGGAATTCATGCGCCAACTCCGCTCGGTGGAAAACGCGCGCGGCGTGCCCGTCCTGATGATCACCACCGAAGGCAGCGAGTCGCATGTGATGGAAGCAATCTCTTGTGGAGCTGCCGGCTATATCCGCAAGCCTTTCACTCCCGACGAGATGAAAGAGCACGTGCTGCCCTTGCTGGCGAAAGTGGTGTGAGCCGCGCTTCAATCGCGTCACCATAGCTGACCGCGCCGTCATTCTGGAACAATAGTCGTGTTTTCGGAAGGCGCTCTCGTTTTCTCTTAACGCTTTCTAACCCTTTCGATTCCTAAGTCATTGGATTCACGTAAGCTCGGCCTCCAGCTTTGGTCAGCTTCTTGCACCGACCCCAGCGGAGCTGGACGCAATGAACAGCGGACTCTATGCGGCTTGTGCTGGTTTGCTGGCGCGTACACAAGCCCTGGAAGTGGCAGCCAATAATCTGGCAAACGTAAACACCAACGGCTATAAAGGCCAACTTCCCAGTTTTCACTCCATGCTGGCTACCGCCAATGAAAGTGTTAGCGGAAATCAGCTTAGCCAGGCCGTAAACGACTTCGGAGTATTGGGCGAAAGCCGCACTAACCTCGCGCAAGGCAGCCTGGAACACACTGGCAGTAACTTGGATTTTGCGATTCAGGGCGCAGGCTGGTTCGTGGTCCAGAGCAGCGCCGGCCGCCTGTATACCCGCAATGGTAACTTTCATGTCGATCGTAATGGGCACCTGACCACCGCCGATGGAGATGCGGTTCTGTGCGGCCAAGGGCCCATCCTGATCCCCCCGGGCACACTCTCGGTCAGCAACGATGGAACGATTTCGGTGGATGGAGCCCTGGCTGGCCAACTCCATATCGTGGATCTCGCCTCCGGGACCACCCTGACCGCCGTAGGCGGAATTAACTTTTCGGCGCCGGCGGGCAGCGAACGGCCGGCCAGCGGCTCGATTGTGCAGGGATCGCTGGAGGGCAGCAACGTCAATGGCGTGAGCGCGGCGGTTGAGTTGGTCGCGCTGCAACGCCACGCCGACATGCTGCAGCAGGCGCTTACCTCGTTCCACACCAACTTCAATCGTATTGCGGCGCAGGACTTGTCGCGTATCTAAGGATCCTATGTTTCGCGCACTTTATACCGCAGCCACCGGAATGATGGCCCAGCAACTGAACCTGGACAATGTAGCCAATAATCTGTCCAACGCCAGCACCGCTGGCTTCCGGCGGCGCCGGCTGCAGTTTCAGGACCTGATCTACCAGAACCTGGTTATGCCGGGCTCGGCAGCGACGCAGAACACCACGGTGGCCTCCGGTCTGCAGATTGGTTTGGGCACGCGCACGGCGGCGTCCGAAGTCATCCAGATGCAGGGCGACTTCAACTCCACCGGCAATCCCATGGATCTGGCAATCCAGGGGACAGGGTTCTTTCAGGTGAAAATGCCCGACGGCGAGACCGGGTATACCCGGGCGGGCATGTTCCATCTCGACAACCAGGGAAACATGGTGACGGCGGACGGCAATGCCATTGATCCTCCGATTACGCTTCCGCCGGACGCGCTAAACGTCAGTATCGGCTCCGATGGCACTGTTAGTGTCACCCAACCGGGACAGACGCAGGCGCAGCAAGTCGGCAGCATTCAGCTAGCGACGTTTCAAAACGCGGGCGGACTGAACAGCGTGGGAGCCAATGTTTACCTGGCAACCACGGCGTCTGGCGATCCAATTGTCGGCACTCCTGGGGGCTCCGAGGGCCTGGGCACGCTGCAACAGGGCGTGCTGGAGCAATCCAATGTCGATGTGGTCGAAGAGTTCATCCAGATGATCCTGGCGCAGCGCTCTTATGAAGCCAACTCGCGCGTGGTCGCTGCAGCCGACCAGATGCTGCAAGAACTGAACAATCTGTCGCGTTAGGGCAATACCATGGGCCGCGCCGAAAAAATCGTAACCTGGCTGGCGACGGCCGCCCTGTGCTTTGCGGCCGACCAACCCGCGCTGGGGCAAAGCACGGCGTCGCTGCCGTCGAAGGTGGCTGCGGCGGTGGCTCGCGATCTCCAGTTCGACGGCGACGATCAGGCCAGCCAGATTCAGATTCTTGCTCCTGCGGGGATGTCGTTATCCGCGCATGCGCAGTTGCACGTGGTCTCAGTACGCGCCGGCTATTTACCGGAAAGCTGGCTGGTGCGCATGGATTGTGCTGATCGGGCCGATTGCCTGCCGTTTCACGTGGTGTTGCGGTCGCCGGCCTCGGCAGTCCGCAATCGGGCCGGCGACGGTCGATGGAGTCCCGCACTGCAATCCTGGAATTCTTCGGCCCATGTGAAACAGCTTCATTCTCCGCTGGCGCGTAGCGGAGACCGCATGCGGCTAGTGGCGGAGCGCCCTGGAATGCGGTTGCAGGCCCGAGTGGTCTGTCTGGAATCGGGCGCGCTGGGCGATGCGATTCGAGTGCGCAACCTGGCCACTCATCGCGTCTTGCTGGCGACCATCGCCAGCAAAGACGAGGTTCGGGTGGAGTAATTGCCGCAATGAAGATACATCAAGCAACCGCTTTGGTATTGCTGGTGTGCTGCTTGGCAGCAGCAGCCCCTGGTAAGACAAAGGCCAAAAAGGACTCGCTGTCTCCTTCTTCACTAAGCCAGTTCTTGCAACGGATAAGGGGCGAACAGGTCCCCGCAACGACTTCGACCGGAAGTTTGTGGCCGCTAGAGGGTGGTCCGTTTACCGATCTGGCGACCGACTACAAGGCGCGGCGTTTGAATGACATTGTAGTCATCCGCATCGTGGAGCAGACGCTGGCGCAGGCCTCAGGGTCGGTGGCGGCGCAGCGCGCCTTTACTTCGAATTCGGCCATCACTGCGGTGGCTGGACGGGTGAATACCGGTGGGATAAATCCCCTTTACAACCTGAATTCCAACAGCAACCTGAAAGGTACGGGGACGGCCAACAGCCAATCTTTGTTGCAGACCAGCGTGGCGGGCCGGGTGGTTGCCATGTTGCCCAATGGGAACATGGTGATCGAGGCGGAACACCAAGTGAACTTCAACCAGCAGGCCCAGACCATCATTCTGCGCGGGGTAATCCGCCCCGGCGATATTCTGTCGGACGATTCCATACTCTCCACCTATGTCAGCGATCTTGAACTGGAGATGAAAGGCAAGGGCGTGGTCACCGACGCCACCCGTCAACCCAACCTGTTTATGCGGCTGCTGATGAAAGTGGCAAATTTCTAATGAAGCCAACGCTGCAACTCGTCGCGCGATTGCTGCTTTTCACCGGGCTGCTGACCCAGCTATTGGCCAACGCGCAGCCGCCAGCCCAGACGCAGTTGCCCATCCGCGATTTGGCCAGCATCGAAGGCGTGCGCGAGAACCCTTTGATTGGTTATGGAATGGTGGTCGGACTGGCGGGTACCGGCGACCGGCGGCAAACCATGTTCAGCACCCAGACGCTAGGCAACATCCTGCTCAAGATGGGAGTGCAGATTCCAGCGGCCGCGGTCAGCGTGAAGAATGTTGCGGCGGTCTTTGTAACGGCATCGTTGCCACCGTTCGCCCGTCCGGGCTCACAGATCGACGTGACCGTTTCCTCCATTGGAGACGCTACCAGCCTGGAGGGTGGAACCTTGTTGCTGGCGCCGCTCTACGCGGCAGATGGTCAAATCTACGGGGAAGCCCAGGGAGCGGTAACTCTAGGTGGATATAGCGCCGGTAAGGGCGGCAACACCAAACAAGTGAACCATCCTACTGCCGGGCGGGTTCCCAATGGCGGGCTGGTGGAGCGGGATGTCTCCATCGACCTGCGCAAGCTGACGCGGATTGCCCTGCTAGTGCGCGACCCCGATTTCCGCATTACCCGCGACATGGCTGCGGCCATTAACCAAGAGCTGGGGCGCCCGCTGGCCACAGCAATTGACAGCGAACGGGTGGAGCTGCAGAATGTGTCGCCCGCTGGCATCCCCGAGTTGCTGGCGCGGCTGCTGAGTTTGAAAGTCGAGATCCATCCTCACGCCAAGGTCGTGGTGAGCGAACGGACGGGGACCATCGTGATGGGCAAGGATGTGCGGCTGAGCGCGGTTTCCATCCTGCATGGCGATCTCTCTATCGAGATCGCGACCGAATATCAGGTCTCGCAGCCAGCGCCATTCGGCAACGGGCAAACGGCGGTTGTTCCCCAAACCACGCTGGAAACCAAGGACGACAAGACCAAGCGTATTGAGCTGAGCGAAGGGGCCAGTATCGAGCAACTGGTAAATGGGCTGCAGGCCATTGGAGCGACGGCACGGGACGTGGTTGCTATCTTGCAGGCGATTAAGGCCGCAGGAGCGCTGCAAGCCGATCTCGAGGTGATCTGACCATGGCAGTCTCCACAATCCCGCCAACCAATTCGACGACGAAGCTGGCGGCCAGTTCGGCCCGGCCGGCGCCGCTCCCCGACAAGCTGGCCAAGGCGGCGCAGGAATTCGAGGCCATTCTGCTGACCAGTTGGCTGGAAAAGATGAACGAAAGCTTTGTCGGGTCCCAGGAAAGCCAGGATCCCGCCCATGACACGGTGAGCAGCCTGGGCACGCAGGCCATCGCCTCCGCCCTGGCGGCACGTGGAGGAATCGGGATCGCAAGCATGCTGCTGCGGCAGTTGCAGCCGGCAGGGCCAGCGGACGCCGAGGCAAAGCGCCCACTGGTAGTGGAAAGGAACCCGTCGGCGGCCGGGAAACCACGGGCAGGGAAACAAAATCCTCAAGAAGATTAAAGCTTTCTTATCAATTGCCGATCACTCAATTGCAGGGAGATACATAGCACGAGGTACCGCGATGAGAATCGACTTAAATCCCTCAGCCACGCCTGAGCTGGATCGCAGCAAGGGTGCAACGTCTGGATCGAAGACCCACGACATGATACAGGCGCCCAGCGCCAATGCGGAAGATGTTGCGCAGCTGTCCACCGGAAGCGACGCGATCCAAACCCTGAAGGCACAACTGGACAACGTTCCGGAGATCCGCCAGCAGAAGGTGGATTCTCTGAAGCAGGCCATTGCGCAGGGAACCTACACACTGCATCCGCAACAGATCGCGGCTGCGATGTTGGCCGAGGGACAACTGAATCTCAGTTGAAGAGGCCGCTAGCTTTCCCGTGCAGAAGGGGGACGGGTGGCGATCGAGCTGAGCACTGACCGCCTGGAGGGAACATCGCGAACGCAGGAGCGTCCCTTAAGCCCGACGGCGGAGGAGCGCAAGCGGCGGACGCGGCGCCGATCCAAGGATGAGACGGGGATGGCGGAGCCAGAAGACTTGGCGGAGGAGGAAGGTCTGGCGGAGGACGAAAAGGACAGTCATCAGTTGGACGATATCGCCTAGGAGGTGCAAGTTGGCTTCGAACATTGCATGGGTGAACTCTTCCTTTCCATCGCAGATCGATCGGGAGCTGGTGCTATTGGAGACCCTGAAAGAGTTGCTAACGGTTGCGATGCACTCGCTGAGTGGCGGCGAGGCCGGGAGCTTGACGGAAACCAGCCGGCAGATTAGCTCGACAGCAAACGACTTGATGACACTGGCAAACCAGGCAGGGAATCTGCCGGCGACACCCGAGGATCAACAACAGCGGCGCAAACTACTCGCTGAGTTGTCTCAGCAGCGTTCGTACTGCCGGGCGATGTTGCGACGCTGGCGGCGCTCGCTTCTTCTGCGGCGCCAGTTGCTTGCACTGCATGGCGAGCCGGACACCTACGGCGAGTCGATTGAGGAGCAGTTGGTCTCGCTATGAGCAGTCTCTTAGGCACGATGTCGATCGCCCTGGGGGCCTTGGAAGCGCAGCAAGCCGGCCTGCAGGCGACGACCAACAATATCGCCAACCAGAACACGCCCGGTTACACGCGGGAGCGGCCGATCCTGGAAGAGTCCGGTCCCGTGACACAGAACGGCATGGTCTTAGGCAACGGGGTCGACCTGAAAGGCATTCAAAGCCTGCGCGACAGCATTCTCGAGTTGCAGATCGGCGACGAAACCCAGCAGCAGGGAAAATTTCAGACTCTGGTCAATACAATGAATCAGGTACAGACCCTGTTTCCTGACGACACCACCGGCATCGGGCAGCGCATCAGCAATTTCTTCCAGAGTTTGAACAGTCTCTCCACCGATCCTTCCGACATCACCGCGCGGCAGAGCGTACTATCAGCCGCTAACGGTGTGGCTACGGCATTCAACGACGCCACCAACCAACTGAGCGGGGTGAGCAGCGGGATCGACCAGAATGTCGAACAAGCGGTAGGTCAGGTCAACCAAATCACGCAGCAGATTGCCGGCATTAACAGCGAGCTGAAGCGAGTCGGCAGCAGCAGCCAGGACAACAACAGCTTTCTCGACCAGCGCGACAACCTGGTCCAACAGCTTTCCAGCCTAATTGACGTGTCGGTGATAAACGACGGATCGTCGCTGACCTTGACCACCAAGCAAGGCACGCCGCTGGTAGTGGATGACAAGAGTTTTGTGCTGACCACCGCGCTCGATACCAGCAGCGGAACGCAACATGTTTACGCGCAGGATGGCGCCGATATCACCGGGAAAATCTCCGGCGGACAGTTGGGTGGTCTGGTGGCAGCCCGCGATCAGGCACTGGCCTCGGTGCAAACCCAGTTGGATTCGCTGGCCAGCGGATTTTCGCAGGCCTTGAATGCCGCCCAGGCGGAGGGTTTCGACCTGCATGGTGCTGCAGGCGGAGACCTCTTTACTACGGGAACCGGATCCGGCGCGGCGGCGAACATGAAGGTAGCGATCACGGATCCCACCTTACTGGCGGCCAGTTCCGATGGTTCGACGGGAAGCAACGGAAACCTAGCCAACTTAAGTGGAGTTGCCAATCAGGCGGTCTCGAATGGAATGACTCCTACCCGGGCATATGCCAACGTGGTATTCCAAGCAGGGAGCGCCGTCAGCGACGGCACCACTGAACTGAATGCCAGCAGCACCATGTTGCAACAATTGCAACAGCAGGACTCCTCCATCAGCGGAGTATCGCTGGACGAAGAGGCGTCGAATCTTCTGCTCTACCAGCGGGCCTACCAGGCGGCGGCCGAAGCCGTCTCGACGGTGAACCAGATGCTGCAAACTGCGATCAACATGAAGGCCGCGACATGAGGATTCCCGATACATCACTGACACTGTTGAATGCGCTCAATGTTGCCGACCAGGCGGAACAAACCGCGCTGACCCAGCTCACCACGGGACGGCGCGTGAATGTCGCGTCCGACGATCCCTCGGCGGCGGCCCGCCAGGTTGGGCTGGCAGCGCAGTCCGATAGCTGCGACCAGTTCCTGCGCAGCATTTCCAGTGTGTCATCGGAATTGCAGACGGCCGACTCGGCGTTGAGTTCAGGCGCCACGGCACTGCAGCGAGCCATCACCTTGGGCGTCGAAGGCGCCAATGGAACCATGTCGCAGCAGGACCTCGCCGCGGCGGCCAGCGAAGTCCAGAGTATTTCGCAGCAGATGCTTGGCATTGCCAATCTGAGCTACAACGGAAAGTACGTTTTCGGCGGCACCGCCGATTCGCAACCGCCCTATGTGAGCACTGCCGCAGGGATCACATATCAAGGCAACGACTCCGTCAATCAGGTCGAGATAGAAGCGGGACAAAGCATTGCGGTCAATCAGCCGGGAAGCCAGTTGTTCTCGGCGGCGGGGGGCGACGTGTTTCAGGCGCTCAGCGACCTGGCTAGCGCGCTCTTATCCAGCACCAGCACCGCCGCCGACATCGGCAATGCGACCAATGAAGTCCGGGCCGCTTACGATCAAATGAATTCAGCCCGGGTGTTTTACGGCACGACAGAAGACCAACTTACTTCCACGCAGGACTTCCTCAACAGCGAAAAGCTGCAGCTGACCCAGCAGACCAGCGACACCGTTGGGGTCGATGCCAACCAGGCAGCTATCAATCTTTCCAACGCCGAGGCCGCGCGCAACGCCGCCTTGCAGGCTGTCGCCAGCACCGGCAATCTCAGCCTCTTCAATTATCTGACCACGCCCCAGTCATAAGCGTTTCCGCCCGCCGGCCCTTGGCGCCATCTGAGCTTGTGATGGCCTGTGTTTCTCCCGTATAGTGATCTCACTTTCCCAGACTAATCCTTATGTGGAGTCAACGATGGAATTGCAAACTTTCCTTACGGCGTTGGAAGAGTGTATCGCCCGCTACGACCTGTTATGCCATCCCTATTACAAAGCGTGGAGCGCCGGCCAGCTTACGCGCGACGATCTGCGCAAGTACGCCAGCGACTATTACCATCATGTCGCCGCCTTTCCGGCTTATCTGAGCGCGTTGCACTCGCGGCTCGACGATGGCGAACAGCGACGCGCGGTGTTGCGCAACCTGTGCGAGGAGGAGATTGCAGGACGCCCGCACAGCGAGTTGTGGCTCGACTTCGCTGAAGGCATGGGTGCCGACCGCGGCCACGTGCGCCAGCGCGAACCGCTCCCCGAGGTGCGCGAGCTGATCGGCGAGTTTCGCCGCGTGGCGCGTGAGGGCTCGACCGCCGAGGCGCTGGCGGCCTTCTATGCCTACGAGTCGCAGATTCCGCGAGTCGCGAAGACCAAGGCGGACGGCCTGGCCAAGCATTACGGCGCCGACGCCAAGGCGTGCGGTTATTTCACACTGCATCAGTTCGCTGACGTCGGGCATGCGCAGGTGTGGCTCGAGTTGCTTGCGGCGGAAGTCGCGGCGCATCCTGAGCAAGCCGAGAACGCGTTGAGTGCGGCGGAGAATGCGGCGCAGGCGCTGTGGCACGCGCTGGATGGAATGGAAGCAAGACGGATGGCATTGGTGTAGGTTTTGTAGACAGTCATTCACCACGGAGACACGGGGCGCACGGAGTTTTGATTGCTTTCGGGTTTTCGCGTGGACCTCTGTGTCTGCGTGGTGAGATTTCATTCTTATGGCCAAACCAGTTCCCATCGGTGCACGCGGCGAGGTCGAGAGGCGCGTTGAATTCCAACACACCCTAACGGCATGGCGCGAAGAACTCCCTTCGGTGTTGTCCACGCCGCACATGATCGGATGGATGGAGTCGGCGGGCTTCCATGCGCTGTTGCCGTTTTGCGAAGGCGACGAAGTTAGCGTGGGTACGGCAATCAACGTCGTACATCGCGCGCCTACCGTCGTTGGCGCTATCGTGAAGTCCGACGCCGTGATGCAGTCGTTTGACGGCCGCTTCTACACGTTTCGTGTGAGCGCGCACAACGGAATGGAAGTCATTGGTTACGGGACGATCGCCCGCGCTATTGTGAGCAAGACCAGGTTTGCAGAGAAGCAGCGAGCAAAACTGTCACAAGCGATTGGTGCGGAGCATCCGTAAGACATTAAGACGTGCTCGCGCCCGCCAGCGTCAACCGACAACGTCTACGCTGTCGGAATGGCCACTGGTTCCACGCACACTCCCAGCTTTTGTCCTAAGGCTGCGAACTCGCTGACCCAGCCTTGCGAAGACTCATCCCCTTCTATCGCAACGGCCGGATACACGTTCTGCAAAAGCTGGTAAAACACGTTTTGCACCGCCGCCAGGTTCACCTCAAAAGGCAAAGAACGAACCAGGGTGACAGCAGCATTGAAGCGCTGCAACCGTTCTTCGCGAGGATTCACCGCCAGTTCGTCGGCCATGCGGCTTAGACGGCGATTGAGCGCGTAGCCCAGCCATGCCTCATCCCACTGAATTTTCTCTCGCGCAGCCGTATCCAGCAGCGTCTGAATGCGTTCCAGGTCGATCTCGTCGGCGAGGAACTCCTTGCGCAGCGTGGTGTTTAGCACGAACTCCGCGGTGAGGTGCAGCATCTTCGGCAAGGGCGCACCCATGTCGCTAAGGAATCCCATCAGCGGAGCATGGTGTTCGTAGATTTGCCGATACGCGGCCTCGGCTTCGTCCATGGTCGAGCCCAGAATCTTGCTGACAACTTTCTGCCGCTCGTCGCGGAACAGCGATCGCAGACTGTAGGTCGCGCCGTCGAAATGCTTATCCAGCAGGCGCAAAACCGCGGGCAGGTCGGCCGACT
This sequence comes from uncultured Acidobacteriaceae bacterium, assembly GCA_963720135.1. GTDB lineage: Bacteria > Acidobacteriota > Terriglobia > Terriglobales > Acidobacteriaceae > Bog-257. The sequence goes on from CAVREJ010000017.1 coordinate 62,558, forward strand.
GGAAGCTCTCCCGCAGCTCCAGCGCCGACGATTTGAATTCCTCCTCGCCACGGAACCCTCGCACTCCGGCGATGACGTTGTGATCACCGAAGTGGAGCACGCCGAAGCTGACCTCCTCCTCCTCATGGGTAATGCGCGAGCGAATCTGCGCGGTACCCATGGCCAGTCGCGCTCGTCCCGACTCCAAGCGAACATCGTGGCGCTGGCGCACCTCGTAACAATTGATGGAGCTGCTCTCCCCCATTCGCTCGAACATGGAAGCGATGGCGAAGTGGGCGGCCACTGCCAGCAGGTTAACCTCCGCCGGCTTCACCCACTTTTCGAAGATGCGCGCGCCGTCGCTGTTCTCGGCAAGATTGCTCTTTGCCAGCGCCAGCAACTCCTTGAAGTTTTTCTCTCGGTGATCGGGAAACAGCATCTGCGCAAGTTGCAACGCACGTCCGGCATACATGATAGTTTGCACGGTTTCGATACCCGACAGCTCATCAAAGAACCACCCACAGCTGGTGTACATCAGCATGGCGTGGCGCTGCATTTCCAGCAGAGCGAGGGCGGTCACGGTGTCGGCATGCGTCAATCCGGCCTTAGCGTGTTTAGCGAAGAAAGCTTGCAAGCTAGCTTCGTCGCGGTCGAGCACGACGTTGATGTACTCATCGCGCGCCTGCCACGGATCGTGCAATAACTCCGAGGCTTTGCGCTCATACTCCGGAGCCAGCTCGTCACGAAGGTAATCGAAAGCCGCGCGCAGCGGAGCGCGCCAGGCCTGGTTCCATCCCGGCTTGCCGCCGCTGTTACAGCCGCAGTCGCGGCTCCAGCGGCCCACGCCGTGGACGCAGCTCCACGCGGTGTTCTCCACGATCTCCACTTCGTGCGTCGGCGGATTGATTTCGAGATACTCGCCATAGTTGGTGAGCTTCGCCAGATTGTTACTTTCGATGTGATGCAGCGCGTAGGCCAGCGCCATGTCGCCCTTGGAATGATGATGGCCGTAAGTTTCGCCGTCGGTGGCGATGTGCATCAGCTGAGCCCAGCGACGATTGTCGGCAAATCCGCTGAGCAGGCGGTTGGCGAAGGTTTCGCCGTTGTCCAACAGCCCTTCAAAGGCGACCGCGCGCGAGATGGGCCCGTCGTAGAAGAACAGGTTAATGCTGCGGCCTGACGGCAGATTGCAAATGTAGGGTCGCGTCGGGTCGATCTTGCCCCCCTCCACATTCTTAAACTTCGTGGTTCCAGCCCGCCGTTCGTGCAGCGCTTGCGAGGGCGCCAGCACGGTGAACTTGATGTCGTGCTCGGCGAGGACCTCCAGGGTCTCCACATCGACCGCGGTTTCCGCCAGCCACATGCCTTCGGGCTTGCGTCCGAAGCGGTGTTCGAAGTCGCCAATGCCCCAAACCACCTGCGTCTGCTTGTCGCGCCGGTTGGCCAGTGGCATTATCATGTGGTTGTACACCTGCGCGATAGCATTGCCATGGCCCGAGCATCGCTGCTGGCTTTCCTTGTCGGCAGTCAGGATGGCCTGGTAGGTGTCGGGCGAATGTTCCTCCAGCCACGACAATAGCGTGGGACCAAAATTAAAGCTGATCCGCGAGTAGTTGTTGACGATGCGGATAATGCGATTGTCGGCCGTCAGTATGCGCGAGCTGGCGTTTGCGGCGTAGCACTCCGCCGTAATGCGCTCGTTCCAGTCGTGGTAAGGATAAGCCGACTCCTGTAATTCGATTGACTCGAGCCAGGGATTTTCGCGCGGCGGCTGATAAAAATGGCAATGAATGCAAAGGTATCTATCCATGTATAAGTTGACGCTGTCAAAATGTTGCGCCCTAAATTAGATGCGGATATGCACATACGGGTCGCGAGGATGCCAGGCCGTCCCCGGATGCCACCGCAGGTTGACACGGATCGCTTCTCTGAGTTTTACCATCTAGCGCTCTGATGCCGAATGCCTTTTGATTATTAATATTGCCTTTCTCTGCACGAATCGAGCTCCCCATTTTTTGCCACTGCACTCTGTGACCTGCGTACTTTGACCGCACTGAGGGCGAGCACTACACTGGCGTCTGAAACCATGCGGGAGGCGGGCCCATGATCCGACAAGACATTCTGCAGCAATTCCCAGAGTTGTTCGGGACCAAGAACATTAATGGTCGCGAGATCAACGTCGAAGACACGCTGGCGATGCTCACCCGCGAATTGCGTCCTGCCATTGCCGAGGCCCTAAGCGCCCGGCGAGCACTGCTGGAGAGCACGGATGCGGTGCGAAGCAAATATGGCTGGCCGAAGTGGGAGGAAACGTTCGACGACCCGGTTACGGGACGTCCCTGGACATTTCGCCAAATCGTGCAAGGCATGATCGACAACTTTCTCAGCCGCGAAAGCGAATGGCGCTGGCGGCTCAACGACGAAGTATTCATCCCCGCTGATGTGCATCCATTGAAGAACCCCGGATTGGAGCTTACTGGCCCCTGGCACCCTCTGGATATGGCGTTCAATGCTTTGAACAGTGCCGCGCCCATGAATATGCCGGACTTTGAAGACGCCTCGCCTGCGCACTTCCAGCCGGAGGGCACGGCCAAGAATCAACCGGTGGGAACCTTTGCCGCCCTGCAGAATGCCAAGGAGGTTCTTGAAGGCCGCTGGGCCATTAAGGCCTATGAGGTAGTAAAGAAGGACAAGAAGCGCTCCTACAAAATCAATACGCCGCCACACAAGTGGCCCACGCGGCTGGTTCGTCCGCCCAGCATTCACGTGCTCTACGACCAGGTCACCGTCGATGGCGAACCCGCCCCCGGCCTGATTGTGCTTGTCGTTCTCTGGGTATTGAACAACTATGACGCTCTGAAGAGCGCGGGCACGGGCGTGTATTTTTACATCCCGAAGATGCAGACGCCTAGGGAAGCGCTCATCGTAGAAAAGCTGCTGACGCGGATGGAAGGAATCATCGGCGTCCCGGCTGGCACGTTCAAGATCAAGATTCTCTACGAGGAAGGCAATGGCGGCCGTTATCTGCCGGCGATCGCGTGGGTATTCCGGCGGCGGCTGCTGGGTACCAATGTCGGCCGCTGGGACTATCTCGGCAGCCTCATCGAGATGTGGAAAGACGACCCCAACAGCGTGTTTCCCGATCCGCAGACCATCGGTATGGCTTCGCCGAACATGATCGCCTACCAGCGCTACAACGCGCTCATCATGCTGATGGCCGGTATGAAGAATGGCGAACTCACGCAGGGTGGACCCATCGGCGGGATGGCGGCGGTGATGATCTATGCTACGAGTGATGTTTATGGCCGCTCGCGGTATAACCCGCTGGCGCTGCGCGCGGTCGCCATCGACAAGCTCCGCGAGCGCCTGCTGGGGCTTATGTTCGTGCCCGAAGGGCCTATCCCCACAGCCAAGCAGGTTACGCTGGACGATATCCTTGCGGGACGCGTCAAGGGCAGGCTCTACGACGCGTATCGCCAAAGCTGGGTTGCAAGTCCGGAGCCCGCATACGTGGCTGCCGGAAATGGTCCGCTTGGTGTACCGGTCGCGCAGTTGCAGGCGCTTTTAGATGCGCCGCGCGAGACCGTGGACGCCAACGGCAAGGCGGTGCCCACCGTTGCCAGTGGGCTGGCGGACCCGGAACGGGCGCTGCTCGAATCACGTGGCTTGCTGAACGTGCAGGGCAAGATCACTCCAGCCATCCTTAACAAAGACTCATTGGATACTCCGGAGAAGCTTCTTGACCCAGAGCGATGGAACGCCATCTATGGCGTGCCGAAAGGCGACATCACCATCGAGCACATCCAGCATGCGTTCTACATGGCCGCGAATTACGGTTTCCAGATCCTGAACGGCAACTTCGCCGCCGCCATCGACGACTACGAACTCAAGCAGCGCTTCATGAACGATTTGGCCACGTACCGCATCGACGTTTCATGGCTGTGGACGCTCGTGCGTCATGAAGCGGTCATCACCAAGGATGGATATCTTCAGCGGCCAGCGCTCACCGAAGACGGGGTGGTGCTGGCGCCAAGTACGGAGCAGGTGAAGGCGGGGAGTCGCTTCACGAAGGAGCTGTTCCAGAAGGTGTGGAATTATCATAATGAATGGACGACGGAGTTCTTCGCTGAACTCGACCGGCGTGGCGATCCGGGACGCTTTGACCGGTCGAAGGCACCGGTCATTATGGAGCTGCTGAAGCGGCAACTGCTTTCCCCGAGATACATACAGCACAGCGCGCGTGTGCTGTTCCTGCTGGCGCAGGCGACCGATGAGGAAAGGAAGCAAATTCTGGCAGCGATTTTTGATCTTTCGCGCGAGGAAATCGTGAAGCAGATCGAGGCAGGAACCATGAAATCGGCAGCTTTGGCCGTTCATGATTATGTTTACGACATTTTCCTCGTGCCGAAAGAGCGTCTGGTCGCCATGGCATAACATTTCAAGTCACTTCAGCACCTGCTTATAGGCGATTGGAGGTCAGACTTGTATCAGGGCACGACTTTTTTAGAGCATTTTCTTAGTTACTATAAACCGGAGATCACTTGAAGTAAGCTGCAGATGGCGATCCTCCGCTCAACCTGCATGGCGCAAGCGTATTCGAATGATCTGCGGCGGAAGTTTTTTCAGGCGTATGACGAGGGGGAGGGAACGCTAGAGGAGTTAGCGGAACGATTTCGGGTCAGTGTGGGTTGGGCAAAGAAGATTTCGGCGCGGCGAACGCGGACCGGAGAGAGCGATGCTCCGCAGTGGCGGCATGGACCGGCGAGCCGGGTGACGGAGGCGATGGCCGAGTGGATGCGCGAGCAAGTTCGCCACCAACCGGATATCACGCTGTGGGAACTGGGGGAGCAACTGGCAGAGATCCAGGGCGTGCGCTTGAGTACGACACGGATTTGGTGGGCCTTACGCCGGCTGCAGTTGGCGCTTAAAAAAAATCGCTCTACGCCCAAGAGCAAGACAGCGAGCCAGCGCAACAGCGGCGGCAAGCGTGGCGGGCGGAGATCGGTCAGATCGAAATCGAGCAGTTGATTTTTCTGGAGGAGAGTGGAGCCACCACCCAGAGGACACGAAATTATGCTCGTGCTCCGCGTGGGCAGCGGGTGAAAGAAGCGACCCCGCAAGGCCATTGGCAGATACTGACCATGCTGGCCGCGCTTACCAGCCAAGGTCTGCAGGCGCCCATGACCATTGCCGAGCCCACCGATGGCGACATTTTTCTGGCTTATCTGGAGCAGGTTTTATGTCCTCAGCTGCGGCCCGGTCAGGTGGTGATCATGGACAACCTGTCCGCTCATAAAGTGGCGGGAGTGCGCCAACGGATCGAGGCCACCGGCGCCCGGCTGATGTATCTGCCGCCCTACTCGCCGGACTTGAATCCGATCGAGCAGGCCTGGTCGAAGGTCAAACAGGTTCTGCGTTCGCTCAAGGCACGCACCCTCGAGGCTCTGGAAACGGCTGTGGCTGAGGCCCTGCGTTCGATCACTCCGGCGAACGCTATGGCTTGGTTCTCCCATTGCGGTTACGGTCTACACTAACTATGAAAATGCTCTAGCCCCTGCAGAAACCGGCCCGGCAGGGGCTGAAGCCCAAGTCAGTATTAAGCCTGTTGCGGCACGTCTGAAGACGTGCCCTGATACAAGACGATTTGTGAGATGAGTTCTACTCTCTTAGAAGATTTTGAGATGAATGGTCAGGTACTTCTTGGGATCCTGGCGCACGGCTTTAATGAGGTTCCGCGTCTCCACCAACAAGTCGTTAGCGTTGTTGTATAGAGCAGGATCCTTGAGGAACTTGCCGGCCGTGCCCTCGCCCTTGTCGAGCCGGTCGGCGATGCTATTCAGGCGGGTGATGGTATTGTCGATCTTGTTTGCCAGCGCTTCGTCCTTCGCGAGCCTGCCGAGGGTGCCTTTTCCGGCATTGATACCGCCGATCAGCTCGTTGGTTTGGGTGACCGCTTTGTTGGCATTGTTATAAAGAGTGGGGTCTTTAAGGAATTTGCCGATTGTTCCCTGGCCGCTATTGACCTCATCGATGATCTTATTGACGTTGTCGACGGCGGCATTGGCCTTGTTGTAGAGTTCGTCGCTGTTGATGAGTTTGCCGATCGTTCCGTTGGGTGAGTTGACCTGGCCCACGACCTGCTGCAACTGGGCCAGCATGTCGTTAGCTCGATTGAACAGCGCCGGGTCGTAAATGACCTTGCCGATGGAGCCTTGCCCGCTCTGGATATAGGAAAGAATACTGTCGAGCCGTTTCACCAGCGTGTCGACATTTTGCAGCGTTCCCTGGCTGGCGCGTACTACGTCCTGCAATTGCGGAACATCTTTCGTGGGCAGCTCAGCGCCGGTTTGGATAGGCCTGCCCTTGGCCTCGCGGCAATCGAGGTCCACAAAAACCTCACCCAACACCCCGGCTGTGGTCAGCTGAACCTGGCAGCCCGTGTTCATGGTGTCTTTGTACTTGGTGGTGACCTTCATCATGAGTTCCACCGGGACCAGAACGCGTTTGGGATCGGAAACTACGCGGACCCCGGTGACATTGCCAATGTCGACGCCTTCCAGCCGCACCGGAGCGCCAACCCGCAAGCCGGCGGCGTTGTCCACGTAGGCACGAATCAGGATTTTCTTGGTGAAGAGGCCGGTGGTGCCGGTCATCACGAAGATAAGAATGGCAAGAGTTACGAGCGCAACAAGTACGGTCAGTCCAACCCGAAGCTGCGACCACTTTACCTGTTTTTCGCTTGGCACGTTCTACCGATCGCCCCTTAGACGCTTGCCGCACCACGGCAGCAGCAGCCAATTACACTCCCGCAAGCTCCCGATCATAACATGGCGACCGCAAAACCCATGATACACGCGGCGCACGATATATTGCTCCTGCCTTGGCGAAGTCTGCAGGGGAGATCCCTGCCTCTCATGGCACGCGCGGCGTAGCTTTTACAGTGCCAGCTCGGCCCGGATCATGTTGTCTTCCAAACTCGCGAACATCTTGAAACCGTGCTTGACGCAAAGCGCCCGCATTTCACGGTTCTCGGGGAGCATATTGGAGACGACCAGTTTAAGCTTCTCGTCACGGGCAAATTCGATAAGCCGGCTGTAAAGCTCCGTGCCCAGACCTTTGTGCTGAGCGGTATCGGTTGCTACCGCGGCCAGCTCGGCTTCATCGCGGCCATGCAACTTGCTGAGCCGTCCGACCGCCAGAATCTCGGGTTCACCAGCTTCGTTCTGGCTCTCCGCAACTAGTGCCATCTCGCGGTTGTAGTCGATAAAGCAAGCCCGGGTCAAGCGCTCATGCGCGGTCCGCTGCGTCAGTTTCAACGGCTGGAAGTACCGCAGATAGACACTCCTTTCCGAGAGCTTCTCGTGGAATTCAATCATCATAGGTTCGTCTTCCGGACGGATAGGCCTGATAACTACTTCCTTCCCGTCCTTCATCCTCCATGGCCGGACTAAATGAATCGGATAGGGACGGATGGCTGTCGTCGGCAGCTTGTCTTCGGCCATATCCAAACCATGCACCACAACCCTCGCGTCCAGCGCGACGATACGTTCGGGGGACGCGAGCAGCGGGTTGATGTCAATTTCCTTGATCCAGGGCTGCTCGACGACGAGTTGGCTGAAGCGGACCAGGAGATCTTCCAGCGCCGCCAGATCAACCGGCTTGCGCCCACGAACTCCCTTCAGCGCTGTCAGGATGCTCGTCTGTTCCATCATGCGGAGGGCGAGCGTGGAATTCAGAGGCGGCAAGGCCAGAGCGCGGTCCTTGAAGACCTCTACCAGCTGGCCGCCGGTTCCAAACAATATGACTGGCCCGAACTGGGCATCGAGACTGCTGCCGACGATCAACTCGTAGCCGTCGAGCTTGATCATGGGCTGGACGGTCACGCCCTGGAAGTGCTCGGCGCCAGCCTTTTCAGTGACCGATTGCTTTATGGCCTGGAATGCGCTTTTCACGGCGGCCGCATCACGCAGGTTTAACTGCACGCCGCCAACATCTGTCTTGTGCGTGATGGTGAGCGAGTACAGCTTCAACACGATGGGATAGCCAATCTCCTCGGCAGCCTGCAGCGCTTCCTGTTCGTTGATCGCTATCCGGGTGTCAACTGTTGGAATGTCGTAAGCCTTGAGCAATTGCTTCGATTCGTACTCAGTCAAGATGGTGCGACCCGACTGACGGGCCTGCTGGATAATGTGCTCGGCCTTGCCGCGTTGCAGCGCGGCGTCGGCGTGTTGCGGCAAGGCTGGAGTTTCGTAAAGCCCCTTCAAGTTATAGGAGTAACGCCACATGTAGTTGAAGGCGCGGACCGCACTATCGGGAAACTGGAAGGTCGGAATGCCGGCCTGGTTCAGGATTTGCTCGCCCGCCATGACTTCTGCGCCACCCATCCAACTCGCCAGTACAGGCTTGCCAAGTCCTTTGGCGTACGGTTTCAGCTTCTCGGCAATCTGCGTCGGATTGGTCATGTCCTGCGGAGTCAATACCACCAGCATGCCGTCAATGCTGGGATCTTTGGCGGCGATTTCCAGCGATTTCGCATACCGCTCAGGTTCGGCGTCGCCGAGGATATCTACGGGATTGTTGTGACTCCACTGTGCCGGAAGAATCTCATCAAATGCCTTCATAGTCTCGGGAGACAGTTCAGCCAATTCGCCTCCACCGGCAACCAACGCGTCGGTGGCCAGCACGCCCGGTCCGCCTGCATTCGTCAGGATGCACAACCGCTTGCCTCGTGGCCGCGGCTGTTTGGCCAATACCTCGGACATGAAGAAAATGTCGGCGATGCTGTTGACTCGCAGTACGCCGCTGCGCCGGAATGCGGCCTCCAGCACTTCATCGCTGCCGGTGAGCGATCCGGTATGGGAAGCCGCCGCCTTCGCCGCGGCAGCTGTGCGTCCAGCCTTAATCACTATGACGGGCTTAGTCAGCGAGACCTCGCGTGCGGCCGAGAGGAACGACCGTGCGTCGCCAATGGATTCCATGTAGATGACGATGCTGTGCGTCCGCGGATCATTGCCAAAGTAGTCGACCAGGTCGCCCCAATTCACATCGAGCATGGAGCCGACAGACACGAAGGCACTGAAGCCGACATTCTCGCGCAGACTCCAGTCCAGCACGGCCGTGCATAGCGCCCCGCTCTGGCTGATGAAAGCCACATTTCCCGGCCGGGCAACCGTGTGGGCAAAGGTCGCATTAAACCCGCGAACCGGATTCATCACCCCGAGGCAATTGGGACCAATCAGACGCATCTTGCCGCGAATAATTTCTGAGATCTGGCGCTCCAAATCCTTGCCGTGTTCACCGTGCTCCTTGAAGCCGGCGGAGATCACGATGGCGGCCGAAATACCTAGCTCCACCGATTCGGCGATGAGGTCGGGAACGGTGTCGGCCGGGGTGGTGAGGACTACCAGGTCCACTTTGTCGGGAAGGTCACGGACGCTGGGATAGGCCTTGATCCCCAGCACATTGGAACGCTTGGCATTTACCGGGAATACGGTACCTCCAAAAGGGCTGCTCAACAGGTTCCAGAGCACGGAGCGGCCCACGCTGCCCGCTCGTTCGGACGCGCCGATTACCGCGACGCTATGGGGCAGAAACAACGCGTCGAGAGGATGTGTTTCCGAGCCGTACACGTCGGACGAAGGATCTGCTTTGATGGCGCTTGCAGTCGTAGGCTTAGCGGCAGAAGTCGTGGCCATGTTACCTCACTGGATGAAACTCCAGTCTAAACTTCAGCCGGATTGCGCGGAAGCAAATCGTCACAGAACGTAGTGATGCGAGTCACAAAGTAATCCGTTCCGGTATCCATCTAAAGCAACGGACCTCGAGTGCGGTGCCCGGCGGAGAAGGTTGCGCGTGTTCTGTGTTTCTGTCTTTCGGTGGGCCATGTCGTAACTCCTTTCCCTCCTCCGTCTAGTGTGGTGAAAACACTCGTTACTGCTCAGCGAAAACGAGGAATGATACAATGCCTCTTCCCGCGTAAAAATCTGCGGCGACGCGTCCTCGGAACTGGATCCCGACTCTTGGCACAACAAACGGCAGAAACCCGCACCATCACCTACGCCGACGCTGGCGTGGACATCGAGCGTGCTAATCGCACCAAGCAGCGCATTAAGTATCTTGCCCATAAGACCTTCAATCGCGGGGTGTTGAGCGAGCTCGGCGGCTTCGGCGGGCTCTTCGCCATCGACAAGAAGAAGTATCTGGACCCCGTTCTGGTCTCCAGCGTGGACGGTGTCGGCACCAAGCTGAAAATCGCCTTCGAGATGAACCTGCACCACACGGTCGGCGCTGATCTGGTGAACCACTGCGTGAACGACATCGCCGTGCAGGGCGCCGCGCCCATGTTCTTCATGGACTACTTTGCTACCGGCAAACTGCAGGCGGAGATCGCCGAGAAGGTGGTGGCGGGTATCGCCGACGCCTGCAAGCAGAACGGCTGCGCGTTGATTGGCGGCGAAACCGCCGAAATGCCCGGCTTCTACGCCAATGGCGAGTACGACTTGGCCGGGTTTATCGTCGGCGTCGCGGACCGCAGCAAGCTGATCACCGGTAAAGCCGTGGAAGCCGGAGACGTACTCATCGGTCTGCCCTCTACTGGACTTCACACCAACGGCTATGCGCTGGCCCGGAAGCTTTTCTTCACGGTCGCGCATTACACGCCCGATTCGTACGTCAACGAGATCAAAGGCAAGGTCGGCACCGAGCTGATGAAGACGCACAAGAGCTATTGGCCGATCTTGCGACGCATGATCGAAGGTGATGCGGTTTCGGCCATGGCGCACATCACTGGCGGTGGCATCACGGAAAACCTGCCCCGCGCGTTGCCCAAGGGCGTCGGCGCGATTGTCGAGATCAACTCCTGGCCAGTGCCGCCGATCTTCGAACACCTGCAAAAGATCGGCAACGTTCCGCAAGACGAAATGCTGCGCACCTTTAACATGGGGATCGGCATGATCCTTGTCGTGCCCGCAAAGAAGTTCAAGAAGGTGCAGACCATCCTGGAACGCTGCGGCGAGAAGGGCTACACCATCGGCCGCATCGTGAAGGGCGAAAAGCGGGTGACCTACCAGTAGGGAAGCAAATAGCCATCAGCCGTCAGCCGCCAGCCAAGTCTTGCTAGCCACTAACCCGTATCCAGTCCCGCCTTGCGGGACGAAACAGCTTAGCCCAGGACCACTAGAGAAAACGCCCGAGTCTCCTCCTTGTCTGCTGTTTGCCGACAGGATGGGAGCCTTATGTTTTCATCAAACTGAAACAAGGCAAGCCGTTACGGGCTTGCTGCCAGCAAGCATGACCTCTAGAATCGCTGTTTGCATCGAACCAGAAACTGGAGGAAGAATGGCAAACCTGAAGGTTGGCGATGAAGTCCCGGATTTTGAGCTCCCGGCGGTTGTAGGAAGTATCAAGCAGCAATTCAAGCTGAGCGATTACCGGGGAAAGAAGAACGTGGTCCTGGCTTTCTATCCAGCCGACTGGACGCCGGTTTGCGCCTCTCAATTGCCTGCCTTGAGTTCTGAAACCGAGAAACTTGCCGGCTACGATGCCCAAGTCGTGGCCATCAGCGCGGACTCAATTCCCAGCCACACTGCCTGGCAAAAAAAAGAAATCGGCACGATGAGCTTTCCACTCGCCAGCGATTTTTATCCGCATGGAGCGGTAGCCAAGCTTTTCGGCATTCAGCGCGAGGGGGATCCGCTCCCCGGAGTCAATGAGCGCGCCGTATTTATCGTGGACAAGAAGGGCAAGCTGGCGTTCGCGAAGATTTACCCTCTGGGACAGGTGCCCAGCAATGACGACATATTTGAGGTATTGCGGAAGCTGTAGTTGCGGCGGCAGGAAGTTTGACCGGTCAGTGGTATCGGCCGGGCGAATTCGACGGCTACTCGTTGACCGCTTTCAACGATGTCGCTCCGGTCCTCGCGAAAGGCCGGAACCATTACTTCGAGGACCTTTCTGACATCGTCAAAATTGTAGTTGGCGACAAACCCAGAGCGCTTCGCTATCACCTGATCGCGCAGCAGGCCTTCCGTCATCCCGATGTATGCGGCGCGCACCGCGTGAAGGTTCACATCGGAGCGTATTTGCCCGCGGTCCCTCATCTCCGACAGAATCCCGTCCACGACATCGGCAAATCGGAGAAATCCCTGGCTCAGCAGCACGTCACGGTTGTCTTTACGCACACGCCAAGACTCAAGCAGCATGATTTCTTTCAGATCGTTATCTTTGTCCAGTTCGATAACCATGGCCTCCAGCAATCCAAGAAGCCTGTCGGTGAGCGAGGCACTCTTCTGCGTCATTTGCACTCGGTCGGCGATGGCCATCCAACCGCGGTCAAAAATGGCAATGAGCAGACCCTGCTTGCTGCCGAAATGTTTCATCATCTGCGACTCGCTGGTACCGGCTTCGCGAGAAATGGTCACCGTACTGGTATTTTCGTAGCCGTTGAGCGCGAACAAGTGCTTGCCCGCCATCAGGATGCGATCGTGAGACGAGACAGGCGGCATCGGCTGTATGGAAAGATTGTCGGCCATGGTTCGATCATAGCAACCCGACCGAGCATTGAAAGTTTCGTCGAGCGGACGGAACGGCCCGAGATTTGCGAGGCCCGATGGAAAAAGCTCGCCGGTGATGGCGAGCTTGCTGGCAACGCGCCATTTTTTTTATTGGGCGTGCGCCGGTTTATGGGCGGTGGCCGTCTTGCTTCCCGGATTGCTACCGGCCTCCTTCATCACCTGCTCAATCAATTGGTAGAGTTTGGTGCGATCGACGACCTCGACGAAGGGCTGCCCACGCACGGTATCGCTGACGACGTAGATGGTGGGCGTGTGATCGAGAGGAATGCGCTGTCCCAGTTGATAGTCCGCTTTGACCTTGGCGGCAAGATCTCCATTCGGATCGACCACAAACGGCAGCGCGACTTTATGCTCGTCGGCAAAGCGCTCCGTCATGCCACGCAGATTCTGCTTGGTAATCTGTGGCTGGTTCTGAAAGATGTAGAGGCGATACTCGTCACCCAACTTCGGCGACTTGGTGTCGAAGAAGCGGGCGTTCACCGCCGCCTCAAACGACCAGGGGTGCATGGGCAGAGGAAAATCATGCTGCACCAGCGGGATGTTGTATTGCTTGGCCGCCTCATGCAGCAGCGGCGCCGCACGTGCGCAGTCGGGACATTCGAGATCTTCAAATACAATGATGGCGACCTTCGATCCTTTAGGGGGCCGCAGCATTGAGGTATCGGCGCCCCACGCTGCTAGGCTGCCCAGCAGCACCGTCGCAGCAAGGGCGACCTGCCGAATTAAAGTAAGTTTCATTCCAGGTTTTTCCTTATCTTGCGCCGAACGAGCGGCGAACTTTAGACGATTCACTCTCGATATAGTAACGGATGCCGACTCCCGAGTCTTGCCAGAGCTACCGCGCGACAGGCTTCCATTTGTTCAGGAACTGCAACACATCTTCCGGCCCCAAGGCGCGTGCTTTCTCGAACTCACCGCCCTTCTGGCTGTAAAGCAGCTTCCCATTGCTGTCGAGGACCGCGATCGCCGGAATTCCCCGCTTCATCGGGACCTCATACTCCTGCATGAGGTCTTGGTTCTTGTCACCTTCGCCTACGTCTACGTGCACCACTTCAAAGTTGTGCTGCAGTGCGCTCGCGATCTCAGGACGCTGAAAAGCCAGGTCGAGCACATGGCAGTCGTAACACCAGTTCGCGCCGAAGACAACCAGCACGCGCTTGTGGCCCTTGGCGGCGAGTTGCAGAGCTTGCTTGATCTCGGCGTGAGCATCTACACCGGGAGCGTAGATGACTTTGCTGGTCGATACCGGCTGTTGCAGTTTGGAAGCATCGGAGCGTTTCGTGCCCATGATGCGCCACTGCTCACCTTGCTTCTGCCATACTTGCCCCTCGGTTACATAAAGCGTTTGGCCTCCTGGACCCGGACTGGTATGAACCTCCGCCTGAAAGACCACCTGCTGCACGCCCACCTGCGGCGATTGCGACTCAATGACATTCAGCTTCATGCGGCGGGCCTTAAGACCTGTCCAGAAGGTGACCTCCGAGGTAACCGTAGATCCTCCTGTGGCCGTGGCGACCTGAGCCGGAGGATTGCTGCTGTAAAGTCGCCTGCAGGGTCGCGACGTTACCGCTAGTCACCGCCGTCTTCCATTGCTCCAGCGGCGGGAACGCCGCAACCGGCTTCGCTGATGGATGGGAAGGCGCCTGGCCCGCACAGTACGACGAGAAGATGGCAATCGCAAATATTAGCAACCAGCGGGCGACACCCCGCCGCTGAAATCTCATGTCACTCCTTCTAATGTCCCCCATGATAGGGATGCCCCTTAAGGATAGTGAATCCCCGATAGAGCTGCTCCAACAGCACGACCCGGGCCAGTTCATGCGGAAGCGTCACCTTCCCGAAGGACAGGATATTAGACGCGATGGCGCGCGTGGCGTCACTCCATCCATCAGCAGGGCCGACCGCGAACAGCAATTCCTGGGTGTCGTGCCCCTGGTGATATTCCAGAAAGTTGGCTATCTCTTCCGAGGTCAGCTGCTGTCCGCGGGCGTCAAGCAGCACCAGAACCGGCGGCTTACGGCTTGTGCTCTTATCCACTAGTTTGAGCAGAGCGGCTTCCGAGGTCAACTCTTGTGCATCGCAGGCGGCGTAGCGAGAGAGTCGTTTCAGATATTCCGCGGTCAGCGATTGAATGGGAGAGCTGCGCGTCCTGCCAATCCATACGATGCGAAGCTTCACGGCCTAGGAACTCTTACGCGAACGAGCGGTCGAGCCGCGCTTGCGAGCAGCAGTCTTCGCCGCCGACTTGGTTGGAGATTTCGCTGCCTTGCCGCGCTTGGCACTGGCAAGCGTCTTCTTGGCCGCGGGTTTGCGGGCAGCCTTCTCCAGATCAGCCAGTTGCAACCGCGTAGCAGTCTTCCACAGCCGCTCCAAGTCATAGAACTTGCGCGCGCTCTCAGAGAAGATGTGCACCACGAAGTCGACGTAGTCCAGCAACACCCAGTCGGCATGGTTGTAGCCTTCCCGATGCGAGGGCTCAACTCCAGTCGCGCTCAGTTTCTCGTCCACCTCGTCGGCGATAGCCTGCACCTGCCGTGGGTTGGCGCCGGAACAAACCACGAAATAGTCGGTGAACCCGCTGGCCTGCTCGTCGAGCCGTAGGATGCTAATGTCCGCCGCCTTCTTCTCCTGACAAGCGCGCACGGCAATGGCAACTTGCGCTCGCGACTCATTTTTCTTCATGTTCTATCCCGGTTTGTCTCGAGTTACTTTCTATTCTTCCTTGCTGGGTTTCGATATAAGTGCTCCTTCTGGATGTAGTCTGCTACCGCGTCGGGGACAAGCCGCTTCAATGCGCCGCCACGTTCCACCGACGCGCGGATCTGGGTGGCCGAAACATTCTCGTGTGTCTCTGGCAGCATGTGCAGAGTGGCGCCCGGCAACACCAGCGGCCCTTCCATCTTCTGCTTGCGGAACAACTTTGTCACGGGCGCCGCCGGCCGCAGCTTCTCTGGCAATGAAGAAGCCACGTCGGCCAGCGAGTACCCAGGGCGCGCGGCGACGATGAAATCGCATTCCCGCAGCAAGGCCTCGGCTTCGTGCCACTTGGCGATGTCTTTGAAAGCGTCCATGCCTATCAGGAAGTATAGGTGGTCGCTCTTGCCCAACGTCGCTTTTACGCGGCGGACGGTATCAATCGAATAGCTTGGCTTGCGGCTGCTGCCATCAGTCGCGGGATCGGGAGCTTCCAACAACGACGGCACGAAGGTCTTTTCTCCGGTGAGCGCGAGCGCAACCATAGCATAACGATGATAGAACGAAAGGATCGGCGTTTTCTGCTTATGCGGCGGTATATCGGCGGGGATAAACCACACTTGTTTCAATTCGAACTTAGCGGCGGCAGCGCGCGCCACGATCACGTGTCCGCGATGGATGGGATCGAAGGTTCCGCCAAACAGTGCGATATTCATTCGGTAGCAATCAGACCTAGTTAGCTGGCCGCGGGAGAGCGGGGAAATAATTTTACTTCGGCGGCTGTTTAGAATTGTCCATGTGCTGCATGTTCTGCGGATTCTGCTGCTGCGAGCTGTCCTTCATCTGGTTGGAATTCTTGATGAAGAGTACGGTCTTCCAGATGTCGTCGTCCGACAGTACGCCGTCCCAACCCGGCATAGCGGTGTAGCGAACCCCATACTTGATGACATAAAAAAGATTGCCATCCGGATCGTCTGGGGTGTTGCTCATGAGTTGCGGCACGGACGGGTAAAATTTCTTGCGCATCGGCGAGGTGGGTTCTTTCAGGCTGCCGTGACAAAACGCGCAATTCTTGTCATAGGTCATCGAGCCATCCATGACGTTGTCCATAGTCGGCTGAAAGGGATTGGCCTGCTTGGGAGCGCGATTATCCACCCACTCATCCAGCGACTTCATGGCTGTCCGCCGCTCGAAGGTGCTGGGCGTGTTGCCGACGGCCCGGGTGTCGAAGTGTCCCGTGGTCATGTAGAAATAGCCGCCGACAAACAAAACCAGCAGCGTGACGATGACTCCCAAGATGAATCCGCGCATGCCTCTCCTCTGAGCTTGCTGTACCGGCCCCGCCGGAGGATTCAATATCGTACTATGAACCCCGCCTATTGCCTCGGCACCGACGAAACATCACAGAAATGTCATCCGAGCCATGCCCCAAATTGTCGGATTCCAAAAGTCCCGTAGCCTGCTCAGTACCTTCGCAAGCGGCGGGCTTCGCGCACTACATCTTCCACTTTGGGGAGGAAGGCTTCTTCCAGTGGCGGCGAGAACGGCACGGGACTGTCGGCGGAGGCGATGCGCACGATAGGCGCATCGAGCGAATCAAAGCACTCTTCATTGATGATGGCCGCAACCTCTCCGGCAATGCCGCCGGTTTTGGTGTCTTCGTGCAGCACGATTACGCGATTGGTCTTTTCCACCGTCTGACGGATGGCATCGCGATCCAGTGGCAGCACCGTGCGCAAATCCACCACTTCCAAATCGATGCCTTCCTTCGCCAGGGTTTCCGCGGCTTCCAGCGCGACATACACCATGGCCGCATAGGTGATTACGCTGACATCCCGGCCTTCGCGCACGACCCGCGCTTTCCCAATCGGAACGGTGTAGTCGCCAGCAGGCAGCTCTTCCTTGATGCGGCGGTACAGAAATTTGTGCTCAAAGAACAGCACTGGGTTGTTGTCGCGAATCGCCGATTTGATGAGCCCCTTGGCGTCGTAGGCGCTAGCGGGGCAGACGACTTTCAGCCCCGGCGTGTGCGCGAAATACGTCTCGGGGTTCTGCGAATGAAATGGCCCTCCATGCACACCCCCACCCGACGGACCGCGCAGCACCACTGGGACCGGTGCGCCCCAGCGAAAATGGGCCTTGGCCAGCATGTTGGTGATTTGGTTGAAGGCGCAGCTGATGAAGTCCATGAACTGGAACTCGGCCACCGGCCGCATGCCGGTGAGCGCTGCGCCAAAGCTGGCGTTGACGATGGCCATCTCTGAGATCGGCGTGTCCACCACTCGTTCGGGGCCAAAGCGGTCGATCAGTCCTTCGGTAACTTTGAACGCGCCGCCGTAAATGCCAATGTCTTCGCCGATGCAGAAGACCGCAGGATCGCGCTCCATCTCTTCCCAGATGCCCTGGCGAATCGCTTCCAGATAGGTGACGGCTGCCATAGGAGGGAATTCTAAATCAATCGCGGGTTAGATCCGGGAATTTCACCACAGAGACACAGAGGCAGAGAGAATAAAAGAGTTCTTTTTCACCACAGAGGTCACGGAGAACACGGAAGGTTCTTCTTTGTTGTTTTTCCGTTTTTGTCTTCTTCTCTCTCTTCGTTTTTTCAGTGTGCTCCGTGTTCTCTGTGGTAACAAAAGCTTTCTCTGTGCTCTCCGTGCCTCTGTGGTGAACCTAAGCGGTTGCCGTCGCTGCCACCGGCCTCCCGCAATACGGGCAGCACACGTAATCGCCGCTGATGGCACGGCCGCAGTGACTGCAGGTCGGAGTCAAAGCATGGCCGCACTTTGGGCAATAGCGAAAGTCCGATCCGACCGATGTCCCGCAGTTAGGGCACGGTATCAGCAGAGGCTTACGCAGCAGAAAGTACGCGAGAAAGCCGAGCGCCTTGGGAATGAAAATCACCAAGAGCGTCCACAGCAGCGAATTCATGCCGCGACGCTTGGAGTCGGCGTTCACGTAGCCAATCATCAGGATGATGATGGCCAGGAAAATGCCGCCGCCCAGGCTGATCAGCACCAAAAACGGCATCGGGGGTATCTCTGAAGGGCTTATATGGCGAGGCACGAGCACCAGCAGGCAGATCTGCATAATGGCGAACGCCAAGACAGCAATTACCCATGCCACCCGCGGGATAATGGCGAGTTCGCTACGAAAATGAGACTTTGCCTGGTTCATCGCTTTTCTCCTTCATGCTCCCTCGCCAACCCCAGCATGAGTGAGCCTTCGAATATGGGATGAGGAAACGCCAGCATCAACCCGGCGATTACGACTGCTGGCAGCAGCAGAAATAGCAGAATTCCCGGTTCGACGATCGCCGATGAGAGCCCTACATGTTCCGCCACCCAGCTGCCGAATCGCCACCACAGCCACGCTGAAACCGCCGAAGACATGGCCCCGATACAAAACGAAATCGCGACCAGGACCATGCGGGAGCGCTGCTCTTGCAGATACGTTGCGCGAGCATGCACCCGTGCCTGCGTCTTCATCACCAGCGCCGGACTGGTGGTGACCGCAACCGACCGCAGCAGCCGGCCAGTGCTCTGCGCCAAAACAGCATATTCGGAACAGTCCGCACACGACGCCAGGTGCGCCTCCAGCCATGAAGCATCTGCAGCGGCGATGTCTTCCACGTTGCGACAGGTGATGAGGTCAATGGCACGCTCATGTTCACGGTTGGTCATTGGGCGCCTCCCTTCAGCGCGGGACGCAATGCCATTACGCCGCGATAAATTCTGGTCTTTACGGTGGCCAGGGGAATGTGAATCAACTGGGCAATCTCTTCAAGCTTCATCTGTTCCTGGAAGCGAAGTACCAAGACCTCGCGGAAAATTGCCGGCACCTGCCCCAAGGCGGTGTCGAACATTTCATGCTGCTGCCGCGCCAGAGCCAGGTCGAACGGCGACGGACCGGTCGCTGGAGGTTCAAAGGGTGCGCCGGCTTCCGGGTCCTTGAGTTCATCCAGGCTGCTGGGACTTTTCTTGCGTAGGTAGTCGATCGCGACGTTGTGTCCGATGGACATCAGCCAAGTCACGAAGCGGTTACGGCCGTCGTACTGATGGCCTTTTTCCAGCACGCGTAGCCAGGTTTCCTGGAACAAGTCCTCGGCGACGGCGCGATTGCCAGTCAAGTGCAGCAGGTAGCGCAGCAGCCGGTGCTGATACTGCTGGATCAAGGCGTCGAGCAGGTCAGGATCGCGACGCCGAAGCCCATGCGCGATTTGCGACTCTTCGGTTTCCATCGGAACCAGCGAACTGAAGGCGGTGGCGACCATACTAACGGGATATACGAGGCAGGGGGAGAAAAAGACTCACGGACGGTTTAGCCGGGAAGCAGCCTCATAACACGGTTTGTGTCAGGGCATGGCTTCAGCCGTGCCGCAATGGATCAGCAATGACTTGGGCTTCAGCCCCTGAGGAACTGTGTTCGCAGGGGCTAAAGCCCTAATCTTTCTCGCGCTTATTCGGCACGACTGAACAGGCCGCTGAAAAACTCGCCTATGGGGGCGCGTGTCTTTAGCCAAATGTGTTTTCTCAGCTCTAATCCGTGTTTCGGCTCTCGATTTCGATCTCTGGAAGGACGTTACGGAGCCTTCCAGACACACTACTCCCTGCACTTACACCGCCGGAATCAGCTTCACCATACGCACCAGGTTGGCGGCAGTGGCCAGCAGGCGGAAGAACCAGTCCACCTTGTGCTGGCCGCGCAATTTCACCTGCCGCAGAATGCTGTCCAGCTTGCCCCAACCGAAGATCATTTCCACCAGCTTGCGTTTCTTTTGACTAATGGCGAAGCCCGGATGTTGCCGCTCTTGGTCCGTCAGCCAGTTTGGCCACTTCTCGTTGGTCTTATACTCGGCCACGTGCGGAATCACCTTGCGTCGCCGCAGCTCGCTAATGAACTTCTCTTCCTGATAATGCTTGTCCGCCCCCAACGTGATGGCGGCGGTGGTTTCGTTCACCTGCTTGACACTGCGCCCGCGCGCCTCCAGCATGGCCAGCGCCGCCTCGCGCTCGGCCGTCGCGCTGGATTGGGTGGCGCAGGCCGCCACCACCAGCCCGTTGCGGTTTTCGATCAACATGGGCGAGATAGCTGGGCCGGGCCTCGCCCGTGGTGCTCTTCTTGTACAGCCGCGCCTGCGGATCGGTCTTCGATTCGTGCGTGTCGCGCAACAACTTCCGGCCCCGTGCCCCGGTGCCCTGTGTGGGCGGCGGCTCCTTGGGTTGGAAACTGCGGCGGCTGGCCCAAGCCTCGATCAGCGTGCCATCCACCGTGAAGTGCTCATCACTGAGCAACTGCTGCTCCCCCGCCTGCTTTACCACCTCGGCCAGCAGCCGCTGCGCCACCTCACCCCCCAGCAGGCGATCGCGATTCTTGGTGAACACCGTCGGATGCCACACCTCATCGTCTGGGTTCAGCCCGACAAACCAGCGGAACAGCAGGTTGTAGTTGAGCTGCTCCATCAGCAGGGTCTCGCTGCGGACCGAATACAGAAGCTGCAACACCAGGGCCCGCAGCAGCCGCTCCGGCGGAATCGAGGGCCGACCGTTGCGCGCATACAGCGCCTCGAAATGCAGCGACATGCGGCGCAAGGCCGTGTCGATCATCGCGCGAATTCGCCGCAAAGGATGGTCCTGCGGAATGCGCTCTTCCGGATTGATGTAGCTGAATACCATGCCTTGTTGCTCGTCGTTGCCTCGCATACTACCTGTGTAGCGCAATCCGGTGTGGAAAGGTGCTACCTTTGCGGATACCGGGCTACTTTTTCAGCGGCCTGTGAAGTCGTGCCCTGACACAACCCGCTAGCCAAGCCTCACCCCCTGCTTCTTCCTGTGATTTACAATCATCTATTCGCCTGTCGCCATTATTCCGACAAGCCGGTACTCCCGGCGCTCATAACCCTTATAGAACGGAGCACGAATTTGCCAGAGATAATTTATGACGTCGCCATCATCGGCAGCGGGCCTGCGGGGTACACTGCGGCCATTCGCGCCGGGCAGCTTGGACTGAAGGCTGCCCTGATCGAGAAAGATCCATACCTGGGGGGTACCTGCCTGCATGTCGGTTGCATTCCAACCAAGGCGCTCCTATTCAATGCCGAAGTCTTCGACCACGTGAAGGAGGGCATGGAACTCGGACTGGAGAATACGGCTGGCGTCTCGGTAAACTGGGGCGCGATCCAGAAGCGTAAACAGGGCATCGTGGATAAACACGCCAAGGGCCTGCAATTTCTGATGAAGAAAAACAAGGTGGATGTGGTCCGCGGATGGGGCAAGCTGACCGGGCCGGCTAAGGACGGCATCCACACGGTCGCGCTGGAAGGCGGCGAACTGAAGTCGATTAAGGCCAAGAACGTCATACTTTCCACCGGTTCGTCGGCCCGCATGTTGCCCGGCCTGCAACCCGACATGCAGGTCCTCACCAACATCGAAGTGCTGAGCCTGGGCCAGATTCCCAAGTCGCTGATCGTGATTGGCTCGGGCGCGGTGGGCGTGGAGTTCGCCAGCATCTACAAATCCTTCGGAACCGACGTGACCATCCTCGAGATGCTGCCGCGTTACGTCCCGATCGAGGACGAAGAAGTGTCGAAGGAACTGATGCGCGTCTATCGCAAGCGTGGCATCAATGGCTTTGTGAACGCCAAAGTCGAGAAAGTGGAGAAGACCAAAAGCGGCGTCGCGGTTACCTTTACCGTCGATGGCAAGCAGCAGAAGCTGGAAGCCGAGAAAGTGCTGGTCGCGGTGGGTCGCGCCCCCGTTACCGAGAACGTCGGGCTCGAAAAGACCAAGATCGAATCTGAGCGCGGCTTTGTGAAGGTTGACGAATACATGCGTACCGCTGAGCCAGGCGTTTACGCGATTGGAGATATTGCGCTAGGCTACCCGTTGCTGGCGCATGCCGGCGCCATGGAAGGTATCGTCGCGGTGACGCACATTGCGGGCAAGCCGACCAAGCCAATCAATCTGCTGCGCGTTCCCAATGCGACCTACTGTCATCCCGAGATTGGAAGTGTGGGTCTCACGGAAGCCAAGGCGAAGGAGCAGGGATATACAGTGAAGGTGGGCAAGTTTCCCTTCACCGCAAACTCGCGTGCCAGCATCGTGGGGCAGCACGAAGGCTTCGTCAAGATCGTTACCGACGCCAAGTATGGCGAGATCCTGGGAGTGCACATCATCGGGCCAAATGCCACCGAACTGATCGCTGAATCCGTTCTGGCGCTGGAGATGGAATGCACCGCGGAAGATCTGGCGAACATTATCCACGCACATCCCACATTGTCAGAGGCGATGTTGGACGCGTCGAATGCGGTGTTTGGTATGGCGATCAATGCGTAAGGCCGCTATTGGCTCTTCGCTCTTCGCTGGGGCAGAGTTGTCCTCTCCACAACAAAACCAACTGGAGCTAAGCACTCACAGCTGAGGCAATAAAGAAAAGCCAAAAGCGAATAGCGAAAAGCGTGCGGCGAATCGAGTGGTTGGAAGGAATTCAAACGATCATGACTCTCCTAAAATGGTGTGACGAAGGCCCGGCGACGGTGTCCCTGCAGGCGACGGTGGAGGATGCGGTGCACACGATGTTGCAAAAACAAGTGGGAGCCGTGGCCGTCATTGACGAGCATGGAGTGGTGGCGGGCATGTTCACGGAACGCGACGTGCTAGCGAAGTTCGTCCTGAGCGGGCGCGATCCCAAGCGCACCCCGGTGCACGAGCTCATGAGCCCCATGGTCGAGATGGCCACCGAAGAGACCACTCCCAGTGAGGCGCTTCAGGTCATGCTGGAAAGGCACTACCGCCATATGCCGATTGTGGATGATCAGGGAAAAGTCCTGGGCATTTGCTCCATCCGCAACATCCTCGAGGCGCGGGTAGACGATCTACTGGCAAAACTGGACAGCAACAGTCAGAAAACCGGAGCGTGATTCCTTCGTTCCTCGCGCAATCAACGTTCTGCAACGGCGTGCAAAACCGCCAGGTCCTGATCGCGAAGATCTAGATGCCCTTTCATCGACCTATCATCTTGCGTCCAAACATCTCCTTTCGCCTCCCTGGTTCCGATTAGTTGATTCATCTACAGCCAACCACTCAGTACTTATCTCAGCGTAAATAC
Organism: uncultured Acidobacteriaceae bacterium; assembly: GCA_963720135.1. Classification (GTDB taxonomy): domain Bacteria; phylum Acidobacteriota; class Terriglobia; order Terriglobales; family Acidobacteriaceae; genus Bog-257. Next base: position 85,909 of record CAVREJ010000017.1, read on the forward strand.
GTAGTTATTCCTGGTCCTTATAGGTGATTCGGCCAGTTCGCGCCGAAGGCATGTTGCCGGATAGTGGAAAGACAGGCTTTTGCAGTCCCCGCCTGACTTCGCAACACCAATTTCTATGCCGCTGGAGAGAGGATGAAGAGTTTCTTGCTCGGAGTGGTTGTTCTGTTTATCTTGACTTGCCTGGGTTGTGGAGGAAGCAGCGGCAGCGCAGCGAAGCTGTCGTCTCCGCCTGCGCCTCCGTTGTCTCCGGCTCCGCCTCCCTCGTCTCGCTCCACGGTCAAGGTAACCATTACATCTCCGCAGTCCTCTTCGCCAGTTCCATCGACATTTTCACTTACTGCCACAGCCAGCAGCACAAATGCGATAGCCGGATGGCAGGTCTCTCTCGACGGTGCCAACGTGTACGCGGGACCGGCGGCCCAGACCATCAACACGAACCTGACCGCCGCGCCCGGAAACCATCAACTGGTGGTTCAAGCCTGGGATAGTACCGGCGTTTACGGTAGCCAGTCACTCCCAATTGTCATAGATACAACGATGACCATGGGCGGAAGCAACGGCCTGCCTTCGCCGCCCTCGAATGCACAGACCTTCACCAACATTGAGCAACTGAGCAGCGGGTGGGGTTCATGCAACTCAGCGTCCTGCGCCGGCGGCAGCGGCAACGGGACTTACTGGATGGCGCAAAACCAGGCTTCACCCGCGCGTGACGGCTCCAGTACGGAATTCTTCAACTCCGGTGTATGGGAGAACGCCTTGTTTTTCCAGAAGCTGGGCGCCAATAACAGCGTGCACAATTTTCTGTGGGATTTCTACTTCTACGTGGACAGCAACTCGCAAACCGCCACGCAGGCTCTGGAGTTCGATGCCTTCCAGTTTGTCAACGGTTATAACTACATGATCGGGAGCCAGTGCAATTATGGTGCGGGAGTCTGGGATACTTGGGAGGAGGCCAGTGGACACTGGATCCACACCTCGATTTCCTGCCCGAAGTTCAGCCCCAACACCTGGCATCACATTCAATGGTACGAGACCACCGACACCACAAATCACCAGTACACTTACGTCACGCTGGTGGTGGACGGTAATAGCAATCCGGTTAATGTCACGGGTCACGCCAGGAACCTAAGTTGGTCAGACAACATGGGCGTGCAATGGCAGCTCGATGACAACGCCGGCGGCGAGGGATACCACGAGTGGGTTGACTCCGTGACCCTCACCGTGTGGTGATTCGTCAGCGCGGGAACATGCAAATGTGCTTAACGTTGACGAGCTTGCTGGGTCATCTCTACTAAAACATCTCTGGTTTCCGCCGGATTGCTCACTTCTCGCAGAAATGCAATTCGGGTTCCCCGTATGCCATCGTGGGTATTCAAGCGCACATGAAAGCCAAGACGATCCACCGCAGTCATCACTGCGTCCTGCGACTCAATGCGCGCAACCACGCGAGTCAGCAGAATGAGCGCATCTTTGTGGTCGGCATTCATGTGCTGCAGAATATCGCCTGCAGTATCAGCTAGCGGGTCAGGTTGTGCCTGGGCAAACTCCGAGGCCGAAACCCAGCCCATGACTCCGAAGCCGCCCACATAGTAAACGTCTACGACCTCCATGCGATAAAAGGAAAAATCTTCGAAGTCCACCCAGTACTTGCTGTTGGCGTAACGCTGCAAGTAGACACTACGTGCCTGCCCAACTTCCGGCTCCGGGATTGTCTGGACATTTCCCATGACCGTTACCCGCGATGCGCCTAAGGGATCGCCGCTCGCGTCAGGCTGCGTCACCAGCAGGCTGGCACGCGAATCCGCTCGCAAGTTTTGCGTATGCATGGCCATGGTGCTGATAAGAAAGATCGGACGCCCGCGCTCGTCCAACCCGTAGGGCATCACCGATCCGAAGGGAAAGCCCGGTTGCTTGCGCGAAATAGTCGAAAGGCTACCGACGCGACCTAGGTACATCAAAGTACGAGCTCGCTCCGCAAACGACGGCTCGGGAATCGCGGGCTGGTCACTGGCAGCACCAGTGCCCGCGTGTTTTCCGATGGGCGAGGAAGACATTGTTGTTCTCTTCTTCCAGTCTAACCTGCCATTGGTATTCGCCAGAAATTGTCCGCCGCCTGCCCGTTGTTCGAATCGAAGATCCGGATTGAAGAGCCTTGGGCCAACTCAGATGCTCTTGTTGAGGAAAGTCGCAGTGAGATTTTCGAGGTCTTCAGCGTTTTTCGGCCAGTCCTCCCGCAACAGTCGCGAAAGGCTGCGATCGGCAAGCAGCTTTCCGCCGGTCTGGCAGTTAGGACAGTAGTTGGTCTCGTTCGCCGCATAACGAATGCGCTGTATCTTTCCGCTGCAACGACGACACGGCTGCTTGTAGCGGCCGTGGACTGCCATCTCGGGACGAAAGGCCGTAACTTTTTCCGGAAACTTATCGCTCGCTTCGACGCGCAACCGTTCCGTCCATTTAACCAGCTGGTCGCGGATCGCGGTGAATAAACGTTGGACTTCGCTCGTGGTCAATTTTTTCGTCAGCGCGGTTGGAGACAACTGGGCCGCGAAGAATATTTCGTCGGAATAAGCATTCCCGATGCCGCTAAATAATCGCGGGTCGGTGAGAGCACGCTTCAGCGTGTGATTCTCCGATTGTAGAACCGTGGTAAAGGATTCAAGGTCCGCCTGCAGCACCTCAATGCCGCCCGGATCGAGCGCCCTAAGGGCTTCTTTTCCTTGAACCAGATGAAGTGATGCGCGCTTTCGTGAACCAGCTTCCGTTAAAGAAACGGTACCGTTGCTAAAGACAAGATTGGCCAGCGCACGCAACTTGACAGCTTTCGACTTGCCCTCCTGCCAATGAAGGCGGCCGCTGATCATGAGATGGAGGACAAGCCAGAGATCGCCTTCCAAACCAATAGCAATGCGTTTGCCAATGCGACCAAACTGAAGCACCTTCTTACCCTCTACGCTGGTGATGGGCGGCTGGGCTGTTCGCAAAAGCGAGGGCCCGCTAATCTGCACGCGAACGAGGGTTTGCCCCAGAATCCTCTTCTCGAGCGCCTCGATATAGAGGGTGATATCGGGCAGTTCAGGCATAGTCTAGATCGTTCTAACGACGACCGATGTTTGATGATCTTGCCCGCCAATGGGATCAAGCAAGATTTCGCAGAACCGAACGAACCCGCCCTCGAACAGTACTAAGTTTGACCTTTGAGCGGACGGCGACAGGACCGGCTCCGGGAGGTCTCTTCCCACAAAGGCTAGTCTGCGGCCTCAGGAATGAGGTGCTCAACCTCGAACGTGAGCGGAGGCGCCGTCACCTCGCCCTTATCCGCTTGCCCGACGCCAACCGCCAAGATCATTCGATCCAAGGAGGGCATCGCACCGCAAGGCGTTCGAAATCAGTCGGTTACCGAGATCACCGATAAATCACCATTAGATCACCCACAAATCACCGCTGGTGCATTGATGCAGCGAGCGAACCGGCGCATTGTGCGTTCACGAGGGCGGGAAATTAAGCAAACGCTTACCCCGGTCCTAACGGAAACGGTCTCAGAAGGCGGGACAACCCTCCCGCCTCCCGGAGGCGAGCGGGATCCCAAATCACAACCCGGCGCGTTCGACTTCGACCGTCGCCCCAACCAATGACCTCAAGGAGGTCGATATGAAAAGCCAAATTGCAACCACCGAAACGATCACCCACACCGCCACCCTCTTGTGGGGAGGCAGCCCGGAAATGCCGGACAAAGTAGTAAGCGAGAAGCTGGCGGAAGCGTTTGACTGCGCCGATGCCGCATTATTCAACCTTCACCAAGAACTTCAGAGCTTGGGCACCGAATGGTGGAGTCGCGTTTATGGAATGCGCGTCCAGTGCGGCCACTTACGGGACAACCGCGACATCATAGCCCGCTCGAACAAGAAAAAGGGCTGAGGAGATGACGATGACACAGGAGAAGCATGCAATTCTGGACTCGGCAACACCGAGACCGAGCGCTCACAAAACATAAACGGGACATCAGCTGCTCGCAACGGCGCGCAGCCAGACGCGATTCAATAGGCTGACAAATGATTGGAATTGCACGATTCACATGGCGGAGGGAGAGGGATTCGAACCCCCGGTACCCTTTCGAGTACAGCGGTTTTCAAGACCGCCTGTTTCAACCGCTCACACATCCCTCCGCGATTGTAAACACTATGGTTTCATCATTGTACGACAGCTTCATTCGATGGAGTGAGGGCAACCAGGCCGTTCCCGAATTGAACCTAGCCAGACATTTTGTATCACTAAGGGATTAGAAAGCTTTTTCCGGTGCTTACGTGGTGCTATCGTTTGAAGCAGCGCTCGAAGGTAGGTCGAGCCGATTACTCTCCTGTAAACTCCGCCAGCTTTTCTCCCAAGCCATTGACCCGCGTGTCAATGCTGGCCGCAGGCGCACGAAATCAAGAAAAGACCCGTGAAAGAAAGCGTGTGGCTAATGGCACCCCCTGCTCTGTTATTGCTTGTTACCTACAGCGTCTTATTGATAGCTTGGCCATGCTCTTCACAAACACTCCTCGGCACCATCGCTGTCGGTTCACAACCGGAGGCACTGGCGATTAACACCCATACCAGCAAGGTCTACGTCGCTAACCAATCCAGCAATAGCGTAACCGTGATCGATGAAGCCGCCGGATCCACCGTCACACTACAGGTAGGGTCGTATCCCACCGCCGTAGCGGTCAATGCTGCAACCAATAAGATTTACGTGGCCAACCAAAACAGCAACAGCGTAACTGTAATAGATGGCGCATCGAATTCGACTGCACCGGTAGCGGCGGGAAGCTGGCCGCGAGCCCTCGATATTAACTCTGTCACTAATAAGATTTACGTGGCCAATTACGGCGGCAACAGCGTCACCGTCATCAACGGCGCAAACAATACGACCTCTACCATTGCAGTTGGAAATAACCCTATCGCCGTCGCTGTCAACTCGGTGACCAATCAGGTCTACGTCGCAAATCTGGGCAGCAACTCGGTGACGGTGATCGACGGAGCGACTGGCGCCACAACCACGGTCCCGGTCGGAAGCTATCCCAGGGCTGTGGCCGTCAACCCGCTCACCAACAAAATCTATGTCGCCAACGTCACCAACGGCACCGCCGGAACGGTGACCGTGATCGACGGTTCCAACAATTCCACCACCACAGTACCTGCCGGAGTGTCTCCCAACGCTGTGGCAGTTAACCTGGTGACCAATCAAATCTACGCCGCCAATGAGGGCGACGGAACGGTGACCGTCATTAATGGCACCAGCCATTCCACCACGACGATACCTGTCGGCAGTTCTCCCGGCTGGGTTTCGGTTGACCCGGTTAGCAACAAAGCTTATATCAGCAATTATCTTTGGAACGGCAGCGTAACCATGATCGACGGCGCGTCAGGTTCCACGAAGACTCTCTCAGTGGGGCGGGATCCCTATGTCCTGGCTGTTGACTCCACGATGAATAGAATTTATGTCGCCAATGCGTATAGCAATACGGTCTCGGTAATTGGCGGCGCTAGCTCAAACCCGGCGCAGTTTGTTGCCGTCACTCCTTGCCGCCTATATGACACGCGGCCGCAGTACGGCGGCAGCGGTCCCATTCCAGGGGGGGCGTCGCGGACCTTTAACCTGCCCCAGTTGGGGCAAGCGAAAGCCTGTACCGATCTCTCCTCGGCGGCCGCCTATTCGCTGAACGTCACTGTGGTCCCAGGTAGTCCGCTGGGCTATCTCATCATGTGGCCGACCGGCGAAGACCAGCCCTCGGTCTCAACTCTGAACTCGCTGGATGGCCGGATTAAGGCCAATGCGGCTATCGTACCGGCGGGCGCCGGTGGAGCCATCAGCGTGTATGTCACCAACACGACCGACGTCATTCTCGACATCGATGGCTACTTCGCGCCGCTATCGGCTTCCACCCTGGCCTTCTATCCGCTGCCGCCTTGCCGCGTGGCTGACACGCGCAAGAGCAACTTCCCCTCTGGCCTGGGTACCCCATACTTGTCCGGCGGAGTTCCACGCGATTTCCCGGTGCTGTCCAGTACTTGTGATATCCCGACCACGGCGCAAGCCTACTCGTTGAATTTCACCGCCGTGCCATACCCAACGTTCGGGTATGGGTTGGGTTATCTGGAGGTGTGGCCGAAGGACCAGATGCCGCAGCATCCGGTGTCCACGCTCAATAACCTAACCGGAACCATCGTGGCCAATGCAGCCATTGTGCCGGCGGGCACTGATGGAGAGATCACCGCCCTCGCCAGCAACGACACCGACGTGGTGATCGATATCAACGGCTATTTCGCGCCGGCGGGACAGGGCGGACTGTCGCTCTATCCTGTGGCGCCGTGCCGGGTGATCGACACGCGCAAGGTCGGCAGCGGTCAGCCCTTCAGCGGAACCCTGAGCCCTCCGGTGAACGTGGTGGAGAGCCTGTGTGCGCCGCCGGCGACGGCGCAGGCGTACGTGTTCAACGCCACGGTTGTGCCGCAAGGCGGGCTGGGATATCTGACACTGTGGCCGGACAGCAGCACCCGGCCGCAAACCGTCTCGACGTTGAATGCGATCGACGGCTGGATCGCCTCCAACATGGCGATCGTGCCCACGAATAACGGAAAGATCGATGCTTATGTGTCCGGGATCACCCAGTTGATCCTGGACATCTCCAGTTACTTCGCACCGTAAGCAGCAAGACTGCGGCGCAATACGTAAACGACGAGCCGGCTTCTTAGGCGAATTATTCGTAGCGCAGGCTTTCCACCGGGATCCAAATTGGCGGCGCGGGCCGCGGGCGCGGTGCCGAATATCACCCCTACCAGGCTCGAAACCAGCCACCGCGATGATGACCGACCAACCAGAGATCGGCACGCGGTAATTGGTGATGAATCGTATCGAGAAGGGCAGCGCCAGACCGATAAAGGTTCCGATGAATCCGCCGGCCAGCGATATGAGTACGGCCTCAGTCAGGAATTGCGCGCGAATTTCTGAGTTGGTGGCGCCCACGGCTTTGCGCACGCCAATTTCGCGAATGCGAGAATTCACGGTGGCCAGCATGATATTCATGATGCCTACTCCGCTGACCAGCAGTGTAAATACGGAAATGAGCAGCAGCACGGTGGTCAACGTGTTCGCGGTTTTGGCCGCAACGGAGAGCAGTTGGGTAAGGTTGTAAACCTTGTACACCGATTCGGGGCGATGCCGCGACTGCAGCACATCATGAATCTCTTCCGTGGCCCGCGGGACCTCGGCCGAGTCCGACACGGAAAAGAACAATTGTTTCACCTTGTCGTTGGCGGTAAAAAATTGCGCAACCGTGTAGGGAATCAGGATCGTATTATCCGAAATTTCCGATTCGCCAAAGGTGTCAACCCGCTCCCGGAAGGTCCCAATCACAGTGAAGGGTAAGCCGCTGAGCTTGATCTGTTGTCCGATTGCCGCTTCATCTGAGCCGTACAGAGTGTTGGCCAGGGTCTGGGTGATGACCCCGACTTTATTGCGGTCCCGAGTGTCACCATCGTCAAAGAAACGGCCGGCCAGGACGTTCAGGTTCCGTACATACCGGTATTGCCACGACACACCCAGTACCAGGATGTCGCGTTCCACTCCACCGGGAACCGGAACCGTGTCGTGAAACTCGATCATCGGAGAGGAAGCACTAATGCCCGGTACCCTGACGCGCACTGCGTCCCAGTCGGTCAGGGTCAGCAAATCACTCGCGCTCTGGCTGCCATACTTGTCGCCCCCTTCGTACTCCGCTGCCATCATGTTCGAGCCGATATTCTGGATCTGCTGAATTATGTACTGCTTGCCCGTGAGCCCGACGGTGACCACCAGGATGAGCGAGGCGGTTCCGATGACCATACCGAGCGCGGTCAGAATGAATCGAAGCTTGTTGGTGCGGAAGGTTTGAATTGCTACGCTGAGGGTTTCTCCGAGAACAAGTTTCGGATACGGACGCCCGTTATTGCGGCCGGTTGCCATGCAGATGCTTTAAGAGTAACTGTTTGCTGCCCAGCCTTCAAACCAAAGGAATGCCGGGCAGCGGTCAATTCAGGGAGGGTGCTTGTCCCCGATTGTTGATCGTCCGTCAAGGTGCTATCGTCAGTATTACCCCATTTTTGGCACTCTGTAACTCATGCTGTCGTCTCTCCATCGCTTTCTCCTGCCGCCTGTGCTTGTCCTAGGGATGTGCTGCGACGTTGAGGCGCAGCAAACCCTGGGCGAACTGTACGCCACCGACGCGAGGGTGAAAGGAGCGGTCATCCTCGCCGGCTCTGGCACTAGCGTTCTAAGTGGCTCCTCGATTGCCGCTGGAGCGCAAACTGCGACCCTGAAGCTCGAACGAGGCGGGAGCTTGTCAGTCTGTTCGGGGACAAATCTTTCAGTCAATGCGTCGCAGAATGGACGCGAGCTGCTGTTCAGTTTGAACAGCGGGAATCTTGAAATGAATTATCCGCTGGGAGCCGAGGCGGATACGCTCCTGACTCCCGATTTGCGGCTGTTGCTGCCCGGTCCGGGCACAGTACATATTGCGGTGAAGGTCACTCCGCAAGGCGATACCTGCGTTCAATCATTGCCGTGGAACGTAGCCTCGATCGTGGTTTCCGAGACCATGGGCGATGCCACCTATCAGGTGAAACCTGATGAGGCCGTGATCTTCAAGGGCGGACACCTCAGCCAAGCCGCGAGCACAAAGCAAAATTGCGGATGCCCGATATCTCAGCCGATTCCGCCGACGCAGGTAGCAAAAGCCGCACCGCCGCCCACCCCACCTGCGGAATCCAAGCCAACCCAGCCCGCTCCCAAGCTGCCTCCGGCCGACCAGAACATGCACCTGGCGGTCAGCGCGCCGCTGATCTACCGTGCCGACGATTCCGCGCCAGACCTCAGCGAGATGGTGGCGACCCTGAAACTGGAGCACAACCAGGTTATGCAGCCTGACCCAGTGGTGCTGCCTCCTCCGGAGGACAAGAAAGCGCAGACCGAGCGACCGACGCCAGTGGTCGCCCAGAAGGAACCAAGGCACGGATTCTTCAGCAAAGTGGGCGCATTCTTCGCCACGCTCTTTCACTGACGAAGCGATAAGATAAATCTTCATCCTAGGGAGGATCGAATGTCGGCCATCGTTCTTGACGGCACGCAGATCGCGGCGCAGATCAAACAGGAAATCGGCGAAGAAGTGAAAGAGTTGGCTGCGGCCGGACTTCGTCCCGGTTTGGCGGTAGTGCTTGCGGGACACAATCCGGCGTCGGAAATTTACGTTCGCAACAAGGTGAAGAGCTGCGAGCAGCTTGGCATCTACAGCGAGAAGCACACGCCACCTGAGGATGTCACCACCGAGGAGTTGTTAGCACTGGTCGGAGACCTGAATCGCCGCGACGAGATTGACGGCATCCTGGTGCAACTGCCGCTCCCCACGCAGGTTGACGCCAAGAAGGTGTTGCTCGCAGTATCGCCGGAGAAGGACGTGGATGGATTTCATCCCATGAACGTCGGCTACCTCTCGACGCAGCGTCCGGGTCTGGTGCCGTGTACGCCGGCGGGCATCATCGAAATTCTGAAACGCAGCGGGATTACCATCGCGGGAGCTGAAGCCGTTGTGGTAGGTCGCAGCGACATCGTCGGCAAACCCGTCGCAATGCTGCTGCTCAACGGCAATGCGACGGTCACCGTCTGCCATTCCAAGACGCGCGACCTGCCGGCGGTTTGCCGCCGCGCCGACATTCTGGTCGCAGCCATCGGCAAGGCCGGCATGATTACGCCCGACTTCGTGAAGCCGGGCGCGACGGTGATTGATGTCGGCATGAACACCATTACCGATCCCGTCGAGTTCAAGCAGTTCTTCGCCGGAAACGAAAAGCGCGAACGGGACTTCGCCGCAAAAGGCTCAACCCTGATGGGCGATGTTCATCCCAAAGTCGCTGAAGTTGCGGGAGCGATCACTCCTGTACCCGGCGGCGTGGGCCCACTCACGATCGCCATGCTGATGAGCAATACCGTGAAAGCGGCCAAGCTGCGGCGCAGGCACGCAGTGGGTGTGCTGACTTCTCGATGAAATATACATACCCATGCTGCGCGTAGGACTTACTGGCGGCATCGCGTGCGGCAAATCGTCTATTGCGGTCATGCTGGTGAAACGTGGTGCGCATTTTCTTCAGGCGGACGCGCTGGCCCATCAGGTCTACGAGCCGGGAACAGTCACCCACCGGGAGGTGGTTCGCACCTTCGGTCGCGAAATCCTCAATGAGGATGGCACGATTAATCGCAGCAAGCTGGCGGACCTGGTTTTTCCGGCCGCATTCGCCAGTTGAACGCCATCGTACATCCCGAGGTTGTGAGGCGCCAGAATCGCTGGATGTCGGAGGTCGAGCAGAGCGATCCGCATGGCATTGCGGTTGTCGAGGCCGCGCTGCTCATTGAGGCCGGAGCGGACGAGGACTTCGACAAAGTCATCGTCGTTACCTGCAACTTCGAACAGAAAGTCGAGCGCTTTGCCCGGCGCACCGGCCTGTCCCGAGATGCGGCGCGCGCCGAAGTCGAGCGCCGTAGCGCCGCGCAGTTCTCCGACGAAGAGAAGGCGCGGCTCGCCGATTACGTCGTGGACAACTCCGGTTCGTCCCAGGACGCTGAGCGGCAGGTCGAGCAGATCTGGCACGAATTACGCCAGGGTGAAAAAGAGGAGTAGTCCTTTCAGCGACCTGCGTTGAAATCTCTCGGAAGGGTTTTCGGTGAAAACCCTCCTCCAACCCGAGGGCTGCGGGTGACAGCGGTGCTCATTCAAAATCCTTAAGCCAAAACTCCAGTGGACCCCGTTGTTCGTCCTTCACGCGTTGCGCCTCCATCTTGCGTAGCTGCGCCCTGCGTATCTTTCCCGAGATTGTCTTGGGCAGGTCATGGAATTCGAGCTTCCGCACTCGCTCATAGCCAGCCAGCTTCTGCTTGGCGAAGAGCAAGATCTCGCGGGCAATCTCTTCGGAGGGACGCGCGTCAGCTACGATGGCAATGAAGGCTTTAGGCACGTTGGTACGCAAAGGATCTGGACTGGGAACGATCGCCACTTCGGCAACCAGGGGATGCTCCGTCAGAACGCTCTCCAACTGAAACGGACTGATTCGATAGTCGGAACTCTTGAACACGTCGTCCGCTCGGCCCACGAAGAAAAAGTAGCCGTCCTCGTCGAGCGCGGCCTGATCGCCCGTGTGGTACAGACCGTTTTGCATCGCGAGCCCGCGTGAGGTCGGGATCGTCCATATAGCCGGTCATCAGGCCGGTAGGCCGGGGATCAAGCTTCACCGCAACCTCTCCTTCGGGACATTCCTGGTCCTGCATATCGACCAAGCTGATCTGAAACCCGGGAAGCGGGCGGCCCATGCTGCCCAGTTTCACCTGCTGTCCCGGCGAGTTGCCAATTAGTGCTGATGTTTCGGTCTGGCCATAGCCGTCGCGGATGACCAGTCCCCAAGCCTTCTCGACGTGCTCGATCACCTCGGGATTCAGCGGCTCGCCCGCGCTTGCCAATTCGCGCAGGGCATGCGGTTTCGGTCCCAGGTTCTCGAGAATGATCATGCGCCATACCGTTGGGGGAGCGCATAGTGTCGTAACCCCAACTTCTTCCAGCGTGCGCAGTGTGTTGGCGGCACGAAATCGAGGAGCGTCGTAAACGAAATTCGTTGCACCGGCATTCCAGGGAGCGAAGAAGGAACTCCAGGCATGCTTGGCCCATCCGGGCGAGCTGATGTTCTGGTGAATGTCGCTTTCCTGAATGCCGATCCAGTACATGGTCGAAAGGTGACCTACCGGATAACTCTGGTGCGTGTGGAGCACGAGTTTGGCTTTGGCGGTGGTTCCCGATGTGAAATACAAAAGAAATGGATCGTCGGCTTGAGTGGGAATTATCCGGTAATCTCGAGTTTCTTCCAGAGCGGCGTTGTAAGGCATGCAACCAGCGGTCTCGCCGCCAACGAGAATCCGCTTGACCTCGGCATCGGAGGGAATGCGATCGATTGCGCCTTCGTCCGTCACCACAATGCGTGCGCCACTGCGCGCGAGCCGGTCGCGAATCTCACTTTCAGTAGCCAGGGTCGTGGTCGGGACTACGACCGCCCCGATCTTGATGGCCGCCAGCATCAGGTCCCAAATCGCGGCGACGTTTGGGAGACATAAGACGACACGGTCGCCAGGCTCGACCCCTTGGCGTTGCAGAAAGTGCGCTACGCGATCGGAGCGCTCGGCTAACTCCTGATAGCTGAACTGGACTTCGTCCTTGCCCTCACGCTTAAGCCACAAGGCGGTCTTGGTATTGCCCTGCGCATAGACGTCGAACCAGTCGCGCGCCCAATTGAAATCCGAGAGATCGGGCCAGCGGAACTCCCTGTAGGCCTTTTCATAGTCGGTCCTGTGGTCGAGCAAAAACTGGCGAGCAGCAACGAATTTCTCGGTGGCTGACATCTGTTTGTTAAGCGGGAAACACAAGACCTCTTGCCGAAATTTCCGCTTTATCTCCCAATAGCCCCGAACTATATACCCCGGGAAGGAGTCGAGCTCACTATTTTTATGTGGCTGGGCAGAGGTCGGGACGGGAATGTCAATCCCCGGGTCGCGAGACCAGTTTCGTAACCCTACCTCGTCGGCATGGTGTAGTAGCCGGTCCGGTGGCGTACCTGTAATTCGGCGGGGTCGGGATAATCCTTGGTTGCGGGATCGATCTTGATATCGATGCGGCGATAGTCCGAGTCGGAGAGCTGGGTGCTGGGATAGTAGGCGATTAGATATTGCGTGCGCAGTTCGTCGCTAATCTGCTGAAAGGCTGCGTCCAATTGTGCCAGGCCGCTGGCGTAAAAATATTTCCCGCCGGTGTCGCGCGAGAGCTGGATGAGTGCGTGTTCACCACCAATGTCACGTCCAGCGCTGCTTTCGATGGGCACGATAATGATGCTGTAGAGAATGACTTCGGCTTCCTGCGCGGCACGAACTGCCTGCTGGTAGCTGATCTGGCTGACGGTGTCGCCTCCATCGGTGATCACGACCATGACCTTGCGCCCGCGCCGTGGCTGCAGCGCCTCTGATCCCAGATAAAGAGTGTCGTAGAGCGCGGTCGCAGCACCGGGCCGGATGTGATTGATGCCGCGGTCAATCACTCGCATGTCGGCGGTGAAGGGAGTTATCTGGTCAACCACCTCGCTGAACTGAAACAGTGACAGGCCATCGATGGGACGCAAGATTGCGTGCGCGAAACGTCGAGCGGATTCTAGTTCGAGCTTTTGATCGCCGCGAGTACTGAGGCTGGTGTCCACGGCCACGACAATGGAAAGCGGCAACTCCGACTCCCGATGAAACACCGCGATCTTCTGCAGCTTGCCATCCTCAAAGACCTCGAAGTCTTCTTCCTTCAACGATGAGACTGGCGCTCCTCCGCTGTTGGTGACGGTGGTGAACACGTTGACCAGCTTCACATTCACTTTGAAGGTAGTGTTGGGCTGATCGTCGCTGTCGGTCGCCGGATGTTTCGGGCTGTCGGGAGGATGTGGAACACTCTGCGCCTGCTGTTTCTGCGAATCGGGTGGATGCGGGACAGTGCTTTGCGCGGCCGCCTGCTGGCTGGCGCAAAGGACTCCCCAGGCGCAACTCAACGCGGAAAGCACCACTAGCTTGTGCACCCCGCAGGTTGCCCGAGCAAGAATCCGACAAGTCGAAAGCATTTGTTAGCTTAAACCCCAGTTCCACTACTTTGACGCGCTGCCGCTTGCAAGCGGAACGTCTGGCGGAAAGGGCTCGCCATCCGCCCACACAGCGCCGTCCTCAAAGTACTCTTTCTTCCAGATGGGCACCGTCTTCTTTAGCGTATCAATCAACCAGCGGCACGCGTCGAAGGCAGCGGCGCGATGGGCGGACGCAACCGCAATATAGACGCTGCTTTCGCCAATCTGTAACCGTCCCAGGCGATGCACGACCCGCAGATCACGCACCGCGTAGCTGGCGAGCGCTTGCTGGGCCAACTGCTCCATCTGCCGCAACGCCATGGGCTCATAAGCAGTGTAGTCGAGATAGAGGGTGCTGCGTCCGCGCGAGTTGTTGCGGACAATCCCATCGAAGATGGCGACGGCCCCATCCTCGGGACGCTTGATCGCGGCGAGGATGACAGTCCTCTTGATCTGATCGCCGACAAGTCTGCAGTGTTCGGAGATCAACGGCAGAGGAGTCTCGGCCGTCGAGTCTTCCTCGACCTTGCCTCCGCTTACCGGCGGAATCAGCGCGACCTCATCATTGTCTTGTAAGAGGGTCGCTCCGTCGGAATATTCGTAATTGATGGAGAGAGCGATGGCGTTGCGAAACTCCTGCAGCTTGGGCACGCGCTGCCGGAGCTGCGCATAGAGATCCGATAAGCGCGCCCCATCGGAGACTTGCACTACCTCGCGCTCACGTCCGGCGAGGTCTTTCAGCATTCCCAGGTAAAGCACGCGCACCTGCATGGATAAAGCATAACCCAGGCGGGTATCACTTCTCCTGGAGTACGGACAAGATATTCCCGGCAGGGTCTTTGAACCATGCGATTAACGGTCCCTGGCCGCGAAAGATCCCCTTCTCATCCGTCTTGATGTCGCCTTCGTAATGCTCAAAGCGCACCCCACGCTGGCTTAACCAGGCCGCCGCATCTTCGATATTGGCCACAGGGAAATTTAGGATGGTGAAGGTGGCCGGCTCATGATTCGGTTTGGGGTAGATGACCGCCGTAGTGCCACCGGCAAGGTACAGCTTCAATATGCCACGAGCTTCAGAAACCTCCAGCCCAAGTGTTTCGCCATAGAACTTTTTCGCCTTCTGGATATCGTCCACCGAAAAGCCGCTGAAAGCTTTGCTGCTTCTTAGCATCAATTTGCTCCTTAACGGTTTGACTGCGCTCAACCATGATTACGTCGACAGCGCCGAGGTTTTGTCCTGGACCTTTTGATGATTGCTGTCGAGCGGTTGATGCCAGTGATCGCCTGCTTTGAGTTTCAAAACTTATCGCTGAATCGTCATCGGGGTCGACGGAAGGCGCCTACCCAGCCGTGCTCACGAACAGACTCCTCGTCCAGTTGCCGTAGCCGTGCGCCCATAATCTCGGTACGGCCTAGATATCCGACAATCTGTGTCGGGGCTTCACGTTTGACAACCGGCATGCGGCCAACATTGGCGCGCAGCATCCTAGCCGTGGCGTCATACAAGACTTCATCGGGAAAGGCCACGACGACTGGGTGGGTTCCGGCCTCGAAAACCGTCATCGGTGTTGACCGCGCCTGCTCCAGTGAGCGCATCAGGTCACCACGGGTTACGACACCCACCAGGGCGGCATTCTGATCAACAATGAACACTGCCTGGTGCTTCGTCACTGACGGGTCGTGCTTTCCAACCCGTTCTACCAAGTCGGTCACCAGCATGGTCGCAGGAACTGTGTCGTATTGCTGCGACATGCTGTCGCGCACTAGCACCTGTTGCAGCACGTCGGGCGCGTAATCCTGCTGAATTCTTAGCCCGCGGCGCGCCAGCTTTTCAGTCATGATCGAATTTTTCGCGTAACGCACCGCAATCGCGTCCGCAATCACGGTTACCAGCATCAGAGGCAGCACCGAGTTGTAATCGCGCGTGATTTCGAAAGCGAAGATGATAAAGGTGAAGGCCGCGCGCGATGCCGCACCAAACACCGCGCCCATGGCGACCAGCGCGAAAGCTCCCGGAGACAACCCCGCACCCGGCCAGAGCTTGTCGATGATCATCGCGTAAGCCGAGCCCATAGCGGCGCTAGCCATGAACATAGGCGCCAACAAACCGCCCGAGGTTCCCGAACCGAGAGAAATCACCAAGGCTGCCGACTTGAAGACCATCACGGCTAGAAGTGCGCCCAGCACCATCTTCGTGTTCAGAATGTCTGAGATGGTATCGTATCCAACGCCTAGGACACGCGGTACGAAATAACCGATGATGCCCAGCCCGAGAGCGCCGATTGCCGGCCACCACATCTGATGGATGGGCAGCTTCTCGAACTGGTCCTCGACCCAATAGAGCGCACGGCTGAACCCCAAGGCCGCTGCGCCGCAGAGAACTCCCAACAGCAGATAGAACGGCAGCGCGTGCGGAACGCCGAAGTCCACCGCTCCCGCGCTGAACATCGGACCTCGACCCAGCAACTGAAAGTGCACCGCCGTAGCTAACGTACTTGCGATGACCAGAGGAATGAAGGAGCGCGACTTGAACTCGAACAGCAGGAGCTCGATGGCAAGAATGACGCCCGCGATGGGAGTGTTGAAGGTCGCCGCCATGCCGGCAGCGGCTCCGCAGGCCAATAGGACTTTGCGCTCGGCGGCGGTGGTGTGCATCAACTGGCCAACCAGCGATCCTATCGCGCCGCCGGTCTGAATGATCGGCCCTTCCGCGCCAAAAGGTCCGCCGGTCCCGATGGCAATAGCGGCCGAGAGCGGCTTCAATATCGCGACTTTAGGTTCGATACGGCTGCGGTTGACCAGCACAGCTTCCATGGCTTCGGGGATACCATGTCCCCTAATTTTGTCGGAGCCATAGCGAGCCATGATGCCCACGATTATGCCTCCGATCACCGGTGTAACGATGACTAGCAAGCCAAGATGGTTGTTGCGGGCGCTGGTGAAGGCAAATGACCAGCGATGGAAGAAAAAGATGTTGGTGACCAGCCCAATGAGGCGGTAAAGCAAGAATGCAATGACCCCTGCCGTCAGCCCAATGAAAACGCCCAGCAATGAGACTAACCCAATGCGAAACTTCGCGCCCTGCGTCGGCGCACCCGCGGCGTCATCGACTGGATGGCGGGGGTTTACACCGTCGGTGCCAAGTGTGTTATCGAGTTGCTGCACAACGTAGCTCTTCCTTGATCGCCCCGCAGGTACGATGTGCACCAGACGTGGCTCGTTGTCGGTCTGCGCGCCGTCCGTGCGCGCACCGGCCTTCAAAGTATATCGTAATACGACATATATGGACAAGCATTTCATTTTTTGGGGGCTGGATGCGCAGGCTGCGGACAGGAATGCAGACAAATAAGCCGGACGGAAGCGTCCGGCTTATAGGTTGATTTGGTTAGGTTAAGGGTTGTAAGGAGCGCAATTCACAGGTGGGGGACTGTGAATCAATAAAGAATCCCGAGGACTGTGCCGGACTGTCGTTCTCGACCAGTGACTTGCATTAAGTTCCTGCTGGACTGTGCGACTGGTACGAGCGTACACAGGGCGTGTTCAGCGTGAATTTGGGCTCGCCACCAACCGGAATAACCGCTCAACGCCTCGGGATTCCGTCTTGCCCTTGACTCGGTTTGCGTCTTCCTCAGCCAACTTGCCACCTGCCGTTGTGGTTCTTCTGCGTCTGCACCCGAAGATGCAGACGCGGTAAACTCGCTCCAGCCCGTAGTCTCCGCCGACTTGGAACAACCGCGAAACCTGTCAAAGAACGAGTGTGTTTTTACTCCTGCCACGGCAGAAGTCAACATTTTTCTCGCAACTTTATCTCGCCTGTTTTCAATCGAATGCAGCCCGTCCACAGAGGCATGCCGAATTCTTGTGCAACTGTGAAAAGCAGAGTTGCAGTGTTCTCTATCGGGTGCTAATTTCGCGCATCTTGCGCGGCCCAAAGTTCAACTAAGCGCCGTGGCGGCCGCTCGCAGCATTGTGAAAATCTGGCAAAAACCGCTCCCCGTGCGGGATTCAAGCAATTTGGATTTTCGCTCCAAACTAAAAATCATTCAGCCCAGAAACACGGAGGGCACGGAGTTTTGATGCTCCGCACTCTCGCCGGATACTCATGGCGACAACGTTGATCCGCCGACCATTCTCCTTCAGGGAACCACCATTTGTTACCATCGCCAGCATGCCCTTGCTGGAAGCCCGGCACCTAACCAAGACGTTCAGCTCCGGTGAAAGCATGTTTGGGGGCGGGACCTCCGGTCAGGTGCGCGCGGTGAGGGATGTCTCACTATCGATCGAAGCCGGAGAAACCCTCGGCCTGGTCGGCGAGTCCGGCTCGGGCAAGAGCACCTTGGGGCGCTTATTGCTGCGGCTTATCGAAGCGGATTCCGGTGAGGTGTCCTTCGATGGCCACGACGTGCTGCGCGCCGGCGGAGCTCAATTGCGCTGCTTGCGTCGCGACATGCAGATCATCTTTCAGGACCCATTTGGCTCCCTCGATCCCCGCATGACGGTTGACCAGATCGTCTGTGAACCCATGGCGATCCATGGAACCGACAGTCGTGCGGAACGTCGGCAACGCGCGGCCGAGGTAATGCATGCGGTGGGAATGGATGACTCAGCCCTCGAGCGCTATCCACATGAATTCAGCGGGGGCCAGCGCCAGCGCGTTGGGATCGCACGGGCCCTGGTCTTGCGGCCGCGATTCATCGTTGCCGACGAGCCAGTGTCAGCACTGGATGTGAGTGTCGGTTCGCAGATTGTAAATCTGCTGAAACAACTGCAGCGCGATTTCTCGCTGACCTATCTATTTATCTCGCACTCGATGCCCATCGTGCGTTATTTGGCGAACCGCATCGCGGTCATGCAGCATGGAGAGTTGGTCGAGGTGGGCGCCACCGAGCAGATCACAACTGCGCCTCGGCATCCCTACACGCGCACTCTGCTGGCAGCAACTCCGGAAATCGAATTCAGCTCGCGCTAAATGCGAGCTGCTTGGTCTCGTCGGAGGCTTCGACGCGCTCGCGAAACGCCGCGCCTTCCAGCCGCAACAGGAATGCTTTCACCGGAAGTCCGCCTCCATAGCCGCCGAGGTAGCAACCGGCGGCCAGCACGCGATGACACGGCACGATGATGGCTACAGGGTTGTGGTGGTTCGCTTGTCCGACGGCGCGAAAGCTTTTGGGACTGTCCACTGCCCGCGCGATGTCGGCGTAGGAGCAGGTTTCGCCATAGCGGAATTTGCAGCAGTTGCTGCCAGCAGCGCTGGTAGAATTCCGGTGCCTCGCAGATCAAGTGCCAGGTCGAAGTTGCGGCGCTTGCCAGAAAAGTTCTCTCGCAGTTGCTGACGAACCGGGCGGGTGCGACCTTCAGATTCTTCCCATTGCACTGGCATGCCGCCAATCTTTTGCGGCAACCCCCGATCGAATTCCAACGCCACCAGAGCCTCCTCCGAGACCCCGATCAGCAGCGGCCCTACCGGGTAACTGCCAGGCGCGAGTCAGTAGAGCGTTTCCATAGCTTATCTCCGTTTAAAGAAACTGGAAATGACGCTGACCGACCCGCGCTCTGGGGGCGCGCATAAGCAACCGGCGCCCCATCTCCAGAAATCGCGTTTACGTGTTTGGGTGATCGCTCTTGGGCGTTTTCGGCGTCAATTTGCGAAACAAAAATTCCTGCAGGATGTTCACTCCCGCCCCGGTCCCAATCCCGATGAGCGTATTGTTCACCGTCGTACTGAAGCCGTGGCGGCTGCTTTCGGGGTAGTACAGATTGGAAATGCCGGCGGCCGCCAGGCTGCCCAATATCCCCGAGTAGTCCGGCTGCCAGTGGCCGTTATCGCCCTTGGCCATCACTGACCTCGAGATAGCATAGAGAATGCGCGACTTGGTCGTACCCTTACCTTTGTAAAAATAACGTGGGTCCTGTTTCAGAATCGATGGCAGGATGGCGTTGCTGATGTACGTGCCGATAAAAAAGTCGCCGTATGCTGCGCCGAAGCGCCGCCCATAACCCGCCGCGCCCTGTCCGTAGCCAGGGAACGAGTTGTTCGCCTGCTCCCCTCCCGCAATCATCCCTGCGATCACAAACGACGAGGGATCGATCGCCAGCTTCCACGCCAACTTAAACTTCTGTTTCGGATTCATAGGCGCGGCGTCAGCCACGTAGCTCGTGTAAAAGTTGGGAATCACCGCCAGCAGGCGTTGCTGCTCCTGCACCCTGATCTGTTCTTCTGCAATCTCCTCGGTCGTCGGCCGCACGCTCACGTCGGTGACCAGCGGAGCCAACTCAAGCGTGATCGCCGATGCCAGGTAGCCTTGTTTGGCAGGCAGGTTCCCGGATACCGTCTTTATCTTGAAGCCCGCGAGCGCAATGCTCGGCTCGAAGGGGCCCGGCGCAACATTGGTAAAGGAAAAACGGCCGTCGGTTTCGGTGAGAGCTTCTGCAGCCGGCGTAGTTGCCTCGCGAGTGAGCCTGACCTGGGCTCCGGAGACTGGTGCGCCCGTCGCATCCTGCACCGTTCCGGTGATACTTCCAATCGCCAGGAAATCCGGCGGCTGCCCGCTCGTAGGCGTGATTGCATCCGTAGAGCGTCCCCGCGGCTCACGGGCCGCCGCAGCAGAGGACGCCCTGTCCGCCTGCGCTAACAGCGGAGAGGAACCCAGTAAAAGCATGCCAATCATCCCAGCGACGACCAAGCTGATTCCAAGGAAAGGGCTAAGGTTCTTCTGCCACATACTCGGGCCCACTTGTACGTTTTTCTCCCCACGAAAGCAACACTTGCAAGGAACCGGGCTGTTCCGGAAAAGTGTCGCGTTGCTCGCAAGACTAGCACAAAGACGGCTGGTGGCCTACATTTACCATGACCCAGCTTGGTGCCGCGATCTTGATAGGCGAACCTGCCAGGTATACGCTGCACCACAATGAAAGAGCCGCTGAATGCCCACTTTGAAGATCAGACCGCTGTGGTGTGAGCCACTGCGGGATTCTTGCTAATCTCCTTGGCTGATGAGGCCTTGCCGGAATTCAAAACCCCCCGCTTTTCGCGAGGGGTTTTGCGACGGCTCGATCCAGCTACTGCTGCGACTGCGGAGGCTTGGTGCTGGCCGGAGCTGAATTCGTGTTGTTCGATTGCGAATGGGTTGGAGTGGATTGGTAATTTGACGGTGCCGAATAGCTGTTGTTCGGCCCGTTACCGTTCGGACCCATCTCGCCGTTAGGCTGCGGGTTCGACGCAAGCTGGTCAACGCTATTCTTCAGCAGGCTGATTTCCACGCGATTGCCGTGCGCGGGTTTGGCGCTGCTGTCGTCCGCCGACGCGACGCGCGCATTTCCCATTCCCATGACGAAGACGCGATACACCGGAACCTCGTTCTTTCCCACGGTAACGCACCACGGAATTGGCCAGCGCCTGCGGCCTCTTGGATGCCGGCTTGTCCGTGGCTTGCGGAAAAACCCTGCAC
>CAVREJ010000018.1:0-109261 GCA_963720135.1 uncultured Acidobacteriaceae bacterium
AGCGGCTGTATGATTAGCGTTGGTAGAGTTCGTCCACTTTGTATTTGTCGAGCACAAAGGTATAGAGCCCGCCGGCAGCCTTCGCCATCTTTGCAGACACCTGGCGGGCTTGTAATAGAGCCACCATGCGGTCAAGAATCCGAGCAATGCGATCGCGACGGAGACGGCAGTGAACGCCAACTCGGCGGAGGATTCACCCTGCGCCTCGGCTCCCTCGGCGGCTGTCGCCGTCGCGTGAAAGACCGGCGAAAGGAAGGCATCAAAGTGGTCGGAACCCTTGAGCGAGTGGGGAACACCGATCCATCCGCCAACGAATGACAGCAGCGCAAGAATCATCAGCGGGATGACCATCACCCACGGGCTCTCGTGCAGGCGCCGTTTCCGTGGCTGCCGCCAGCAGCGTGCGCATCTTGCGCGTCATGAACCGCGCCGGTGTGTCCGGCATGCTGCGCATCCGCATCGTGTCCGTGACCGGCCGATTCTTCTGGATTCGGTCCGCGAACGCGGCCACGCCCTTCCAGCGACGTCGGCAGTCGTCGCCATTGCCAGCGTCGACATCGAGAACATGAACAGATCAGGTGGGCGATCAGGATGATCACCGCCTTCATGCTCCATGTGGCCGACGATGACGTCAATCGAGACCGACGCCGGTGACCGCAGCATCATCACCAGCGAGCTGATCGGGGTGAATCCCGAAGATCTGCAGAACGATCCACGCCGGCCAGGTGGCGTCACGCTCGACATCGGAGAGTCTGGTCGAACAAGCGATCCGGCGAACTCACCGGCCACCCACAAGGCCATGGCGGACGAAGCTGCCCATCAAGGCCAGCGCAATCGCGCTCACCAATCCCCCTGGAGAAAGCGCCTTACCAACAGCCCCATTGATAGCAACGGCCAGCGGCATCACAAATGATCCACGAGTCCATCAGTTCCTCTCGCTACTTCGCGATTACCGTTCGCGTGCCGCCTCTGGCGGAGGCGAAGGACGAAGAGCGTGTCTACAGCTTCAGCAGTTGCCGCACGATCCACGTTCAGGGTCTCGCGGTTGCGGACGGAGATGATAATGGCCAGTCCGACGGCCCCCTCGGCGGCAGCCACCACCATCACGAAGAACACGAAATGTGACCGTCCAGCGACTTCAGCTGCACGGCAAAGGCCACGAAGGAAAGAGTGACGCCGTTCAGCGTCGACTGAATCGAACAGGAAATGGTGATGATGTTGCGCTTGATCAGGAAGCGGCAACACCACAGGCAAACAGGAGTGCGCTCAATACCAGGTGATGGGAGAGAGGGACCATTTATTCTTCCCTACCGCGCGAGTACTACAGCGCCCATGATGGCGATCAGGATCAGCACCGAACGTCACCTCGAAGGGCAGCGGGAAGTTGCGGGAAGGATAGATGCCGAACCGCTGGGGATTGCCAAACACGTCGGTGCCATTCATCACCATGGGGCCGCCTATGGCGATGCGGTCCAGTCCGGCAAGGTGGCTGACCACCCAGACTGCAATGCCCACTCCAATAATGAGTCCCGGAACAGCCAGCACCATGGCGACACGGCTGGCATGTTCGGTGCGCTCTTCCACGCCCGCGTTTCAGCAGCATGATCACGAAGACAAACAGCACCATCACCGCGCCGGCATAAACAATGACCTGTACGGCAGCGACGAATTCAGCGCCTAGCAGCAGGTACAGCAGGGCCAGCGAACCCATCACCACGATCAGCGATAGCGCGCTGTTGATGGGTGCTTCTGCACGAGCAGGTTGATAGCCCCGCCCACACACAGCGCCGCGAAGATGAAGAAGAGAATAAGAGCTAGCATGACGATCCGTTAAAATCAGTCCTTCGTTTGCAGGTTTATTTTTCGCAGCCAGTAGAACGGATATTTTCCTGTTGACCTGTAGTATGAAACAAAACTCCGAACTGACAAAGTAAATCAGCACTGACGAAAATATGGCCATATACTAAACTGTAGCGGGTCTCGCAGTGCAAGGCACGTTTTAAATCCAAAACCCAATGAGGCCCACCGGGAAAAATAAGACACTATCAAAACCTAATATTGAATGTTGAGTTTTTCGAAATGCTATGACTTTCGCGACACTTTGGTTTGCACACGGGCGAGACTTTGCAGCAAATGGCATTCGAACCGCAGGCAACATCACTGATGGATGATTCACATCGACCTGAGCCCGTTAGTTGCTAGTCTGGTGAATTGCTAATTGCTAATTGCTGCTTCACTTCAGCGCTACGACGAGGCCAGCGACGACAGATGGCCATGGCCAGCGGCAGAAGAAACTTCCAGCCGAAGGCCATGAGCTGGTCATAAGCGGATGCGGCAACGTGCGCGGACCGACGAGAGAAACATGAAAAGATGAAACACACGCACGGTGAAACGAAACACTGGTATCAGCGAGTGCAAAATTGGTGCGAGACGGGCGAGACCATCCGCCAAGGAACAAAATCGACGCCAGCAGGTACTCGTGACCATGTTGGCGTACCGGCGATGAAGAACATCTGCAACTTGATCGAGCTTGTACTGGCGTGGTATCCGGCGACGACAACGCCTTCGTCTTCGCAAAGTCGAAGGGGATGCGGTCATCTTGGAGGCTGCCATGATGTAAATAAAGAAGGCGACAAACTGTCCCCGCAACAAGTTCCATCAGGAATGAAGCCCAACCAGGCGCCGGTCTGCGAATCGACGATAGCGCGCAGGCGGCGCCCGTGTAGATGAGAATGCCGATCAGCGACAGGCCGAGCGTGATCAGCTTGACCATCTGCGCCGAGGCGCGCAAGCCGCCGAGCATCGAGCACTCGCTGTTCGACGACCATCCCGCCAACGCTACTCCATACACGCCGACCGAGGCGACCCCGAAATGATCAGCAGCCCAATGTCGACGTTGGCGATCAGCCTGTAGCGTCGATGCCACCGACTTCATCGAGGCCGATCGGATCAGCCGCGATCGAGGTCAGCGCCGTGGTCAAGGCGATGATGGAGCCAGCATGTACAAAGGCTGATGAGCAAGTGGCGGTGTGATGTTCTTCCTCAAAGATAAACTTTAAGCCGTCGGCGAGCGGCTGCCAGATGCCGAACGGCCCCACCCGAGACGGTCCCCACCGGTTTGCACGTGGTGAACGTCTCCGCGCTCCAGCAACGTGGTGTACGTGATGGTGGTCAGCAGCACAAAGAGTGCAAGCGCGATCTTGATCAGCGAAACCAGGATGGATGTTCAATACCGATGAAGCTGATCACTCTCGGCTTCAGCCGTCATGTCTGGAATCGCCGGAAGAGCAGAACGTCATCTGAGTGGGAGCATTCGGCGGCGTTTGCGAATGCGGGGAGTCGAAGTGCACCCGATACGACTGATCTGCTTGTCAATCAGTGGCTGCCTCGAATCATGCGTGTCATCCCAAAGCGGCGCGATTACTAAACGCATGCTGTCATCCCGAGCGAGGACTTCAGTTCGAGTCGAGGGGACCTGTTCGCCGTCTCTGCAGCTCTATCTCTCGGCCCCCAAGCTTTGAAACTACCCACTTATCCAACTATCACATGCATCCACGAACTCAGCTCCCTTGCCTCGCCGTCGGTCGTAGTCTGCCGGAATCTCCAGATCAGGCGGCGACGTACTATACGCTCTATCTGGCCCATGTCGGACGCGCTGCTCCGCCGCCAAACGGCACGCAGCTTGTGCACGTGATATCCCATGCGATCGGCGATGCGCACGATACATTCAAAATCGTTGCGCACACCCGCAAACTCGCCGGCTTTTCTCGAGCATCTGCACGTCACCGCAGGTGTTGGTGAAGGTCCCACCTTTTTTCGTAGGCATCGACCGGCAATAACACATTGGCGATGCCTGGCCGCTTCTCGGTGAGAAACATGTCTTGCACCACGACGAAGGCCTTCACAGCGCGAGGGGATCTGGCACGTTGAGCGTGCGACTGGATCGGAGCCGACGACAGACAGCGCCTTCAGCTTGCCGTCCTTGGCTGCGTCCATCATTTGCAGGAGGTTCAAGCGGCGAGGGGAAATCTCATCCACCCAATTTTCGCGGAAGTGGTCGCGCTGGAAACGGGGGCGTAGCCGGCAGCAGGGGGAGAGGCCCATGTCGGCCGCGCCGCGCGAGTTGGCGTAATCGCCCAGGCAAATGAACTTTGCGCCCTGCGCCAGGCCCAAGTTGATCAGCCTGGTGACGTTGTCGCCGCGCAACTCCGAGCCGAGGGCCGAGGTCTTTCTCATTCTTCAGCGCGTCCCGCAGCTGCGACAGCGCTTCGCGCGAGAACGGCGGCGTGACAATGCCGTCCGCGGCTGCGTCGTTACCGGCGAGAAACTGCACCAGGCTGCGGTGCGATCTGGCCCGCGAATGCGGTTGCCTGACGGCGCAGCTTTATCGGGATAGGCATCGCCAGGTAAAACTTGGGCATGATGTAGGCGGACGTTAGTACGGATCTGCCAGGCTAGCAAGGGATGCTGCTCCAGTGGATCGTTGCCGATCAACAGAATCGCAGGCGCGAAGAAAACGTCGCGCATGGAAGCAGTTGGATTCCAATTCCGGGCCAGCGCCGAAGCGAAAAGACGGAAGCTGCGACGGCGGTCGATGTTGTTACTGTCCAGCACCAGCCGCGCGAGTTTTGCAGCAGGTAATTTTCTTCAATTCTTGTGGTACGGTTGGAGCCGATCACCCCGATAGGCATCGGCCGCTCGCAAGGACGTCCTTGAAGCGTGAAGCGATCCGTTCGAGCGCTTGTTCCCAGGTCGCAGCAACGAATTTGCCTTCGTGCTTGATGAGCGGCTGTTGGATGCGGTCGCCGTTGCTCGGCGAAGTCGAAGGCGTAACGCCCCTTAATGCAGAGAATGTTGCTGTTGCATGCCGCTCTTGTCCCGCGATTATCACCGCGCACAATCTCCATGCCAGTGTCGGCGCGACGCACACCCAGCTGTTACAGCTGTTGCTGCAATGGGTGCAGACGGTGCCGACGCGCTTCATCTCCCAAGGCCGCGTCTTGTAACGATAGGCACCCGAGGTGAGCGCGCCGACCGGGCAGATATCAATGCACATGCCACCACACTCTTCGCACTCCAGGTGATCTTCTTTATTGGGGGCGATGATCGAGCTGGTGCCGCGGTTCTGATCTCAGCGCCCAGATATCTGCTTCTCCGGAGACCGCGGAACCAGCGATAGCACAGACGCAACGCGGACGGTCGAAAGAAACCACCGGCGGCCGATCGCCGCTGTTTCGCTGATGGTTCTTCATGTCCATGAACTTCGATTCGGCAGCACCTGTGTACTTGAAGGTCATGTCCTGCAGTTCGCATTGCTGGTCGCTGGTGTCGCACACCGGGCAGTCCAGCGGATGTTGGCGAGCAGCATCTCGATCATCGACTTGCGCGCCTGCTTGATCTTGTCGCTCTCGGTAGTGACCACCATGCCCTCGGCGACCGGCGTGGTGCACGCGGTCTGCAGCTTGGGCATCTTTTCGACTTCCACCAGGCACACGGCGGCAAGCGCCCTGCAGCGACAGGCCGGGTAATAGCAGAAGATGGTACCTCGATGCCGTGCTTTTTTGCAGGCCTCAATGAGCAGTGTCCCGCGCGAGTTTCTTGCCGTCGACAGTAAGGGTTACATCAGCCATAAAACCAGCAATTAGCAATTAACAATTAGCGAAAAACCTAAATCTTGTCATCCCGAGCGAGGACTTCAGTCCGGGCGAGGGACCTGTTTTTCCGCCTGCTCGAGACCGATTCCTCGGTCAACTTCTTACGCCTATCAGTGACCCGAAAATATCGCGAGCCTGACTTTTCCGACATTCACGATTTGCAGCAGGTTTCCTTTGAAAGTGCCTTGGCTTTCCCTGGTCAATCTCCATGTGCTCTTCGTTGACCTCACACCCGCAACGTGTGTCGTCTTTGCCATTGTGACCTCCCAGTTCGAACTCTAAAGCGTTCGATCCGCTGAAAATTGCCTACCTACACCAGAGTCGGTTCCGCACCTTCTCATGGGGCACGGCTTGCCATCGGAGGTGGTCCTCAAATTCTTTACGAAACTTCTGAATGTACGAAATGATCGGCATCGCCGCCGCGCTACCCAGCGGACAGAACGTGGCGCCAAGTATGTTCTCCGCCAGGTACTTCAGGTTGTCGATGTCCTTGGCCATGCCGCCGCCGGAATGAAAGCGTGTCAGCGTCTTCTTCATCCAGTCGGTACCTTCACGGCAGGGAATGCACCATCCGCAGCTCTCGCGCCGGTAGAACTTGGTGACTCGCAGCGCAAATTTCACAATGCACATCTGGTCGTCGAGCACGATCACTCCGCCCGAGCCAGCATCGAGCCCGCCTTCATCATCGAGTTGATGATCCGATTTCGTCGGCCGTAAGAATCTACCGACGATCCGCCCGGCACCACGCCCTTCAACTCTTACCCTTGATCATGCCGCCCGAGACGTCGTAGATCATTTTCTTCAGGTTGTCTGGCAGCTCGTACACGCCGGGCTTTTCCAGTCGCCGCTGACAACAATAGCGCGGTGCCGCTGTTTCGCGGAGTGCCCAGGTTGGAGAACCATTCACCACCACCGAGAATAATGTGCGGCACGCTGGCCAACGTCTCATCGTTGATCACCGTCGGCTCCACCCCACACACGACCGCCGGAAACGGCGGTTCTTGAACGCCGTATGCCGCGCTTGCCTTCGAGCGACTCCAAGGGCGCCGATTCTTCGCCGACTTCGTAGGCACCCGCGCCGGAATGGGTGAAGATGTCGAGATCCGACGCCGAGCGGAAGATGTTCTTGCCGGGCGCGCGTAGGTGTGACGGCCTTTTCCGGCAGGTAGCGATATTATCACCACGCAAATAGATGTAGCTGGACTGGCGCTGGACGGCAAGCGCCGCGATCATTACGCCTTCGATGATACCGCTGGGGGTCCTGTTCGAAGATGAGGCGATCTTTACAGATGTTGGGTTCGCTCTCTCGTCACCGTTGCAGTAGCACGTACTTCGGCTTCGCCGACTGCTTAGGTACGAACGACCACTTCAGGCCTGTGGGGAAACCCGCTCCGCCACGGCGTTCTCGCAGGTTCGACGCCTTCACCTCGTTGATGATGGCATCCGGCTGCATGGTGGAGCGCCTTCTGCATTGCTTTATAGCCGTCAAGCTGCAGCGGTCGAGCGAGGGTCGTGCTCAGCCAAATCGCTTGGAGACCACTTTAACTTCATCGGATGGGAAACGAGATAAGCCATGAAATAGCAACTAGCAATTAGCAATTAGTTTTTCACAACATGGCCGCGGTCACTGTCGACCTTCCGCAAAAGTGATGCAAGCATTCGTTGCACTTCGAGAACATCTCTCACAAGGTCTCGTAAAGGCGTCGGCTGACACTAAACTCAGATCGCGGGCCAGCAACAGGAAGAAATTCAATTCGACAGCCGATCCGACTTCGAGACATTTTTGGAGAAGTGACGAAATTCTCCATTCCCAGTACGTCCACACCCTTCGGCTAATGTCCGCGGCGACGATGCGCTGCATCTGCGCATTTGACTGCTGATGCCGTAGCGTTCTTCACGGGGGAAGTTGGCCGTCATTCGATAGGTCGCCAACGTCACCGCATGCGCCTTTTCCCACACCGTCAATCGTCTGAAGTCCTTCATGAGCGTACTTTCTGTTTCACTAATTGCTAGCTGCTAGTTGCTAGTTGCCTGCCTCTACTGCTCTTCCTTCTTCTTCAGCCCGGCTAATCAGCTCGTCAATCTTTTCTGTCGTCAGGTTCTCGTGAAACTCGTACTTTATTATCAACGCCTGGCGCCACGAGCACGCGCCGATGCACTCGACCTCCTCCAGATGGAACAATCCGTCGGGGTGTAGATTCCTTGTTGCCGACGCCCAGCTTCTTTTCGCAATGTTCGAAGATGTCGTCCGCCCCTCGCAACAGACAGCTCACATTGGTGCACACCTGCAGGTTGTACTTGCCGATGGGACGCGTGCGCAGCATCGAGTAATAGCTGATAACGTTGCGCACTTCCAAGTCCGACAATTCCGTGCGCGCCGCGATCTCGTGGATGGCCTCGTCCGTGAGCGCGCCGATTTCATCCTGGATGTAGAGCAGCATCGGGACCAGCACGGAGCGCCTGGTCGGATAATGCGTGACCATGGTGGAAGAAGCGCTGTTCGAGTTGGTCGGAAAATTTCATTTTCCAGCAGCTAGCAACTAGCAATTAGCATTTAGTACCTAGCGTTTGCCCGAAAGTGTTTGCTGCTAATTGCTGGTTGCTTATCTGTCGCAATCCCCCAGCACGATATCGATGTGGCCGATGGCGGCGACCACATCGGCGGTCAGGCGGCCTTCACACATCTTGTGAGATGCTCAAATTCGCGGTTGCGAGGGAGAACGCATGTGCACGCGGTACGGCTTGGCGGTGCCATCACTCATCCACGTAAGTACCCTATTTCGCCACGCGGCGACTCGATCGGCATGTACACTTCGCCTTCGGGCACGGTGAATCCCTCAGTCACAATCTTAAGTGATAGATGAGCGCTTCCATCTTCTCGCGATCGGCAGCCACCCTTCGGAAAGCGTTCCGCGCCCTCCAGGGCCCTTCGGGGATGCCTTCCAGCGGCTGCTTTACCATCTTCTGTGACTCGCGAAGCTCCTGCACCCGCACTACGATCCGCGCAAACACATCGCCATGCGTCGCACACGGAACGTTGAACTGGAATTTCTCATAGCCGCCATACGGGGCGGCTCCGCGCCGCAGATCGACATTCGACGCGCCGGCCCGCAGCGTTGGCCCAGTTGCGCAAAGAGCAATGGCATCTGCCGAGAGGTGCGCGATGCCCTGGGTGCGTCCCGTCCAGATGGGGATTGCTGGGTCAACAGGCTTTCGTACTCGTCGATGTTCGCGGGAAAGCGATCGTCGAAGCTCTTGACGCGCTCGAAAAACGAGCGGCGGCTCCAGCGCCAGTCCGCCAATGCGGAAGAATACGAAGGTCATCATGCGCTGTCCGGAATACCGCTCTCGAACAGTGGCAACTATTTTTCGCGTTCGCGGAAGCAATACAGGAAGACGGTCATGGCGCCGATGTCCATGGCGTGCGTGCCCAGCCAGACCAGATGCGAGTTGATGCGCGTCAACTCGTTCAACATGACGCGAATCCACTGCGCCTTTCGGCGGAATCTCCAGCCCCAGCAGCTTCTCCACCGCCAGGCAGTAGGCGAGGTTGTTGGTCATCGGGCGGAGATAGTCGATGCGGTCGGTCATCGGAACGACCTGCTGGTAAAACTTCGCTTCGCAGGTTTTCTCGATGCCGGTGTGCAGATAGCCAATGTCGGGGACGACCGGACGCACGGTCTCGCCGTCAATCTCAACTAGCAACCGCAAGACGCCATGGTAGAAGGATGCTGCGGGTCCCACACGCATCGTCTTGTCGTCGGACGGATCCAGCACCGGGGTTGGAGTCATGTAGGCCATGATTAGCGGTAGCCCTCGACGGGATAATCTTTGCGTAGCGGATGGCCTTCCCAATCCTCGGGCATCATGATGCGCTTCAGGTTGGGATGCTGATTGAAGCGGACGCCAAACAGATCGAAGACCTCGCGCTCGAAGAAATTCGCGCCTGGCCAGATGGGCACCAGCGAGTCGCTGGCGTCCCCGCCGGAGACCTTTACCTTCAGCCAGCAGACTTGTTGGGAATCGAAAACAGTTGATACACAACCTCGAAACGCGGATCTTTGGGATACCAGTCCACGCAGGAGATGTTGGCCAACGCGT
Source organism: uncultured Acidobacteriaceae bacterium (assembly GCA_963720135.1). GTDB lineage: Bacteria > Acidobacteriota > Terriglobia > Terriglobales > Acidobacteriaceae > Bog-257. The sequence goes on from CAVREJ010000018.1 coordinate 9,756, forward strand.
TATATTGCAGCTGCGGATCGTTCTTGAGCGTCAGACAAGCTTCGCGCAGCGGAGGTGCGGTCAACCCAGATGGTGAGCTCGTTGCGGTCAGTCGGTGCCGCCGCGCTGGCCTTCCACGTGATAGACGGCGCCCATTCAGGACGGTCTTTTAGTTGCTCGAGGTTGGTGATTGCCGGCTCCAGTGCCATCCTTAAATCCTCTCGGCCTTGCCCTGCTTGTTCCAGTCCAGTACGCCCTTCTTCCAGCAATACCAGTACCCGGCAAGCACGATGCCGATATAGACCAGCATCTCCCAGAACCAGAACATGCCCATGCCTGCGGACTTCAGATCTCCCTGCACCACCGCCCAGGGATAAAGGAAGACGGCTTCCACATCGAAGAGGATGAACAGCATTGCCACCAGATAGAACTTCACTGGTGAAGCGCTGGCGGGCGTTGCCGACGGGCTCCATGCCCGATTTGTAGGGAGACATCTTTGCTTTGTTGTACTTGTGTGGCGCATGAAATACAGAGATACAATTTCGTGATGCCACGCCTCCGGCAACCAGGACGTGAATCAGCAAGCGCAAATAGCGTACAAAATAGAAGCTCCGATGGTCTCGCGCAGGCACTCAGAAACTTTCGCGTGAGTGCGGGTAACATTTGAGTTTAGTGATCGTTAACGTCGATTGCTCAACTGCGTGAAAGCACTGTTCATCGGCAATTCACAAAGGAAGTTTGCAGTTTCGGGACCCATCCGGCGTACCGTGATTGTGCTTTGCAGCTGATAGTTTGGAATGACTTGCGCGTCGGAGGTGCAACTCATGAAATACACTATGAGGGCGGCGCTGTTCAACCTGTTTGTTTTCCCAAGCAGCCTATCGACAAAAGCTTGGGGACAGGCGCCCGATGGACACCATCGCCTCACGCACGGCGGAGGTTGATGGCATCAGGCTTCACTGCACCTCACGGCTGGTCAGGGCGCCGCTGTTATTGCTGCACGGCTATGCCGAGACCTCGCCGATGTGGAAGCGGTCATTCCCGTGTTGGCCGAGCGCTTCACCGTAATCGCGCCCTGACTCCCCGGGCATCGGAGATTCAGACATTCCCGCCGGCGGGTCCCACATGAAGAGTGCCGCCATCCGCATTCACGACGTGGCAAAGTCGCTCGGAGGCGGAAAGCTGAGGTCGTCGGTCACGACATTGGCCTCATGGTGGCCTACGCTTATGCTGTATGTTCCCGACAGAGGTGATGAAACTCGTCCTGATGGATGCTTTCCGACCCGGCGTGAGCGGTTGGGAGGCCATTTACAACGAGCCCGGCATATGGCCTCCGCTTTAACGGGCCGAATCCGCGCTGGTGCAAGGCCGCGAGCGCACCTACTTCGAATATTTCTGGAATGACCTTGCGGCCAACAAGAATCGGTCGATTCCGAAAGCCGATCGCAAGGCCTATGTGGTGCATACTCGCGCCCCGGGACGCATGCATGCGGGATGGGCCTACTTCGTTTCGTTCCGCAAGCCAGGGATTTCGCTGAGTTCTCTCAGACTAAGCTGACTATTCCGGTACTGACTATCGGCGGCTAGAGCTTTGGAGCAGCGTTGGGGGTGAAAGCCGAGCTGGTTGCGACCGATGTGAATGTCATTGTGCTGAAGGACACCGGGCACTGGGTGCTTGAGGAGCGGCCTAACGAAACCACCGCAGCGCTGCAGAAGTTCCTCTGAGGGTTGATGGTAAGGAAGCAGATGATGACAATGCTCCAGCCGGCCGTCTCCGTGACCGGGTCTGCGTACTGCAAACCTCAAAGGCACCTGAAAGTTCTTCATCCCCCTCCGACAAACGACGATCTCCAGGCGATCGCGGTCCTGGAGTTGCGTCTCTGCCCACTGGCTGCGCGAAACGATCTCGCGATTGAGTTCGACTGCGACGCGATCGCCTTTCATGCCAAGCTGTTCGATCAGTTGGGTAAGGACAGGGAATCGGCAAAGGTCTTTTCGTCGCCGTTGATGAACAAGCGCATAGAGACAGTTTCAGGTTTCGAGTTTCAAGTTTCAAGTCAGGAGTGTGAGATAGATATCTTGCTTGAAAATTTGAAGCTATTAGGACAATGTCGATCATCCAAATTTTTGGAGAGAAGAGTCTTGGCTCTCCGATCCCGATGGCAACACCGTATCTTCAAAGTTCTAAAGTGGGCCAGGCATGCAGTTCCTCAGTTACACACAATGCGGCCGCCGCTGGCGGATTTTGTCGATCAGCTCTGGCTATCGCAAGGGCCAGCGCCTGTTCTCCTTATGATATGAACGCCTGCTGCCCGATAGCACGGTGGAGTTGGTCATTAACCTTCACCAGGACCTGATTCATCTCTACGACCGCTACTGTTGCCGGCAGCGCGCCGGGCTGTATCTCGTCTCGGGCCCGGCGCAGCCAGTATGTTCGTTATCGACACGCGCGACCAGATGGCGGACACGATGGGCGTACACTTTCGGCCCGGTGGGACTTCCCGTTCTTCCGCGCGCCCGCGAGCGCATGCTTGACCAATCCATCGCGCTCGATGCGCTTTGGGGGCAGCAGCATCTGAGATGCGCGAGCGCTTGCTGTGTCCAACGCCCAGCTTCCGCGTCCTGGAGAGTTGCTCTTGCTGGAACAGTTAGTCAAGATGCTGGAACGACACCCGCGGTTAGTTTCGGCATTCAGCAGTTGCGCCGTGCTGGTCTGTCGGTCGCCGAAGTTGTGGACCAAGCAGGATTCTGTCAGTGCTGTTTCATTCAACTGTTCGGGGAACAGGTTGGCCTCACCCCCGAAGGTCTTCGGCCGCGTAAGCCGCTTCCAACGAGTTGTGCGGATTGCCCATGCGCCGATGAGATCGACGGGGTCGATCTGGCGCTCGATTGCGGGTACTACGACCAGGCGCACTTCATCCACGACTTCCATTCGTTCGCGGGAATCACGCCGGCAACCTATCTGCTGCAGCGCACCCGGCATTTGAATCACGTTCCGCTGATTGCGTAGGTCAAATTTTTACAATACTCGCGTCTCACCGGATGCCAAAATCGGGGGCACAATACCGGTAACGGTAATTTAATTTGGTGAGGAGAAAAATTATGGCAGTCAAAACCACTTCCACAAGACGGCTACCAAGAACACTTACCCCCTATTCACGTGGCAGATGCCGAGGCGCAGATCAATTTTCTGAAGAAACCCTTCTGGCGCAGATGAAACCTTTCCGTCATACCGACGACAAGGGCAAGGTTGGCATGCCGAGGTGCGCCTAGGCACCTCGATGGTGATGATTGGCCAGGCGCGCGACCAGTGGACGCCAAAGCAAGCTGAGCTTTCAGCCCAGCATGTTGAAGACGTGGACGCGGTCTACAAGCGTGCCGTCGCGGCTGGCGCGAGTTTGTTGCGAGAACCTACGAATGAGGCGTATGGCGATCGCAGCGGCGGTGTCGAGGGATTCGCAGGGGAATCAATGGCGGGTTGCTACTCACGTTGAGGACGTCTCGCCGGAGGAAATCCGAACGTCGCTATAGCGAGATGGGGAAGAAGGAACCTGGTGGAGCCGACAAGAAATAACTTAGCTGCGCTGCCGACGCGCTTGGCTAAGCCAGTTTCATAGTGGGTGTAGACCGGGTAGAGCCAGCCTTCAGGGGTGGTGACCTTGGGCCATTGCGGTCATTTCAATGGCCGCAACGGCCAAGTGATTTTTTTTCCGCCTGGACGCGGCGCTGAAGCTCTACCGAAGCGGCGCTAGAACCCGAATCATCGCGCCACTCGCTAAACTCCGCAACGAAAACTTTTCGAAAACTCTACCATTGTACGTTGGAACCAAATCTTCCATCACCGCTTTGCGCATCAGGCTCAGGTGGAAGCAGGCCTTGCGCCAGATGAGTCGTGGAAGCTAACCCGCTGACGTCCGGTATCCTCGCGTAGAGCGATCAGCTTGGTGAATCCGTAGAAATAGTGTTGGCCTGTCCAGGCGCGCGATAGGTGAAGCGTTCCACCTCCTCCTCGGCAAAGGCATGGGACAGCACAACATCCTGCTCCAGCAGGCGAAAGGTATCGCCGGCGATCTTGCCGGCCTGCAACTCGAAGGTGCCGCAGCCTGAGATCCAGCGAGACGCAACTGGCCTTCCAGCGGCATATATGGCTTGACGAGATATTCCGAATACATATTTGGTGCTGTTGAAGGCGTAGGGAAACCGCGAGCGATACCCCGGTGCTCAGATGGGAGTCGAATTGCAACTCATGTCCTGGCCGCGCGAGCCGTCCACGCAGCCGCGTCGTAGGTGAAATCGTCGTACTTCTCAGTCGCAGACGTTCCGCCCAGCGGACGTTCAGTGGAGCACGAACTCGCCCTCTGGGCGCGTTGTGGACGACGGAGGGGCATCATGGTGCGGCTGTTGCCGCGCTGTTTCCGCCGCAGCTCCGCGATACGAATGCGCAGCGGCCGGTCGGGTAGGGTCACGATTTGCCGGTCGACAATGATCTTCTCGATCTGCTTCAGCCGCTCCTGGTAAAACGGGAGAATGCCGTCGCCGCCGTTTCTTCAACTCACGGATCACGTCGCGATAATCGCTCGAATGTAGCTTGCGCTGTTGCGCAATCTTGAGCGCAACGGACTTCATCTCTCCCTGAATTTGGGCGAAGTCCTACGCCCATGGTGGCGAGCTGTGCCGGCGGAATGTCGATGCCGCAGTTTTCCCATGTCGAGCGCATAGTGCTGAGCAGGTGAAAATCGTTGCGCGCTTTGGGCAGCACCCGTCGCCTTCACCCATGCGTCGTAGTCGGTGAGTTGCGTCTTCAACTTGAAACGGCTCTTCCCATCCGGTCAGCTTGCCGACGTGGCGCATCATCATCGGAATTGCGCGCCATCTCGGTTTCAATCTCAACCCGCCGGCTTCGCCATCTGCTCGGTCGTGCGCTGCTTCAAGATCTTGGCGAGCGCCGTGTAACCGGGCTCAAGCCCTGCAGTATCGCGAATGCGAACCACGGCAGCTGCGCGTCGATCGCGGCGTCTGCTCGTCGAGCAATACCTGAAGCCCGCCGAAGACCATGGTCTCGTGTTGCAGAACGGCACTTCGTTGGCGCGTTGGAAGTCCTGGCGCTCGAAGTTGAGGTTGACCCTGCGGATCATGATTTGCAGGTTCTTCGGCGACATCCTCCTGCTGCTTTTCCGCCGCCGCGCTCTTCAGCTTAGCCAGCACGGCTTTCGGTTTCATGCCGCTCCTGGTCCTCGTTGGCCAGCGTGGGCTGCGAAACCTTGGTGTCAAACTGGCTCAAGCCCTGTTGCGTGCCCGCCTCGGGGTGGTACTTGAAGACCACTTCGATCAGCATGTTGGCGTAGTGATTGCTGGTGGCGATCACAACTGCGGTCGGCAGGCTGAGTTTGCGCGAAAGCCGGCAGGGTCAAAACGGAGACGAAGAGAAAGAGAGAACACGCTGCGAATCAAAATTGTCCTCCTGAGGAAGCAAGCGAAGTGATGCAAAGTACGTGCGCATCGGCTTTGGCGCGCCCGGAATTTAGCTGGTAGCTTGCACTGCGGCATCGCCAACGAACTCGACATTGGGCTGCCGCGGAATGATACCGGCCTGGTGGCCCATTTCCAGCAGCTTGACGATCGCTGCGCGGCCATCCTTGCCGTAATCGAGAGTGCGCTCGTTGACGTACATGCCCACAAACTTATCGGCCATCTGCGGATCCAAGTCACGCGGAACCTGCATGGCGTATTGCAGGGCTTCTTTGCGATTATTCCAGTAGTATTGCTGTCGCGCAGCGCGGTGCAGCAGGAATTGATCAGCTCCGGGCCCAGCGAGCGATGGATACACATCTCCATCCTAGCTGCAGCGGGAGCCCGGTTTGGATCGCGCCACCACTTGCCATGGACCGCGGTGCAGGCCCTCGCGGCTTGAAGGTGAGCTGGCCCTCGTGAATGATCAGACCGGCGTCGTACTTACCCTCGAGAACTTTGGGAATGATCTGGTCGAAGGGAACGGTTTCGGTTACGACGTCGGTGTGAACAGCTTGAGCGTCAAGTACGCGGTGGTCATGGTCCCGGCACAGCGGTTTCCGGGACCCTTAATCTCGTCCAGCGGAATGTTGCGTGAAGCCACGATCATGGGGCCATAGCCCTCACGCTTCCGCCGCTTGGCATGATGGCGTACTTGTCCTGGATGTACGGATAGGCGTGAAAGAAATTGCGGCAATGTTGTAGAAGCCGTCTAATCCTGGCTTTGCGATTCAGGTGTTTCGATATCGCAAAGCGTGTGGGTGAACTTCACGCCCGGAATACGAATCTTGTCGGTTGCCATGCCGTAGGCATGTTGCAGTTTGCGTGATTTCGTGTACGTTATTGGCGTTATTGCGGGTCATATCGTAACTCGGTGGCGTAATGCCAGAGTGGTCGCCGGTCGTGTCGTGCTGGCTTGAGGCTGCAGTATTCATCAGGATCTCACATTTTGAAGAGGGGCTAGGCTTCAGCCGTGCCATAAAAAGCCGCTAACATCATGGCGTGGCTTTAGCCATTGAGTGACTTCGTTGTGGACATATCTTCACATGTCCACAACGAAGTCACTCAATGGCTAAAGCCACGCCATGATGTTAGCGGCTTATGGCACGGCTGAAGCCTAGCCCCTTCAAAATGTGAGATCCTGATGAATACTGCAGCCTCAAGCCAGCACGACACGACCGGCGACCACTCTGGCATTACGCCACCGTTCCTTTTTCTATGACCCGCAATAACGCCAATAACGTACACGAAATCACGGTTGCACACAGTCCCGACTCCGACGATGCCTTTATGTTTTACGGCATGGCAACCAACAAGATTCGTATTCCGGGCGTGAAGTTCACCCACACGCTTTGCGATATCGAAACCCTGAATCGCAAAGCCATTGACGGCTTCTACGACATTACCGCGATTTCCTTTCACGCCTATCCGTACATCCAGGACAAGTACGCCATCATGCCAAGCGGCGGAAGCGTCGGTGAGGGCTATGGCCCCATGATCGTGGCTTCGCGCAACATTCCGCTGGACGAGATTAAGGGCTGCAAAATCGCTGTGCCGGGGACCATGACCACCGCGTACTTGACGCTCAAGCTGTTCGCACCCGACGTCGTAACCGAAACCGTTCCCTTCGACCAGATCATTCCCAAAGTTCTCGAGGGTAAGTACGACGCCGGTCTGATCATTCACGAGGGCCAGCTCACCTTCAACCGCGAGGGCCTGCACCGCATCCTCGACATGGGCAAGTGGTGGCGCGATCAAACCGGGCTCCCGCTGCCACTGGGTGGAAATGCTATCCGTCGCTCGCTGGGCCCGGAGCTGATCAATTCCTGCTGCACCGCGCTGCGCGACAGCATTCAGTATGCTCTGGATAATCGCGAAGAAGCCCTGCAATACGCCATGCAGTTTGCGCGTGACTTGGATCCGCAGATGGCCGATAAGTTTGTGGGCATGTACGTCAACGAGCGCACTCTCGATTACGGCAAGGATGGCCGCGCAGCGATCGTCAAGCTGCTGGAAATGGGCCACCAGGCCGGTATCATTCCGCGGCAGCCCAATGTCGAGTTCGTTGGCGATGCCGCAGTGCAAGCTACCAGCTAAATTCCGGGCGCGCCAAAGCCGATGCGCACGATCCTTTCATCACTTCGCTTGCTTCCTCAGGAGGACAATTTTGATTCGCAGCGTGTTCTCTCTTCTCTTCGTCTCCGTTTTGACCCTGCCGGCTTTCGCGCAAACTCAGCCTGCCGACCGCAGTTGGATCGCCACCAGCAATCACTACGCCAACATGCTGATCGAAGTGGTCTTCAAGTACCACCCCGAGGCGGGCACGCAACAGGGCTTGAGCCAGTTTGACACCAAGGTTTCGCAGCCCACGCTGGCCAACGAGGACCAGGAGCGGCATGAAACCGAAGCCGTGCTGGCTAAGCTGAAGAGCGCGGCGGCGGAAAAGCAGCAGGAGGATGTCGCCGAGGACCTGCAAATCATGATCCGCAGGGTCAACCTCAACTTCAAGCGCCAGGACTTCCAACGCGCCAACGAAGTGCCGTTCTACAACGCGAGCCAGATGGTCTTCGGCGGGCTTCAGGTATTGCTCGACGAGCAGACGCCGGCCGATCGACGCGCCGCTGCCGTGGTTCGCATTCGCGAATATGCAGGGCTTGAGCCCGGTTACACGGCGCTCGCCGAGATCTTGAAGCAGCGCACGACCGAGCAGATGGCGAAGCCAGGAGTGATTTATCCCGCGCGGGTTGAGATTGAAACCGAGATGGCGCGCAATTCCAATTATCTGGATGGAATCGCCGCGCTCATGCAGAAGTACAAGCTGACCGGATGGGAAGAGCCGTTTGCCAAGTTGAAGACGCAACTCACCGACTACGACGCATGGGTGAAGGCGACGGTGCTGCCCAAAGCGCGCAACGATTTTCGCCTGCCGCCTCAGCACTATGCGCTCGACATGGAAAACTACGGCATCGACATTCCGCCGGCACAGCTCGCCACCATGGCGCATCAGGCTTTCACCGAGATTCAGGGAGAGATGAAGTCCGTTGCGCTCAAGATTGCGCAACAGCGCAAGCTACCGTCGAGCGATTATCGCGACGTGATCCGTGAGTTGAAGAAACAGCAGATCGTAGGCGACGGCATTCTCCCGTTTTACCAGGAGCGGCTGAAGCAGATCGAGAAGATCATTGTCGACCAGCAAATCGTGACCCTACCCGACCGGCCCGCTCGCATTCGTATCGCGACTGCGGCGGAAACGGCGCAACAGCCCGCACCGCACATGGTGCCTCCCCCGTTCATCCACAACACGGGCCAGAAGGGCGAGTTCGTGCTCCCGCTGAACATTCCGGCTGGGCCGGGAGAGACCTCAACTGAGAAGTACGACGATTTCACCTACGACGCGGCTGCGTGGACGCTCACCGCGCACGAGGCGCGGCCAGGACATGAGTTGCAATTCGACTCCATGCTGGAGCACGGGGTATCGCTGGCGCGGGTTCGCTACGCCTTCAACAGCACCAATGTCGAAGGGTGGGGACTGTATTCGGAATATCTCATCAAGCCATATATGCCGCTGGAAGGCCAGTTGGTCTCGCTGGATCTCAGGCTGCAGCGTGCGGCGCGCGCCTTTCTTGATCCCGAGTTGCAGGCCGGCAAGATCACGCCGGCGGATGCCTTTCGCGTGCTGGAGCAGGATGTTGTGCTGTCCCATGCCTTTGCCGAGGAGGAGGTGGAACGCTTCACCTATCGCGCGCCTGGACAGGCGAACAGCTATTTCTACGGATTCACCAAGCTGATCGCTCTACGCGAGGATACCGAGAAGGCGCTGGGGCCTAAGTTCAACCAGAAGAACTTCCACGACTTCATCCTGGCGCAAGGCCTGCTTCCACCTGACCTGATGCGCAAAGCGGTGATGGAAGATTTCGTTCCGGCGCAGAAGGGCAGCATGACGCAATAATTGGCAGGTTTCGAAAAGCTCGGGGTTCCCGTTGCGGAGTTTAGCGAGTGGCGCGATGATTGGTATCGCGCCACTTCGGTAGAGCTTCAGCGCCGCGTCCACTGCGGATAAAAGAATCGCTTGGGCCGTTGCGGCCATTGAAAATGACCGCAATGGCCCAAGCCTCATAACGGGGAGCGGCTTGGTCACCAGCCTGAAGGCTGGCTCTACCCGGTCTACACCCACTATGAAACTGGCTTAGCCAAGCGCGTCGGCAGCGCAGCTAAGTTATTTCTTGTCGGCTCCCACAGGTTCCTTCTTCCCCATCTCGCTATAGCGACGTTGGATTTCCTCCGGCGAGACGTCCTCAACGTGAGTAGCAACCCACCATTGATTCCCCTGCGAATCCTCGACACCGCCGCTGCGATCGCCATACGCCTCATTCGTAGGTTCTCGCAACGACTTCGCGCCAGCCGCGACGGCACGCTTGTAGACCGCGTCCACGTCTTCGACATATAGGTAGAAGCCAGCTTGCTTTGGCGTCCACTGGTCGCGGGCCTGGCCAATCATCACCATCGAGGTGCCTAGGCGCACCTCGGCATGCCCGACCTTGCCCTTGTCGTCGGTATGACGAAAGGTTTCATCTGCGCCAAAGGCCTTCTTCAGAAAATTGATCTGCGCCTCGGCATCTGCCACCGTCAAATAGGGGGTAACTGTTTGGTAGCCGTCTGGAATTGGTTTGACTGCCATAATTTTTCTCCTCACCAAATTAAATTACCGTTACCGGTATTGTGCCCGATTTTGGCATCCGGTGAGACGCGAGTATTGTAAAAATTTGACCTACGCAATCAGCGGAACGTGATTCAAATGCCGGGTGCGCTGCAGCAGATAGGTTGCCGGCGTGATTCCCGCGAACGAATGGAAGTCGTGGATGAAGTGCGCCTGGTCGTAGTACCCGCAATCGAGCGCCAGATCGACCCAGTCGATCTCATCGGCGCCGTGGGCAATCCGCACAACTCGTTGGAAGCGGCTTACGCGGCCGAAGACCTTGGGGGTGAGGCCAACCTGTTCCCCGAACAGTTGAATGAAACGGCGCTGACAGAATCCTGCTTGGTCCACAACTTCGGCGACCGACAGACCAGCACGGCGCAACTGCTGAATGCCGAAACTAACCGCCGGGTGTCGTTCCAGCGGCTTGACTAACTGTTCCAGCAGACAAGTCTCCAGGACGCGGAACCTCTCTTCGGGCGTTGGAGCCGCGAGCAAGCGCTCGCGCATCTCAGATGCTGCTGCCCCCCAAAGCGCATCGAGCGCGATGGATTGGTCAACGAGCTCGCTGGCGGGCACGCGGAAGAACGGGAATGCCCCACCGGGCCGAAAGTGTACGCCCATAGTCGCCATCTGGTCGCGCGTGTCGATAACGAAGTACTGGCTGCGCGGGCCCGAGACAATACAGCCCGGCGCGCTGCCGCAACGGTGATAATCGTCGCGGTCGTAGAGATGAATCAGGTCCTGGTGAAGGTTAATGACCAACTCCACCGTGCTATCGGGCAGCAGGCGTTCCATCTGGTGAACAGGCGCTGGCCCTTGCGATAGCCAGAGCTGATCGACAAAATCCGCCAGCGGCGGCCGCGGTCTGTAACTGAGGAACTGCATGCCTCGCCCACTTTAGAACTTTGAAGATACGGTGTTGCCATCGGGATCGGAGAGCCAAGAAGACTCTTCTCTCCAAAAATTTGGATGATCGACATTGTCCTAATAGCTTCAAATTTTCAAGCAGGATATTCTACTCACACTCCTGACTTGAAACTTGAAACTCGAAACCTGAAACTGTCTCTATGCGCTTGTTCATCAACGGCGACGAAAAGACCTTTGCCGATTCCCTGTCCTTACCCCAACTGATCGAACAGCTTGGCATGAAAGGCGATCGCGTCGCAGTCGAACTCAATCGCGAGATCGTTTCGCGCAGCCAGTGGGCAGAGACGCAACTCCAGGACCGCGATCGCCTGGAGATCGTGCATTTTGTCGGAGGGGGATGAAGAACTTTCGTGCTTGAGGTTTGCAAGTGCACAAACCCGGTCACGGAGGCCCGGCCAGCTGGAGCATTGTCGTAACCATCTGCTTCCTTACCATCAACCCTCAGAGGAACTTCTGCAGCGCTGCGGTGGTTTCGTTAGGCCGCTCCTCAAGCACCCAGTGCCCGGTGTCCTTCAGCACAATGACATTCACATCGGTCGCAACCAGCTCGGCTTGCCGCCCCAACGCTGCTCCCAAAGACTTCTCACCGCCGATAGTCAGTACCGGAATAGTCAGCTTAGTCTGAGAGAACTCAGCGAAATCCCTGGCGGCTTGCGGGAACGAAACGAAGTAGGCCCATCCCGCATGCATGCGTCCGGGGCGCGAGTATGCCGCCACATAGGCCTTGCGATCGGCTTTCGGAATCGACCGATTCTTGTTGGCCGCAAGGTCATTCCAGAAATATTCGAAGTAGGTGCGCTCGCGGCCTTGCACCAGCGCCTCGGGATTCGGCCCGTTAAAGCGGAAATGCCATATGCCGGGCTCGTTGTAAATGGCCTCCCAACCGCTCACGCCCGGTAGGAAAGCATCCATCAGGACGAGTTTCATCACCTCTGTCGGGAACAGTGCAGCATAAGCGTAGGCCACCATGAGGCCGATGTCGTGACCGACGACCTCAGCTTTCTGCACTCCGAGCGACTTTGCCAGGTCGTGAATGCGGATGGCGGCACTCTTCATGTCCAGACCGCCGGCCGGAATGTCTGAATCTCCGATGCCCGGCAGATCGGGCGCGATTACGGTGAAGCGCTCGGCCAACACGGGAATGACCGGCTTCCACATCAGCGAGGTCTCGGCATAGCCGTGCAGCAACAACAGCGGCGTGCCCTGACCAGCCGTGAGGTAGTGAAGCCTGATGCCATCAACCTCCGCCGTGCGTGAGGCGATGGTGGTTCCATCGGGCGCCTGTGCCCAAGCTTTTGTCGATAGGCTGCTTGGGAAAACAAACAGGTTGAACGGCGCCACCTCCATAGTGTCCTTCATGAGTTGCACCTCCGACGCGCAAGTCATTCCAAACTATACAGGCTGCAAAGCACAATCACGGTACGCCGGATCGGGTCCCGAAACTGCAAACTTCCTTTGTGAATTGCCGATGAACAGTGCTTTCACGCGGTTGACAATCGACGTTAACGATCACTAAACTCAAATGTTTACCCGCACTCACGCGAAAGTTTCTGAGTGCCTGCGCAATCATGCCGGACTTCTATTTTGTACGCTATTTGCCCTTGCTGATTCACGTCCTGGTTGCCGGAGGCGTGGCGTCGGCAATTGTCCTGCTCTCCTATTTCATCGGCCAGCACAAGTACAACAAAGCAAAGATGTCTCCCTACGAATGCGGCATGGAGCCCGTCGGCAACGCCCGCCAGCGCTTCACCGTGAAGTTCTATCTGGTGGCAATGCTGTTCATCCTCTTCGATGTGGAAGCCGTCTTCCTTTATCCCTGGGCGGTGGTGCAGGGAGATCTGAAGTCCGCAGGCATGGGCATGTTCTGGTTCTGGGAGATGCTGGTCTATATCGGCATCGTGCTTGCCGGGTACTGGTATTGCTGGAAGAAGGGCGTACTGGACTGGAACAAGCAGGGCAAGGCCGAGAGGATTTAAGGATGGCACTGGAGCCGGCAATCACCAACCTCGAGCAACTAAAAGACCGTCCTGAAGTGGCGCGTCTGCTGGCGTGGAAGGCCGGCGCGGTCACGGGCGCCAAGTTCGACCGCAACGAGCTCACCATCTGGGTTGACCGCACCTCGCTGCGCGAAGCTTGTCTGACGCTCAAGAACGATCCGCAGCTGCAATATAACGCGTTGGCCGACATTACCTGCGTGGACTGGTATCCCAAAGATCCGCGTTTCGAGGTTGTGTATCAACTGTTTTCGATTCCCAACAAGAGCTACCTGCGGCTGAAGGTAAAGGTCTCCGGCGGGGACGCCAGCCTGGACTCGCTGGTGCCCATCTGGCCGGGCGCGAATTTCTTCGAGCGCGAGGTCTTCGATCTGTTTGGCGTCCGCTTCGATCAGCATCCCAACCTGAAGCGCATCATGATGCCCGAGGATTGGGAAGGCCATCCGCTACGCAAAGATTATCCCGTCGAGGGCTACCGCTAATCATGGCCTACATGACTCCAACCCCGGTGCTGGATCCGTCCGACGACAAGACGATGGTCCTGAACATGGGTCCGCAGCATCCTTCTACCCATGGCGTGTTGCGGTTGCTGCTTGAGATTGACGGCGAGACCATCGTGCGCATGATGCCCGACATTGGGTATCTGCACACCGGCATCGAGAAGACTTGCGAAGCCAAGTTTTACCAGCAGGTCGTGCCCATGACCGACCGCATCGACTATCTCTGCCCCATGACCAACAACCTGGCGTACTGCCTGGCGGTGGAGAAGTTGCTGGGGCTGGAGATTCCGCCAAAAGCGCAGTGGATTCGCGTCATGTTGAACGAGTTGACGCGCATCAACTCGCATCTGGTATGGCTGGGCACGCACGCCATGGACATCGGCGCCATGACGGTCTTCCTGTATTGCTTCCGCGAACGCGAAGACGTGTTGCGCCTGTTCGAAGCGGTTTCCGGGCAGCGCATGATGACCTCGTACTTCCGCATTGGCGGGCTGGCGCTGGAGCCGCCGCTCGGTTTTTTCGAGCGCGTCAAGAGCTTCAACGATCGCTTTCCCGCGAACATCGACGAGTACGAAAGCCTGTTGACCAGCAATCCCATCTGGACGGGACGCACCCAGGGCATCGCGCACCTCTCGGCTGAGGATGCCATTGCTCTTTGCGCAACTGGGCCAACGCTGCGGGCCAGCGGCGTCGATGTCGATCTGCGGCGCGACAAGCCGTATAGCGGCTATGAGAAATTCCAGTTCAACGTTCCGGTGTCGAACGATGGCGATGTGTTTGCGCGGTACGTAGTGCGGGTGCAGGAGCTTCGCGAGTCACAGAAGATCGTAAAGCAGGCGCTGGAAGGCATCCCCGAAGGGCCCTGGAAGGCGGACGCTCCGAAGGTAGTGTTGCCCGATCGCGAGAAGATGAAAACGGAGATGGAAGCGCTCATCTATCACTTTAAGATTGTGACTGAGGGATTCACCGTGCCCGAAGGCGAAGTGTACATGCCGATCGAGTCGCCGCGTGGCGAAATGGGCTACTACGTGGTGAGTGATGGCACCGCCAAGCCGTACCGCGTGCACATGCGTTCTCCCTCGTTCGCGAATTTGCAGACATTGCGCAAGATGTGTGAAGGCCGCCTGATCGCCGATGTGGTCGCCGCCATCGGCAGCATCGATATCGTGCTGGGGGATTGCGACAGATAAGCAACCAGCAATTAGCAGCTAGCAATTAGCTCAAACACTTTCGGGCAAACGCTAGGTACTAAATGCTAATTGCTAGTTGCTAGCTGCTGGAAAATGAAATTTTCCGACCAACTCGAACAGCGCTTCTCCACCATGGTCACGCATTATCCGACCAGGCGCTCCGTGCTGGTCCCGATGCTGCTCTACATCCAGGATGAAATCGGCGCGCTCACGGACGAGGCCATCCACGAGATCGCGGCGCGCACGGAATTGTCGGACTTGGAAGTGCGCAACGTTATCAGCTATTACTCGATGCTGCGCACGCGTCCCATCGGCAAGTACAACCTGCAGGTGTGCACCAATGTGAGCTGTCTGTTGCGAGGGGCGGACGACATCTTCGAACATTGCGAAAAGAAGCTGGGCGTCGGCAACAAGGAATCTACGCCCGACGGATTGTTCCATCTGGAGGAGGTCGAGTGCATCGGCGCGTGCTCGTGGGCGCCGGCGTTGATGATGAATTACGAGTTTCACGAGAACCTGACGACAGAAAAGATTGACGAGCTGATTGACGGGCTGAAGAAGAAGGAACAGGCAATAGGTCTTGGCTCTTAGCCACTAGCTCTTAGCGAACCGGTTTTGATTGCTAAAAGCTCGGAGCTAACAGCTAAGGGCCCGAGCGGAAGGCTCGCATCGCACATACTTGCATGGCTTATCTCGTTTCCCATCCCGATGAAGTTAAAGTGGTCTCCAAGCGATTTGGCCTGGGCGCGACCTCGCTCGACCGCTACCTCGAGCTTGACGGCTATAAAGCAATGCAGAAGGCGCTCACCATGCAGCCGGATGCCATCATCAACGAGGTGAAGGCGTCGAACTTGCGAGGCCGTGGCGGAGCGGGTTTCCCCACAGGGCTGAAGTGGTCGTTCGTACCTAAGCAGTCGGCGAAGCCGAAGTACGTGCTATGCAACGGTGACGAGAGCGAACCCGGTACTTGTAAAGATCGCCTCATCTTCGAACAGGATCCCCACGCTGTCATCGAAGGCGTAATGATCGCGGCGCTTGCCGTCGGCGCCAAGTCCGGCTACATCTATTTGCGCGGCGAGTATCGCTACCTGATCGAGATCATGGAAAAGGCCGTCGCCGACGCCTACGCGCGCGGCTTTATCGGCAAGAACATCTTCGGCTCGGGCGTCGATCTCGACATCTTCACCCATTCCGGCGCGGGTGCCTACGAAGTCGGCGAAGAATCGGCGCTGATGGAGTCGCTCGAAGGCAAGCGCGGCATACCGCGCATTCGACCGCCGTTTCCGGCGGTCGTCGGATTGTGGGGCGGACCAACGGTGATCAACAATGCCGAGACGTTGGCCAGCGTGCCGCACATTATTCTCGGTGGTGGTGAATGGTTCTCCAACCTGGGCACTCCGCGAAACGGCGGCACGCGCCTGTTCTGCATGAGCGGCGAACTGGAAAAGCCCGGCGTGTACGAGCTGCCCATGGGCTACAACCTGAAGAAAATGATCTACGACGTCTCGGGCGGCATGATCAAGGGTAAGAGTTTGAAGGGCGTGGTGCCGGGCGGATCGTCGGTGCAGATTCTTACGGCCGACGAAATCGATGTCGCTATGGACTTCGACTCAATGATGAAGGCGGGCTCGATGCTCGGCTCGGGCGGAGTGATCGTGCTCGACGACCAGATGTGCATTGTGAAATTTGCGCTGCGAGTCACCAAGTTCTACCAGCACGAGAGCTGCGGATGGTGCATTCCCTGCCGTGAAGGTACCGACTGGATGAAGAAGACGCTGACACGCTTTCATTCCGGCGGCGGCGTGGCCAAGGACATCGACAACCTGAAGTACCTGGCGGAGAACATGCTTGGGCGCACATTCTGTCCGCTGGGTGATGCGGCGGCGATGCCGATCATTTCGTACATTCAGAAGTTTCGTAAAGAATTTGAGGACCACCTCGATGGCAAGCCGTGCCCGTATGAGAAGGTGCAGGAACCGACTCTGGTGTAGGTAGGCAATTTTCACGGATCGAACGCTTTAGAGTTCGAACTGGGAGGTCACAATGGCAAAGACGACACACGTTGCGGGTGTAGAGGTCGACGAAGGGCCCCGCATGGAGATTGACCAGGGAAAGCCAAGGCACTTTCAAAGGAAACCTGCTGCAAATCGTGAATGTCGGAAAAGTCAGGCTCGCGATATTTCGGGTCACTGATAGGCGTAAGAAGTAGCCGAGGAATCGGTCTCGAGCAGGCAGAAAAACAGGTCCCTCGGCCCGGACTGAAGTCCTCGCTCGGGATGACAAGATTTAGGTTTTTCGCTAATTGCTAATTGCTAATTGCTGGTTTTATGGCTGATGTAACCCTTACTGTCGACGGCAAGAAACTCACGGTTCCCGCGGGGACGCTGCTCATTGAGGCCTGCAAAAGCACGGGCATCGAGGTGCCGTCTTTCTGCTATTACCCCGGCCTGTCGCTGCAGGGCGCTTGCCGCATGTGCCTGGTGGAAGTCGAAAAGATGCCCAAGCTGCAGACCGCGTGCACCACGCCGGTCGCCGAGGGCATGGTGGTCACTACCGAGAGCGACAAGATCAAGCAGGCGCGCAAGTCGATGATCGAGATGCTGCTCGCCAACCATCCGCTCGACTGCCCGGTGTGCGACGCCGGCGGCGAATGCGAACTGCAGGACATGACCTTCAAGTACGGTGCTGCCGAATCGAAGTTCATGGACATGAAGAACCATCGCGACGAGCAGCAATGGTCGCCGGTGGTTTACTTCGACCGTCCGCGTTGCATTCTGTGCTATCGCTGCATTCGCGTCTGCGGAGAAGGCATGGATGTCTGGGCGCTGGGGATTCAGAACCGCGGCACCAGCTCGATCATCGCCCCCAATAAAGAAGATCACCTGGAGTGCGAAGAGTGTGGCATGTGCATTGATATCTGCCCGGTCGGCGCGCTCACCTCGGGTGCCTATCGTTACAAGACGCGGCCTTGGGAGATGAAGCACGTCGGCACCGTCTGCACCCATTGCGGCGACGGCTGTAAGACTACGCTGGGTGTGCGTCGCGCCGACACTGGCATGGAGATTGTGCGCGGTGATAATCGCGACAAGAGCGGCATCAACGGCGACTTTCTCTGCATTAAGGGGCGTTACGCCTTCGACTTCGCCAACAACGGCGACCGCATCCAACAGCCGCTCATCAAGCACGAAGGCAAATTCGTTGCTGCGACCTGGGAACAAGCGCTCGAACGGATCGCTTCACGCTTCAAGGACGTCCTTGCGAGCGACGGCCCCAATGCTATCGGGGTGATCGGCTCCAACCGTACCAGCAACGAAGAAAATTACCTGCTGCAAAAGTTCGCGCGGCTGGTGCTGGGCACTAACAACATCGACCACCATCGCACCGCCGACTTCCCTGCTTTCGCTTCGGCGCTGGCCGGCAAGTCAAATGCAACTGCTTCCATGCGCGACGTTTTCTTCGCGCCTGCGATTCTGTTGATCGGCAACGATCCCACTGAGCAGCATCCCTTGCTAGCCTGGCAGATCCGTACTAACGTCCGCCTGCATCATGCCAAGTTTTACCTGGCGAATTCCTATCCGATAAAGCTGCGCCGTCAGGCAACCGCATTCGCGCAGATCGCACCGGGATCCGAAGGCAGCCTGGTGCAGTTTCTCGCCGGTAACGACGCAGCCGCGGACGGCATTGTCACGCCGCAGTTCTCGCGCGAAGCGCTGTCGCAGCTGCGGGACGCGCTGAAGAATGAGAAAGACCTCGTCGTTATCTTCGGCTCGGAGTTGCGCGGCAACGACGTCACAGGGCTGATCAACTTGGGCCTGGCGCAGGGCGCAAAGTTCATTTGCCTGGGCGATTACGCCAACTCGCGCGGCGCGGCCGACATGGGCCTCTATCCCGACATGCTGCCGGGCTACGCCCCCGTTTCCAGCGCGACCAGCTTCCACGAAGATTGGGTGGATGAGATTCCCGCTTCGCCCGGCTTGAACCTCCTGCAAATGATGGACGCAGCCAAGGACGGCAAGCTGAAGGCGCTGTATGTCGTCGGCTCCAATCCAGTCGCACGCTACAACGTCGATCCCTTCGCGCTGTCGAAGGCCTTCGTCGTGGTGCAAGACATGTTTCTCACCGAGACAGCCAGCATCGCCGATGTGGTATTGCCGGTCGCGAATGCCTACGAAAAAGGTGGGACCTTCACCAACACCTGCGGTGACGTGCAGATGCTGAAGAAAGCCGGCGAGTTTGCGGGTGTGCGCAACGATTTTGAATGTATCGTGCGCATCGCCGATCGCATGGGATATCACGTGCACAAGCTCGTGCCGTTTGGCGGCGGAGGCACGCGTGCCGACATGGGCCAGACCCGCGGCGCGCAATCGGGCGAAGCCGACCGGCACGCGGTGTGGCTCGCCGAGCACAATTTGGAGCCTAAGATGAGCCCCTACGATCCCACCGCTATGCTGGACGAAATTCAGCGGCTGGTGCCGGGATACGACATTTCGCGGCTCGGCCTGCTCAGCGGCCATGATGAGCACACGCAATTAGTGCAGATCGCCGGCGCCACCGGCACGGGACATCCGGAATTGCTGCTGCCGTCAAACGACACACTGTTCACTTCGGGCACGCTGGGCCGCTATTCCCCAACCTTGAACACCGTGATGGAGCGCTATAGTACGTCGCCGCCTGATCTGGAGATTCCGGCAGACTACGACCCGACGGCGAGGCAAGGAAGCTGAGTTAGTGGATAGTGAATAGTGGATAGTTTCAAAGTTACGAGTTTCAAGATGGCTGCGCAGAGACGGCGAAAGCAGGTCCCTCGACTCGAACTGAAGTCCTCGCTCGGGATGACAGCATGGTTTTTAGTAATCGCGCTTTGGGATGACACGGATGATTCGAGGCGGCCGCTGAATTAACAGAGCGGGTGGGTAGAGAGTATAGGGGTCCTTCGACTCCGCATTCGCAAACGCCGCGAATGCTCCGCTCAGGATGACAACTCTGCTCTTCCGGCGAATCGCGAAACTTAGTGACGGCTGAAAGCCGAGAGCTGATAGCTTCATGGGCATTGGAACATACATCCTGGTTTCGCTGATCAAGATCGCGCTTGCGCTCTTTGTGCTGCTGACCGCCGTCGCGTACACCACGCTGCTGGAGCGCAAAGTGGTTGGCCACATACAGAACCGGTGGGGACCGTCGCGGGTGGGGCCGTTCGGCATCTGGCAGCCGCTCGCCGACGGCTTAAAGTTTATCTTTAAGGAAGACATCACACCGCCCTTTGCTAATAAGCCTTTGTACATGCTGGCTCCAGTCATCGCCTTGACCACGGCGCTGACCTCGATCGCGGTAATTCCGATTGGCCCCTGGATCGAAGTGGGTGGCATCAACACTCCACTGCAGATCGCCGACGTCAACATTGGGCTGCTGATCATTTTGGGGGTCACCTCGGTCGGCGTGTATGGAGTAGCGTTGGCGGGATGGTCGTCGAACAGCAAGTACTCAATGCTCGGCGGCTTGCGCGCCTCGGCGCAGATGGTGAGCTACGAGATCGCGCTCGGCCTGTCGCTGATCGGCATACTCATCTACACGGGCAGCTTCAGCCTGCGCGCTATCGTCGATTCGCAAGCCGGCACCTGGTTGGGCTTCATTCCTAAATGGAATTTGTTTCGGGGACAGTTTGTCGCCTTCTTCATTTACATCATGGCAGCGTACGCGGAGACTAACCGCATCCCCTTCGACTTGCCGGAGGCGGAGACCGAGCTGGTCGCCGGATACCACACCGAGTACAGCTCGATGAAGTTCGCCATGTTTTTCATGGCTGAGTACGCCAACATGTTTACGGTCGCCTGTCTGGCCTCTGTTCTGTTCCTGGGTGGATGGTCTGGCCCGGTCTTCGGGCCACCGATTCTGCGGTCGTTGATACCGGTGTTTTGGTTTGCCTTGCGCGTGTTTGTCTTCATGTTTATTTACATCTGGGTCCGCGGCACGTTGCCGCGTTTCCGCTATGACCAGCTCATGGCCTTCGGCTGGAAGTTTCTTCTGCCGCTGGCCATTGCGAATATTGTCGTCACCAGCCTGGTCGTGGCGCTGAAGTAAGCAGCAATTAGCAATTAGCAATTAGCAACTAGCAACTAACGGGCTTCAGGTTGGATGTGAAGTAAATTCCATCAGTGATGTTTGCCTGGGTGCGAATGCTAACTGCTACAAAGTTGCGCCCCATGTGCGGAGCCGAAAATATTAGCGAAACCGAGATGGCGTTTCGAAAAACTCGACGTTGGATACTGGGTTTGATGGTGCTCTTTTTCCCGGTGGGCCTCGTTGGGTTTGGACTGAACGAGGCCTTGCACTCCGAAGTTCCGCTAACCGTGTGTATGGCCATATTTTTCGTAGTGCTGATTTATTTGTCAGTGCGGAGTTTTGTTTCATACTACAGGTGGACAGGAAAATATCCGTTCTACTGGCTGCGAAAATAGACCTGCAAACGAAGGACTGATTTTAACGGATCGTCATGCTAGCTCTTATTCTCTTCTTCATCTTCGCGGCGCTGTGTGTGGGCGGGGCTATCAACCTGCTCGTGCAGAAGCACCCCATCAACAGCGCGCTATCGCTGATCGTGGTGATGGGCTCGCTCGCCCTGCTGTATCTGCTGCTGGGCGCTGAATTCGTCGCCGCCGTGCAGGTCATCGTCTATGCGGGCGCAGTCATGGTGCTGTTCGTCTTCGTCATCATGCTGTTGAACGCCGGGGTGGAAGAACGCACCGAGCACGCCAGCCGCGTCGCCATGGTGCTGGGTGTTCCGGGACTCATTATTGGAGTGGGCATTGCAGTCTGGGTGGTCAGCCATCTTGCCGGACTGGACCGCATCGCCATAGGCGGCCCCATGGTGATGAATGGCAGCGACGTGTTTGGCAATCCCCAGGCGGTTGGGCATCTGTTGTTCCGCAACTTCCTGCTGCCCTTCGAGGTGACGTCGGTGCTGATCCTGATCGCCATCATGGGCGCCGTGGTGCTGGCGCGGAGGGAGGAATAAATGGTCCCTCTCTCCTATTACCTGGTGTTGAGCGCAATCCTGTTTGCCTGTGGTGTCGCCGGCTTCCTGATCAAGCGCAACATCATCACCATTTTCCTGTCGATTGAGCTGATGCTGAACGGCGTCAATCTTTCCTTCGTGGCCTTTGCCGCGCAGCTGAAGTCGCTGGACGGTCACATTTTCGTGTTCTTCGTGATGGTGGTGGCTGCCGCTGAGGCGGCCGTCGGACTGGCCATCATCATCTCCGTGTTCCGTACCCGCGAGACCCTGAATGTGGATCGCGTGAACCTGCTGAAGTTGTAGAAGGACGCTTTTCGCCCTTCGCGGTTCTTTCGCCAGAATGGCACGCGAACCGTATTTGCGAAGAGCGAGAGCAAGACGAAGAGCAAGCTATGCACTTGTGGATCATTCCGATACTGCCGCTGGCTGGCGCCGCCATCAACGGGCTGTTGGGCAAGCGCTTCTCCAGGGGATTGGTGAACGCGATTGCTCTGGGCTCCACGGCAGCTTCGTTCGCCATGGCCTTGTGGGTGGCCGCGCAGTTCGCCGGATTGCCGCCCGACCAGGTTCCGCACATCGAGCGCTATGCCACGTGGCTGGGCGCGGGATCGTTCTCGGCAGACTTCGGCATTTATCTCGATCAGCTCTCGCTGGTGATGATGCTGGTGGTCACCGGTGTCGGTTTTCTCATCCACGTTTATTCCGTCGGCTACATGGAGCATGAAGGCGGCTACTACCGCTATTTTGCCTACCTCAATCTGTTCATGTTCTTCATGCTCACGCTGGTAATGGCGAACAACTATCTGCTGATGTTCGTCGGCTGGGAGGGCGTGGGCCTGGCGTCGTACCTGCTGATCGGATTCTGGTTCCTGAAGAAGTCGGCAGCGGATGCAGGCAAGAAAGCCTTCATCACCAACCGCGTCGGCGATTTCGGATTCCTGATCGCGCTGTTCCTGCTGATCAAGCATTTCGGCACGCTGCAGTATGAGGGCCTGTGGCCGCTGATCAGCCAGTACCCGGCCGAGACCGCTGGCGCTGGCTTGTTGACCGCGATCGGCCTCCTCATGCTGGTGGGCGCAACCGGGAAGTCGGCGCAGATTCCGCTGTACGTCTGGCTGCCCGATGCTATGGAAGGCCCCACTCCTGTTTCGGCCTTGATCCACGCTGCGACCATGGTTACTGCAGGCGTATATATGGTCGCCCGTTCGCACCTGGTGTTTAATCGCGCGCCGGATGCACAGATGGCGGTCGCGATCATAGGCACACTGACCGCGATCTTCGCCGCCTCGATCGGCATCGTGCAGACCGACATTAAGAAGGTGCTCGCCTACTCCACCATCTCCCAGCTCGGCTATATGTTCATGGCCTGCGGCGTGTTGGACTACGTTGGAGGAATGTTCCACCTGGTGACCCACGCCTTCTTCAAGGGGCTACTGTTTCTGGCGGCGGGCTCGGTGATCCACGGCCTGGGCGGCGAGCAAGACATGCGCAACATGGGTGGCCTGCGCAAATACCTTCCGTACACCTTCTGGAGCATGACCATCGCGACGTTTGCGATCGCCGGCATACCGCCGTTCGCCGGCTTCTTCTCCAAGGACCGGATTCTCTGGTCGGCCTGGAGCGGCGGCTATCACATTCTGTGGCTGATTGGGGTGATTACCGCAGGCATGACGTCGTTCTACATGTTCCGGCTGTGGTTCCTCACATTCTTCGGCGAGTATCGCGGACCGAATCCTGAGACGGCCGGTCACGGACACGATGCGGATGCGCAGCATGCCGGACACACCGGCGCGGTTCATGACGCGCAAGATGCGCACGCTGCTGGCGGCAGCCACGGAAACGGCGCTCCCCACGAGAGCCCGTGGGTGATGGTCATCCCGCTGATGATTCTTGCGCTGCTGTCATTCGTTGGCGGATGGATCGGTGTTCCCCACTCGCTCAAGGGTTCCGACCACTTTGATGCCTTCCTTTCGCCGGTCTTTCACGCGACGGCGACAGCCGCCGAGGGAGCCGAGGCGCAGGGTGAATCCTCCGCCGAGTTGGCGTTCACTGCCGTCTCCGTCGCGATCGCATTGCTCGGATTCTTGACCGCATGGTGGCTCTATTACAAGCGGCCCGAGGTGCCTGCAAAGATGGCGAAGGCTGCCGGCGGGCTCTATACCTTTGTGCTCGACAAATACAAAGTGGACGAACTCTACGGAGCGGTAATCATACAGCCGCTGATCGCGCTGTCCTCCAACGTGTTCTGGAAAGGCATCGATCGCGGCCTGATTGACGGCGCGGTGGACGGCGGCGCCGCGGGTGCGCGTGAAGTCTCCGACGAAATGCGCCAAATGCAATCTGGGAATATCCGCTCCTACGCGGGCTGGGTCGCCGTCGGAGCTGCCGCGGTCATCGCCTTCATGGTGTGGAGGGGCGTGCGATGACTTTCATCAACAACAACATCCTCACCATCGTTGTGTTTCTGCCGCTCGCAGGGGCGATTCTGCTGGTGTTCTTCCCGCGCCGCCATCGCGATATCAGATGGTTCGCCCTGGCGGTCTCGCTCATCTCGCTGCTCGCCTCGCTGCATCTGCCGTGGTATTTCGTGCGCGGGCAAAGCGGCTTCCAGTTCGAGCAGAACATCCCGTGGATCGCGCACCCCAATATTCATTACCATCTCGGAATCGACGGCATCTCCATGTGGCTGGTCATCCTGACGACCTTCCTGATGCCCATGTGCGTGCTGATTTCGTGGAAGTCGATCGACGACCGGGTGAAGGAATTCTTCATCCTGATGCTGGTACTCGAGACCGCGATGATCGGCGTCTTCGTCGCGCTCGATCTGTTCCTCTTCTACTTCTTCTGGGAAGCCACGCTGATTCCCATGGCGCTGATCATTGGCATGTACGGTCACGGGCGGAAGATTTACGCGTCCGTCAAATTCTTCCTATACACCATGATTGCGTCAGTGTTTATGCTGGCGGCGGTGATCTGGCTGTACGCCAGGACCGGAACGTTTGATTTTGTCGACATCCAGAGCAAGATTCAGTCTGGACAGGTGCCAGGATTCGAGCACGCAGCACTCTGGTTGTTCCTTGGCTTCTTCGTGGCCTTCGCGGTGAAGGTACCACTGTTCCCGTTACACACCTGGCTGCCTGACGCGCACGTCGAAGCTCCGACGGCGGGTTCGGTATTGCTGGCAGGGGTGCTGTTGAAGATGGGCACCTACGGCTTGTTGCGCTTCAATCTCGGACTCTTCCCCGACCAAGCCCGCCGCAACGCTCCGTGGATTATTGCGCTAGCGATCATCGGCATTATTTATGGCGCGCTGGTGGCGATGGTTCAGCCCAACATCAAGCGACTGGTCGCCTACACCTCGGTCAGCCACCTTGGCTTCGTGGTGCTGGGCATCTTCAGCTTCACCCAGCTCGGAATGGATGGCGCGGTGTTCCAAATGCTGAGTCACGGCATCTCCACCGGAGCGCTGTTCATGCTGCTGGGCATGATCTACGACCGCCGCCACACCTACGACATCGGCGAATACGGAGGCCTGGCGACACCGATGCCTGTTTACGCGACGTTCTTCGCCTTCATCATGCTGTCGTCGGTAGGATTGCCGCTGCTGAATGGCTTCATCGGCGAATTTATGGTGCTGAGCGGCGCATTTCAGGCGAAGCAGCTTTACGGCATTCTGGCGGCAACCGGCGTCATCTGGAGCGCATGCTATCTGTTGTGGATGTATCAGCGCGTCTTCTACGGAAACGTCACCAATTCCGTCAACAATTCGTTGCGCGATATAGACGCCCGCGAGCGCGTGTCGTTGTGGCCGCTGGCGATTGCTGCGCTGGTCATGGGAGTTGCGCCCATGCTCTGGCTGCACTCGATTGATCCGGCAGTGGCTGCGACGCTGAGACAATTCTCCAGCGTTGTCCAAGCGCACGCAACCCAAGCGCCGGGATCCTTCTTGCACGCCGACGTTGCGCGCAACGGAATGGAGGCTCTACTGCAGGTGATCGGACGATGATACCGGCCGTCGATTACATTCGCATCCTCCCCGAAGTGGTGCTAAGCATCTTCGGCATCATCGTCATGATGGCGGACCCGCTTCTTCCCGAGCAGAGATCGAAAAAGCCACTGGGCATTGTGGCGCTGATCGGCACAATAGCTGCGCTGGCTGCGACCTCCTATCAGACCAGCTTTTACGGCGACGGCTTCTACCACATGGTCAGAGTCGACACCTTCAGCGTCTTCTTTCATGTGGTCGTGCTGATGATCTCGCTGGTCGTCATTCTCGCTTCCTACGACTACCTCGATGTGCAGCAGATCCGTGCGGGCGGCGAGTATTACGCCCTCATTCTCTTCGGTACCGTCGGCATGATGCTGATGTCGTCCGCCGTCGAACTGGTGCTGATCTTCATCGCGCTGGAAATTTCGTCGATCTCGACTTACATTCTGGCCGGCATGCGCCGCCGCGCTGCCGAAAGCGCCGAGGCGTCTCTGAAGTATTTCCTGCTCGGCTCCTTCGCCACTGCGTTTTTTCTATACGGCGTAGCCATGATCTACGGCGCCACCGGAACCACCAACATCTACAACATTGCGAACTTCCTGCACACCCAGGAGTCCACCCTCGCGTACCTCGCAGTGGGACTCATGTTCGTCGGACTAGGCTTCAAGGTGGCGTCGGCGCCGTTCCATGTCTGGACGCCCGACGTTTATGAGGGTTCGCCAGCTCCCGTCGTCGCGCTCATGTCCACCGGCCCGAAGGCGGCGGCGTTCGCGGTACTGCTGCGCGTGTTCTTCGGCAGCGGCGCTCCGGGCTGGTTCTGGATGGTCTGGCTTTCGGCGGCGCTATCAATGACGCTAGGCAACATCGGCGCGCTGGTGCAGCAGAACGTCAAGCGCCTGCTGGCTTATTCGTCGATTGCTCACGCCGGCTATCTGCTGGTGGCCTTCGCGGCTGGGCAGCAGGTCGGTATCTCTGCCGTTATGTTCTACCTCGCGTCCTACGCGGCGATGAACGTCGGCGCGTTTGCGGTGGTCAGCCATTTCGCGTCCGCGGGCGAGAAGTACGTCACCCTCGACGACTACGCGGGACTGGGACGCCGTTCGCCTTTGCTGGCCGCCATGCTCACGATGTTTCTGCTTTCGCTGATTGGCATTCCGGTCACCGGCGGCTTCTTTGCCAAGTTTTATGTATTCTCCGCCGCGCTGCAGTCGAACTTGGTGTGGCTTACCATTATCGGCGTCATCAACAGCGCGATCGCCGCTTATTATTACCTGCGCATCATCGTTTATATGTACATGCGGGACGAGCGAACCGAGACTCCCGTGGCTCGCATTCCGGTGGGGCTGGGCATTGGGTTGGCCATCAGCCTGATCGCTACTATCTACCTTGGCGTGCTGCCCGGCCGAGTGCTGGAATATGCAATTCAAGGTGCGCAGGATCTACTGAAGTAGGCGCACAAATCTCGTCGTCCCAACCCGAATTTCCCTGTGCCTCTGTGTCTCTGTGGTGAACCACTCTCACTCGACTGGCACGGCGATGTCGCGATAGGTAAAAACAATCGCCGCCAATCCCCAGAACAACCCGGCTTCGAGCACTGCAATCACCACCGCGCCCCAATCCATTATCCATCCAGCGCGAAAGCGGAAATGCAGAACATCGAACAGCACCGCCAAGCCAGGAATCAACCGAAACCACGGCTGATGTTCGGGGTGCATCAGTGCGGGTGCGCCGAAGATGGTTACCGTGAGCGCAATCGCAAGGTACGGATTCAGGAACGTGGAAAAGAACAGGCCGACCGCAGCCGTTATAGCCGAAGCCGCCACCACTAACACGGCCACCAACCACACTCCGTCGGTCGGCAATCCGGCGCGGTGTGCCAGCCACCTGCAACAGGCCACGAAGAGCGCCGCATAAACTGCGGTCATCGTCAGCGTGCCGATCAACATGGCCAGCAGGTATTCGCCCCGGCTAACCGCCTTCGATAACACCAGCAGAATGCGCCGCGACCTGCGGTCGTTATGTATGGCGTTCGCGGCGAGAAAGGCGCTGAACGCGCAGATGTAGACTGCCTGCTGCTGCACAAAAAACACCACGTCCTCCGGCACCACCCGCTCCCGGCCGAAACCCGCCGTCACCGCTGTGCTAAAAATGATCCACGCCAACAGAATCAGAACTGGCCAGCGGTTTTCGCGCAAGAAGTTGCGAGCGATCAACCACGTGGCCATCATGCTCCTGTTCCCTCAGTCCATGAAACGAACACTTCTTCCAGGGTCCGCCGCACCGGGTTTACGCTGAGCACTTCCCCACCCAGCGCCCAGACGCGCTCCAACGCATCACGTTGCGACCTAGCCGGAACTGTGAATACAAGCTGCCCATCGCGAAGTTGCGAACCTTCGAAACTGTCAGCAGCTATGCCGCGCGCAGCGACTTCGTAACGGTCACGCGACACCAGCAGCTCCGCCGTGCGCCCAACTTTCACTAGCCGCCCTTTGTTCAGGATGCCGACACGATGGCAGATCAATTCAATCTCCGACAGCAAATGTGAACTGAGAAAGATGGTTTTGCCGGCGCGATTGGCTTCCAGCAAAAGCTCTCGCATCGCGACCCGCGCCAGGGGATCGAGCGCCGACGTTGGTTCATCAAGGATGAGCAGCTCAGAATCATTGACCAGTGCCTGCGCCAGTCCGATGCGCTGCTGCATGCCGCGAGAGAATTTGCCGACGTTGCGATCGGCTTCCCGCTCTAGCTCGACTTGACGCAGCACCTCGTGGCATCGCTGCCGCAATTGCGGCTCGCGCATGCCATTGAGAGCGCCGTAAAAGCGCAGCAGACTGGTGGCGGGACGGTGATAGGGCGCTACGTTCTCGGCCAGAAATCCCACTCGCGCCCGCGTAAGCGCGTTGCCAAAAGGTCTTGCCAGCAGACGGCCCGTACCGAACGACGTCCGCATGAAACCCAGCGCGAGATGAATGGCAGTCGTCTTCCCTGCCCCGTTCGGCCCAAGGAAGCCGAAGATCTCTCCCCGCTCGAGCGAGAGACTGAAGCCGTCAAGCGCGCGCACTCGCCGACGCGACCACGGAAGGCCATAGTCTTTGGTCACGTTCTCGTAATCCAGCACTCCAGCCATAGCGGTTGACAGCCTTCCCTATCTCCGAGTTGTCATCACGAAACGGCCTTCACGCCGTGAGGGATCCGCTCTTTCCCGGCCCGTCGTTTCAGAACGCGAACAACAGGAGGGCCTCAGGTAACAGGGACAAAACATTAACCACGGAGGACACTGAGATTACGGAGAATATAGATATATTCTGTGCCCTCAGTGTTCCCCGTGGTGAACGATTTTCGATCGAGCCCAGGAATCCCACCAAACACAACGCCCCATCCGAAGACGGGGCGTTGCTATGCCGTTACAGGCGAAAGCTACACAACCTTGACGAAGATGATCACCAGGGTGAACAGCACCAGCGACTCGATGAAGGCGAGGCCCAGAATCAACGCCAGCTGCACTGCCGGCCGGGCAGCAGGATTGCGCGCCATCGCTTCGCAGGCGGCGCCACCAACTCGGCCCTGGCCAAGCGCTGCCAGTCCGGCGGCAATGGCCATGCCGAAGCCGGAGGCTATGGGGACCCAATTGGTCGCCGGAGCAGCGGCGCTTCCGCCCTGCGCGTACGCTGGCATGGCCAACAGCATCATGGCTCCCAGCGAAAAGAATACCGTCATCAGTTTCTTCATTTCTTTCTCCTTATGAATCGCTGCCAGTGGGTGGTTGACGTTCACCGAGCTGACGCCCTCACGCTGACAGCAAACTTGAAATAGCAATTAGCGACTAGCAATTAGCTCTTAGCTCTTAGCTACTTAGCTTTTAGCAAGCAGGCGTAAGTCGAATTCCGATTACTACAGGCTAATTGCTAAATGCTAATTGCTTTCTCAATGCTCGTGCGCCACCGCTTCTCCGATGTACACCGTCGCCAGCAGCACGAAAATATAGGTCTGAATCACCGCTACGCCGATGTGCAGCAGTATGAAAATGACCGGGATGGCAAGCGGAACCAGCGAGAAGAAAACCAGGATCACCAAATCGCTGGCAAACATGTTGGCGTAAAGACGGATGGTGAGCGAAAGGATTCGCGCCAGATGGCTGAACACCTCAATCGGAAACAACAGGATCGCGAGCCATGGTTCTGGACCCATGAAGTTCTTGACGTACGCGAAACCATTAGCGCGAATGCCCTGCAAATGATAATAGAACCAAGTGACCAGCGCGCAGCCCAGAGGCACCGCCGGAATCGCTGTGGCCGTCTCAAATCCGGGTATTACGCCGATGAGGCATCCCAACATGATAAAAATGCCCAGGACCGTCAAGTAGCCTACGTAGCGTTCGTAGCCGTGGCCAATCACCTCGTGGCTTTGCTTGGTGACAAACGAATCGATCTCTTCCATCAGGTGCTGCATTTTGCCGGGATCGTCCACCGACAGGCGCGCCCGCACGACCGCGAAAAACAGAACGATCAGCACAAACACCACCAGCTGCATAGCCACGAAATTGGGAATGGGCGCTCGTGGATTGGTGGCGTGCAGGTGAAAGATACCCAGGATCGCATTCGCCACGCCGGCGAAGTATTTATTGAGTAGGGCCGTTATCCAAAGTTGCTCAGGCATGAGTGCTTGCTCGTAGAAAAAAGGTGCTATTAACGCGATTACCGCTGATTGACACACTCCAGCGTTAGCCGGTTCGCGTCAGAAAATATTTGGAAATCAGAATTTGCGCCGCACGGTAACAAACAATTCCACTGCGACTTCGCAGGCTATGGCCGCTATGGGAAGACAGACACCGCCAAGGAAGCCGTAAAGCCCTGCTAGGGAAACATTAAATATAACATAGGCCCCTAGGGCGATGAAGACGTATCGCAGCGCGGCGCGGAAGACGATTCCGCCTCCCCGCTCCTTACTGTCGCCGGTGGTGATGCGCTCTCCCAGGGCATCTACCGCTCGCTCCAGCCAGCGCTGGTTCACGATGGAGATAATCGCCCCAGCCAGAAATCCCACGGCTACCGGCCAGCGAAAAAAAAGTAGGCACACCACCACGCCCGCGACCGATAGCGCCACCATGTATTTACGGATGCGCTTCAGCGCACCTGCAAGAAATTCGTCTGCTGCCGAGGGAGTGGGTTCAGGCGTCGTAGAAGGCACACACCAATGTACGCCGGAGGCCGTTCAGCGAAAATCATTCTCTACCCTTGGTAGTGTCTCAGTTTTAAATTTGAGGGGAACATTCTTGTCGGCATTGGCGTATTCTTCAACTGGAGATTCCCCATGAGGACGCTGAAGGCTTCTTTATTGGCAAGCGCAATTGGAACCGTAGCGTGGCTGCTCGGTTTCACCCGGAAGATGTGGCCGGCTCACCCGCAATGGGCCGTTTTCTTCCTGACAATCGGCGCAACTGTGCTTCTGATGTACCTACTGCCGGAACCCGAGAAACAGTGACCCCAAACTCCCTTCGGCTTCGCTCCGAGCAAGATCCGACATGGACCGGACGGGGTTTTTCATTGCAGTTCGCGATCTCCGTCCCTTCGCAGTAGATTCTCGATTGACGCGGGCCCATCTGACAGTCAGAACTGTAACCGGCGCGCGGCTATTGCAATCCCCGACCAAGCATCGCTATTCCTTCCGCGAGGTCACCATCCGAATCATCTGCACGAAACCTAGAACGGCCCCCACAATGACTCCTACGATAAACAGCCAATGGGTGTGCAGCCAGTAATCGAGCAGCTTGCCCACCAGTAATCCGACCACCACTGCGGCCGGAATGATAAATGCGATCTCCGAATAGCGCGCCCACAGGATAGCGGCGCTCTGTATTTTGTCGTCGCGGTGCTCATCAGCCATGTACCGAGGCTACCATCCGCTGTCAAGCGCTGCACCCCGTCGGCGAAGTGGATCATGAATATTGTTAGGAGGCCCGGATCGCGTGGCTAGTCTTGGCCCGTCGCGACCGAATTGGAACAGTGCGCTGGATACGTTGGGTTGTTGTTTGACCGTAGATGCAGCAGACGTTATGATCGAAATGCGGGGTGGAGCAGTCTGGTAGCTCGTTGGGCTCATAACCCAAAGGTCGGTGGTTCAAATCCACCCCCCGCAACCAATGGAATCATAGGGTTGCGGTGATCGCTTCCAACGAACTTGGGTTTGTTTGGGTGCTGTATCACTGGACGTTACCTAAAACCGCCGTGGCTACGCGCCCGGCGGTTTCTCGTTTGTCCCTTTCAACCGTTCCCGTGTAAATGTCCATCGTGGTCGTAATACTAGCGTGCCGCATGAGTTCCTGAGCCACCTTCATGCCCGCGCCCGCGACATCCAGCGCCGTCGCGAAGGAATGCCGCAGACTGTGCCAGCCAATCTTGCCGAGCCCGGCCCGGTTTGCCGCCGGTTGCAAAACGTTCTCCCGGAGCTTATCGGCGTCACGTGGTCCGCCTCGCGCGGAAGGAAAGACAAAATCCCTTTCAGCTCGGTAGCTCGCACACGCCAGCCAGCTCCCTAACGCCGAAACGACTTCAGGAGCTAGTGGCAACGCTGCCTCTGAATACGGAGTCTTCGCCGGTCCGACGTGATACTGATACACCGACCGCCGAACCATGAGAGTAGCATTCAGGACATCAATGTCACCCCATTGCAGCCCGAGGATTTCTCCGACGCGCAGCCCCAAACAGGCGGCCAGAATCACCATGACGCTGTACGGCGGCTGCAATTGCTCAAGCAATAGTCGAAGCTCTGCGATAGTCAAACGCCTCGGAACCTTTTGCCGTCTGCCGCTCTGACGAACCAGCTCGATAGGATTAACGCTGGTGAGTTCCCATCGCCGGGCGCATTCGAACAACGCGTGCATGAGGTTCCTCAGATTCGCCCTGGATTTGTTCGCCAGGGGCAAAGACTTCAGCCAGTGCTCGACTTCCAACGGACGGAAATCCGTCACTAGAACGGCATTCCATTTCGGTTGCAGCCAGGTTTTGAATAGAGACTTGTAGCTGCTCCGAGTGGAAAATCGCTCCGGCATTTCCTCTCTAACGTACCGCTCGACAATGGCTCCGAACGTGGGAGTCGCTGCCTGGAAACTGCCGCTGTTGACCGAGAGCCGAAGCCCCTCAAGTTTTCGGAGCGCTGCGGTCCTGGTCGGGTATACTTGCGTTGTGCCGACGCGAATGCGCCGGTACTGACGCTTCCCATCAGCCCCAAGTTGATAAAAGCGAAACGTCCAAACACTCTGTTTCGCACCTTTCACCAATTCCAGACTTCCGCTTTGGTAACGTGTTCGCCTCACGATTGAACCTCCTCGTTTTGGCGGCACGCATAGCGAGCAGAGTTTACACCGGACCGTAGCGAGTGGTCGATCTCAGATTTGCGAAAGCGCCAGAACTTGCCAATTCGGATGCCGGGTATTCTTCCGTTTCGTGCCATTTGCTGCACGGTCTTCGGATGGAGCCCCAGCAGTCGAGAGACCTCCTCAGCGTCAATCAGCGGTTCGAATTCATATTTCATTGGTCAACCATCCTGAGCCGGACCCCGGCAACGACGAACCGCATTGAGCGCGGGCGAGGCATTCACATAGGTACGCAAGCGCAGAATGCCAGAATCGTCAAAATGAAGATCGGGCCGTTGCAAGGAAATGGAAAACACCCTCACATCATGGCACCCGCAATCCGGACACACGCCCTTCTCGTCGTCTTGGCCTTGACTGTCGATCTCCTCTAGCTTCAGCCGGTACAGGCTCCCGTAAGTTCTGATGAACCGTTTCCCTCGCGTAGCGCGCAGGAACCACTCGACTGCGTCTGGAACGTGGACAAAGTCTGCCAACTTAGTGATGTACTTCAGGAGTTCACGCACGGTGCGCTGATCCGCACACTTGATCCAAGTGATGCAACCGTAACCTGCCGTTGAGCGAATCCACGTTTCATCAAGCCGCGCCTTGCTGATGTATGGACCGTCGAATATCACGTTCAGGTGCGGATGCCATGTTTGCTCCTTCTCGTTGTAGGTAACCTCTAGCACTGCCAATGCGCCGCGAACGTCAGCCCAAGTCTTCGAATGGCGCAGCCTTCCGAAAGCGAGAAATAAGTCATCGACGCCGCGCCTGAGGTCGATGAGCGAACAATTCCGCATACTCAATACGAGATACTTTGGCTCGCGGAGCCCCGCAATCACGTCCCCAAACTTATGCTGTGCTGCCATTGACCTAGCGCGCATTTCGAACGGACAAAGTCTGCACTTGCAGGAAAAGGCGGGCCTTGCCCATGTGTGACCGTTTCCGCACTGACACCCACGAAATAACCGATGACACTGCTCCACTTGACTGGCGAGGCGTTCAAAATAGAATCGCTTGTTTGTTCGCAGTGAATTCACAAGGTCAGACTGCTGGTGTGCGTATGTTTCCCAACGGGCATTTGCCACACGTCCGCGCGAATAGGCTCTTGGGGGACGCGCCCTCCGCAACTGTCGCCTAGATTGGCGACAGTGACCGTGCCGTATGCCGACTTGTTTCCTTGGTATCAAGTAAAGTAGTTCCGCGCCTTCAGCGCTATTCCGCTGGCATTCGCCAGCGGCGCAGACCCTTAACACCCGGCACCAGCATTCGGCGGCAACGATCGAATATCGTGCTCGCATCGAATGCATAGGGCACGTGCTGTCTGCCGTCGAGGGTCGGTGGTCTGCGATTCCCCGTTGCCCCCAGTCCTGCCGCTCCGTGCCCTACCGGTCACGAATTTCCCGCAACACGTCTCTGAATGAAAGCGGAAATCGAAAAAGGCGAGTGCGAGTGGGAGGCTCCCGATAAGGGACAGTGTTTATTGGGTTTGTTGGGCGAGACTCGCACTCGTACTGGCGCGAGTTGTGCGACTGCGACTGCTCCACGGGGAGGGTTAGGAATTGGCGGGTTTAGCCCGAGACTTTGCGTACTTAGAAATGTATTTCTGAATCGTTTTCTTCGCGGTGGGGTTAGCCTTGTAGGCGTGCACCCAATCTGAGGATTCCACGCGAAACCCTTTTCGCTCCCAAGCGTTCAACCAGCTCGGTAGCATAGTTATGCGTCTGTTCTGGATGTCCTTGCACACCGCCTCAAGGTAGTCCTTTTCCCGATTGTGCTTAATGCACGCTTCATGGATCGCAGCGATACGCTGCCCTCGCTCTGGATCAGTCACCCTCGGTTTACGTGCGAGTTCATGGAGCACCCGCAGGCCATTAAGGTCCTGTAACACTTTGTTCGCAGCCTCGCTATGACGGACGCAGACCCATGCTCTTCCGGGATTCTTGTAAGGCTCAAAGATCAGTCCGCATGAGAATAATTTCCTGCATCTCGGAACACAGCATCTCCGCTTATCGCCAACCACCTCGGCTGTGACGAGCTTAGGTTCTTTCGTGACACCAAGCTCGCGAAGCGCGGATACGAAGTCCTCATAGTCTCGCCTGGATATCATGCTGGCGAGCATCTGAGCGTGTGGCTTGCACCACAGAATCCGCGGAACCTGCATTCGTTGCGGAAGGAACTCCGAACCCAACTCGTCGCACCCCGCAACGAAACATTCTTGCGCTTTTACGTCGGGCTGGAGTTTGACGCCCTCGTTTCCCAAGTCTATTTGCTTGCTCGACATGTTCAGCATTCGGGGCCCAGTCTATCGTTCTAATTGCCCTTGACTGTTTCCTCGGGCGCGTTCACGATTCAGCGCCCGCAAGCGGTTGAGAGTGTCATCACCAAGAGAGAGATACCCTTGGCCAGCCGTGCAAGACGGGCATTGCAGACATTCGGCTTCGGGTCCTCCCTTGAAGGGCGATTCTTTCAAAGCTGGGCTCTTTCGCCAAGTATCGGATCGAATGCCTACGTATGGGTTTCAAGCGTCGATGTTTCGTAGCGCTTAGAGATTTCTGGTCTGCCGTTGCTTGTGGGTTTTGCCGTGTTCGATATCCTGGCACGCTTCCTGGATAGTTGGCTCCATCGCTTCCTTGGCCTCCAATTCCGACAAATCCTCCGGCAGTTCAGCCAAAATCTCGGCGCATTCACGCCGCACCCTTAAGGCATCCAATTCGGTCTTGTCCCAGGGGAGTTGATGAATTGCCCATCGAAGTAGGCGCTCTTTCAGCAGTCGCTTCTCGACGGCTTGCTGAATAGGTCGCGCGGCTTCCTCCGCTGACATCCGAAGTTCGGTTTCCTCGGCATCTGTGCTGAGCCGCCTAATTGCCTCACGTGCGGCTATTGTTGCGCTGCCTCTCTCTTGCTCGGTAGCGAAGAAACTAAGGCTATTAATCGCGTCGTCAATCACTCGCAGGCGCTGCTTCTGTGCCCGCCGCTTCTGCTGGTAGACTTCTATTAGGGCCGCTATAGTGCGAGCTAGGATCGTCACCATGCGTGGCGAGTCTCGCGGCCTCCTCTTCTCAATCTCCACCTCTACGACGTCGATTATTTCCTTTTTCTGTGCTGCCGAGAGCCAGCCGCACTGCGGATCGGCCAATGCCTGATTAACTTCCTCCAACCAATGGCAGCGAAAAACAGCAATCGCCCGTGAGGTTTCTTTCCTTGTGCGCTCCTGCTCGCTGGCGTGCTCCAGTTGCTCTCGCTCCAGCGCAAGCTCGGTCCGGCGTTCCTCGGCCTCCCGTTCACGGGCTTCTTCTTCTGCCTGCTGCTGCTCGATCTCTTCCTCCTCCTCCCGCTGGAGCCTCGCCAGCTCGCGCCTGGCCCTCATCTCTTGGGCCTCTAGCGTCAGTTCCTCCAGCCGCTCTCGCCGGTTCTGCAGAACGAGCGAAGGCTCACGTACTGGAATAAGCCGCTCCGTCCGGTGCTCCCGCACGGCTGCCACGCTGTCGGGCAAAATGCGAAGATGCCCGCCTGGGGTGCGAAAGCTTTCTAACCTGCCTTCGGACACCATGCGCTTAAGCGTCGGTATCGAGACACCCAACAAAGCGGCGGCTTCGCTAGCACTGTGAGATTCGACTCCCGAACGAATTTTAGCGATATTTTTCACGGTTTCTCTTGCTCGTTTTGAACGGTTCTTACTCGTTACCAGGTCCCGGCAAATAACGGCTTCTCGAGGTTTTTCACGATTTTTGGTAGTTTGGCAGGCGAGTGCATTTCATTGTTCACTCGACCGGCTGCGCCGGTCAGTTCCGTATGCGCGGCGCCGTCGCCAAATTTGGGCGGCGAATTCCTGTCGTTTGTCTTTAGGCGTTTCGTGGATGATCTTCCCACCAGCATCATGTTGGCCGCGCCTGTGTTGCAGAACTGCCTGCGTGTATTGCGCGAGTGTGCGCGCGCCTGGGTTGTACTGGCGGGTCCGCTTGCCTAATCCGGCACGCGCCAGGGCAAGCCCTAGCTTGGTGTTACAAGATTTGCATAACCAGCGGAGGTTCTTTGGGGCTCCGTTCGACTCGTCGCCGTCCATGTGATCGATCACCACAAAACGAGTCGAACCGCACAGAGCACAAATGCGGGGCAACGGTGGGCAACATTCGGGAGTGTTAGCGCGATAACGCTTGGCTCGGTCGGTGATCTGGTGGGCTGGCTTTCTCCATGACGCGCCGCACACCGGGCGCGTTACGCTTCCCCCGGATCGTCTTCTTCCTCTTCTTCGCAATCTGAGTCTTCGTTGGCATCCTCATTGTCATCGTTATCGCCGATGATGTCTGAAATTTCGTCAAGCCGAGACTGCAAGTCTTCGTTTTCCGATTCTAGTTCCGCGATGCGATCCAGCAATTCGCCTCTGGTTTGCACTGCCATGTTCCTTGCTCCATTTGGATTGCTCAGTTTGATATGCCGGTCCTGAGCGTAGTCTTCGAGGGATTCGTCCTCGATCTCATCGGCCCGGTTGTCATCTTCGCGAACGTCACGAGTGAAGCGCACGGCCTGCGCCTTGCGCCGTTCTAGCTGTTGGCGAGTGAGTGGTTTCATGCGCTGAATCTAGAGCAGGAAGGCAGGCATTATCTAGCCACGAAATTTGAGGGACATTTTCGGTTGCGAAAAATCAGATCGAATTACGCGCGACGCTGTTATTCCTTGGTCTGCGTGTAGGTGCCGCCATTGTTCAGCTCCACGGCGCCGCCCGAGGGCATCGAATGTGGTCTGTATGCCGGGCGGATGCCGTGGTAGCGACGCCAGCATTGGGGCCACCTCCCAGATCCGCATTACCTCCAAGTGACAGACCAAGGCTATGGATGAAGCCGCTAGTGGTTCCGCATGGTTTTGGCTGCGGTTGAGGGTTAGGTTTCGGCTGGGGTTGTGGTTGAGTCACAGTACCTCCGCCTCCTCCACCACCAGACGAAGTGTTGCCGAAGTTGCAGCCTCCCATCAGCATACAAACCATGCTGCTCCAACTTGAGAACGGACCACCTTCGTAAACGAACGCCCACCAGGATGGGTATGCCGTGACATTCGAAGAGCAAGTAGTATTCCCGTTGGAATCTGTCGAGCACTGCGCATCCAGCCCCAGCGGATCGACATTGTTCAGCGGCTTGTTGCCCACGAGAGGCAAGCGGCAGCCGGTGGTGGACGGGGAGACGTGGCGGCACTACGGCGAGGCCCTTGAGGATAATCTTCAGGACCTCTCCCATAGACTGAAGCGCGGAGCGTACCGGGCCAAGCCGGTGCGTAGGGTGTACATCCCTAAGGCAGACGGGCGGCAGCGACCGCTCGGCGTCACGGCGCTCGAAGACAAGCTCGGTCAGAGAGCGACGGTGGAAGTACTCAACAACATCTACGAAACCGATTTCCTCGGCTTCTCTTATGGGTTCCGGCCAGGACGCAGCCAGCATAAAGCGCTGGACGCCCTGTACTGTGGACTCCATGAACGACGTGTGAACTGGGTGCTGGACCTGGACGTGCGCAGCTTTTTCGATAGGCTGTCGCATGAGTGGCTGGTCCGGTTCCTCCAGCATCGGATAGCGGACCGGCGCGTTGTGCGGCTCATCCAGAAATGGCTGAACGCGGGCGTGCTGGAAAAGGGAGTGCGAACGTTCGCGGAGGCAGGCTCGCCGCAGGGTGGCAGTGCATCGCCGCTGCTGGCGAATATCTACCTCCATTACGTCTTCGATCTCTGGGTTCAGGCATGGCGAAAGAAGTGTGCGCACGGCGATGTAATCGTGGTGCGTTACGCCGATGACGCCCTGGTTGGGTTCGAGTTCAAAGACGATGCCGAAAGGTTCTGGGCGGAACTGAGAGAACGTATGCAGAAGTTCCAACTGGAGCTGCACCCGGAGAAGACGCGACTGATCGAGTTCGGACGCCTCGCGGCGGCCAACCGAAAGCGCGCTGGCCTGGGCAAGCCGGAGACCTTCGATTTCCTCGGCTTCAAGCACATCTGCGGGAAGACGAGGAAGGGTAGGTTCATGGTGCTTCGGCAGACGATTCGCAAGCGCATGCAGGCGACGTTGCAACGGGTCAAGATCGAGTTGCGGCAGCGTATGCATGACCCTGTTCCTGAAGTCGGCAAGTGGTTGAAGTCTGTTGTGAGTGGGCATATCCGATACTTCGGAGTGCCGGGCAACCGGTACGCACTAGCTCACTTCCGCTTCACGGTCAGTCACCTCTGGCATCACGCGCTCGAACGGCGGAGCCAGAAGGGGCGCGTCCAGTGGGAGCGTATGCAACGGCTCATCCGCCGATGGCTTCCTCCGGCCCATATCTGCCATCCTTATCCCTTCGCGCCGTCTGCGCGTCACCACCTGAGGCAAGAGCCGGATGCGGGAAATCCGCCCGTCCGGATCTGTGCGGGGGGTACGGAGAGATCCGTATCCCTACCGCGACTCTCTCTCTCGCTCTCTCTCGTGCGCGCTCGCTCTCTTAACCTCTCTCAGCTTGTGGGGTCTCTTCTGTTGAGCTAAGGGAAGCGCAATTCAACTAGAAAAAGCTCGTGACGTCATAATAACAACTCCCTGCAATAAAATTGCTTCTGGGGCACTGATCAGAATGGCGATTCCTAGACTTGGGAAAGGTAAGCGTGCCCTGAGATTTAGGAGGACGATGACATGTACCAATGCAGCAGATAACATCGCCCTCCAAAACCATTTTTCCCGATGCTGCCTATAGTTGCCCAGGCCGATCATTACGAAAACCAATGTCGTTAGGAGGGTAACTTGAACGGCAGTTGGGTATTCAGGAAGGGTCGTCTGCAGCAATATCCCCAAAATGACGACCCCTAGCCCTGCAACTCCGCTCACCGCTCTTCTACTCATGTGTCCTCGAATCGTCTGATACATCTGCTACTGACATGGATGCTGATCGATATAGGCTGCCGCAGCTTTTGCGCCTTGGTACACCCTCCATGCCGTATAACCGACAGCGACTGCTGGAATAACCACTTCACTTGTGAATGCGCCGATTGTTGCCGCTGTCCCCGCTTCAAGCGAGAAGTAAGCACCGGCGGCCTCGGAGACAGCAGCTCCTGCTATGGCCCGTTGTCCCGGATTCTGCGCAACCGTATACACGAGCTGCTTTACTTCACTTGACGCGCCACCGACTGCCTCCGTAGCACCGGCCCACGCTGCACCCAGCAGCTGCCCTTGTTCGCATCGGTACTGTGAGGCAGGAGGATTAGGTGGTGGAGTCGGAGTAGGCCGCGGATTGGGGTTGACACTAACTGAGTTTCCGCTATAACTGCCACCGGGACCGAACCATGAACCCCCTGGTAAGCCCATGCCGACGACTTGCCAACCGCCATTCGTCTGCGACATCTGCCATCCCGGAGTATCCGCGCCACCAGGGTCAGTGCCAGGTATCTGAGTAGGTTGCTGTGTACTCCCGGAGACCCACTGGTAGCCCAGTGTAAATATGCCTGAGCCCCAAGCCATCCCTTGGTTTCCGCAGCCAACGCTAAAATGGCCGTAATCGCCAGGAATAGCACAGTACAGCCCCACGGGGTCGATGTAGCTCAATGGACTGTTCATGACATAGGCATAGCGGTTCCAGGTCTGGGGATTGGTGAGGTCAACGGAGGCCAGGCCTGCCTGATCGGGCACCAGCCAGCGTCCCTGCGACTGGCTCTGCTGGCGGAACAGGAAATCGTAAATCCCCGGCATCGTGTCTTCCCTCTGCCCGGTGAAGTTGCGATTGGTCGTGCCGCCCGACTCGTCATAGATTTCCCCAAACGGTGCATAGGCGCGATCATACGTCGCCGTTCCGCTACCCGTCACCGCCAGCCGCGACGAGCCCAGCCAGTCGGCGTGCTGGAAGTATCCCGTGCCATCCCCATTGTGCACCGCGATCATGCCCGCCACCATGGGGTCGAGGTACTTCAGCAACGCTGTTCCGTTTGTGTAGGCAAACTTGCTTCCCGAGGGAGAGTACACGATCTGCGTGTAGGCGCCGCCATTGTTCAGCTCCACGGCACGCCCAAAAGCATCGAATGTGGTCTGTATGCCGGCTGCTGTCGTCTGGCGCCCCTCCGCGTCGTAGGTGTAGTGGTACGAAAGATTGTCCGTCGTAACATTCCCCATAGAATCATACGACAAACCGGTCACGTGATTGCCAGAGCCGTACCCCACATTGAAGCTGACACCGGTGTAACCTTGCGGCACCGTCTTGGTGATGTTCCCGTAGGCATCATAGCTGAAGTTCTGCGCCCAGCCTCCCGTCCCACAGTTTACGCTTTGCACGCGGGCCAGATCGTCGTACCCGTAGGTGCAAGTCTGACTATAAGCAGGATTGATAGCATCATTGATTTGCAGGCTGCGCAGGGTGCCGTTGGCATTCCGCGTCAGTGTACCAATCTGTGGCGTACTGCCTGCCATTGAGGTCCAGCTACTCATCCGGCCAGAACCTGGATCATAAGCAAAGGTCTCCTCTCCACCCGCAGCCTGGGTAACAATCTCCGGTTGATCAGCTGCACTATAAGTAGTGGAAGCCCAGATGTTCGTTCCGGACGTTGTGTCGCTCATCCCGAAGGGTCGACCCTTCCCTTCCAAGCTATATGTGAACAAATGACTCGTTTGAGCGCCAGTGAAGCCCTGGATAGATTTCATGGCACCGTTTTGAAAATAGCTCTGCTGGACATGGTACCAACCACCGCCGGAACCACCACCGTGTGGCGTGAGCTCGTAAGAATCAGTCATCTGGCCTCTAGCGTCATAGCTGAAGGCCTCTGCCGTAACATAATTGCCGGTTACGGTTCCCGTTAGCCTACCCAGAGGATTATTGGCGGTGATGATATTGAACAGAGTTCCCTGGTCATAAATATAGATTTTCGATGGCATACCGGCGGCATTGGGACCGGAGGGATAGGTGACCTGAGTGAGCCGGTGCAAGCTATCCCACGAATAGCAGGTTACATTCTGGGCTGGATCGATCCGTTTTAGCTTGTCCCCGCTAGATACACCCGCACAATTGCCTGATGTAATAGAATCATAGGTGTAGGTAGTCTGGCCTCCGCTTCCGGACTGGCTAGTTTCGGGATTGCTCTCGCTGGTTAGCCTGCTCAGTCCGTCATAACTGAAAGATCGGGTTTGACCACTCTGGCTAACGCTAGTAAGATTGCTCAAAGGGTCATAGCTATAAGTTGTAGTGTAGCCGGTGGTAGGGAAACTGGCAGGGCAGGAATTAAACGTCGCGCCCGTCACTTCCAGAACCGAGCCTAAGCGTCCCAGAGCATCAAAGGTCATGACGTGATTCTTGGTGTTCTCACCGGCTGCCGCTGGCCCTCGGAACGATAGAACTGAATTCACGTTGTAGCAGTAGTTGGTCGTCCCGCCACCGCTGTCACTCATCAGACTCGGACGATTCAACGCGTCGTAGCTCTGTGCGACCCAAGGGTAGCTTACTCCAGAGGTAGACCATTGCGAAGCGGGCGCCGGTCCGTGAACGGCGTTGAGCCTGTCGTTCGGATCATAGGCGTAGGAAAGAGTGTCATATGTCGAAGAGCCCGGCGCCTCACGCGCCTGCCGAAGGTTGAGCCGTCCTAGGGGGTCAAGCATCACTAAGTTGTCACTTATGTAACTGCCGTCGCTGTAAGTTGTGGTAGATTCGGTCTGAGTTGGGTTGATATAGCTATAGCTGGTCGTAACGTTCAGCGGATCAGTCGTACTCGCCGGACGCCAAAAGCTAGCATCGGTATAGTTTGTCGAGCTGACCGCATTGTTGGGATCGGTAACGCTCACAACTACGCCGCCGCTACAGTTGTAGCTATATTTGGTTGTGAGGCCACCGACAGTTACACTCGTCGGGAAAGCATTATTGCAGGAAGCTCCGGCATAACTATAGCTGGTAACCGTTCCATTCACATCGGTGGCTGTAGCGATCACACCATTTGAGCCGTAGCTATAGTGTTGCGCCAGAAACGGGCCGCCAGTGGTTCCACTCGTCGATTCGTTCACCGAAGTTACACTTCCGTGAGTAGTTCCTTGCTCATCGTAGGCATAGGTCGTGTAGCCCTTTGAATTGCCGCTCCCATCGGTTATTTGCACGCTTGAGGGGTGGTCGCAAATATTGTAAGTACTGCCGCACAGGGATGTGTTCTGGTTCCAAATCACCTTACGTATAG
This sequence comes from uncultured Acidobacteriaceae bacterium, assembly GCA_963720135.1. GTDB lineage: Bacteria > Acidobacteriota > Terriglobia > Terriglobales > Acidobacteriaceae > Bog-257. Next base: position 53,054 of record CAVREJ010000018.1, read on the forward strand.
TCGGATTGCCCGGTGTGTAATCATGGTCCCACTCGCTGGTTTGGTTGCCGTATGGATCATAATAGTGCTCGTAAGCGGCATAAGCGCTCCCCAGGTTAGGGTCGTCAAATAAGTCTTGGTATGTGATCGGGGCGCTAACCGTGGCCGTAGGGCAATTCGTCCAGTTCCCGTTATAACAGGAATGAGTCCAGTCTAGTAACGTCTTCGATCCGCCTGTTCCTTCATAGGTGTAGCGGCTAGTTTCGTAGATCCCCGAAAAGTTTAGATCGATCTCATTGGACGACGGGTCAACAATAGTTGTGGTTGTCTGCGGGAGCTGTTGACCTGGTGCTATGGCTCGCGTGTAACTCCAAGTTTCGGGCACAATTCCGTAACCCTGAAGGGTTTGCGTCAGCAAAGAAGGGCTGCCATCTGCCATCATCGAATTCAAGCCGTACTCGTAAGTGATAGTACCCCCGGTCGGCAACGTGACAATATAAATTCTGCCTGTCACATTCCCACTATGACCTGCGGTTGGCTCATATTGGAATTGATAACTTCCGCCTGACCCCGGTAAAGCAACTGTGTTGACCAAGCACTCCGGCGTCGCCGGGAACTCCTGGATACCTGACACTCCAAAATTGGTCTGTACCTGGTATTCCTGATAGGAGACGGTGAAGCTTGCCCCCAGTCCGTTTGGAGCTGTGTAGGTATAGGTTACCGAGGGTGAACAACTCGGAGGGGTTGGTGCATTTCCGCTGATCGTGAGTGCCGTCGTGTTCAACGTGTCGGTGATCGTCGTGACGTGAGTGCTACTGTTGTAGCCGATTTGAATCGTATTTCCATTGGCATCTGTAACCGAACCTGAGCCCAGAGAGTGATTGACAGCTGGAACCTGAATCGTAAGGCCGCCGCGCCCGTTGATCGTAGCCGTGGTCCCGTTGGTGCTAAGAATATAGCCAGAATTGTCTAGTGCTGGAGCATTGCTGATTGGGGTTATGTGCGATTGACCGTAGCATCCGAGGGCGGGATCATTAGTGTAGATCTCTACGGTGCCGCCGAAAGGGTGAATGGCACCGCTGGGGTCGTGATATAGAAACCCGGAAAGCTCGAGGTCGCAGTCTCCGGAGGTCTCCGTGTATTGAACCCATCCCGTAGCCGCCTCGGTTGCAGATCTCCAGCCCCAATTACTGACCGGTTGCCACGAGCTGGTCGAACCCGAAGGGACCGGCACCCATATGAGACTATCGTAGGTAAGAGCATAGTCGAACGGAATGCCTTTACCGGCCCTACTGAATACTGGAATTGATAGGTGCACGTTCAAATTCGCTAGGTTGACCGTGTCAACTCCACCGGAAAAACTTCCCAGCGGGGGCAGCCCCGTTGCAGGTTGCTGGGCAATCGAGAGCCAAGATAACGACAGCACGGCCCAACAAGTCAGTGTCACACGAGAGACGAAGTGGCGGTTCATCGACGTGTCCCCCTCGATATCGAACTTATTGTTTGTGGCTAACCGAGTCCTGACCATTCGGGACTGCGCTCGTAATGGTGATCTGAAATAAAGACGAGCCGTTCAGCAATTGGGTCACTTGAAACGGAACCTGAATTCCTCCCACCGATTGATACTGCGAGAAAACGACTGCCACAGGCACCTTGAAATTCAGGTTGTGATTGCCGTGGCTGGAGAATGCCATCGCCACCGGTAGCGCGGTTTGCGAGTCGAGGTAAAAGTCCACGGTGCTCAACCGTTTGATGAGTCGTTGGGCATCAGGAGGCAACTCTGCATAGTCACGGTACACTTGAATGTGTTCAACCGAGCCTCCACTGTACTGCTGCGGTCCCAAATCCGTGAACACCAAAGTCGGATCAGCATAGCCGGACAGAAGCGAAAGCGCAGGGAAAAACCAGACGGCATCCGTCCAACAATTGAACTGCGCCATCGTGTGAGGCTGGCCGTCCAGATCAGTCCACTGACCTCTGGGCCGCTTGCCATCCCAAGAGCGAGTTTCGGAGCGGTTGCCGGCAGCCGTGGAAATCGTAATCTGACTGGACATGATTCCCGTCGACTGCATGCTGATTGTGCCTAACTCCTGGTCGTCACCGATTGTGCGCACCACAGAGCCGCTTTCAGTAACGGAGTTGACCTGCGTGCCCCCAGTGAGAGCAGCCATGGCCTGCATTGCCCAGGTGATTCCCGAGGACAAGCTTTGGGTACGTTGCCGGGCCTGGGCACAGAGTTGGGTCGATGGCGTGACCATGAGGAGAAAAGCTAGCAGGGGAGAAAAACGGAGCAACTTCTGGTTGGTGGCCATTGCAGACTCCTCGATTTCCTGAATTGTTCGAGGTGCTCGATTGCCGTGAGACAAAAACGGGGAAAACATATTCCCGAAAGCGGCGCTTGTCTATAGCACCAAAGTGTAACAGCCTTGGTTCTTCAACTCCTCAACAACCGGCCCGCCATTGCACCTTGATTCTGTTGGTAGCTGCCAACTGTGGCCGCAACAGAAAACGTCCCTGCTCACATCCCTACGACAGACGGCTTGTGCATCCAGGTAATAATTGACCGCGCTTAAGCGAATCCGCGATAGGCTGGGGTTCTTCCCGGCTTTGATGCGCCAGGGTTTCAGCGCCTGAATATGTTCGACCGAGCCGCTGTTGCGGTGGAAAGCAGCTCACATGGGTGTCGTAAGTTTACTCGCCCGTAAAGGAACGTGAAACCTAGCGTGTGGTGTTACGTTTCCGCCTTCGCGCGATGGCAGCACGTAATCCCTTCTCAGCGAGATATCGCCCGTAGGTATCCGAGTTCTCGAAATCCACGATTTGCGACCGCAGCACTTCCTTGATTGTCCTTCCCTGCTTGATCATGTGCATTGCGGCATCTATGCGAGGGTCATTCGGCCTGCCCCTCTTTGGCGGAAGTGTCCGGCGCACGAGCCGTATTAGATATGTCTTGAATGCCTTCGGATCACTGGTGATTTCCTGAGCAAACTCGCGTTGGACTTGTTCGGTAAAGTCGCGAGTCAGGGTTTCTAGGCGCTTAAATCTAAGCAGCGCACCCTGCCGAAATGACGTGATCGTTTTAGAAGAATGGGGACCCATGCAACCCAATAATTCGGGTTCGATTAGGGTGTGATAAGCGTTCCTGAGCCTTCCTCAATATTCCTCAGGCTTGCTATGCGTGCCACAGAATTAATTACCTAGCCTGAGTGGGTCGATCTCATAACCCAAAGGTCGGTGGTTCAAATCCACCCCCCGCAACCAACCTTAAGCTCCCTGTTTCCAAGAACCTAATCTCCGCTTCTCAAAAACTCCAAACCCACCACTTGGGCACAAATGGGCACAGAATTATTGAACCGCCCTGGTCCCATTCGCCAGTTGCGGGCAAAGCAGCCCATCCAGTTGCTCGGCAATCCTGCGATCGTCCTCGCTCACCAGATGGGTGTAATCCATGGTTGTGTTTGGGTCCATGTGCCCAAGCCGCTGCTGTCGCAGCTTCATGGGCGCGTTGAGTGTGTCCAGCGCCGTTGCGTTGCCGTGCCGGAAGGCGTGCATCCCGCCTTTGATGCCTAGAGCGTCCAGAATTGGCTTCAGGACGCGCTTGGACAGGTTCTCGGGGTGCAAGCGGCATCCGGTGCTGGTCACGAACAACCGTGCGTTGGCCTCCCGCCCCTCAACGAATGAGACAAGCCGTTCAGCCAGCCGTGGAGAGATACTGAACGGGCGCCGGCTCTTGTTGTCGGTCACGTGGCTGTTCCAACGGCTCCGTCTCACCGTAATCCGCCGGTTCTTGAGATCGACATGTCCTACATCCAGGCCGCAGACCTCTCCGCGCCTTATGCCGGTCGTGGCATCCAGCCAGAACACCGTGTCATAGGGGGGCGGGGCGACAGCAATGATTCTCTGCACATCCTCGGCCGGAAAACACGGTTGCTCCTGACGGTCCCATTTCGGAAGCACAAGGCCAGCAAGGGGATCGTGCGCAACAAACTCCCATGTTTTTGCTGACGACCACATGGTTCGTAAGGTCGCGATCAGATTTCTGACCGTCTTTGGGCTGACATCACAGGATGAAACGAAGCGCTGAATCAGCATTCCATTCATGTCCTTTAGCTGCACATCACCAAAGACCGGCATCAGGTGGCATTTGATCTGGCTGCGCATGGCTGCCTGGGTTGAGGGTTTATGTTGTGTGAGCACCATCCTCTGCCACTTCTCCGCAAACTCGCGGAACAGTGCCGTGGGCCGGGCTCGATAACTTGGATCATTGATCGTGGAAAGCCGCTGTTCAAGAGCTCGTAGAGCAAGTTTTCTCGTCGGGTAGTCGTTGCGCGTGCCGATGATTTCCTTGACCTGCCGACGGCTAATCTTGCCATCGACGATCACGTCCTCCCGCCAGCGGCCAACCCATACCTTTCGATCAATGCCCCACTCGAATAGCTGCCCTCGCTGAAACCTCCTTCTTGCCATCCGCTCGAAATCTCCTTTCAGCGGAAGGCCGGAGTTCGCCTCGGACATAACAATAGCCCCGTCCTGCGGAACCATCAACGGGTTTTGTCTGAGGCTTTCCATTTTTCTGTCAACTGTTCCGAATCATCTGTTTGCGGAACGCGCAATGCTCCGCATCTCGCCCTTGCCGCGCCAACGACTTACGCACCCACGTCCTCCGGCGATCTTGGAACACGTCCCCGCACGCCCAACGAATTACTAGTTCCTGACAACAGTCGGGATTCCGCCCGCACGTCCGCCAACCGGTTTCCCTCTGGCATCCTTTTAGCGCCAATCAACTCTTTGAATCCACCGATACCGGCTAAGGCGTTGCGTGAGAGGACGAACTCAGCGGCTCTCCAGGCTTGATATGCCTCACGAAACCGCTTCTGCACGAAGGGAAAGTCATCGTTGGACATGCACTTGATTGTTCGCCAGCCACCGATCCGTCGCACTGAGTCGCGGATTCGTTGAGACAATTCTGGAATGACGACCGTTTCGCCAAAGTAATGCTTTTCCTGGTACTCGCCCTCAGGGTTGCTGATGATGTACTTGTTCGCGTGGCGCACAGCGACATCCCACGCCGCTTGCCATTCCGCATCTTCCGCTTCGGATTCGGCCACTATTCCAGCCCGATCCAAAATGTCCGCGATGGTCAGCGTGGGCGGAAATCCATTGCGGCCGCGGATTTCGCGCCGGCAACGTGCCAGAGCCCGAGCGACGGACTCGATCGGCAGTTTCTCCAGGTCGGCCACGAACAGGGCCAGCGCTGGAGTGGATAGTTCCGTTCCCATGACCTCTGCCGTTGCAGTGACCATTTCGGCGATCTCCTCCCCATGACGTTGCGAATCGCTCAGCATCGTGTCGCCTGAAGGCTTCGAGGGCCGCGCGGTTGCGCTCGGTCCGCGGGCTGCTTCTTGTAGCGTTTTCATTTGCGTGCCCTTTCGGTGATTTCATTTCGAGCGTTAGTCGATCGAATTGCTGACGAAGTTTACCCATCGAGAGGATGTTCTTCAGCCAGAACGGATGATGCTGGCTCCAGTGGATCAGGAAGGCGATCTGCTCTTCAGTGCGCCCATCGAGGCGCATTATGCGATCTGCCTCCCGAGCCCAACTCTCGACCTGTTTGTCCATGATTTTCGCGTTCTCGTTGTTCTTGAGGATCTGGTCCCTAAGGCCTTCCGCCAGTCGAGTGCCTTCTGGGGTTGGGCTCTTCTTTGGCCTTTCATCAGAGTCAGGCTCCAAGATCAAGTTCGCATCGTCAATTTCCGAATTAGACGTTCTCGCAGATGACGCCCCGAGCCATTGGGGCGAGAGCTGGTCTTTATCCCGCTCTTGCTCATGTTCCTGCTCCTGCTCTTGATTTGCCATATCCTTCGCGGAACCTTTTCGCACACTCTTTGGCATACCCTTCGCGGAACCCTTCGCGGATGGTTCTGGGCAAGAGCTAACGAATGCAACAAGCCAGTCGTTTCCCCTGTCCGAGAGATTTTCCCGCAGAGACTCCCACGCCTCACGTTTCAGAACACACTCAGGAAGTTCATCCCAGGCGCATTGCCAGCCCTTGACCACGTTCGGGTTTTCGGGCTGGTTGTAACGTATGGCATTTGGAATCCAGAGAAGGCGTGCTTCGAAATCTGCTTTGACTAACCCTTCCCGCAGGAGTTCCTCAAACGCTTCACGAAACGCTTCGGCGCTCCATCCCAGTGCTTCGGCCAACATCGCGGCGCCCGCTGAGTACAATCCTGGGACCACACCGACAAAGGGATTGGTTAGCAAATAGACGAAGAGCGCCTGACCGCATGGTTGTGGGGCAGTAAGCCTACGGAACTTCTCATCGGCCCACATGCGCCGATCGATCTTTGAGTACCGGGCCATCAGCAACCTTCGCTCTCGGGCAGATCCTCGGCGTATCCACCCTCGTTGAGGAAGCGGCCCAGTTCCTTAACTGCTACCAGCCGGCGCCGGAAGACTGGCACGGTGCTAATCGCTCCCACCTGAATGGGCCGCTCCAGAGTGCGCAGACTTACACCCATGGCCTCAGCGGCCGCAGCACGCGGAAGAGCAACGACTTGGCGTTGTTCGGAGCTAGGGATTCGCATTGGATTCTCCAAAAGGAAAAGCCCGCTTGGGGGCGGGCTACACCAGTATTCGCGAGTTGCTTACGTTTTTATCGGACGAGTTGCCAAGTCCGAAGTTGTGGACCTCCGTGAACGGTTCCGGGGCCGAGTTGCACAGCCGTGGCTCGGACATCGCGGTCGACGGTCAGTACGATAGCCGTCCGTCCATGTTTGCTGCCAGGCGCGGGGCGAACGATGCGGGCCTCGTCTTTCCGGCAAAGCTCCAGCGCGCATTTTTCGGAGCAATGCCGGTGCCACGTGCAGCGCGGCACTACGCCTTTCCGTTCCAGCATCGCGGCTTGGGCTGCCGTGAGGATACAAACCCTTACGGTCTTGGACATAGACATCCTTGGGGACACACGACTTTCCTCATCCGCCCTTCTGCGCCCCTGATGGAGCATGATGGTGGCGGTCCAGGTCGTGCGCTGAACCAACATCATCTCGCAAAGGCCGTATTAGCGGAACAGGATGCGAGGTACTGAATCATCGATTTCTTGTCACTCGGGTTAGAGCCTCGATCTTCTTTCTTAGTCTTGCTTCACTCGTCTGAATTTCCCTACGAACGGTACTTGCCCGCCTGTTTGTGACCCAAGCAATCCAGGTATAGAAGAACCAGTCTGGCGTCATGGAAGGTTTTACGCGCTCTCCGAGTATCTTGCCCCTGCCATACGCCGTAAGCAGCTTAACGGCAGTTGCATTCTTGTCATTGAGGTCCGGATTCGTGTCTTGACACCGCAAAAACCGTTCCAGTAAGGCTAGATTGAGTTTCAGCATCGGGTTTTCGCCAGTTCTTACCAACTGCAGCATCTGATCGGCCCGATGCATCTGATCGCCCGAAGGATCGTCTGAGTCCGAAATCCCGAGTCTCGCGGCTCAATCGCTCAAGTTCGTCCATGAACGGTCTCTTGCAGAACTTGAAGGAGATGTCGATGCTCTTTTTGGTGCTTGCGCTTTTGTTGGCCATGGCAAAAATGGCGAGCCTCTGACCTACCTGCCTCAGACATTCAGGCCCGTTTACGGACGGTGGCCGCTGTGCCTCCCAAAGAACACGTAGGAGAGTGGTGGACAACAACGCTAATACCCCGTATCGCTCCATGAAATCGAGTGCCAGTTCGGCAGACACCGCGTGGATCACCTCAAGGGGAATCTCTTCACCGTTTTCGGCAATTAACTCACGAAGGGGAGGGATCAGACTCCTGAAGGCAGCGTCGATTCTGATATGGAGAGCGAACAGATCCTCGAGGTTATTGGGAAGGTCTTGGAGCTCCACCAAATCCATTTCGGCGAACGATTGGATGTTTTCACCAGGAATAATGAAATCGGAATACTGCTGCGCCGATTGAGAAGACATGTACCACCTCGTGTGCCTATCGGTTGCTGCTGAGTTTAATGCAGGAGCCTTACGCAGAGATTGCCCTTCTGGCCCCCTATCGTGAGTTTCTAAATTCTAAGTGAGCGGCACTCCGGCTGTTTAGGTTTCGTCAAAACCCAACCCCAAAACTCGATGCCTTTGTCTCTTGACAGAGTAACTTAAACGGTTTAGATTTGTATACGTGAAGTACTCGCAGATTGCGGAAGTGATGTCCTGGATGGGTAAGCGTAGCTATGCCGCCCGAGTGCAGCGCTTCGGCATTGAACGGATACGAGAAATCGCCCGGCAGAATGGAAAGAAGGGCGGGCGACCGCGCAAGAAACAAAAGATAAATTAAGCTTAGAGCGCGCCGTGCCGATGTTGGAGCACCGACACGACGCTAACCGATGTCGCCTACAAAGGAGGCAACATGGCTAGGAATCACCGTACCACCGCGTCATCCCACGCTCAAGAACCGCCCCTCACAATTGCTCGCGTAGCGTTGTACGCGCGAGTTTCCACACTCAACGGGCAAGATCCCGAGATGCAGCTCTCGGAACTCCGGGAGTACGCCTCCCGCCGCGGCTGGGCCATCACCAGCGAGTACATCGATCAGGGCGTGTCCGGCTCAAAGGAATCTCGGCCAGACCTGAATCAACTCATGGCCGACGCTCACCGGCGGAAGTTCGACGCCGTGCTTGTCTGGAAGATTGATCGATTTGGTCGTTCGCTGAAGCACCTCGTCAACGCCCTGGCGGACCTTTGCGCTTACGGAGTGGCCTTTGTCAGCTTCCGCGACAACCTCGATCTGAGCACTCCATCTGGTCGCCTGATGTTCCAGATAATCGGCGCCATGGCGGAGTTTGAGCGCTCGCTCATTCAGGAGCGGGTTCGAGCCGGATTGCGTAATGCGCGCGCCAAGGGCAAGAAGTTTGGAAGGCCCCGCGTCGAGATTGATGCTGTCCGTGTGGCTGCGCTGCGTAGCGACGGGCTTTCGTGGTCTCAGGTGTGTCGAACACTGAATGTGAGCAAGGGAAGCGCCCAGCGATCGGTGGCCACGATTGCCTGACAGGCGCAAAGAACCGGATTGGGCAAAAGATCGCCGACCACACCTCTACAATCGGTAGTCGGCTCTCCGGACTGATGTTCCAAGGAGATCGCAACCGGTTGGAGCGGGATACATTCGTGAATACCGGCCGACCCCCAAGTAGTAATCCGATGATAGCCACTTCCACGACTTGCCGACTATTCGCTCAAGTGATTTGCTGCCCAATGGCTTTCCTGGACCCTGGGCGTTCGAGAGTTTGAGACCACTCTGGACGCATTGCGAATGGGATTGTCCGCGACTCGTGAATAATTCTGGCGCATATGCAATCTTGCAGAACCAACCACTTTCGGCCCGGCGTTTTACCCATCGTCTCTGCTAGGCTTAGGCTAGGTTTTGCGTGCCATGGACGAGATGAAGGTTCTACTGCGTGTCATCGAAACCCTGCGGCCTGACTTGCCCAACGTTGTTGGGGCAGAGAAACTTATGTTCGACTTACTATGGCTCAAAATCTCGAGAATTCTGAGCCCCAAAAGCCGAGCGCAGGTGTGCGCACATCGGAGGCGAATGGAATGCAATTTGACAGCGAATGTCCGGCGAATTCCGGTTTGACTTCTGGCGCTCCATTAACTTCCGCCTACCGATGATCTGGGGCGTCGGCTACTGCCCGACCCACAGAGAACGGTTCCTGGCTACGCGGAGGATTCGGCAGCGAGCGTCAGCTCACTTTCGCGTAAGTCGAGCTCGCGTTCGATCAGGCGTAGCACCTCGTCGCTGATGCGGCCAGCGGCACGCAGCGACAGCGCTGCTTCGCGCTCCGCCCGCAATAGATCCCGCTTGACCTCGAGGGCGCGACCATACTGTTGCAAGCTTTCGTTGCGGCCCTCACTCTTCCCTTCCAGCCGCTGCAGCCGGTGCTCATAGTGCTGCTTCAAATCGTCGTAGACTGGCGCGAGGTCGGGAGTATCCTGTGCACGCGCCTCGTCCAGCCGTTGCAAGGCCGCTCGCGTCATGATGCGGCGTGCCTCGCGCGCCTCGCAATTTGGGCCGCTGGCACCAGCCAGCCCCAACCTGCGAATCACCCAAGGCAACGTCAGCCCTTGCAGAACTAGCGTCACCAGAATCACGCTGAAGGTGAGAAAGATGATGAGATTGCGCTGAGGAAAAGGGCTTCCGTCGGAGAGCTTCTCCGGCAGAGACATAGCGGCGGCCAGAGCAAGTACTCCGCGCATTCCCGCCCAGCCTAGAACAAAGATCCCGCCCGACGACGGGCGAGGATAGTCCTGATGTAGAACACGGCTGCGAAACCAATAGCCGAAACGGGCGCCGGGATACATCCACAGCAAGCGCAACACAATCAGCAGCGCGCTGAAGGTCGCGCCGTACACCAGCAGCTGCTTCATGCTGTAAGAGCGAATTCCTGCCAGCACATACGGCAGTTGCAGGCCGATGAGCACGAAGACCAGACCGTTCAGCGCGAAGGTCAGTGACTCCCACACCGCCCAAGCCTGCAAGCGCACGTTCGCAGAAAAGAAATGCGCGCTCTTGCGGCTGAGATAGAGTCCGCAGGCGATTACCGCAAGCACACCCGAGGCATGCGCCGCCAGCGCCGCCAAATAGGTTGCGTAAGGGACGAGTATGCTGACCGCGATTTCGATCGGCCCATCATCAATATGCCGCTCGAATCCGTCCACCAGCTTGCCAATCGCCAGCCCGATCACGATTCCCGCCACTGTCAGATAGCACAATCGCCCTAGCGCCTCACCCGCGGTCGGGGTCTGCGAGCGCAGAATCATCGCCAGACCAAACTCCAGAGCGACCAGGCCGCTGGCGTCATTCACCAGGCTCTCGCCTTCCAGGATGTCGATGATGCGCCGCGGCAACGCCAGGCTTTGGGCGATGGACGTGGCCGCGATTGAGTCGGTGGGCGACACCACTGCGCCCAACAGGAATCCCAGTTGCCAGGTGAAGCCCGCAAAGACAAGCGGCGCCGCAAAAGCCACTCCGAATACCGTGAAGGCCACCAGTCCAAAGGCCAGCATGAAGATGCTGAACAGGTTGAAGCGGAACTCACGCCAGGAGGTAAGCCACGCGGCCGAATAAAGCAGCGGCGGCAGGACGATCAGGAAGATGATGTCGGGATTAAGGGTAACTTTGGGAACCCGGGGCAGGAAGCTGAGCAGCAGTCCGGCAACCACTAGCACGATGGGATACGGCCGGTTGAGCTTGCGAGCGACCGCGGCGAATAACACCACGAACGCTAACAACGAAAGGAAGACCAGTTCGACCGCGTGTACTCCACCCCCGTGCATTCAGCCTCCACTGCCAGGAAGATATCGCAAGCAGGGCACAAGCTGCTTCCCGGAAGTCCGCTCAGAGGAATGCCACGCGACCAAGCTATCTCATTATTTCCTGTCTAGCAGGAGAGGTCTGCATCCGTGCTCTGCCTCGTGCTTTGCCAGCGCTTCTCTGGCCCGCCTCTCATTAGCATCTAGACGCCCGCGACGATAATCTTGACCCGGCCCGTACTCCAGAGCATAAGCTAACACGGCCCTTGAAGCTTGAATGAGCTTCATGTCGAGTTCGTCCTGTTCCTTGCAAGACATACTGGCGTTCTTCCTGGCACCAATTGCACAGTATCCTCTGTCACATGATTCAATTGGGCGAACTGTGTTTCCTTGCGTTAAACATTCGCTCCTCCCGAAGCGCTACTCTGACGTTCTAAGAGTGCCCGAAGCAACCTGTTTTGCTTGGCCGAGGTTTTCCATTGTAAACATTCGAATGATTGAGCGAGTGATGACTATTGTTGCTCGTTTCACTTCGCAGAGATAGCGAACGCTATAGGACGCCATCGCCAACATCGCGCGCAATCGCGAGGTTCTACACTTCTTAAGCTGCATCGCCCGTTTTCTGGGACACTTCTCCGGTTCGCCGACTATACGTCCAAGTGTGACCGACCGCCGATTCTCGTCCAATTGAGCTGACCCGCCAACTGGACGGACTCCACGCGACGTTCCTAGCCACATGGGCGTTTCTCGTTCCTGATCGGTCCGATCTCCCCGAATCCGACTTTTGGCGAGGCCGGTTCGCCCCGGTCAACAGTAAAATAAAGGCGACACAAGCTATTGCAGCTTCGCGTACTCGGTTTTGGTTTGCTTGTAGACGGGGGATGTTAGGATCGGCGTCTTTCCAGAGCATCAGGAAGTTTTGATACGACTCGCGCGCCGCGTTCTTATCGCCCTGCATGGCCAAAGGCCGCCGGGCAGGCAGTTGAATCGTCCGCACCGCAGAGGAATCTTGAACCTACCAGGAAGTTGTAATTGGCACTGGCGGCAGGGGTGGAGCGCGGCGGCTCTTCCTGTGCTTACGCCTGGTCCTGCGCGTCTGCCGAAGCCGCGCCGGGATCGCCAGCGAAGCGATCAAAGTGATAACTGTGATTAGGGCTCTCTGATCCCATTTCGTTGATCGTACCTCCTTCTTCCACGCGACAGTTTATAGTCACAGACCTGTAGCGCAGCGTCCTAGTTTCAGGCGTAGGGCGGCGCCACCCAGTTGTAGAGTGAGAGAGGCAGTGATACGACACCCCTCTCCCCTCGTCCAACCGGACATGCAAGCTTCCTGCGTCCCGGTGTCGCAAAATTAACCGTCAACTGGTGATGCCTGTTTACCCCAGAGCGGGCTTACGGGTTCCGCAGAAAGCCGTAATGCACGTTGCTCGCGTCAATATACTGTCCGGTGATCGCCCCAAACAGGTTGGGGGTCGCCGGAAAGGTGCCCTGACCAGAGGCCGTTCCTGCCCCCGGAGCGTCGAAGGTGGTGAAGGTGCGGTAAGGCGGAGCGGTGACGAAGCCGTGATTCACACCGCTCGAGTCGACGTATTGTCCTGTAATCCCCCCCCACACGTCGATGCCCTCAGGTATGGTGCCTTGGCCGGAGCCTGTGCCCGCTTCCGAAACGTTGAATGTGGTGATGTTGCCGAACGGACCGCGCACGAAGCCGTGATTCACGCCGCTCGAATCAATGTAGTTTCCCGTGACCGCCCCCAGGTCGCTGATGCTTGCGCTTTCGGTACCCTGGCCGGGGCCCGTGCCTGCGCCCGTGACGTTGTATTCGGTGATGGTGCCGTTCGCAACGCGCACGTAGCCGTGAGCCGCGCCGCTCGCGTCAAAGTAAGTTCCCGCGACCGTCCCCTCCAGGCTGAGGGAGCTTGCCACTGCGGTAAGCGTGTTTACGGAGCCCGGGGGATCGAATGAGGTGAAGGTGCGGTAAGGCGGATAGGTGACGAAGCCGTGAGATACATTGCTTGCGTCAAGGTAGTATCCGGCGATCTCTCCTCCCAGGTTGACGTTGCCCGCGAAAGTGCCCTGGCCGGTGCCTTGCCCGGCGTCCGGCTCGCTCAAAGTGGCGAAGTTCTTGAACGGAGCAGCAGTCACGAAGCCGTGGGCCACGTTACTTGCGTCAACATAGAACCCTACCGTTACTCCGAACACATTGTTGCTGAAAGTGATAGTGCCCTGGTTCGCGGCTGTGCCCGCGCCCGGAGCATTGAATGTGGTGAAGGTGCTGGGCGAACCACAGCCCGAAACGCACTGGTAGCCGTGAAACACGTTGCCATCGTCAAGGTAGGATCCCACGACGGTCCCCTGCGGGTTGATGCCAAAGCCCCCGGTGCCCTGGCCGGCGCCTGTGCCCGCGCCCGGAGCACTAAATGTGGTGATGGTTTGAGCGCTTGCTAAACCACATGCAAGAAGTACAACACTTACTACCTTCCAAAGCTGCAGTCGATTCATAACTCCTCCTGTGTTGATTTGAAGTGAGTGGTCATGCTGGAACTCCTTAGAAGCAGTGACTAGTGTTTAGTTGTTTTGTTATTGGCTAAGACCGGGAAACGCAGCTCCGGCTCGATGCAATCGCGGTACGTGAGAGCGTAGAGGATCGGCAGCCGCATATCGGTCACGGAAAGATGAGCACGCAGGCTTCCATCGACGACCTTAACTATGGAGTGAATGGTGCTCTGGGGATGAATCAGCACGCCGACGTGATCAGAGAGGCATATCGAAGAGACGCTACGCTTCAATAACCTCAAACCCGTATTCATTAGCGTGGCGGAATCCACCGTAATGGGTCTGTCCATCTTCCAGGTGGGGCGGTTGAGCGCGTGCTCCACCGTAATATGGAAGAATTCACTCGCGTGCGTATGAAAAAGTGGACGATTGTAAAGTGATTCTCACTTTATACCGACCAGTCGGTTTAATTAGTTTGATAAAAACAAACACTTCACGGCCGCAGGCTGTCCAAATAGCCGCATACCGCCTCGCCGGCCTGGGTCATCAGCTGCGGGTTGCGCGAGCTCTTGCCGGTGCCCCAGATTCCCATCTGCGCCGCTATCACCAGCGCCGCGACCTGCTGGGGAACGATATCCTTCCTCACCTTGCCGGTCTTCATGCCGGCGCCCAGCGCGGCGGCGTAGCGCTTGCGCCACCTGGCGTAGAGCCGGTCGATACGCTTGCGAAACCCTTCATCCAGCGGCGACATCTCCTGGGCTAGATTGTTGAGGGGACATCCCTGGAGGAACGATCCACTGTTGATGTCGGCCTTTACGAAGTGACGAAAGGCCCGCTTGAGGTCAGTGATCGCGTCGTCGGAATCCTCGATCGCATCCAGCCAGCGCTGCGCGAGAAGGGGACCGATCACCTCCTCGACCACGGCATAGCCCAACTCCTGCTTGCCGGGGAAGTGATAAAAGAGCGCACCCTTGGTGGTCCCGGCAACCTCCACGATATGATTCAAGCTGGAACCCTGGAAGCCGTTCTTGTAGAACTCGGCAAAGGCCGCTTCCAGGATTTTGCGTCGAGTGGCCTCGGGCGCCTTGGGTCTGGTGCGGTTCATAGGGATTCACGATACGGACCAGTCGGTAGGTTGTCAAATCGAGATCGCCAAAAAGCAGGAACCGAACTGTTGGCCGAACTGTTGGCCCAAGGACGACGTGTCACCTTTTATTCGGCCTTTTCTCACTAGACGGTTTTGTGATGGTCTCGCATCCGAAGCTCAGAAGCTTTTGCTACTTTCAACGGGCGACGACAACCTACACACACAAACTACTTTGAAGAACTCGATTTTCACCAGGTTTCGCCAAGTACTAGAATCTGGTTCGGGACCAGGTTCTCGGCCCGAAAGTGTGGTCGGATCAGGGTCAATCTGAAAGCAAAGCTGTTTGGCGTCAAATTTTCGAGAAACGCCCTACCCTTTCTTGTCATCTTGTCACTTACGGCGTGTCGTCCGCTCTCAGTCGGCGGTTTGCCGACTATTCGTCCAAGTGGAAAATCACCCACTGGAAATCAGTAAACACTAGGGCGCAGGACGGTTGCGAGCCGTGGCCTGGATTACGTACTAGATGGCTATTTACCAACATCAATCTTACGGAATCAGAAACTCCTCGCAATTGACCGCTCGCTTTCTCATCTGGATGACTGTTGGATGTTTGCTGCTGTCGGCGTTCCTGGGGCACTACATTTGGAAGGTGTTTTCAGTCGCACGACTTTTGCCCAAAAGAAAGCCCCCGCCACAGGGGGGCTTCTCGACCAGGTGCCTCAAGGATGCGCGCTCCTTGAGATCCTCGGCGCGCAAATCGAATGACATGAAGAATTCTCTCGATATTACTATGACTGCGTAGTAGTCTCCGCGTCGAAATCTTTCCCGCCGTTCCCGCAGGCGAGAATGCCTACGCTACGTTCTTCTTCTCGGAATACGACGATCAGACTGGCCGCTTGCGCTATGCCAACTGCGGACATCTGCCCGCGCTTCTTGTCCGTTCAAGTGGCAACGTCGAGCGACTCGAATCCACTGCCACCATACTCGGACGTTTTCCACAGTGGGAATGCTCAATCGGTGAGACGAGTCTCTTTGTGGGAGACACTCTGGCACTCTACACAGACGGTGTCACAGAGGCGTGCAGTCCGGACGGCGAAGAATTCGGTGAGCAACGCCTGCTGGATTTTCTCAGGCTTCATCGGGACTCTCCGTCCCACCTCCTGGTTTCGGCGGTGATCGACGAAGTGCGTCGCTACAGTCCGCACGAACAACAGGACGACATCACTCTCATCGTCGCTAAATGCTGTCCCGATAAGAGTGCAGACCAGATGGGGTTGCCCTACGATTCGGCTGCCTGAACGGCTGAACCTTGCAAGGAGAGCACAAGGTGAAAGAAGCGAGCGAAGAGACACACTCGTCGCTTTGCCGGCGATTCAAAGGTGATCTGCTGCGTCCCGGAAATGACGGGTACGAAGACGCGCGTGTCATTTGGAATGGCATGGTAGCCCGCACGCCGGGTCTGATCGCGCGGTGCGTCGACGTAACCGATGTGCAAAACGCAGTCCAGGCCGCCTCGCAGGCCGGAATCCTTACCGCCATCCGATGTGGAGGCCACAGCCTTGCTGGTTTTAGCACGTGCGATGGCGGCATGGTGATTGACCTGTCGCGAATGCGCCAGGTTACTGTTGATCCGGAGGCCCGCCGGGCAAGGATCGCGGGAGGCTGTCTGTTGGGATCGATTGACACCGCAACACAAAAAGCCGGACTGGTCTTTCCTGCGGGCGTCGTCTCTCACACCGGAGCTTCCGGGCTGATCCTGGGCGGAGGAACCGGATGGCTTACCCGCCGATTCGGGTTGTCATGCGACAACGTCGAAGGATTCACTCTGGTTACTGCAGATGGTTCCAGCGTGCGCTCCAACTCAAAGGAGAATACGGACTTGTTTTGGGCCTTGCGTGGAGGCGGCGGTAACTTTGGAGTAGTGACCGAATTCGAAGTGAAACTCCATCCGCTGACTTCTGTGGTGCTCGCTGAAGGACTATGTCCCGAGGCTGATATTCGACGGCTCCTGGAGTTCTGGAGAGACTTCATGGCTGAGGCGCCACTCGACTTGAAGTGGAACGTTGATTTGCGCCTCGCCCCTCGTAGCAAGAGGGTGCCCGTTGAGCTCCGCGGACGGCCAGTGGCTGGCAATTCTTTGGTTTGGACGGGTGACCCCGAAGGCGGGCGTCCATATTTGGAGCGTGCGCTTTCCATGTGCAATGCGGATTCTGTGAGCAGCAAGATTGTGTCGTTCCTAAATCTGCAAACCATGGCGGACTCCGATTTCCCGCATGGCCGTCGCTACTACACCAAATCGGGTTACTTCACCTATCTCGACGACGGCAGTATCGATCGCATGGTAGAGGCGGTCGCCGCGATGCCTTCATCGGAAACCCTTATTGAACTCGCCTATCTTGGTGGCACCGCGGCCGGCATCGCCCCGAACGAGACCGCATTCGGCGATCGCAGCGCTCCTTTCATCATGAATTTGCTGGCGAACTGGTCGGACTTGTCCGCCGACGCCGGAAATATCTCATGGGTTCGCGAACTCTTCAACAAACTTCGGCCAGCAATGAAGCCGGGTGTTTATGTAAATTTCATGAGCGGCGACGAGCAGGATCGCGTGCCGGAGGCTTATCACGAACGATGGGAGCGAATGGTCGCAGTTAAGTCACACTACGATCCGAACAATTTCTTCCGGCTGAATCAGAATATTCCACCAGGGAAGCCCGCGCCAAAGAGTTCGTAGTTGACCCGCAGCGAAAGCGGCCCAGTGTCGGCGGCAAATCAAATAGGGATTTCCGCTACGTGTTCGCCAAGAGTACCGATGTTAGGCCGCCCGCCGCTCCTGGCTCCGTGACGAAAGGATCGCTCATTGCCGGGCTCAGTTCGTCGAACTGAAGAGCAACCTGACGCGCTGGGCCGGCCTTGATTCCTAGCAGACGAGCAATTCCGCCCTTCGTTTTCGAAGGCAACAACTGGGCCAGCTTGCTTGCGACTTCGTCGCCGAATGCTTTCTTCTTCGCCTCAGTCAGATGATGGGCCATCACTTCGAGCATAAAATCTGCATTGCTCGGAATTACTGGCTGGTAAGCGTCGTCCCCAGTCATCTGCGACGGCGGGATGAACTGAACTGTTATCCGATTGCGTTCCTCAGGGCGAAGGCGAAGCGTTCGCATCGTAATGTCGATAAGCTTTTGAGCTATTGCGCGCTTCTGCTCGATTGGAATATCTCGCGAGTAAAGGCGTAGGTAGGGCAT
The DNA here is from genome assembly GCA_963720135.1 of uncultured Acidobacteriaceae bacterium. Lineage (GTDB taxonomy): Bacteria > Acidobacteriota > Terriglobia > Terriglobales > Acidobacteriaceae > Bog-257. The sequence goes on from CAVREJ010000018.1 coordinate 71,147, forward strand.
CGGGCACCTCCACTACGTTCAAAGTAGTAGAAGCATTTCTTGTGCCAAGAATTGGGCACCGGACAAGCAGAAAATAAACAGCTTACTCATCCAGGGGACTGGGACACCCGGGAAGAAGTCGCTGCCGACGCGTAATTCTTTCCGGCGAACGCGATCAAGATCCTGCCAAAGGCAGGTTCATCGCGATTAGTTTGGAGAGGCCCTTCGAAATATGATTCTGACCGAATGTGTACGCTCCTTCGGCATCCGGAGCCTTCAGTTAGGGATGTTGGTTGGCATCATGGCGCGGATTCTCCGGGCATTTGTGTAGATCGAAAGCGACGCGGGCGCCCGTCTTGGACCGTTGATGCGGATCTATGAATCGCCGATAAGGGCGTGCCCATTCGCAGGCTAGAGCATTTTCAAAGTTATTGTAGACCATATCCGCAATGAGAGAACCAAGCTAAGGCGTTTTCGGCAGTAATGGCTGCCAGGGCTTTCGCAATTGCGTTTTCCAGAGCATCCGCGGTGCGGGCCTTGGCCGAGCGCAGCAACTGCTTGATCTTCGACCAGGCTTGCTCAATCGGGTTGAAGTCGGGGGAATAGGGCGGCAAGTACAGCAGCCGCGCCCCGGTGGCGTCGATGAGCTGCCGCACTCCAGCTACTTTGTGAGCCGCCAGATTGTCCATGATGACCACCTGTCCGGGCTGGAGCTGAGGGCACAACACCTGTTCCAGATAGGCTAAGAAGACATCTCCATCGGTTGGCGATTCGATGGTCATGGGTGCCCGCAAACCTTGGGTGGTCAGCGCCGCCAGCATGGTCAGCGTGCGCCAGCGGCTGTTGGGCGTCCCTTCCGGCACCCGTTCTCCACGCGGAGCGCGGCCATAGTTCCGCGTCATCTGGGTGCTGGCGCCGCTCTCGTCCAGAAATACCAACTGCTCCGGGTCGATCTGGGCTAGGGTTTCTCGCCACGCTTGCCGGCGCTGCTGCGCCTCCGGCGTTTCTTGTTCCTGGGCGTGGAGTGACTTTTTTTAAGCCGCAGTCCCATCTGTCGTAAGGCCAGCCACAACCGCCCGATGCTCAAACCCACGCCCTTGACCTCTTGCAGTTGCTCCCGCAACTCCATCAAGGTCAGATCCGGCTGCTTGCGGATTTGCTCCCGCAGCCACGTCTGCACCGCAGCCGTCACCCGGCTCTCTGGGCCACGTCGCCACGGCGGCCGCTCAACCTGCCCTGTGCGCGTACGGGTGGCGGAGATCTTCTTGGCCCAGCCTTCGCTCACCCCAAATTGTTCCGCCAACTCCCCCAGTGTCCCTTTGCCCTGCTCATAGGCCTGCAAAAACTTTCGTCGCAAATCATTTGCATAGGGTCGTGCCATCGGGCGGAGCGGAGAATCGCCACCCTCAGTCTACACTATCTATGAAAATGCTCTAGGCATCGCCATCCGGTGAATAACTTGGTTGCGACCCAAACCAATGCGAACCCAGCGCCATTCCTGTTCTCAAGATAGTCGGCCCGCATTTAGCCAACCTACCTTTCAGACGCTGGGCAACACCGTAACTTGAGCGCTCGGGCAGCGGGACTGGCGCCGCCGGCGGACGATTGTTCCGCGCCGTCCGCAAGCGCAATGGATGAAAATCAAGCGCCCTGTTCATCAATGGGACTGCACTGCATTCAACAGATCAAGTAGTCCCCATCCATAGGTGTTATTGGGGATGAGACCAAATCCGCAGAATTGTACGGATACCAGGCGGTGAGCTGTCTGCGTGAAGACTGCTTCCGTGGCGGTAACGTTGCCGATCAGTTGGGGTTTTGCCTGCCACAAAAGAGCAACTCCACCCGCCAGGTGCGGGGCAGCCATCGAGGTTCCCGACCAATATCCTTGGTACAAGGTGACCCAGGGAACCGCAGCCCGAATGTTTACGCCGGGAGCAGTTATTTCCGGCTTCATCCGACCGCTACCATCTACCGTCACCGGACCGCGGCTGCTGAACGGGGCGATATTGTTGTACGAATCAGTCGCTCCAACGCTTACCGAGCTTGCGTAGAATTCCGGGGGGTCGGAAACTGTGGAACAACCGGGCCCGGAGTTGCCAACCGCCATGGCGGGAAAGATCCCAGCCGCCCGAATAGCGTCAACGGCACTCTGCAGCGTGGTAAGCGTGCAGCCCTCGCTGGCTGGACAAGCCCAGGAATTATTGATGGCATCCGGTGCCTTTGAAGGGTCGCCCTGGCTTGGGTCGCCGGCGACGGGATAGGGCGCCATCAAGAACTGGAAACACTCGAGGTACGTCGAGGGAGAACCGGTGCCGTGTAGATCCATATTGCGACAAGCGATCCACTGTGCTCCCGGTGCCACTCCAACCTGGTTGCCCATCCCATCATCTCCGACCATCTCGCTGGCAGTGAATGTGCCATGAGCATTGGGATCTATCGGAACCGGAGAATGCTGGCTGGTGGCATCGTGCCAGTTATAGTCGTGATTCACCGTATGTCCATTCCAGCCACGGTATTGTGATTTCAGCGCAGGATGATTCCACATTACGCCGGTATCGTTGCCCGCAACCACAAAACCCTCGCCGTGATATCCCAACGCCCACACCTGCGGGGCGTTGACTCGCTGCACGTTCCACTCCGGTCCGTCTCCTGGAGAATCCATACCTGCTGTTGAATCCATATCTGGGTCAGGCGTCCCCAATAGAGGGCTTTTAACCTGCGGGTTGGCGTCGATGTGCGCCACGTCGGTGCGCGCGGCCAACTCCTCCAACAAGCCGCGATCCGCTGTCACCTTTATCGCGTTGACGATATAAAACGACTGAAAAGGAATGCCGCGCTGCTGTAGCAAGCTACGGAGAGAAGCTTGTGAAGCCTGGGCCTCATTCTCGAGCGTCTGAAAAACGTAGCGTCCCTTCTCCAGTTTGGTGGGCAGGCTTGAGGCTGCGGACAGATCAGCTTGCTCGGCGAGCACTATGAGGGCTTCGGCGCGGCCACCGTTGGCCGTTTCCGAGAGCAGCCGCGCAGAGATCTTCCCACCAGCCGAATCGTCAGAAGCAGAAATTGCAGGAACTGAGAAAGCGAAAACCGTGACAAATAATGCCGTGATGAGAAACCCGCGAGTAAAGCGGATCCGGTTATGAGGAAGACTTGGTCTGACAGACAAAAGACAGGAAGCGGGGAAACCAGTGTTTTGCATTCATCCTCTTTTCTTCGCGAACTTTCTTCGCGAGCTATTTCCAGAGACCGACCGTTGGTCGGCCGATGGGTCATGCTTGAAATTTTTAGGTCTTAACGGAGAAGGACTAATCCTACAGAACTAAGGTCATTTCTGGCTAGCACTTTTCGACAGGTTGGTTAGTACTTTGGTAACTGCGAGTACCCATGGCGTAAGGGTGCAATAGTAACCAAAAAATAGCGCAAGAATTTGGTACAGACGGATATAGCAAGAGGGAAGGTAACCGTCCGGCAATGCGACGCACACTATGATTGCAACGGGAAGGATGGTATTGCGCGGCGGATGGAACACGACCCAGCTTAGACTGGAGAGAGGGAACCTGACGGGTTAATATTAAACTGCAGAAACTAACGGGTGGTAGGAAACAACCCTCTTTGCCGAACACCGTCGAAACGTCTCGGCAATCTGCGGGAAATCCCTGCTACCACCCGTCCGAACTGCTAAGTTGCTGTACGCACCCCGTTCATTGGCTGGCCTTGTAGAACAGCCATCTACTGACGAGGCACAACAAGGTTACGCTTAGCTCCCACAGCTTTAGCTTCGGCCAACTAAGCGCAGCTTCCGCCAGAATCCTCCCACGACCATCAGGCCGCTGCCGAGTAAGCCGAGTGAGGACGGTTCCGGAACGGCAGGTGCATAGGCTCGGGCAGAACCCGCGGTGCCATCCTGGGCGCTCAAAAAACCGTTGAAATCAAAGCTGCGGGCGTTGGTCTCGATCACTAGCAAGGGAGTCGTCTCCCCGGGAAGAATCTCATCGCCGGGGTTGTAGTTGAAACCAACTACACTTCCCGAGCCGCTACGATCGATCGTTGTCGGATCATGTAGTCCGAATGGGTTGGTACCGACATCAAGGTTCCAGTTAGACCCACTAGCGAAGTCGGACATGGTAAACCGGCCGAGGATGTCAGGTCCCAGATCCGTGAACTGATAGACGAAGTCCAGGCAGCCAGCACACCAGGTATTTAGTGGATCCGAATACACCCACTGGCTGTACCCGGCGGAGAAAGTTAGAGTGGTGATGGTACCTGACGTGGTCGCTTCCAAAGTCCCCCCGGGAAATAACGGACTAGGGGGAACCGAGCCGCCGTCGGTAAGAATAGAAGCGTGCAACAGAGGTACTGCCAGGCTGAATACCAGCACAAACAGAAAACCTCTGACGAATGGCGTCTTGCGCAACTGAGTTGTCACCTTCATACCTCCAAATGGTCTTTGCCCGCACTCTGTAGCACTGAAGGCTAATGGCGATCGAAAGCCACAGGCACGAAGGCTTCCGATACACCCGCAAGCAGGACAGGTGCAATCTGCGGGCCATTCGGCAACCAGGGATATATCCATTGAATACTGCCTGTTAACAAGGTATTTAGCTTAAATACAGCAGCTTGGAGTGCAACATCTTGCATATAAATCTAGGACTTTTCCAAGTCCTGGTCCAGGGTACGACTGTCGTTTTTAGGTCGTCGAGATTGAACCGGGGGACAAGACCCCCTCGAAGGTGCCAACGACCGGGCGTCAGCGATCACGGCAGGTTGTCTAGACTTAACCCCAACAGGCTCGACGGGTCGAGATAGGACCCTTCCCAGCGGACGCCCATATGGAGATGCGGGCCGGTGGCCCTTCCGGTAGCCCCACTGAGGCCGATCTCCTGGCCCTTCGTGACCCTTTGGCCCTCGGCAACTTCGAATCGAGACAGGTGCATGTACAAGGTCATGAACCCTTCTCCATGATCGATGATCACGCAGTTGCCTTCATAGAACATTTCGCGGGCCAACACCACCTCGCCGGAATTGGCCGCCACCACCGGCGATCCCGGCTTGGCCCTGAAATCCAAACCACGATGTACGCTCTCCAGCTTGCCATTGAACACCCGGCGCGTGCCGAACGAGTCGGAAACCGTGCTACTGATAGGAGCAAGGAAATCGCCCGACCATTCGGGAGCCGGAATCTGGTGCGAAAAGGCGATGCTCTTGGCTTCTTTGTCGAACTCAATTCGGCGAAGAGCCGCGGCGTCTGGCTTCACAAATCGGTCAGGCACCTGCAGCGACACTGTCTTGTAGTTCGATGGACCTACTGGCACCTCGTGCGTCAGGTGAACCGCCTCACCATCCGGCATAGTGGCGACCACCTCGAGCGGGTAAGTTCCTGGCGGGGCTTCCAGGTCAACTCCCGCCAGCCCATACCACAGGCGCCTATCGCGCGATGGGAAGAACGATACGTCATGTTCCATCCACCTGCCGCTCAACTTCGCAGGCGAGCCTTCCACTTGAATCGCAAACAAACACGCGGACCCCGTTTGCAGCTCGTGCGGCGTCCAGACAATGCTCCGGAACGCAATCGGTCCTTTCGCCACTGTAATCAGGGCTGTGACCACAAGCAGCAGTAACGGTGCAAGGTAAACGCGATGGCGCATCGGTGGATCGTCCACGAGCGTCGCCTCTCGCTTTTGTGGGAGGGTTGACGCCAATCAGAACGGAACGGAGTTTGTACTGGAAACCGAATTTAAGCAAGGGAAAAAACTGGTGCCGTAGCATTTTATAGAGAGCGATATAATTCGGATGCTGTACACGGAGTTCCCATGCGGACCTGCATCCTGGCCACTTGCCTTTTACTTTTGTCGCTGATGACTTTCGCCCAACAATCGCCTCCGACTCAGGCGAACCCCAATGCTGCTCCGGCCGCTAGTACTGGAGCCGTCACCGTCGTTGGCTGCGTCGGCTCGATCAACGGGTACTTCACGCTTGGGACGCGCCACGGCGATCGTTACCGGCTGAAGGGCGATCATGACACTCTGCTTGGCTATAACGGCATGCAGGTCGCGATCAGCGGTACCGTGAAGTCATCGGAGAAAGGCCGGACCCTGGAAATCTCGAATATCAAGAAGTTATCCGACACCTGCCAGTTTTAGGAATGATTCCGGCTTGGCAGTTATGACATCCGCGACGGCGCCTGGTGGTATCAACAGGCGTAACGATCATTCACCAGGGCCAGAAGTTCGCTCACCGTTCCATTAACCGTATGCCCAAGTCCATTCATCGCGAAAGCCCGGACCCTGAGCTTTTGGCACTCATCCCATTTGAGTGCCAGTCTTGACACCTGCCCGCTTGCTTCCTAGAATAAAACTGCGGATTTGTACCCAGTTTGCATGTAAATATTTGCAAAACCGTGGGTTAGCTTCCGTCAAACGTTATTCATGGACACGCCCGCAAACATCGGCCGACGAGAACGCGAGATCCTTACGGCCATTGTGGAGTCTTATATCTCCACGGGCGAGCCAGTAGGCTCGCGCACGCTGGCTCGCGCCAATCCCGAGAGCCTCAGCGCAGCCTCCATTCGCAACGTCATGGCCGATCTGGCCGATGCAGGTTTCTTGGAGCAACCCCATACTTCGGCTGGCCGGATTCCCACGACTAAAGCCTATCGGTTCTATGTGAAGCAGCTGACGGGAGAAGCGCGGCTGTCGCCCGCCGACGAAACCCTGATCCAGGCAAGCCTGCAGGGTTTGCAGGACATGCCAGAGTTCATGGAACGTACGTCGCATGTGTTGTCGCTGGTTTCGCACGGAGTCGGCGTTGCCGTCAGCTCGGCGCCCGGGCAGCACAATGCGCTTGAGCATGTGTACTTCCAGCGAATGGCCGACAAAAAAGTCCTCGCCGTCGTGGTGATGCGCAACGGCCTGGTGCGCGACCGTGTGCTCCGGCTCAGCCAGGATTTGTTAGTGGCCGATCTTGAAGCGGCTGCGGCGTACATCAACCAGAACTTTAGGGGCTGGGAGATGGAGTCGCTGCGTAACGAGATCAGCAAGCGAATTCAACAGGAGCGCAGCGAATACGATCGCCTGATGCGATCCGTGGAGCAGTTGTACGCCCAGGGTGCGTTGACCACCGAAGCCGCGGCCCAGGCGGTATACGTGGAAGGCGCGTCGAACCTGGTGATCACCGAGCAGGACCAGGAACGGCTGCGCCAGTTGCTAGCTACGTTGGAGGAAAAACAGCGGATTGTCGATCTGCTATCTGCCTACCTCGACGTTCGCCAGGAGGCGGTGCGCGTAGTTGTGGGTCTGGAAGACGCTATGCCGCATCTAAGTAACTTCGTACTGATTGGAATGCCCGCGCGGGTAGGCGACGAAGTCATGGGTTCGCTGGCCGTGATTGGCCCGACCCGCATGGATTACGAACACACCATGACTGCTGTGTCGTACATCGCGAGGCTTTTCGACCAACTCTGGAACGAATCGACGTAGAGATAATTATGCAAGCAAAGAAACATAATGGAAGCTCCGCTGAGGCGGACTGAATCTGGATCATGAGCTTCCGCCGGCAGAAGAAGACGATGCGCCCTCTTCGTCGGCAGACACCGAGGCCGGTGGCAAAGCCGCGGCGCGGAGGACCCGGCAGACGGAATTAGAGCGCGTCCGAAGCGAACGGGCAGCCTTCCTTGATCGCGCGGCGCGCATCCAGGCCGAGTTTGAAAACTTTCGCAAGCGCAGCCTGAAACAGCAACAAGACTATCAGGGAGTACGCCCTAGCCAATGCCATGACCACATTGCTGCCGATCCTCGATAGCCTGGATCGCGCCTTGAACACCAAGGCAGCATCACTGGAAGATTTTCACGCCGGTATCGAACTGATCGACAAGCAGTTTCATGATGCACTGGCCAAGTTAGGCGTGCAGCCAATTTCCGCGCAGGGCGAGCAATTCGATCCCAATCTGCACCAGGCAATCCAGATGGTGGATACCGACGAAGTCGAGGACAACCACGTGCTCGACGAGTTGCAGCGCGGGTACAAATTAAAGGATCGGCTGCTGCGTCCGGCAATGGTGCGCGTGGCTCGCCATCCCAAGAGCGGATAGAGCAGGCTTTGATTCATGTCTCTTTGAAGGGGACGGCCTACAGGCCGTCCATAAATGTATCGACGTAAGACCGGGTCTTTAGCCCCCGAGGTAAAGGTAAAACGTTCTGGCTACCAACGTAAAACGCGATTACTACGAAGTGCTGGGCGTTAGCCGCACGGCCAACGACCAGGAAATCAAGAGCGCCTATCGCAAGCTCGCTCTGCAATATCATCCCGACCGCAATCCGGACAATCCTGAGGCGGAAGAGCGCTTCAAGGAGTGCAGCGAAGCCTACGCGATTCTGGCCGACACCGAGAAGCGCGCTCGCTACGACCGTTTCGGCCACGCCGGAGTTTCCAGCGGTCCGGGCGGCAACGGTGGATTCGACAACACGGTGTTCACCGATTTCCACGACATCTTCGGTGACCTCTTTAATTTTGGCGACATGTTCGGCGGGCAAGGCGGACGTACTCGCTCGCGCGCGCAGCGTGGCGCCGATCTGCGCGAAGATCTCACGCTCGAGTTCGAGGAAGCCGTGTTTGGAGTCACCAAGCAAGTGCAGGTGCGGCGGCTCGAGGAGTGCGATCAGTGCAAAGGCAGCGGTGTGGCGCCGGGCAAAGCGCCCATCACCTGCACCACCTGCGCGGGGCGCGGACAGATGCGTTACCAGCAGGGCTTCTTTTCCATTTCGCGCACCTGTAGCACCTGCCAGGGTTCGGGCAAACTGATTGTCGATCCCTGCAACCAGTGCAGCGGCCGCGGCCGCATCACGCGCCAGCGCACGGTCACGGTAAAGGTTCCTGCCGGCGTCGAAGAAGGCGCGCGCATGCTCTACTCAGGCGAAGGCGAAGCCGGCCTTTACGGCGGACCTTCGGGCGATCTCTACGTTGTGCTGCATGCCAGGGAGCATACCTTTTTCGAGCGCGAAGGCAAGCACCTGTATTGCACCGTTCCAATTTCGTTTGCGCAGGCGGCGCTGGGAACGGAAATTGCCGTCCCCACACTCGATGGCGAACACACTTTGAAAATTCCTGAGGGCACACAAGCCGGGGCCACGTTTCGGGTGAAGAACAAAGGCGTGCCGGTGCTGAACGGACACGGGCGCGGCGATTTGCACGTTGAGGTCCAAGTGCAAACGCCGTCGAAGCTCACCAAGCGGCAACGCGAACTGTTGCAGGAACTGCAAACGACCACCTCGGTGGAGAACAAGCCCGTCAGCCGCTCGCTGCTGAATAAGGTGAAAGACATCTTTCAGTAGGCGGCAATTCGCTTTTCGCTCTTAGCTCTTAGCATTCGACTCGCAGGCGCGAGAGATCGAGCGGCGGCCCCCAACGTTCTGTGCGCCGAATCGAGTGCACATTTTGAGATCGACTGAAGGACATTGCTCGAAGCCGTTTACTTTCCACCGCTACCCTTGCTGGTTAAAAGCTAACGGCTAAAGGCTCTGAGGTAAGGACGGAAAAGCGAATAGCGGAATTCCTTGGACAAAGCCCTCCGCATCTACGCGTGGTTTCTGCTGGTAGTGACCGCATTGCCAGCAGCGGCGCGCCTGGCCCGGCCGCGCGAGTTGGCACGCATTGTGTTGATGCGCTATCAGGATCCCAAGCGCCGCAAACGCGCTCGCATCGGCGGCCTTATCTATTTGGGATTATCGCTGCTCGCCATCCCTTTTCTGTTGCGGGCGCAGATGCACCAGGAGCGCTGGCTGGTGATGGCCGTCCTGGTCGGAATGGTCTCGGCGCTAGAGTTCCTGCTGAACAGCCGTCTCTTTAGTGAAGATGATCTGACCCGCGAGAACCGCTTATTCGGCGGAGTTTACGCTTCCATGGCCATTGCCACTATCCTGCTACTGATGACGCGATGACGCGACGACGCTGGATTGCCGACGAGTTCTCCGCCGATCGCGCCGCCTTGACCGGCGCGCACGCCGCGCATTTGTCGCGCACTTTGCGCGCACGCGTCGGCCAGCAGTTCGAGGTCGCATGCGGCGATCGAGTCCGGCAAGCCACAGTTTCCAGAGTGCAGGACGAGCACGTGGAGTTCATTCTCGGCGAAGAGGTGCTGGCCCGCGACGCCGTTCCCATAACCTTGCTGCTCGCCGTCTTCAAGTTCGATCGCATGGAGTGGGCGATCGAGAAGTGCACGGAGCTGAACGTCACCGCCATCATCCCGGTAATTGCCCGCCGAACCGAAAAGCATCTCGCTCTCGCCGCGGAGAAGCGTGTGGAACGCTGGCGGCGCATCGCTCGTGAAGCCGCCGAGCAGTCGCGTCGCATCGCGCCCCCCGAAATTCGCGATCCGGAGAAACTGAGCGACGTTTTAACTCAGGCCATCGGCGAGGTTAATTTGACCGACCGGGTGAATTTGCGCGCCGTCGATATTCCCAGCAACTTGCGGATCGTTCTCGCCGAGAACGAGCAGGAAGCATCGCTCGTCGATGTTCTGCGCGCTCGCGGCGAAGTGGAGTCTCTATCTCTGGCGATTGGCCCTGAGGGTGGTTGGACGGAAGAAGAGTCGCACAGTTTCGCAACTTCGCACTGGCTGGCCGCGTCGCTGGGCGATACTATTCTCCGCGCCGAGACCGCTGCGATTGCGGCAATAGCAATAGCCCGTGCGGAACTGTAGGCGGCGTCAGCCGTCAGCACCAAACCTTTCGGCCTCCCCCGTCATGTGCTGTCGTCCTGCGCGAACGCTTGAAATGGATCACCGAGAGGCAAGGTTTGAAGGGGCACGGCTTCAGCCGTGCCGTTACGGGCGCATGGATAGTGGGCTTCAGCCCCTGCGGGAACTCGTACTTCGTCTCAATACCGAACTCCTTCAAATGCGCTCAAAATTTTGCATCTCGAACTGAAATTCCGGCACCCAACGGTGGTAAGCTATAGACCTTTTCGCGCGAGCTGGTGTGTTATGTCAACTAAAGCCGCATATACGCTGTCTCAGTTCGAAGTTGGCGCCAGCCCACAAATGTCGCGCTGTTGTTGTTGTCTTTAGCTGATTCTTTGCTCGCCTCCACTGAATCAAACCGTATATCTATAAGCCTAAGGTCAAACTTTTTGGGAGATCGCTATGAAGATTGCGAATGACGTGACGGAACTGATTGGAAATACTCCTTTGGTGCGCCTCAACAAAGTTACTGCGGGCGCCAAGGCCACGGTCGTCGCCAAACTAGAGAGTCAGAACCCGCTCAGCAGTGTGAAGGACCGCATCGGCGTCAGCATGATCAACGAAGCCGAGCGCGCGGGCAAAATCCAACCTGGTAAGACGGTGTTGATTGAGCCAACCAGCGGCAACACCGGCATCGCGCTGGCGTTTGTCGCCGCGGTGAAAGGCTACAAGGTGATCCTGACCATGCCCGACACCATGAGCCTGGAGCGGCGCGTCCTGCTAAAGAGCTTCGGAGCCGACATCGTGCTGACCCCCGGTCCGAAGGGGATGAAGGCCGCAATCGCGAAAGCCGAGGAACTTGTCGCTAAGACGCCCAACAGCCATATGCTCCAGCAATTCGACAATCCAGCGAATCCCAAGATCCACCGGGAGACCACCGGCCCAGAGATCTGGAACGATACCGACGGGAAAGTGGACATTCTGATCTCGGGCATTGGCACCGGCGGCACGCTGACCGGAGTTTGCGAGTACATCAAGCCAAGGAAGCCATCGTTCAAGGCGATTGCGGTCGAACCCACGGAAAGCCCAGTGCTTTCCGGTGGACAGCCTGGTCCGCACAAGATTCAAGGCATCGGCGCCGGATTTATTCCCAGCATTCTGCGCACCGACTACATTGACGAAGTCATCCAAGTGTCGAGCGAGGATGCTTTGGCGATGGCACGCCGCCTGCCCAAGGAAGAGGGTCTGCTGGTTGGCATCTCGTCGGGAGCGGCGGTAGTGGCCGCGCTGCGAGTTGCCGCGCGTGACGAAAATGCGGGCAAGTTGATCGTGGTGATTATCCCGTCGTTCGGCGAACGTTATTTGAGCAGCGTGCTGTTTGAGCAGCTCCGCAACGAGTCGCTAGCCATGGTGGCTGAGGGCGTTTAGGAAATGTTTGCATCAGTGCGTGAGGACATCGCCGCTGTGAAGGAACGCGATCCGGCGGCGAAGTCTGCGCTTGAAGTTGTGCTGCTTTACTCCGGGCTGCATGCGCTGTGGGGCTTCCGCTTCCATCATTGGCTGTGGATTCGTGGCTGGCAATTCCCTGCCCGAGCGCTGTCGCAACTCGCCCGGCTGATCACTGGCATCGAAATCCATCCCGGCGCACAAATTGGCCGGCGTTTTTTCATCGACCACGGAATGGGCGTGGTCATCGGCGAGACTGCGATTGTGGGCGACGATGTCACGCTGTACCAGGGCGTGACTCTCGGCGGCACGGGCAAAGAGAAGGGTAAACGGCATCCCACGATCGGCAATAACGTTGTGGTGGGTGCCGGCGCGAAAATACTTGGCAACATCACTGTCGGTGAAAACTGCCGCATTGGCGCCGGGTCGGTGGTGCTGCGCGACGTGCCCGACGACTCGACCGTGGTCGGCGTGCCCGGCCATATTGTTTTCCGCGAAGGCCGGCGCGTGGTGATCATCGATCCCAAGCAGATCAACGATCCGCTGTCGGAGGCGCTGTCGGCGGTGGCCAACGAAGTCAAGATGCTGAAGGATGAAGTGTGCCGCATACAAGGCCGCGTACCCTCACCAACTAACGGCACCGACAAGCTGCAACAGGTGATCGAGATGGACTACCAGATATAGGAGTTCGCTTTTCGCTCTTGGCTCACCTCGCTGGCGCGGCCGACTGGATCAACTCGACATCGATGATGATCGGGATATCGTCGCCCACAGTTCCTTTGTCTGCGCTGACTCCGAAATCCTGGCGATTGATCTCCGCAGCGGCGGACGTTCCCATATGCCAGTTTCCCCGCGGATCCTTCACAGGACCGGAGGGTGCATCGACATCCAATACGACCTCTTTGGTAACGCCGTGAATGGTGAGATCGCCGATCACCTTCAGCTTCCCTGAACGGTTTGGTTCGGCGCGTTTCGACTTGAAGGTCAGCGTCGGAAATTTCGCCGCATCAAAAAAGCGGGGGCTGCGCAGATCGTTATCGCGCCTTTCCACGCGGGTGTCTATGGAAGCGGCATCGATGGTAACGTCGATCACCGTATTGCCGGGATTGACGGGATCATACGTCACAGTTCCGCTCACTTTGGTGAATGCGCCGCGGACCGTTGATATGCCCATGTGTCGCACCGAGAACTGCGCCGCTGTATGGTTCGGATCGATCTGCCAGGCGGTGGTTTGGGCCGCTGCGGAAGCGACAAGCGTCAAAGCGAGAGTGAGAACCAGCGGTGAGCGAGACATCTGGCGAGTATAGCAACCCGCATTGCCTCGTCTACTCCGCCCGACCCGTGACGAAGCTGGTCTCCACCTGCTGCACTTCGCCGAGCTAGCACGTGGTACTCGAAGCTGTTGACTGTACTCAGATTTGTGTCATGCTGTGGGACATGAAAAAGAAGAAAGTCGATCCGCTCGCATACGCCGCTAAGGTTCGTAAGGACGCAGACAGAATGCAAGCGATGAGCGAAGCGTTTGGCTCGCACGAAAAATTGGCCCTCGAGAAAACCAGCCGGCCAGCGACCCGCAAAAGCAAGAAGGCGTAATGACCGTATGGCGGTGCCCCTTGTTGTTCGTCTCTCCAGTAGCTTGTTCTCGGAACCGCAGATCTCTCCGCTCCGCTTCGCGCCCTCAGATAACAAACCGTGACGCTTGACCTGTTTCCCCCAGCTCAATGCCGCCCCAGGTTCCGCATCCTGCCATTGCCCTCTCTGAGTTTTCGCTTGCTTGCACCATGAGGGTGCGCCCCATTTTTCGTCGCGCCATTCAGCACCAGGCGACAGACGTCCGCGATGTACGCCTCGCTCAGTTGGTCGTGGCGAATGAGGAAGCGCATGTAAATTGCGCCGTAGAGGATGTCGAGTAGAAGATCAAGATCGAGGTTACGGGGCAGTTCACCGCGGTCGATTCCACGTCGCAGGGTCTCATAGGCTTCTTGGCGCCGAGGCCTCAGAAACCGATTGCGAAATGCTTGGATGAGATGAGAGTCGGACTGGCCGCCGGCGATCACCGCCGAGACGATACGTCCGCGACGTGAACGAAGTATCGTCAAGAATTGGTTCATTTGCAGGCTCATGTCCTTGAACACTGAACCACTGTCCGGGAAATGCAATTCGTCTTCCGCGCTGGAAGCAAAAGCATCCACCACCAGGGCACCCTTATCGGGCCACCAGCGGTAGACGGTCGCCTTGCCTACACCGGCGTGGGCGGCGATGGCCTCAATCGAAAGTTCCGCAAAACCGGTACGCTGTAACAATCGGCTGGTGCTGCGCAGAATGGCTTGCCGAGCCTGTTCGCTGCGAGGCCGTCCCGGCAATCGTTTGGCTTTGTCGTTTCCGGGTAGCTGCTTCTGAGCAGAAGAAGGCATTTGCGGCATGACTCACAGTAGCATATATTTGAATCCAATACGTACCGTATCGAATCGGATTTTTTTTAGGCCATGGTGTTGATAGTCGGCTGACGAAATGCCGTCGGCCCTGATTGGAGTCGTGTCCCACCGATGTGGATTGTTGCACTTGCGCTGCGGCGTCCTTATACCTTCGTCGTAATGGCGATCATCATCATCCTGCTGATGCCGCTAGCCGTCGTGCGAACTCCGGTCGACATTTTCCCCGACATCAATATTCCCGTACTCAGCGTGGTCTGGAACTTTTCCGGCTTTGCCCCGAGCGACATGGCCGACCGCATTATCAGCAACTCGGAGCGCATCACCACCATCACGGTCAACAACGTTGAACATATCGAGTCGCAGTCGGTAAACGGTGTCGGCGTCATCAAGGTTTTCTTCCAGCCGGAGGTCAACATCCAGACGGCATTGGCCCAACTGACCGCGGCCATGCAAACCATCGTCCGTTCCCTCCCGCCTGGCACATTTCCTCCGCTAATAATCCAGTACAGCGCTTCCACCACGCCAATCGTCCAACTTGGCCTGAGCAGCAAGACTTTGCCCGACCAGATGTTGTTCGACCTGGGTCAAAATTTCCTGCGCACGCAACTGGCGACGGTGCAAGGCGCAGCCACCCCTTACCCGTACGGCGGCAAGATCCGCCAGGTGCAAGTTGACCTCGACATGCCGCGACTGCAGGCCAACGGCCTGGCGCCGAGCGATATTGTCAACGCCATCAACTCGCAAAATGTCATCACGCCGTCCGGTACAACCAAGATTGGTTTGCTGGAATACCAGGTGGAGATGAACACCGCCCCGCGAACCATCGCCGAATTAAATGACATCCCGATCAAGACGATTAATGGCTCGACCATCTATATGCGCGATGTAGCCCATGTGCGCGATGGCTTCTCGCCGCAGACCAACATTGTCCGCCAGGACGGGGTGCACGGCGTGCTGATGTCGATGTATAAGGTCGGCAGGGGATCCACCATTACCATTGTCAATGCCATCAAAGGCATTGTTCCCATCGCCCTGCAATCGCTGCCGCGCGGAGTCGTTGTCAAGCCACTGTTCGACCAATCGCTGTTTGTGCGCGCCTCCATTAACGGAGTGCTGCGTGAGGCGCTGATCGCGGCAGCGCTGACCGCCTGCATGATCCTGATCTTCCTGGGCGACTGGCGCCCGACCATCGTGATCTCGATTTCCATTCCACTCTCCATCTTTGTTTCCGTGCTGTTGCTCAGCGCGCTGGGCGAAACCATCAACATCATGACGCTGGGCGGCCTGGCGCTGGCGGTCGGTATTCTGGTGGATGACGCCACGGTGGAGATTGAGAACATCGAGCGCAATCTTGCCCAAGGCAAGGAGATGAAGCAGGCCATTTTGGACGGCGCATCCCAGATCGCGGTGCCGGCGTTCGTCTCTACCCTGTCGATCTGTATCGTTTTCGTGCCGATGTTTTTCCTGACTGGCGTGGCCAGGTTTCTGTTCGTGCCGCTGGCCGAAGCGGTGGTCTTCGCCATGCTCGCCTCCTACTTCCTGTCGCGAACACTGATTCCGACCCTGGTGATGTACATCATGCGCGGCCATGAGCACCGCGAGGAAAGCGCAAAGACATTCTTCGGCCGGTATCAGCGTCGCTTTGAGCGCGGCTTCGAAAAGTTTCGCTGCGGCTATTACCAACTGCTGGAGACTACGCTCGAGCACCGCAAGCTGTTCGCGGCTTGCTTCATCGCTTTCTGCGCACTGTCTCTGCTGCTGGTGTTTACCCTGGGCGAGGATTTCTTCCCCAGCGTGGATGCCGGACAGATGCGGCTCCACGTTCGCGGCCGCGCTGGACTGCGGGTGGAAGAAACAGCACGACTATGCGATGAAATCGAACAATATCTGCGGCAACAGATCCCCAAAGACGAACTGGTCACCATTCTCGACAACATCGGGCTGCCGAACTCCGGTATCAATCTTTCCTATAGCAACTCCGGCGTGATCGGCACCAGCGACGCAGAGATTCTGGTGGGCCTGAATCAAGAGCACCATCATCCTACGGCGAACTACATCCGCAAGCTGCGCGAGGGTTTACCGCGGCAATTTCCGGGCGTGGAGTTCTTCTTCCAGCCCGCCGACATCGTCACCCAAATCCTGAACTTTGGCTTGCCGGCGCCCATTGACATTCAACTCATCGGCCCCGATATGACAACCAACTATGCCATCGCGCAACAAATTTCCAATCGGCTGCGGCGCATTCCCGGTACGGCCGACGTACACGTGCAACAGTTGCTCGACCTACCAACGCTGCACCTGAACATCGACCGCGACCGCGTTACCCAGGTTGGCATGAACACGCGCGACGTGGCGCAAAGTGTCCTGGTCTCACTTAGCGGCAGCTTCCAGACAGCACCCAATTTCTGGCTGAATCCCAACAACGGCGTCAGCTACTCGGTCGCGGTGCAGTCGCCCCAATATCGCATGACCTCACTGCAGGACCTGATGAATACCCCGGTCAATGATCCCGCCGTGCCCACTTCGCAGGTATTGGGCAACCTGGTGCAGTTAACGCCGGTGGTGCGACCCGCGGTAGTTTCGCACTACAACGTGCAGCCGGTGATCGACGTTTACGCCAGCACGCAGGACCGCGATCTGGGCAGTGTCATACGCGATGTGGACCGGGAGCTGAAACCCTTCCGGCAACACTTGCCGCGTGGGACGCAGCTGATCGTTCGCGGGCAGG
This sequence comes from uncultured Acidobacteriaceae bacterium, assembly GCA_963720135.1. Lineage (GTDB taxonomy): Bacteria > Acidobacteriota > Terriglobia > Terriglobales > Acidobacteriaceae > Bog-257. Next base: position 88,404 of record CAVREJ010000018.1, read on the forward strand.
TAGTGACGATGGTGAGTTCATTCATCGGTCTGGGGGTGGGATTGCTGGCGGCGATCGTGCTGGTGTACTTCCTGATCGTGGTGAACTTCCAGTCCTGGCTCGATCCGTTCATCATCATCACGGCATTGCCGGGAGCGCTGGCCGGAATCTGCTGGATTCTGCTGCTCACCCACACTACGCTTAACGTGCCGTCGTTGACCGGCGCGGTGATGTGCATGGGCGTGGCGACGGCGAATTCGATCTTGATGATCTCTTTCTCGCGCGACCGCATGCGGGCCGGCATTCCCGCTGCCCAAGCCGCCCTGGAAGCTGGTTACACGCGTATTCGGCCGGTGCTGATGACCGCGCTGGCCATGATCATCGGCATGCTGCCGATGTCGCTGGGCTTGGGCGAAGGCGGCGAGCAGAATGCGCCCCTGGGACGAGCCGTCATCGGCGGGTTACTGTTCGCCACAGTGGCTACGTTGTTCTTTGTGCCGACCGTGTTTGCGATGATTCACGGCCACAGGGAAACCAGACAGGCGGAGAAGCAGTCGTAGAATATTGGAGACTCAAACGACCAAGATGGAAGCGCATCACAATCCGGGCCAATTGGAAGCTCCTGCGAAGTCGGGCCGTTCCGGCTCGGACGGGAGCTATCCGCAATACCGCGAGACCTCTGTCCCCGATGGCAGCCCGGTTGCGGCTGAGATCACGCCTCCACCAAAACTTCCGCCTGCAACGCCGCGCAAAGCCCTGTTATTTATTGGTATCGTGCTTTTGGCGCTCGTCTTGGCTGGCGTTGTCGTCATGCTCCTGCGAATCCATGACAGCCGTGTACTGGCGGACGAAACCGAGCAGAGTGCCGCTCCAACCGTCGCCGTGGTCCATCCGACAGCCGAAAAGCCCGACGAAGAGCTGGTGTTGCCCGGCACTTTGCAGGCTTACATCGAGTCTCCCATCTACGCCCGCACCAATGGATATCTGCTGCGGTGGTACAAGGACATTGGCAGCCACATAAAGAAAGGCGAGCTGCTGGCCGATATTGACACACCCGAAGTCGATCAGGAGTTGATGCAAGCGCGCGCGGCGCGCCAGCAGGTTGTCGCCGCCATGGACCTGGCGAAGATCAATGCCAATCGTTATCAGGCGCTGCGCAAGACCGATTCGGTTTCGCAGGAGGAAGCCGACACCCAAAGCAGCGGCTTTGAGCAAGCCCAGGCGAATCTGGCCGCCGCCGATGCCAACGTCAAGCGCCTGGAAGAGCTGGAAGGATTCAAGCACATCTACGCCCCATTCGACGGCGTGCTGACCACGCGCACTGTCGATCCAGGCGCGCTGATCAATGTGGGGAACGCTGGAGCTGCCGGCAAGGAGCTGTTTGATGTTGCCCGCACCAATCCCTTGCGCGTGTATGTTTCGGTTCCTCAGGCCTACGCTCCAGCTATCAAAGTCGGGATGAATGCTGTGGTTACGTTGCAGGAATTTCCCGGACAAAAGTTCACCGGCACAGTGGCGCGCACTGCTGACGCAATCGACACGACATCGAGGACCTTGCTCACCGAAGTTGATGTGCCGAACCAGGATGGAAAGTTGCTGCCGGGCTCCTTCGGCGAAGTGCACTTTAAACCGAACATCGACGTGAATAAAGTCACCATCCCGGTGAATGCCATGTTGTTTCGACGCGAAGGGGCCCAGGTCGCGGTGGTGGGCAGCGACGGCAAAGTACAGTTGCGGCGAATTTCGATTGGTCGCGATTACGGAACCACCTTGGAAATCGTAGGCGGTGTGGATGTAAACGATCGGGTGATCGTCAACCCATCGGACTCCATTGAAGACGGTCAGCAGGTGAATGTGGCTCCCGAACCGCAGGGAGTCAAACCGTCATGAAAGGGTTGACCCTGGCGGCTGCCGTCGCCGCCAGCGCCTTGCTGGCAGGATGCGCGGTGGGACCGAAGTATCAGCGTCCAGCAGTTCAGGCCCCCACGGCGTATAAGACGGAAGGTCCGTGGCGGGTTGCTGCGCCGAAAGATTCGCTTCCCAAAGGGGCATGGTGGGAGATCTTCAACGATGCTGAGTTGAACAACTACGAGCAGCGACTGCTGAAGGCCAACCAATCACTGGCAGCAGCGCAAGACCGACTCAGCCAGGCGCGTGCTCTGGCCAGGGTTGCTTCGGCTGGACTTTTCCCGCAAGCTAGCGCTGACCCAAATGCCGCGCGCAATCGGTACGCTGGAAATCGGCCGGAAGTTGTTACCATTGGGCGGCCGCTCACTCAGAGCACCTACGAAATTCCATTCCTGCTAAGTTACGAACCTGATCTCTTTGGGAAATACAGGCGAACCCTGCAAGCCGCCAACGCTTCCCTGCAAGCCACAGCAGCGGACATGTACAACGTAAACCTGGTGCTGACCGCGGAACTCGCCGCCGACTATTTCAGCTTACGCGAGCTTGATGCCGAAACCAGGGTGGTCCAGGAATCAGTCGACATTCAGCAGAAAGGATTGCAATTGGTGGAGAGCCGTCATGCCGGCGGAGTGGCCTCCGGACTCGACCTCGCACAGCAGCAGACACTGCTCGATTCCACGGTCACACAACTGTACCTGGTGCAGCAGCAGCGTCAGCAATACGAACACGCCATTGCGGTGCTGACCGGAAATCCCGCCTCCACCTTTAACGTGTCGGTTGCCCCGCTGCATGCGCCTCCACCGCCGATTCCGCTTGGGGTGCCTTCTGACCTGCTGGAACGCCGACCCGACGTTGCTACGGCTGAGCGCAATATGGCATTTGAAAACGCCGAGGTCGGCGTTGCCACGGCGGCGTTTTATCCCCAACTCACGCTCTCTGGTGTCGGCGGCTTTCAGAGCACGGACATCACCAACTTGATTAGCGCTCCTAACGCAATCTGGTCGCTGGGTGGGGACCTGTTGCAACCCATCTTTGAAGGCGGACGCAATCGTGCCAACCTGGCCGCCACCAAGGCCGCGTACGACGAATCGGTTGCCAACTACCGGGAGGCCGTGCTGACCGCGTTCCAGGAGGTGGAAGATGGACTGTCGGGGCTGAACGAACTTTCGCGGGCGACAACAAGCCAGAACGCGGCTGTCTCCGACGCGCGCCGCGCTCTCGAGATTGCCAACAATCGCTACGTCGGCGGCGTGACCTCCTACCTCGACGTCATCACGGCGCAGTCGGCGTTGTTAACCAACGAACGCCTGGCCACGCAGTTACTTGGGCAGGAGATGGTGACTTCCGTCTATCTGGTGAAGGCCGTAGGCGGTGGTTGGGATGCTTCGCAAATACAGAATGAGCAAGTGCATCCCAAGGCAATCCAGACAATTCAGCAGTAGAAGCAATTAGCAATTACCGACCAGCAATTTTGGCAGTTTAGGAATTGGCGTATGCCAAGTTCCGGTAGAGCGGGCTTCGCTAATTCTGAATTTGTCATCACGCATGGCCGACGACCTGGAAGTATCATAGGTCGGGGAGTCGAAAGCCGTGACCAGGCGTCAACCCAAGGCTTACACTCAACTCGGCCGGGCCGCAGTCCGGATCTTCGCCGCCAATGATCGCATGAACCAGGTTCTTATCGAACGTCTTGACCCTGGCGCCTGGACAGCGAAACCGCCCGGCAAAGCCCGCACCATTGCAGCGATTTTCACGCACATGCACAATGTCCGCTGCAAGTGGGTCAGGCTAACAGCTCCGCATCTGAAAGTTCCAGCACAGCTCAACCGCGCACATTGCACGCCGCAGCAGGCCCGTGCGGGATTGGCCGAGAGCGCCGTTCGCTGCGCGGAGATGCTGAGTGAAGCCCTCGGCGGTGGTGAAGGCCGCATCGAGAAGTTTCACAGAGACGGCTGGGGTCAGCCTTGGCCGGTTGGCGTGGAAATGCTCTGCTACATGCTTTCTCACGAAGCCCACCATCGCGGGCAAGTGTGTATGCTCGCGCATCAGCTCGGATTCCCATTGCCGAAAGAGGTGGGCTACGGACTCTGGAATTGGGAAAAGCTGTGGAAAGAGTGCGGGTCGCCTGGCGGACCCGGTTACGATTCTTAAGGAATCGCCCACAGGCACAGGCCATCTGAAGACGGGCTCCCATGATGGAGACATCGAGCCCCAGAATTGCCCCGCCCTAGCCAAAGGAGGCCTGGAACGGGGCACCCTGCGATTGTTCTTGCTCCTCTGGAATCCGCAGTCAAGCGAAAGGGTATCTCCGTTACGCTAGACCTCGGCAGACGTCCCTACTCTTTGTCGTAGACCGCGACGCTCTTTTCTCCCTTCGAGTTGGTCGAGGTGACGGTACGACTTTTGCCATCGTGCGCCACGACAACACGAGTGGTACTCACTATCTTGCCGTCCTTCTTGCTGATGACCTCCACTGTGCGCCCATTAACCTGCTTGTACGACCGCTCGTCAACGTTCGGATCGCCGGTAACAGGGTAAAATTTGCCGTCGTACTTGCCCGTCCACTCGATGTGCACAGACTTGCCGTCAGAGGTAGTTCCGTCTAGCGTGACCTTGATTTGGTCACCCATCGCCTGGTAGACAACCGTCTGGTTTTTCGTCGCCCCGGGAGCGAACTTCGACTTGGCCTCGTTCAGCTTCCAGGTACCCATATTGACGTCGCTGGCAAGGCATATTGCCCCTGCGACAAAACACATTGCCATAGTCAGTGCAACCGCTCTTGTTTTCATGGTTCTCCTTATCCGAGATTAAGGACTTGCAACTAGCAATTAGCAACTAGCACCTAGCGTTTAGTACTAAGCAGCGATCAACAGCTGTGCGACATTAGCCAACTGCTAGTTGCTTCCGCGCTAGTTGCTCCTTTGCTATTTACCTGGCAGGTAGCTCAAGTCAGGACGAAATTGGATGATCTCGCTCGTCTCACTTACCACCGAGCCGTCGATGCGGTCGACGATGGAGTCCGCTTCCGCCTGCCCGAAGGCATCCTTCAACATGTCGCGAAAAGGCTTCACGTCAGGTTTGTCCGCGAAGTCTGCCCAACTGCTGCGCGGCAGAACGAGCACATAAGTTCCCGTATCGCCACCGCTCGCCAGTGCATACCATTCGAAATTGACCGGCCACTTGGTCTTCTGCGAGGCGTCGTAAATCCGGCTGACGGCACTCCGAAAATCCGAATCTTTGCCGTAGCGCACATGGAAGGTAATGATGTCATCGAACTTGGGCGCCATCGCCGCACTCGGAGGATTACTAACCTTCGGCATCGATTCGTAATAGCGAGCGACGAGGGAGTCAACGTAATTGCCCACCACCTTCTGAAATTCGTCCAGGTCGGCCTGGTCTGGAATCGCCGGCTTGTCGAAATCGGCCCAATGTTGATTCAAGCGGCCTACGATGAAGGTCCCCGTGTCCGGCCCGCTAAGCGTCTCCCATACCAGCAGCGGTTGAGGGTCATTCTGTTGCTTATGCCAGGCAGCCTTTTGCTTGCGCCCATCCTCGTACTGCTTCAGCGTGCCGTTCTTAGGTTTCTGAAATTCCAGTGCGGCAACGGTTCCTGTTTTGTCTTGAGCAACCGCCGAAAATGCAAACAACATGACAGCAAGAGCTGATAACAGCTTTTTCGTTCTCATCTGTCCTCCGTCTTGGTTGAAGTTGAATTCGTAAAGCGTAGGGCCCACTACTTCGGAACATCAGGAGCATAGTGGCGAGAAAATCCACTCATCCTGCCTCAGGAAGCTGTAATCCGCAATTCTCTTTGGAATTAAGATGCGCGTGCATCTTACACTACTCAGGCCGTGCCGCAACCGTAAAATCAACGGCTTTCACCCTGTAGTCCCGTTTCGTTGCTCTATGATGACGGCGTATGCCCAACGTCGCTGATGTTGTGGTCGTGGGTCTGGGAGCTGTCGGGAGCGCGACGCTCTACCAAGTCGCCAAGCTGGGCGCGAGCGTGATCGGCATCGATCGCTTCGAACCACCCCACGGCCAGGGCTCGTCGCACGGCGACACTCGCATTACGCGAGAAGCCATCGGCGAGGGCCGCGAATTCGTTCCGCTAGTGCTGCGCTCCAACCAGATCTGGCAGGAACTAGAGGCGGCCACCGGCCGCAATCTGCTCACCCGCAACGGAGGACTGGTCCTCGCGTCGCCTAGCATGCCCGGCGATCATCATGGCTCGACTTCGTTCATTCAAGACACCATCGCCGCGGCCAAAGATTTCGGCATAGCGCACGAAGTCTTGAGCACGGACGAGCTGCGGCATCGCTATCCGCAGTTCCGTTTACGAGGCGATGAGATTGGGTATTTTGAACCGGGTGCCGGGTATCTTCGGCCTGAGGTTTGCATCGAAGCGCACCTCTCATTGGCCAGGAAGCTGGGCGCGAGGGTCGTCACTTCGGAAATGGTGGTTGATTGCAAGCCGCTGCCGGATGGCACGGTCGAAGTCAGAACCACGGCCAATACTTATTCTGCCGCTACTGTCATCATCACCGCGGGACCGTGGATTCAGAAGCTCTTGGGCGAGAGCTACGCAAACTATTTCAAGATCTATCGGCAGGTGATGTATTGGTTTGCACTGGCAAGCCATGCCGAGCAGTACTCACCAGAACGTTTTCCGGTGTTCATCTGGATCGCGGGTAACCAGCCGCGCGACATGATATACGGCTTCCCTGCCGTGGATAGGCCAAGCGGCGGGATCAAGATTGCCGCCGAACAATACGACGCGACGATCGATCCCGATGCGGTGTCGCGTGTGGTCAGGGATGCGGAAATCTCCGCCATGTACACCGAGTACATCGCGCCGCATTTTCCTGACGTTTCCAGCGAATGCCTGCGCACCGAGACCTGCCTCTACACGGTTACGCCCGACGCGAAGTTCATCATCGATGAGTTTCGCAACTGTGAGAACATCGTTTTCGCCTCCGCCTGCTCGGGCCACGGTTTCAAGCACTCCGCGGCATTGGGAGAAGCGCTGGCGTTGCAGGCGCTGGGACAGCGATCGCGGATTAACCTATCAGGATTCCGACTGAAACGGTTTGCTCCCAAGGAGTGATGTGCTGGCAATGTCGCCTCCCGCTCTAAAGGTTTTGTCGTTGCGACCTGCGGTGTAAAATCCACAGTTGTTCGCGAAACCTCAACCTGCGTGCGACTCTGCTCGCTCATGCTGGTCACGATAATAACGGCCGTGTTGTGTGCGGCGCTCGCCGAGACTTCCTTGCAACCTAAGACCGTCCAACTCGAGAGTTTTGAGGTCGTCGGGATCGCAACTCGCACCAACAACGCCAAAGAAGCGGGTCCGCAAGGCGCCATCCCCAAGCTGTGGCAACGCTTCATGCAGGAGCATGTCCTCGAACATATTCCGAACAAAACCAATCCAGATCTGTACGCGGTTTACACCGATTACGTGAGCGACGCCAACGGCGACTACACACTGGTGATTGGCGCAAAGGTTGGGACCGTGAGCGATTCGCTAATTCCAAGCGGAATGGTCAGGACGGAAATTCCCGCCGGACAGTATGCCGTTTTCACCTGCGACCGCGGCCCAGCGGCAAAGGTCGTTGTCGAAAGGTGGAAGCGGATCTGGTCGTACTATGAGTCGCCCGGCAATGGCGAGCGAGCCCACCGGGCTGACTTCGAAGTGTATGATCAGCGCGCCGCTGATCCGAACAACGCTCAGGTCGACATCTACATCGGTCTGAAGTAGGAGCCCACAAGAGAATTGCGACGAGACGTAGAAGATGCTATCCCCGCGCTCATGATGTACACGGAAATAGCATCTTCCAATTCATCTACTACATCGGCAACCCGTTATAGGCCTTAGCAAGCGGAGCCAGTTGCTCCAAGACAATCTCCGCCGGAACTTCTTCGCCAACCTTAAGCTTGAGCCGGGGATCGTCGACGATGGGAGTCAGGAAGAGCCGGTTCTCAACTCGCTTAGCAAGGAAATACATGTTGAGTGCCGGCACGCGGACGACGAAATCGTTGGCGGCGTTTTCGCCCGTGCGATAGCGGGACAGTGCTTTGACGATCTCGGCATTCCCGAAGCTGGAGGGCTCGTACCCTCCTGCTTTCTGCACCACGGTGACGCTGGACTTGACCTGACCGTTCACCGTGACCGGGTAGATGGTTTCCGAGTTCTGAGTCAAAAAACTGTTTGCGTTAGCGCCGGTCTGATAGCCCTTTAACTGGTCCAGACCAATATTGAAGGTGGGAAGGGGTTGTCCCAGTTGGGCCTGCTTGACCTCATCGACCGAATCGAAGCCCATCGCGCGATAGTTCTGCTGGTTGACCAGCTTCTGCAATACGCCAAGGGCGTCCGTCGCCGCTTGCTGCGGCTGCGAAGAGGGCGGCTTGGGAGTCTCGCCACCACGGCAGGCCACCATCAAAAGAAGCAAACCACTTGTAAGCAATAGGGAGCGCATGTTATTGGCCTCCCGTGTAAGTGATGTTGTAGAAGTCGTTCCAGTGGGTGTGATCGTAGCTGGCGCCGCCCACGTACTTGTCGTAGGTATACACCTCCTGCACGCCTCCGGTGGGTGGCCACGGATTATTCACGCTTACATAGTTTGTTCCGTCGATCGTGACGTATCCGGTCGCCACCATCATGTGGCCGCCGCCGCCGTTCCAATGCCACGAGAAAGCGAACGGCTTCTTGGCACAGTAAATTTGGCTCTGGATCTGGCTCCAGCTCAGGGCCGCGTCGGAAGTGGTATCGGCTGTGAAGCTGTATTTCGAATATTCCGGCCACCCGCCGTTAACACAAGCGTCGGGCACCGGAGAATTGCAGCAGTCGGTGCGGCCAAATCGTTTATTCGCTTCGTCGCACTGCTGCACGTTCGAGGCGGGATGCACGTAGTTCATCGTCATCTGTCCGCTGGCGGCCCAGCACCACATGTCGGTTTGCTGGCCGTTGAGTGTAACTGGAACCGATCCGATGTTGCCGGGATTGCAGCAGCCTGCCAGGAAGAGAACTAGAGCCAGGGCGGCTGCCGAAGCGATTCTTGCCATCGTCCCTCCTTGCATAATTGTTAGAATCCAGCCCGAAGTGGCAACTCTGAACTGAGCTCACCGATGTATGGCAGGGATAGCACAGGTTTGCGACAAAGCGCAACCAGAATCAACAAGGGAAATTGCGTACGCCACCGAAGTAGTAGTGAAGGTGCCACCTTACTGCCGTGCATTCACCAGTCGAATCGTTTCCAGCACTACGTCGCCGCTGATCGCCAGCGATTGCGGACTCAACTTATCAATCGTGTCTTGCACCGTGTGGTGGAAGACGTTGTGGTAGCCGTAGTCCAAATCGATAATGTCCACCGACGGAACGCCAATCTTCAGGAAAGGCAAGTGGTCGTCCTCAATGCCCGCCTTGTATTGGTAGAAATGCGACTGGTAGCCCAGGTTAGTGGCCGCCTGGTAGACGAGGGCACGCAACCACGGCGTCGAAGCGGTTTCCTCCAGAACATCGAGATCGGCATCGCCGAGCATATCCATCAGGATGAATGCCTTGATCTTCTTTGCGGTTCCATCCTGCTGCCATTTCTGCGCCAACTGCCGCGTGCCGTACAGACTATCGGTGTCAGTCCACTTGACGAAGGCCTCTTCCCCGTCGGTCCACACCAGCCACACACTGTAGCCGTCGAGAGTCTTGCCGCGAAACTGATCGACCAGTGCCAGTAACAACGCGGTCGACGAGCCGCCATCGTTCGCGCCCACGTAGGCCTTGGGCAGCGGATAGTTCGTGTCGTAATGTCCGGCGACGACGATGATTCCGTCTTTGCGGCCTGGGAACTTCGCGATGATGTTGTTGATTGGAAACTTGCCCACCGGCGTCTGCGCTGTGAATTTGTCCTGCTCAACATCCACGCCCTTGAGCTTCGACAGAATGTACTGCTCCAGCTTGGCGTGTCCCGGGCTGCCGGGTGGGCGCGAGCCGAACGCGACAACCTCCTTCACATATTGCATAACGTGGTTGCCGTTGATGTCGGGCTTGGGGCCGGCAGGCTCGGCAGTTTGAGGATTCGTGTCCACTGGCGGCGCGTCGCCCGTCGCAGCCGCAGGCTTTACCTCAGCGGGTGCGCCTGAGGCAGCATGCTCCGATTTGTTGCATGCGGTGGCGAAAGTCGCGAGTGAGACCAGCAAACAGAGGACAATGCGGGAAAACCTGTTTCCGGGCAGCTTCATTCTGCAACTATTGTAAATGGCGCGGGGAATCTGCCACAGAGACACAGAGGCACAGAGAAAAATCTTTTTACCAGGGACACGAAGAAAAAATGTTTCACCACGGAGAAGACGGAGGGCGCGGAGAAGATCAAAGCTAGAAAACTCTGGAGGCGGATAAGCCAGCTGCCGTCGATCTAATGTTCTCGGGTGGGCCTCGACGGGAACATGAGGTCTATGACTACACGCCAATTGCCAAGCGCTAATTGTGTTTCTTGGATTCTCCACGCCCTCCGCGGTAAAGAGGTTTTCTCTGGTGGCTCTATGGTGAAATGCTTTTCGCGCAAAACAACACGACCGCCCATTCAGGCGGCCGTTTCACAACTTGGTTTGGCTGATAGCTGAAAGCTGATAGCCGATGGCTGACTGCTTCCCTACCCCGCCACTTCCTCCAACTGCTTCTGATCGATATCGAAGTTGGAGTACACGTGCTCCACATCGTCCTGGTCTTCCAGCGCTTCCAGTAAGCGAATCATGGTGCTAGCCTGATGGCCTTCCAGCTTGGTGTAGGTCTGCGGGACCATGCCGATCTCGGCCACTTCGGGCGTGATGCCGGCCTTCTTCACCGCTTCCAGCACCGCGTCGTAAACCGACGGGTCAGTCAGGATTTCCCAGCTATCACCATCATCTTTCAGATCGTCAGCACCGGCTTCGAGGACGATATTCATCAAGTCGTCTTCCTTGGCCGCCGACTTGGCGATCACAATGTCGCCCTTCTTGTGGAACATCCACGACACCGAGCCGGCTTCGCCCATGTTTCCGCCATTCTTCGAAAAGGCGTGCCGCATCTCGCTGACGGTGCGGTTACGATTGTCGGTGGAGACTTCCACCAGGATGGCAACGCCGCCCGGACCATAGCCCTCGAAGGTGATTTCTTCGTACGACACGCCGGGCAATTCGCCGGTGCCGCGCTGGATGGCCCGCTTAATGTTGTCGGCCGGCATGTTCTCCGCCTTGGCCGCCGCCACCGCGCCGCGCAAACGAGGGTTCTTCTCAGGATCGCCACCACTCTTGGCCGCGATGGTGATTTCCTTTATCAACCGCGTGAAAATCTTGCCGCGCTTGGCATCCAGCGCGCCCTTCTTGTGTTTAATGGTTGCCCATTTGGAATGGCCGGACATGGAGAAACCTCAGATCTTGATTAAGTTCGGATCAGTGCCGATGGATACCTCGCCCGTTCCGCAGACAAAGCGATGATTCCGCCTCAAATCGAGCGGAGACAGAGCAGGCAAATTGAAATTATAGCACCGCCAACAATGCCGTTTTCAGCGGGATGGGGGTAGGTGGGGTACCCCTCTCATTCGACTTCGCCACCTCTACGCCTTTACACTGATCCCTAACGCTGGCCCAGGCATCTCGAGGAATTCCATGCCGCTGATCGAGGCACTGCTCCTGCTATTGATCTTGTCCCGGGCCCTCGGGGAGATCGCGGGACGCTTCGGACAGCCGGCCATGATTGGCGAGATCGCTGCCGGCGTGCTGCTCGGCCCTTCCGTCCTCGGCTACGTGCACTTTACCCCGGAGATTCGCGCCATTGCCGATATCGGCGTCCTGCTGCTCGCTTTCCTGGTTGGCATGGAGATGGACATGGACGCCCTCTGGGCCTCCTGTCGCGGCCGGGGAGCCTGGGTTAGCGCCGCTGGCTTCGTCGTGCCTCTCGGTCTCGGCATTCTTCTCGCCCGGGCCTTCGGGCTGAACCAGACGCGCGCCATCTTCATCGGCCTATGCATTGCCATCACCGCTCTTCCTGTCAGCATTCGCATTTTGATGGACCTCGAACAGCTGCGTAGCAATGTCGGGCAGAAGATCATCTCCGCTGCCGTAGCCAATGATGTCGTATCCTTGCTTGCTCTGGGCATTATTCTCGACGTCAAAGGCGGCAGTGGCAGTCAGGCCAGTCTCTTCATCTCAATGGGTTGGGCGCTTTGCAAAGCACTCCTGTTCATGAGTGTCATCGTGATTGCCGCCCGACTCGCCAAACGCTACACTGTCGGTCGGTTCTGGCGATCGCGCAGCACCCTCGACCGGCTCCTGGAAAAGGTCAAGGGCAAGGAGTCCATCTTCGCAGTCGTACTGGTCTTCGTCCTCGCCTTCGCTAGCTTCTCCGAGTTCCTCGGACTCGATTTCGTGGTGGGCGCTTTCTTCGGGTCCATGCTGCTCAGCCACCAGATCCTCGGGCACACCAATTTCGACGAAATCCAGAAGACCGCCTCCAACGTCACCATGGGTTTCCTCGGCCCGATCTTCTTCGCCGCCATCGGACTGCAATTCGACGCATCCGGCCTGCGCAATTGGAAGCTGGCCCTCGCCATTCTGATCGTCTCGTTTGCGGGAAAGATTTTTGGAGGCTTCATCGGCGGCAAGCTCGCCCGCCTGCGCAACGATGAAAGCTGGGCGCTCGGCATCGGCCTGAACGGTCGCGGCGTCATGGAGCTGGTCATCGCCAATGTCGCCCTCTCCAATGGGTTCATCGGCAAGGGCTTGTTCACGATGCTTGTCCTGATGGCGGTGGTCACCACCTTTGCGACGCCATTCCTCCTCAAGCGGGCCTACCGCCGGATCGCCTTACGGACTCCCATGACCGATGCCCTTGTCCCTTGATCCCCGGCGGTGGGGGCGCTCCCTTACTCCTAGCTGGGGGTGCCTCACCCTTTTGCCTCTTTTTCGACAGGGCGGAAAACAAAGCACTGTGGATTGTCATTAGCCTTGTTTGATCACGGCAAGAACTGGTCCTGCCTCGCTCCCACCCTTCGCGCCAAAACATGTGCGAAGGATGGGGCGCCCGGTCACCGAATTGCGATCGCGGGTGATTGTGATAACGGCCGCATCGCAGGGGAGGGCACAGGCTGCTATTGGCTGGTCACGGTTACTGCGCTGGTTGCCGAGCCTTCGGATTTGATAGTCGACAAATGAATGTCGGTGTAGATGGTCACCGTTGCCACCACATGAGCGGTTGCGGGTGTGCTCGGCGCAAAGTAATACCCATCTAATGGCGAATATCCAGTCTGTGGATTAGGGGTTGCTAGCCAGCCAAACGGGCAATTAGGAAGGGGTGGAGCATCCGATGGGAGGCCGGTAGCGACTTCAAGACAACTGGTGCTTGAGCCATATTCCTGAATGCTCCAGACAACCGATGAGGTGTATTTGGGTAAATCAGTAGGGCTTTGTAGACCAATGTCAACGGAAGAATTTACGGCAATACTCGCCGAAGGCGGCGAAAGCTCCACGACCAAAGCAGTGGGAGCGCTCGATCCACCGCAACTTGCCATGCCAAAAGCTATCAAGCACCCGAAAATTGCAAGGCCAACCCTTTTGCTTCCCATCAGGCTCCTAACTAATCGTAATAGCAGAATCGATTGAGCTTGAACTTCCCTCCCCATCACTTATCTTACGGCTGTCCCGCAGGATAATTATTGAAGAACCACCATCTCACAAGTGATTCGCACCGAGGTTCCCGTTTTGGCGTTGATGGTCTAAGGGTAGTTTTGGAAGGTTGATGTTTTTGTCTACCGGCCGACATTCATCCGGGCGGGGATTCCCAGGGAAACGGAAATGCCGCCATGGGCCTTCGAACGAAGGATGTCGACCCGCGCCAAAAAGGGACGCTATTCCACCTACCCGTCCTGCCGGATAACCGATTTGAATTTTTCTAGGCCCCAGCCTTGAGACGCGTCGCAAACTTCTCGCGAATCTTCCTTACCTTGGGCGAGACCACGAACATGCAATACGGCTGATAGGGATGGTTCTTGAAGTAATCCTGATGGTAATTCTCGGCAGCGTAGAAGGTCGAGGCTGGTTCAATCGCAGTCACGATCGGATTGGAGAAGGCGCGTTCCTTGGTGAGGTTGTCGATCACGGCCTGCGCGGTCTTGCGCTGTTGTTCGTCGCGGTAAAAGATGACCGAACGATATTGTTCGCCGACATCGTTGCCCTGCCGGTTGAGGGTCGTCGGGTCGTGAACGGTGAAGAACACTTCGAGCAGGTCTTCGTAGCTGATGACGGCCGGATCGAAGGTGATTTGTGCGACCTCAACATGGCCGCTGCGTCCGCTGCAAACCTGCTCGTAGGTCGGGTTGGGGACGCGCCCACCCATGTAGCCCGACACGACCGAATGAACTCCTTCTAACTGTTGAAACGTCGCTTCCACGCACCAGAAGCAACCGCCGCCGAGAATTGCCGTTTCTGTATTAGCCATGTTGGATAGGATGCGCGAGCGGACGACTTGTTGCAAGGGGGAGAGGAATTAGCAGCTAGCAACTACCAATTAGCAGTTGGCAGTTAGCAGTTGGCAGTTAGCAGTTAGCAGTTGGCAGTTAGCAGTTGGCAGTTGGCAGTTAGCAGTTGGCAGTTGGCAGTTGGCAGTTAGCAGTTGCAGTTGGCAGTTAGCAGTTGGCATTTGGTTGTCAGAGTCAACAAGAGCGTGCCCGACTGCCACAAACTGCATCGTGAATACTCATCTTCGCCCATGTCTGCGATTTGCTAATTGCTAGTTGCTAGTTGCTTCCTCCCCCTCCAGCATAAACTCCAGCACCTCCTGCGGTGCTGACGACGTCCACACCGGCGCGAATGACAAACGGTGCAGCGGGCTTGGCCCTTTCTCGCGCAGCGTCTTCAGATGATGAGGCGTGCTGTAGCCCTTGTTGGAGGCAAGCCTGTACTCCGGGAAGATGGGGTCCCAGGCGGTAATCATGGCGTCGCGCTCGACTTTGGCGATGATGGACGCCGCGGCGATCGAGGCCGAAAGTGCGTCTCCGTGGATGATGGGTGTCTGCGCACATTCGAAGTTAATACGCATGGCATCGATCAGCAGGTGGTCGGGAGGAAGCGTGAGCTTGGCGACAGCCACCTCCATGGCGCGCTTGGAGGCCCAATAGATGTTGATCTGGTCGATGGTGGCAACGTCCACCGCTGCGATCGCCCACGCCAACGCGTGCTCACGAATCCGCGGCGCCAGCTTCTCACGCGTCTCGCGGTCCAACAGCTTGGAATCGCGCAGCCCGCGAATGCGATAGCTCGGATCGAGGATCACCGCGGCCGCGACGACCGGTCCGAAGAGCGATCCCCGACCGACTTCGTCCACGCCGGCAACGAGCTTCGCGCCCGAGTCCCACGCGACCTTTTCGTACTTCAGGGTGCACTTCAGCCGCTTCAGTAGGCGCAGCTTGAGCGTAGCGGCGGAGACGGGCTTGGCGGTGTTGTCGGTGATCTTGGGCTTCGGATCTTTGGTAGTGGATTTCAAGACGAATTCGTTGAGAAGATTCTAGAGCAAAGAGCGGTGAAAAAATAATGGAGCGGCAGATTCTTTTTGCCCACGGCACCGCAGCCATGCGAGGTCTCAACTGCACATCGCAGGTGTTATCATAAGCCCCGTATGAGTACGGTTAGCCCCGCTTACTTCGAGATTATCGACTTCATCGCCGCCGGTACAACTCCAGAAGCAGTTGTCAGGTTCCGACCCTCGAACAACGCGCAGCAGAGAGTGGCCGAACTCATTCAGCGCGAGAAAGAGAACCATTTATCGCGAGAGGAAAAGGCAGAACTCGATCACTTCGAAGAACTGGAACACATCCTGAGAATGGCCAAGGCGAAGGCCCGCCAAATCCTCGCTCGTGCCCACTGATATCAGTAACGCTGTCCGGGCTGAAGTGGCTCGGCGCGCTGATCACCGCTGTGAATACTGCTTGATTCAGGCTGGCTCCCACCTGTCGCCAAAAGCGGGCGACAAAGGGTACGGCATCTGGATTTTGAGAAATGTTGTAACGCAATGCCCCTGCTTCGCCACCCATGCCCCATTCTTGGGCCGGAATCTGAAAATTAACTTGACTACAACGGATATATTGTAGTATTGTTAAGACATGAATACCGATGCGAACGACGCAATCTGCTCGTTAATACATCGAGCGCTACATGAAGGTAAGAAATTCTTTGCCCTCCAGCGCGAGATCGACGAGCTATCGGCCGCATATTTTCGATATCGCGACCTCCGGCAGGAGCAGACTCAAGTGCGCCATCTAATTCTCGACTTATTTGGAGTGCTCGGTAAGTTTTTTCCAAGCGAGTCTTTCACGCCCGAGTCGGCCAAGCTGATTGATCCTTACGGGATTGGTAGTTCCGAAATGCGGAAGCGCCTTAAATTATGGCAGATTCTGAAGCTCTATTTGGAGGCAGTGGACGGCGCCGCCACCATGGCACAATTCCGCGATTTCTTACGTTGGCTCGATTTGGACGACATCTCCGCAACACCGCAAGCCATCGAATCAGCGATCAAGACGCATTCCGAGCTATTTCGAGTCGAGTCCCCTGGAAAAGAAAGGCTCGTAGCATTGCGCGCCGCCGTATAGCTAGCTGCTGATCGTCACCAGTTGCTTGTCTTTCGCGGCGTAGTGCGAGTCCACATACTCATCGAGAATCTTGATGAACTCCTCGACGATGTGATCGCCTTTAAGCGTGAGCATCAGGCGACCATCAACGTACACCGGTGCTTTCGGTTCCTCAAAGGTACCCGGCAGCGAGATGCCGATGTTCGAGTGCTTGGACTCGCCCGGACCGTTAACGACGCAACCCATCACCGCGAGCTTCATGTCTTCCACGCCGGAGTAGCGCGTCTTCCAGACCGGCATTTGCTCGCGCAGGTAGCTCTGGATTTGCTCAGCCATCTCCTGGAAGAAGGTGCTGGTGGTGCGTCCGCAACCGGGGCATGCGGTTACCTGCGGAGTGAAGCTGCGAATGCCGATGGATTGCAGAATCTGCTGCGCGACCGTGACCTCTTCGGTGCGGTCGCCATTGGGCGCGGGAGTAAGCGATACGCGAATCGTATCGCCGAGACCTTCTTGCATCAGCACGGCGAGAGCAGCGGTGCTGCTGACGATGCCTTTGGCTCCCATGCCGGCTTCGGTGAGGCCGAGGTGCAGCGGGTATTCGCAGCGGCGACCCAGTTCGCGGTAGACATCGATGAGGTCCTGCACACCACTGACTTTTGCGCTGAGGATGATCTGGTCTGGCCGCAATCCGTAGCTGACTGCAAGATCGGCGGAACGCAGCGCACTCTGCACCATCGCTTCCATGGTTACGTCGCGCGCGTCCTTCGGATCGTCAAGCTTCGAGTTCTCGTCCATCAGGCGAGTCAGCAGCGACTGGTCCAGCGAACCCCAGTTGACGCCGATGCGCACTGGCTTGTTGTTTTCGATGGCGACTTCGATCATGGTGCGAAAGTTGTCGTCATCTTTCTTGCCAATCGAGACATTGCCCGGATTGATGCGGTACTTGGCCAGCGTCTGCGCGCAGGCGGGATACTTCTTGAGCAGGATATGGCCGTTGTAATGGAAGTCGCCGATGATGGGCACCGGGACGCCGAGGCGGTCGAGGCCGTCCACGATGTGGGGGACGGCAGCGGCAGCAGCATCGTTATTGACGGTGACGCGCACTAGCTCGGAACCAGCGCGGGCCAGGGCTGCACACTGGCGAATGGTGCCGTCGATATCGGCGGTGTCGGTGTTGGTCATGGATTGCACTACAATTGGTGCATCGCTGCCTACGCGAACTCCACCCACCGAAGCTGTGTAAGTTTTTCTGCGCTGAATTTGAGCCATACAGGACTAACTAAAAGTTTAACACGGGCCCCGCGGGAGCTTAGTGCTTTTAGATGCTGCAGGCAGATCGTCACAAATGGCACGAATTCCGGAACTCGGCCGTCCAATGTATGGAACCCTATTGTGGAAAAGGCTCATCTGACTAAGGAGATTTCCGATTTTGGCGTTGGACTTTCACCGGTAACCCTACGAAAATAAAAGGTTGACCAGACGACAAATCGACCCGATTTGGGTTTATAACAGGGCTTAGGGGTATCAGAGGCCGAACTTTATCTGGCCTGCGGTACGGCCCAAAAGGTGTACATCATGCGTTGTCTATCCCGTTATCTCGGTTGCTGTGCCCTTGCACTCATGCTGGTTCCGTTCGGCGTTGCTCAGAATTCGAGTCCTCCATCGCAAGACCCGAACGCCACATCGAACCCACCGGCGCAGGAATCTACCCCGCCCGCACCGGAAAAGTGGGGCAAGAACGCCTCCCCTCCCAGCACCATGGACAACATCGATGCCATTGGCAACCGCAACGTCGGCTGCAATAAGGGAATGGGCAATTGGTATTCGCTCGACAAACAGGTCGCGATGGGTCGTGCATACTCGCAGCAGGTGGAGCACGGCGCCAAGATGGTCAATGATCCGGTCGTTACGGAATACATAAACCGACTCGGGCAGAACCTGGTGCGGAACTCGGATGCGAAGGTGCCGTTCACAATCAAGGTGATTGACACCGACGAAATCAACGCTTTCGCGCTGCCGGGCGGTTTCTTCTATGTGAACTCTGGGCTCATTCTGGCTGCGGACAACGAAGCGGAGTTGGCTGGTGTCATGGCGCATGAGATCGGTCACGTCGCAGCGTGCCACGTGGCCCGGGAGCAGACGCGCAGCAATATTGCGAACCTTGCGACTATTCCCCTAATCTTCGTGCCGGGGGGCTGGGCGGTGTACGAAGGGACGCAGGCTGCCTTGAGCATCGGTGTGCCGCTGACTTTCATGAAGTTCTCGCGCACCTTCGAGGCGCAGGCCGATTTCCTGGGCATGGAATACATGTACAAGGCGGGATACGATCCGCAGTCGTTCATCTCGTTCTTTGAAAAGATCGAAGCGCAGGAGAAAAAGAAGCCCGGCACGATCGCCAAGGCGTTCGCTTCCCATCCTATGACCGAGGATCGCGTTGCGTCAGCGCAGGAGGAGATGAAGAACGTGCTGCCGCCGCGTGACGAGTACATTGTGGACACCTCGGAGTTCGAAAACGTGAAAGGTCGTCTGGCCTCGATTGAGAACCGGCACAAGGTACAGAACGACAAGGACAACAAAGATCGTCCAACGTTGCGCCGGGCCACTGCTGACAATCCTTCCACCGATGACGGAAATGGAAGCAGCAGCGGTAACGGCAACGGCAGCTCGACCGATGATGACCGTCCCACGCTGAAGCGCAACGACGGCTCGCAGTCGTAAACGAGATTTCATCCCCACTGAATGGAAAGGCCTCCGAGATGCCGGGGGCTTTCCCTTTTGGAGAGGTAGCCGTTTCCGCCTACAGCAGATTCTCAATTGGTGTATCCGTGAAGTTCGGTTAGAGCGGCGCTTTAAGAGGTTGTTACGAAACTCGCGCGGGAATCCAGCAAGACTCTAGGCGAAAACTGGAAGCAATGAGAAGATTGCCCTCACGAGAGTGGGGGCATTTGCATGGCTTACATTCGGGGAGAAGCGCGGGACAGGTCACGATGTTTCCCGTGACCTTGGAGGAGTTGATTCCGGCGGACCACCTGTGCCGGGTGATCGAGGCCTTCGTCGATCGACTGGCGATGGCGCAGTTGGGATTCGTGCGTGCGGAGCCGGCAGAGACGGGGCGGCCGGGCTACGATCCGCGCGATCTGCTGAAGTTGTACCTGGATGGGTACCTGAACCAGGTGCGTTCGTCGCGGCGGTTGGAAGCCGAATGCCAGCGCAATGTGGAGGTGATGTGGCTGTTGGGACGGCTGCAGCCGGACTATAAGAGCATCGCCGAGTTCCGGCGGATGCATAGTGCAGCGGTGAGCGAAGCGGGCAGCCAATTGGTGGCTTTCGCGCACCGCGTAGGACTGGTGCGGGGTGAGACCGTGGCCATCGATGGTTCCAAGTTTCGCGCCGTGAGCAGTGCACCGCGGGTGCGCGAGCGCGATGCGGTGAAGCGCTATCTGGAGCAACTGGATCGGGCCGACGAGCAGGAAGAATGGGTGATTGACTCCAGCGCGGTGGCAGCGGCGCTGGAGAAACTGAAGCAGAATCCCGAGCCGGAAGCCCGCTTCATGCGTACCACCGACGGAGAACGGCCAGCCTACAACGTGCAGTTAGCGGTGGATGCGGAACACGGGCTGATCGTGGCGCAGCAGGTCACGACGGAAAGCAACGATGAGCGCAGCCTGCTGCCTATGGCCGAAGCCGCCAAACACGCCGTGGGCGATCCGGCATCGCTGAACGTGGTGGCCGATGCCGGCTATTCCAACGGGGAGCAGGCCCAAGCCTGCGAAGCCCAAGGCATCGTGCCCCATGTGCCGGTGCAGCGCAGCGTGAACAATCGGGGAGATGGCAGCTTATTCGACCGCAGCCAGTTTACGTATGACGAAAACAGCGACACCCTTCGCTGTCCGGCTCAGCAAATCCTGCGCCGCAAACAAGTACAACCCCACAAAAAGCGGGTGGTCTATGTGGCCTCGCCGCAAATCTGTGGGAGCTGTCCGCTGAAGTCGCAATGCACCAACGCGCCACAACGTTCCGTGCAGCGTCACCTCTACGAAGAGGCCTTGCAGCGCATGCAGCAGCGCGCAAAGGCAGAGATCATGCGATGGCGCCGTTGTCTGGCGGAACACCCCTTCGCCGCGCTCAAGTACCATATCTTCGGCCATCCACGATTCCTGCTACGCGGACGGATGGGAGCGCAGACCGAAATGAGCCTGGCCACCTTGGCCTACAACCTGAAACGCATGCTGAAGGTGCTGGGCGGAAGGCAACTGCAGTCGCTGCTGGTTGGTTAAAGTACAGCCGCCCCTCTGTACCTACCCCCTATTACCGTCCAACCGAACTAAGAAGTCGGCGACCGTCGCTCTTACCGCTCTTATGCTCGCGAGTTTCGTAACA
>CAVREJ010000019.1:0-184040 GCA_963720135.1 uncultured Acidobacteriaceae bacterium
GGCTCCACTCGATCATATTGAAAGCGATCTGGACGCATTGACGTGGGCAGCCGGCTGTGTGCTCGCCAGTTATGTCGAGAGAAGCAAGGTGATGTATCTCATCGACACGTGGCACGTGCGTGCATTTCTGGCGCTGGCGATCGGCGTTGAAGTCCTGTCCATGCTGTTCGCAACCGCTCTCACTGGCGCGTATCGCCTGCACTATCTCGGGGTCGCCGCATTCCTGGGCGCGTTTACGCCGGGCGATAACTATCGTCGTTTCATTCCTCTAATAAACGCGACGCCATGGTGGATCCATGGGCTGTGGCTGGCAGCCGCCACGCTGTTTGTCGTATCGGCTTTGCAGTTACTCCGAAAAAGCCTGGCGGCCTTTCCACTCTTTGCCGCCGCCTGGGTTCTTGGCACGGTCGGCAATTTGCTCTCACGAACGCTGCCAGCCTATCGGGAAGCCTTTTCCTTTCCTGCGCCTCTGTTCTCGCGTAACTATCTCATTCCTGGCGCGATGGCATTCGTACCGGTGCTCATCGGCGCTGCTCTTTGGGCTCATGGCAGGTGCTCTCTGGCAACCTCATCGCAAGGTTAGGCAACGCTTGTGATTCGGGGAAGTGTTCCAACGGCAAACTCCCTCTGACTGCTGCCGCAATTCCAGGAACGTCGCCCGTACACCTGCAAGGGCAATCCATCAGTCAACCTTGCCCGCTGGTCCACAGAGCACAGTTCCAGCAGGTCTCCAGACCTAATCGAGTTCTTGGGGAAGAAATCCGGCGTGGAGTTTAGCCGCCGGAAAGGTTGAATCAAGTTTTTCTCCATGTTAATCTAACTAACTGGTTAATTAAAATGTCCTCCTTCCTTCCAATCCGGCGAGGGAGTCGCCGGCGGCCTGAGGCCAGCCGGCGCGCGATTCTTCAGGCGGCGCTCATCGAGTTTGCTCAAGAAGGCATCGCGGGCGCGCGCATGGACGCCATCGCCGCTGCCGCTGGGGTCAACAAGGCGCTGCTGTATTACTACTTCCGCGACAAGGAAGCGCTGTACGGTGCGGTACTGGATGACTTTTTCATCCGCCTGCTGAGTCGCGTCACGCGGGCCCTGGATGGCGAGGCCCCGGCGGGTGAGCGATTGCTCACGTATGCCCGCGCGCATTTTGATTGCATCGCCGAATCGCCACATTACGCGAGGCTCTTTCAGGGAGAACTGATGAGTGCCGGCAGAGGCAGGCCGTCGCACCTGACGCGCGTGGTGGAGCGATACATCCGGCCAATCTCCGTACGCCTGATAGCGGTATTGCAGGAGGGCATTGCCAACGGGGAGTTTCGCCCGGTGGACGCGATGCAATTTGCGCCCTCGATTGCGGGAATGATTGTTCACTACTTTGTGGTCGCGCCGGTGGCGCGCAAGCTTTTCTCGCTGGACCCCTTCTCGCAGGAAGCGCTTCAGCAGCGGCGCGCTGCGGTTCTCGACTTCATCGCTGCCGCTTTATTCGCGAATCAGTCCGCGGGAGTGAAGCTGGCGGCGCAAGTGGCAGCCCGAGCAGAAATTCTACCGGCGAGCGGTTCCAAGGTAGAGAAGACGCCCAAGCGCCGTTTGAGCATGCAAGGAAAACGCAAATGAAGCCGAACAAATTTTTCATCTTTCTATTTGTCTTATTGGCCGATCGCGACTGGGTACTACTTCTATTCGACCGATCGCACCACCGACACCGTGCTCATCGGAATTGTGGACGCCAACCAAGTGATCGTGAGTTCCAAAGTCATGGGCCGGATCGAGAAGCTAAACGTGGATGAAGGGTCGAAGGTCAAAGCTGGAGACCTGGTCGCCGAGATCGACTCCGCCGAACTTGAGGCGCAGAAGAATGCGGCTGAGGCGATGATCCGCTCCTATGACTCACAAGTGTCTTCGATGCAGGCTACGGAGGCGCAGACGCTGGGCGAAACCAACAGTGGCGTGGTGAATGCTCAGGCGCGACTGGCTGCCGCCAAAGCTACGCTGGTGCAGACGCAAGCGGACCTGGCGAGGATTCAGAGCGACTCGCAGCGCATGATCGCACTGGCCAAGGTCGGCGTTGAGTCTGAACAAGACCGCGTTCGGGCCGATCGAACAATTGAAAGCGCAACAGGCGGCGGTTGTGAGTGCGCAGAAAAATGTCGATGCGGCCCAAGGCTGACCTGAATACCGCCATCGCGCGGACACACCAGCAGGGTGCCGCGGCCAGCAACGTCGCAGCCAACCAGGCGCAGGTGGCCAATGCACGAGCACAACTGGCCGAGGCCGAAACCCGCCTCGGTTACACGAAAATCTACGCACCAGTATCTGGAACGGTTTCTGTGCGGGCCACGCGCCAGGGTGAAGTGGTAAATCCGGGGACGCCGATTGTAACCATCATTGACTTTGGTGACACCTGGGTCCGTGTCGAGGCTCCCGAAACGGACGCACGCTTCGTATCGGATGGCGACAAACTGAAAGTGCTTTTGCCCGCGGGGAAGCCGATCGAAGGTACGGTGATCTTCAAGGCGGTAGAGAGCGACTTCGCAACCCAGCGCGACGTCAGCCGACGCAAGCGTGATATCAAGACCATTGGCCTCAAGCTGAAAGTTGACAATCCTGGCGGCTCTCTCGTCCCTGGAATGACCGCCGAAGTCTTGCTTCCGCAACAACTGACGAAAGGCACGCGATGACCTGGTTCAGCCCAAAGTCGAAGCCCACAGCGGCATGCGATGCGCCGGCCAGTGGCGATGCCATTGTGGTGGACCACATCACGAAAAAGTACGGCGACTTTACCGCAGTGGACGACGTTTCGTTCAACGTGCACCAGGGCGAGATCTTCGGATTGTTGGGACCGAATGGCGCCGGCAAATCCACGCTGATCCGCATGATGACGACACTGCTGCCGCTGACCAGCGGCCGGGCGCTGATTAACGGTTTTGATGTGGCCAAAGATCCCGATTCGGCGCGCCACTGCATGGGCGTTATTCCGCAGGCACTGACCAGCGACATTGATCTTACCGTGGAAGAAAACCTCAGCATCTATGCCAAGCTCTACGGTGTTCCCGCCCAACAACGTAAGCACAACATCGACGAGCTGCTGCAAACGGTGGACTTGACGAAGTGGCGCAATGCGCAGACCAAAACTCTTTCTGGCGGCATGCGCCGGCGGCTGGAGATCGCGCGGGGACTGGTCCATAGCCCGAAGATATTTTTCCTGGATGAGCCGACGACAGGACTCGATCCGGTGTCGCGGGTAGCGGTGTGGGAGATGCTGACCGAGATCAAGAACCGGCGCGCGCTGACCATCCTCATCACGACGCACTATATGGACGAGGCTGACAGGCTATGCGATCGATTAGCGATCGTGGACCACGGCAAGTTGGTGGCGCTGGATTCTCCCATGGCGTTGAAAGCGAGCGTACCCGGAACCAATGTCATTGAAGCTCAGTTCCTCAATGCACCGCCGGATTGGCACGAAGAATTAAACAAGCTCGAGGACGTCACCTCGGTGCAGCCGGTGGGCGCCGACATGTATCGCATCCTCAGCAGCAATGGTTCTAAGACAACCACCGAACTGGTAGAGCTTGCGGTGAAGTCCAACGTCCAGGTCAAGTCTCTTTCGGTCCAGAACACAACGTTGGACGATGTTTTCGTGCACTACACGGGCCGGCAACTGCGCGATGAGCAGGTGAAGGCCTACGGCTTCGTAATGCCAGATCGTCCGGGGATGCGGCCATGAACCGGATGTGGGCGATTGTCGAACGCGAGTTGCGGAAGTTCTTCCGCTCGCCGGCATTGATGCTGGTGGCCATGGTCTTTCCCCTGGTGCAGCTCATTGTGTTGGGCAACGCATTCGGTGGAAAGATCAAAGACGCACGGCTGGGTGTGGTCGATCAGGACCACGGTACGCAGGCGGTGAAGGTGATGGAGGCGTTGGCTGCGGTGCAGTCCAATGCCCGGACCTTCGTTCCAGTGCCCTACGACAGCGACAAGCAGGCCATGGACGATGTGCGCTCTGGAAAACTCGATGGGGCCATCATTATTCCACCGGAATACTCGCGCCGCGTCTATGAGGAGAACCATCCGCGGATTGCGTTGGTGGTCGACAACACCGACAATTTCATGAGCTCGACTCTGGAACAGGAATTCAGCGATCTGACCAAGGCGTTGAATAATCCTGACGTCGAACCCTCGCGCATCGTGCAGCAGATCACGCTCGACACAGTTGAGCTCTATCCCTACATCGAGTACATGAAGTATTTGCTGCCTGGCTCGATCGCGCTGGCCATGTTCGTCTCGGTCATGATCGGTGGCGGCATGTTGTACATCGACGATAAGGCGCGCGGAGTGCACGAAGGTTACTTGGTTACGCCGATAACCAAGTTTGAACTGGTGGCCGGACTCAACATCGCGGGCGCGATCAAAGCCATCTTGGCGGGCATTGTGATCACCATACTGGGGTCGTTGCTGGCGGGATTGGGTAGCGTATTCACGCCGCAAAACATGCTCTACATTCTCCTGATGGTGGTAGCGACCTCGCTGACGTTCAACACCATGATGTTCCTGCTGATGGTTCGGGTGGAAGACCCCCTGGTGCCGCGCGCCATGTTTGGAATCCTGAACACGCTGCTATTTTTCCCCAGCGGTGCGATCTATCCCATTAAGGCATTTCCCGCCTGGCTTCGCGGAATCGCTTATGTTGATCCCTTTACCTACTCAGTGCACGGGTTCAAGGCAATTCTGCTTAAGGATGCGGGCTTTGGGGCGATCCGCACTGACCTTCTGTATTTGACCGTGGCCGCCGCTATTATGATCACCACCGCCACCCTGTTGTTCAAGCGGACGCTGTAACCGGCTGGGATTTTACGCGGAGGGCTCCGCCTGGTCGTCAAGGGCGAAGTGTCGCCTCAGCGCATTTCGCGATCGCCGTGGAAATCGGCTTTCAGCCCCTAAGATAATTGAAATCAATGTACCTCAGGCGCCAAAGAGCAGGGGAGAATTCCGTGCACAACGCACGCCTGAAGGCGTGCTCCACCTGAGGCGAATACCTCAAAACTGAACTGCATGAAAACATTTCGGACCGCGGCAAACTCTCGTCCGCGGAAGGCATCTTGATTAGTGAATCGATTTGCTCGAAGTCGGTATGATTCAAAATAACAATTTCCATCTTAGGAGGACGGCATGAAGAGTTTTCTGATTGGCTTGGGGCTGGGGGTTGGCCTCGGCATTTTATTTGCTCCCATGAGCGGCGAAGAGACGCGCAACAACCTTAGTGATCGCGCCAACGATCTGGCGAGTTCGGCGCGTGAAACCTACGAACAGAACCGCGATCGCGTGCAACGTGGAGTGCAATCCATTCGCGGCACCGCCGAGCGCGCCATGGGTAAAGTCCGGTCCGCCACTGACGACGTCACCTACCCGACAGGCACGGAGAGCCATTCGCCTAGCGGCGTTTAGTTGTCCCAAGATTTCTCACACCGAAGGCAGGCGAGTTATCGCCTGCCTTTTCGCATTTCCCACCGTGCGATTTGCGGCTCGTAAGGGCCACGCTTCGGAATCGGCAAATCCGCCCCCCGCCAAGCCTAAAGATATCCATGAGCTTATATTCAGTTATGCTAAAGGCCGTCTCATAAGAACCGGTGCGATCCAAAGCGTGGGACCTATGGGGCTAAAAGCCCAGTCCTTAACGGGCCGTTTACGACACGGCTGAAGCCGTGCCCTTTCAAAACCGATTTATGAGATAGCTACCTATTTCTAGTAGCTTAATCCGATCGGCAGAGAGGAACTCATCATGCAGGTACTGGAAAACTGGCATCCCCAGGGAGTCACCGTTTATATGGACGACAAGCGCTTCGTCAAGTGCGTCCTTACCGACTGCAAACTTGTTTATGGTGGTGGAGATGTGACTTGGGAGAACACCCAATTTGTGAACTGCCAGCTCACCTTCGATGGCGCCGCTCAGCGCACGGTGGCTTACCTGCAGAACTTCGGCTTAATGAAGCCGCCAATGACGACTACCGCGCCTTCCGCACAGCCAAATTCGGGAGTGAACTAGCCGTCAGCCAGGGCCAGAATTCAGCCCAATCAGTAACCAGCAATTGAGCGATCCAAAGCAAGGGACTTGACTTCTCTTGCGTATTTCGATAATAGTAGAAATATAGAGCGAGGAAACCTGGTGCCCCAGAAACAAGATTCCGAACAAATTATCCGCTACGCCGACATGCTCTCCGCGATGGGGACAGAGCCGCGGTTGCGCATCATGCGACTGTTGTTGTCGGCGCATCCCGAGGGCCTGGTGGCCGGCGAGATTGGTGACGAGCTGGACATCCCGAGTTCGACGCTGTCGCACCATCTCGACAAGCTGAAGAACGAAGACCTGGTGAAGGTGCGCCGCGAGGGAACGTTCCTTTGGTACACGGCGAATACGGAAGCTCTGCAAGAGCTGCTTGGCTTTCTCTACGCGGAATGCTGCACGCGCAACAAAGCGGTCAAACCCGAAAACATCATTACTCTGTGCAAATAGGAGAACATCATGAGCACTGATATCAAGGACGTGGTCAAAGAAAAGTACGGCCAGGCAGCGTTGCGGGTGCAGGCCGGGGGCAGTTCCTGTTGTGGCGCCTCCGCGGCAACGGATAGTTGTTGCGATCCCATCACGACGAACCTGTACGACGAGACGCAGGCCAACCAAGTCCCGGAAGGCGCGCTGAAAGCCTCGCTAGGATGCGGCAATCCGACCGCGCTGGCGCAGCTCAACCCCGGCGAAACGGTGCTAGACCTGGGTTCGGGAGGCGGTATCGATGTCCTGCTCTCAGCCAAGCGAGTCGGGCCAACCGGCAAGGCCTATGGGCTCGACATGACCGACGAGATGCTGGCGCTGGCGCGGGAGAATCAGCGCCAGTCTGGTGTGGAGAACGTTGAGTTTCTCCGGGGCGAGATCGAGAACATTCCGCTGCCTGACAATTCCGTGGATGTGATCATTTCGAATTGCGTCATCAACCTCTCCGCCGACAAAGACCTTGTGCTAAGGGAAGCCTTTCGCGTTTTAAAACCAGGCGGACGCTTCGCCGTGTCCGACGTAGTGGTACATGGCGATGTTCCTGCCGAGGTGCGGCAAAACGTTCTCTTGTGGGTAGGATGCATTGCCGGCGCGCTGCAGGATACGGAGTACATTGCGAAGCTCGCGGACGCCGGATTCGAAAAGATCGAAGTCGAGCCTACGCGGGTTCACAACATTGAGGACGCCCGTGTTTTCTTGAATGACCAAGGGGTTGACGTGGACGCCATCGCCCCACAAGTGGACGGTAAGTTCATAAGTGCATTCATCCGGGCGAGGAAACCGCTGACTCAAAAAGCGGAGCAATAAGGAATAACAACTATGCAGGGACGTTATAACGTTCTCTTCTTGTGCACGGGGAACTCGGCGCGCTCGATTATGGCCGAGGCGATCCTGAACTTCAAGGGCCGACCGACATTCACGGCGTACAGCGCGGGCAGCCATCCGTCAGGGCATGTTCGGCCGGAAGCGTTGCGCCAGATCGAAAGCGCTCACCTACCCACAAGCGGATTACGCAGCAAGAGTTGGGACGAGTTTGCTCAGCCCGGCGCGCCGGAAATGAACTTCGTTTTCACGGTTTGCGACAATGCCGCAAAAGAAGTATGTCCAGTATGGCCTGGACAGCCGATGACTGCGCATTGGGGCATTCCCGATCCTGCGGCAGTCGAGGGCACAGCTGACGAAATCGAACGCGCTTATCGCGACGCTTTCATGGCTTTGGACCGCCGGATCGGCTTGTTTTTGTGTTTACCGATTGCCAGCCTCGATCGGCTTGCAATTCAGAAAGAAATCGACAAGATTGGCCGGCAATGACAAACCTTCTCAACTCTCGGGGCTTATTATGCACAGCAAGGTAGCCGCTGGTCTCGGCTTTCTCGATCGCTATTTGACCTTGTGGATCTTCGCCGCGATGGCCGTCGGTGTGCTTTCGGGTTGGGCCCTTCCCGGCATTGTTCCTTTTCTTAACCGGTTCAACGTTGGCACCACCTCCCTTCCGATTGCGGTCGGGCTCATCCTGATGATGTACCCTCCGCTGGCGAAGGTACGCTACGAAGAGCTGGGCGAGGTCTTCCGCAATAAGAAAATCCTCGGCCTGTCACTGTTGCAGAACTGGGTGATCGGTCCAGTGCTGATGTTCGTGCTGGCCATCGTCTTTCTTCGCGGATATCCGGAATACATGGCGGGCCTAATTCTGATCGGATTGGCGCGATGCATTGCCATGGTGATTGTGTGGAACGAGTTGGCCAAAGGCGATACTCAATACGCCGCCGGACTGGTGGCCTTCAATTCAGTCTTCCAGGTCCTGTTCTATTCGATCTACGCGTGGATCTTTGTGACCAAGTTGCCGGAGTGGTTTGGTCTGCGCGGTTCCGTAGTCAACGTCTCCATTCGCGATATCGCGGGCAGCGTCTTCATCTACCTCGGCGTCCCGTTTCTCGCCGGCATCGTGACTCGCCTGACACTGGTGAAAGCCAAAGGGCGGACATGGTATGAAAAGAGCTTCATTCCACGCATCAGCCCGATCACACTGATCGCGCTGCTGTTCACCATTGTGGTGATGTTCTCGCTGAAGGGTGACTACATTCTGCGCCTCCCGCTGGACGTGGTGCGGATCGCTGTTCCCCTGCTCATCTACTTTGTGCTGATGTTTCTGGTCTCATTTTTCCTGGGCTACAAGCTCAAGGCCGACTACGCCAAGTCCACGACGCTGTCCTTTACTGCTGCAAGCAACAACTTTGAGCTGGCGATTGCCGTGGCGGTCTCCGTGTTTGGCATCAACTCAGGTGAGGCATTCGCCGCAGTGATCGGTCCCCTGGTTGAAGTTCCCGCGATGATCGGGCTGGTCAACGTCGCGCTTTACTTCCAGCGGAGGTACTTTGGCGTCGCCGTCACGGGAGAGCCGGTCATCCCCATCTGCGATCTTGCTGGGAAATGAAGATTCAATTCGTAACTCTTCCTCCATGGGCCGATTCAGGCCGCACTGCTTTACTTTGACGAGGCCATACGTCAGAATAACGATCAGCAAATCGGGCCCAGCGAGGAATTCCCGTGAAGTTTCGAGGATGGCTGCTGATGTTGTTGTTTGTGCACGTTCTGCTGCACCCCTTGGTGCATGCGATGGGCACATCAGGAGCGGTAAGTGACCTCGCCTGTATATCCGCCAGCTCGACTCAATCGAACGACAGTTTAGCTGCGGGCGATCAATGCGAGCTTTGCCGCGTTGGACATAACACCATTGTCACTCCCCAACTGCCGCAAGCCGATCTACTGAATCCGCGATGGATTCGCGTCGCGCTTCAGGCAGTTAACTACAATTCGCTGCAAGCCGGCCATAGAATCCCCTCGCGGGCCCCTCCCAGCCTCTAGTCCAAACTCACGACTCTGAAAACTGGTGATGGCGCGTGCTCGCACGCCTGCCATGCCATGCAGTTGTCACTGATGACGTCATGCTGCCCGCATTCGCTTGCGGGTAGGCGCGATGCTGCCACCGAGATTGGAGAAGAGATGATTCTGAAGAGGAAAGAGATCGAGACGAATTTCCGCCATGAGTTCCTCAGTGCGGTTGTCATGGCGATGTTCTGTTTGGTGCTCTGCGTTATCCACGGAAGCGCCCAGACTACCGGAAGCACATCGCTAAGTGGTGTTGTTGCCGATCCGACCGGGGCGGTGGTGCCAGGGGCAACCGTCGAAATTCGTAACCCAGTTAGCCAATTCACCCGGTCAACCACGACCGACAGCGCAGGGCGATTCAGCTTTGCGAACGTCCCCTTTAATCCTTACCATCTCAACGTAACCGTGCCGGGGTTCGCCGCGTATGCGCAGGACGTGGATGTGCATTCAGCTGTGCCACAAAATCTCAAAATCACCCTGCAGATCGCCGGTTCTGCCGAAAGCGTCACGGTCCAGGGCGAAGCAGGCGACCTTTTGGAAAACGATCCGACGTTTCACACCGACTTGGACCGCAGTCTGTTCGACAAGATTCCCCTGGAAAGCAACTCCTCGGAGCTGAGTTCGCTGGTCACCCTGGCATCCCCGGGGATCGCCGCCGATTCCAACGGCCTGTTTCACGGGCTAGGCGATCACGCGTCAAACTCCTTTTCCCTGGACGGACAGCCTATTACCGACCAGCAGAGCAAAGTCTTCTCCAACCAGATTCCGCTGGATGCCGTGCAATCGATGACGGTCATCGGCGGGGCACCATCCGCTGAGTTCGGAGACAAGACCAGCCTCGTGATCGACGTGACCACTCGTTCGGGGCTGGGCTCGACCACGCCGCACGGAGCCGTCACCGCTTCCTACGGCTCTTTTGGCACCCCGAACCTAGATGCGAATTTCTCCTACGGCGGCAAGAACTGGGGGAACTTCATTGCGGCCAATGGGCTCGATACCGGCCGCTTTCTGGATGGGCCGGAGTTCGCGGTCATCCATGACAAAGGCAACGAGGAGAACATATTTGACCGCGTCGATTACGTGTTTACAGAAAAGAGCGCGCTGCACCTGAACTTTCAATTTACCCGCTCGTGGTTCCAGACTCCAAACTCGTATGACCAGCAGTATCACGATATTAACGGGATCCCTGATTTGAACCCCATCACGGGGGCACAACTAGGACCGACCGATCAGCGTAACAAAATTCTCACGTTCGACATCGCGCCTAGCTGGTCCTACACGATCAATCCGAATACCGTCCTGAACGTGACGGGCTACGTCCGGCGCGACGCCTACAACTACTACCCCAGCAACGACCCCTTTAACGACCTTGGTGCTCCCGACTTGCAGAGGCAAACCGTCGCCCAGCAACGCAGCCTTCTCAATTCCGGCGCAATTGCGAACCTCAGCTACACGAAAGGCATTAACAATTGGAAGGCCGGCATTATGTATGAGCAAACCTTCCTGAACGAGAATGACCAGCTCGGGATTATCGATCCCACGTACAACGCGCCTTGCTTAAACGGTAATGCCGTCCCGGTCAATGGGTTTACGAATCCATCGCAGTGCGCCGGAGCCGGATTCCAGCCCAACATTGCTTCCAATCCCAACGCGTCTGGTTCCGCTTACTACCCATACTTCAATTCGGTGCTGCTGCCTTACGACCTGACCCGCGGCGGGGTTCTCTTCCCGTTTGTGGGCCACACCGACGTGAAAGAGCTCGCAATGTACGTGATAGACAACATCAACGTGCGCAACTGGAGCTTCAACCTGGGAATTCGCGGAGACTTCTACAATGGTCTGTCCACCGCCAACCAGGCGGAGCCCCGCGTGGGCGTTTCTTACAACGTTCAGAAAACCAACACCGTTCTTCGTGCTTCCTATGCGCGCACTTTGGAGACTCCTTTCAACGAGAACCTGGTGCTCTCCAGCCTGGGATGCGGGTCGCCCGTCCTGAATCCTCTTCTGGCTTGCTCATCAACTAACTTGACGCGATTGGTTCCCGGCTTTCGCAATGAATTCCATGTCGGCCTGCAACAAGCTATAGGAAAGTTCATGGTGATCGATGGCGAATATATCTGGAAGTACACCCACAGCGCCTACGACTTCAGCGTGCTGGGGAATACGCCAATCACGTTCCCGATCGAATGGCACAACTCGAAGATTCCAGGCTTTGCGTTGCGGGTCAGCGTGCCGGTGTATCACGGCTTTAGCGCACTGGTGGTAATGTCCAGTGTCGCTGCCCGGTTCTTCGAGCCGCAGTCCGCGGGAGCAGGAGCCACTCCTTTGGCGCCCACGGGGGTTTTCCGCATCGATCACGACGAGTCGTTCAACCAGACCATGCACCTGCAGTACCAGACGCCGTGGAAGCGGGGACCGTGGTTTGGCTTCAACTGGCGTTTCGACAGTGGACTGGTCGCTGGTGCCGTGCCCTGTTACGGAATCTCCGATTTCAACACCTGTCCGCAATCGACTATGCTGAACGGACAACCCGCCATCAACATGACGGATGCAACTGGAATCCCCCTGACCGCCGACCAGGAATTCCAGGCCGGATTCACTTGCAATGGTGTGCACGCGACTCCTACGGTTCCGCTGCCATTTACCTGTCTGGCATCGCAGTTCGGCTCTACGCTTACAAGGGTACCTGCGCCAGGAACCGAGAATGACGACCACAATCCACCCCGTATTGCGCACCGCAACCTCTTCGACTTGGCGATCGGAGATGACAACCTGTTCAAGACTGATAAGTACAAGTGGAGCGCGCAGTTGAACTTCATCAACATTGCGAACAACTACGCGCTGTATAACTTTCTATCGACGTTCAGCGGCACGCACTATGTGACGCCACGCACGATCACGGGCACGATCGGTTTCCACTTCTAGGGCTGGTGGCAGTTCGCTTCCGATGAATGGAAGCGCGAGAATCGTGGATGCGTGAAGCCCAGTCGAGTGCGCTGTGAATTACCCGGCTGGGCAATCCCTCCCGACTCCAGCTTGACAGCGTTTGCGAAGCGTTTTACTGTAAGCGCCCACTGGGGGATAAGGTGGAAATGGCGCTGTCTCCGGTTACTGAAGTAGACGACGAACTCGAACAGGCAGGCAAACCCGCAGGCCCGTGCGCGATGGTGGTGTTCGGGGGGACCGGCGACCTCACGATGCGCAAGCTGGTTCCGGCACTCTACAACCTGGAAAAAGCCGGCCTCCTGCCGCAGGAATTCGCCGTACTCGGTGTGGCCATCGATGATCTCAGTCTTGAGGAATTCCGCAAGAGAGCAACTCGCTTCCTGCAGGCTGAGGACCACGGCAGCGAGGCCTGGGACCGCTTCCAACAGTGCCTTCACTATCAGCGCGGAGACTTCGGCGACGAAGCAACCTACGCAAAGATCAGAGAAGCATTAGCTGCCATCGATCAGGAGCACGGCACCAGCCAGAATTATCTATTCTACATGGCTACTTCGCCCAAGTTCTTCTGCGAAATCGTGCGGCACCTCGGACGATCGGGTCTTTCAAAGCAGCCAGATGGTCAGTGGCGCAGAGTAGTCATCGAGAAACCGTTTGGTCAGGACCTCGATTCCGCTCTGGCGCTCAATCAAAATATCAAGGAGGTGCTGTCGGAGAAGCAGATTTACCGGATCGACCACTATCTGGGCAAGGAGACCGTGCAGAACATCATGGTATTCCGCTTCGGCAACGGCATCTTTGAGCCCATCTGGAACCGCCGCTACATCGATCACGTTGCGATTACGAATGCCGAGACTGTGGGTGTCGAATTGCGTGGTGGGTACTTTGACGCTGCTGGCACTCTGCGCGACATGGTCCCGAATCACATGATGCAGCTGATCAGCCTGACCGCCATGGAACCTCCGGCATCGTTCAGCGCGGATGCGGTTCGCGATGAGCAGGCAAAAGTCCTGAATGCCATCCAGCCACTAAGTTCGGAAGATGTTCTGCACCAGGCAGTCCGTGGGCAGTATGGCGAGGGCGTAATAGCGAAGGAAAGAGTGCAAGCCTACCGCTCCGAGCCTGGGGTCTCGCCGGAATCGAAAACGGAAACCTTTGTCGCCATGAAGCTGAACATCGACAATTGGCGGTGGGCCGGCGTTCCATTCTACTTGCGCACGGGAAAACGCATGGCCAAGCGGCACACCGAGATCAACATTCAGTTCAAGCGGGCTCCGTTTCAACTGTTCCGGCAGACTTCAGTACACAAACTCCAGACCAATCGGCTGGTCATTCAGATCCAGCCCGACGAAGGCATGGCGCTTGGCTTCGGCGCAAAAATCCCGGGCGCCCAGCTTCGGCTGGGATCGGTGGAGATGAGCTTTGAATATGCCAAGTATTTCGGTGCCGAGCCCTACACAGGCTACGAGGTCCTGCTCTACGACTGCATGATCGGCGACGCGACTTTGTTTCAGCGTGCCGACATGGTGGAGGCGGGCTGGAGAATCCTCGATCCCGTCCTGGACGTCTGGAAGGCACTGCCGGCCCGCAATTTTCCCAATTACGCGTCCGGTTCGTGGGGGCCCAAGGAGTCGGATGACCTGATGGAACGCGACGGCCGACACTGGAGGAAAATCGTATGATCCTGGCGGGCGACATCGGCGCAACTCACTCCCGGCTCGCTGCGTTCGAGACCGAGGGGAATCGCCTGCAGTGTGCGGTCGAGAAGATTTATCCCAGCCGCGAGCACCAAGGCTTGGCCGAGATCGTTGCCGACTTCACAAAAACCGAAGGCATACCAGCGCAATCGGCGTGCTTTGGAGTCGCCGGCCCGGTCAGGGGAGGCCGGAGCAGGATCTCAAACCTGCCCTGGATCATCGACTCACGAGAGCTTGCCGCACAGTTAAAGTTGCGCACGGTCGGATTGATCAACGACCTGGAAGCCTTTGCCTACGGGATTGATGCGCTAGAGTCGAAGGACTTCGTCACCTTGAGCGAAGGCTCGAACGAGGCGGAGGGCAACACCGCCGTGGTATCGGCTGGAACCGGACTGGGAGAGGCTGGTCTTTACTGGGACGGATTCCGTCATCATCCGTTCGCCTGCGAAGGCGGCCACACGGAGTTTGCTCCCAAAAACGATGTTGAAATTGAGCTTCTTCAGTACCTGATGAAGAAGTACCAGAATCAGCACGTGAGTTATGAAAGGATCCTGTCGGGTCCAGGTATCAAGAACATCTATGATTTTTTGCGCGACACATCGAAAGAAGAAGAGCCAACCTGGCTGAAAGACCAGTTGGCCGATGCTCCAGATGCACCCGCTGTAATCTCGCAGTTAGCTCTTACGAAAAAAGCCGCAATCTGCGAGCGAACGTTGTCGATATTTGTCAGTGTCTTCGGGTCCGAAGCTGGAAACTGTGCTCTGAAGTTCATGGCTACCGGAGGGATTTTCGTTGCCGGCATCGCGGGAAAGATCGTGTCGAAGATGAAGGAAGAAACGTTCATGGACGCCTTCCTCGACAAAGGTCGCATGAGGACTCTACTGCAAGAAATACCAGTCAAGATTGTCCTCAATGACGATTCTGGGTTGATAGGAGCAGCCAGGTTCACCCTCGTTCAAAAGGCGTTCCGGGCGTAACATGGTTGATCTCTTCTCGCTGTCAAAATGAGCACTGAATTGCCGCTTGGGACGCTCGAAAACTGATCCTATGCCGTTTTACTTTATCAGTCGCCGCCTTGACACTGCTCTCCCATGAATTTATTCTTGATGTTTGCCTTAAGAACGATCCCGCCCGTCTGTACCTGCCAGCGTTTCCCGTCAGGAGCTTGGCCTGCCAGACCCGGTTCCGACCGGAGCGAAGGGCTATTCTGGGCGTTTTCTTAGGCGGGTGCTGCTATGCTGATTCGGGTTCGGGAACTGGAACTCCGCAATCTGGAGTTCGATGAGAACTATCAGCCCGGCGACATCGAGTTTGGTCCCGACTTCCGGCAGATTGGCCCGTTGCACAGCAACGGCCGAGCCGAGTTGATTGTGGAGCATCGCGGGCACCATCAGAACGTGGAGGACATCCGATTGGTGGGCAAGGTGGAGGCGCACTTGGAGTTCAGTTGCGCGCGCTGCCTGGAACCTGTGGGCGAGGACGTCAACCGCGCTTTTGACTTGATTTACCGGCCGCTAGGGGTGGATCGCCGCGCCGATGAGGTGGCGATTACCGAGGCGGAGACCGAGATCGGGTATTATCAAGGCGAAGGTCTTTTGCTGGAAGATGCCCTGCGCGAGCAGGTATTGCTGGCCACGCCGGTGCGGGCCCTGTGCCGCGAGGATTGCAAGGGTTTGTGCCCGCATTGCGGCACCAATCTGAACGTCAAGCAATGCCATTGTGAGCAACATCTTAGCGATCCCCGGTGGGAAGCGCTGAACGAAATTAAAAAGAAGCTGCCAAGCTAAAGTTCGGATCGCGTGGCAAGGCCGCGCGGTCCTGGTAAAGAGGTTCTGAATGCCTAATCCGAAACGACGTCACTCCCAGGCGCGCACGTCCAAACGCCGCTCGCATGATCATCTGACAGCGCAGTCTTTGTCCGAGTGTCCCAACTGTCACGAGCGAAAATTGCCGCATCGTGCCTGCCCAAAATGCGGTTACTATAAGGGTCGCGAAGTAATCGCAATGGAAGAGGGCACCAGCTAGCGCGGTTGCCGTCCTATTCTTTTCCGGCGAAACCTGGGCGGTCGACCACAGCAGCGCGCTCGTAATTTAAGGCTGGACTGCTTCCTCGGTTTGACGGTACAAACTGACAGCCAACATGCCAACCACCATCGCTCTCGATGCCATGGGCTCGGACCGCGCGCCCAAACCCGAAGTGGAAGGCGCCATTCTCGCCGCACGTTACTATGACGTGGAAGTCCTGCTGGTGGGAAAAGAGGACGTGGTCCGCTCTGAGCTCGACCTGCATCCTTTCTGGCGCAGACTCTCCATTCGCGTCATCAATGCCCGCGAAGTTGTCGGCATGCATGAGAAGGCGGCGCAGGCGGTGCGCACTAAGCGTGACTCGTCGTTGCGTGTCGGCCTTCGCCTCGTCCGTGACGGCAAGGCCGCTGGATTTGTCACGGCTGGGAACACCGGTGCGGCCATGGCGACTGCCAAGATGGTTCTGGGCGCGATCCCCGGCGTGGATCGTCCCGCACTGGCCGCGGTTTTTCCCACCGCGCAAGGCACCGCCACCATCCTCATCGACGTCGGGGCTAATGTCGATTCCAAGCCGCAAAATCTGCAACAGTTCGCCATCATGGGCGACATTTACTTCCGCAGCATTTTTGGCGGAAGGTTTCCCAGCGGCGAGCATCCTCGCGTAGGTTTGCTCTCCATTGGCGAGGAAGAGAGCAAGGGCAATGAGCTTACCCGCGAAGCCTACAAGCTGATTAAAGAATTGCCCATGAATTTCGTGGGCAATGTCGAAGGCCGCGACCTCTATAACGGGAAGGCCGACGTGTTGGTCTGCGACGGCTTTGTCGGCAATGTGGCGCTAAAGATCTCGGAGGGCATGGTCGAGACGGTGCGCTTCCTGCTGAAGCAATCGCTGCAGGCTACCATCAGCAGCCAGGTAGGATACCTCTTGTCGCGCCGGGCGTTTGCCGATTTCAAGAAACGGCTCGACTACTCCGAATACGGCGGCGCTCCCTTGCTGGGTCTGAAGGGCGTGTGTATTGTCAGCCATGGATCGTCGAACTCGAACGCCATCAAGAATGCCGTGCGGGTAGCGATGGAGTTTGCCAACAGCCAACTTAATGACGTCATTCAAGAGCGCATTGCCGCCGCCAGCAAAAATCTGAACAATCACACTACCGACGCAGCCGCAGCCGGCCCTGTCGGCAGCAGTCTGGTGTAATGCTGTGCTTGCCCGCGGAGGGTTCTCCGACTCCAAATCGATTGCACGATTCAGCGAGGCACGATGAGTTTGCCCTCTTCTCCCATCGCGTTTCTCTTCCCCGGGCAGGGTTCGCAAGTGGTTGGAATGGGCAAAGAGCTTGCCGCCCTATACCCCGTAGCAAAGGAAACCTTCGACGAAGCCGACGATGCTCTCGGCTACAAACTTTCACAGCTGTGCTTCGAAGGTCCTGAAGACCAGCTTAAGCTGACGGAGATAACACAACCGGCGATCCTGACGGTATCGGTTGCGGCCTGGCGCGTACTTCAGTCAAAGGGGATCACTCCTTCCTACGTCGCAGGACACAGCCTGGGAGAATATTCAGCGCACGTGGCCGCTGGTACCCTGTCATTCACGGATGCGGTTCGCACCGTTCGCAACCGCGGTAAGTACATGCAGGAGGCCGTACCCGTAGGGGTCGGCGCAATGGCGGCCATCCTCGCCTTGGCCAGCGAGAAGGTGCATCAGGTGTGCGAAGAGGCGGCGCAGGGAGAAATCTGCCAGGCGGCGAACCTGAACTCGCCCGAGCAGACCGTCATTTCCGGTAGCAAGCCTGCCGTCGAACGCGCCGCTGCACTGGCAAAGCATCGCGGAGCCAAGCGCGCCATCATACTTCCCGTCAGCGCACCCTTTCACTGTGCGCTCATGCAACCCTCGCAAGACAGGCTTGCTCAGGACCTGCACGCGCTGACGTTTCACGCCCCCGAGGTTCCTCTGATGTGTAATGCGGACGCAATCCTGGTGACGACCGCAGAGCAGGCGCGCGATGCGCTCATACGCCAGGTAACGGGCGCGGTGCAGTGGGACAAATCCATGCGAGCGCTGGCTGCGCTTGGCGTGCAGAACTTTGTGGAGGTTGGCCCGGGCAAGGTGCTCTGCGGGCTTATTCGTCAGATTGACCGTTCGCGCACGTGCGTCAACGTGGAAGACGAGACCTCGCTGCAGAAGACAGTGACCCACTTCGGCCCTGCCTCGCCCAAACCCGATTAACTTGCCTTTTCGCCCGGCTGTGGCGGATGCAGTTCGAGGGTCCACTCCACCACGGTTCGCCTGAAGGCGTCGCGGCCAACCCGAACCTGCATCTGGCCACAGTTGTCGCAGGTCGACCGGAAAGCGTGGCGGTCCATTTCGTCATCGCTGGGATTGTGATCGAACCGTTCGACGATGACACACGGGTAATTACACATCTGACAGGGGATGTAGGCGGCTACGATAAATGGACTCGGTGCGGCGGACATAATCGGCCCTTTTCGACGAAACCAGAATAGCACCGGCGTGGCTGAAACTGGCCCAGTTCCCTGTGACGCGCGTCATAGCTCTCCGTTGCGGAGTAATGATACGAATAGTTGTTTGGCCTTCGGGCGGGATTTGGTCCTGTTAATCCGAGGGCGCAAGCGCGTCCCGTCCAAGCCGGTTTTGCTTGGCTGGGGATTTTGCCGAGGAGCACCGATGCGCGAAGCAGTTCTCAAATTGTGGCCGGAGATCGAGTGGATTCAATCCCCTGAACTGCGCGAGCAGGTCACAAAGACCTGGCAGCGCGCGCTCGAACTCAGCCCGCTCGCGCCTGACGATCTCAATCGCATTCCGTTCACGCTGCTGGTGCCAAACTGCCCCACGACGTTCATGGAGCACAAGCGCTGCGTCGTACACATTGCGCGCAAAGCCGCCGAGAGCATGAAAGAGTTTATGGGACACGCGCTGCCCATCGACATGGACACCGTGATCGCGGGCGCGATTCTAGCCGATGTCGGCAAGTTGCTGGAGTATGAGCAGGTCGACGGCAAGACCCGGCAGAGCAAGCGTGGCGAGATGCTGCGGCATCCGTTTACTGGCGTGGCGCTGGCGATGGAGTGCGGCGTACCCGACGCGGTGTGTCACATTATTGCGACACATGCCGCCGAAGGAGACCTGGTGAAGCGCACCACCGAGGCCTACATTGTGCACCACGCCGATTTCATGGCCTTTCTGCCCTTCAAGAACCTGGCGAAATAGAAGGGGGCTGGAAAAAATCGCTTATCGGTCATATCTGACCTCTGTTTCTGTGCATGTATGAAACCAGCAAGCATACGTTGAAGGAAAGTCATTGGGGATTGAGGAATAAAGTCCCGAAGGGACGGAAGAGCTTAGCCCAGCACGCAGCCGAAGGCGGAGTGCTGGGGTAAAGCGAGAAATGGAGTCGAGCCCCGTAGGGGCGGAACAGTTTTTTCCCAAGACCTTCGAAGGAGAGAATGCGCATGTCCACAACTGCGTCGGCGCCGAACAAGACAGCGGCCAAGCCGGCGATCACCGCCACCATGGCGCAATGGGCCGCCGGTGTGAAGTTCGAGCAACTTTCCCAGGATGCGATATATCAGGCGAAACGCTTTCTCCTCGACAGTATTGGTTGTGCGCTTGGCGGCTACCAGCAGCACGATGTGATCGTCGCGCTGGAGGTGCTGAACGAAATTGCCGGGGCTGGCGGAGCAACGGTTATCGGCAGCGGCCGGCAGATGGACGTCGTCTCAGCTTCGCTGGCCAATGCGCTGATGATTCGCTGCATGGACTATAACGACATTTACTGGAAACAGGACCCCTCGCATCCGTCCGATATTTTCCCCGCTGCCATGGCCTGCTGCGAGCGCGCCGACAGCGATGGGCGAGAACTGATCGTCGGATTGGTGCTCGGCCATGAATTCGAGATGCGGCTGTGCGAAGCGGCCTTCCCCGGTATTCGCGAACGCGGTTGGCATCATGCCACGTTGACCGCGTTTGTGTCGCCGATCGTGGCTGGACGTATGCTGCATCTCAGCGCGGAGCAGATTCAGCACGCCATCGGCATCAGCGCCAGCGCGCGTGCCACGCTGGGCGCAGTCACCGCCGGCAAGCTCACCATGATGAAGAACACCGTCGATCCCATGGCCACGCAGAGCGGGGTGCTGGCGGCCTTGCTGGCGGAAAAGGGTTACACCGGTCCGGAACACGTAATCGATGGCAAAGAGGGACTGGTCCATTGTCTAGGGCCGGAGTGGAAGCTGCATGTGCTGACCGACGGGTTGGGTGAGTCGTGGCGTATCACACAATGTGGGATGAAGGCATTTCCCACTGAAGCACTAACGCATACGCCAATTTCCGCCGTGCTGGCACTGGTTAAGAACCACGACCTGCAGCCCAACAACATTGCGAAAGTGCACATTCGTACCACGGCGCGCGGGGCCGATATTCTCAGCGATCCCAGTAAATACGATCCGCATACCAAGGAGACCGCCGAT
Organism: uncultured Acidobacteriaceae bacterium; assembly: GCA_963720135.1. GTDB lineage: Bacteria > Acidobacteriota > Terriglobia > Terriglobales > Acidobacteriaceae > Bog-257. Next base: position 20,581 of record CAVREJ010000019.1, read on the forward strand.
CATTCGCTGCCGTATGTCGTCGCCGCTGCGATTGCCGAGCGTCAGGTCACCCCGTTGCAATTCAGCCCCGCGAAGATCATGGACCCTGTGATCCGGGCACAGCTCAACAAAATCGCCGTCACCGCCGATCCTGAAATCGAGAAGGTCTTCCCGGAGCTGCAGCGCGTAATTGTCAGAATCCATACCATCGATGGCCGTGAATTCACTACCCAACTCGACTATCCCAAGGGCGATCCGCGCAACCCCCTGACCGACAAAGAAGTGGAAGAGAAATTCGAGGCGCTGGCGGAACCGGTGATGTCGCGCAAAGCTCGCCGCCGCGCCATCGACGCTGTCTGGAGCTTGGAGAGGCAGTCGAGCGTAACGGAGTTGATGAAGCTGTTCAAGGTCGACCGGGCTCTCGCCATGGGAGGTCACTGAGATGGAACAGACCATCGTCGAGAAGATCGCGCAAGCCCACATGGCCGAGGGCCCGAACCGACCGCTGCGCGCGGGCGACTTCCTGTCCGTCCGGCCTTATCACGTGATGACGCACGACAACACCTCCGCGGTGATGAAGAAATTCAAGGCCATCGGCGCCAAGAACGTGCACGATTCGGCGCAACCGGTGATCACCGCTGATCACGATATTCAAAACCAGGAAGAATCGAACCTGGCGAAATATCGCAGCATGGAAGCGTTTGCGCGCGAGCAGGACCTCGACTTCTATCCGCCGGGCACGGGCATCGGCCATCAGCTTATGGTGGAGAAGGGCTATGTGCTGCCCGGCACATTTGTTGTCGCCTCCGATTCGCACTCCAACATGTATGGCGCGCTGGGTGCGATCGGCACGCCGGTGGTTCGCACCGATGCCGCCGCAATCTGGGCGACCGGTGAGTTCTGGTGGCAGATTCCACGCACTGTGCAGGTCGTGCTTGAAGGCCAGCTCGCTCCGGGTGCCACTGGCAAAGATGTGATCGTAACCTTGTGCGGACTCTACAATCAGGAGGAAGTGTTGAACGCCGCCGTCGAGTTCACTGGCCCTGGTGTGGCATCGCTCAGCATGGATGCGCGGTTGAGTATCGCCAATATGTCTACCGAGTGGGGAACGCTAGTCGGCTGGTTCCCGGTAGATGAGATCACGTTGCGTTATCTCGAAGCGCGTAATCGAGAACTGCGTGCGCAGGGTGTCACGCGCATTCCCCAAGAGAAATTCGAGGAGTGGCGTACTAATCCTCCAACTCCCGACAAAGACGCCATGTACGCCGGGCGAATTACCCTTGATCTCGCCGAAGTCACTCCTCATGTTTCCGGCCCTGACACGGTGCAGGTGATGCAGTCGGTGGCCGCGATCGCTAGAAAGAAAGTCGCTATACAGAAGGCGTACCTGGTGTCGTGCGTGAACTCTCGAATGGAAGATCTAGAGGCGGCGGCGAAGGTGCTGCTAGGCAAAAAAGTCGCTGCTGGCGTGCAGTTTTACCTTGCGGCCGCCAGTCATGCGGTGCAAGAAGAAGCTGAGACGCGCGGCGTGTGGCAAACGTTGCTCGATGCAGGAGCGCGTCCCCTGCCATCAGGATGTGGACCTTGCATCGGTCTGGGCACTGGGTTGCTCGAAGCGGGCGAGGTTGGCATCTCCGCCACCAATCGCAATTTCAAAGGGCGAATGGGTTCACGCGATGCGCAATGCTATCTGGGCAGCCCGGAAGTGGTGGCAGCGTCTGCGGTCGCTGGTTATATCTGCGTACCTGTGAACGCTGAAGATCGCGAACTGACGAAGCGCTTTGAAGAACTGGCCACGAGTTCTGCTCCCGCCGAAAAGGTCGAAATTCTGGCCGGGTTTCCGCCGCGTGTGCGAGGAAGGTTGATTTTTCTGCCGCAAGACAACCTGAACACGGACGGCATCTATGGCAAGGACTACACCTATCGCGAAGACATGACTCCGGAGATGATGGCGCGGGTGGTGATGGAAAATTACGATCCGCAATTTGCCGGACACGTGCGAGAAGGCGATGTGATTGTCGGAGGCTTCAACTTCGGAACGGGTTCCAGTCGCGAGCAGGCGGTCACAGCCCTGAAATACAAAGGTATTCCGCTGGTGATTGCCGGCAGCTTCTCGCAGACGTATTTGCGCAACGCGTTTAATAACGGCTTCCTGTGCATCGAGACGCCTGAGCTGGTGAACAGTCTTCGTGCGAGGTTCGTTGATGCAGTTGCACGCAAGGAGAAAACAATCATCCCCGGCGACGAAATCGAGGTTGATTTTGCCGCGAGCACCATACGCTACGCAGGCGAGCAGTTCGCCTTCCCGGCCCTGGGTAGCGTGCCGCAGTCGCTGGTGATTGCTGGTGGCGTGGAGAATCTGGTGAGCCGGAAGCTTGGGCTGAGTATCGGAGTTGTACCGGCGTAGAAGGTAGTCCCACACTGTGAGGTATTGTGGGTCGCAACCCCCGCTTTGGTGGAGAGAAGACTTTGGCTCAACGCTTCACTTGGGCCGGCTTGAAGGGGCACGGCTTCAGCCGTGCCGTTTATGAGTGTGGAGAGTTGGGCTTTAGCCCCGGAGGGAAGTCGCATTTTAGCTCAACAGCGAAGTCCCTCAGCGCTAAAGCCACAATAAATTGACAGCAGAGTATGGCGCGGCTGAAGCCGTGCCCCTTCAAAGCTGCGCTCGGGGATGACAGCGGAATTGGATGAGAGCAACTAAGGAGTTCGCATTCATGGCAAAACATAAAATCGTAACCATGCCGGGCGATGGCATTGGCAATCAGGTCCTGCCCGAAGCGATTCGGGCACTCAAGGCGGTCGGCTTTGAAGCGGAGTACGTGCACGCCGACATCGGTTGGGAGTGCTGGATCAAGGAAGGCAACGCTCTTCCGGAGCGCACCATCGAGCTGCTGCGCCAGCACAAGGTTGGCCTGTTCGGCGCCATCACGTCGAAGCCGAAGAAAGAAGCAGAGGCTGAACTGAGTCCCGCCCTGCGAGGCAAAGGGTATCAGTACTTTAGCCCCATCGTCTCCATGCGGCAGATCTTCAATCTCGACGTTTGCATGCGGCCGTGCCTGTCGTTTCCCGGCAATCCACTCAACTTCATTCGCAAGAAACCGGCTGGAGGCTTCGAAGAGCCGAAGGTTGATGTGGTCGTCTTCCGGCAGAACACCGAAGGCTTGTACGCGGGTGTCGAGTGGACGAATCCTCCGCAACCGGTGCGTGAGGCCCTCCGCACCCATCCCAAGTTCAAGCCCTTCGACAAGGTCGCCGGCGAAGATCTTGCGATCTCGGTGCGCATCATTACGCGTCCGGCAGCGCGCCGCATCTGTGAAGCTGCGTTTCAGCACGCCCACAAACACGGCTACAAAGCGGTGACCATTTGCGAGAAGCCCAACGTGCTTCGCGAAACTTCCGGCATGATGGAAGAAGTCGCCAAGGAAGTGCAGAAGCAATACGGCGATATTGCGCTTTGGTCTACCAACATCGACGCGCAGACCATGTGGCTGACCAAGAATCCCGAGGAATATGGCGTGATCGTGGCCAGTAATTTGTTCGGCGACGTCATCAGCGACGCGTTTGCGGGACTGGTTGGCGGGCTTGGTTTCGCGGCCTCCGGCAACATCGGTCAAGAGGTCGCAGTGTTTGAACCAACGCATGGCTCGGCTCCCAAGTATGCCGAGCTGAATCCGGCGATCGTCAACCCGATTGCCATGATTCTCTCTGCGGCAATGATGCTCGATCATCTCGGCGAGAACGACAAGGCGCGCACCATTCGCGCCGCCATCGCGGCGGTGGTGGCCGAAGGCAGGGTCCGCACCTATGACATGATGCGCATCTCCGGCGGAGCGAAGTCGCTAGCCAGGGTGCGACGTCGACGACGGAGATGACGGACGCCATCCTTGCGAAGCTGGGCGTTCGTGTGGAAGCGGCTTATCAGCTTCCTGAAATCTTTGGAGAACTTTGGTCGGATCGAGCTAAGTCGGATCGAGCTGAGTACGGGTAGAGCTGAGTACGGGTAGAGCTGAGTACGGATAGAGCTGGCCTTTAGGCCAGCGTCAGAGCTGCATAAGTAATTAGGGCTTTAGCCCCGGGGGTAATTTTTTTTGACTGTTTCGGCCGTAGACACCAGTCGAATCCGACGCGGCGAGGCGGGACGCGCGGGCAACGACGTTCGCTCCGATTTGCACGTCACCTTCGAAGAGCGCACTAGCTGCGGGATTGAGATCGCGCTCCGCTCGCGCGTCGAACTGTATTACGGTGAAGTAATTCGACAGCAAGCGCGCGACGTTCTGCGCACGCTTGGCGTCGAGCATGCATTCATCAAGATCGTGGATGAAGGTGCGCTGCCATTCGTGATTGCAGCCCGCCTTGAAGCGGCAGTTCGCCGTGCCGGATTCGCGCCGGACAAGCCGGCGCTGCCAGATGCGGTGATACTTGCGTCGCCGTCGCAGCGAGATCGCCTGCGGCGTTCGCGACTCTACCTCCCCGGCAACGAGCCGAAGTACTTCGTCAATGCCGGACTGCACGGGCCCGACGCGATCATTCTCGACCTTGAAGATTCGGTGCACTACGCCGAGAAGGATGCAGCGCGCTTGCTGGTTCGCAATGCGCTGCGCGCCGTGGATTTCGGTGCGGCGGAGCGCATGGTGCGAATCAATCAACTGCCTTTGGGATTGACCGACTTGGAGGAAATCGTTCCGCAGTCGCCCGACCTCATTCTGATTCCGAAAGTTGAAACCGCTGCGCAAGTAAAAGAGGTCGATGCCGCGATTACTTCCATCGCAAAACAATCCGGCATCGTCCGACCGATTTGGCTGATGCCGATTCTCGAATCAGCACTCGGTATCGAGAATGCATTCGCCATCGCGACAGCGTCGGATCGCATTGCCGCCATCACCATCGGCTTGGAGGATTACACTGCCGATCTTGGCGTGGCGAAGACGGCAGGCGGAAGTGAATCGCTCTATGCCCGCCAGCGCGTGGTGAACGCTGCCCACGCTGCACGCGTGCAGGCCATCGATTCGGTGTACAGCGATGTGTCTGACGCTGAGGGACTGCTGCACTGGGGCGAAGCTTCGCGCGCCATGGGATTCGAAGGCATGGGCTGTATTCATCCCAGTACAGATTGAGATCATCCATCGCGCATTTGCTCCCACGCCGGAGGAACTGGAGAAGGCGCTGAATATCGTCGCCGCCTACGAGGACGCGCAGGCGCGCGGACTTGGCGTAGTCAGCCTCGGCTCCAAGATGATTGACGCGCCGGTGGTGCAGCGCGCGATGAAGCTGGTCGCGCGCGCCAGGCAGATGGGCATCATCGCCGATCAGCCGTCGGCAGGAGAGTCATCATGAGCGTGGGCGTAGCAACCGGCTTGGTCACAAACGCGGTCGGCCGTCGCGTGCCAACCCAGGTCAACGGCCGAGAATCGACGCCATACCAAGGGGTTAACAGCATACGTTCCACCGTGGAACAAAGCCGGTCCGCCGATTCGCAGCAACAGCGACTATCCTGCCAACGGTGACAAGCGCGTCCCCGATCTGGAAACTGCGCTGCGTCTTTGCGGATTGCGCGATGGCATGACCATCAGCAGTCATCATCATCTGCGCAATGGAGACCGCGTCGCGCTCACCGCGCTGCAGACCGCCGCGCGCATGGGCGCCAAGGACCTCGTCTGGTTTCCCAGCGCGTCGTTTCCGTGCCACGAGCCGGTGATCGAGCTGATGAAGTCGGGCGCGGTGCATCACATCGAAGGCAGCATGAACGGCCCGCTCGGCGATTACTGCTCGCACGGACACATGCGCGGCCTGGGCGTGTTGCGCTCGCACGGCGGACGTTGGCAGGCGGTGCAGGATGGCGAGGTCCACATCGACATCGCGGTGATCGCTGCGCCCACCGCCGACTTCTTCGGCAATGCCGACGGCTCGCACGGCAAGTCGGCCTGCGGCTCGCTGGGATTCGCGCTCGCCGATTCCGTCTACGCCGATCGCGTCATCGTGGTGACCGACAATCTCGTTCCGTTCCCCTGCATTCCGTGGCAGATCCAGGGCAACAACGTTGACTACGTGGTCGAGGTCGATTCCATCGGCGATCCCTCGCATGATCGTCAGCGGCACTACGCAGATCACGCGCAGTCCCGACCGCCTGCGAATTTCCGAGCTGGTGGCGCGCTTTCTGCGCGACAGCGGAATCATGCGCGACGGCTTCTCCTTCCAGGCGGGCGCGGGCGGCATCGCGCTGGCTTTCGTGGACTATCTCGCTCGCATGATGAAAGCAAGCCAACGTCAAGGCCAGCTTCGTGCGCGGCGGCTCAACCAAGTACCTGGTCGATCTGCTGAACGAAGGTCTCATCGGATACATCCTCGACGGACAGACGTTCGATCTGGATGCAGTGCGCTCGATCGCCAGCAATCCGCGTCACGTGGCGACCAGTCCGTTCACGTCGTACAACTTCCACGGCAAGGGCAACTTCGCCTCGATGGTTGACGCTGCGGTGCTGGGCGCAACCGAGGTTGATGTCAACTTCAATGCGAATGTGGTTACGCACTCCGACGGACGGCTGCTGCACGGTATCGGCGGCTGGCAGAATTGCCTGTTCGCCGGATGCACGATTCTCGCGGTGCCGTCGTTCCGCGATCGCATTCCGGTGATCGTGGACGAAGTGACCACGATGACTGGACCGGGTGAGCTGATCGACGTGGTCGCCACCGAGCGCGGCATTGCCATCAATCCGCGACGCCAGGATTTGCTGGACGCGGTGAAAGGCAAAGGCCTGCCGATTCGCCCCATCGAAGAGATGCAAGGCCGAGGTGGAAAAGATCTGCGGCGGCAAGCCAGCCAAGCCTCGGCTGCTTGATCGTCCCGTGGCGGTCGTGAAGTGGGTGGATGGAACCGTGCTCGACACCGTCTGGCAGGTGGTGGACGACAATCCTTACGCGCCGAAAGTGAGTGGCGGGGAATAAATTGTCGCTCGTGCTGCAGTTTGACTATGGCACCCACACGTTTTTCCATTCTACGCAGCGCTAAAGTGCTGGGCTCATATCCCACAATGCGGGACTATCGCTTACAGTCTTAACTGAACGGGCCCGCACCAGCAAAATAAGCTTCCCGACGGAGAGTATAGTGTGGCAACATAGGTGCCAAAATCAAAATTCTGGCTTAGGAGCCTCACGTGAGTTCATTGTGCGCCGCTGCGCTTGCGTCTCTCGATGGTTCTTTGGCGCTCCTCTATGAGAGCATGGGGAAACTCAAGGCTGCCAGATCAGTCGACACGGCAGAAGTCATCGAACAGCTTAAGATGTCCGTGGAATCGGCCCGCCTGGTGCGAGAGTTGGTATGGTCAGAACTGCCCGACGCCTCCTGGCAGAATCGGGAGCAACTTGACGCACTCATCAATAAGATCCAAGAGATTTTAGAGGCAAGGACTTTGGAGCAACTGCGCTCCCGTCTGCTGACACTCGCCAGTGAACTGGAGCGCGGCAGCATTGTGCATCGTCGGGCACACCGGCTAAGTGAACTGAATCAACTCCGTGATCAGGCGGTCGACGAATTGCGTTCCCAGGCAAGTTTGGAGAGCGCACCACAAATTCTGCCCGGTCCGCAAGCAGATCAATGGGTCGAGTGGGCGTGTAGCTTGAGAGAGCCTCAGGACGCGGAATCTCTACAGATTCTTCGGGATGGATTTGCCCACCTCGATGATTTTGTTGCCAATCTAGAGTGCAACATGTGGATAGCTGGAGGATCGCCAACACTGGAGACTCTGCCGGAACTGGAAAGATCGACCCCTAGGACCCAAGCAGAACAATCCCGACGGGAGAAAACTGTCCTATCGTCAGGGTCCAACCTTGCCATCAGGGTCGGTTTTGATCCGAAGCACAAAGGAGTCGGGGCTCCAACATTGACGGAGAATCCGCCATTTAGCCGAGCCCAGGACGTGACTGCGTCCACTGAGACTGCGGCGGTGCAATATAAAGTCCCAGTACTGTCAGATGCCCTTGCGACCCCGCTTGTGTCGCTCGACGAACCTCTGAGGGTACTCTATGAAAACCTGGCAAAACTCCAGGCTGCCCAAGCAATCGATGTCGCGGTAGTCATCGAACAGCTTAAGATGGCCGCACAATCTGCCCGGAACGTGCGCGAGTTGGTCTTGTCGGAACTACCCGAGGCTTCATGGCAGAACCGGGACGAACTTGACGCACTCCTGGAGAAGATCGAAACGATTCTAGACGCGAGGGCGGCGGAGCAGCAGCGCTCCCGTCTGCTGACACTCGCCAGTGAGTTGGAGCGCGGCAGTATTGTGCATCGTCGGGCACACCGGCTAAGTGAACTGAATCAACTCCGCGACCAGGCGGTCGACGAATTGCGTTCCCAGGCAAGTTTGGAGAGAGCACCACAAACTTTGCCCGGCCCTCAAGCAGATCAATGGGTCGAGTGGGCGTGTGGCTTGAAAGAGCCCGAAGATGCTGAATCTCTACAGATTCTTCGGGATGGATTTGCCCGCCTCGATGACTTTGTTGCCAATCTAGAGCCCAGCATGTGGATAGCCGCGGGATCGCCAACTCGGGAGATTCTGCCGGAACCGGAGAGACCTGCCGAGAAGACCCAACCAGAAACATCCCCGATGGAGACAAACCAGGTTGAAGAACCTGTCGTGTCGGCAGCGCCCGTACGGTTTGGATTGGAGGTAGCCAAGTCCTCAGAAGGACACGAGGCCCTCCGATTTCCACACTCCCTCTATGAGCCATCTTTGTCGGCGCTCGACACGGATACGCTCACCCCAAATTATGTTATTCCACCGCGCACCGAAGAAGAGATTCAACGAATACTGGCGCAGGAGCAGGCGCTGCTGGCCAGCATGATGGGCGTCGTCAACGACGGGGTCGACCGTCCCGTCGAGCCTCTCTTCAGCGAGGAGGCTTTCGCAGAAGTCAGGGCCGCACCGGCGATCGCCGAGCATCCCGTTGAGCCTCCCTTCCCCCCCGAAGTTTCCCGCGAAACGAGCACCACACCGGCGAGCGCTTCGGATCTCAAGACCAGAGCTGAAGAGCCTGGGGGTGGAAAAAAGCGGATGCTGGGTATTTCTACGGTGCTGATGTTGGCTGTACTGCTGATATTGGTAGCGCTGGGCGCCATTCTGTGGAGGTCGCGCAGTAACCGTAGCGGCAATGGCCCGGTTCAGGCCAACGAGAGGACTCCCGAGACCCGAAGCATTCCGGAGCACAACGGTTACCAGCAAACCGCACTGTCCGCCGACTCGGGGACGCAAAGTTCCAGCCATAAGAGCCAGACCAAAGAACAGTCCAAAGAACAGTCCAAGGCAGAGGATCGGAGCGTCGCTCCCAAGCCGCTTGCGAAAGCCTTGCCGGCAAAGCCGGTCAATGAACTTCACGATGGTGTGTTACGGCCTCCTGCGGAGATCCCACGAAATGTCGCCATGGTTAACAAGGAAGCGACGCCGCCGAACAGCTCGGCAGGAATACCGGGGGCGGTCCCCGGTGGCGTGCCAAATGGAATCCCGAACAATGTGGCAAGTATCGCTAGGGACATTCCGGTAGCGGTGCCCAAGGTAGCCGCACAGAAGGTCAGGGTTTCCTCGGGAGTCGCACAAGGTCTGCTGGTCCATCAAGTCAAGCCAAAATATCCGCAGCTCGCCCGAGAGGCGCGCATTCAGGGGACGGTGGTCTTGCAGGCAGTGATTGGGAAGGACGGAACCGTGCAAAACTTGCGCGTGTTGAGCGGCCATCCCCTGCTGACCCAGGCGGCAATGGATGCTGTAAAACAGTGGCGCTACAAGCCCTACTACGTAAATGGGGAACCAGTCGAGGCTGACACTCAGATCAATGTCAACTTCACGCTCTAGGGCGGCAAGTCTTGAGTTGCGAGACCGCATCATTCTGAATGCGCCCTGTGGGCAGCCATGAGCCGCTGAATTTAGAGACAACACGCTTGCCTCGCGCGCCATCCCACCACCAAACCAAATTTGGAGGCCGCAATGGCGCTATTTTCGATGAAGCTCGAAAACCTACAACAACTGTTCCTCAAGGAACTCCGCGATCTCTACGACGCGGAGAAACAGATTACCGACGCTCTGCCTAAGATGATCGAGGCAGCGAAATACCCTGAACTTAAGAGTGCCCTCGAGGAGCATCTCGAGGTTACGAAACAGCAGATTTCGCGTTTAGATCGAGTTTTCGAAACATTGGGCGAAGACCCGACGGGAGAAACCTGCAAGGGCATGAAGGGCGTGATTAAAGAAGGCGACGAGATTGTGTCGCAGGGCGGTGACCCCAGCACGGTGGATGCCGGTATCATCAGCGCGGCGCAGCGCGTCGAGCACTACGAGATGGCCGGATATGGCACGGTGCGCACCTACGCTGAATTACTGGGGCAGCAGGAAATCGCTAAACTCCTGCAAGAAACCCTGGATGAAGAGAGAGAGGCGGACGAGACCCTGACCGAGATCGCTCGCAGCGTCAACCTTGAAGCCAAAGCGGCTTAATTCGTCAACCCTTTCTTGCGCTTCGCGCCCGCGATCCTTTGGGATGGCGGGCGCGAAGCTCGTCTCTTACTCTTCGTCTTCTCGTCCGCTACAGCTGCGAATTTCGCGGCAGCAATATCGTCCGATATCAATCCGCGGGGACAAGTCGCGCTTTCGGCCAGGCAGCATTCTTTGCGCGTGGCTGCCGCGGTCCGCAGGTTGTGCTCCTAACGTACTGGGGCGCGTGATCATCGTCGCGCTTAAAAATGTAGGCGCGAATCTTGTAGCAGATCCCATCGTTATCCGTGCCGAATGCGTCCTCATTCCGCGAGTCAGTCGTCATCGACGGTGGTTGCTCGCCGGGTGGTGTGCTGAAGGCCGCCAGATTCGAAGGTGGAATTGACTTGTTCAGCGTGGCCGCGGGCTGAATGGCGTAGCCGAGTGCAGCGGCTAACAGAATGAAGCCCAGCGTGAAGCGAGCCATACAGGAGCCCTCCTTTGCGCGCATCATAGCACTGTTCGGGCGGTCGAATCAGCGATTGGGACGAAATGCTTGGCCAGTTCCCTTACGACGAAAGCGGCAGGACACATACAGCCTCAGAGGGATGTTAAGGCGAAGCGGAAATGGCACTATGTCTTTAGCAACAGAGTGAAAACCCAGTCGTCCGGGACAAGAAAGTGTTCCGGCGGCGAAGCGATGCAGGTCTCATTCTCCTCCTTACCCACATACCTGCAGCAGGGTTTTCGAGCGAGGCAGGCTGACCCAGCGGACACTCTCCGCTGGGTCTTGGTATTAGGGCAAAATTATGGGCGGCGATAGCTTCGCGCTGTTTTGCTTTTGGTGCGTCCGGGTAGTGCGGCGCTTTTAGCGCCGCGTGAACCCGATGCCATCCTGACTGAGCCGGCTTCAGCCTGCGACACGGACCCTGTCGTCGGCTGAAAGCCGACTCGGCGAGGTATGGCAGCATCAACGCGGGCCTGAAGGCCCGCACTACCCGGACACAGCTATTCCCAAACTGCTCTAGATAGTGAAATTCTCAAGGCTTGCGTCAGGTACATGCTGGATGCACCTTCGTACAACAAGCTCCGCAGAGCTACTTCAGGTTACGTCCTCGAAGCTCGCAACTATGTTCTAATACTATGGCGGGACTGAGCCACCTCTTTGATGGCCTATGGAGGAAGCTGATGGACGAGCGCGACCTGTATGACGAGAGGCAAGAGACCAGGACGGCGACTTTGAACTGTCCCCATTGCCATCAGTCCGCCGAATACGAATTGGGATGGTTTGTTCGTACCAAGAAGCGGCAATTGCCTTCGCGCGCGGACGAGCGTGATCGCGCGAAATTTGCCAAGGCCCGCTCCTACATGGTTCGGCGCGACGACCTTGTCGCCTGCAAGAACATTCGCTGCCGCAAGCGCTTCGAGGTTTCCGGTGTTCAGTCGGTGGCCTTTCTCGACGAGCAAGTGAAACCAGAGACCCGGCACTGACTCGGTCACTGATTGAGTCCATAGAGTTTTTTCGTCCCGAATGCCAACTTCTGTAATCCTGTTTCTACGGAATGAACTGGAACACTCAACGTGCCGGCCCCTTGCCTCCGCCGCGGGATAAGTACACCGCGCGTGTCGAACCCATCATGACGCGCCTGGAGACATTCTGGCAGCGCGTCACTGACGGCATGAGGCTCAACGATCTCTGGAAGCAGTTTCGAGCGGACGCTCGTTCCAGTTATCGGCTTTACTCCCAGGACATCGATTCCACTCGCACTGCCGGCATACCCAAGGGCAAATATGTCTTCGACGTTGCCAAGCAGTTTTTCTGGGCGATGCTCGAGAAGTTAACACCGGCTCGCCGCGTGCTGCTGCTGGTTGCTTTGGTGATGATTCTCTTTCCCAGTAGCGTCGCGGGATGGGACACCCATTTTTGGGGCGGGCTGCTGATGTTCGCCGTCCTGCTCCTGGAAGTCGCCGACCGGGTAGTCATGAAGCGCGACCTCCAGATCGCGAAAGAAATCCAGACGTGGTTGCTTCCGGCGACTCCTCCTGCTGTGCCTGGCCTCGAGATCGCATTTTCTACCCGCCCAGCAAATACCGTGGCCGGTGACTACTACGATGTCTTCGCGCGTCCCTGCTCGGGTTCGTCGGGCGGCACATACCTGATTGCGGTGGCCGACGTAGCTGGGAAGAGCATTCCGGCCGCTCTGCTGATGGCCACATTTCAAGCCAGCCTGAAAACTTTGTGCACAACGCCGGGCTCGTTGGTTGAATTGGTGGGCCGCATGAATGCTTATGCCTGCAGCAACAGCCAGAACGGCCGTCGCTTCACCACCGCGTTTATCGCCGAGTACGATCCTCCGTCTCGAACATTGACTTACGTCAATGCTGGTCACAACAACCCAATCTTGCGACGAGTGTCAGGCGCCATTGAGCGCTTGCAGATTGGCGGCGTACCCCTCGGCATTCTGGAGAATGCTCCCTATGAATCAGGCTCGGTGACGCTGCAGCCCGGCGACTGGCTCGTCATCTTCACCGACGGCGTGGTAGAAGCCGAGAATCAGCAGCAAGAGGAGTACGGTGAGGCCCGACTGTTTGCGGTGCTGCAAGGCGGGCTCGTGTATCCGCCCGCAGCACTGTTGAATTACATCATGGGCGACCTTGACCGCTTTGTTGCCAAAGCCCCGCAGCACGACGATGTAACCCTCATGCTGCTAAGGGCGACGTAAACGGGATTCGGTTGAGGTTCATCCTCTTCGCTGCTCTTGCGATGGCGGGAGCGATATCGTTTTCAGTTTCCTCGTGCCCGAAACCTCGTCATTGGACGCGCAACCTCCTGAGCGTCTTGCTGCCTGAGTTACTTCGGCCGGTGCGAATGGGTTACTCCACCGCTTTGGTGAAGAGGGCGCTAACGCCCGCGATATTCGGGAGCAGTTCGGTGGGGAAATCGTGGCGTTGCTGCAAGTACGCAGGATCGTTGTAGGTGAACCAAACCTTCCCCTCCGCGTCTTCCCAGAACAGTGCTTTCAGTGGCAGGTCAATCGCGACCGTTGGGGCAGCCTGCATTAGAGGAGTTCCGCCTTTCGGACTACCGAAGATCAGCAGCTTCGTCGGTCGCATATTGAGCCCGACCTTCGCAGCCTCGCCACTGTGATCGACGCGCGCGAAGATCGTGACGCCACGCTCGCCGAGCAGCGCTTCCAGGCGCTGCATGGTTTCTTCAACGCTGTGTCGACTCGCCAGGTGAATGAGGCCATTTTGTGCGTTCGTATTCATATTGACTCTCACCGCGTGGCCCGGCGCTAAGCAATCTGCGAGGTGCAGAAGGCGCAGCGGCGAGCGGTAATGGGCACGTCGCTTTCGCACTCGGGACATTTTTTCTTATCGGGCAGGGCTCGCTTCTCGAAGCGCTTCATCAGCGCATTCACCGGCAAGACTACGAAGTAGTAAACGGCCAGCGCAATCAGCAGGAACGAGATGATCGCGTTCAGAAAGTCACCGTAGAGAAACTTCGTACCGTTCACTTCAAAGAAGAAGCCTGAGAAATCCGGCTTCTGGACGATAGCGGCGATCACAGGGGTCAGCAGATCTTTTACAAAAGCTGTAACGACTGTGCCGAATGCGACGCCGATTACCACGCCGACGGCCAAATCGACCACGTTACCGCGCAAGACAAAATCGCGAAATCCTTTAAACATGCGGCCTCCGGAAAAAGCGATAAATCAAGGTACGCGAGGAGGCGGCATCCTTTCAAGTGTCACCCTGAAAACAAATATCACCGAATGTTGCATGCGAGTGCGGCGAACCAACACAGGTCGCCGCCAGGATGACAATTCCTCGCAGGCGCTCGGCGATCTGGAGGATTGGGTTTTCAGCGAGGGCACGAACCACGGTGGGATCGCGAAATGATTTTTTACCGGCCACGAAACATGGGGGCGGATTGCTCGCCCCCATCGCCTCGGAACTGCGTCTTTCGTTCCGAGCGACTAGCCCATCTTCACGGCTGTCTTCTCATCCCGGGTGGTTTGAATCTTGCGATGTTCCACCCCAGTGTAGATTTGTCGCGGACGTGCGATCTTCTGCTCCGGGTCCTGAATCATTTCGTTCCACTGCGCCAGCCAGCCGGCGGCCCGCGGAATCGCGAACAACACGGTAAACATTTCCGGGCTGAAGCCCATGGCCTGGTAAATGATTCCCGAGTAGAAGTCGACGTTAGGATAGAGCTTGCGGGTGACGAAGTAATCGTCTGCCAGCGCGATGCGTTCCAACTCAAGCGCAATGTCGAGCCTGGTGTTGCGTCCCGTGACCTGGAATACTTCGTCGGCGACGGCCTTGATGATGCGTGCGCGGGGATCGTAGTTTTTGTAAACCCGATGCCCGAAGCCCATCAACTTAAGCTCGCCTTCTTTTACGCGCTTGATGTAGGCAGGAATGTTTTTTACCGAACCAATCTCGTCCAACATGCGCAGCACTTCTTCATTGGCGCCGCCATGGAGAGGGCCAGACAGTGCCGATGCCGCTCCGGCCATCGAGAGGTAGGGGTCAGCCTGCGAACTGCCAACGATGCGCATCGCCGTCGAACTGCAGTTCTGCTCGTGGTCGGCATGCAGGATGAACAGCACATCCAACGCGCGCGCGATGACCGGGCTGGCCATATACTTCGGCTCCGTCATCTTCCACAGCATGTTCATGAAATTTTCGGTGTAGCTGAGATCGTTATCGGGATAAACGTACGGCTGGCCTTGCCGGTGACGGTAGGAATATGCCGCCAGTGTTGCCATCTTCGCGATCAGTCGCACGATCTGTTTCTGCCGGTTCTCGGGGTCATGGATGTTCTTGGCCTCCGGATATACCGTCGATAACCCTGCCAGCGTACTCACCAGGATGCCCATCGGATGCGCGTCATAGCGGAAGCCATCGATGAAGTGCTTGGTAGTCTCATGCAGCATGGTGTGATGGGTGATTTCCCAGATCCAGTCCTTGTCCTGCTGGGGGGTCGGCAACTCGCCGTAAAGCAGCAGATAAGCCACTTGCAGATAGGTGCAATGCTCGGCGAGGGTCTCGATGTCGTATCCGCGGTAACGCAAGATACCGCGGTCGCCGTCAATGAAGGTGATACTGCTCTTGCATGAAGCGGTGTTCATGAATGCGGGATCATAGGTCATGAGACCGAAGTCCTCGGGATCAGTCTTAATCTTCCGCAAGTCCATAGCGCGGACGGTTCCGTGCTCGATGGGTGCTTCATAAGTTTTATCGGTGCGTTGGTCCGTCAGGGTCAATACGTTCTTCGGCATGACCTCTACCTCCTGTTAAGTAAGCGTATGAAATTTAGAGAGCGATACTGCGAACGAGTGTTCGTCCGCTGTCACATTTTAGCGCGGGCGTGCCGGCAAAACTACGATTAACATCCGAAATTGAGACACAGATCACATAGGTGTGTGATGTCGGACGGGAAAGGAAGGACGCAGCAACCAGCCTATTTCTTATCGGCGGCGGTCTTTGAGCTGGAGCTGTCTGTGCTGGAGCTGTCTTTGGTGGTCGTGCCTTTGCCGGGCATGGTCTTGCTTTCGGCGGCTCCCGCTTTGCTTTCCGGGCCCGGCGACGGGCCCGAACCGTTGCCCTTTGGAGAGGAGGCGCCGGATGATTTCTTAGCGTAGTCGCTGACGTACCAGCCGGAACCTTTGAACTGGATGGCGGGAGCCGAGAGCACTTGCTCCAGTTCGCCGCCGCAATGTGGACAGACAGTCAGCGGCGAATCGGAAAACTTCTGGATCCGCTCCGTCAGGCTATGGCACTTTTTGCACTGGTATTCGTAAAGAGGCAAGTCGGTCCCCGACAATCTCTGTCTCAGTCATTGATTCTATTTTTCGCCAATGGTTGCGGTCAATTCGCAGTTTTTGTAACTGCCGCTTGCATCCTGTCCCTACTCCCTTGAAACTAACCGGGTGAAGGCAATCGCAATTATTCCTGCGCGGCTGGTGTCCACTCGACTGTCGCGTAAAGTTCTCCGCGAGATCAACGGCCGCCCGATGCTCGCTCATGTTTATGAAGCGGTCCACGCTTGTCCCCAATTACGGGATGTGATCGTAGCTACGGACTCGGAAGAGATCGCAGTCGTCTGCCGCCAAAATGGTTGGGCGTGTCGGCTGACGTCGCCGGCACATCGCAGCGGCACCGAGCGCGTCCACGAAGTCGCGCAGGTAATTGAGGCTGACGTTTACGTGAATGTGCAAGGTGATGAGCCGCTGGCCCGGCCTGAGCACCTGGACGTCCTGCTCGGACTAATGGAGAAGACAGGCGTGGAGGTAGGCACACTCAAAACTCCATGCTCACCCGAGGACGTTACTAATCCCAATGCCGTTAAGGTCGTCACCGCGTTGGATGGGAACGCACTGTACTTTTCGCGAGCAACTATTCCTTTCGATCGCGACCACAGCGGGACAGGTGCTCTACTACAAGCACCTCGGCTTTTACGCTTATCGCAAGGCGGCCCTCGATGCTTTTTGCGGATGGCCAGAGTCGGACCTGGAGCGGAGTGAACGCCTGGAACAGCTGCGGTTTCTCGATCACGGCGTCGCGATCTACGTGGCTGAGACGCCGTTTGACACCGTGGGCGTGGACACGGAAGAGGATTTGCATCGGGTGGAGGCGATTATGCGCGAAGCGGAAAGGACATCTGGATGAGCGTAGGCGTCGATTAGCCATCCTTCAGTCCATCGCTACTTTCCGATTGCCCCAGACGAGAGGAAGTAGTGACAGGCTTGTCACACCTGAGAGCGCAACCAGGCAGTTCATGATTCACGCGAAGCACGATTGCGAAAGATGTTGGCGCAAAGGGCGTCAGCGTGCACGCGATGTTACGGCTTATCGATTCGGAGTGCGAGATCCAATGCTGGCTGCTGATCAATCCAGGGTTGATCTCCTCCACAATCCCGGCATGACACCCGATCCGGGCCTCCGATCAGCCGAGGTCTGGACAATTCCACCTTTCCGTTCAAGACAGCGAACACTACGTGAAACTCGCTTTATGTGCAAGGTGCAGAGTGGCAACGGCCGATTGTCGGAATATGAATTCGAAGAAGCAACGTTCCGAAGTGCACGTATTGGCAAGGAAGACATTTTCAGCAGGATCGGGCGAAGCGGGTATCGAAGCGTTGCCCTGAACACGAAATCGCCGATACTTCTGCGCGATGCGCATCGCGTCCCCAAAATCGGATTGTCCGATCCTTAATGCTTTCACGCCTGTCAGAAGAGCTTCTGCAGTGTGCTTGAGGTAGACGCGGTAGCTGAGGCCCAAGAGCGTTCCGAAAGCCAAGATCGCCACCATCAGAAATAGCATTCGAAGGATTGCATTGGGGATGCGTGTCACAGGTTCCCTAGACACCGTCGCGCACTAGGTTGTTCCGCAAACCTCTGAAGGTAATGCCGAGAGTCGCGTCAGCGGGCGACTTCCGTTTGCGACTGCTTGCCCGCCCATGCTTCGGCCGCGGCAATTCTCTTTCCAATGGACGGATGCGAGTGGAAAAGCATCTCGATGACCTTCGAGGGCTCGCGCTCCGCCAAATTTTGATCGGCCAGCTTCTGCATTGAGGTGATGAAAGGCGCGATGGCGGGAATACTCTCCCATGCGTAACGGTCGGCTTCCCGTTCATGACGGCGAGAGAGAGCGTTCAATGCCGGCATCAGCAGAAATCCCAGGACCGTCGCAACCAGCACGATGAGAGGCAGGTTGGCGAAATCGTAGAGTCGGGCGCCGAGCGCCGGGAACCAATCTTTCGCAATGACAAAGCGAAGCACTTGATTGACCAGCCAAAATCCAAGAAAAGTGATTCCCACCTGCACCAAAATGCTCTTCAGAATATGGCGGCGCACGTGGTGCCCGAGTTCGTGGGCAAGGACCGCTTCGATCTCGTCGTCGCTGTAATGCTGGAGCAGCGTGTCGGACAGAATGATGCGGCGCGTCGATCCCATGCCGGTGAGTGCAGCGTTGGCTTTCTTCGACTTCTCCGACAGCTTCCATTCATACACGCCACGCACGCGCGTGCCGGCGCGCTCGCCGAGTTTGGTCAGCCGCTCCCGCAGGCCATCGTTCTGCAGCGGTTGGAACTTATAGAAGATCGGCAGCAGCACAACCGGCGCAAGCTGCGCCATCAACAGGAACAGCCCAACGAAAACGGCCCAGGCGATGATCCACCAGCGCTGCGGCGCGATCCGGATAATCGCGTAAACGATTTCCACCATTACGGTGCCCAGGACCAGTCCGACCAGCCATCCTTTGCCTTCATCCCAAAGCCAGCTGCGCGGCTTTTGATTGGAAAGATGGTATTGGTGTTCAAGCCGGAAGCCGATGAAATCGAAAGGCGAACTGAGAACTTTGGCGATCACCGAAAACATCAGCACGTACAGAAAGACAGCCAGGAAGTAATACTGATGCGCACCCAGGTAAGACCAATCGCGGAGTTTGCCGGTCCATCCTGTGACAAGAAGTACCACCAGCAAAGCAAAACCGATGACCGAGTCGGCCATGCTCAGCCAGCGATGAATACGGTTATAGCGGCGTACCTCCGGCGAGTCGACCGGCTGCGGATTTGAGGTGGTTGCCATCCAATCGGAGTTGGGAGGACCGATTGCCCCTGCAATCGGACCCTGTTGATGCTTGGTTCAAGTATGCCAGAAATGCTGCGGTAACGTACGTCGGGCTGGGGTTCACTTCGGTTTAAGCTACTTCGTCCCCGTTTCTGACAGCACTGGCGTACCAGCTTGCATGCCGGCCCCAACGAAAGCTTCTGTTTCTTGCAGGATCTGCGATACCAATTCCGGCGATGCAGCTTCAGAATAGATGCGGAGCAGCGGCTCGGTTCCTGAGGCGCGTACCAGCACCCAGGCTTCCGCGCCGTTGCCGTATGTCGGAGCGTTGAGGAAAAACTTCACTCCGTCGAGCGTTTCCACTTTCTGCACTTTGAAACTTCCAAGCTTTGCCGGCTTGGCGCTGACCCGGCGCATGGCTTCATCCTTTACCTCGTCGGTCAGGTGCAGGTCGAGCCGCCCATAGTGATGCTCGCCGTATTCCCGTTGCAAGTCGTGCACCAGTTGGCCAAGCGGCTTGCCCTCTTCCGCCATAATGTTGGCCAGCAGTAAAGAATTTAGAATGCCATCACGTTCCGGCATATGCCGGCGAATGCCTATTCCGCCCGACTCTTCCCCGCCAATGAGGATGTCGCGCTCCAGCATGAGATCGCAAATGTACTTGAACCCGATGCCGCATTCGTGCAGCTTGCGGTCATACCTCGCGGCAATGCGGTCGATCATGCGGGTGGTGTTGAAGGCGCGCACAACTTCGCCCGGCCATTGCTTGCGTTTCAGCAGCCACTCCAGAATCACGCTGAAGCATTTGTGCGCATCCACGAAGCTGCCATCTTCCGCGACCGCACCAAGCCGATCGGCGTCGCCATCGGTGGCGAGGCCCGCTTGGAAATGGTCACGCACAACCGTTTCTTGCAGCATCGCAATGTGCGGAGGTATGGGCTCGGGATTGATTCCAGGAAACAACGGATTGAGTTCCCCGCGAATCTCGACGTGGTCGATCCCGCTCTCGGCAAAGATGCTCTTCAGCACTCCGCGTCCGGCACCATACATCACATCAATCGCAAACTTGAAACCGGCCTTCTGGATCAACTTCAAATCGACAAAGTTCTTGATGGCGGCAATGTAAGGAGTCTTGAAGTCCGCGAGAGTCACGCTGCCGCCGCCGCGCTGCGAGGCAGGGCGAATCCAGTTCGACTCTCGATCGCCTTCATGATGGCAGGCGTGCCCGATCCGCCGTAGCCTGCCTTGTACTTCACGCCATTCCAGTTGAAGGGATTGTGGCTGGAGGTGATCATGACGCCGCCCGCCAGCGCCCAGATTCTTGACCGCGTACGACAGCGCCGGAGTGGGCGTGTAATCGTCTGAGAGGCGCACCGCGACACCTGCCGCCGCCAGGACTTCGGAGATGATCTCAGCCGCGCGCTGAGATGCAAAGCGCGTGTCATAGCCGACGACCAGGCCCTTGCTGGCGTCCTCGCTCTTGTGGACGTACGTTGCGATCGCGTTGCCGACCCGACGAACATTGTCGAACGTGAAATCGTCGGCAATGATGCCGCGCCATCCATCGGTTCCGAACTTGATTGCAGTTGGCATTAGAGTTTGCTTCCAAGCTTTGTATCAGGGCAAGACCTTCAGTCGTGCCGCCCGGTCTCACTTTTTTGTGTTGTCATCCTGAGGAGGCCTTCAGGCCGACGAAGGATCTGCTTTCCGATCTTTCCGCATCAATTTTTTCAGGCGAAGCCTTTTTGCTACTTCGTCCAGTGTGAAGGTCCGCTCTAGCCCAGTTCGAACCCGCCGCAAAACACGCTCCGCCTCATCGGCGTCCTCCGAATCCTCTACGTACTGCAGGATAGCCTCACGAGCAAGCTCGTCTATGTGGCGGCCGTTTCGTTTCGCCAGCCTTGCAAGGCGCCGTTCTAGAGATTGTGAAATGGCAATCATCAACGTAGCTCGTGTGCCGCCCCTGAAGGGGCTCAACCACAATATTGCAGCCTACCCAGCGCTGAAGCGCTGGGCTATCATGTCGCGTCCCGCAAGCGGGACTCGGTTCTTCGTACCGCGAACCTCTGCGTCAACACGGACCTCCTCATGTACGAAGTATCTGGTTTTGCCTAATTGCTAACTGCTAATTGCTAATTGCTGCCTTTCTCACACCAGCCGCTTGAGCTTTTTCTCGTCAAGGTGCTTCACCACTTTGCCGACATCCTGCGCATGCTCGAGCGTCGTGATCAGCAGCGCGTCGTCAGTCTCGACGACCACCAGGTTTTCCACGCCTACGACTGCGACGAACTTCCCCATGGAGTGAACGAAGTTTCCTTTTGCATTTAAAGTAAAGCTCTGCTCGGCGTTCATGACGTTGCTCTCACCGTCCATGCTCGCACTGCGATGTTCATAGAGTGCTGTCCAGGAGCCCAGGTCGTTCCATCCGAAGCTCGCCGGAATGCAGTAGATGCCGGAAGCGCCTTCGCCTTTCTTAGAGCGTGGCTCCAGCACGGCATAGTCGATGCTGATATTTTCACACTTGGGATAAAGTTTGGCGAAGGTCTTCCCGAAGCGGCGAGTTCCGTAGCTAGCCGCAATTTTCTCCAGCAGTGGCGCGGTGTTCGGCAGATGTTCACGCAGCGCATTAGCGAGGGTGCGCGCACTCCAAATAAACATCCCGCTGTTCCAAAAGAAATTTCCAGCTTTGACGAACTGCTCCGCAACTTCGGGCGCAGGCTTCTCGGTGAAGCGCCGCACCTGGAGTACGCCCTTCTGCCGACTGATCGCCAACTTCGATATAACCGTACCCGGTTTCTGCGCGGGTGGGAGAAATGCCGATCACGACAATGTTTTCGCCGGCGGCAGCGATCCGGGCGGCCTGGGCAACGTCTTCGCGGAAGCGCTTCTCGTCGACGATTACGTGATCGGAAGGAAACATTCCGATCACTGCCGTGGGGTCGCTCTTCTCCAACAGAAACGCCGCCAAGCCAATTGCCGGAGCGGTGTTCCGTCCGGCAGGTTCCGCAATGATGTGTTTTTTGGGAAGGCCCTTGAGTTGGCGCACGATGGCGGGGCGCAAGTCTTCGTTAGTGATGATCCAGAATTGTTTCGGCCTCGCCAGCGGAGACAGCCGTTCCACGGTCTCCTGGATCATGCTTTTCTTGCTGTTCAGTGGAAGCAGTTGCTTGGCCATCCGCTTGCGGCTCAAGGGCCAGAAGCGAGTGCCGCGTCCACCGGCGAGAATGACAGCATAAAATGAAAACTGGCTTGAAGTGGCCACTGAGTTCGATTCCTCGCGCCCATCGCGGCGAGCGCTCTTGCAAGTGTATTATGGCGCGCTAAGCGGTTGCCCAAGCACGGTCTCTGGCTCGCCGACTGCTTCCGTAGGCAGAGACATCCGCATGATCTCAAGCTCCCACTGCGGGCGCACGGTGTACTCGCGTACGCTGGTGGGAACGACCACCGCTTCCCCGGTCGCGAAGCTGATGGGCTCCATCCCTTGCGATTCTACGATTCCTGCTCCGTCCACCGCGACCAGGATGTGAGGGGATGCCGGTGCAGTTTCCGTTTCCATCACTTCGCGCAGCTTGATCTTCTCGACCACAAAGAATGGCGAACGCACCAAAACGTCGGGGCTGTCACTTGGGCGAGGTATCACCTTGCCTGCCGTCGTTTGAAGTTTGGTCGCCGCCAATCCTTCCGTGATATGAAGTTCACGGCCGCGGCCGTAGTCGTACAGGCGATAGGTAGTGTCGGATGTTTGCTGGGTCTCGACTAGGACCATGCCGCCGCCAATGGTATGTACGGTTCCAGCAGCAACGTAAAGCATGTCTCCCTGGTGAACATCCACCCAGTTCAGCAACTCTTCGGCGCGCGTATCTTGAATTGCCTGTTTGAATTGCTCCAGCGTCACACCCGGCTTTAACCCCAGTGCGACCTGAGCGCCGGGCTGCGCCCGCAACGCGTACCAGCATTCGGTCTTTCCGCATGGCTCACCGATCTTGTTCGCCTGCTCGTCATCCGGATGGACCTGCACTGACAGCTTGTCGCCGGGAAAGAGAAACTTCACCAGCAGCGGAAAGCGATCTTCGAAACGCGCGGCCTGTCCGACCAGTTTGCGGCCGTATTGCTTGGAGAGTTCGCCGAGCGTGCGTCCCGCTAGAGGCCCATTGGCCACGCGATTGTCTTCCCAAGTCAACCAGCTCTCACCGATCGGTTCCTTCACAACTCTGGTGTAAATCGGGCGAAGATCGCGAACGCCCCAGGGCCGCTCGTCAAAGATGGGCATCAACAACAGTGGATAAAGTTCAGACATTGGGTTTTGGCAGCGCGGCGCCTATTTAGCGCCGTAGCCTACACGTTGGCAAAAAACTGGCGCATGCGCTCCAGTCCGCGTTGCAGGTTTTCGTCTGAGACCGCATACGAAATCCGGACGTGGTCCTGGGTGCCGAAGCCCTCGCCCGGAACCACCACTACATGCGCTTCGTGCAAAAGCTTACGCGCAACATCGGATGCCGAGTTCAATCCTCCGCGCTCGAAGTAGTGGCTGACGTTGGGATAGGCGTAGAAAGCGCCATTCGGCGAAGCGCAGGTGAGGCCCGGAATCGCGCGCAGGCCAGCGACCACCTTGTCGCGAAGCGAGATGTATCCAGCGAGCATCTCGCGTACACAATCCTGCGAGCCTGTCAAAGCCGCAACTGCAGCCTTCTGCACGATCGACGTCGGATTTGAAGTGCTCTGGCTTTGCAGCTTCTGCATCGCGCTGATGATCGGCGCAGGCCCCAGTGCGTAGCCCAATCTCCAGCCGGTCATGGCGTAGGTCTTCGACAAAGAACCGATAATGATGAGCCGCTCCTTCACTTCGTGAACGCAACCCGCCGAGAACAATTGCCCGGCGAAGTTCAAGTACACGTAACACTCGTCGGACACAACATAGATGCCGCGGTCATGTGCCAGCTTCAGCACCGCTGCCATGTGCTCGGGCTTCATCACCGCGCCTGATGGATTCCCTGGAGAGTTCAGAACGATGACCTTGGTTCGCGGCGTGATCGCGCGCTCGACCATGTCGGCAGTGAGATCGAAGTCGTGCTTTTCATCCGTGGCAATGTACACCGGTTCACCGCCCGCATAACGGACGATATCTTTGAACGAAACCCAGTACGGCACCGGCAGAACAACTTCGTCACCGTGGTCCACCAGCACCTGGATGGCATTGAACAGCGCGTGCTTGCCGCCGACCGAGGCTATGCAATCTTCGCGCTTGTAGTCGGAACCGAAATCGGCCGCGTGGCGCTGCACAATGGCATCGCGCAGCTCCGCCGTGCCGCCAACGGCGGTGTACTTGGTGAAGTTGTTATTGATGGCGTCGATTGCCGCTTGCTTGATGTGCGCGGGCGTGGCGAAGTGAGGTTCTCCGGCACCGAAGTCTACCAGGTCAACGCCTCTGGCGCGCAACTTTTCGGCCTCAGCAACCACGGCCATGGTGGCAGAAACTTCGATGCGTTGAATCCGATTAGTCAGAAACGACGAGAGCTGGGTTCCGGCAGCGGTCATAGTTTGGCCCTTCATAGGATATGAGTTCCTGTGGCGAATGAATGTTTCTCGGCAATTTTGTGGCGGACCCGTTCCTCGACCAACTCAGGTACGAGTCCAGTCAGCGGGCCGCCGAACTTGGCGATCTCGCGCACGATGCGCGAGCTGAGATAAGAATATTTCTCGGCGGGCATCATGAATACGGTTTCCACGCGCGGTTCCATTTTGCGGTTCATCAGCGCCATCTGCAATTCGAACTCATAGTCGCTCACGGCGCGAATGCCACGCAGCACTGCATTGGCATTCTTCTGAATACAGTATGCGACCAGCAGCCCCTCAAAAATATCGACGGTGACATTATCGAGCTCGGAGGTCATCGCCTCCAGCATTTCTTTGCGCTCGTCCATGTCAAACAAGGCTTCGCCCTTGTCGAGGTTGCGGGCGATTGCCACTATGAGGCGGTCGAAGAGCTTGCTGCCACGATGGATCAGGTCCAAGTGCCCGTTCGTAACTGGGTCGAACGATCCGGGATAGATGGCAACGATATCCTTCAAGAGACCTCGGAGGGCGGGAGCTTATGCCGAATGATTTTATTCTGGGTTGCGTCCAGAGGCAATGAGGGAAAGAGAAGGGCAGGACCCTCGGGAAGAGGGCCCCTTTCCACTGCCGACGCCTTACTTCCGCCCGGCTGGCCCCTTGGGCGTGGCGTTGGGCGAGGCTTCTGCGTTGGCCGCGGCCGCTTGCGCTTTGTCCTCCACCGAAATCAGCCCGAGCGACTTGCGCACGTCGGTCTCGATCTTGGCGGTGATGTCCTTGTTTTCCTTCAGGAACTGCTTGGCGTTCTCGCGGCCCTGGCCGATGCGTTCGCCCTTGTAGCTGAACCACGAACCCGACTTCTCAACCAGGTTTCCATTGACCGCCAGGTCGAGCAAGTCGCCTTCGCGCGAAATGCCTTCGCCGTACATCATGTCGAACTCGGCTTCGCGGAACGGCGCGGCGGTCTTGTTCTTCACGATCTTCACCCGGGTGCGCGAGCCGACCACTTGGTCGCCGTCCTTGATGGCGCCAATGCGGCGAATATCGATACGCACCGATGAATAAAACTTCAGTGCCCGGCCACCGGTCGTGGTTTCCGGGTTGCCGAACATGACGCCAATCTTTTCGCGGATCTGGTTGATGAACACCAGGCAGGTATGCGACTTGGCAACGATGGCGGTAAGTTTGCGCAGCGCTTGCGACATCAGACGGGCCTGCAAGCCAACGTGACTGTCGCCCATTTCCCCGTCGAGTTCGGCCTTGGGGACCAAGGCGGCCACCGAGTCCACCACCAGCACGTCGATGGCGCCCGAGCGTACCAAGGCTTCGGCGATCTCCAACGCCTGCTCGCCGTAATCGGGTTGCGAGACCAGCAGGTTGTCAACGTCGACACCCAGCTTGGCCGCGTAAATGGGGTCGAGTGCGTGCTCGGCATCCACGAAGGCAGCCATGCCACCTTGCTTCTGAGCTTCGCCAATCACCTGCAGCGCGATGGTGGTTTTGCCCGACGATTCGGGCCCGAAGATCTCGACCACCCGCCCGCGCGGAAAGCCGCCGATGCCCAGGGCCGCGTCAAACGAAATGGCCCCCGTAGAAATCACGGAGATGGGCACGACCGCACCCTTGCTCCCCAACTTCATGATGGAACCTTTGCCGAATTGCTTTTCGATTTGAGATAGGGCCAGGTCGATGGCCTTGCCTTTTTCAGTTTTTTCGTCTGCCATGAATGCCGCTCCTTGGCTCCGTCTCGGCGCACAAATCCGGAAGGGCCGCTTGAAATAAATTGCGATGGGTCAGTGAGGCAGGCGCCATGAAGTAACAGGAGTTTCGCGATGAAAGGCGCATGGGTCCTGACGGTGAATTATACATCGGGGCAAACCAAAAAAGCGAACAAATAGCGAATACATCCGCACGAAAGTACTAGACCTTTCGTATATCACAGATCTCGGTGATGACGGAAACATCCCTACGAGTTCGAGTACACGCCCGCCGAGACGGCCTGAAGGAATTCGTTGCAGGATCCGAGCATCAACGTTTCAGCAAGTCCACAGGCTCGCGCACATCCGTGATGCGGAAGTATTTCGCCAGCGCGGGATAGCTCTGCGCTACCGCCTCATACATGGCATACGCTACGTTCCGATAGGAGAAGTGACCTGCGGCGCCGGTGCGCAGCTCGCTGATGTAGATCGCTTCCGAAAGGTCCATCTTGAACAGGGTGCGCTTGCGAAAAGCAAGCGGAATCACATATTGCGACTGCTCTACAGCTTCCTCTCCATCACGCGTGGCCAACTCGGCGGCCACATCGCGCGCCCGCTTCATCGTGGAATCGTATCGCACGCTTAGCCCAGCCGAATCGATCTCTGGCGGCAAGTCGTAGCCGTGCGCGGTCGTGTAGCCTTGCACGATCTGCACGCAGCGACGATGACGATGCATGTCGCGGAAGCCGCCGATGTCCATCAGGATGTCGAAGCGGAATTGCTGACCGGCACAGTAGGCGCGCGAAACTTCATCGTGGCGCCCGCGATGGCGCAGACCCAAATCGATCACCTCGCGGCGCTGCGATTCCGGAAGAGCTTCCACAACCTCGCGAATCTGCCGATACGAATGATGCGAGTATTGGTAAAGCAAGGTCGTTGCAAGCTCCACCTCCAGAGGGTCCTTGTCGAGCAGATCAACCACGGGCGCCGGCTGGATGTCCCGCGATGCGAGTACCTCCGCCGCCACGGCGGTCAAATCGCGACGGGTCTCGATCTCGTACGGGCTGGTTTCGGCGTACTTCATTAACGTCGGCGCTACTCGGACATCGCGCAGAAGAAATTCACTGGCCCGCTCGGCGACGGCGGGACACTCGCGCTGAATCTCCCGCACGAGTTCGTGCGCGCTGGCATGGCTTAGGTTGTAAGAAGCATCGCGTGCAGCCTGCTTCAGCAGTTCACCCAGCCGCCGAACTTCGGCGTGGGTGTCCGACAACAACCGCGACACTTGCGTCTCCAGGGTGCGGGCGCTAACGATCTGGCCGAGCGAAGTATTGGTGGCCAGCGGCAGCAGGTATCGCGAAATGTCGAAAGCGCGGGCGCGCAGAGTGCGCTCGTAGGCATCCGGCTTCATCTCAAGCGGCTTGGGAGTGCGGTCCCGCAGATAACGGAACATCTCGTCGGAAAAGTGACGGTATTCGGCGAAAAGCAGGTCCACGGTCTCGCGGTAGAGGGCGCGTGCGCCGGCATCGTCAGCAAAATCGGGAACGAAGTATCCACTTTTCTGGAAGTCTTGATAGCGGGTGGAACGCTCCTGTCCGTCCCAGCGTGGTTCGTCTACGGCGATGGTTGCAGCGAGAATCGACAGTCGCTCGACCGCAAAAGCCACGTGCGCCAAGTCCGCGATGCTGCGATGTCCATACTGAAAATAGAAAGTGTTAAGGAACTTTTCGGCTTTTTGCTCATTCAGTTCGGCCAGCGATTCTCGCATGGAAAGTGCCGAGCGCGAATACTTTGCCATGCCATAGGCCAGCACTTCGGGGTCGGCCCCATGAACCGCATAGACTTGGGTGCTGGGCTCGTGGTGATGAGGAAGCTGGTTACTGTTGCCGCTAGTTATGGACTTGGATGACATTGCCGTGAATCATATGCGGTATGGAATTTGCGGGCAACCGGGATACCTGTGGGAATCGCAGAAAAATCCGGGGCGACCGATGATCGCCCCTAAGGACGTGTCCACAGATGCTCCTTCGTCCACCACCCACGGGCTGTCTGGACACGAAGACACCCGGACGCAGTGGGTAGGCGCTGATTCCATTCTTTTTGCTACGGCGCATCGTCCATGGCCTGCTCCCATGGCGCCATGGGTCATGACGCAGCGCTGGAATGACTTGCTTTTCCTGCATTATCCCATTGCGCCGGAAGAACTCCGGCCGCTGGTTCCGGAGGTCTTAACGCTCGACACTTACAAGCAGCAGGCGTGGGTGACGGTCACGCCCTTCTGGATCAATCATCTGCGCCCGCCGGGAGTTCCCTCGCTGCCGTGGCTCTCGCATTTTTCCGAGATCAACGTGCGAACGTACGTTACCTACGAGGGCAAGCCGGGCGTGTATTTCTTTAGCCTCGATGCGAGTAACTTGTCGGCAGTGTGGGGAGCGCGGGTCTTCTACCGTCTGCCCTATTGGCAGGCGTCCATCAAAGTGAAAGGGCGAGGCGGACCGAAGCTCGAATACGTTTCCAAACGGCAGCACGGACCAAAGCCGGCGGAACTTCGCTGCTCCTATGGCCCGGCGTCGGAGCAGGCTTCCACGCACGACCGGGATCGATTGAGCACTTCCTGACCGAACGCTATTGCCTTTACGCTTTCAGTCGCAAACGGCTCTACCGGGGCGAGATTCACCATCTGCCGTGGGACTTGCAACCAGCCACGTTTGAAGTGGAGCAGAACACTATGGCTCAGCCAGCAGGCATACAGCTTCCACCGCAGCCGGAGCTTGTTTATTTTTCGCGCGAGCTGAAGGTACTCTTCTGGGCGCCGGAGAGGCTGCAGTAATGTGGAATTGTCATTAGGTGCGACGTGAGGAATCTGCTGTTATTCGCGGCTCCCCCGACACTGGGAAAAACAGCAGATCCGTCACCGCCTAAGGGCAGTTCGTGATGACAACTCAAATATCAGCTGTTCCGTACGCATTCCGCAACAAACTTCTGCCAACTTTCTTCGTGCCCACAATTGAAATCCGCTCCATTCGGCGGCGCTGTTTATAATCCAGCTTTGCCTTAACAGGGAGGCTTCATGGCAGGAGTGGAAGGCCGGGTCGCGCTGGTCACCGGAGCATCACAAGGGATCGGACGCGCCTGCGCGCTGGTTCTTGCGGAAGCGGGCGCCAAGGTCGCGTTGTGCGCGCGCAACGAGGAAAAGCTGGAGCAACTGGCCAGGGAGATTGGCGGCAAGGGCGGCGAGGCTGCGGTCTTCAAGATGGACGTCGTCAAGGAAGAGGAGATCAAGGCCGAAGTGAAGGCTGCCATTGCGCGCTTCGGCAAGATCGACATCCTGGTGAACAACGCCGGGGTCACACGCGATCAGCTCATTATGCGGATGAAGCGCGCCGACTGGGATGATGTCATCAATACCAACCTTACTGCGCCGTTTCTGCTGATCCAGGCGGTAATTGGCTCCATGCTGAAGCAGCGCTGGGGCCGCATCATCAACGTCACCAGTATCTTCGGCCAAATTGGCCAGGTAGGCCAGGCCAACTACTCTTCCTCGAAAGCGGGATTGATTGGATTGACGATGGCGGTTGCGCGCGAAGTGGGTTCGCGCAACATCACGGTCAACGCTGTCGCGCCGGGATTCATCGAAACCGCCATGACCGCCGGACTTCCCCCCGAATTGAAAGAGAACATCCTGAAGAACATTCCACTGGGACATGGTGGCACCGATCTCGATGTAGCTCATGCCGTGAAATTTCTGGCCTCCGAAGAGGCTGGCTACATCACCGGCGAGGTGCTGAAGGTCAACGGCGGCATTCTGATGGGATGAATCGTGGCGCTGAAAAATTTATCGGGTGCGCTGTGAGCCAGATTGTCGAAGCGATCAGTGCGGAGCAAATCGAGCAAGTCCGCCAACTATTTCGGCAGTATCAGGCTGAGTTGCCTGTCCACCTCCGTTCGTTTGATTCGGAATTGTCGGCGCTGCCGGGAGTATATGGTCCTCCTGCCGGCAAGCTGCTGCTGGCGATGGTCTCAGGCCAGCCGGTCGGCTGTGTGGGCATTCGTCCCTTCCCGCGACCGGCCACATGCGAAATGAAGCGGCTCTATGTGAGGCCTATCTTCCGGGGCAGAAAATTAGGCGAAGAACTGGCGGAACGCGTCCTGCAGGACGCGCGGGCTCTCGGCTATCAATGGCTTCGGCTCGACACCCACCCTCCGACTATGCAAGCCGCGCTCAGGATGTACCGCAATCTGGGTTTTAAGGAGATCTCTCCCGAGAATCCAGTCGAGGGACTTTTGTATATGGAATGCTCGTTATAGCTGTTGCCTGGAAAGTATGTTTCAGCCGATTTCGGCGAGGAGCTCGCCTTTGGATGTCTATAAGCGCTTTGGTCCCGTCGATTGGTCTCGACCCCAAAAGAGACGTATTTCCAGATTTCTAAACGCGTTACAGTCGCTTCGATACACGTTTCGCTCTGTAATCGTGTCACCGCGTAAGATTTCTCTTGCCACTGGCCTGCCCACTCGTTACTATGCAGTCAATACCATGGCCGCTTCCTTCCAGGACACGGATCCCTCATGAACATTGGCGAAACCATTCGCAATTTCCGGCTGCAGAAGAGCATGTCTCAGGGCGACATTGAGAAACGAACTGGTTTGTTGCGCTGCTACCTGTCGCGAGTCGAGAACGGCCACACCATTCCTTCGCTGGAGACGCTGGCCAAAATTGCGACGGCCATGGAAATCCCGCTGGCCCAATTCTTTAGCGGTGGGTCCGGCGAGAACGGCAACAAAAGCACGCCTCAGTTGGCCGAGGATGAGGTCCGTTTTCTGACCCAGATCCGGCGCTACTCACCCAACTTGAACGACAGTGATCGCAAGCTGGTGATCGCGATGGTTAAGAAGATGGCGTCGGGCGCGGGTAAGTAGCAGCTTGCTTTAGAACCGCAAGGCCCCCGCATTTCTTTTTTTTATGCAGCCCGGTGATCAATCTCGCCCAAGGTCAGAATAGCCAGCTCTAGGCGGTCGCGAGAACCGGTCTTCAAGAAAATACTCTGCAAGTGCCGTTTTACGGTGTTTTCGCTAATCTTTAAGTCTTCGGCGATGTCGCGATTTTTCATTCCGCGCGCCACCAGGTAGGAGATTTGGCGCTCGCGTTCAGACAGGCGGCCCATCGAGCTGGGTGCTCCGTCTTTATCTGAGGCCATGGCGTTGAGCACGCTCTCCGCAACATCGTTCGAGAAGGCAAGTTCTCCTTCGGCTACCATTCGAATTGCAGCAAACAACTTTTGTGGATCGTCGCCCTTCAGGACCAAGCCGCGAGCTCCCAGCCGCACGACACGCACGTAATCGTCATTGCTGTCTGATCCCGTCAGCACCACGGAGGCCACACGTGTGCCCGCGTGGTCCAGGGTGCGCAGCACTTCAAAACCATCGCTCTGAGGCATGAAGAGATCCAGCACCAGCACGTTGGGATGGTACTCCTGCACCAGTTGGAGGGCCTGCTCCCCATTGGCGGCCACGCCCACTACATCGAACTCATCCTGCGATTGCAGCAATGTTGCCAGCGATTCGCGTAGCACGGCATGGTCATCGGCAATCACAATCGAGATGGACTTCGGCATATCTTGAAGGTTCGATGAATCGCGAGTCGCTCTGGGTTGCGCTATTCTGGATGGGGGGCACTAATATCTGCATGCAAAATCAGGGCGATCCGGCTCCACAGTCTGATTTCCGGCGGCGCTAAAAAGCTTCCCCTAAGCGGGCGGCAGTTAGTGTCCATGATCGCGTAAATGCATTAATTCCCTATTGTTGTCGTGCTCCGCCCGGCGCAATTCGGCGGACTAAACCAAGAGGCATTCATGGCAAGAATTCGGCGGGCAATCTTAAGCGTGACAGACAAGGCCGGGTTGGTCGACTTTGCACGCAAACTCTCAGCGCTAGGTGTCGAACTGGTTTCGACCGGAGGCACGGCCAAGCTGCTGCGCGATTCCGGTATCGCTGTGAAGGACATCTCCGAACTCACTGGCTTTCCAGAAATGCTTGATGGTCGGGTCAAAACACTCCATCCCAAGGTGCATGGCGGCATTCTCCACGTGCGCAAGAATGAAAAACACGTCGCTGCCGTGGAGCAGCACGGCATTCAGCCGATCGACATGGTGGTGGTGAATCTCTACGCCTTCGAAGATACCGCTGCGAAACCCGGAGCCGAGTTCGAGGACATCATCGAGAACATCGACATCGGCGGTCCGTCAATGGTGCGTTCGGCAGCCAAGAATTTTCAGGATGTCGCCATCGTTACCTCGCCGGATCAGTACGAAGCTATTGCGCAAGAAATGGAAGGCAACGGCGGCGATTGCTGTCGCTGAAGACCAAGTGGCGCCTAGCGCAAAAAGCATTCGCCACGACTGCGGCCTACGATTCCGCGATCGCTTCGACTCTGGAGGGCATTGTCGCTCCCGACAGGGACGGCGAAAAGTTTGAACTCGACAAAGGCAGCGGCTTTCCTGAAACTCTGCGACTCACGTTCCGTAAGGCCTTCGATCTGCGCTACGGCGAAAACCCGCATCAGAAGGCAGCGCTCTATTCCGACGGTTCGGGCAAAGGGATCGCGAATGGCAAGCAGTTGCAAGGTAAGGAACTCAGCTACAACAACATCGTTGACTTGCAGGCAGCGTGGGACCTGGCGCAGGAATTCGAGGAGCCGGTGTGCGCCATCATCAAGCACACCAATCCCTGTGGAACCGCCGTGGGCGCCACACTGGCGGAGGCGTACAAGCGCGCGCTGGAGTGCGATCCGGTGTCTGCGTTCGGCGGCGTGATTGGCGTAAACCGGCCCGTCGATCGCGAGACAGCCGCTGAGATGGCGAAGCTGTTTGTGGAGGCAATTGCTGCGGAAAAGTTCGACCCTGCGGCGCGCGAGATCTTCGCCGCCAAGAAGAATCTTCGTTTGGTTGAGGTCGTCCCCCTTGAGCAAAAGTGGGTGCTCAAGAACGTCTCAGGCGGTGTCCTGCTACAGGACAACGACATGCGCCCACTGACCGAAGCGGATCTCAGAGTGGTTAGCGAACGAAAGCCCACCGAACAGGAGATGCGCGACCTGCTGTTTGCCTGGAAGGTCTGCAAGCACGTGAAGTCGAACGCGATTCTCTATGCGCGCAACGGCCAGACCACCGGCGTCGGCGCTGGGCAGATGAGCCGCGTGGACTCGGCAAAGATCGGTGCCATGAAGTCGGTGCTCGGAATCAAGGGATCGGTTGCCGCCTCTGACGCGTTCTTTCCATTCCCCGACGGCGTCGAGGAGATTGCCAAGGCAGGCGCGACGGCCATTATTCAGCCCGGCGGCTCGGTGCGCGATCAGGAAGTGATTGACACTGCAACCGAGTTGGGACTGGCGATGGTGCTCACTGGAGTACGACACTTCCGGCACTAGACGCGGCATCCAAAACAGTAGAGGAAGTTAGGCGGTGAGTATGAATGGTCCAGTAGAAATTCTGCGCACGCTGGGAGACCGCTTCCAGGCCAGCGCGAACGTAAAAAGTGTCTTTGGTGATCCTATTACGGTGGGCGATAAGACCGTGATCCCGGTCGCTCACATTCGCTACGGACTGGGAGCGGGTGGTGGTGCATTCTCCCGCGACAGTTCCTCAGGTTCGGATACGCCGAGCGGAAAAAGCGGCGGCGGCGGGGGAGGCGTCATCATTGCCAGCCCGAAGGGTGTGCTGGAAGTCAGCCCGGCAGGAACTCGCTTCATTGCATTTGCGGACCGCAAACGATTATCGATCGCGGTGCTGGGGGATTTCTGTTCGGGATGGTCTTTGGCTGGCGAAGGAGCAGACGGCAAATCTTCTTCGGGCGTAAATAAATCC
This sequence comes from uncultured Acidobacteriaceae bacterium, assembly GCA_963720135.1. Taxonomy (GTDB): domain Bacteria; phylum Acidobacteriota; class Terriglobia; order Terriglobales; family Acidobacteriaceae; genus Bog-257. The sequence continues at coordinate 54,697 of CAVREJ010000019.1, forward strand.
CACAGCGGTTGCACCGGAGTCGTGCGGGCTTCGTAGGGGTATGAGCGTTTTACGGTTGGCAGGATTGAACGATTGGCACGGTCGAGCCCGAGAGTGGTTCCCGCCGTTGCAAGAGTCTATACTCATAATATATACTCTCCTTGGAGGCCGGCCTTATGACGAAAATCGCCAAGTTGTTTCGCAACGGCAACAGTCAGGCCGTTCGTCTGCCTCAGGAGATGCGGTTCAAAGGCGACCGCGTACGCGTGCGAAAGGTTGGCGATACGGTGGTTTTGGAGCCAGTCATCACCAACGTTGAGGAATGGTTTGCGGAAATGGACCGGCACCCTCTTGCCGATGCCTTCGAGGGAGATTGGCGGAATCAGCCGAAAGCTCCTAAACGCAAAATCTTCGAATGAATTACTCCCTCGATACGAATGCGTGTGTAGCTATTCTGCGTCGAAAGCCAGATAGTGTCCGCATCAAGGCCGAGAAGGCGATACGTCAGGGTTCTACTCTTTTGATTTCCTCGATTGTGCTCCACGAACTCTGGTACGGAGTATTCAAGGGCTCGAGGGTACAGGGAAACGTGCAGCAATTGCAGGCATTCTTAGCCTGGGGAGTCGAAGTCCTCCATTTTGACGAAGAGGATGCTCGGGTCTCCGGCGAAATTAGGGCTGACCTCGAAGCACGTGGAAGCCGAATCGGCGCCTACGACACGCTCATTGGCGGTCAGTGCCTCCGTCACGGGTTGACCTTGGTAACGAGCAATCTCTCTGAATTCTCACGAATACGCGGCCTCACGTGCGCCGATTGGGCGAGATAATCCTACCCCTTCTTGGCGGCTACCACCCGCGGAATCCCTTGTAGATCAGGTACGACGCGGACATCCCCCCACATTGGAGGATTTAGCAAATTCACCACCTCATCCCGCATGGAATAGCCGATCTCCAGCGCTAACCAGCCGCCAGATTTCAGCGCGCGATGTGCCTGGTCAATCAACGGAGCTATCACGTCCGTCCCATGCAAGCCTGCGAAGACAGCCATCCTTGGCTCGAAGTCCTGCACCGACTTCTGCACCTTGTCGGCTTCGCTGAAAGCGACATACGGTGGGTTGCTGACCACGAAATCAAAATCGCGAAATCCCCAAAAACAGGTCCCTCCGGTCGGACTAAAGTCCTCGGTCGGGATGACAGCATAGGAGTCCGGGATGACAGCCCGAGAGTTCGGGCCGACAGGAGGATTTTCTTCCAGAGGCTCAAGAACATTGCACCGCAGGAACCGTACCCGTCGATCCAGCTGCAGCCTGACAGCATTGGCCCGTGCAAGTTCCAGCGCAGCTGCTGAAAGATCGACAGCATAGACTTCGGCGTCCTGCAATTCGTGTGCGAGTGCCAGCGCAATGCATCCCGAGCCAGTACCCACATCCACCAGCTTGGGCCGCTGGATTCTGCGCGCCAGTTCCAGCACCGCTTCGACCAGGTGCTCGGTCTCGGGACGTGGGATCAGCACTGCGGGGGAGACCACGAAGTCCAAGCCCCAGAATTCCTGGTGGCCGGTGATGTATTGCGAGGGCATGCCGGTCGCACGCTGAGCCAGCACTTCTTCGTATCGCACAGATTCTTCCGAGGTCAATTCGCGCTCGGGATGAGCGTAAAGGTAGGCACGATCAGTGCCGAGGACGAACATCAGCAGCACCTCGGCGTTCATGCGGGGGGAGCCCACATCGGCAGCGTTGAGACGTTCCACTGCAGATGCGAGGGCTTGCTTCAGTTGCACGGGATCAGGCCGTGACCTCCATCTCCTGCTTCATTTTCTCGGCCTGGAAGTGGGTGACCAGCGCGTCGATCATGGGCTGGATGCGGCCGTCCATGAACTCGGGCAACTGGTGCGCGGTGAAGCCGATGCGGTGATCGGTGACGCGGTTCTGTGGAAAGTTGTAGGTGCGGATCTTCTCGCTGCGATCTCCGCTCCCCACCATCATCTTGCGTTCTTTGGCCAGCGCGTCTTGCTGCTTCTGCTGCTCCATTTCGTACAACCGGGCCCGCAGCACGCGCATACCTTTCTCGCGATTCTTGATTTGCGACTTCTCGTCCTGGCAGCTCACAACCGTGTTGGTCGGCAGGTGCGTAATGCGCACGGCCGAGTACGTTGTATTCACCGACTGACCGCCGGGCCCGGACGAACAGAAGGTGTCGATGCGAAGGTCCTTGGCTTCGATCTTAATGTCCACGTCTTCGGCTTCGGGCAGTACTGCGACCGTCACAGCAGACGTGTGGACGCGGCCCTGGGTCTCGGTCTGCGGAACGCGCTGCACACGATGCACACCGCTCTCATATTTCATGCGCGAGTACACGCCCTGGCCTTCAATGATGGCGATCACTTCCTTCAGGCCGCCGACGCCGGACTCCGAGGTGGAAAGCACTTCCACTTTCCAGCGCTGGGACTCGGCGTAGCGCGTGTACATGCGGAAGATCTCGGCGGCGAACAATGTGGCTTCATCGCCACCAGTGCCGGCGCGGATTTCGAGCACCACGTTCTTCTCGTCGTTCGGATCCTTGGGCAACAACAGCACCTTCAGATCGGCTTCCACCTGGACAAGGCGTTCCTCGAGTTGTGTCAGCTCATCCTGCGCGTAGGCGCGCATCTCGGGATCGCTCTCCTCGGCCAGCATCGCTTTGCTCTCCCGGATGCCGCGGGTCAGGTCTTTGTACTCGCGATACTTCTCCACGATGGGCTGCAAATCGCTGTGGGCCTTGGCGGTCTTCTGGAAACGCGCCGAGTCGGAGACGATGTCCGGCGACGACAGAGCTTTGTTCAGCTCTTCGTACTTCAGTTCGGTTTGGTCAAGACGTTCAAACATGGGATCCAACAATGGCCGTGTCCACCACGGCGGGAAAGATTATTGTACGGGAACTTTGCTGTGCCTTCGAAAGCGAGTTCCCTCGGGGGCTAAAGCCCGCTTTCGATTTGCGTCTAACGGCACGGGTGAAGCCGTGCCCTTTCAAAGCGCAGTGAGGATTGTTGGCGGCAGGCGCATCGGGGTCCCCAACACGCGCCGCCTTTGCGCATGTTGGGGTGATCGCCGCTAGGCAATCACCAGTTCGCCGCCGCGCTGCTTCTCCAACTCCATGGCTTCGTTCAAGGCGGCAATGGCGGTCTCGACCTGGTCATCCGCGGGAGGCTGCGTGGTGATCCGCTGCAGCCAGAGTCCCGGCTTGGTAAGTACCGCGAACAGCGAGGAGCCGTGCTTGGCGGCAAAGCGAATCAACTCGTACGACACGCCTGCGATCACCGGCAATAGCGCGATGCGGAAGGCGAAGCGCGCCCAGAACGTTGTCGCCGGCACCATCATGTAAATCACCATCGCGATCAGCATCACCGTCATCAGGAAGCTGGTGCCGCAGCGGGGATGAAACGTCGAATACGACTGCGCGTTCTGGATGGTCAGCGGATCGCGCGACTCGAAGGCGAAAACCGTTTTATGCTCGGCGCCGTGATATTGGAAAACGCGGCGAATGTCGGGCAGGCGCGAGATGCCCCAGATGAAGAGCAGGAAGAGCGCTATGCGTATGACGCCGTCCACGATGTTGAAGGCGATCTGATTGCCGAAAGCCGGATAGGCGTTCTTCAGCTTGGTCGCCGCGAGCAGCGGCACAAACTTGTACATGAAGATGAAGAACCCAACCGACAGCACGACGTTGAGGGCCAAGCGCCCAGCTCGAGACCTCGGTTTTCTTCTCATCTTCAGCGGTCAGTCCACCCATTGCCACGTTGGCGGAATAGCGCAGAGCGCGAAAGCCCAGTGCCATCGCCTGGCCTAGCGTTATGACGCCGCGAATCACCGGCCAGCCCATCCACTTGTGCTTCTCCGAGGCACGTTCCAGCGGCTCCGAGTGCGTCGCCAGGGTGCCATCGGGCCTGCGGATGCAGATGCCCCAGGCATGGGGCGAGCGCATCATGACGCCCTCCAGCACGGCCTGGCCGCCGACCAGGGTTTCCTCACCGCTCTCCAAAGCCGGCAAGAGTTGGACGGCTGCTAAAAAACGTAGACGCTGACGCAGAGATTGCATGGTGATTGGATGTTCCTCGAATGGGTACGACGCACAATTGCGCTAGTTTAGGGTAAGCAGCCGGGCGGAAGATGTCAATGCGACGAGAACCCGTGGCTGACGATTCAGAGTGTCCTCGGAGCGACAAACCTTAGTTTTATAGATGGTTGTCTACTCAATTGAAGCTATTGCGCCCCTGTCCCGTCGGGCAACTCACCCGATCCGATCGTGTAGTGCTCCTCAAATTGGTTGTTTTCATTCAGTATCCCGACCACGACCTTTGGACCAACATAAAACAACCTCTTAAGGTCCGGTCTAATTGCTGAAAGGCGTAGAGAGAGGCTCGGCCATGCCTGAGGTGAGGTGACGAGAACGAGGTTTATGGGAAGATCTCTGGACGCCGAATGTTGCTGGACCATATCCGCCATTTCCCTGATTCGACGAATCGCGTTCTGGGCGTGCGAGATATATTTCACTTCGTAGCCTTCTACCCGGTTGGCAGTCCTGACGATAAAGTCAGGAAACGAATGTAACCCGCGTTCTATTGCGCTTCCGGGGTACTTAGCAGAGAGCCAGCCTAGGACCGCTTCCTCTGCTCTGCGCGCCAGGAAACCCGTCTCCGACCTACGGCTTGCTCCGCTGAGCGACGAAACTACTTCTTCCTGTTTGACCTCTGCCACTACAGGCGCAGGCGCGCCAAACTGTTGAAGTAGTTCAGCAAAGCTAACTATCAGCAATGATTTGCCAGCCGATGCCCTTCGGTACTCATCTAGAAGTTCGAACCGAGGATACAGAGCTTTGCCTTCGGATTGATAACGCCAATCCGATTTTTCATCACCGGAAACAAAGATCAGGTGCCGTTTCTCCGCCTCACCAATACTGAGAAGTGTTTTCCAGATCACGAGGTCGCCCACTCCGGAGTGCTCGTTCTGAGCATCCTTGTATCCAGGAGGAACGCGATGTTCCTGACGATACTTCAGTTGCGTGAGCAGTTCTTCCCGATCAAGCTGCGGATCGACAACGGAGGAAGACGCAAATAGGACGCGATACATCTGGGAAACAGGATCGTCCCAATGCCATGCCTCTATGACATCTAGTAGGTCGGCGATCAGCCTCCTATATTGGCTTAACGCTTCCAATATTTCCTCTTCGCGCTTTGCCATATCTGCGTAGGCGGGTATTCCTTCCAAAAGGGGATATTCGCTGCGTGCAAAGAGCGTAGTATCCCGCTTACGTGACAGCTGCTGGAAAATAATCTTCAGCTTTTCCGCCCGATTTTCCGCGAACTCCCGCGCAACCTGCCCGGGGATGCGCAAACGCCCCTCTTTCGTTAGGCGCTCGTATGTCCGACGAATTTGTTCGAGGCTCGCCTGGCCAGTCGTGTATGGTACGAGCAGAACATTTGTATCAACGACAACTATTCCGTCAGTGAGCGCCTCGGCAAGACCTACTGGGGCGAACTCAAAGATCTGAGCTGCCTCTGGAAAGAGGCGGTCGCGAACGAGCGGATCAGGGAACGGCTTCTTGGGCTCAGACATTAGCCTTCAGTCTACCTGAACATACGCCTGCCTTAATGCAGCTATAGCGGCGTAGTCGGGAGCTGCCGCATCCAACTCCGCTGCGAACTCTATGCAAGCCCTGGCTGAACTGTGTGAGCGCATCGCCGCTACTACCAAAAAGCTGGAGAAGACCGCCATCGTAGCAGGCTACTTCCGCTCGCGGGAGTTGGCAGACGCAACAATCTCGGCGGTCTTCCTCTCCGGACGTGCCTTCCCCGCATTCGACGAACGCACGCTCCAGATCGGCGGGGCGCTGCTGTGGAAGCTGGTGGTCGAACTGGTTGCGCGTTCCGACGAACAGCAGATCTCTCGCGGACTAAAGTCCGCTCGGGATGACAAAAATAGGGAGGCCTCAATCGGCACGGCTGAAGCCGTGCCCTTTCAAAGCGCTGTGTCAATCGCGCGCCCTGCTCGGGATAACAAAAATGAGAGCGCCGCGGAACGGAAATCCCAAGGTCCCCACTACCCGGGCGTACAGTCTGCAGAATCGGCACTCAGAGACGCTTATCGCAAGCGCGGCGATCTTGGTGCTGCCGCTTACGATGTGTTCGTCGCGACCGCCATTCCAGCCAGCACGCTCACACTCTCAGGCGTCCGCTCGACCTTCGACCAAATTGCCGAGACTCGCACTGCCACGGCGAAGGCTGCGGTCTTGAAGCTGCTTCTGGAGCGGGCGACTGCGCTCGAGGCCAAGTACATCCTGAAGATCATCACCGGCGAGCTGCGCATCGGGCTGAAAGAGAGCTTGGTAGAAGAAGCCATTGCCAGAGCCTATGACGAACCCCTGAACCGGGTGCAGCGCGCCAACATGCTGCTGGGCGATATCGGCGTCACGCTGCAACTTGCGGCAGAGCATCGTCTTGATCAGGCGCGAATGCGGCTGTTTCATCCCATCGGCTTCATGCTGGCCAGCCCCGCGGCCGGCGCGGCCGACGCCTTCCAGTATTTTGAGCACGCGCAGGTGGAGGACAAGTACGACGGCATCCGCGCTCAGGCGCATTGCGGAGGTGGGCAGGTACGTATCTTCTCGCGCACCCTCGATGAAGTGACGCCGTCGTTTCCGGAACTGGTTGTAGGTCTGAGCGAATTACCCGGTGAAGTTATCCTCGATGGGGAAATCGTCGCCTGGCGCAACAACGAAGAGGGCGGACATGCCACGCCTTTTTCGGAGATCCAGAAACGTCTGGGCCGCAAACAGGTCAGCCAGAAGATGATCGCTGAAGTTCCGGTGGCGTATGTTGTCTTCGATGTGATCTACGCCGAGGGCGATCTCATGCTCGACAAGCCGCTGTCGGAGCGCGCACAGATTCTGGAGCGCGTGTTTGCGGGTGCGGGGCGAGTCTCGCCGCGTCCGGTGATGAATGCTCAAGGCGACCTGCTGTTTGAGCCGGAGATTGAAGAGGAGGGGGCGGTTTCGGGATGGATCCTGCGTGCTCCCGCCCTGCGCGCCGACTCTCCCCAGCAGCTCGAACAGTACTTCGACGAAGCCATGGCGCGTGGCAACGAGGGGCTGATGATCAAAGACCTGCAATCGCCCTACATGCCCGGACGCCGGGGCCGCTGGTGGCTTAAGCTGAAGCGCGAACTGGCCACGCTCGACGTGGTGGTGACCGCTGCCGAGTTCGGACACGGCAAACGCATTCACGTGCTGAGTGACTACACCTTCGCGGTGCGCAAAGGCGAAGAGCTGGTCAATATCGGCAAGGCGTATTCAGGACTGACCGACAAAGAGATCGCCGAGTTAACGGAGTGGTTTCTGGCGCACACTACCGCCGATCATGGTCACGTGCGCGAGGTGCAGCCGACGATCGTGCTGGAGGTGGCGTTCAACGCCATCATGCGCTCTGACCGTCACGACAGCGGGTTCGCGTTGCGCTTTCCGCGGATCGTGCGTGTGCGGCGGGACAAGCTGCCCAAGGACATCGACACGGTCGAGACGGTGGAGAAGATTTATGCAAAGCAGCATGGGAGAGGTGGATGATCGGTGTCATCGAATGGCATCAGCGGTACTTTAGTCGTACACATTGAAGTCAAAACTCTGCTTCGAATGGACCGCGCCTTGCGAGGCGTAAACCGCCAGCCTCCATGGCCCAGACATGTCCAGGTTCTTCACCGAAACTTCGTAATCGCCGTTGCCTTTGGGCGCCAACTTCAGCTGCATGGTGCCCATATCCATCGACCTCATGGTAAGCCCGGCATTCACCTCGGCGCCATCGACCGGCTTCGCCTGTTCATCGGTGATGTGCAGCGTAAAGGTCATGGGCTTGGCCATGCTGGGATGCTCGGGAGAAACTTTCAACTCCATATGCCACGGGCCTGCTTCGCTGGAGGCCGGCGCAGGTTGCTGGTGCGTTTCCGGGGCACTCGCCTTTCGACTGCAGGCGACCGCGAACGGGAGAAGTGTCACCACCAGTACGCACCCCAGCGCCCGGAGAGGAATCGACAGACCGTTACTGCGCTTCGGCTTCAATGGGAGTGACCGTGTTCGTGTGCCGGGCTGATGGGGATAACGCAGCCGTCTGCCACCTCGCAGACGGCCAACTCAAACTGGATGGTGGTGTGATGAATGTGAAAGCGTTCGCCCATCTGTTCGCGAATCAGGCGCAGAATTCCTTCGCTCTCTGACGCGGGCATATCGGCGATGGCTACATGGCAGGAAAGCGAGTGGGTATCGCTGCCGATGCTCCACACATGCAGATCATGCACATCGTTGACGCCCGGAATAGCGCGGATGATCTCCGCAATGCGCTGCAGTTCCATACCGCTGGGAATGCCTTCCAGCAGGATGTTGAGGCTCTCGCGGATAATTCCGATGGAAGACCACAGGATCATGACGCCGATGCCGACCGAAAGTGCAGGATCAATCCAACGCTCACCAGTCAAGGCGATCATAATGCCGCCCGCGATTACGGCGGCCGTGGACAAGGTATCTCCAATCTCATGCAGTAGCGCGCTGCGCAGATTAATGTCGCGATGGCCGCGCATCAGCAGGAGCGCGATTGCGCCGTTCATGACCACTCCTGCAGCCGCCACCCAAATCATGATGCCAGCTTGCACGTCCACCGGCGTCTGCAAACGGCGAAAGGCTTCGTAGAGAATGTAGAAGGCAATCAGTACCAGCGACAGGCCGTTAACGAAGGCCACCAGCACTCCCGCGCGATTGTAACCGAAGGTTTTACGCGCGCTCGGTGGCTTGCCTTGCAAATAGACCGCGCCCCACGACATCAGCAAGGCGACAAAATCGGAGAGATTGTGTCCGGCCTCGGAGAGCAGCGCCAGGCTATGCGCTCGTAGGCCTGCGACGACCAGCAGCCCGATGTAGGCCAGCGTGACGACCAGCGAGATCCGCAGGAGGCGCGAGGTCGTCGCATTCCCCGCGTCACTGGAGTGCAAGTGCATATATTCAGTTTAAAAGCGGGATTGCACTCTGTTCAACCGGGGAAGTTCGCACGATTCGACAAAGCAGCCAATCTATGGGCGTTCGCTTGTAATTCGAGTGAACTCGCTACTCAGTGCTTGTTCAACCTCCTCAGAATGTCTTTCCCCGCGCGCCACTCGACTAACGTAGGACCGGTTAACTCTGAGGCGATTCGCCACTCGGCTGTAGAGACCGCAGAGCGATTGCACATAGTAATTCAGCAACGGCATCATCATCCTGGAAGTATCTTCTTTTCTCATCTCACTTTCTCGCATCCTCAATTCGATGCGACGGTTTGGCGGGATGTTGCGTTCGAAAGCGCAGACCCCCTGCCCTTCGTTGGCAAGGAAAGCTCAGTAAAGTCAGGATGGTGATCGTGCCATGTCGGCCGACTGCCCGCAGGTTTTGGCAACGTTGGTGACAACCACCCGACTTCAATGTTCATCCATTATGAGTAATCAGGTAGACGCGCGAAGGCGCCATGCCCTTCCCGGGATAGCCCTGCGGTAAGGGCAGGGGGAGGCATTTGGGGGAAGCGGCGGAGATTCTTGACCCTGCCTCACAACCAATTGTGCTGATGACCGGCTATTCCCGCGCAGGGTTGACTCCGCACTTGATCGAACGGAGTTTCGGGCGTTGCTGAAGGAGGGAGTGCAGTAGTGCATCCGCGCCAATCGAGATGTACCAGGACTTACGTCCCTCACTGGAGAGCAAATCATGCTCTGGTTCCATGGCGTTACGGCCGAAGATCTTCAGGTCGTATTGCAGGAGATTAATCGAGACCGAGCGCGTCGTCATTGACCAGACGAGTCAGGGCAGATCGGTATGACGTCATCCCCGACCGACTGCTGGCTCAGTGACAAACGAGAAGAGACACGATGTGACCTGGCGAGAGTTTAAAAGGTCATGACATGGGAGTCTGTGCTCATGCAGTCTCCTGACACCGCCAGACAATTGCGGTCAATCAAGCCCCACTGAAGGCTACCCTAATGGCGACCGAACCAAGGCGCGACGCTCATACCTACAAACCTGGACAGTTGGTGCCAATTTCTGGTGTTTACACTGTCGTACACATTGCTCATCGACCAGACCATGAGGTGGTGGCGATTCGCGGAGAGGAGTTTCCCTCCTGTCGCGTCTGCCGGACTAATGTGACTTTCTATCCGACCCACCCCATCACTCATATGACTCATGATTTCGACCTGGCAGGCCCTTGCTTCCAGATTCTCGAGGGGCGCGCCAAGGCGGCCAAACGAGGCGCTGGCTGAGCCGACCCGAATTTTATCTTGTCTATACCTTCTGCAAAGTGCGCAGCTACATCCAACTCTCGGAGGCGATGTATGAAAGCGCAGACCGCTATACTCGCGTTTACCCTTTCGGCGTCGGTATTGGCCCTCGCACAAGCTCCCGTCAGCACTGGAAATCAATCCACAACCTCTCCGAATGCGCAAGCCGCCCCTAACAGGCCCGGTGACGGAAGTGCGCCTTCTGCACCAGAGAATCAGAATGACGGCTTGTTGCAATCGCAAATCCAGAACGCTCTCCACAACGAGCCTTCCCTAAGCAACAGCCATATCGTGGTAAATGTCACGGCTGAAGGCATCGACTTGAGTGGCACTGTCGGTTCCAACAAGGACAGACAGGCTGCAGAACGCATTGCCCAGTCGTTCGACGGCAATCGAAAGCTGACTGACAATTTGATGATCATGGGGAATGGCCATTCCGACCTGGCACCAGATCACTCCGCTATGAACAACAGCGGCACAGGGAACACCAAGAAATAGAGTCTCGCGTTCGCCGCTCGCGAATCGGAAGCAGGCGCGCTAGCTTAGCTAGCGCCATTTTTGCTCGGGCCGTCGACGTTCCAGTGGTACAATCTCGCCGAATTCTGGCTCAATCTCGGGTTTGATTTAGAGTAAAGCCGTTGCTGCGTTCGCGCAGCTGGAGTTGTATCTTGGTCTGACTCAAAAGGAGAGTTCATGAGTTCTGCCAGTTCCACCGCTCCTGCGGAGCAACCGTCCCTTTCCGAGGTCGAACGTGTTGCGGACACCTTTGTCGCGCCCAGCAAGACATTCACTGACATCCGCCGCAACGCTACTTGGTGGGTGCCGTGGATACTGCTGGCAATCGCCAGCCTCGCCATGGTGACAGTGGTTGACAAGAAGCTTGGGATGGAGAAAGTGGTAGAGAACCAGATGGCCCTTTCTCCGAAGCAGGCAGAGAAGCTCGATCAGTTACCTCCCGAGCAGCGCGCCGCCCAGCTACAGACAATCGTGAAGTTCAATCGAGTGATTGCTTACTCCTATCCCGTGATCGCAGTGATCATCGTCGCCATCATGGCCGCGGTGTTGTTGGGAACGTTTAACCTCGGCTTTGGCGCGCACCTCAATTTCAACCAGTGCATGGCCGTCAGCATGTACGCTTCATTGCCGGGGATCATTAAGGCGCTCATTGCCATACTGGCAATCAGTGTGGGAGGAGGTGAGGGCTTCACCTTCCAGAACCCGGTTGCCAGTAATCTGGGCGCCCTGGTTGACCCCAGCTCCCACTTTCTTTACTCCATAGCAACTTCTTTGGACGTGTTTACGATCTGGATTATTTTCCTGACGGGGCTAGGGTATGCCTGCGTGACCAAACTGAAGCAAGGAACCTGCATGGCTGTGGTTTTCGGGTGGTGGATTGTGGTAGTGCTGGTGGGCGCAGGGTTTTCAGCATTGTTCGCCTAAGAAGTGTGGGGAAGCGGGATTTCGAGTCCCCAGACGGGGTGAAGCGGCAATCCGCGCGTCCCGCTGGCTCTCTTATTCTCCGCCGTGGTGCATGGCTGGTTCTTCCGCCGCTGCCGTGGTGATGCCCCCTTCGCTAAAGCTGCCAATGTAGGCGCTGCGCCGTCCGTGCGTGCTCCATTGCGAGCCTAGTCCATCGCCGTTGAACTCGTCGGTCAATGCGACTGCCGAAGTCGCGTGTTCAACCTTGGTCAGTGGAGGATAGTAGTTGGCTTCGTTACCGCAAATATGGTCGTGATGGTTGAGCGGGCGCGTCACGATAGTCGCCAGCCGTCCGGCACGTAGCACGGCGTGTCCACTCTGCGGGTTGGTGGGCACGTCGAGAATAACCGGCACGTATTCCACACGTTCAACGTTAGCCAGCAATTCTCCGCCTTGATGCTTGGCGAGCGCGATCAGCGCCTCCCGTTGCGCGGCGTTCGCCGCATCGTCAACCATCAACACCGACTGCGCAGGATAAGGCTTACCATACGGATCGCCCAGCGTAGCCCGGGCGCGAACAGCAGCCGCGACCGTCAAGCCGTCGAGCTTCACACCATTCCACGAGCCTTCCTGAACGTGCCACGCCAGCAAGGCCTGATTGCCGGTAAGACCGGTCTCGCCGTTGGCGAAGCATTGGGCGACATAAACATCGGTAGAGCGCGACTCGATGTAATCGCCGCGAATTTGTTGGGCTTCAACGCTTGCGGCAACAAGTAGAAAAATAGCAAGCAGCAGAACGAGTTTTGCGCATGGCGGTGAGACTCCTCGACCCCGTGATAGATGTCTTACATTCTAGATGAGAAAAGTGTGGTTAGAGTTTCGGAATGACGCTTTCCACTGCTTACCCGACGGCACCGGATTCCCCTTAGCCGTTCGGCCTGATCACTTTGGTGTGGCCGGTGGTCTTCAGCTTAAAAACATCGCCCGGGATCTTGTGATTGATTTCAATATTGCTGTACTTGGCCACCCGATAGTCGCCTGAGGGTTCCGAAAACTCTTGCTGCACACTGACCCCGCGCGCCGGGTCGATCCATAGCGTGATCGTCTGGAACATACTCTTTACTCTTTGCGACTTCGGCGTCAGCTCCAGTTTGGCGGCGTTGACGCCCTGCACCTGCTCCATGCCGGCATAGCTTACGTCGAACGATTTCTCCAGGTCGTGTCCGCGGCCGCCGAAACCCAGGACCAGAAAGCTCTCGAAATCTGCTTTATTCTTGCCGGGGTTATACTCGGTGACCTGTTCGATCGAAGGCTGGTAAACGCTGACCAGATTCCCGGTGAACAGCACGTACTTCTTGTCGGGAGAAGTAATGTCGGCTGCCATTTGCACATCATTGCCCTGGCGGCGGAAGTACATTGTGCCTTTTTGGTAGTCGTGCTCGTCAACCACCTTCTGATATTGGTCCCACATGAAATCGCACTGGGCGGTGCGAAAGTTGGCCGCCGCCTGGTCCATGGAGTTCAATGTCGCTTCCAGGTTTTGCGCTTGCGCGATGGCTGCGAGGGCAAGGCAGAGGGCGATGGTGGTCAGGATAGGCTTGAGGATCGATCTCATGGTTGGCATTCGGCACTCAGAATTCAGCACTCAGAAAATCAAGGGTCGCTACGTCTGAGGGCTAGGTGCTGATGGCTGACTGCTTCAGCGATGCCCCCAGACCTTATACGCAACCACATTGTGTTTACCGTCGCGGATGGCTTCGTATCGGTCGATAGTCACGTAACCTGCGACCGGCTCGATAATGCGGGCCAGAGAGTCCCTGATGTCGGCATCGTTGTCTCCCTTGACCGCCACAGCATCCACCTTGTAGAGAAAGCCGTCTCCCTCTTGTTGTACAACGACTTCGGTTTGATGCGGCGGACGTTCCTGCGGTTTGTCGCGGAAGTTGACCCAGTGCGGCGTCAGGAAGATAAACGCCAGGATGAGCGTGACCATCACATCGTAACGGACGCTACCGCGCGGCGAGGTCCACCACACGTAACCTTTCAAGGCCTGACCGAAATTGCTCATCGCTGGATTAAGTCTAGAGAGCCGCGGGGCGGAGTGCAAGAAATCCGCGGCGAGCAGTTAGCAATTAGCAGTTAGCAATTAGCCAGCGGCAAGCGACAGAACCCACGAGTTTGCTTTCCCTGACCTCTGACCCCTAACCCCTGCTTTACGTCCTCAACTCAACCACCGTGGCGCCGCCTCCGCCTTCGTTCTGCGGAGGTTCGCTCACACTGGCGACATGCGGGTGGCCCTGCAAGAACTGACGCAGCGCCTTGCGCAGAATTCCCATGCCGCTGCCGTGCACCACCCGAACACGCACCGCGCCCGCCAGAAATGCGCGGTCCACGAACTTTTCCACCGCGCGAGTGGCTTCGTCAACGGTCTGCCCGATCACGTTGATCTCGGTGGCAACGTTGTCGTCTTCGCGAGTTAGGGTAACGTTGATACCACGGGCGCGGGCCGACTCCACCGGGTTGATTCCGGGCCGCGCGATCACGCTGGCGAAATCGTCGCGCGCCACCTTCATCTTCATCGGCCCAACTGCCACTTCGAAGCTGTCGTCGTCGAAATAGCGCAACACCTTGGCGTCGCGTCCCAATGACTTCAGCCGGACCGTATCTCCAATGCCGACCTGCTTGACGACATGCTGCTGCGCATGTGGATCGCCGGTATCGGCGCCAGTGGTGTGCGCGACCACGGTGGAGTCGAACTGTTCGCGGAATTCCCGGCGCATTTTGGCGAGCCGGCGCTCCGCGTCTTTCGAAAGCTTCAGCGCCTGGGCGCGGTCCTGCACGGCATTAACGGTTTCGCGTGCACGATATTCGAAATCGCGCAGCACGCTTTCTAACTTTTTCTCCATGTCACGCAGCTTGTCACGCTGCTCCTTGCGGCCTTCGACGGCGAGATGCTGGCGCTCGCGCGCCACTTCCTGCTCACGCGCGCTAAGCTCGCCCCGCTCAACGTCGATTTGTCGCAGCTCCGAGTGCAGGCGGTCGAGAAAGCGCGAAACATCCTGAGCTTGCGAGGTCATCCGCTGCCGCGCCTGGGCGATGATCTCCGGATTCAGCCCGAGCTTTTGCGCGATGTTGATGCCCGCGGAAGCGCCTGGTACTCCGATGCGCAACTCGAACGTGGGAGCGAACGTATTCTCGTCGAAGCCGACGGCTGCGTTGAGTACTCCTGGCGTGTTCGCCGCGTACACTTTTAGCGCGGTGTGATGCGTGGAGACGATGCTGATGCATGCCACACGCCGAAAGTGGTCAGCAATGGCAACCGCCAGCGCAGCGCCCTCTTCGGGATCGGTAGCCGAGCCCAGCTCGTCGAGCAGAACCAGCGAATGCGCGGTCGCCTGGTGGGAGATGAGATCGATGTTGGTGACGTGCGCCGAAAAGGTCGAGAGGTTCTGCTCAATGGATTGGTAATCGCCGATGTCGGCGAAGACCGAATCGAAGATGGGCAGCTCGGCCCGCTCCGCCGGTACCGGAATGCCTGATTGCGCCATCAGCGCTAGCAGCCCAATAGTTTTCAGCGCCACGGTTTTTCCGCCAGTATTGGGACCGCTGATGACGAGCTGACGATGCTGGCCGTCAAGTTCGACGGTGAGCGGAACCACGGATACGCTCCTGGCCTTCAGGGTCCGGTCCAACAGTGGATGTCGCGCATTGCGCAGTACGAACGCATCACATGGGTCTGTAACCGGCAACCCATCGACCGGTGATTCGGTGACCAGGGACACGCCGGGTTGTGACGATGCGGATTCGGCTGCGGTGTCGCCTTCGCTCAGCAGCTTCACTGCGACGCAGTCATAATCTTCGGCAAAGCGCGCCTTGGCGATTTGCAACTCGAGCTCAGAGAGCACGGAGACTGCATTGCCGAGATCATCGGCGTGTTCCCCCAGCCGCGCCGTCATCTCTAGCAGAATGCGACGGATCTCCGCCTGTTCATCCTCCAGCAATCTCACCAGGTCATTGTTCTGCTCGATGGTCTCCAGCGGCTCGATGAATACCGTTTGTCCGCTCGACGAAGCGCCATGCGCCACTCCTTGCACCCGGCGGCGCTGCTCCACCTTCACCGGGATCACGAAGCGTTCGCCGCGAATGGTTACCAGCTCTTCCTGCACGGCTCCATCCTCGGAAAGCCGCCGCAGATAAGAGCGTAGCGATTCCTGGATGAGGCGCTTCTGCTTCTCCATTTCGCGGCGAATCCGTGCCAGGTCGGTCGAGGCCTTATCGTCGAGCGTGCCGTCGGGGAGGATCTTGTTGCGGAAGTAACGCAGCAGGACGGTGAAATCAGCCAAGTTCTGAGACAGCTCTAAAATTGCCTGCCACTTCTCCTGTACTTCGACCGGCGGATGCAGCGCGATCTCCCGCCACTCGGCGGCGCGGTCGGCTACCAGCAACAAGTCGCGAATCTCGAGTATCTCCAAGGCGGCGCCGCGAATGCGCGACTTGTTGACCAGATTCGTCGGGTCGAGCAGGCCATGAAAATCGAAGTGACCGCCGGCGCGCAGATATCCGCGCAGTTCAGCAACCAGCTGCTGCTGGCGTTCGATCCATTGACAGTCACACGAGGGCGTGAGCTGCATCACGCGCTCATGTCCAAGCGGCGAGCCGGTATAAATGGCCAGCAGTTGACGTAGCTGGTCGAATTCGAGCACGCGCTCGCCGGCGTGATGGATTGGGCTGGGAGAACTCATCCGGGCTGGCTCTATGGTACAGCAGCCAAAGCGGCGATCCCCGCCATGCATACAGTCTCTTGAGGTGAAATCAGGGCTCAGGTTAAACTAACTCGGTGGCGATGGAGTTCGCCGTTAACCGCCCGCGGGCTGATAACTCCTACCGAGCAAGCAGGAGAACTCCATCGTGAACTATCTATGGATCGCCTTGGGCGCGGTTGTAGGCGCCAGCGCGCGTTACTTTCTCAGCGGATATATTGCCCGCGTTTTATCAACTACCTTTCCTTACGGCACACTCCTGATCAACGTTACCGGAAGCCTGGTGCTGGGCTTTTTCCTGGTTCTTGCCGGAGAACGCATGCTGCTTGATCCTCGCTGGCGCTTCCTAGTAGCGATCGGATTCTGCGGCTCCTACACAACATTTTCCAGCTACGCCTTCGAAACGTTCGCTTTTCTCGAGCAGGGCCAGTGGATGCTGATGGCGGTAAACATCGTCGCCAGCAACGCGCTTTGCTTGGCGGCGGTCGTGGCAGGCGCAGCCATTGCGCGAGGGTTGTAAAATGACAACTCCTATGGCTGTGCAGGTCACCATGTATCTCACCGAAGGCGATTCCTGGCAGCACCGCCCGCTACACCTGCAGGTGCTGAAGTATTTGCGCCAGGAGAACGTCGCCGGGGCGGTGGTGTTTCACTCGGTGGCGGGTTTCCAGGGCCGAGGCAGCGTCCATACCGCGCATCTGGTTGAGGCGGGAGGCGACTTGCCGGTGGTGATTACCTTCGTCGATACCGACGAGCACGTCACTCGCGTTCTTCCCAAGCTGCGGGAGATGGCGGCGCATCGCCTCATCGTTCGCGAAAACGTTGTGATCGAGCAGGGTAGC
This sequence comes from uncultured Acidobacteriaceae bacterium, assembly GCA_963720135.1. Taxonomy (GTDB): domain Bacteria; phylum Acidobacteriota; class Terriglobia; order Terriglobales; family Acidobacteriaceae; genus Bog-257. The sequence continues at coordinate 72,012 of CAVREJ010000019.1, forward strand.
CTCGATTGACGGCCATATTCACCCGTTATTCATTTCGCTAGATGTAGCCACCTACCGTTCTTCCCGTCGGCCAGATAAACTGTTGCGGGCGAATCGGTGCGTCCATCTAAGGCTCGGGCACGCCCGGTTCATCTGATTTGTTCCCCCAGCGAGAGGAGCCACATGGCACCGCTAACTTCCGACGCATTTGTTTTCTTCGGCGCCACCGGCGATCTGGCCCACAAGAAGATCTTTCCTGCACTGCAGAGCATGGTGAAGCACGGCACGCTCAACGTGCCGGTGATTGGGGTGGCCAAGTCCGGTTGGACGGTCGAGCAGTTGCGCGAACGGGCCCGCGATAGCTTGGTCAAGTTTGGTGGAGGGGTGGACGACGAAGCCTTTCAAAGGCTCTGCGAGCTGATGAGCTACATCGATGGCGACTATAAGGACGATAAGACTTACACGACCCTTCGCGCCAAGCTGGGCAATGCGAAATCGCCCACACACTACCTGGCAATTCCGCCCAGCATGTTTCCCGTTGTCGTCAAGGGACTGGCAAATTCGGGATGCGCGGAGAACGCGAGGGTGATCCTGGAGAAGCCCTTTGGCCGCGACCTAGTCTCGGCCCGCAAGCTGAACGACACGCTGCACATCGCTTTTCCCGAAGATCGCATATTTCGCATTGATCACTACCTCGGCAAGGAGGCAGTCGAGAACCTGTTGATCTTCCGCTTCGCCAACAGCTTCCTGGAGCCCATCTGGAACCGCAACTACGTACACAGCGTGCAGATCACCATGGCCGAGTCGTTCGGGGTGGAGGGCCGCGGGAAGTTCTACGAAGAGGCGGGTGCTATTCGCGATGTAGTGCAGAACCACATGCTGCAGGTGGTCGCCTTCCTCGCCATGGAGCCGCCCACGATGATGTACGTGGATTCGGTGCGCGATGAGCAGGTGAAAATCTTCCGCACCATTCCGCCGCTCAGTCCCGCCAACATTGTCCGTGGTCAGTTTCGTGGTTATCGCGACGAGCCGGGCGTATCGCCCAAGTCCGATGTGGAGACCTTCGCCGCATTGCGCCTGGAGGTCGATTCATGGCGCTGGGCAGGCGTTCCGTTCCTGATCCGCGCCGGCAAGCGACTGCCCACCACGGCGACCGAGGTGTTTGTGAAGTTGCGCAAACCGCCGCTGGCCAAGATCGGCGTCGATGGCCGCAACTACTTTCGCTTTCGCCTCGGCCCTGATATCGAGCTGAGTTTGGGGGGACGTGTTAAGCGGCCGGGGCCTTTGATGGTACCGATGCCCGTGGAACTCTCGGCGGTGAAATACACTACCAGCGATGAGATGGATGCCTACGAACGGTTACTTACCGACGCCATGAAAGGCGACCAGTTGCTGTTTGTACGGCAGGATGCGGTTGAGGCGGCTTGGGCGATCGTCGATCCTATTCTGGGCGAGTGCTGCCCGACCGAGACGTACGAGCCGGGCACGTGGGGTCCGCCCGACTCGCGCGAACTGGCCGCCGATATTGGCGGTTGGCATGATCCGGAATAGCGCCCTTGGACGGAATCATTCACCACAGAGACACAGAGGACACGGAGTTTTGTGGCTGGGGAGTTATGTCCGGGACTAGAGCAGATTCTGAGTTGGCGTATCCCGGTGGAGCACCGCTTGAGCGGTGCATTTGAGAGCTGCGCCTGAGCTCGGCTTTAGCCGATGCGGTAACCAGAATCCTTACCTCAGCCGCTTAAGCCTGTTCGCTTTCTGCACCCTCGGTATGCACGCGTGAAAGGCGTGCACCACCCAAGACCGGGATACAGGAACTCTGGAATTGCTCTAGTTGGTTGACCTTCAGTGCTATGGGTGGCTGCGCATCGAAATCCGAATTCTCGATCATAGCGCCCGTGTTGCTGACACGAATGGGTTCCCGGCAATCACAAATCGCAGGGGATGCTCGACGGCTTTGGTAATCCCGACCCGCGGTGTGGCCGCAATACGCGCGGGACGATCGCCGTCATCCGCAAACCACAGGTCGGACTTGGATGAGGTAAGGTCCTTGTCGTTGTCGCGGAGGCGCGTAATCCCGAGCGCCTCCGACATGCGTCCGGGGCCGCTGGAAATCAGCCTCAGTTGCGTGGGTCGCGGAGTGGACGCAAGCTCGATGCCCCGAGCGTAGGCCATCGCTTCCAGTCCAAAGACTGGCTCCATGGCACGTAACAGCACGCCGCCGGCCTCTCCATCGGGCAAGCAGGAAACATTGAGGCAGTAGTGGTTGCCATAAATGAAGTACACGTACGCGTGCCCAGGTGGCCCGAAGAGCACAGCGTTGCGCGGAGTTCGGCCGGAATAAGTGTGCGCCGCCGGATCGTCGACTCCGAGGTAGGCTTCGTCTTCCACGACGCGTCCAGCAAGAAGAGTTCTCCCTTCGCGGCGGATGAGCAGTTTACCCAGCAATTCGCGTCCTACGGTCACCGGATCGCGGTCGAAGAATTCGCGCGGGAGAATTCGAGCATCCCGCAACTGCGCAGCCGTGAAGCGGCTGGCATGCGGCTCGGTCCGTGGAGCAAACTTCTCCGTACCTGGGAGTCGATTCTTCATTGCAACTAGCATCCGATGTTCGCGATCAATTTACAATCATCCTGCATGATCGCGCACCTTCGCGGACGACTCATCTCCAAGCATCCCAATCAGGCCATCGTCGAGACCGCCGGCGTTGGCTATGACGTCACCATCACGGTGCCGACGTTTTCCGAACTGCCCGCGCAGGGCAGTGAGGTCGCGCTGCACATTCACACTCACGTGCGCGAAGACGCCCTGGCCCTCTTCGGCTTTCTGCGGCGGGAAGAGAAACAGCTGTTCGAGAAGCTCATCACGGTGAGCGGCATCGGACCCAAGCTGGCGATTACCATCCTCAGCGGCATGCCCGCGGCGGACATGGTGGGCGCGATCCGCGGCAACGATTTCGCACGGCTCACCCGCATTCCGGGAATCGGCAAGAAGACTGCCGAACGCATGTGTGTGGAGTTGCGGGACAAGCTGGAAGGATTCGGCGAAGCACAACCCGCAGTGGTGCATTCTGCCGTGGAAGAAGATGTGATCTCGGCACTGTCCAATCTCGGCTACCAGCGTGCGATTGCAGAGAAAGCAGTCGAGCGTGCACTGCAATCCGCCGGGCGGGAGAACTTCGATGCCATGTTCCGCGCAGCGTTGGGGGCATTGTCTCACGGGTAGGACCTGGGAAGGGTCGAGAATCCAACCAATGAACGCTTAGTGGTGCATATGAGAGTTGCGGCTGAGTTCCCCTCTTGCACCCTTGGTATGCACGCCTGAAAGGCGTGCTCCACCCAACACCGGGATACAGGAAGTCCGGAATTGCTATGACCCCACGACTCCCGAGAGCGCCCGTTACCGTTTGAGTCAACCCGCCCTTATTGTTACTGCGGTTGCGGCTGTCCCTCAACGTTGGCAGGATTCAACTGCTCCTGATATCGCTGCTGTTGTTGCTGCATATTTTGCAGTTCCTGTAGCAACTGTTCCGGAGTCTTTCCGCCGTTCGGCTGGTTTCCGTTGTCCTGAGGTGCCTCATTTGCACCCGGCGAATGCATAGGAACCTGGCCCGGACGGAATCGCCCAGGCATCTCGGGGGGCGGATTTTCCGGTGGGTTATCGGCCTCCGCTTCGGGCGGAGGCATTTCCTCGTCTTGCGGCTCCTCGGCTTGCGGTTGACCCTGTCCCGGACCGTTGTTTTGTGCAGTGTTTACAGTTGCCGGGACGCTCTGACGGGTCATCAAAATTACCTTCTGCACACGGCCCGGATCGTCAGTCATCCCCAAAATGACGTAATTAAATTTGGATCCGTTTAACATCGTGTTCAGGACATCCCGTGGCTGTCCCGGACCTAATTGCATCATGACACGTTCGTTCGATGTGCTGGCTGGCATATCGATGGACGCGCCCGTCTGAACCTGAACCGCACGCAACACTTGCGACAACGTCGAATTCCGGGCATCAATGGTAAGCAGGCCGTTCTGATACGTGACATGCGGCGGGGTCGGCGGCATTTGCTCGGGCATCAGCGGTACCGGCGCAGGCGGAGGCTCCTCTGCAACGGGTGCGGCTTTCTTTCCATGATGCGGATGCGCACTGCTTGCCGGAGTCGCGGCCACCGGAGAGGGTGTCTGCGCTGAGGCTTCCCCGAGCGCAAGGCATAGTGCGGATGCCAGCAACAAAGACAGTGCCAAATTATGCCGAAGGCGTACCATAATGAGTTGGACGGCCGAGCGGCGTCATCGTTTTTGACTCGCGCCGCCTTGGCTATTCTAAACCCGACTATGGCGCCACGGATGCAGATTCGCGAATCGCTGCAGATTTCCTTTAAGATGTCGCGACACATCTGATAAAAGGCAAAGCGGCATCTTAACTTAGATATTAGAGATCAGCAATCATCACGCATACTCTGCAAACTTTGACAGGCATTCACGTGGCGTTCCCATTACGAACATGATCCGACAATCATTCATTCATCGCTCGAAGTGCCATCTAGTTCTTCGCATGGGCCTCCTGCTGCTTGCAGTTACAAATATCGCACCCGCGCTTACGGCGCAGACTTGCGCCAGCGGCCCCGACTTGGATGTCCCGACGAAGAACGCCGTCGAAGCAGCCGCGCGCCAATATCTCGACATGTCCAAGCGCGGAGACGTCGCCGGCCTCAAAGCCAATTCCATTCCCGCCATCGCGGGAGATTTCGGCAGCATCGAGCAGGCGGTGGTCACCAACAAGCCTTACTTCTCCCAAGGCCCCGGGACAGTCAGCGGAACCTATGTGCTGGACGCTTCGCAAGCCAAGGGAACTATGCCGAGGGCAGATTTCTATTGTGGTATCTATAATTCGCCCGACCGGCTGGTCTTTTCGATTTCCAACCTCCCGGCTGGGCGTTATGCGCTGGTGATGCAGAAGATCGCCGGCAAGGGCCCGATCACACTTTCTTTGATTCTGCAGGATGTAAAAGGCTCGTGGAAGCTGGCTGGTTACTACCCGCGATTAGATTCGATCGGTGGCCACGACGGACAGTGGTATTTGACCAAGGCACGCGAATACAAATCCAAGGGGCAGTTGCACAATGCCTGGCTCTACTATCTGACAGCGTGGGACCTGATGGCGCCGGTAAACTTCATGAGCACGCCGCAACTCGACAAGATCGCCGAGGAAATGCAGAGCGCGCGACCGGGCGACCTTCCGAGTAGCGGCAGTCCTTTGAATCTGGCAGCCAATGGCAAGACATTTAAGGTCACCGAGATGGTGGCGGTTCCCGTGGAAGACAATCTTGACCTGCGGGTGCGATATGAGATTGCTGACGCAACCAACACAGGCGCGGCGTTTCAAGACAACATGGCAGTAAGTAAAGCGATTGTGGCCAAGTATCCTGAAGTCCGCGACGCCTTCAGCGCGGTCATTGCGCGCGCCGTAGACCCCGGTGGCCACGATTACGGGTCAGTGCTGCCGATGAAGGATGTCAAGTAGAATAGGTCATTTATTGACACGGGGTTCGTGACGCACTATAATCGCGTCATGAAATCCAACCTTCGAAACGTTACCGTCAGCCTAGAGGAAAACGTCGCCCGCTGGGCCCGCCTGGAAGCCGCTCGAAAGGAGACGAGCGTCTCACGGCTCCTGGGGGAGATATTGAAGGAGCGCATGCTGGCAAAAGACAGCTATGAGCGCTCTATGCGCCAGGCTCTTGCGCGGAAGCCCTTCTTGAAGACGGATGGTCAATATCTGTCACGCGAGGAGGCCCATGACCGCTCCCATCTTCGTTGACACCAATGTTCTCATTTACGCCTTCGACAATGCCGACGCGAAAAAGCAAGCGACTGCGGCGCTGTGGCGAGCAGAACTCTGGAAGAGCCGCCGGGGCCGGATCAGCTTTCAGGTTTTGCAGGAGTTCTACGTAAACGTCGCCCGCAAATGGCCACACGCCCGTGAAGAGGCCCGGGCGGAGGTGAGAAACCTGATGGCTTGGGCCCCCATAGCCATGGATAGCGCTCTTCTGGAGCGAAGCTGGAAAATCCAAGACCGTTATAAGCTCTCGTTCTGGGACGCAGCCATCGTTGCGGCGGCGAAGGCATCCTCTTCCCGTTACCTGCTGACGGAAGATTTGCAGGCAGACCAGAATCTGGATGGCGTCATCGTGATCAACCCGTTTGTTCGCGGTCCCAGCTTCCTGTCTCGTCGGCAGTAAAGACATGCTTGCGAAAGGCAGATTCATTTCGCCTATCCTGCATCGCCCGCCTCCGCCTTCTTGACTTCGGCCAACGCGCTGGCTGGACGTTCAAACCTGCATTCCTCCGGCTTCTTGTCGAAGCGCAGTCCCTGAAACACGGGAGCGCGCATCTTCACTCCTGCACTTTGGCCCTCATGCGTCCACTCGGTGAACTTGATCTCGGCAACCAGTTCGGGCTTCAGGTAATGTATCCCGCGGGTGCTCTCGACTTTTCCAAAGAACGGATTGTGCCTCGTCTCCAGCGCCTGCAGTCGCTTCCACATCTCCGCGTGTGACAGCGCAGTAAAGCCGCTGCCAGCCTGGCCGACGGGAATCAACCGGTCCTGAACGTCGTAAAGGCCGAGCACGATGGAGCCGAAGTTTTCGCGCGAGCCGCGCGGGTCGGTGTAACCTCCAATCACGCACTCCTGCTGTTTGACGATCTTGATCTTCAGCCAATCGCTGCTGCGCTTTTGCACATACGGACTGCCGCGGCGCTTGGCGACGATGCCTTCCAGTTGGCGCTGCGCCGCCGCTTCAAACAGTGCTTTGCCGTTTCCAATGTAATGGTCGGAGTAGTGGATGAGGTCGCCGGGCGACAGGATGGATGCTAGCAGCTCCTTGCGTTGCTCCAAGTGGGCTTGCATCAGGTCATAGCCGTCAACATAGAGCAAGTCGAAGACGTAATACATCACGGGAATATCGTCGCGGGTGCGGCGAATGCGACGCCCGCCTTCGCCAACCCCCGTCCGTTGCTGCATCAAGCCGAAGGAAGGACGTCCCTGCTCATCGAGCGCGACAATCTCACCGTCCAGAATTGCGGTTCGCGCTTTGACGAAATCTGGAATTGAGCGAAGCTCGGGATAGGCAGCAGTTAAATCGTTTTGGTTACGGGAAACCAGGCGCGCCGAGCCATTCTCCAGAAAAGCGACGGAGCGATAGCCGTCCCACTTTACCTCGTAGAGCCACTCCTGGCCGTCAAACGGCCGATCTACGAGGGTCGCAAGCATGGGATGGATAACGCGAGGCATCGGTGCTTTACGAGCAAGGAGCGCCGGATTGGGATTGAGACTATTGCTTGGTCCTAAGTCGACTAAGCGTTTTTTTTTACTCTGTTCGAAGAGGCCCTGGTGGAACGAGTGGGTACACTTTGCCCACGCTTCGCAGCGCCTGCGCGAGCCTTTACTTGGCCGCCATCGTGTTGATCTGGTTTCGCGGCAACCGTCTTCGCTGCCGTAACAGAGGATGACTTGAAGGCTGCTGATTTCTTTTCGGCTTTGGCTTTCTTCGCGTCAGCTTTCGCAATCGATTCGGCAAGCCAGTCGTTCTTCTTCGAAGCTCCGCCAAGCGATGCCTTTCGACTGCTCTTCCACTCCGCCGATCCTTCGTCGCCACCGATCTCGTCCATGGTGCGCTCGCTCAGGACCGAGTAGTCGTACTTATCGATGTCGTAGCCTTCCTGCACGTAGGCATCGCGATGCTTGATTAGCAACCACTCAGTTCCCTTACTCCCAGGCCGTCGCGACTTGATGTGCACCAGCGCGAAGTCGCCTTTCAGCTTCGTGCCGTTGAGGCGAAACTTCAGGTCTCCTTTGCGCAGCATCTCCGCCGCATTACCCTGCGGCTCCCAGGTGCCCACGTCCCATACCATGACGGTACCCGCTCCGTAGTTGCCCGCCGGAATGATGCCCTCGAAATCAAAGTAGGAAACGGGATGGTCCTCCACCTGCATGGCGAGGCGCTTGTCGGCAGGATCGAGCGACGGCCCCTTGGGGACGGCCCACGATTTCAGTACACCTTCCATCTCAAGACGGAAATCATAATGCAGGCGCGTGGCGCGGTGCTTCTGCACCACGAAACGGCGACGCTCGCCCCGCTCCACCTTCGCAGGAGGTTCGGGTGTCTGCTTGAAGTCTCGTTTTCGCTTGTACTCCTCAAGTGCCATAAGTCACTTAGATGAACATATTCGAGTATCGTTCTGCAATGTTTTTGGTAAAGCGCGTGATCTTCTACTTTGCTTCGATTTCGAGAACCAGAAAATTACGATAGCAGTTAAAGCCGCGCCAGCGTTGGATCCTGGCTTAATTTGCTACAATCGGAACACCGCAACTAAGGGCGCTTAACTCAGCGGTAGAGTGCCATCCTCACACGGTGGAAGTCACAGGTTCGAATCCTGTAGCGCCCACCAAATTTTCCAAGGGCTTACGGGGAATCTGCCCGAAAAGCTTAACCACAATTCAACCCACAAAGCGATACCCATAGCGCAGCGGCATCGTGGCGGTTTAGTCCAATACATTTTTAGCTCACCGGCGTGGCTTCCTCGATTTCTCGCCGACTACGCTCGCCTTATAGCCACGCCGGTGAGCTAAAAATGCTCTGCATTATCGCGTTTGCGGACGATGACCCTATCATTCACTACAGTCGGCAGGCCGACGAGTCCAGAGATGTGGACTATCGCTCCCAAATCTCCCTGGCAGTTCATGAACCAGGCTGGAGAAGCCCCACAGGCCTTGTTCCTGGGCAACTTCCTGTTTGCCGACTGTCCTCCCAGTTAGTCGGATACCGCCAACAGTTGCCTTTCAGAGGCAAACCAGCCCTCGAGCCTCTAGGAGTGTTAAGTGAGAATTCACGTGCAGACCCACTCGACCATGAATCTTCGTCGCACGCGTTGGAACTGTACCATCCCTTTTCCCTCCCCCCAAGGCAGAGGCCTGCTGATCGTTGCCGGCCCTTGCCTCTCGCCTTGCCGATTGGCCCGTTTTTCGATGCAGATAACAGTCTTTTAGTTATGTCCCGCTTATGTTACCCGAACGTGCGGAAGCTATGCCGCGTTGTTCCGGCTGGGTCTGTGTGCGCAATGCCTGATCGGAGACAAGAACCAGGACGACCCAAAACAGGTCCCCGACTAGAAGATGGGTTATCTGCAGCCAGATCGGCGCAAGCAGCAATACGTTCAAGATTCCCAGCGAGACCTGAAGGACAATGAGGAGAAAAAGAGCAATAGCAAACCTGCGGAGAACGCCGGAACGCCTCAGAGCACATACTGCAAAGAGCCAGATCACGTATGCTGCGCCGATGATGGCTATGGCTGGATGCAGAAAGCGCAAGCGCAGCAGGAAATGGCTGGTGGTCGAGAAATCTGACTGTATTGAGCCGCTCAGCGAGGTAGCGGGAAACAGAGTATCTCCGAGGGCGGCAAGCGCACCGGTAATCCCAATGAGTATGGCGGACAGCAGGCCGACAACAACCGTTCCAACCTTCTCACCCCCGAGGTCGCTCCGAGTAGGGGAATCAGTCAGCCAACGGGCCGTGAGAGCGATGCAGCCAATCAGTAGCAAAGTGTTGGTAAGGTGCAGCGACAGCAAAACCGCTCGTGAGGCAGATTCATCTTTACCTACATGCTGCAGCAAGACAAGCAAAGCTCCAAGTAGAGCTTCGTTGAGCATGAAGACAACCGACAGTACGGCGGTAATACGCGCCCATCCGCCTCGGACCGTGGCGCGCCATGTTAGATAAAGGAGGACAAAAACAGAGATTAAGGCCAAGCCGCTGGTGATTCGATGGGTAAATTCAATCAACAGCTGTTTCGGCGGCGATGTCGGTATTACCTCCCCGTTGCAGAGCGGCCAATGATTACCACATCCAGCGCCGGAGCCGCTGGCTCGAACATATGCCCCCCAGAGAATCACCCCCAGCATGTAGATGAGAACCGCCCACGCAAACCGCGACGTATTCCGGGTAGATGCCCGTTCGCGATGTTCCCCGAGCATCGTTGAGGTAGAGGTCAGCACTTCTGCGTCGGTGGATTCACCGCGATTCATATTCTCAATCATAGACTCTTCCCGGCTGCGGGCCGAAGCTCCTGTGTCGACTTCTTGGCGACGGTCAGTAACAGCAACTGTTCCACCAGAGCGCTCGCCCTATCGGTGCGCGCCCAATCGGGACGGAAGCGCCAGGAGGGCTTTACCGACTCATTCAACAACCCAGCAGAAGTTGGAGCAAGCGGTTGCTGACGAAGAAGGGCTGGCAGGTCAGTTCGCCAGTCGCGATGCCGACCTCGCCCAAGCTCGAGCCATGCTGCGAAGCAGCGAACTGGCGGCTGAAGCGGAGCGGCGTCAGAAGATGGTCCTGGAGTCTCAGGAGATGCAGCTTGCCGCCGACCTTCGCTCCAAACAAGCAAGCCTGCTGTTGGCGCAGGTAAACCTCGGCTATACGAAGATTTCTGCACCTGGCGACGGAACTGTCGGCGAACGGCAAGTCAGGCCAGGGCAGTTGGTGTCCCCCGGAACGCAGGTCATTTCTTTCGTCGATCGCGCGCGATGGGTGCAGGCGAATTATAAAGAAACCCAGCTTACGAAAAGTCACCCAGGAGCAGACCATCCAAACGTGATCGTCGAAGAATCATCTAGTTCCGAGGCAGAGCCTGACCGCAGGCAAAACCACGATTAGTCTGGAAGCCGATTAGGTTCGGCACACCGTAGCCGATGCTGAAGTTCAACCGCGCGCCGCTTGTCTTGCTGCCTGCATCACGGTCTTCTGCATGCGGTTTTCGCCTGCCCAATACAAGCTGATCTCGTGGCCATCAGGATCATTGAGATAAGCGTGCCGCCAGCCCCAGGGCATCATGCGTGGCAGTTGGGTGATGTAGAAGCCCTTTTGCTGCAGCTTCCGGCAAAAACCATCGAGATCGCGCACTTCGAAATACAGGCGCATGCCGTCGCTCGAAACAGAAACTCCCGGTCCGGCCTGGTGCAGAGCGATAGTCCCATCGCCGCCTGGCGCTCGCAAGCGCGCGTACACCGGCGTACCCTCATAGCGGAAGTCTTCAATTAGCTTGAATCCCATCAAATCACGGTAGAAGCGCAAGCCACGCTCCACGTCCTTCGCGTAGATCATAGCGTGGTTGAAGGTGAGCTTCCCGCTACTATCCGGAGCGGCGGCAGCCTTGTTCTGTTGCGGCTTGGCTATCTGCGCAACCCTATGCTTCACCGCCGTGCGCTTTGCCGCGCGCGGGGCCCGGGCCTTTTTCTTAGAGGCTTTCTTGGCTGTCGGCTTCTTCATGTGTCGCCATTCGATACGTTTCGACCAAGCGGCGCAAGTATGGTCGGGACTATAGCAATTGTCAAGTGCATGAATTTCCACGAGAACGGTTTCGGTGTTTGCCCGAGTACCCTGACGCTGAGTCCAGCGCGCTTTCCCAGAGCGAGGACGACATAGATCCGGGAACTGCTCTAGAACTTCTTTGCCGTGATGCGATCGCTGCCGATGTACGGCTGTAGTACTTCGGGAATGAGCACGCTACCGTCGGCTTGCTGACAATTCTCGACAATCGCCACCCACGTTCGCCCAATCGCCAATCCGCTGCCGTTGAGTGTGTGCACCAATTCCGTTTTCTTGCCGCCTTCCGGACGATAACGGATGTTGGCGCGTCGTGCCTGGAAATCCGTGAAGTTCGAGCACGAAGAGATCTCGCGGAAGAGACCTTGTCCCGGCAGCCACACTTCGATGTCGTAGGTCTTCGCCGCCGAGAAGCCCAAGTCGGCGGTGCAGAGCGCCACGGTCCGATAGTGCAGGTTGAGTTTTTGCAGCACAGCTTCCGCGTTGCGGGTCAGCTTCTCGTGCTCTTCCCAGGACTGTTCAGGCTTGGTGAACTTCACCAGCTCGACCTTCTGAAACTGGTGCTGGCGAATGATGCCGCGTACATCCTTGCCATAGGAGCCAGCCTCGCTGCGAAAACATGGTGTATAGGCCGTAAGCGAAATTGGCAGGCGAGCACCGTCGAGGGTTTCGTCGCGATAGAGGTTGGTTACGGGAACCTCGGCAGTGGGAATCAGGTAAAGATTCTTATCGCCATGTGGCACCTTAAACAGATCGGCAGCAAACTTCGGCAGGTTCCCGGTGCCATACATGGATTCCGCGTTGACCATGAACGGCGGCAACACTTCCGTATAACCATGCTCGCGGGTGTGGAGGTCCAACATGAAGTTCATCAGCGCCCGCTCCAGCTTCGCGCCCATGTCCCAGTACACGGCAAAGCGCGCTCCAGTGAGTTTGGCCGCGCGCTCCAGATCGAGCACGCCTAGTTCTTCGCCCAGCTCCCAGTGAGGCTTGGGGGTGAAGTCAAACTGAGGAGGCGTGCCCCAGCGTCGCACCTCAACATTGTCTGCCTCGCTCTTGCCAACGGGCACGCTGTCGTCGGGTAGGTTCGGGATCTCGATTAAGATATTGCGCAAACTGGCGTCCGACTCTTCAGCATGCTTCTCAGCTTCCGAAATCTTTTCGCGCAGCTCTTTCGTCTCGTTGATAAGAGCGGTTGCGTCCTGCTTGTTCTTCTTAAGTGTCGCGATTTCTTCCGAAGCCTTGTTGCGCTGAGCTTTCAGCGTTTCAGCTTCGGTGATGGCGGCGCGGCGTTCGAGATCGATAGCGTGAAAGTCGTTGAGAACGGCCGCAGGATTCATGCCGCGCTGGCGCAGTTTTTCTTCGACAAGAGGTAGATGATCGCGTACGAAACCTAGATCGAGCATAAGAGATCAGGTTACTCGAAGACAGGGGCCGTCACCAAGCCAAGCTCTTCAAACCAGCGCGCCGGGGCCTTAGCTTCTAGCCGTTAGCTCTTAGCCTTTAGCTCCTGGCAAACTAAGTTTTATCAGTCCTTGTTTGCTAAAAGCTAAGAGCGAAAAGCGAATGGCACGACACTTTTCCCGCAGGATATATTGTCTCTGTGGTAAATCAGCTCTTTCTCGCGACCGACTCGAAGTCCTGCTGTTTGTCGGCCAATTTCTTGTGCCACTCGGCAGCAGCCTGGACAAACGCGCGGAAGATGGCCCGGGAGGCTTCGTCGCTCTCATAAGTGCGTTCCGGGTGCCACTGCACCGCCAAAACAAAATGATCGGGAGCTGTTCCTTCCACCGCCTCCTTGACTGAGTCCTCGGGACACCACGCCACCAGCCGCAGTCCGTCGCCGAGTGCTTCCGGCGCCTGGTGATGGCTCGAATTGACGGGCATGACAAGTTCGTTGCCGGAGGGAAGAGCGCCCGCACGGCGCAAGATCGCGGCCAACCTGGATTGCGGATCAAGCTGCACGCGGTGCGCCTCAGCGACACGGCTCCCAGCGTCGTGCTTAATTCCCGCGGGCAAGTGTTGCGCAAGCGTCCCTGTCCGCCACACATTCAGCGATTGCAATCCGTAACATGTACCGAAGACCGGCTTGCGCATGTTGTAGGCATCCTGCAACAGCAACTCGTCGGCGTTGTCGCGAAAGGCGTCGGCGGGCGCAGTCTCGGGATGGCGCTGTGCGCCGTACTTCTCAGGATCGACATCGGCAGGACTGCCCGGCAGGAGCACGCCATCGCAGCCCTTAACAGTCTGCGCGATCTCCGAGTTGGTAGCGGTCGCTGCAATGATGACAGGCTCGCCTCCAGCCGCGCGAACCGCCGATTCATATTGCGGCAGCGCGCGCGAGACGTAGTCCGGCCGCGTCGAGTTGGGAGTCGGAATAGCAATACGCGGTTTCATGTCGGTTCTTTTTGCGGAATCTCCGGGTTCGGCGTCAGCAGCGGCTTGGGCTTCGTGTCGCCGGTTGTTTCCGGTAAAGGCGCGGCCTTTGAACGCGAATAGTACATCTCTGCAATTGCCTGTCGTACTTGCATCGTAAGTCTGTCCATGTCTCGCACGCGCAGTCCGGCCGTAGGAATCGGTTCTCCGATAATCAGCTCCACTTGTCCCGGCAAGAGATGAAAGCTGTTCATGGGCAAGGCCCCATCCGTCCCCACGATTGCGATTGGCACAATCGGCGCTTGCGCCCTGATCGCAACGTAGGATGCGCCGCCCATAAATTCCTGGAGTTGTCCGGTGAGCGAACGCCCGCCTTCGGGGAACACAACCAGCGGCGTGCCATGGCGCAAGGACTCGCTGGCGTGGGTCAAGCTGCGCAGCGAAGCTCGCGCATTGCCCGAATCAATCGGGATCTGCCCGGACCGTTTCAGATGCCAGCCTAAAAATGGGTAACGGAATAGCTCCTTCTTCGCCATGATGCGGAACTGCAGCGGAAGCCAGGAGTAAAGTACGGGAATATCCAACGCCGACAAATGATTGGCGGCATAGATGGCCGGCTGCGCCGGGTTGATGCGGTCGAGTCCTTCGATGCGCACACGAATCATGACCGTCTTCAAGATCATGCGCGCCCAGGTGCGCGCGAACCAGTGCTGTGTGCGCCCTTCGCGGTCGGACAGCGACGAGAGCAACGAAAGCGTGCCCATCACGCCCGTGTATAGGTAGATCATCGGCGCGAAAAACAAGTACGAACGCAGCCGGCTTAACATGGAGCCCCGGCCCACTTCGGCGCTTACGATTTGTGGTGCGGTGTTCGTCATGATTGCGTCATGCCGGAATTCCGAGTGTGGACATAACCTCGCCAATCAAGAAAATGGATCCCGTGACTACAATCACGTCTTGCGGTTCGCTGATTTCGTGCGCCCGCGCTAGTGCGGCAGCGACGGTCTGCTCCTCGTAGATCTTCGCTCCTGTGCGGGAGGCGGCCTGCAGCAGTTCGCTGGTGGTGGCCGCTCGTGGGTTGGCGACTTTCGTCACGATCACCCGGTCGGCAATAGGGAACAGTATCTCCGCCATCTCCTGCAGCGCCTTGTCGCGCATGGCGGCGAAGACCAGGGTCAACTCGCGTCCGGGAAAAGTCTCCGACAGCGTCGAGCGCAACGCCCAGGCGCCTGCCGGATTGTGGGCCACATCGAGCACCATCTCGCGATGGTGAGTCGCTGGCGACGGTGGCATGACCTGGAAGCGGCCCAGCCACTGGGTCTCGCGAATCCCTTGCTCGATTTGCTTTGGCGTCACTTTGAACCCAAACTGCGCCAACTCTTCGGCAGCGGTGATTGCCAATGCCAGGTTGCGAAGTTGATGCCGTCCCGCGAGCGGTGAATCCACGGCAATCTCTTCTCCCATCACCATGAGCGGGTAGCGGCTACGTGCGGGAAAAGATTGGAAGCGGCCTCCAAGGCGTGTCTCCGCGCCTGGCGACACCGGGGGCACGTATTTGACGGCGCTTATGCCCCGCGCATTCTTCTCCAGGATGGCGTGGCCGATCACATCGTTGGCTTGGGGATGCTGCGGCAGTGTGACCACAATGCCGTTCGGCCGGATGATGCCCGCCTTTTCGCGTGCGATCTCGGCAATTGTCTCGCCGAGATACTTCTGATGATCGAGGGCAATATCCGCGATCACCGAGATCAGCGGTTCGACAACATTGGTTGCGTCAAGCCGGCCACCCATGCCGACTTCGAGAACTGCGATTTCGAGGCCGATGCTGGCGAAATATTCGAAGGCCATCACCGTCAACATCTCGAAGAAACTCGGATGCCAGGGCAACTTACCAGAACGCATCAGTTCCTGGGCCGTGCGCTCGACGCGATTATGCATTTCGCCAAACTCCGCATCGGAGATGGCTTCGCCGTTGACGCGAATGCGCTCGTTGATGCGAACGAGGTGTGGCGAACTGTAGAGCCCAGTCCGATATCCGGCGGTACGCAAGACTGACGATAGGGTTGCGGCGGTAGAGCCCTTTCCGTTGGTCCCCGCAATCAGCACGCTGGCGAAACGGCGTTCGGGATGGCCGAGCGCCTCCAGCATCTCGCGCACGTAGCTCAAGTCGAACTTGTGCACTGGCGTACTGGCGAGCTCGTGTCCCAGCGCGTAGAGCTGCTCCACGGTGCTTTGGTAACTCATGCGGACAGCTTCAGATTACAACATTTGGAGGTGGGCAATCAGCACTCAGGATGGACCGTCATGGAGCGCGGCACTTTGGGAATGCAGCAGGGATTACGGCGTCAAAACCTGAAGTTCGGAAAAAGCCCTAAAATCGTCGGTGTTGAAAGTATAAATTCGCTGGATGTCATTGACTTTCATGGTGGCGACAATCTGCAAGTCGAATATGTCCCCACCGGTCACAGGATAACGACGCTGCAAGCCAAGTAACTCTTCGACCCCGTGGGCCGGGATGGGCAGCACATGGAGAAAAGCAAGCAGGCCGGAGAGCGCGGTGAGTGCGTCAGCGGGAGAACGCGGCTTTGGAACGCGTCGCGCATTGGTGACAATGGAATAAAATTCGCAGAGTATTTGCGAGGTCACATACAGAGTGGCGGACGTGTCACGTGCAGCTTCAAGCAAGGCGCGTGACGCTCCATGTTGTGGCGCGTCGGCGTCCATTGCATAGACCAGAACATTCGCATCAATGATTCCCGGCTCAACGGACATCGTCGTAGATGTCTCGCCGGTGCAGAGCACCTACGCCGCCGAGATGCCAGACGGGCAGTTCAGGATTGGGAGGGGTTGCCTGAGGGAAGGCATGGAGGCCAGTATCTTCTTCAAGCAGACGCAACACGGCATCCTTCACTAATCGCTCGGCGTCGGTTCCTGCGTTGGTGGCGATCTGCGCAAGCTGCGCTTCCTGCTCAGGAGTGAGGCGTACTTCCATGGCGTTCAGCGTACGGGAAAACCCTCTGTGTGGCAACGCTGTTCAAGGGGATGGGCGTCACGACTGCCGGAAAATCGTGATCCCTGATTGTTCGGCAGCTTTGCGCATGGCCGTGTCGAGAGTGGCAAGGGTCAGTTTTTCCCGCGAAGCAAGGTCGAGATACGCCGCATCGTAAGCCGTAAGTCCATAACGCACCGCTGCCGCCGTTCCATCACGAATAACGGTCAAGGCGGAAGTTGCCTCTTCAACCTCAATCCTCAGGTGCGACAGGGCAGCGAGAAACCCCCTCTCATCCGCGGATGTAATCCGCTTGCGCAGATAGGCGACGGCAAGTCCATTGGCAACCTCACGCGCCCAGAGTTCAGGAACCCGCAAGCCGTCCTGTTCAACAACAGCTAAAACAGCGTCGGCATAGGCGCTGCTTTCATCGGGCAAGGCCCATGCAAGGGCAACGGAAGCATCGACGACCAGAGGCATCTAGCGGCGGCCATAGCGGACGTAATCGCGCGTTGTCCAGCCTTCGGGGTCAGGTTTGACGCGGGCGCGCAACGCGCGCATCTCAGCAACCACGCTGCCGGGAGGGACGGCGCGGAGGTCAGCGTTTCCTTCCAGCAGACGCATGACGGCATCCTTCACTACTCGCTCGGCGTCGGTGCCTGCGTTGGTGGCGATCTGCGCAAGCTGCGCTTCCTGCTCGGGTGTGAAGTGTACTTCCATGGGCTTAAGGGTAAGGGAAAAACCTCTGTGAGGCAACGGTGTTCAAGGATGTTCAAGGGATCGGGACTTGAGACTGAATTGTGAAACGCGCGGGCCCTTGATTTCAGTGGACCCGTGGTTCGTCCCAAAACTTACCGGTTGTGAAACGACGCATAGAAAACCCGATTAGCGATCCGCCAGCCGGATGTTCAGCGCAATGCGGTCTTCGGTTCCGAAGGTACGAGAGATATGACCCTTCCCGGTTGAGTCTTCAACCAGAACGATGTTTCCCGGCGCCAACGGAACTTTGTGACCGCCGGAGATCTCGAATTCTCCCTGCCCACTCAACGTGATGAGGTACTGACGATATGTTTCTTGGTGCCAGTCCCGGACCCAACCTGGGGAAGTCCGCGCGAATACCAAACTAGAGCATTTTCAAAGTTATTGTAGACCATATCCGCAATGAGAGAACCAAGCTAAGGCGTTTTCGGCAGTAATGGCTGCCAGGGCTTTCGCAATTGCGTTTTCCAGAGCATCCGCGGTGCGGGCCTTGGCCGAGCGCAGCAACTGCTTGATCTTCGACCAGGCTTGCTCAATCGGGTTGAAGTCGGGGGAATAGGGCGGCAAGTACAGCAGCCGCGCCCCGGTGGCGTCGATGAGCTGCCGCACTCCAGCTACTTTGTGAGCCGCCAGATTGTCCATGATGACCACCTGTCCGGGCTGGAGCTGAGGGCACAACACCTGTTCCAGATAGGCTAAGAAGACATCTCCATCGGTTGGCGATTCGATGGTCATGGGTGCCCGCAAACCTTGGGTGGTCAGCGCCGCCAGCATGGTCAGCGTGCGCCAGCGGCTGTTGGGCGTCCCTTCCGGCACCCGTTCTCCACGCGGAGCGCGGCCATAGTTCCGCGTCATCTGGGTGCTGGCGCCGCTCTCGTCCAGAAATACCAACTGCTCCGGGTCGATCTGGGCTAGGGTTTCTCGCCACGCTTGCCGGCGCTGCTGCGCCTCCGGCGTTTCTTGTTCCTGGGCGTGGAGTGACTTTTTTTAAGCCGCAGTCCCATCTGTCGTAAGGCCAGCCACAACCGCCCGATGCTCAAACCCACGCCCTTGACGTCTTGCAGTTGCTCCCGCAACTCCATCAAGGTCAGATCCGGCTGCTTGCGGATTTGCTCCCGCAGCCACGTCTGCACCGCAGCCGTCACCCGGCTCTCTGGGCCACGTCGCCACGGCGGCCGCTCAACCTGCCCTGTGCGCGTACGGGTGGCGGAGATCTTCTTGGCCCAGCCTTCGCTCACCCCAAATTGTTCCGCCAACTCCCCCAGTGTCCCTTTGCCCTGCTCATAGGCCTGCAAAAACTTTCGTCGCAAATCATTTGCATAGGGTCGTGCCATCGGGCGGAGCGGAGAATCGCCACCCTCAGTCTACACTATCTATGAAAATGCTCTAGTGACTTTGATCGGGTCCGAAAATTCAATGCCGCTTCGCGAAGGATCAGATTTCAGATTTTCAGTAATCTCTTCGGCGTGTGTTTCACCGTCAGAACCGGTATAGATCCTCGTAATCGTAACCGGCTTGTGGTGCTGAGCCATCAATAGGTGCGCGCACCAGCCGAACGCGAAGCAGCCTACAAGTGCGGACGAAAGAAGCCATTTTGATTGCATTGATTCCTCCTGGTTGGTGGGCCAAGTCTATCAGGTCTTCGCCAAGGTCGATTTCACGAACCGTGTCGCAATAAGGACCCTTTGTGAGACGGATGCGAGCACGGATTCCAGATTGTGGGTCAGATATCCGGTGGCCTCCTCACAGGCGGTCGTCTCCCATTTACCTCCTGTTTCTGCGGTAAAATTATGCAGTGAACAACTCGCTGTTGAACCGCACCGTTTCCAAGCGCCCCGACATGGTCCGTCTCCAGGGACGTATCCTGTTCCTTACCGAAGACCCCGAACTCATCAAGCGGCAGCTTGCGGGTGAGGACCTTCCCTGGGATACCCAACATCCCGAGCGCAATCCTAAGCTGCGCGATGACATCTCCACCGACGAAATCACGCCGGCGCACATCTGCTTTTTCTTCGATGAGACCCTAGGCGAATTTCCCTACACCGGTCTGAAATGCGGCAACGAGCTGCCGATCAAGCGCGGCGATGTGAAGCGCGGCGGCTTCGTGTGCGCGGTCAGCGGCAAGCGTCGGGGTAAGGGATCGAGCCGCGAGCAATCGCCTTACGCGGAGATGTCGGCTGGCATCAAGCTGGTGATCGCGGAAAACATCGAGCGCATTTACAAGCAAAATTGCCAGAACCTCGGCGTGCTAACGGCGACCGACTTTAGCCTGATTGACAAGGTTCGCCGTGGCGAAGAGATTCCGTTGACCGAGTTCACGCAAGGCGAAGATGAGATAACCCGGCAAGTAATCGAGTACGGTGGCTTGTTCCCGTTTAATGTCGCCCGCTTGCAGGGCAAGGTTTTTCTGCCGCCGATCAACACCAAGCCCAGGCCGATGACCATCGCGGAGAAGATTCTTGCGCGTCACATGGTGCACGGCGCCAATCAGGTGGGCGTTGAGGCGGTAAAGCCCGGCGATACTGGATTCGCGCGCACCGATCTGCGCTTCAGCCATGAATACGTCACGCCGATGGCGGCCATTTTCTTCGAGCACTTTCTCGGCAAGGACGCGCCGGTAACTGACGCCAGCACCATCATGTTCTTCCGCGATCACCTCACGTTTCTGGATGAAGTACTGTCGGAAGAAAAGCGCAAGATGGGCCTGCTGGACCTGGCAACGCAGTTGAAGTTGAAGCAGGAAGACTTCGCCAAGTCGCGCGGCATCAAGTTGCACGGCGAGTTGCGCGATCGCAAAGGTTCGGAAGGTATCTGCCATTCCATCGTGACCGAGACCTACGCTCTGCCCGGGCAACTCAATGTCGGCTCGGATTCGCACACGCCGCACGTTGGCGCGATGGGGTGCGTGGCCTTCGGCATCGGCACCACCGACGTCTTCAATTCCTGGTTCACCAAAGACATCCGCGTGAAAGTGCCCGAATCGGTGAAGGTGATCATCCGCGGCAAGAAGCGGGAGAACGTCACCGCGAAGGATTTCATCCTGAAGCTGCTGTCGCTGGAATACATTCGGAGCGGCAGAGCGCTGGCCAAGGTCATCGAGTATTCCGGCGAAGCCATCGAAGCCCTGGGCGTGGACGAACGCGCCACCATGACCAATATGGCGGCGGAGATCGGCGGATTTACCGGCATCGTGGCCCCTGATCAGAAGGTGGTTGAATTTCTGATGCAGCGGCGCGGCATGAGCGAGAACGAGGCGCAAACGCTGATCGAGGGTTTGTATAGCGATCCGGACGCGCATTACTCGCATGTCATCGAGCTCGACGCCGCGGAAATATATCCCATGGTCGCCACACCCGGAGATCCCGGCAATGGCAAGTTCGTGCGTGAGCTGAACACACCGGTCCCGGTGGAGATCGCTTATGGCGGCACCTGCACCGCGGGCAAGAACGAAGACATGGACATGTACGCCCGTGTGCTGGGCGACGCCTTGAGGCAAGGGCGGCGAGTTGCGGCGAATTGCAAGTTCTATCTTCAGTTCGGATCGCAGGAGACCCGCGAATACTGCGTACGTAAAGGCTATCTCGACATCTTCAGCAAGGCCGGTGCGCAGGTAATTGAGCCTAGCTGCGGCGCTTGCATCAACGCGGGACCGGGCGTTTCCACGCGTCCCGACCAGGTAGTGATCAGCGCGCAGAACCGAAACTTTCCAGGCCGAAGCGGGCCGGGGCAAATGTATTTGGCCAGCCCGCTGACGGTGGCGGCCAGCGCCATCGCCGGCTACATCGTGGAATATGAACCGGCAAGCGAGCGCGAGCCAGCGCACGCGGCCTAGTTTGTGAAGGCAACCACGAGTTCAGTTGTCTCCGCGCTTGATGGCGACTGGATGCCACACAACTGCGGTTTTTGATACTATCGTTGTAACTACTCCAGCCGGAATTTCTCCGTTCGAGAGACTTATGGGAGATATTGTTTTATGGCGTATGTGATCGCGGAACCTTGCATCAATACCAAAGACACGGCATGCGTCGATGCCTGTCCGGTGGACTGCATCCACCCCAAGAAGGACAGCGACAAGTTTGCGGCCGAAGAGATGCTGTACATCGATCCGGTCGAGTGCATCGATTGCGGCGCGTGCGTGCCGGTCTGCCCGGTTTCGGCGATTTTCGCGCTCGACGATCTGCCGGAAAAATGGAAAGAGTACACCGAACGCAACGCCAAGTATTTCGGGCGTTAGCCACTGTCGAAGAGTAAAAACAGGGCGTACCTCAACAGGTACGCTCTTTTTGACGGACGAAAAACCAATCTATTCCCCTCCCGAGCGAATCTTCCACAGTATTTGTCGTAGCATACCCAGCCAGAGTTCGGCATCGCTGGCCTGAAGGCTAAGGCGGCGCAACAGACGGCGCACCTTGTCTTCGGTCGAGGCCTCAGTTCGCGTTTTCACATACCCGCTGCCGCGCAGGCTGTCGAGTAAGACTGTGGTGATGCGCTCGATTTCTGCTGCGCTTGCCCGCTGCAGCTTCTCCGGTTGCTGCGCAGCCTTGGAATCGCGGATTAGTTCATAGAGGCAAACCGCAACGGCCTGTCCCAGGTTCATGGAGATATGTTCCTCACGCGTAGGAATGCGCATGAGCCAGTGGCAGTGGCTGAGGTCTTTCGTCGCGAGGCCAAATTTTTCCGTGCCAAACAGAAGGGCCACTCGGCCGGAAGCGAGATGTTTGCGGATCGCGCGCGCCCCCTGTTCCAGCCGTTTGAGTGGATGTTGCAGTTCGCGATGCCGGACGGCAGTAGTACCGACCACCAGCGTGCAGTCGGCAATGGCTTCTGCCAGGCTTTTGTATTCTTCGGCGTTGGCCAGCACCTCCGACGCTCCAACTGCAGAGCGCGCTTCGCGAAAGGCGACGTCATAGGGATTGACCACCCGCAAGTGGAGAAAGCCAAAGTTGCTCATGGCGCGGGCCGCTGCACCGATATTGAGCGGATTTCGCGGAGCGACTAGCACTACACGAAGCTGGTGGAGCGGTGGTTGCATTAGGCTAGTGTATGGCGTTTCAGACTGGATGCGCCAAAGGGCGGGCGACAAAGGACTTCCGGTAGTTCCCTTCTGCCAGACCCCACTTTTCGGCCAACAACACATCCACACACATGAGAATATTGTGCTGGAACGATACCCCAATACGGTGTAGAGTGTCGGGCTGTTTGCCAAACGAAACGTCCGGCTCGCGCAACTTCGTCTGACCGGATGACAACGGAGAATACTATGCATCGACAAGGGTGGGTAGTCTTGTGCGTCCTCCTGGTGCTTCTGGCCTGTGGCCTGGCAAGTCCGATGGCCGCGCAATCGTTGAATTCCCGGCAGCAGGTCTTTCCGAACTCTGCGTCGTATTGGGATGATCCCCTGAATTGGAAGCAGCAGTTTGTACCGGACTCGCGGCTCTTTTGGGACAATTCGGAGAACTGGACGACCAATTACGGACCTGCCTACCGCGACACGGTCGAGTTGCCCACGCAGATGTTGGCTTGTTCGACGCAGTTCGCACTGTGTTTTCATTCCGGCCCCTACCCATATCCCTGCACGCTTTCTCCGGACGGCCAGTCCGCCAATTGCGTGTGCACGGTTGCGACCACGACCAATTACACGCTGCTGACGGCAATTCTGAACCGTTCCATCTACAACGCGACGGTCGCGGCTTGTGGCCGCGAAGGTTTGAGATGCCCGAACGTTGGCGACGCACCGGTGTGTGGCTACCTCAACGGTGGAGCTCTGATCCCGGGTGCGAACGTGATCTCCACCTACGATCCCAGCTCGCAGCAGCAGATCTTGAAGGCGCTGTCGCAAGCGAATCCGCCGGTTACCCATTGCCGGAAAGCGCCATACGCCGCCTGCATGACCGCGCCGTGCACGCTGAGCGCCGACGGCTCCACCGCCACCTGCAAGTGTCCGGTGTTCAATGGCAAGTTCCAACTCGTCCCCAGCGGGCAACAGTGTTCCCTCGGCGGCGATCTGGTGCCGTCGGCGTCTTACGTTCCGCTGCTGGACAACAGTCCGGACAAGTAGGGGAGCGGACGGCGGTTGTTGGGCTCCCGTCACCAAAGACGGCGACGAGGGTGGGGTACCAGCAGCGCACACCTTTGGCTTGCAGGGATGGGCGCTCGGCAAACTCGTGGGCGCGGTTGAGTACCTGATGAAGCAGCAGTAGAACTCGACTCCAAGCGATGAACTTCTCCGCGCGTGCAAACCCGTGTGTGCGGAAATTTCGCGTAAGGCCCTCGCCCATGCCCGCCAGCAGAAGCCGGAACTAAAGCTGGAATCGCCACGCGCCGAGTCCCGCCCGGCGGGACGTAAGAGCATAGCCCAGCGCTTCAGTGCTGGGAAACCAGGGCCAAGAAGTCAGAGTGCCGTAGGCGCGGCAGGGCTTAGCCCTGGCATCCAGATCCGTGTGTGCGAACAAAATCTGGAATCGCCAATGTGCGTGTCCCGCACTTGCGGGACGAAAGAGCTTAGCCCAGCCTTTCAAGGCCGGGTAGGCGTCTTCGGGAAGACGAGTCCCGTAGGGACGGCAGAGACAAACATCGCAATGTGCTGACGGTCACCGCAACACTAATCCCACACAACTATCGTCGGCTCATGGCGCACACCCACACCTGCAACCTGGTGCACTGCGTATCAGCACCAAAAACCGCGCCGACCTCATCGCTGATCCTGAGAGACTCTGGCAATATGTCGGAGGAATCGCACGCCAGAAACACATTCTCTTGCTAGCCGCCGGCGGCACTGCCAATCATCTCCATCTGCTCATCTCACTGCCGCCGACCATCACCCTAGCCAAGACGGTACAGGAACTCAAAGGGAATACCTCGCGATGGCTGAACGAATCGTCCCGTTTTGCATGGCAGGAGGGATACAGTGCGTTCAGCGTGAGCCAGTCGCAGCGCAAGACAGTTGTGGACTACATCGACCGCCAGGCGGAGCATCACGCGAAATGGAGTTTCGAGCAGGAGTTCCTGACGATGCTGAAGAAATCGGGTATTTTCTACGATCCGAAGTTTGTGCTTGGGTAGGTTTCTCTGTCGTCCCTACGGGACTCGCGTCCATTACTCCGCTTTCCCAGCCTTGAAAGGCTGGGCTAAGCTCTTTCGTCCCACTGCGCGGGACAGGGGCGTCGCAGTTCCGACCGAGATGCCGAGGACGAGTTCGAGGACGAGTCGAGGTTGAGGATCCGGAGATGTTCAGGGTTCGCCATTGCCGCGTGACGTCGCTTCCGGGATGCTACGAATCCCTCGACGTGCCAGTCCCGCTTGCGGAACGAAGCAGCTTAGCCCAAAGACTGAACTCTGATGGCTGAGAGCCAAAAGCGAAGAGCGAGAAGCGGAACTGTGACGCGGGTCACACGCTCCGGTGGGCCCGGAGCTGCTAGGATATTAGTGAGTGCCTGCAGCCGCGTTTAGGGCGTGGGACACGGAGAGGATCGAGACAATGCGGTGGATGTTACGTTCGAAAATTCACCAGGCCACAGTTACCGAAGCCGATCTGCGATACGTAGGCAGTATCACGATCGACGAGGAATTGATGGAGATGGTGGAACTACTGCCCGGTGAGAAGGTGATGGTGGTCAGCAACACCAGCGGCGCGCGACTGGAAACGTACGCGATTCCGGGGCCGCGCGGCTCCGGCGTCGTGTGCATGAATGGCGCGGCGGCGCACCTGATCAAGAAGGGCGAAGAGATCATCATCATGGGCTTCGAGCTGGCCAACGGGCCGGTGCCCGCGAAACAAATCGTGCTGGGACGCGACAATCAATTCGTGAAGTGGTTGGGCGAGAGTTGGCAGCCCGATGACTTCCCACGCATGTGCGTTTGACGGACGCCTTCGATCAGTGTTAATTTGCTTCTACACTGGAAAGGAGGGTGATCCAAAATATATGAAATCTGACAGTCATAGTTGTATCCCAAGTGAGGTGGCTGAGGCTTAGGGCTTCTGCTCTAAATCCTCGCAAGACTCGGGCTGTGTTGGAGTCTGCCGCTGGGGCCACGTAGAGTGGACAGCCTCAGGCCAATCCCAACAGCTAACCGGAAGGACCCGCTGGCGCAGGGCGTCGCGGGTCTTTTCTATTGTTAACGCTATGGAAGTTGGATGCGGTTTCACCCAGCTGAGCAGCGCAGCTCACTGCACGCGGACCTCGACTTGCAGCTTGCCGTCGCCAGTAATCTCGACAGCTTCGCCGCCTTTCAACAGAGGTTGCAGCGCCGCAGGATTGCTCCACTCTGTGTCCCAGCCATTGGCCAGAGCGACGACAGTGTATTGTCCTGGCACCACGTTCGGCAATGTGAAGCTGCCATCGCTATCGCTCTGGTCCCGACGGAATAATGGGGAGTTATTGGCGGAGTCCTGCGGAACCAGCACGATCATGGCGCCAGAAAATGGCTTGCCGGCGCGCAGTGCAACTCCATCTACCTGTGCGACGCCCCGCCCTACGATTGCGGCGACATGCACGCTGCCGCCGGTGGCGATCTCCAGAGTGCGCCCCTTTAGCTTTGCTCCCGTGGCCGACATCTTCCTGAGAAAGTATCCACCGCCGCTCTGAAGAACCACCGTGTAACGTCCTGGCTTGACGCCTTCGAACTCGAACTGCCCTTTGTCGGAGATTTCGCTCGCGAAATTTTCGCCGGTCTCCTCATTCGAGAGTTGCATGGCCAGACCCTTTGGTACTCGCTGGGCGCCTTCAAACGATACGCTGCCACTGACAGCAGCGAATCCAGAGGCGTCATATGCATTCAGCTCGAGATCGCCTGCCAGATCAACTTCGCGGTATCCGCTTCGATTGGGGCCCTTTTCATTGGCCGCCTTCGATCCCGGCATCTCGACAACGTAGTGACCCGGCGCTAAACCGCTGATTTCAACTACGCCGGGTTCAACCGAAAAAGTGGGAGCATTGAAGACGGAGTCCAAGTAGCCATCGAAGATGCGCTGCGACACTCGTGGAAATCCCTCCGTCCCGGGACCGGTAGTGCCGGTGCGGATCCTCAGATGTAGCGACGGCACAGCGCGCAATGCCACGTCCGCCGTAGCCCGCTCACCGGGATGCAACACAATGGGACTCGCGCCTGCAGAATCCAGGGAATCGGGATAGAAGGTGAGTGGATAAGTCACGTCGAGTGCAGCAGGGTCTTGCGCCGACCGAGCGTCTGCGTCGGCATTGCCCGACTTCCGCCGAAGAGTCATACGAGCGTTTTGCGCATACCACGGACGGGCCGAGACTGCTAGATAGTACGTTCCGGGCGCCAAATGACCGATGTGGAAGTGACCCTGATCGTCGGTCTGCGCCTGCCCTAGGGGTAGGGTTCTCTGCCGTCCATCTTCCATCGATGGTTGAAACAGGCGCACCAGAGCGCCCTGCACCGGGTCATTGTTCTCGTCGATCACTTGGCCTTCGACGCCAGCGTCCGGTTGTAGACGGAAAACCAGGTGCTCCGAGTCGAGATCGGGGCCGGCCACAATCGCCGTGGCGTACATGTCATGGCGTTCAAAGTACTGCAGCATGTATCCGTGTGCGGCGGCCATCAGAGAGTACTTCCCGCGGCTGAGGCCGGTAAAGGAGAAATGGCCGTCGCTGCCGGTAATCACTGTCTTCGATATTTCCCGGTCAGTGCCTTGCGCGGTTGGAGCGATCGCAACCGATGCCCCAGCCACCGGCTGCCCGGTCACCCAATTCACCAGAACTCCCGCGATGCGATATCCCTGTTGGACCGATGTAGAAACCTGCTGATTCGATTGTGCAAACAGTCGGCACGTGAAAAGCACCACGAAGGCGAGCCGCAAAACCATCAGCGTCAGTCTCCATCCCCAGTGTGGATTAGATCGAGAGCGACCTGCATCTTCTGATTTGGCGACAGGCTGACGTGCGCGGCTTGCGAAGCATACGGTTGCAAGGCGTCGGGATTGGAGTACTCAAGTTCGTCGGCGTGATCGAACGCGTAAACCAAGTACTCGCCAGGGGCAAGCCCATTGAATGTGAAGCCGTCCTGAGAAGACGCGTACGCAACCTTGGCGGCAACCTTGGAAGCAGGTTGAGGGACCGCCACCACGGTGGCCTGCGTACTTGTCCCGTCCGGAGACTTCACCGTTCCCGTCAGGGTTGCGCCATCGTCCCGCAACACGATTTCCATGGGATAGCTTTGTCCCGCCGATGCGACCGAAAGATCATCGTAGAGCAAGTTCGTCTGGCCATACTGCGCAGACTGCACATACCACGTTCCGTGCGGTATCAGGTCAACCGAATACTTCCCTGGCTCCGCGTTCTGCAGCACGACGGAATAGGCCCCATTACTGCCGCGTACGATTGTGGAATAGGATTCCGTGTCGGTCGGGCCGGATGGAACCAGACGCACGTGTATTGGCGGAACTTGATTTACGCCCGCTGCAATACTCTGGTTCGACGATGCTCGCGATTCCGTCCGAACTACCACGGGAATCGAGATGGTCGGCCCAAGAACCAGGCGCACGTTCTCGACGTTGGCTGCGACACTCAGCTGTGCTTCCGCGCGCAGTGCCTGGTCTTGACCTCCCTGCGAAAATGCCTTTAGCACGTAACTGCCTGGAGGCACACCGTCCACCTCAAAACGTCCGGTGTCGGTATTGAATCGAGTACCGAGGTATAAATCGTCCCCCGACGGGCTCAAGCACTGAAGGCCCACACCTTGCTGCGGAGGATACCCGCTGACGCTGCCAGTGAGGTGGTAAACCGGGCCTGGGCTCATGGAGAAATCCGCTTCTGACTGCTGCCCCGCGGTAAGCTGAATCGGTGACGCTGAAGCCAAATCGGGGACGCCCGGATAGTACAGGCTGGGGTAGCCGACCTTAGCGCTTTCGTTTCCCGGCAGAAGGTGTGCGTCATCGCGACCAGGTCCGGCGGCGATGTAATAGGTCCCGGGCATCAGGTTGGCAAAGCGGTAGCGGCCATCTTCATCCGTCTGCTGCTGCCCCCGAGATTCCCAATGTTTGCGACCTTCCCGTAGGGGCTTGGCCGTTAATCGGACCGGCACATGCTCGATCGGCTGACCCGTGGTATCCGTAACACGGCCTGAGATCGCACTTTGCGGAGTCAGTTTCACCACCGTCGAGTCCGTGGTGGGACCGACGGTTACCAGCGCATTGGCACTTCCCCTCAATTCCTGCTGGCTGAAGTAGCCCGGCTTCTGTGCGCTGACATTGACCATCCCAGCCGGTAGGCCGTCAATCTGGAAATGTCCTTCGCTATCGGCAAAAACCGTGCGCTGCGAACTGCCTGCCACTCGGACAAGCGCATGACCAATGGCTTCACCAGTGACGGAATTCACGACCGATCCACTCAGCGTAAAGGAGGCGTCGCCCTTGCTCGATCGCGATAGAGACATCTGCGCCGGCGCAGTGCCGCTCCAAACAGCCCATAAGCCGAAAAGCAGCAGAATGCACGCCCATTTACCGCAGAACGGCGGAGACCACGGGAGGTGCATGTTCGCGAAACCGCAAGTGAGGGATTGCCGTTGACCAGACACGATACGTTGTCGAGCGCTCAACCAAAGTCCGCCCGGTGCCGTCATCATAAACCCGGGCGGACCGCATCATGACTCGCCAATGGTAGAAAGCGGCACGATCGCTCAAGACAAACGCTTAGATGAGCTCCAGACCTGGAAAATCAGGCCACAATTTCAGAGGTCGCGACCAGCACTGGCGTGGAGAGTTTCGTTCCGCGTCTTGGCATGCCCTTCGCAGCTTTGTCGCCCGCGCCAGTCCCGCGCAGATAGCGTTGCCGCAATTCCTCCGTGATTCGCAACGCTTCCTTGAACTTCTCACGCGCGGTATCTCGAATATTCGTTACTACGCCGCAACTCTTTCTGTGCTGCAAGACCTTTTGCGCGATGTTCGTCAATTCCACCCAATCGTGCCACTCCCCAATCGCGTCCTGGACCCGCTTCAATTCTTCGATGAGCTGATGCTGCTCACCGGTCTCCTCTGCCGCCATTTCTAGGACCGAGCGGAGACGTTTTACCTCGATGCGATAGGAGTGCAGATTCTTCGGCCCAAGATGAGTCACAGCGGCCAACTCCTTGGACAATCGAATCGCCACGCTTACCGCGTGCAGGGGAGCATTATCGCCACGCGAGTCTTGCTTGCGATTCAGCTCCGTCTTGGTCTTAGCAAAGCGCTGTACCAGCGATTCCACCTTGTGCTGCGAGCGTTTCAAGCGGCGGCGCAGTTCCTTCGCATCGCGCTGCACCAGCGAATGGAGCTTGATGGCATGGCGGTGTCGCTCTACGCCGAGGTGATGGAGAAGCCGAATGATGCAACCGGGCTCATCGTCAGTGCCTAGTCCTACAATGTAGGAGGTAAAGACGTCCCGGTCACGAACCTCCCCGGCGCGGGTCCGGATGGACCTCAGATGTCCGAGGATCTTCTTTTCATTGGCCGCCGAGTCCAGTTCCAACGCTTCCAGAATGTACTCGACCCGGCGCGCACGGGTGCGCAGGTCATGTACTTTATCGACGGTTGGGTCCCTGGGGAAATCCTTAAGGCTCTTGCGCAGCTTCTGCAGCCGACGGCTTAGTTCGCGAGAGTTCAACGGCATCCAAAAACCTCGTGCCCCCAACAGTTTCAGAGGTAATTTTTAGAGCGTTTCCGCAATAGATGTGTCCGGGGTAGTACGGACATTGAGGCCCGCGAATAAGCATACGGAGAAAAATCGCCCGGAACCGCTCTAGTCTGATGCAGTCGCACTCACGATCAGCTTCGTCCGCGAAGCCGGAGCTAATACCTGCCGCTTGCTTACGCGCTCAATGAATGTCTCCTGGCTGTTCAAAGCGCCCTTCTTCTGAAAATCCGGATCGCGCACGTACTTCCCATCGGAGTTCATATATCGAGCCTTGGCTTTGTCCTTGAGATACGTGCCGAGAATCTCGTCGCGAAGTACGGTGATTAAGTTCTTGTCTTGGACGGGAAAATCCACTTCCACCCTGCGATTCAGGTTGCGAGGCATCAGATCGGCGCTGCCGAGATACACCTCCTCACGCCCGCCGTTACGGAAATAGAATACCCGGCTGTGTTCCAGAAAGCGTCCCACGATGCTGATGACGCGAATGTTCTCGCTAACTCCGCGAACTGCTGGCCGCAAGCAGCAGATACCCCGCACCAGCAGGTCAACTTTGACCCCGGCCTGCGAAGCCTGATACAGCAACTCGATCATCTTCCTGTCCACTAGCGCATTCATTTTCATGATCAGGTGACCGCCGCGTCCGCTGCGTTGGTGCTCAATTTCGCGTTCGATCATGGCTTGCATGCGCTCGCGCAACGTTACCGGCGCCACTAGCAACTTCCGATACGAGGTCTTCGCGGAATAGCCCGTGAGAAAGTTGAACAGGTCGGTGCAATCGGCGCCAATCGCCGGGTCGCATGTGAGCATCCCGATGTCGGTATAAAGTTGCGCCGTAACGCTGTTGTAATTGCCGGTAGAAAGATGCGCGTAACGCCGGATGACATCGCCCTCTTTGCGCACAATCAAGGCGGCCTTACAGTGCACTTTGAGTCCCATTAAACCGTACACTACGTGAACGCCGTACTCTTCCAGCTTGCGCGCCCAGCCGATATTACTTTCCTCATCGAAACGCGCCTTCAATTCCAGCAAAACGGCAACTTGCTTTCCATTCTCCACGGCTTCCAGCAAGGCATCGACAACGGGAGCGTTTCGTCCGATCCGGTAGAGCGTGATCTTGATGGCAAGTACATTCGGGTCGCGCGCTGCTTTTTGCAGAAGACCAATAATCGGCTGAAACGAATCGAACGGATGGTGAAACAGGATGTCACCGCGCCGGATGGTGGCGAAGATGTCTTCCTCTTCGGTTTCTTTTGCTAGTGGGGCAGGCAGTGCGGGATTAAAGGGCGGAAACTTCAACTCGGGACGGTCGAGTTTGCAAAGATGCCGTACCCGAACCAGCGCCAGCGGTCCGCTCAGCTTGTAGATGTCATCCCTCTCTAGCTCTAAGTTCTCTACCAGAATGTCCAGGACGGTTGCCGGCATCGCCTCATTAATTTCCACGCGCACCACGTCAGCGAAGCGGCGCTGCCACACGCCTTCCTCAACCGACTCCAGCAAATCGCCTGCTTCCAGATTTTGAATCTCGCTGTCGGCATCGCGGGTGACGTGAAACGGATGCGCATCGAGAATCTCCATGCCCGGAAAGAGCGCCGCCAGATTCGCCGTGACCAGTTGTTCCAACCAGACGAAAGATTGTTCCTTTTGAACCACCTTCCCCCGGCTCTTCGCTTTGGGCGCGACGCTTACAGGTACCAACTGCGGAAGCGTATCGGGAATCTTGACTCGCGCGAAGTGCTGCTCGCCTTCGCCGGCCCGCAAGAGCACCGCCAAGTTAAGACTAAGGTTCGAGATATGCGGAAACGGGCGGCCAGGATCGAAGGCCAAGGGAGTCAGCGTAGGAAAAACGGCTTCCTGGAAGTACGAATCCGCAACCGCACGCTGCTCGTCCGTAAGATTGGCATAGTTCAGGATGCGAATTCCAGAATCCTCCAGCGCGGGCACCAACTCCTTGCTCCAGCATTCGTGCGCGCCGCGATACAGGCGGATCACCGAGGCGCGGATGGCACGCAGTTGCTCGGCGGGACTCATCCCGTCGGGCCCGGTATCCATCACGCTCTTCTCAATCTGCCGCTTTAGGCCAGCCACGCGAACCATGAAAAACTCATCGACATTAGACCCGACGAAAGACAGGAACATCAGGCGCTCCAGCAGAGGGTTGCTGGCGTCCTGTGCTTCTTCCAAAACGCGCCTCTGGAAGTCCAGCAAGCTGAGCTCGCGGTTGATGAACAATTCTGGATCATCGAGCCGCTGGGGAGATGACGGAGAAACATGTACTGCGGAACGAGGAGTCCTGCGGGCAGTGGTTCGTATTGCCTTCGATGGCGCGGCCTTCGCGGGTGTACTCATAAAGGATCGGGAATACCGTAGATACTAATTGTAATGGTGCGGACCACAGTTGAATACTGGCTTGCTGCGCCAAACACAGCATACGCTGTTTGTTAATCGAATATTCATAGGCTGAAACACCGCGCCGCGCAGGACCGTCAGGCTGCGTGTGGTTCCGAAGTTGGAGACCATCGCATAGAAATATGCGGTCTCGTTACAGGATTCCAGCCGTTTGGCGAAGCTGCTTACGTCACCAGGTGCCGGATATAAGCCAGGATGTCATTCTGGAAGTTCTTGAATAGCCATACTCCCAAGCTGGACATGATGGTGAGAAATGATCCACCAAGAATATTGCTTTTGATGTTCGCGCCGGAGACCCGCTGGTCAATCTCTTGCAGGCTCGCCTCAAGGAAGGCTTTCATGTCATTCTTGTCCGCCTGCGGAACGTTCTCCCCCAGTTCCAGTAGTCGTCCGAGGTAGTAGAAGCGGAAATCCCAGTAAACCAGGTTTTTACGGTTCTTGCGGATAACGTCTGCCAGATTCGCGGTCGCTTCTGGGCTCTCCGGCTGGGCCGCCCGTCCCCTGACATACAGCAAGGCGGCGCGCGCCTGCTCCGCGAAGTTTGCCAGTGCCGGGTTGCCAGCTTGAGGGGTGACTGCCGCGCCGCCCACCTCCGCCGCCGGGCCGCCAGCTTGAGGAGTCACCGCCGCGCTGCCGACCTCTGGTGCTGGATTGGCGGCTTGAGAGACTCGCTGTTGGGTTGCCAACTTCCAAAGCTGGCTGGCTTGGACTGGCCGCAGTAGAGAGATTCAGTTCCGCGGCCTGGCCAGTGGTGAGGTAGAAGTGCAATAGCTGGTTCTCGGAGATGCGGCGCGTGATCTCATCGCCGAGGTCCTCCAACTGGTCCTGTAGTTGGCGGCTTCGCAAGTCTCCGAGCGGCAAAGTGTTCGTGATCAATACTTGCTGCAGCCATCCTTCTAGCCAGGCGGACATCGCTTTCACCTGGGCACGATAGCGGTTGATGCCCAGAAAGAACGGAAGCACACCGCCTCCGAGAAACAGTAAAAGGGGGATCGACAGTAGGATCCAGAAATGTGGCAGGTCCGTCGCCGGCAGGTGAATACTCGGAAATGCTACGCGAATGTCCTGCTTGAACAACCACAGCGGAAACAGCAGGTAAATCGTCGAGTAAATGATGCGCGAAAACTGCTGCGCCAGGTAGGAATTGCGAATGTCGTCGTCCAGGAACTCGGAAGTAACCATTGGCCACTGCATGACGATGAGGCCAGGAATGGCAAGTGCCTGGACGATAACAAAATGAAAAAACGCAATCAGAATGATGGCACGCGGATCCCCCACCGGGTGCGTCCAAAATGCCCACAAGACTCCGATAATGCCAACGAGCCGCGCCAGTAATATCAGCACCACGGCAATACACGCCGGCATTGGCTGAGAGGCCCCCCAAATCACCGACAGCGCGCCCATCTTCTGTTGCTTCTCCGCCAGGGTGAAGCCGGTGATCGAGCCGGTTACAAAGTAGAGGAAATTTCCCAGCGCCAGCGCGCCGATCAAAATCAGGACGAGATGGAAGGGAAATATCCGCGTGAGTGCCCAGAACTCCGCGAAGGAAACCAGCAGCATCCCTACGGGAAGCAGAAAGGGGCTGCCGCTTCCTGACTTGGTGCCCCGGATCTGCTCGGTCTCAAGCTTCATCAGCCTGTTGCCGAGCCAAAACTCCACTCCGGCCAGAACCAGATACACGAGCGTGAATAGGAACTTCGTAGCGCTGTCCTCGCTGACAGGATGGGTAAAATCACGGGGAGTATACACTTCCTTTTCGGCGCGGAGAAGCACAAAGGACGGCGAGGTGGCGCGACCGAATTTCGAAGAGCCCTCTCTTTTAGGCTGTTATGGTGTCTTAATATCGCCGTGAAAGAGCTACTCGTGGTGTAGTTCGGAAGTGTAGCAATGCAGCCTGAACTTCGCGTGCTGCGGTTGCAAAGGCGGGGAGCGTAAATTAAGCTAGTCTCCTCTTCAGTCTTAAGCACCCTTGGCCGGGATGGCGGAACTGGCAGACGCAGCGGACTCAAAAGTCTGAGGGCGTCGTCAGGCTTTCCGGCCTAATCCATTCTTAGTCCAGACTATTCGTGCTAGCAGCATGGCAATCGCCAGAACGTTGGCATCCCAGAGGTCTATGCATCATTCAGATACGGAAGTGGCGTTATAACGAGAGACCATACTCCCATGAAGGAGGTAACCGCCGGCGAAGGTTGTTTCCAGCCTGGTTCAGGGTTTCGCCTTCGTTGTAAGTCGCCGGAAGAGGAATTCCTGGGCTAGGCTGCTAACCGCGCGTTCGGCGGTATCCAGAGCGAAATGACCGAAGACCAGTCCTGCGCCACGATTGGATTGCGGGTAGTACGCGTTCTCAAGGGCCGATGCCGCCAAATCGCCGCCAAGGCTCGAATAGTTCGGCTGCATCTGACCGTTGTCTCCCCGGCAAACGAATGGGTAACTGATGGCATGGAACAAGCGAGATCTTGTCGTTCCTTTGCCCTGGTAGAAGTAACGCGGGTCCTGGTGGAGAAGTGATGGCAGAACCGCCCCGCCGATCATGATGTCGGTGAAACCGTCCGCAGCGACGGCGCCAAAACGCTGACCATAGCCTTTCGCGCCCTGCTGGTAGTCCGGGGTATTAC
This sequence comes from uncultured Acidobacteriaceae bacterium, assembly GCA_963720135.1. Classification (GTDB taxonomy): domain Bacteria; phylum Acidobacteriota; class Terriglobia; order Terriglobales; family Acidobacteriaceae; genus Bog-257. Next base: position 107,139 of record CAVREJ010000019.1, read on the forward strand.
CTGCCTGGTCGAGGCCGGCGATGAAGCCGATGCCGAAAATGGTGACCGGATCAACGGCGACCCTAAGGGCCAGCTTGAACTTGAGCTTTGCTGTCATCGGCGCCGGATCTGAATCGTAATTGACATAGAAATTGGGGAATATACCTAGGACGCGCTGCTTCTCCTGCGCTGCAACCTGTTCCGTAGCGACCCGTACCGGGGAGTAACCCACATTGACCGTTGTCTTTACTTCTTCAAGCTGGAGTGTACAGTCCGTGAGCAACTTATACTGACCTGCCCCGAGAACTATCGGTGCGGAAGTCCAGTCTGCAAAGCCTTGGGCATGGATTGTGACTCGAAAAGGCACTCCGGACTTGACATCGCGCACTTCAAAAAAGCCCTTGTCGCTAGCAAGACCTGTGTAACTGTCATGTGTCGTTGGGCCTTGTAAGACTACCCTTGCACCCGGAACAGCGCCGCCGTTCGGATCCGTCACGGTTCCCGCGATGCTTCCTGTCTGCTCCTCTGTGGACGCGTTGTTCTGAGCCGGCGTCGGGCAAACCAGGACAAGCGCCGTCAATACCAACAGCGACACGATGTACAGAGATTTCAACAAATTTGGAGTGGATCTATACGGCACGACTCACCTATGTTTTTTCTTGCCAAGGAATGCTGGTGCATCTGATCTGCCACTGAAGCTGTCCCTAGGTTGTTGAGGCGAATAGCCATTGAAGCAGAGCTTCGTGCCAAGGGACTCACGACATAATTGCGAGCCTCTCCAGCAGCGGAACCGCCCGTAAATCAGGGCTTCCCGGACGGAGCAAAACGGTTCACGATAGTCACCCCCGAAGCGAACTCGCCTCGCGAACGGTTGTCGGCAGTCGTGGGTGATTTGGTGGTTCTGTTCGCCTCTTCAGTCAAACGCACCGCCTCCTTGGTTTGTTGCAGAGAGATAAGCATGGAGTTCCTTGAGACGCGGCGCACAATTGGATTAACTAGCCAACGTACCGCAATAGGAATGTCCCGGCTCAAGGCAATCGCCTCGACTTCAACATAGGTTCCACCGTCTCTTTGCTCAAACCTGGCGATGCTGTAAAGGCCCCAGATGTAGCCGCTGCCTTGGTTCGGCGGCAGTCCCTGCTCATTGGCCTGGCCGTGGTGCCGGACCTCCTGTACGCGGGTGGTGTGCGTGATGCTGTACCATCGCCGTTCGTCGATTTTGAAGTAGCAGGTTTCGTATTCCATATCGAGCGCGGTCTGGGCGACGACTTCCTTGTTCACCACGCGCATGGAGTACTTCTCACAGGGTCCGTCGCTGCCGAGCAACCTGGAATCAACAACCGCGGGCTTGTAATACACCTTGTAATTGCCGTAGTCACGAACGGCGGACAAGACGTCTTCGATCCTGCTGCCCGGAATGAAGGCCGCGCCGATCCAATCGTGGATCAATCCGAAGGGCACGGGTTTAGGATTTTGCTGACCTACGGACGAAACCAGAATCTCACCGCCACGAACACGCTGCAGACGCTCGGGCAGCTGGTCGACCCAGAGAAACGGAGTCTGGGAATCCATCTGTGGATTGGCGGCCTGAAGGTACGCATCCCAGGTTCTTTGAGTCTGTTCCTTTAACTCAACCCCTTGGGACGCCGACGGCGCTAGCAGAGATCCCGCATAAATGAGCATTACCATAAGCCGTCGGATTGCATGGACTATGGAACTACTTGCGGAGCCTTTCTGACTTATTGAGGTCTTTTTCACGGTCGCCTCCCTCTCGTTCTGCTCACGTGTGCCGGAAGTCAATACCTTCGAATATGTTCACGGTTGTTGTTGCTCCACTGCGATGTCAAATAGTTGATCCATCCGTGTGACTTTGAGCAAATCCGCTGGCTGCTCTTGAAGTCCCGTAATCATCAGCCGCGTATCCTGGCGACGCGCTCTACGTGTCGCTTCAACCAACGTGGCCAGACCGGACATGTCAATGGAGGTTACTCGCGACAAATCGACCGTTACTGCCTTCGGCATGGCCTTCAAAGCAGCACCAAGCCTCTCGCGCATTTCGTTTGAGTTGTCGACGCTGATTCGGCCGTTGAACGACACAATCTGCTGTTGCTGCTGCTCCAGAACGACGCCTCCATAAAATCAACTCGTGGCTGGGACTCAACGGCGGACAACAACCGCCGTTCCCGCCATGTCACCTACCATCCTTGCAACTGTGTGGCCAACATGGAGTGAAGTTGTCTCAATTCGCAAGGTCTTGAACATGAGATATCTGCACGAGTGGATGATTGCAGAGACTCCATAGAATTCTGTTCACATGTTGGCAGTGCCAATAGGTTGGTGTGGTCTTTAGGTGAGAACAGTGGCACAGGCTAGGGGACAAAACCCCATCTGGCTTTGCCAAGTGGCGAGTTGGGGAATGGTCTCTCGAATGAAGCTCGGCAATCCGGAGATCAAACGGAGGCAGGCGGGAGGCAGGGACCGCTGGCACCAGCGCACCCTGCCGGGAGGAGGAATATGGAGGACAGTGATGGCGCCGGTGACGAAATGTGCGGCCGAGCGGCGTGTCGTGCTGGTTTACACTCGCTTTCGTTCGCTCTCGCTATGGGGCTGGTTCGCCCTCTGGCCGCTCGTTCGCTTCGCCATCCGATTGCGGATCGAACGCCTTCACTGCAATGATAGTTAGCACGCCAAGTACCAACCTGATTCACTTGCCATCGTGCGAATTCCACGAAGAAAGCATTGATTCTCAAGTGAGTATCGCTTCGGGAGTAGCCACTGCACCTTCGCCAGCTCAATCTGCTCTGCTAAGATGCAACACGAAATGCCAAACTGGTAACCGGTTGTCACCTTGTTCAACGAGCCATGCAGTGAGGGCTGGGCCGCAATGCATTCTCGATTTTCGGCTGCTCAATTACTCCAAGTACCCCGTGTGATTTGCTTTAAGAACGTGATCTCAACGCGAGATGGAGCTCATTGATATGACCAGTTTGTCAACTTCACCGTGAGATGTCTGCTGACGCTGTCGATTTCAACAGTCGCAAGATGATTGGTACCGTCTGGCAATTCGGCAAATTCAGCCTGAATAGTCACGGCATCTTGTGGACCGGTCAGGTATGACTTGGCCCGCACTCTCAAAAGCCGGTGGGTGCGCTGATTGATGGTCATGCCAACGGAATCGGCCGGCTTCGAGTAATTCTTGATCGTCAACTTGATCGAGTCGTCTTCGTGCAGCAGTACCATGTCGCCGCGACTGTTGGCACCGGTGAGTCGCACGCTATTTAACGAGGTGTATTGGTTAGCCAGTTCGCAAAGCTGCTGCGCGTATGGACCGTATTGCGAAAGCTGCTCCTTTTTGTTCGGTTCAAAGATCGCTTCGTGACCGGTATGTTCTGTTACCAAATTCCTCTGATATTGGCCGTTCGCTCCAATACTTACCGAGTACAGCCGGTAGTCGACCTCTTCCCCGTTTACTGAAATGAATTGAGTTTCCTGCCACGTGTAGTGGGAAAGCTTTGTTTGGTTCGTTACCTGCGCCTGCCCGATGGCTGCCAATTCGTCTTTGGTCGGTAGGTTCTGCGCGGTCACCACAGTGTCTGTTAGAACCAGTAGGCCAAACAGCACCGCCGTTGTGGACTTCAACATTGCTACTTTCGCGAAATCCATATATTCATCTCTTTCGGATTAGATACCCTGTTCATTGCGGACCGGACGGCTTCACTGGAGAGGTCGATTCGCGAGCATTGAGCGTCGTCCCCGGACGTCGAGTCTACTGAGGAGTTTGCCCGATTGCGTGAATCAACTCATCATTCGCTTGTGTGTACTCGAGCTGCGACTGAAGCAGTAGCGTTTTGGCGTCAAACTCCTGAGCCACCGCCATGTCGGCCTGGGAGCTGAGGGCGGCTCCATGGGCAAGCTCCTGCTGCAGCACGCGACTGGACTCGGTACGCGTCTCCAGCAGTTCCTGCGATACGCTCAGCATTTGCTGCGTCCGTTCCAGTTTGTTGTACGCTGTCTGCACCTCAAGCTCGACCTCATCGGTCAATCGCGCCAGGTTCTCTTTTGCCTGTGACAACTGGGCTTCACGCTCGCCCTTCACTGCCCGCTTGCGGCCTGAGTCAAAAAGATCGTAGCTGAAAAGAACTCCGAAGCTGCCGAAGTTCCGCGCCAGGAAGGGAACATTTTCCTGATAACTGTATCGCGCGAAGGCTGAGACGTCTGGTACTCCAATATCAAGCTTCGCCAGATGCACTGCCGCCGACGCCTTTTCGACTTCATCGCGCGCCTGGAGAATCTCGGGATGTGCGGCTAACGCCAGCTTGACGCAGCTTTCGCGTTGGCATTCCGGCTGGAACGGCTCTGCGTTAGGATCGAGATCCAACGGCGTCGTCAGAGGAAGTCCGATAGCGTCGTTAAGCTGCAGCTTAAGGTCGGAGAGCTCCAGGTCAGTAGTCAGCAGTTCCTGTTTTGCCTGCAACAGTTGAGCCCGGCTTTCGATGAGGTACTGTTCTAAGGTGCTACCTAATTTCACCTGCTGGACGCGCTCCCTCTGTAGGTCCTGCGAAGCTGTAATTCTGGCTTCGGTGGCACTGCGGTGAACTTGCGCGATCAGAATCTTGTAATAAATCTGATGAATTTTCAGCGCAACATCGTTCTCCGCCTGATGGGCCGTTTCGCGAGATGCCTTCAGTTCCGCGTGCGCAATGTCGTTCTCCGCCCTGATTTTCAATAGCGTCGTGAGCGGTTGCGTTAGCTGCGTGCCGCTGGTCGTGAGGTTGAGCCCACCCTGATTGATAATTGAGGACTGCGTAGGAAAAGGACTACCCGCAACCGTTCCCAGAGAGCCGGCGCCAACCTCGATTAACTGCGTGTCTGTGAGATGAATGAAGCTGCTCTCGTTCCGTATTGACGGAAAGTAAGCGCTCTTGGCGGCCTCTTTCACGTACTGCTGCTCTTCAACCTTGAATTGGTCGATACGCACCAAGTGGTTGTGCTGAAGCGCCAGCTGAACAGCCTCTTGCAGTGTGATATGTCGCGGAGCAGGAGCCGTATCGGACTGCTCGGCAGATGCAAACGTACTCAATAACACCAGAGCGACAACAACGAGCATCGTGGGTTTCATGATTTCACCTCCTTCACGCGTTGAAGTGTGCTTAGGTCGCCATAGTCCAACGGTGATTTGCGGAGCAAAGCGACAAGGATCAGGGCGCATGCGCAGCTCCAGGCGACCAATAAGAACCCGTCGATGAGACTTAGACTGTAGGCCTGAAGCCGTACTCGGGCCGCAACGAGTTCGACCGCACGCGCTCCGGCGGCGGCTATGCCCGATGACTTGGCATACAATCCCGCGGTCATCGCATGAAGGTTCCGATCGGTGATCCAATTGCCCCCGCTGACGTGCAGGCCCAGCAGGTTGGAGTGCAGCTTTTCGCGTTCAGCAAGGAAGTGGCCCATGTAGATGGCGCCAGCAGTTCCGCCGAAGAGACGCACCACGTGAAAGAACGCAGAAAATGTCAGGATCCACTGCGGCTTAGACAAACCGCCCGAGAATATGCCCTGTAGCACGATGCATCCCACCAGACCGATGAAGGCGAATGCTTGCCCGACCCCGGTGAGTAACTCGGTGGGATAGAAGTTCTGGGCCGCCCATGTACTGGCATAACGAGCATTCAACACGGCCGCAAAGGCCGTACAGGCTAAGCCGACCGCGAAGAGGATGCGCGGATCCAATTTTCGGAGCAGCAGGAGCCCGGCGATAAACGCGACGGGGATAAGCGGGACGGCGCTCCAGATAACCGCGGGACCAATCTGGTCAGGCTCAAATCCGCGAATCGCCAGTGACTCCGGAATCAGAATGATGGTTGTAGTGAGAGTAAAGCGGAACCAGAAGAGCAGGCAGCCTAACAACACGGTGTTCCACTTCAGCAGATATGGCAATGCCACCAGGGGATTGGGACCGCGTAGACGGCGTATCAGCGAACACAGCAGGAAGAAAATTCCTGTCCAGAACCAGCCGTTGAACACTCCGGAGCGCCACCAGTCGAGCCGCTCGCCTTGCTGAAGAGCGGCGAAGACCATAGCTAATCCGAAACTCAGATATAGAAATCCGGCGAAGCTGGGGGCCGGCCCATTTTCCTTGCGGGGCGGCATCGCCGGAATACCAAAATAGATGCAGGCCATCATCACCGGCGCAATCACCGCGGAACCCCAGAACATCCAGGGCCAGGATAGAAAGTCTCTGTACCAGCCGTAGAGCGAAGGTGCGACGTTCACCGCGCCGTCCACAAACGTCGCATACAACGCAATGGTGAATGGAAGATAGCGAAGCGGAATATTGCGCAGAGCGAAGGTCAGGGTGAGGGGATAAAACGTACCAGATGTAAGGCCCGCAACAATAAGCGCAGCGACGAGAAGGCTGTAGCTATGGATGAACGGAAGATAGATGCACGTAAGCGCGAAGACGGCCGCGGCGAACAGTAAGATGCGACGCGGTCCAAGCAGTCCTCCCAGGTACACACTGAATGGGCCGATAAACATCAGAGAGGCGTTGAAGGCGCTATCCAGCCAGGCGCTGGCGTCGTAGCCTATGCCGAGGTGACCCCTAAGGTCCGGCATTCCCAATGAGAGCATCCGGCCCGTGAGCGTGACGAGTCCGGCGCCAGTCACGACGCCGAGGATCCCGATCAGAGGGCGTTTGGACACTTCCGACGGGATGGCAGCGGCCGCCGCGCGTGCGAGTTGCGCTGAGGTTGGTTGGACGATTGTAGTTGCGCTAGCCACACTGCCCCTGCCTATTGCTTGGTGCGAACCGTCGCGGTCACAGAGAGCCCGGGACGCAGTTTCCTGGTGAGATCGCTATCATCGAGTGCGATTTTGACCGGAATTCGTTGAACAACCTTGGTGTAATTACCGGTGGCATTGTCCGGCGGCAGCAGCGAAAACTGCGATCCGCTCGCCGGAGCGATTTCGATAACTCTGCCGTGTATGACTTGCCCGGGATATTGGTCAACCCAAACCTCCGCCGCGTCGCCTACGCGGACATTCGTAAGCTGCGTTTCTTTGTAGTTGGCCTGCACCCAGCGCGTGCGATCGACAAAGGGAATGACCTCGGTCCCAGGAGAGACCAACTGCCCTGGGCGGACTTGCCTTTCGCCCACGCTGCCATCCGCCGGTGCGAAGATCTTTGTGTAACCGAGGTTCACCTGCGCGGCGACCAGTCCGGCTTCTTTTGCGCTCAGCTCAGCGGCCAGTTCCATCTCCTGAGACTCCAGGACACTCTTCTGACGCCGCTCCGCTTCGGCTGCCAGCTCACTGCTGCGCAGTGCAGTTCTGGCCTCGGCCAGCTCCGCATCGCTGCTGGCATACTGGGCGGCGAGGCTCTCTTCAGCCGCAACCGCCTGCTCCACATTCTGCTGTGTTGTCGAATGTGACTGATAAAGACCTTCCTGACGTTTGCGCTCTGAGCGGGCGCGCACCAGATTAGCCTCTACAGCATCCTTACCTGCCTGCGCAGCAACGATCTGCGCCTTGGCCTCGTCAATTCCCGCGAGGGCTCTCTGAATACGCGCGTCTTGAAGCTCGCGCTGACGCCGGTTATTTTCGATGGCTGCTCTCGCGGCTTCCACCGACGCGCTTGCCTGTGCCACTTCCGCTTGATAGTCGTTGGCCTCGAGCTGAACGAGGAGATCGCCTTTGTGCACCTGCTGGTAATCGGAGACGTCGACATTGCGGACAATGCCGGCGACCTTCGTACTTAATGGCGTGAGGTCGCCGCGAACATAGGCGTCGTCGGTGGCTTGCTCGATATGCCCGCCTTCCCACGAATTCCAATTGCGCGTGACCGTCACCAGGACCGCGACAGCCAGCAGAAGCACCAGAAGCGGGGTTCCGTAGTTCTTCCACCTGGGGGTTGGCTTTGCATCGTCGTGGCGTTCGTCCGCCGGAGCTTCCGGGGGAGATGTCGGCTTCGCCGCTGGGGTCACCATGGCGAGAATGGGAAAGGTCAACACGTCAAACTCCCGGTCTTGATTCGTGGCGGATCACAGTACACACCACAGCATTTGTTAGACCGAACCAGCTGTGCCTTGATGTCCTTGAAAGCGCATGCGTTATGTGCTGACCATAATTTGGGGTAAACAATCTGGTGCCAACCGACTCCCACACAGACAGCCTGTTGGCGCCGGAGAAGGAGTTGAAGTAGTTAAGGATTGGAATGCGGTAGTGGTCTTGTTAGTCGGCTACCAGAAGCCAATATCATCCCCCCGCCAATCCGCTGGCATGAACTTGGCTCACTTGATTGCCTGTCCTGTCCACCGAGTCTTTCGTTTGAGAATTTGAATCGCCGGCTATGACCTGGCACATCATCGGTTAAAATTGCCACTACCAGGTATCAGCGTGCGGGCCCTCAATAACACGTTCACGTCTAAAATCTCGAACAGGGGACAAGCAGGGGCGCTTGCCGATGAAAAGGCGACTCCGTCTCCAGATCTTCGGCTCCTGATCGACTCCACCCCCGCCCTGATTCACACCGCTCTGCCTGACGGATACCTCGACTTCTTCAATCAAGGGTGGCTCGACTACGTGGGTCGTTCGTTGGAAGATCTGCTGGGTTGGAGATGGACCGAGTACATTCATCCCGAGGATGTCGAAGGGATCGTTCAAAAGTGGCGCGCGTCACTGGCTAGCGGTGAGCCTTTCTTACTCGAAACACGCGTGCGGCGTGCAGACGGTGAGTATCGCTGGATGCTGCACCACAAGGTCGCCGTGCGGGACGAGCATGGAAACATCGTCAAGTGGCATGGATCCAGCATCGACATCGAGGACCGCAAGCGCGCCGAGGAGGCGCTTCAGCAAAGCCAATTTTATCTCGCAGAGGGGCAGCGCCTTGCCCACATGGGAAGTTGGGCGTTCAACGCAGCTGGATTCGAGTACTGGTCCTCCGAGTTGTTTCGGATCTACGGTCTTGATCCGAGTGGCAAGCCGCCAACCGTAGAAGAATATTTGGCTCTTGTACACCCGGAAGATCGCGCGTTCATGAAACAAGGAATTTCGAAGATGTTGGTCGACCATCGCGCATTCGACTTCACAAAAAGGATTGTGCGGCGAGATGGAGAGATTCGTAGCGTGCGCTGCGTGGGTGTTCCGGTCACACGAGGGGGGACTTTCCATGGTTTCCTTGGGACAGGGATGGATATTACCGAGCAAGAGCAATTGACTCAGGAGTTGCAGCGCCGCAAAGCCTACCTGGCGGAAGCTCAAAGGCTCAGCCACACAGGAAGTTTCGGGTGGAAGCCTGACAGCGGCGAGATTGTCTGGTCGGATGAAACGTATCGCATCTTCGAGTATGACCCCACAGTCAAGTTAACCATCGAGTCCATCGCGCAGCGCGTACATCCCGAGGATCGCGCCGAGTTCCAGAAGGTCATCGATGGTGCGTCTGCGGGGGCGACACAGTTCGAGCATGCCTACCGTTTGCTGCTGCCCGATGGAAGTATCAAGCACATCCACGCTCTGGCGCACGCATCACGGGATGCATCCGGTAACCGCGAGTTTGTAGGCGCGGGGATTGACGTTACGTCGATCAAACGAGCAGAAGAGGAACTGCGCCGAAGCGAGGCCTATCTGGCGGAAGCGCAGAGACTCAGCAAGACAGGCAGTTGGGCATGGAGTCCAGACCAGGATATTAGGTACTGGTCGGAGGAGTGCTACCGTGTTCTGAGTTTCGATCCACGGGATGGTTTGCCTCGATTCGAGGAATTCTTCCAGCGGATTCATCCCGACGACCAACCCGGCTTCAGCGAACTAATTCAGACCGCTATCCGCGAGAAGGCAGAGTGGGAGGCGGACTACCGCATCGTGCATCCAGACGGCCACGTCAGGGACATTCACGTCGTAAGTCATCCTGTTCTGAGCACGTCCGGCGATCTCATTGAGTTTGTGGGCACTGTCATCGACGTCACCGAACGTAAACGAGCAGAGGAGGAACTGCGCAGAAGTGAGATGGAATTCCGGCAAATGCTGGATCTTGCTCCCCAAAACGTTGCCGTATTTGGACCCGGCGGCGAACGTCTTTATGCCAATCGCGTTGCGCTCGATTACCTCGGCGTTAGCCTTGAAGAATGGCGAAAGAGATCTGATCGCGGTGAGTTCTTTCATCCTGATGACCGGGAACGGGTGCACGACCATTTTGACCGTGCTCACTCTAGTGGGGCTGGTTTCGAGTTGGAGTTGCGACTACGCAAAGGTGATGGAAGTTATCGCTGGTTTCTGGCTCGTTACAATCCATTGCGCGACGACAAGGGACAGATTACGCGCTGGTATGCTGCGTCTACGGATATTGATGAACGCAAGGGAGCTGAGGAGAGACTGCAACAGGAGAACGTCGCCCTTCGGGAAGAAATCAGCAAGGCGTCAATGTTCGAAGAAATCGTCGGCTCTTCTCCGGCGTTGCGAACAGTTCTCTCTCGGATTGCCAAAGTCGCTCCGACTGCCTCCACCGTGCTCATCACTGGCGAGACGGGAACGGGCAAGGAACTCGTTGCACGTGCAATCCATCGCCGCTCACAACGATGCTCGCGTCCGTTTGTGAGTGTAAACTGTGCCGCCGTTCCGCGAGATCTGATTGCCTCGGAATTGTTCGGCCACGAAAAAGGAGCTTTCACTGGAGCGTTACAGCGGCGCCTGGGAAAGTTTGAACTGGCGGAAGGCGGCACCATCTTCCTGGATGAGATTGGTGAGCTTCCGGCAGAAACCCAGATCGCGCTGCTACGAGTTCTCCAGGAGCGCGAATTTGAGCGTGTCGGCGGGAATCAGACAATTCGTACTGGCGTTCGGGTTATTGCTGCCACTAATCGCGACTTACAGTCTGCGATCGACGCTGGCACGTTTCGCAGTGATCTGTTTTACCGGCTCAATGTGTTTCCCATGGAAGTTCCTCCTCTGCGGGCACGGCGAGAAGACATACCCATGCTTGTCGAGTACTTCATCGATCGATTTGCGCGGCAAGTTGGAAAGAAGATAAAGCGCGTCGACAAGAAGACTTTGGCGTTGGTTGAGGCGTACCCTTGGCCGGGTAACATTCGAGAGTTACAGAACGTGATTGAACGATCCGTCGTTCTCTGTGACACAGAGATCTTCTCAGTGGATGAGAGTTGGCTCTCGCGCACTTCCCTTTCGCCGCAACCAGCGAGTCCGATGCTCTCGAAGAAGCCGGCACTTCAGGAAAAAGAGGTTATCGAGGCCGCCTTGGCCGAAACCAGAGGCCGAGTTTCCGGACCGGCCGGCGCTGCAGCGAAACTGGGAATTCCCTCGACTACTTTGGAATCAAAGATCAAGTCGCTCAAGATCAACAAGCATCAGTTCAAGGTTAGCTAGCCGCCTCTGGCTCTCTCCCGGTAGTAGTTTCACGTTCTCGCCTTTACGAAGTTCGTAAAACTACGACTCCTTCGTAAGTTCATGATTCTTGCAACCCCTTTAATTTAAATGGGGTGGCGAATGGTAATTTCATTGCAGGGTCATAGGAAATAGGTCGTTGTTTTTGGAGAAAGGCAGCCCCGATGCTGAAGATTCTTCGAGCGACGAGGAATGGATCCGTGGATTTGACTTTGATTGGTCGAATCGAAGGAGAGAATCTGGCAGAGTTGAAACGGGTTATGGGGTTAGAAGCAGGCGGCCATAACCTCGTCCTGGATATGAGAGATGTAACACTGGTCGATCAATCAGCGATTGAGTTCTTGGCGCGCCGCGAAGCAGACAGCGTAACGCTCGAGAATTGTCCGGCATACATCCGCGACTGGATCGCGGCAGAGAAGCGCCGAAACAAAAGACGTAAGCCCTGAAGACGGCATAACGATGATGAGGGAATCTGGGTGAGGTGAGTCGTGGCGACGGTGGTCGACTTCTAGAAATGAGATGGCTGAAACTGAAGGGCTTGCGAATCCCAATTCAGCAAATCGATGGCTTTTCGAAACCGTTCTCTCGTCCGCGAGGGAGTGGAATAAGGCTTTACGTCTGGCAAACCGCGATGACGTACAATCACGCCATTGGGGGTGGTTGCGATGGCTTCGTCCTCCAAGCCCATTCGCATTCTGAGCGTTGAAGACCATCCGGTTTTTCGCGAAGGCCTCAGTACCATTCTTGGATTTCTTCTCAGCCCAGTCCTAAAGACCAGTTGCGAACCTGAAGAAAAAAGTAGGTTCGTTTCTGTAGTTTCTCAGGTTTCTCCACATACGCAATGTGTTTATCTTGGTGTCTGTCGGCACGTTCGCCAATGACGCGAGCCGGTGCAAGCGCACGAACCTTCGCGGAAATGCTCGACGACTGACTTTACGAACTCAGTAAATTTACGAATCGTCGTAAGTTCATGAATTATAGAACCCTTTTAGACTCCGCGGTTTACTGGATGGTGACTCAGTTGCATTTGACATAGCAAAGAGACCGTCATTCGGAAAAGCGCTACTCCGGTCTGGTCGAAGTCGCGGTGAGAGCGAGCTGGATTGCCCAGCCCGCTGGCCCGGTGAGCCGGGTTAGGGTTTGGCGGGGCCATTCGGGGCTCAAATAATAGGTCGTGGGTGAGGAGTAACGCAATGAGTTCAAATGATTATCCATATGTAGCTGTGCACGACGAGGCAAACGTTTTGAGTAACCCGTCGCTTCAGTATCTGGAAGATGAGCGGAGAAGTTTCGGTGGAGAGGATGGCCTCACCGAGACCGCTCAGATGAAAGACGGCCTCGCGCTGGAATGCCTTTTCGACGACGAGGTCGGTGGAGAAGCGGGCTTCGAGGGAATCATTGGTCATAGCAACGCGCTACGTATGGTGCTAAGTGAGATCAAGATGGTTGCTCCGACCGACTCGACGGTATTGATTTATGGTGAGACGGGCACTGGTAAGGAGTTGATCGCGCGCGCCATTCATGAACTCAGTTCTCGCCGCAAGAATGCGTTTGTGAAGCTGAATTGCGCCGCTATTCCAACCGGGCTGCTGGAGAGTGAACTTTTCGGACACGAAAGGGGCGCCTTCACCGGAGCTTTCGGTCAGCGCATCGGCCGATTCGAAGTTGCGAACCATGGCACGGCATTCTTGGATGAGATCGGCGAGATTCCTCTTGAGCTCCAGCCGAAACTGCTCCGCGTGCTGCAGGAGCGGGAATTTGAACGTCTGGGAAGCTCGCGTACGTTACGCACTGACGCCCGGCTTATCGCCGCGACCAATTGTAATCTGGCTGCCATGGTAGAGGAGCAGAGATTCCGATCCGATCTCTTTTACCGATTGAATGTCTTTCCCGTTCGAGTTCCGCCGTTGCGTGAGCGTCGCGAAGACATCCCTCTGCTGGTGTGGCATTTCGCCAGGCAGTTCGCCGGGCGCATGAAAAGGGAGTATGAGAGCATTTCCCCTGAGACGATGAAAGCCTTGTGTGAGTACGACTGGCCGGGGAATATCCGCGAGCTACAGAATCTGATCGAGCGGGCTGTAATCCTGTGCCGTGGTCCCGTTTTACGGGTGCTTGCGCGCGATGTTCAACATCGTACGATTACCGTTCCGCACAGCGGGCATGGTGGGCAGCATCAAACGTTGCAAGAGGCCGACCGTGCCCACATCCTACGAACTTTGAAAGAGGTCAAGTGGGTTGTCGGAGGGCTTAACGGCGCTGCTGCGCGACTCGGAATGAATCGATCGACCCTGCAGTTCCGAATGAAGAAGCTCGGCATTGTGCGTCCCGGTCGTGAAGACGATGCCGGCCTTCCATCGCCGTCGCGAGTGCCCTTTGACTTGCAATCCTTAGCCAGTTGACGACAGACCAAAATCGAATAATCAGGCGTCGACGTTGGCGCAAATATGTTTATGGGTCTCACGAATGTCATAGCATGAGCCAGCGTAGTTCACTTCAGCTGTTTATATGCCGAACTAACACCCGTTAACTACTCGGTTGGCCCCCTCCTAACTAAAGAATCCGCCAAACCTGCAACGCAATTGGGCCGGCGAGGCTGCAAGTGCCAGCGCTGAGATAGCACTTGAGCACTCGCCAGAATGTTGGCCCTCACTCCGATACCAAAGGCCGGTCCGATGCCCACATACCTGCGAAATACAAGAGTCTTTCCTGCAAATTTCGTGGAAGGGAAATTGCACTAGGCAAGGAAGGCGAAGAAGGAGCCGCCTAGATCAACATGCTCAACCACGCACAACAGGCTCGCGCGATCAGAGTGGTGTCGACTCGCCTACCTACGATCTTTGGAGTGTTCGAACTGATCGGCTTTGAACGCGGCAAGGTTGGCACAACGGAGAGTGAGACTGCGTTTGTTATCACATGTGGCGATTTGCAAAGTCGAGTGCCCCTACTGCGCATGCATTCGCAGTGCTTAACCGGCGAAGTGCTCGGATCTCTCCGCTGTGATTGCCGAGGGCAGTTGGAACTCGCAATGGCCAGCATTGCGGAGGAAAAATCGGGGTTGGTCATCTACCAACATCAGGAGGGCCGTGGCATAGGACTGATGGCAAAACTAAAAGCATACGCATTGCAGGACAAGGGACTCGATACAGTCGAAGCTAACCATGCTCTAGGTTTCGATGCTGACTGCCGCGATTTCAGCTTTGCGGTCGCAATTCTGCACGACCTTAAGGTCCGCCGTGTCCGCCTGCTGTCCAACAACCCGCAGAAGGTGCAGGCGCTGGCGAACGGTGGAATCGAGGTCATCGAAAGGATCGCCTGCGAAGCACCGCCGAATCCATACGCGTTGCCGTACCTGCGAACGAAGAAGGAAAAAATGGGGCATTCACTAACGGTTATGTGAGCGACTGGCCGATTGGCACGTCGTCGTGTGGAAGGAGATGTTGGACATGGCGAAACCCATTCTGGTAGTAACCAGCCGTTATACGAGGGAAATTGAAGACCGTATCGACCGCGATTACAACGCGCGGCGAAACGCGAACCAGTTTCCTTTCAGCCAGCAGAAGCTGCTCTCCGCAGCCGAAGGAGCCGACGCCCTGCTTATTACGCTGGCAGACCGGTTGGACTCCGGGTTTTTCCAGAGTGTTTCGCCCACCGTCAAAGTTATCGCTTCGTACGGGGTGGGTTTTGACCACATCGATCTGGAAGCCGCCGCTGGCAGGAAAATTCCGGTCGCCTACACCCCCGGTGTCAACCATGAAGCAACCGCCGACATCGCCATGCTGCTTTTGCTGGGTGCTTCGCGTCGCGCTCACGAAGCCCAGGAACTGGTTCGAACCGGAGCATGGAAGCTCCTGAGCCCCGACATGCTCCTGGGATGGCAAGTCGGTGGCAAGGTTCTCGGTATTTTCGGAATGGGACGCGTCGGCCACGCCGTGGCGCGTCGGGCGCGAGGATTCGGAATGAAGATTCACTATTACGACACTTCGGAGTTATCTGCGGAAATCGTAGGCGATGCCGTCTACCACGGCGATCCATCGGATCTGTTGCGCGTAAGCCAGTTCTTGAGCCTGCACGCGCCGGAGACTCCTCAGACCCACCATTTCTTGGACTCCAAAACCATAAGCCTTCTGCCCCCTGGAGCCATCCTGGTAAATACCGCTCGCGGCGGATTGGTGGTCGACGATGACCTCATCGCTGCTCTCAAGACGGGGCGGATCGCTGCTGCGGGACTCGACGTATTTGAAGGCGAGCCACAACTTCACCCGGAATATCTCTCACTCAAAAATACATTTCTATTGCCGCATATCGGCAGCGCCACGATCGAAACCCGTACCGCGATGGGCATGCTGGCCCTGGACAATGTGGACGCGGTTCTGCGTGGCGGGTCTCCGCCAACCCTCGTCCCGTCCTTATCGCAGGCCGGGCTTCTGACAAATGTCTAAATATCACGAAAAGGAGTGTCTTAAGTATGAGCAACAAGAGAGTAGCGGATCTCGTGACCGAGGTCCTCGCTGAAGCTGGAGTTAGCAGGATCTATGGCCTTTCCGGTGACTCCCTCAACGGCATCACAGACTCGATTCGTGTAAGAAAGGACATTGAATGGATCCATGTACGACATGAGGAGACGGCAGCTTTTGCCGCGGGCGCGGAAGCGCACCTGACCGGAAGTTTGGCGGTGTGCGCCGGGAGCTGCGGTCCGGGAAATCTGCACTTGATCAATGGCCTTTACGATTGCCACCGCAGCCGTGTTCCTGTACTTGCGATTGCCGCACAAATTCCCAGCGGCGAACTGGGCAGCAACTACTTCCAGGAAACGCATCCTGAGCATCTCTTCGCGCAGTGCAGTCACTACTACTGAGCTGGTTTCAGAGGTCAGCCAAATGCCGCGGGTGCTCGAAATCGCCATGCAGACCGCGATCTCCAAGCGGGGCGTTTCCGTTATCGCCCTGCCCGGTGATATTGCCATGAAAGAGGCACTCGTACATAGCCCGCGGGTGCATTACCACGAGCCGTCGCCCACGGTTTGTCCCTCCGAAGAAGAACTCAACATCCTTGCGGACCTCCTGAATCGGTCGAAAAAGGTCACCATCCTTGGTGGCGCCGGCTGTGCAGGAGCTCACGCCGAGCTGATCGAATTCGCCGGCAAGCTCCAGGCGCCTATCGTGCACGCTTTGCGTGGCAAGGAGTTTATCGAGTACGACAATCCGTTCGACGTCGGCTTGACCGGCCTGCTCGGATTCTCTTCCGGCTACTTCGCCATGATGAATTGCGATGTACTGGTAATGCTTGGAACGGACTTTCCCTATCAGCCGTTCTATCCCAAGGACGCAACTATCGTTCAAATCGACCTTCGCGGAGAACAGATCGGCCGCCGTAGCAAGGTTGACTTTGGTTTCGTTGGCGACATCAAGAGCACGCTCCGGGCTCTGCTGCCGAAGCTGAAGCAAAACTCATACGACACGCATTTGAAGGAATCCGTTGCGCACTATCGCAAGACGCGCAAAGGCCTGGAAGAGCTCGCAACTGGGAAGGCCGGTCAGAAGCCTATCCACCCGCAATATCTAACGCGCGTGCTCGATCAACTCGCCGCCAAAGACGCTGTTTTTACCTGTGATGTGGGAAGTCCCACGATGTGGGCCGCGCGCTATCTCACTATGAACGGCAAGCGCCGACTACTCGGTTCCTTCAACCATGGCTCGATGGCAAATGCACTTCCGCAGGCGATTGGCGCCCAGGTCACCCATCCTGACCGGCAAGTAATTGCGATGTCGGGCGATGGTGGAATCGCAATGCTCATGGGCGATCTGCTGACCTTGAGGCAACACGAATTGCCGGTGAAGGTGATCGTGTACAGGAACGACGCACTCGCCTTTGTCGAGCTGGAGATGAAAGCGGCCGGGGTGCTGGACTTCACCACCGATCTGCGCAATCCGGACTTCGCAAAAATTGCGGAGGGAGCGGGACTGCTCGGATTGAAGGCCGAAACTGCGGACCAGGTTGAACCCGCAATTGCGCAAGCGCTTGCCTACGACGGCCCGGCATTAGTCGAGGTTGCGGTCGCTCGCCAGGAGCTCTCGATGCCGCCGACGATCACCGTAGAAGAGGCAAAGGGATTCAGCCTCTACATGCTTCGAGCCGTTCTCAGTGGGCGTGGTGACGAAATCGTCGACCTCGCCAAGACCAATCTGTTTCGTTAATCGAAGTTGAGGAGCGCGATGACAACAACACCAGTAACGACCGCTGCCGCGCCTGAGGCAATCAGTACCTCGCGGACGCGAGCCTTCCAGATCGCCTGGGGGCTCGCGATGTGTTTCTACTTTCTCGAATATGCGTCGAGGTCCGCGCCAGCGGTCATGATCCCCGAGCTCACGCGGGCTTTCGGAATGACCGCCGTTGGCGTCAGCGCGATTCTCGGCACCTACTACTACACCTACTCCGTCACCAGTCTCATCGCTGGCGCGGCGCTCGACCGACTAGGTGCCAAGAAGGCTGTGCCGGTCGGCATTTTCATTTTGGCGGTTGGATGTTTGGTGTTCAGCATCGGAACCATCGACGCGGGTTATGCCGGGAGACTGCTTCAGGGCGCAGGTTCGGCTTTTGCCTTCACGGGTGCAGTCTATCTCGCCGTGCATGGTTTTTCGGCTCGCTGGCTGGCTACCGCCATAGGCGTTACTCAATGCGTCGGGATGCTGGGTGGATCGGCAGGTCAATTCGTCGTGGGACCTCTGGCTCGAAGGAGGCCTCGGATGGCAGACGGTCTGGCACTGGCTCGGCATTGCGAGCCTCGCAGTTGGTGTGTTGTTGTTTCTGATTGCTCCTTCTGAAACCCGCCCACAAACGGCAGCTTCGGGATGGGCGTCATTGCTTACTCCTTACAAGGTCGTATTTAGCAACCCACAGTCCTACCTGTGCGGGGCCGTCGCAGGACTTCTGTTTGTGCCGACGACCATCGGTGACATGACGTGGGGCGTCGCCTTCTTTCAGCGCGACAGGATGTTCAGTTTTCACGACGCGGTAGTCACAGGCTCGCTTGTTCCCCTGGGCTGGGTGATCGGTTGTCCTGTGCTTGGCTGGCTCGCCGACCGGGTCGGCCGTCGCAAGCCCGTGCTGATCGGAGGCGCGGTCGGAATGCTGTTATCTGCTGCATTGATCAGTTTTACGTAAGACTCACGAGCCTGCAGTGATAGGTTGCTTACTCTTTGGAATCTTCTCCGGCGCGGCGATGATTCCGTACACCATCGTTAAAGAAGTAAATCCCGACGAGGTTAAGGGAAGCGCTACCGGCGGGATCAACTTCCTGACATTCGGCGTCACCGCACTGATCGGACCATTGTTTGCTGATGCCCTTGGCAAAAGCATCACCGCTACTCACAACCATGTGACCCATTTCCGTGACAGTGGACTGTTCTGGATGGCCAGCATCGTTATCGCGATTCTGATAAGTGGGTTTCTACGTGAGACGGGACCTAAAGGGAAAAAGGCGTAACGGCGAAGCTGCGTATATGAAGGCCACCAACATCTTACTTGCCTGCCTGCTGCTGCCCGGCATCACATGGGCACAAGCCGAGGGGCAGGATACTGACTCCCTACCGGCCAGCGGTACGGATCTGGCTTCCGAGGTGCAGGCCCTCCGTGAGGCTCTCTCGCAAACGCAAAAGCAAGTGGCCGCACAAGCGAGCGAAATTCAGACACTCAAGGCACAATCAAAAGCCGGCGCTGTAACTCCAGTTACGGGCGACCCGTCACCCGCTGAAAGCGAGCCACGAGCATATGACTTGGCCTCACCCGGGCTTGGCGCGACGGGCACATATGACACCGCAAGCGCCGGCCAACCGTCCGCGCATCCTGCCCAACAAACAGGAAACGAAGGGAAAACGCCCACAGGCTCTTTCACATTTAATAACGCGATTTTGGAACTCGGCGGCTTCGTCGATTTCGAGAACATATTCCGCACCACCAACACCGGGAACAACATCGCAACGGCATTCGGATCCATACCGTTCAGCAACACGGCTCAGGGGCAGGTCACGGAATTTCGTAGCACGGCACAATACTCTCGATTCAACGTGAAGTTCGCCGGCAATTTCGGAGGCAACCAGATCACCGCCTACCTCGAAACCGATTTCAGCGGCAACGACGCTCCTAATGTCTACCAAACTGTAAACAGCACGACCCAGCGGCTGCGACTCTACTTCGCGGACGTGAAGCGCGGAAAATGGGAGTTTCTAGGCGGTCAAACCTGGAGTTGGCTGACGCCCAACCGCAACGGCCTCGGCCCAATGCCGAACGAGTTGGCGCTCACCTATAACGAGGATCAGAACCTGATGGTCGGAGTGCCTTACACGCGGGCTGCCGAGTTCCGGGCCGCCTATCACCCCAACCAGAACTGGGCCATGGGGGTCGGCATCGAAGACTCCAATCAATATATCGGTACCTACGTTGCACTGCCGATGGGTTTCGCTTCTATTGGTTCGCAGTTTGACAACAATAACAATGCCTGGCGCAGCCAATCTCATGCCCGACATTCTATCCAAAGTCACCTACGACCGAGATTTCTCCGGCCGGCATTTCCATGCCGAACTTACCGGCTTCGCTACCGGCGCGCATGCTGCGGTGATGCCGGTCGGATCAACCGCGTTCAGAACGCACAGCGTTATCGGCGGTGGCGGTCAGATCGCCGCCAACTATCAATTGTTCCCGAAACTCGTGCTTCTCGCCAACGTCTTCTGGAGCGACGGTGGCGCTCACTACCTGGTGGCAACCGGGCCGCAACTGGTGGTACGCCCAAACCTAGCCGGTAACGACGTCAACCTCTCCATGGTGCACGCTGGAGCCGGCTCTGCGGGTCTCGAGTGGAGAGCGACCCCAAAACAGGCGTTCGCCGTTTACTACGGTGCGGACTATTTCGGACAGAACTTCTTTCCCGATACTACCGATGCTGCGAATCCCGGGAAAATCATCGGATTTGGCGGACCTGGCTCCCCCAACACCAATAATCGGACCATCCAGCAAGCTACGTTTGATTGGATCAGTACCTTCTGGAAGAATCCCAGGCACGGAGCGCTGCAGGCTTACACACAGTATTCCTACTTGACGCGCGCTCCCTGGTATGTAGCTCCCGGGACGCCCAAGAATGCGCATTTGAGTATGGTTTACGTGGGCCTCCGTTACGTTCTGCCCACGACTTCAGGAACACTGTCCCAAGTACCTCGTCCGGACTAGTCGCCTGGTTGTGAAAGTTTGTTCGCGATGACTCTTTTTGATCAAACTGCCGCAGCCGTCCTCCTGTTAATTCTCACGCTATGGTTGCAGTGTGCCGGCGTAGCTGCGCTCATCGAGTGGCTCAAACGCGTTTTGGCCCGGGGTATTTACACGTTCGGCTCCATCCGCGCGGCCGCGCTGGTAGTGCAAACGACGGTGGCAATGATCGTTCTACACGGACTAGTGATTCTTTTGTGGGCAGGCTTCTACCGTTTGCGTTGCTTCCCATCGTGGGAGCTCGCCGTTTACTTCTCGGGAAGCACCTATTCGACGGTGGGATACGGTGATGTGATCCTCCCATCTAAGTGGCGACTCTTGGGGCCGCTGGAAAGTATGACGGGAGTGTTGATGTGTGGAGTATCGGTTAGCATCCTGTTTGCTATTGTCACCCGGCTGGTCGACGCGCAAGATCCACAGAAAACAGTACGCTGAATACGTCTGAGTGACATCTGCTAGCTTAGCAAAGCTAAGGAATATATGATTTGCAACCGCTTCTGGCCCCACAAAGGGTTGTACGGCATAACGCCGGGCGGCGGGCATCAAACAATCCAGGACGCTACCTTGTCGTGCTGTCGCCGATCAACTGTATCCCTAAGGTGAACGCAAAGCTTAGGAAGGTGCTGAAAGGTGATCATAGTCTCGATCTGCAGCTTACTAAGGTAAGAGCCATGACAAAATGAAACGATCCGGCCCGTAACTGCACGAATCCCGAGTCTGCTTCTCCTGTGCTGCGGCGGCCGCGAACGGGTCAGGGTTGAAGCTAATCGTTTTGGCTTCAGCCATATCTTTGGGATTGCTCATCGCTTCTACTTCAACGGTCAAGGCTGGCACCAATGCCGAGGCATCCATAGCTGTTTTGCCATGAGGGAACCCTTTGTCGCATCTGATTGTGGTTCTGTCTGTGATTGTAAAGCCATGGACCGAGCCGTCCTTCCAGTTTAGGATCTGCACCACGTCGCCTTCGCGTACAACAATCGGGCCCGTGATCTTCACCCTATGGCCTTTTGCGGGTGACCTGGTTGCTGCGATTGAGAACGTTGCCATTACCGTCACGAAATAGAGGCAAGCTGCTGATAAGAACGCGGAACGCAATTTTCTATGTGATTCCATGACGCCTTTTCCTCCATACCAATAGAGGTATGACAACCAGGCAGGGGGTAGGGCCGCTTGCGTGTTAATCAACCTCTCTCGTTATGAATAGAGCAAGTCAGTAGCCAACGTCGGAGTATGTCGATGTGAGCTCTACTGACCAGAAAACATTGGGGCTTGTTAGGTTTCAAACCCCAGATAGTGAGATGGGGGCGGGGTCAAATCCTTAGACAGCCTCGGCCGTAGACCCGCACTGCGTTTGCTTGTGGAGAACTGAATTAGCTCAAATCCAGGCCGGTCATTGAAACGATCTGAGCACCTGTTCTGGATCTCTGTCTGACGAGACTGCCAGTATAGTAGAGAGCCTAGTAGAACCCTTCGTTGGTGGCCAGTCATTCTAGTCTAGACGCGAGGCTTCAGCCGACCAACCCAGCGCATCGGTTGGCCGCGGCGATCAATGAGGGGATCTACTCCAAAGTCCCTCCGCCGTGAAAATGCCCAACTCAGTCGTCGTGGACGAGAGCGCCTCTGTTGTCCCAATAGCGCAAATACCGCAGCCGATGTCCGTGCTTTTGAACGGGGTGCTAGCAGCCCGAAGTATCGAATACCATGTTGATAACGGTCCGGAACGTGTTCCGCCAAGCTGGCTACAAATTCCTCCGGTGTAGACGAAATGTTCACCCGCCGCTTCTGAATCTTATCCTTGGTCCAGAACCTGACTTCTCGATCCGTGATCTTCAGGAAACGATACTGCGTGATTGGTGGCCGGCGAACATACCGGCCTGCGTAGCGCAAGAAGTGCTCTTTCGACGCAAAGTGATTAATGTCGATGCTCCACCAACGTTCGTATTGCTCCTTCAAATGGGCTCTTAGCTCTTGAGGGCTCAAATCCGAGGCAAGCACCTTGGCTTTCAGAGCCGCTCTGAGGTAAGTGATCACGGCGAAGCGCCCCATGCGCATTAGCTTGCCCTTACCCTCATGCTCATCGAAGACCAAG
This sequence comes from uncultured Acidobacteriaceae bacterium, assembly GCA_963720135.1. Taxonomy (GTDB): domain Bacteria; phylum Acidobacteriota; class Terriglobia; order Terriglobales; family Acidobacteriaceae; genus Bog-257. The sequence continues at coordinate 129,850 of CAVREJ010000019.1, forward strand.
CTGTTAATCCAGCGACCTTCCGATTCCTGCAGACCGCGTGCGGGCGTAGCAGAGAATGTCATCATGCAGATTGGCGGATGGCGGACTCGAAGCGTGTTTGACAGGTACGCGATTATCACTGAGAACGACATTGTTGATGCGGTTCGCAAGTTGGAGGCTGACCGCAAGCAACGAGAGGCCGTTGCGGTCGAAATCGCAGCGATCAGTCACGAATCAGTCACGAAATCAACCCAAGTACAGGCTCGGGTTGCAAAGGCGAGGTTGCTAAACTAAGCTGTATCACAGTCTTCCGATTAGGCCGGGATGGCGGAACTGGCAGACGCAGCGGACTCAAAATCCGCCGGGCTTCGGCCCTTGGGGGTTCGATTCCCCCTCCCGGCACCACTCCGTAACTTCTTTGAATACCATTTAGCTCCCTACAAGAGGGGACGGAAGACAGGCCGTAACAGCCGAAAACCGAAATTCGGCCGAACTCTGCGACGCGTGCTCCACCTATCATTGCGTCAATAGATGGAGCATGCAAGGCTACGCGTCAATCGCAGATTACTGGCCTAATCTGCGCTGGCCGTAGTGGAGTGCTTATCGGGCTCCACTTTGAGCTCATCCACGACTTCTTTGACATTAGGAACTGACTTCGCAAGCTTATTAGCTTCTGCCCGCTGGGCGGCGGTTTTCACGCTGCCCTTCAGTACCAGCGTACCGTTCTTGGCAGTGTAATGGACGCTCTGCTCATCAAGGTTCTTATGCGCTTTCAGGTCTGCTTTGAAGTTATCTTCGATGGCGCTGTCAAGGTTCTTATCCACCGACTTGGCCTGGCTCTCCTGGCCGATGGGGCGAATGCCGATCTCGTCGGCAATGCTATAACCAGGCGCGGCCTGGCGCGCCAGACTTTCGGCTTCCGCTTTCTTGTCGGGCGTCTCCACGTCGCCGCTGAGGGTAATGACGCCCTTGTCGCGGTCCTGGGAGACGCTGACGACGCCGAGGCCGTTCTGGGTCATGGCGCTGTTCACTGCATCTTTGACGTCGGGGTGCTGGGCCTGCTTATTGCAGCCCACGAGCATGAAGATGCCCACAATAATGGCCGCGAGTGGAGCCAGCCAAAAACGCGGGGCGATGGAAGTTTCGCTAATCAAGGTTATTGTTCTCCTGGTTCTTAAAATCGGCGCAACGATTTGAATAGATGCTGGGGAGAGGTGCGGGTTTGCATCGCGAAGAGACTTCAGGGGTGGGAACGACAGGGTTGCTCAATGTAGTCCCGGAGTTCCTCTCCCGGCACCAACCTTCCGTCGTGAATCGAACACTTCCAGGGACCGTGTAGTTACCCCGGTGCACGAAAGCCGCCGGAGTGCTGTTGAATTCGTCCTTGAAGCGGCGAGTAAATTGTCCTGGGCAAAGATTGATGCGCTCAGCCAATGCTTCGACGGAAAGGTCCTTATCGAGGTGTCCCACCATCTAGACCGGGAATGTCGGTCTGCTTACCTTTCTAAGACTGCCTCGTCGAATTCTCTGTAGCAAGCTCCCCAGCACACAAGCACAGGATCGCCGCCGGAATAGCCAAGAACATGGTTTCAATGGTTGGTGGATCCTAACAATCAGCGCCGCTAAGGTACGTGAGCCATGCGCTTCGGCCTAAGCCGCACGGCATACCCGTGCCCGCAATACTTAACTTGGTAGGAGAAACAGAAACATGAAAGCTTGGATTGCCCGCGGATGGAAAACTTGTGGCAAAGCGCGCGCGGCGGTTGCGCTCACGCTTGTGCTGACGGCTTCCTTCTTTGTCTACACCTCGTTCGTTCCGGTGCGAGCTGGAGTTTCGTCCAATGCCGTACCGCTCGACGACAACAAGATTGGAGCGCTGCTTTCGCTTGACCAGGCCATGGAGGCTGTGGCTGCCCGGGTTACGCCCGCCATCGTGAACGTCGCGGTCACCTCGCGTGTAAAGTCCCAGCCGGTGGCGGAAGGCATGCCTGACGAGATGCAGCGTTTCTTTGGTCAGCAGTTCAGTCAACGCATGCAGCCTGATCAGCCGCGCATCGAGCATGGCATCGGCAGTGGCGTGATTATCTCGCCCGACGGTTATATCGTTACCAACAATCATGTGGTGGAGGGAGCGACCGACATCAAAGTCACGCTCAGCGACCGGCGCATTCTTACCGCAAAGCTGATAGGTACCGATCCGCTCACCGACCTGGCCGTAATCAAGGTGGAGGGCACGAACCTTCCCAACATTCCGATCGGTGATTCCTCCGCGCTGCGCCCGGGGCAAACGGTGCTTGCCTTCGGTAATCCATTCGGCTTTAGGTTCACCGTTACACGTGGCATCGTGAGCGCGCTGAATCGTCCGAATCCATACTCCGACGATCCCCACAAGCCAGGAGAATTTATCCAGACGGATGCTGCTATTAATCCCGGCAATTCGGGTGGTCCATTGGTGAATGCGCATGGCGAGGTGGTGGGCATCAATACTTTTCTGATCTCGCCCTCGGGTTCGTTCTCTGGAATGGGTTTTGCTATCCCGACCCAGATTGTCACTCCCGTGGTTGACTCTTTGGTCCGCTACGGCAAGGTAGAACATGCGCACATGGGCGTTGGCATCACCGATGTCACGCCAGAAAATGCCAAGTTCTTCGAGGTGAAGGACAACAACGGCGCTCTGGTCACGCAGGTTGAGCCAGATTCTCCTGGCGCAAAGGCGGGTCTGAAAGTCGGTGACGTCATCACCGAACTGGATGGCAAGAAAGTCACCGACGCGGGACAACTGCAGATGGAGGTCGGCGAAAAACGTCCCGGCACCAAGATCACGCTGCAGGTCATGCGCGATGGTAAGAGCGTGTCGGTACAGCTTACCCTGGAAGAACTGGGCGGCGACCGCAGCGAGAACGTCAGCGCAGAAAACAGCGGCGACAAACCGCGCTGGGGATTGGGAATCGCTGACATGACTCCCGACCTGCGCGAACAACTGCGCGCCCCGGACGACCTGCACGGCGCGGTAATTCAGCGCGTGCTGCCGGGTAGCCCGTCGGATGATGCCGGCTTACAGCCTGGGGAGGTGATCGTGGGTGTGAATCGCCACGAGACCAAGAGCGCCGCCGACGTGCAAAAGGCCCTCGCGAGCGTGCCCAAGGGACAGGATGCCCTGGTGCTCATTTGGGCGAATGGAGGAAACACGTTCCGCGTGCTTCACTCTCAGCAGGGAGCCTAGCTCCTGCTCAGCGCCGGGTTGCGCTGTACTTCATCGTGAGTCAACTTGCGATCAAGTACAGCGCAGCCGGTGCTTGCAGCTTCATTCTCTCAGTGGCGCGTTTTTCTTGCGTCACCTATCACACCACGACCCCTTCTCGTAGATCCTTAGCGGCCAGCATCAGATTGTCCGGCGTGCCGAGATCGCGCCAATAATATTCATCGGCTCGAACGGCAAGGATCTTTTCTCCAGCGCCCGCCAGACGGAGATAGCAATCGACGATGGAAAACGCGCCTTCTTCCGTCATCATGGCAAAGAGACGAGGAGAAATAACGTGTATGCCCGAAAAAGCCAGGGCCTGCGCTGATTTGGCCGGACGAACTAATTCAGTTTCGTGATCCTCCCCAGATGGCCGTCCGCAAAGTTGGAGCTGCTCATCGAATAATAGGCATCGCGAACTCTCGCGGCCTTGCACCGCAAGCGTGGCGAGAGCGCGACTCTCAATATGAACCTGCACCATGCGCCCGAGATCAATCGTGCTAATGACATCGACATTGTGCAAAATGAATGGCTCTTCAAGGCCGTCGGAATCGTCGAGAAAGAAGTGTGCCGCCTTTTTCAGGCCGCCACCGGTGTCGAGCAAGGCTTCCTCGCGCGAGACTTCGATACGCATGCCGAAGTTATTGTTGATTTTCAGGTATTCGACAATCATGTCGCCGTGGTGATGAACATTGATGATCGCTTCGCGTATTCCGAAGCGGCGCAAGCGAGCGAGCGTGATCTCCAACATGGTGCGTCCTGCGACTTCCACCAGTGCTTTGGGGCGATCGTCGGTGAGCGGCCGCAAGCGCGTGCCCAGGCCGGCGGCCAGTACCATGGCTTTCATGCTCCCAAATTCTCCAGTTCACGATGCTGCACGACAACTTCCACACCAGCCCTGCCTCGCAAATGTTTTGCCAATTGCTCGGCCAGATATACCGAGCGATGCTGGCCGCCGGTGCATCCAAATGACGCCGTCAAGGTTCTGAAGCCGCGACGTTGATAGTCGATCACACTGGCATCCACCAGGGCAGTGGCGCTCGCGAGGAATTGGTGCACGCTTTCTTGCTGATTAAGATAATCGGCCACTGGTTCGTCCTTGCCCGTAAGCGCCTTAAAGCGCTCCTCACGCCCCGGGTTGGGAAGACTTCGGGCATCGAAAACAAAGCCGCCGCCGTGCCCGGTGTCGTCTTTCAGCGGACCCCGATGAAATGAAAAACTATAAATCCGCACCGTGACACTTCCCGTCGCAGGATCCAGACCCTGCAATTTGTCCGAGCCCAGGATGCTTTGGAACGCGTCCATCAGCGTGGGCAGCGCGATAGGCAGCTCGACGTTATGCAGCAGCCAGCGCACGTTTTTCAGCGCGTAGGGCACGCTTTGCAGAAAGTGGACCTTACGCTCATAAAAGCCTCGAAAACCATAAGCACCCAATGCCTGCATGATGCGCACGTACACGTAGGCATAGTAGTGTTGCATGAATACTTCGCGCTCAAGTTCGATAAAACCAGCAAGCGTGTCGAGGTAGTGATCGAGCAATTGCTGGCGCATCGCCGGCGGCAGATCGGCCTTGGCATCGAACAGGAGAGAAGCGATATCGTATTGCAAGGCACCTCTACGCCCCCCCTGGTAATCCAGAAAATACGGATTGCCGTCGAGCAACATGACATTGCGTGATTGGAAATCGCGATAGAGAAAATAATCGCGATCGGCGCTCAACAGGAATTTGGTCAAGCGGCCGAAATCCACTTCCAGCGCCTGTTCGTTGAATGGGATGTTGGCGAGCCGAAGAAAATAGTACTTGAAATAATTCAAGTCCCAAGCGATCGATTGGCGATCGAAGTTGGCGCGCGGATAGCACACTTTGTAGTTCAAGTCGCGGCCAGCTTCAATCTGAAAGCGCGGCAACAACTCGACGACCCTGCGATACGCTTTCACTGCTTGGGGAGAAATGTCGTTGCCATCACGATTTTTCAAGAGAAACTCGAAGAGCGTCGTGTCGCCCAGGTCTTCTTCCAGGTAAGCGCCCTGGCTCAAAGCTTCAGCATAGATCTCCGGCACAGGTAGCCTGTGGCGGCGAAAATGGCGGGAAAATTCGAGGAAAGCTACGTTCTCTTCACGCACATCGTGCTGAATGCCGATGGCGCTGTGTTCTTCGCCGACAAGCCGAAATATATTACGCCCTGAGCCGCCGAGCGGACCCTGCAGCGGCTGCACCCGCTCTACCGGTGAGTGGAAATGCTCCTCAAAAAGCTTCCTGAGAACGTCCATGAAATAGTTTGATCAGTTATGAGGATGTGCCGTACGGTCGAAGAATCCGTCCGCGCGGCCGACACGAAGACCACCGAGAGGACTTTAGAGAAGTAAAACTTCGTGTTCTCCGTGGTGAGATGTTCATCCGGACCGGTTAGGCCGAAGTGCCTATGCGAGGGTCAGCAAAAGACCCTGGAGCGCGCAGCGACAGCGAAATCCTACCGTGGATCACTCGGTCACGAGGCCAGGCGGCGGCGTCTGCATGCAAGAGTCAACAAGACTCCCGAGGTCTTTGCCGCCGTCGCTGCCGTTTGCATCGGTTCGTCGTCGTCGTTCCAGTTAATCTGCGCCTCTTCAGGGTGATCGAGAACTGGATCGCTGCGCACATTGCCTAAATAGTCCCAAGCCCACTCCACAAAAGCCCCGACTTTCGCCTGGGTCGTAGTCAATAGCGCAGCGTGAACTCCGAGCCACGCAGCGAAGGCGACGGTACCCTGAAGTTCGTGGCGATGCTCACCAACCTCCGCTACAGCCGCGTCGCGTCCAATCATCGCCATGATGCCTTTGTCGAAGTAGCGGAAAGGTTTTCTCGGCTCCCCTTTCAGATCCAATGCAATATTCTTGGCGCACCACTTGCCCGATTGTTCCGCTACCGACGCAAGTTGCGGCAACGGCTTTCCATCCTTGCCCGCGATGTTGGCGAAATCGCCCAGCGCATAGACGCCCTCGAAACCGCTCACGGTGAGATCGGGTTGCACATCGAGTCGCCCACCATGTCCGGTTTGAACTCCTACATTGGCGGACAACTCTGATGCTTTCAAGCCGCCTGCCCAAATCACAGTGTGTGTCGGGAGGTTAGTTCCGTCGGAGAGGACTACGTGTCCGGGGCCTACCTCCTTCACGCTGGTGCCCAGGCGCAGTTGTACCCCGCGTTGCTCAAGCACTTTGGCGGCATAGGTCTGGGCCTTCTTCGAGAATGCACCGAGTACGACGTGGCCTTTATCCACCAGCAAAATTTGGGCGCGGGTCGCAGCCAGGTCCTCGAACACCCTCTTCGTTCCTCCGCGAGCCATGTCGCCAAATGCTCCGGCCATTTCAGTTCCGGTGGGACCGCCTCCCACGATAACGAAATTCAGGGCCCCCTTGTCGATGAGCGAGGGGTCGCGATCGGCGGACTCCAGGACCGACAGGATCCGCGAGCGCAGCAATTCGGCGTCATGAATGGAGTAGAGGGGATAGGCATGCTGGGCGGCTCCCGGAGTGCCGAAAAAGTTGGCTTGCGATCCCGCCGCCAGCACCAGGAGATCGCCCTGATAGTTTTGGCCTTCAGCCGTCTCAACCGTCCGCGTCTTAAGATCGACGGAGGTTACGGTGCCAAGCTTTACGTCAACGTTAGGGTGTCCCCTCAGCACACTTCGCAAGCTGAATGCCGCATTCATGGCCGACAGCCCAGCCGTGGCGACCTGGTAGAGCAATGGCTGAAACTGTTGATAGTTGTTCTTATCGATCAGCGTGACGCGAACGTCAGGCCGCTCCGCCAGCTTGCGAGCGCAGTTCAATCCGGCAAAACCACCGCCGACGATAACTACATGTTTCACTGGTTAGGCCCCCGTTAGACGACTCTCATCCAAGTGTATGGACAGTAAGGTTGATCGGCAAGATTTGCAACGGGAAAATTTCCCGCTTGTATTCGAAGCTGTCGTGGCCCGATGGACCGCACAAACAACTCTTGGGTCGTTTAGGCAATTTATCAGTTGTAGGTTTGAGCCGGGGCTGATAATTTTCCAGCGCGGCAAATTTGAGCAAACGTGGGGCGTTGCGTCGAGCCGCGGAGGAATATGAAGGCAGAAATCGCGGCTCGGCCCCAGCTACGCCCAAGAGTTGCACCAATCAAGCCAGGTGGTTTCCGATTCGCCGGGAATTCGTTGCAATTACACATAGCGAATTCTCGCTATCATTAAAGATCGTAACCGTTTCAAGGAGAACACCATGAGTACCACGCAGGTTGCCACATCGATGACCGACGCACAGCTCGATCTACTATGTATTAACACCATTCGCACGCTCTCGATCGATGCGGTGCAAGCGGCGAACTCCGGACATCCGGGGACGCCGATGGCACTGGCGCCACTGGCCTACACCATCTGGAACCGGGTCATGCGATTCGACCCCAAGGACCCGATCTGGCCCAATCGTGACCGCTTCGTGCTCTCGAACGGTCACGCCTCCATGCTGCTGTGGTCGGTGTTGCACCTGACCAAGGTAATGGCGGTGAACGCCGACTACGAGCTCGTGGGACAGCCCTCCGTAACACTTGACGACATCCGTCGCTTCCGCCAGATTGGCAGCAAAGCGCCAGGCCATCCCGAGTACCACCTGGTTTCGGGCGTTGAAACCACGACGGGACCGCTCGGACAAGGCATCGCGACGAGCGTCGGAATGGCCATCGGCGAGAAGTGGCTGGCAAATCGCTTTAACAAGCCGGGCTTCGACGTCTTTGATTACAACATTTACACCATCTGCGGCGATGGCTGCCTGATGGAAGGCATTGGTTCCGAAGCGGCATCGCTGGCCGGTCACCTGGAGCTCGACAATCTTTGCTGGATCTACGACAACAACCACATCACCATCGAAGGCAACACCCGCATAACCTTCACCGAAGACGTCGCTGTCCGCTTTCTCGCCTACGGATGGAACGTGTTGCGAGTCGGCGACGCCAACGACCTTGAGAAAATCGAAGACGCGCTCACCACTTTCCGCGACACCAAGGGTCGGCCGACTTTCATCGTGCTCGACACCCACATCGGCTACGGATCGCCGCACAAACAAGACACCTCAGCCGCGCATGGCGAGCCGTTGGGCGTGGAAGAAGTGCGCCTGACCAAGCGCGCTTATGGATGGCCCGAAGACGCGCAGTTCCTGGTGCCGGACGGCGTGTACGAACATTTTGCGGAAGGCATTGGCGCGAGCGGCGCCCAGGCCCACAAAGAATGGAACGATCTCTTCGCCAAATACAAAGCGCAGTATGCCGACCTAGCGACTGAGATCGATCAGATGCAACGCCGCGAACTCCCCGCAGGTTGGGACCGCAATCTGCCAGTCTTCGCAGCCGACCCCAAGGGTATCGCGGGTCGTGATGCTTCGAACAAAGTGCTGAACGTGCTGGCGCAGAACATCCCGTGGTTCCTCGGAGGCTCGGGCGATCTGGCGCCCTCCAACAAAACGTCGCTCACCTTCCCTGGCGCGGGCGACTTGCAGCCCGAAACTCCGGGCGGCAGGAACATGCACTTCGGTATTCGCGAGCACGCCATGTGCGCCGTCGTGAACGGACTGTCGCTCTCGAAGATTCGCGCTTTCGGCGCGACCTTCTTTATCTTCAGTGATTACGCGCGCGGGGCCATCCGACTCTCCGCCGTGATGGAAATCCCTTCCATCTTCATCTTCACGCACGATGCCATGGGTGACGGAGAAGACGGGCCGACCCATCAGCCGATCGAACAGCTGGCGTCGTTGCGCGCCATGCCGTGGATGGTTTTGTTACGTCCGGGCGACGCCAACGAGGTGGTTGAGGCGTACCGCTATGTAATGCAACTGCGTCATCAACCCGCAATCATGGTGTTGTCGCGCCAGGCATTGCCAACCTTGGATCGCAGCAAGTACGCAGCGGCATCGGGAGTTGCCAAGGGTGCTTATGTGCTTGTCGACGCGCCGGGGGGAAAGCCCGAAGTGATCCTGATTGCGACCGGTAGCGAAGTCAGTCTGGCGGCTCAGGCACACGAGATGTTGATCGCGCAAGGTATCAACTCGCGCGTGGTTTCGATGCCTTCGTGGGACATCTTTGAGCATCAGACGCAGGAATACCGCGATAGTGTTCTCCCGCCCAGCGTGAAGGCGCGTGTCGCTATCGAGCAGGCCTCGACATTCGGATGGGACCGCTACGTCGGTGAGGCCGGGCATGTCATTGGCATGAAGACATTCGGGGGCTCGGCGCCGCTGAAGGAATTGAATAAGGAGTTTGGCTTCGAGCCGGAACATGTGGTGGCGGTCGCCAAGGAACTGCTGGGGAAGAAGTGATCGGCGAGGCGCCAAATTGAGGAGTCGCGCATGAGCATTTACGACACCCGAGAGGGCGTTCGGCTGGTCATGATCCAGCAGAAAAAAGGACACTGGAATCGCTGGGGCCCCTTTTTGGCAGAGCGTGCCTGGGGCACGGTCCGTGAGGACTACAGCGCCAACGGCGATGCCTGGAATTATTTTCCGCACGATCACGCTCGATCCAGAGCGTACCGCTGGAATGAAGATGGTCTCGGCGGAATATGCGACCGGCACCAGTATCTTTGTTTCGCGCTCGCGCTGTGGAACGGTCGCGATCCATTTCTCAAAGAGCGGATGTTTGGCCTGACCGGCACCGAGGGCAATCACGGCGAGGATGTCAAGGAATATTACTTTTATCTCGACAACACGCCCAGCCACTCATACATGAAGTACTTGTACAAGTATCCGCAGGCCGCATTTCCATACGAACAACTGCTTCGGGAGAATCGGCGGCGGACCCGGCTGGAGCGGGAATATGAGCTGGTCGACACCGGAATTTTTGACGGTGGCCGATATTTTGATGTCGAGGTCGAATACGGAAAGATCGCAGCGGAGGATTTGCTGATTCGTATCAACATCAGCAACCGCGGTCCGGAAGCTGCGCACATCCAGGTATTGCCAACCCTCTGGTTTCGCAATACGTGGAGCTGGGGACGCGATGATAGCCGTCCGTCTATCATCGCGGCGAACGATCCACCCGAAAGCAAACTGCGACGAGCCATTGCACGGCACTGGGCCTTGGGCGAATACGTTTTGTATTGCGCTGATGCTGACGAGTTGCTGTTCACCGAGAACGAGACCAACAATGAGCGCCTGTTCGGCGTGCCGTCCTCCTCACCCTACGTCAAAGACGCTTTCCACGAGTACGTTGTAGGTGGGAAGCCTGAGGCCGTAAGCCCCGCCGCTACTGGCACAAAAGCTGCGGCGCGTTATGTCCGGACCATCGATGCCGGGCAAACCATCACTCTGGAATTGCGGCTTGCGGCCGCAACCGACGAGCATCTGCTGGAAGATCCGTTCGCGGACTTCGACGCGTCGTTTACCAACTGCAAAGAAGAAGCGGACGAATTCTATGATGTGGTTCTTTCCAAAGATCTCTCGCCAGACGAAAAGCTGGTCGCGCGCCAAGCCTTTGCGGGCATGTTGTGGTCGAAGCAGTATTACCATTATGTGGTCACAGACTGGCTGAATGGCGATCCTGCCCAGCCGCCCCCGCCTGTGCAACGTTGGTCGGGACGCAATCACGAATGGACCCACCTCTTTACCCGCGACGTGATTTCGATGCCGGACAAATGGGAGTTCCCGTGGTTCGCGACCTGGGACCTTGGTTTTCACTGCTCTTGTCTGGCGCATGTCGATCCACAGCTCGCGAAGGACCAAATCCTGCTGATGCTACGCGAGTGGTACATGCACCCCAACGGCCAGATCCCGGCTTACGAATGGGACTTTAACGACGTCAATCCGCCGGTCTTGCCTCTGGCCGCCAGGTCGGTCTTTGAAATCGAACACTGGAAAACGGGCGTTGCTGACTACGCCTTCATCGAACGCGTCTTTCAAAAGATGCTCATCAACTTTACCTGGTGGGTAAACCGCAAGGACGCGCTGGGTAACAATATTTTCCAGGGCGGTTTCCTGGGCATGGACAACATCGGCGTCTTCGATCGCGACAACCTTCCAGCGGGATACCTGCTGGGGCAGGCGGACGGGACAAGCTGGATGGCCGCTTTTGCGAAGAGCATGTTGTCAACCGCTTTGCTTCTGGCCGAACGAAATCCCGACTACGAAGATGTTGCCAGCAAGTTCTGGGAGCACTACATCTACATTGCCAACGCCATGAACAGCCTGCGCGATCCCTATAAGTCCCTCTGGGATGAGGAGGACGGATTCTTTTACGACCAACTGATCTCGCCCGATCATGAGCCCATCCCTGTCCGCGCCCGAACGATGGTCGGATTTGTGCCGATGTTTGGTGCGTCCACCGTGCCGGTCGAGACCTTCGATCGCTACCCGGCTTTTCAGCGGCGGCGCGAGTGGTTCATCAAACACCGGCCCGACCTGGTGGAGAGCGTCGAGCCCATGGTGGTTCCCGGACCTACCAATCGAGTGATCTTAGGATTGGTGCGGCCGGACCAGTTGAAGCGCATGTTGGGTTACATGCTGGACGAAAACGAATTCCTTTCGCCGTACGGTGTGCGGGCGGTGTCCCGCTATCATCTTGACCATCCGCTGGTGCTCCATTTAGCCGGCAAAGAGTACCGCCTGGACTATGAGCCTGGCGAGTCCACGACTGACCTGTTCGGCGGGAACTCGAACTGGCGCGGCCCCGTCTGGATGCCGGTAAATGTACTAATCCTGCTTGCACTTCAGGAATATTACTTACACTATGGCGATACGTTCCAGGTCGAATGCCCCACGGGCTCTGGACAAATGAAGAACCTGCAAGAGGTGGGAGCGGAACTGGCGCGCCGCTTGTCGAACATTTTCTTGCGGGGCAAGGATGGCAAGCGAGCGGTTTTTGGCGACTGCGAGTTGTTCAATACCGATCCCCACTGGCGCGATCTCATTCCCTTCCATGAATACTTTCACGGCGATACTGGCCGGGGCTGCGGCGCCAGCCATCAGACCGGTTGGACCGGAGTGATTGCCGAGATTTTGCTGGGCACGCGACTGGGGGCATTCTCAGGGCACTGAGGCCCGAGCGCGGGTGACAGCGCTTCGAGGCTCGAGGAGACATGGTGAGCTTGCCGGATCCAGTTGTTTTCCTGGTTGACGTCGACAATACGCTGCTCGACAACGACCATATTCAAGAGGACCTGCGACAGCACCTCGAGCGTGTGTTCGGCGCGGCTTCTCGCGACCGCTACTGGACGATCCTCGAAGATCTAATGACCGAACTGGGATACCGCGACTACCTTGGCGCTCTACAGCGCTACCGGGTTGAGCATCCCACGGACATCCATCTGTTGTCGATGTCGTCGTTCCTGGTGGACTATCCCTTCGCCAACCGTCTGTATCCGGGATCGCTCGACGTACTGGAGCGGTTCCGCTCGTGGGGAAAAACGGTGATTCTGTCTGACGGTGATGTTGTCTTCCAGCCGCGTAAAGTCGAACGCTCCGGCATAGCGGAAGCGGTGAAAGGACACGTACTGATCTACATCCACAAAGAGGCCGAGTTGGAGGATGTCGAGCGACGTTATCCGGCACAGCACTACGTCATGGTGGATGACAAGCCTCGCATATTGGGCGCGGTCAAGCAGGCTTGGGGCAGTCGCGTAACCACGGTATTCCCATGTCAGGGTAAGTACGCCCATGACGCGAAAGAGCTCGCCAAATATCCTTCCCCGGATGTGAGTGTCGAGCGTATCGGGGAGTTGCTGAACTATGAGCTCGCGACCTTTCGGCAGCCGAGTAGGACGTAGGACCCGCACGAAAATCTGGAGCATCGCTTTGTCATCCCGATAGCATCCGTCCTCTAAGCGCCCCTCTTTATTTCGCGGCTGCCGACTGCAGCAACCGCTCCATCGCCTTGGCAAAACCCTCAGCCTCGTTCGAGGCCGTGACGAAGGTCGCGGATTTCTGCACCTCGGGACTGGCATTGCCCATCGCGATGCTGACGCCGCTTTTCTTGAACATCAGCACATCATTCGGCATGTCGCCGATAGTCGCGATTTCGCTGGGCGGAATATTGCAGATCTGCGAAAACATCCCCACTACTTCGCCTTTGTTCGCCTTTGGATTGGTGACATCGAGATAATACGGCTGGGAGCGGGCGGCTGAAACCCGGCCTGCGCTCCAGTCCTGCAAGTCTTTCTCACAACGGGCGACCGCTTCCAGATCGTCGCCAACTCCCGTCACCTTCACGACATTGTCGGTCAGCGAATCGAAATCCTTGACCACCGTCGGCTGAAACTTAACCGTCCACGCCTCGCGATCGACATGCGGCCCATTGGGATTGCGCACAAACCAGTCGCGATCGGTGTAGAGAAAGATATCCAGCTTATGTTTGACGATGGACTGCATCACTTCGGCGGCAACCTCGGGCGGGATCAGTTGCTTCGATATCGGTGTCAGATCGGGCTTAACGACCACGCCGCCGTTGAAGCCGGCAATCGGTTCGGCGATTTCCAGAGGGTCGATGAGCATCGACATGCCGCGCGGAGGCCGGCCGCTGGTAATCCCAAACAAAATGCTGGCGTCATGCAGCTTCTTGACCGCCTCGATGGCGCGAGGGGTGAGGATTTTGTCTTGCGTGACCAGTGTGCCGTCGACGTCGGCGACGACGAGACGGACGCGAAGATTTTGCGGGCTGGGTTGAGCGCTCATATAGCTGTCTTTGTTTCTCCTACAGGCCGGGACTTTGCTGCATCATGCCACCGTCGGCAAAGATGGTGGTCGCAGTGATGTAACTGGCGCCGTCTCCGGCGAGAAAAGCGACCACGGTGGCGATTTCTTGCGGTTTGGCCATCCGGCCCATCGGGATGGCGGCATTCAATTTCGCTAGCAACGTGGGATCTTTCATGGTGGACAGATTGATCGGCGTAGCGACAGCGCCCGGACCAACACCAACGACCAGGATGTTGTGAGGAGCAAGCTCGACTCCAGCGGTCCGCGTCAACATGCGTACTCCCCCTTTGGATAGGCAATACGCGGTGTTGCCGGGCATGGGCCAATCCTCGTGCACAGAGGTGATGTTGATGATGCGCCCGCCGCCACCCTGTTTGATCATTTGCTTAGCGGCAATCTGAGTACCGAAGAAAGCGCTCTTCAGATTTATGTCTAGCACCTTGTCGTATTGCGCCTCGGTGGTGTCCAGGACCGAGGTGCGGGTCTCGATGCCGGCATTGTTCACCATGATGTCCACGCGGCCCAACTTGGCAACGGCAGTGTCAACCAGCTTCTGCAGATCAGCGACTTTACTGACGTCGGCCTCTACACCGATCGCCCGGTCGCCCAGCGCGCAAATTTGCCGTTCGAGCTCCTCGGTGGCTTCGGGATGGGAGATGTAGTCGATCACGATGTTGGCGCCCTGGTTGGCTAGTTCGAGCACGACGGCCTGGCCGATACCGCTGTTTCCGCCAGTGACGATTGCGACTTTGTTCTTCAACGACATGTGGACCTCCGGATCGTGGGTGCGCAAAGATAGCAGTTTGATTCCAACAGCTCCGAGTGAGCCATAACCTTAACATTTATGTTCTGGAAGGAGAATCTGCTAGGAAGAATTTTTTGGGATTTCACACTCGTAGCGGAGTTCCCGGCCAACAAAAGGGCCGAAACCCTCCCCCAGGTGACGGCCCAAAGTGGTGCATTGGCATTGGTGACGCGAGTTACTCAGTCGCTCCCTTTACCTGCGGAAACGACCGTGCCTACTTCAACCACTCGAACATGCTAGCTGGGTGTGCTTTCTACTACCATAGCCGTAATTCGATCCTTTCACTGCCCAAGTGTCCCGGCAAAGCCAGCGAAATTGCCCAATACGCTGCGGGCAAACCCGACATTCGCTTGAGGGTTGCGTGTCCCCGCTGCGACAGCGCAAACTAGATTCGAGTTGTTCGCCCTGTTTCGCCGAGTGTCTGCCAGGACCAACCAGCCAGGGCCGAGGAGCAACGGTGCAAACCAAGGACCTTGCTTATACGCGATTGCGCCACATTATTTTCGGCTTGCTTATAGGGTTGGCGCTTGCCACTCCTCAGGTCATGCTGGCGGCCGCCGCAGCGCCAGCCCCCCAATCCTCTGCCACCTCTGCAGACGGAGCCCCCATTGAGTTCTGGAATCGGCAGATCGCAATGATGCGGGGCACGCTGGTGGGAGCCAGTCCCTCAGATCGCGCGGAGCGTGCGGTTGAGCGGCTCGATGAGCTTCCTCTGAACGCAAAGGCCAGTGACATCACGGTGCTTCCCCTCACCCTGGAAGGCCAGAGTGGCGTGGGGTTCATATATCAGGGGAAGATCCTGTTCTTCCTCGGAACCGATGATCTGGACCAAGAGGGGGGTGAAACGCTGGCTCAAGCATCCGGGGCAGCGTTGCAGAACTTGGATGAGGCGCTGGAAGCCCGCCGCGCAGAACGTTCGTGGCCGGTCATCCGGTCGGGACTACTGTTTACATTCGTCGGCCTGGCGCTGCTTGTGTTTGTGGTCAGCGCTCATTTGGACATCCCACGGCGTCACACTGGCGTATCTGCACAGCAAAGAGCATTCCTTTCCCGCCCGCCTGCGTTTGTTCGGTGTCGATCTGCTGCCGCACCTCGCCAACATCGTGTATGCGCTGGTGCGTGGTGTGACCTGGGTCCTCACGCTCTCAGCCATTTACTTGTGGATAACCCTCTCCTTGCGGCGATTCCCCTACACCCAGCCTTGGGGTCAGCGCCTGGGCGTCTATGTACTTCAACTTTTTCAGCATCTGGCGAGCACGGCGGTACACGCGCTGCCGGGAATCTTTGCGGTCGTCGTCATCTTCCTGATCACGCGCTGGATTGTTCGCCTCGCCAAAGCGTTCTTCGACCAGGTGGCCAGCGGGAGTCTTCGCACCACCTGGATGGATGCTGACATCGCGCGGGCCACTCAGCGGATCTTTTCCGCCATTGCGTGGATTTTCGCCCTGGTTGTCGCCTACCCATACATTCCAGGGTCGGGCACCGACGCCTTCAAGGGTATCAGCGTCTTTTTCGGCCTGGTAATTTCGCTCGGCTCCACGGGAATCATCAACCAAATAATGAGCGGACTCTTCGTGGTGTACTCCCGCGCCCTCAAGACGGGCGACTGGGTGCGGGTCAACGAGATTGAAGGTGAAGTGCTGGAGGAGGGACTGCTAGCCGCCAAGATTCGCACCATCGAAGGGCAGGAGGTCACTATCCCTAAGGAGACTCTGATTAAGCTCTCCCTTTCCACAGGAGTATAGGTTAAAGTCACGCCAGCATGAAACAGAGGACACTGGCGATGATGACTGGCTTTGAGCGGTACAGCAAGAAGACCAAGCGTGCATTGTTTCTGGAAGAGATGGAGCAGGTGGTGCCGTGGCGCAAGTTGTGTGCGCTGATCGAGCCCTGTTATCCCAAAGCCGGCAACGGGCGGCCGCCGGTAGGGGTGGAGCGGATGCTGCGGATTTATTTCTTGCAGCAGTGGTTCAACCTGTCGGACCCGGCGGTGGAAGAGGCGCTGTACGACTCGGTGGTGCTGCGGCAGTTCGTGGGCATTGATCTGGGGCAGGAGCCGGTGCCCGACGAGACCACGGTGTGCAAGTTTCGCCACTTACTGGAAGAGCACAAGCTGGGCGGAGAGATGCTGGAGAGGGTGAACGTGCACTTGCAGGAGAAGGGAGTGCGCATCACGACGGGTACGATTGTGGACGCCACCATCATTCATGCGCCCAGCTCGACCAAGAACCGCGAGGAGAAGCGCGATCCGGAGATGCATCAGACGAAGAAGGGGAAGCAGTGGTATTTCGGGATGAAGGCGCATGTAGGCGTAGACAGCAAGACCAAGATCATCCACTCGGCCGTAGTGACGGCGGCCAATGTGGCCGATGCCAAGGTGCTGCCGGAGTTGCTGCACGGAGAGGAGACGCGGGTGTGGGGCGATCAGGGCTATGTCGGGCAGACCGACGCCATCCATGAAGCAGCGCCGCGGGCCCGGGACTGCACCCATCGCCGGTATCGCTATAAAGACCGCATCGACGAAGTGGAGCGGGCCAAGAACCGGACCAAGTCGAGCGTGCGCTCCAAAGTGGAGCATGTGTTCCAAATTCTCAAACTGAAGTTTGGCTTCGTGAAGGTACGCTACCGAGGACTGCAGAAGAACGCCAATCGATTGTTTGCCAGCTGCGCCTTGGTGAACCTGTTTCTGGTTCGCAAGAAGCTGCTGCGCTTGGCGGCAGTATAGGCCACGGAAAGTAGATCTTCTGCGCAGGTTGCGTGATTGGAAGCGACAGAATACGCCCTCAACAACTGGTTTCACGATTCGGAATCGACAAGTTGGTGATGCACTGCCTCAGAAGCGGTGCTTATTCAGAGTTTCCCTAACTCCGTCCTGGTTACCACTGCGACCACGAACTACACGCGACTGGGCTATCCAGATGGGATGGTAGCCAGTTCCACCGTAACCATCGGTTATGACGCTCCCTGGCGGCAGGTGCACGCGCTGCTGCTGCTCGCAGCCGATCGCACCCCCAAAATCCGCAAGCGGCCGAAGCCTCATGTACTGCAGCGGCAACTCTCCGACTTCTACGTCGAGTACACGTTGATCGTGCGGCTGGAAAATGCCAAGCTGCGCATTGAGACGCTCTCCGATCTGCACTCCCAGATACAGGACGCCTTCAACGAGTTTGGTGTGCAGATCATGTCACCGCATTTCATGATGCAGCCAGAGGGCAACGTCGTCATACCGCCGTCGAAGTGGTATGCGTCACCGTCAGGACCGGGTCCGGCCACGACGGATAAAGCCAAACACTCCGAGGCCGGGAGCTAATCGGCTCCGTGCGCCGCCAGCGAGGCCGATAATGGCTCCGACTTCTTCTCCGGCCAGGGCGGAAGCAATTTCACCAAAATCCACAGGATGATGAACGGAAGAATTGTCAGCACGATTGCCGTCAACAATCCTTCGCGAGCCACGAAGCCCATCTTGTACGTGGTATAGCCGAGAAAACTCTTGGAGAAGAGTTGGCCGCCGATGACGACATTCCATCGCATGGCGAAAATGCCGACCATGGTCAGGCACCCGGCAACTGCATAAATTCGTTTGCGCTGTGTGACTGATAGCCTCAGCACTTGGGTCACCCCAAGCAACAGAATCGGGGCCACCGTGCCTAACAGGATTTGAATCACCACCTGCGACAGATAAAGACGGGTGTGGACCATGAAATCGAGGCTGCGGAACGATTCGTCGGCCTCGTAGATGCGGTGGATCAGGTCCAGCATCTCCAGGCTGAAGTCGATGATGAACGTGTAGAACAGGTATTTCGCCACCGTGTCTACGCAGCCCATATCAATTGGTTCCCGGCGAAGGCGGCACATCAGCATGTAAAGCAACATAACAATGGCAATGCCCGAGACCATCGCAGAGAAAAGGAACACCACGGGCATTAGCGGCGATGACCACCATGGATTGGCCTTCACGGAACCAAAAATAAAGCCAACATAACCGTGCAGCAGAAACGCGGAAGGAATTCCGATCACAGTAACTATCCAACCCACCCGGTCGTCGATATGCAGCGAACGCTCGCTGATATTGGTTGAGCCTAAAGTCAGCGTCCGATACAGCACTCGTTTCCAGCCGGTCGTGCATTGGGACATCACCACAATGTCGCGCCGATAGTCGAGCCAGATTTCCACCACCAGCACAGCCAGCAGATACCACAGATACACAAAGCCAAACATCGCCATCGCGGAAGATCGATGAGGTGTCAGGTACATCTCGAATGAGCGCTCGGGATGTCCTAAATGCAACTGCAAAGGCAGGGGCGCGATGATGAGGAAGGCAAGCGCCGTTAGCAGCGCCAGGCGATACGTGGGCTTCACCGCCTTAACCATAAACACCCGCTCCAGTGACGCCAGGATGAACGCGCCTGCGACTAGCCCGGTGAGGAACGGATAGAGCACGATCAACACGCTCCACTGGAGCTCCACTTCGTTCGGGTACATGAAGCCTTCAACCGGAATCTGCAACGGAAGCTCCTTATCGCACCGAGCCATCCAAGCCGTTGTAAAACAACTTTGAGCGAGTAGCTAAGTAAGGTTTTAGGACTTGGACTGCGTGAGTTTTCAAAAACTCATGAATCGGGTCGTTGGGATTTTTCAGGTCAGCCAACTGGCGAGCGCCCGTCGGGCAGTTTTCGCAGCAGGCAGTCGTGAGCCCTTTGGTGATCCGGTGATAGCAGAGCGTACATTTCTGCGCAGTTTTTTTCTTCGGATCGACAAAGCGGCATCCATACGGACATGCCTGCACGCAATAGCGGCAGCCCAGGCAATACTTTTGGTCCACCAGAACCACGCCGTCAGGACTGACAAAAGTTGCACCGACGGGACACACCTGGGTGCAAGGAGAGTCAGCGCAGTGATTGCACATCTTGGGCACGAAGAAGTTTTTCCCGCCGCTTACCGTGGCCGCCGGAAAACCGTTTTTGCCACCATCCGGCGAATCCACTTTGGGGTTCTCAATGTCCCAGTCAGAGACATGGTAGCGTTCGACCCACGTACGGAAGTAGCCATCGGGAACCTCGTTCTCCATCTGGCAAGCCCGGACGCAACTGCCGCAGCCAATGCACTTGGTGATGTCCACCAGCATGCCCCACCAGTGCTCTGTCATGTTGTAGTTGGGTGACGCTTCGGGTGTTCCTGCCAGGATGTTCTTCCAGGCGACCGCGGCAGCAGGCAGCAAAATCAGCAGTTGGCGGCGAGTCATGGTCATTGGCTGCCTCCTGCAGCCGCAACGATGGCTGGACTGTGCGGCTGGTGACAGGTGTCGCAAGGCGCGCCGCCCGAGTGGTCGGCGGAGACGACCTGGTGGAAATTCTTCGGCTTGGCGATGTTCGCCTCATGACAACGCACGCAAAGCACGGCAGTGTCCAGCTTCGCCGGCTGGACCGAGGCAGGATCGTCGGCATGCTTCGCCAGCGGCCCATGGCAAGCCTCGCAGGCTACTCCCTTATGTACGCCCTTGCTCTTTACTTCGAGGACGTCGGCGTGACAGCTCTCGCAAACTTGATGGCCTGCATAAGAAGTCGGCCGCGCTGCAATCTCACCGATCGCGTTGCCCCGGTAATGCCCGTATTCCCCAAAGCTTTGAGGGACGAGAACGCCGCGCACCACCAGGAACAAAATGCCACCCACCAGGAAGACCGATGCCAAACGGAAGAGGTGACCCGCATCTTTGAAGGCTTTCATAGCTGAATTCGCAATCGCCCGTTCCGGCAATCGTCTCTGCGAGTATTGGTGACTCGATGCATTCCTGCATTCTCCACACACACGTCGCTGGGCTTTGTGCGGTTTCTTAAAGCTGTTGACTAGATATAGGAGAGAACAGTCCCAAGCCGCCGTGTTCTACGTCACACAGGGTTGTGACGGACGTTCGCAGTCCTGAAGCAGGCGCTTCTGAAGGATCGATGCGAAGGCGGCGCCGAACCTGCATTACTCAGGTGACAATTTCTAATCTGCCATCCCGATTTCTTTTGTCACCTCTACAATCCCGGCCCTTCCGGATACGCGGGCAGGTCGGGTGGCCGCGGCGGCAATTTGGTTGGGTGCGCATTGATCTCCTGCATCACCATATCGATTGCCTTTTCCAACTGCGGGTCGTGACCTGCCACCACCAGGTCTGGCCGATTATCAACCACGACATCCGGCTCCACGCCGCGATTCTCGATGAGCCATTTGCTATCCAGTCCATACAGCGAAAACTCCGGACGCGTAATATATCCGCCATCCATCAGCGTGATCTCCCCGCGTATTCCGCGCACCCCGCCCCAAGTGCGCTCGCCGATAAGCGGACCCAGTTTGTAGACCTTGAAATAGTAGCTGAAGAAATCGCCATCGGATGCCGCATAGTGGTTGGTAATGCAAGCCATGTGCCCATAGAAGACGTTCGGCGGAATGGTGTCCGGTTGCCAGTTGCGCGCCGAGTCCATGCCGGCGAGCACGCGCCGGAGACGCTCAAAGATAATCTGGTCCACGAAGCCGCCACCGTTGTAACGCACGTCGAAAATCATTCCCTCTTTGCGAACCTGCGGAAAGTATTGCTTGACGAAGGCGTTCAGCCCGGCCGCACTCATGTCGGGCAGGTAAACGTATCCAATGCGGCCGCCACTGGCTTGCTCGACCTTGCGGCGATTGGTCTCAGTCCAGTTCAGTTCATGCAGGCCGATCTCGTTGGGAATCGGCCTTACTACCACGTTGTGGGAGCCCTCCATGGATGGTTTGCCGTTGACCGTCAGAGTCACTGCCTGGTTGACAGTATTAATGAACAACTCGTCCGGATTTTGTGGGATCCGCAGTTGACGGCCGTTGACGGCCAGCAGGTAATCGCCTTCTTTGACTAGTACGCCGGGCTCGGTCAGTGGCGAACGCAAGTTGCCGTTCCAGTTCTCGCCCGCATATATCTTGGCGATCCGGTACATTCCGCTGCTCGTGTCAGGGGCAAAGTCGGCGCCCAGCAATCCAACGTTCACCCCATCGATATCGGGATAGTCTCCTCCACCGACGTAGGTATGGGAGTTGGAAAGCTCACCAATCATTTCGCCGAGAATGTATGTCAGGCTCAAACGATCCGCCACGTACGGCAGCAGTTGCGCGTATTTCTCACGCTCTTGCTCCCAGTTGACTCCGTTCATGGAAGCCTCGTAGAAATAGTCGCGTTCCTGACGCCAAACTTCGTTGAAGATCTGCTTCCATTCGGCGGGCGGATCGACCTCCATCGTCATAGTGTCGAGCTTAAGGGTACCGTCGCCAACCTTCGCCAGCGACTTCATCTCGCCACCTGCCGGCCCGCCGCCTGAAGGTACCTTGGCATCGATGATGCCGTACATATGAGGCCCGCCTTCACCTCCTTCTTCCGACGGCCCTTCTCCTCCAGACTTCGGAGCGGAATAGAGAATCTTCTTCCCGTCGAAAGACAAGACGTACTGGTCGGCGCCTTCCAGCAACACGTGGTCCTTGCGCTCCTTCAAGTCGAAAGCGTGAAGGGCGGGAGGCTCTCCCGGCAACGGACCGGACAGCCCTTGGATGGGAGAAACGATATAGAAGATGAGACCTTTGGCGGCGGTAAGATTTTGTAGATTGCCAGGTGGAATTAGCAGAGCAACGATACGATTTTGAATACCTTCCAGGTCAACACGAAAGTTCTTCAGAGGCGGACGCGTTCCGGGTTTCTGCTCCGCGGCCGCTATTTCAGTTTTGGTCTTCTCCTCGTTGGTCTCCGTCTGGGGCGGTGCAGTCGCCGAAGGCTTCGTCTTGGTCTTCGGGTTGGGTGTTGGCGGCGGTTGCGTTGGCTTCTGGCTGCCGGGCGTGGGCGGCAAGAGAACATCGGGCGCCTGCGTGGTGGTGACTTCGTCGCTCAACACCGGAAGCGGCGACGGCTCATCGGCGCGCAAAGTGACGATATAAACTCGCCCTGCTTTGGGGTTGGCAAAATCCAGGTCATAGACACCCAGCACTTCGTTGAAGTCGCGATTCGACAAGAAGTAAAGATACTTGCCTTCGGGATCGAAGTAGGGCGCGGTGCTATCGCTAGCGCTGGTAGTGACCGGCGTACTCTTCCGATCATCCAGGCTGTAGAGATAGATCACGTGATTGCGGTTGTCTGATGATTTCGCGTACGTGACCCAGCGACTGTCGGGAGACCACTGGTAGTCGGTTATGTCATCGTAAAGTCCCTTATCAATCAAGACGGGCTTTTTCTCGCGAACGTCTACATAGAAGAGACGCGCCTCTTTGTCGGAGAACACCAGCTTCTGGCTGTCGGGCGACCACACGGGCGGCAAACGAAACATTTTGCCGTCAAAGGTAATCCTGACCTCCTGGCCAAGGCCGTCTTGCGGCGTCATGTAAAGCTCGTCTTCCCCCGTGCGATCGGAGACGTATGCCACCCAGCGCCCATCTGGTGACCAGACCGCATATCGCTCGCGAATTCCTGGCGTCCGCGTCAGGTTGCGGATGCTGCCTTCCTTGGCGGGAACGGTAAAGACGTCGCCGCGCGCGCTGAATACGGCCCGCTTGCCGTCAGGCGAAATATCGAACTCGCTGATCAGCTTGCTGACATTCGTCCAATGCGGACGCGCCTGTTCGCGGTCCCCGGGCAGATAAATCGTGAGCTTGCGCTCCTTTTGTGTATTGAGGTCGAACAGGTACAGGAACCCGCCGTTCTCGAATACGATTTCGTCTGGCCCCAGGCTGGGCCAGTTCACGTCGAACTCCGTGAAGTGCGTCAGTTGTTTGATCTCATGCGTGTTCAGGTTGTAGCTGTACAGGTTCAGACGATGTTCCGGCCCACGATCGGAATCGAAGTAAATGGTGTCGCCGTGCCACATGGGAAACGTGTCGGTCCAATCCTCGTGCGGCACAACGTCGATGGCATGGCTCTTGAAGTCGTAGATTGTGATGTCTTGCGCCATGCCTCCCTGGTAACGCTTCCAGGTGCGGAAGTTCCGGAAGATGCGGTTGTAGGCGATCCGATTGCCGTCAGGGGAGTATGAGGTCAGGCCGCCTTTGTCGAGCGGTAAAGGCTCGGGAAGACCGCCGTCAATGCTCACGCTGTACAGCCGCCCAAACCAATCGTTGAAGGTGTCGCGACGGGTGAGAAAGACAATGTGCTTGCCATCCGGCGTCCATGTGATGACCTGGTTATGAAAGCCCATGCGCTCGTTGAGGTGACCGCCTCCGGGATTAAAGGTCAGCTGTTTGGGTTCACCGCCATCGGAGGGCATGACATAGACGTTGTAGTTGCCGTCGTACTGAGCGGTAAAAGCGATCCACTTGCCATCGGGCGAGAACTTCGCGAAAAGCTCTTGTCCGGGATGGCTAGTGACACGGCGTGCCACTCCGCCCTCTTTCGCAACCAGCCATATATCGCCTCCATAACTGAAAGCGATTTTGTCCTTGTAGACATCGGGAAAACGCATCAGCCGTCCTTCGGGAATCGCTTGCGCGGCGCTAATAGTAGTCAGAGTAAGTAGGAGAGCGATGATTGCATTTCTCATCCATGGCATGAGCTTGCCTCCAAATGCAGCGGGAACCGCAAATTGTATAGAAAGGCGCAAGCTAACACCAATGAGTGTGACAAGCGGGTTGTAAAACGAGACAGGATGCCAGGCCGAATCGCGGGCCTGCTTGCGGGATCCATCTTCCCGGACTGAGTCAAAATTCCACATCGTGCACACGGGTTTGTGGATGTTGACTTTTCTGCGCAGCCAAAGCTGTGTTCGCTGCATCTGTGCAACCTGCAAGTAAACAGGAAAGGCTCGCAATGAAGATCGCATTTATTGGACTAGGCAACATGGGAAGCCACATGGCCCGGCACCTGCTTCAGGCCGGCCATGACGTGACGGTGTGGAACCGAACTTCCTCGAAGGCGGACGAGCTACGCCCGCATGGCGCCAAGGTGGGCAAATCGACAGGTGAGGCGGTAAGAGACGCTGAAGCTGTTATCACCATGCTGGCCGACGATCACGCTGTCGAATCGGCCGTGCTGCATTCAGGAGGTGTGCTCGACCATCTACCAAAAGGTGCGGTGCATATCTCGATGAGTACCATCAGCGTGGCATTGTCCCAGAAGCTGGCCGAAGAACATAGCAAGCGCGGGCAGCAATACATCGCCGCGCCGGTGTTTGGACGTCCTGAAGCGGCGGAGGCAGGCAAGTTGTTCGTAGTGGCGGCGGGCGACAAATCAGCGGTAGAACGCTGCAAGCCGCTGCTTGAGACGTTGGGGCAACGCATGTTCGTTATGGGCGACAAGCCGGAAATGGCGAACGTGGTAAAGCTGAGCGGCAATTTCCTGATCGCCTCGGTGATCGAGTCGCTGGGAGAAGCGGTTGCCCTCACGCGCAAGTACGGCATCGATCCGCGTGACTATGTAGAGTTCCTGACCAATTCCCTGTTTGCTGCGCCCGTCTACAAGACTTATGGCGGCATCATTGCCGAGGAAAAATATAAGCCTGCCGGCTTCAAACTGCGGCTGGGCCTGAAAGATGTCCGGCTTGCCCTGGCAGCGGCTGAATCGGTGGATACTCCGCTGCCTTTCGCCAGTATGTTGCGCGACCACATGCTGACCGCGATCGGCCGCGGTATGGAGGAGATGGACTGGAGTTCGACGGCCAAGCTGGCCGCGGAAAATGCCGGCCTGAAGTGACGGCGCAAATGGGCTCAGCAGATTGCTTCAATGTTGTAGTATCTTGGCAGAGGCAGCCTTGACCCAACCACAATCCCATCGAGCGCAGGAGCGGCTGGCGCTGAGCACCTATGTAAAGTTGATGCGCGCCGTCAATTCCGCCCGCAGCTATGCTGCCCGCAGTCTCAGTGACACGGACTTGACGCTAACCCAGTTCGCTGTTCTGGAGGCGCTTTATCACTTAGGGCCCATGTCGTTGTCCGACGTCGCGCGGAAAGTCCTGACCACCGGCGGAAACTTGACGATGGTGGTGGGCAATCTGGAGAAGCTAGGTCTGGCAAGGCGGCAAAGTTGCCCCGAGGACAGGCGGGTTTTGATTGTGGTGCTGACCGCAAAGGGTAAGACCCTGTTGCGAGATGTCTTCCCCAAACATGCCTCCGCCATCGTTGGATTCCTAAGTGTTCTGAGTCCAGAAGAGCAGGAGCAGTTGGGCGATCTCTGCCGGAAGCTGGGCAAGCAATCGAAAGCCTCCGCCTGAAAGCGCTAGCACCGGCGTACTCCCGTTTGCCACCAAGGCACGCTCACCATTATACTTTTAGTTTGCTCTGTTCAATTTCTAGCTAGTGAGGAGCGCAGTTTTCGCATGCCCAAGCGCACATTCCAACCCAACCGTCGTCACCGCTCAAAGACGCACGGATTTCGTTCTCGCATGAAGACCAGCAGCGGCAGGGCGGTGCTGTCGCGCCGCCGGGCCAAGGGACGCAAGCGCGTCTCGGTTAGCCCTGGCTTCCGCGATTAATCTCGAGGACCCGAAATCTGCGTTATCGCGACCTTTCCAGATGAAGTAACCGGGAGTCGTCGCAAGACTCGGCCGCAGCAAAGACAGAAACCGGCGGGTCAGCGCCGAGCGCTTAATGTGACCTCCGCCGCCAGCAGCAAGTTTCCCAAATCGAGGCGTCTGCTGAAACACGCGGATTTTCAGCGGGTATACCAAGGCGGCCGCCGGCAGTTCACGGGAAACATGACGGTATTCTTTCTGCGGCGCAGTAGCGGCCCGCCAGCGATGGCGACGGACAACACGCCCCGTGTCGGATTCACCGTGGGCAAGGTGCTGGGAGGAGCGGTCGAGCGCAACCGCATCAAGCGTAGGATGCGCGAAGCGGTGCGGCTGTCGGGCTCGGCCTGCGAGGGCCCCATTGACGTGGTATTTAATCCGCGAAAGAGCGTTGGCAAGTTGGCCTTCGCGGAATTGCTAAGCGAAGTGACCCGCGCCCTGCGGCTAGCCGCACAACGCGCCCGGACAGGGGAACAAAAATGAAGCAGGCCGTCCAATTCGTGTTGCGGTGCTATCAGCGATTCATCTCGCCGATGCTGCCGCATTCCTGCCGCTTCGTTCCCACCTGCTCGCAATATGCGATTGAGGCCGTCGAGTGCCACGGCGTGCTTCGCGGAGGCCTGTTGGCTGCGGCGAGGCTACTGCGCTGTCATCCTTTTGGGCGTTCGGGATGCGATCCGGTGCCACTTGCGATCGCAAAACCACAGTACACATCACCGGATGGGCTGCGCCGAAATTCTCGTCCCTTGAACGGAACTTAAACTTGGCCGAGTATAAAAATCCCCAGCAAGAGCCCGGCGGCGATCGCCGCATGTTGATGGTGTTCGCCGTCACCTTTGCGCTGATCATTATCAGCCAGATTTTCCTCTTCAAGGACAAGGGTAAGCAGCAGCCAAAGCCGAATCCAGTCGAAACCTCGCAGGGCACTACGCCTGCATCCCAGCCGCAGTCCGAAGTTGCGACCGCGCCAACCGAAGCTGTCTCCAAGGGGCGGGCGCATCGCGGCGCCAAGCCAGCCGCGACCTCTGCGGTTGCAAAGTCTGCCGGCAGCGAAGTCCAAACCGTCGTCGAGAATGACTTAGTTCGCATCGTGTTTACCAACCGCGGTGCTCAGGCGAAGTCGTGGGTGCTGAAGAAATACAAGGACGAAGACGGACATCCGCTTGACCTGGTGAACCCGCTGGCCGTGAAGTTCGGACTGCCGCTCAGCCTCTACACCTATGACGAGAACCTGCGAAACCAGATCAATTCGGCGCTCTACGTGGGCAGCGCCAGCGGTACCATCACTGCTCCGGGCACGCTGACCTATGAGTACGCGCAAGGCGACATCACGATCCGCAAGACCTTTCAGTTTGCCGATACGTATGTAATTTCGCTTGAAACCGAGGTCACCCAGAACGGTAAGCCGGTGCAGGCGTATCCCATGTGGCCGGCGGCCTTCGGCGATCAGAGCACCGGGCCGTTGTATGCATCGGCGCGCATCGACTACATGGCGAACGACAAGGTCGAGCGGCTTGCCGCCAAGAAGGTGAGCAACGGCAATACCTTGCGCGGGCCATTTAACTGGGGGGGTGCTCAGGACCAGTATTTCGGGGCGATTTTTCTGCCGGACAATCCCGACACCGCGGCCATGGTCACGCTGCACAATTCAATCAGCGTACCGAAAGATCTGAAGAATCCAGATCCGAACAGCGTGAACCATTACGATGTGCTCGGCGCGGCCGTTGGCGACGTCAGCGGTATCACGCGAGAACGGCTGTTCGTGGGCCCCAAAGCACTCCCTGTTTTGGAGTCGATACGTTCCAACACAGCGCCCGGACAGACGAACGGTCCCGATCTCCGCAATGTGGTGGACTTCGGTTTCTTTAGCTTGATTGCCCGCCCGCTCTTCCTGTGGCTACTTTGGACCCACGAGCACATGGCCAGCAACTGGGGCGTGTGCATCATCATCCTGACCGTCATCATCAACCTGGTGCTCCTGCCTTTGCGCATCACCAGCATGAAGTCAGCACTGAAGATGCAAAAGCTTCAGCCCCAGATGAAGGCCATCCAGGAGAAGTACAAAAAGTATCCCTTGCGCGATCCGCGGCGTTCGGAGATGAACGTCGAAATCGGCGAGTTGTACAAACGCGAAGGCGCCAATCCGGCAGGCGGTTGCGTGCCCCTGATCATTCAGATGCCTTTCCTGTTCGCCTTCTACTCCATGCTGGGTGTCGGCATCGAACTGCGGCTGGCGCCGTTTCTGTGGCTGCACGATCTGTCTTCGCCCGACAAGCTGTTCATCTTGCCGGTGTTGATCGTGATTACGACCTATCTGGTGCAAAAGATGACGCCCAACGCGGGCATGGATCCCAAACAGCAGCAGATGATGACCTTGATGATGCCGCTGATGATCGGCTTCTTCAGCTATTCCCTGGCTTCGGGCTTGAGCGTGTACTGGGTAATGGGAAACTTCATCGCTATCGGGCAGCAGTACATTATGAACCGCACCGGCCTGGGCCGGGAGATCCGTGCGGAGATGGAGAAGCGCGCCCGCAAGAAGGCAAGTAAGTGATATGCCGATACATGACAAAATCGCGGCGGCCAAGAAGATCAGCGAGCTGCTGAACACCACCTTCGCCAACGGCGACTTCCACCTGCGCTACAAGATCACTGTCGACCCCCAGATCGGCAGCGATCGTGAGTGGGAGCGCCCCGAAATTCTGGTGGACATCTCCGGCGCCGACAGCCCACTGGTGCTGGAGAACGGTGCAGAGTTGCTGCGCGCCTTCGAGCATGTGGCGCTCGAGATGCTTCGGCTGGCTCCCAACGAACACGAGAAAGTCAGCTTCGACTGTCAGAATTTCCGCTCTGCCCGCCTGCAGGAGTTGCGACTGGCTGCCGACGTTGCCGCGGAGCGGGTTCGCCAGACTGGCGTGCCGTACGCCTTCGCCCCGATGTCGTCGCGCGAGCGTCGCATCGTTCACCTGGCACTGCGCGATTTCGACGACCTGCGCACCGACAGCGATGGTGAAGCGCTGCAGCGCCACGTCGTGGTGTATCCCAGGGACTATAAAGGCAGACCGCCCGCGCCGCCGATATCGCGACGAAGATAAAGGTCACCCGGAGATCTCGGCTTCACGGGCAAATCTTTGCTTTTCGTCTCGACTCGTTCCTTTCGCTGTGGGCGCCAGCATCTCAGTTGAGTCGGCGGCTTGCGATCGACAAATGCGATTTGGTCGTGAACGCTGGAATTGTTTGCTGGCACGGGACTGATTTATAACCAAATGTGATTTTTCTCCGTGCTCTCAGTGTCCACCGAGGTGAAAGGCTTTTCTGTGTCTCTGCTGCCTCTGTGGTGAATAATGTCCTCCATGCACCTTGACGACACCATCGTCGCGATTGCCACACCTCCGGGACGCGGCGGCATCGGCGTGGTGCGTCTCTCGGGCGCCGAGGCCCGCACCATCGCACGTCCCATGTTGCGCTTTGTCCACGGCCACGACTTCGAGCCCGGCCATGCTCACTTCGGCGAACTGATCGAGCCTGCCACCGGCGAGCGCATCGATGAGGTCGTCGTCACCTTCTTTGCCAAACCACACTCGTATACCACTGACGATGTTGTCGAAATCTCGTGCCACGGCTCGCCCGTGGTCTTGCGGCACGTCGTCGAGATGGCGATGGCGCAGGGCGCGCGCTTGGCCGAGCCCGGCGAGTTCACCATGCGCGCCTTTCTCAACGGCCGCATCGATCTGACGCAAGCGGAGGCCGTACGAGACTTGATCGAGTCGCAGACGCTGTATCAGACTCAGGTCGCCGCTCGTCAACTCGACGGCGCTTTGTCGAAGCGCTTACAGCCCACCAAGCAGAAGCTGATGGAACTGATTGCCATCATGGAAGCGGGTGTGGACTTCGCCGACGACGACGTCGCGGTGATTCCCGACGCCCAGGTCCTCTCACGCATTACCGCGATTCGCGCGCCTTTGGCGGAGCTGCTGGCCAGCTTCGCCTTTGGAAAAGTTGTGCACGAAGGCCTGACCTTGGCCATCGTGGGGCGTCCCAATGTTGGCAAGTCGAGCTTGTTCAATCGCCTGGTAGAGCGCGAACGCGCCATCGTGACCGCGACGCCCGGCACTACGCGCGACCTGGTTAGCGAGACAGTTGCCATCGGAGGCATTCCGGTGCGGCTGGTGGACACGGCCGGCATTCGCACTGCGCTCGACGAGGTGGAGAGCATCGGTGTCCGCAAGTCGATGGAGGCGCTGGCTGAGGCGGACCTGGTTTTGGTAGTGCTCGATCTGACGGAGTATTCCGAAGCCGATCTCGAAACCGACATGCAACTTCTGGAGAAATCGCGGCGGCGACCGCGTATTCTGATCTGTAATAAATGCGACTTGCACTCGGAAGACCGTCGCGCCTTCATTAGGAAGCTTTCTATTGATGAGCAAGGTCCGCTGGGAATTTTCACCTCTGCGATCACGGGAGAAGGAGTCGAGCAGCTGCGCGCCATGATTCTGGAGAAAGTTAGCGGCGATTCGGGTGGGCGCTCAGAGAGCGGCTTTCTAACCAATGTGCGGCAACGAAAACTAGTGGAGGACTCAATTGTGGCGCTCGATCGGGCAGCCGGAGCACTTCCGCTGAAGACTCCGCACGAGATGGTGCTTCTGGACCTCTACAGCACGCTGCGTCCGCTGGACGACATCACCGGCGCCACTACCGCCGACGACATTCTGAACCTGATCTTCAGCTCATTCTGCATCGGAAAATAGAACTACTTCCAGCGCCATCCAACAAAATGTAAAAACCACGTGATTCCCTTGTAAATGCGGGTACAGACTCGCCCGTGCCTATGCTTTACAAGGTAAGACTGCAAAAATCCCATGCTACCTATCAACACCTTTTTACTCTCTGGCAAAGACACCGGAGGATTCCCGTGCGGTCGCGGAAGTGGGGTCCACTCATGCAGAGGTTAGAACTGCGGCTCACGCGAGCAAGTCTTCAATCTTCACCGGCAGTTCCCGCACACGAACACCAGTCGCATGGTGCACCGCATCGGTGATTGCAGCGGCGATACCTGCCAGGCCGATCTCGCCAATGCCACGCGCTCCGATCTCGTTGATCTCCTTGTCGGGATGGTCGAGGAAGTGGACCTCGACTGCGGGCGCGTCGGCATTCACCGCAACGAGGTAGTCAGCCAGACTGCTGTTGATGGGTGCGCCGTTTTGGGGATCGTATTCCGTGCGCTCCAGCAGCGCCATGCCGACCCCCATCACCACCGCGCCCTGAATCTGATTGCGGCCAGCCAATGTGTTGATGATCTTGCCGGCATCGATCACGGTCACTACTCGACTGACGCCTAAACGCGCGATCTCCGGTTGCCAGGTGACCTCGACGAAGTGACACCCGAACGATTGCGTCGAGAACTTTGCCTCCGGGTTCCCGAACGTGGCCGCAGATTGGCCGTTGCCTGTAACCTGGCGGAGGTTGGCGCGTCGAAGCAGCTCGAAAAAAGGCACGCCCTTCGCCGGATCTTCCTCCTTAAGAAATAGCGCACCGTTATCGAAGCTCACATCCTCGGGCTTGTGATTGACGAACGGAGATTCCGGCGTGGAGACAGCAACCGTTTTGAGCAATTCAATCGCCTGGTCGGCTGCGGCAAATACGGCGTTCACTAGCGAAGGTGTGGCCATCGAGCCACCCGAGAGCGGGCCTTCCGGAAGCGCAGTATCGCCGAGGTCGACTTCCACTTTGTCCAGCGGAACGCCTGTCCTTGCCGATGCGAGCTGTGCGAGGACCGTATAGGTGCCGGTGCCAATGTCCTGCGTGGCGCTTGCTACACGGCAGGAGCCGTCGTCGCGAAGCTGAATATTGGCCGCGGCAGAGAAGCGGGCTGCGACCCACGAGCACCCAGCCATTCCCCAACCCAGAGTTAAGCCATCGCGCTTCATCGAGCCGACAGCAGGGTTGCGCTGGGACCAGCCGAATTTTCCCGCCCCCAGTTGAAAACATTCGAGCATATGCCGCGATGAAAATGGGAGTCCCTGGCCCTCGTCGATCTTGGGCTCGTTGATGACGCGAAGTTTGACGGGGTCCATGTTCAATTGATGGGCCAGGTCGTTCATCGCGGATTCGATCGCATAAAGCCCGGGAACTCGGCCAGGACCGCGCATATCGGCGCCCCCGCCGATGTTTCGCCTGGCGCGGCCAAAGGTCACGCGCAGATTGGGCACGCTGTACTGGAATGGCGTGGCTTCGCCGCAGCCTTCATGATGGGCATCCAGCATCGACCGTGTGTAGATGTAATCGTGCTGCAGCGAAAGCAGCTTCCCCTCCATGGTTGCACCCAGGCGAACGCGCTGCTGCGTGCGGGGCCGATGTCCGACGGCGTGGAACATCATTTTGCGCGGTAGCACCAGTCTCACCGGCCTGCCCAGTTGTCGCGAAGCAGCGGCAGCCAGCGGACACAACGTCCACGGCCATAGCTTGCTGCCGAATCCCGACCCTACGAACTTCGTAATTACGCGAACGTTCTCGACTGGCAGGCCGAACATCTGCGCAAGGACACTTCGCAGATTGACCACTCCTTGCGAGGACTCGTACAACGTCAAGGTTGAGCCCTCCCAGACCGCAGTGGTTGAATGGGGCTCAAGTGGATTGTGCGTCTCAAATGGCGTGACGTAAGTGTGATCGAGTTTGACCGGCGCACTGTCGAAAGCAGCGTCGGGATCACCACGCTGACTTTCTAAACGCTTCAGCGGTCCGAAGGTCGTCATGACTTCGCCTGGCTCGTCGTCAGCTACGAGGTGCAGTTCGACGTTCGGCTGCTCGGCAGCGTAGGTTGCGACAACTGCATCGGCAGCAGCTTTGGCGGTTTCAAACGTCTCCGCCACGGCGACCGCAATGTACTGGCCGTAGTAGCGAACGACGTCGTCTTCAAAAGGCGGACGCCGCTCTTCGCAGATGCCTGAGAAACCCGGCCCCGGAATCGAACGATAGATCTTGCCGATATTGCCACGGTGCAAGATCGCAACTACGCCGGGCATCTTCTCTGCCGCGGCGGTATCGAGCTTTGTGATCGTGCCCTTCGCGATGGTCGCCCCTACCGGCACCGCATACAGCATGCCGGGAAAGTGAAAATCTGAGGTGTACTGTGCAACGCCAGTGACTTTTCGGGACCCTTCGAAGCGAACCGTGTCGCGCCCGATAGGCGAGGCTGTCGGTGATGGTTGTGTTTGAATCGGCATGGTTGCTTCTCCTTCGGCCGGATTAGCCGTTCGCCGCCGTTTGCAGGGCGTACACAAGGCAGCGCTTCGCCAGTTCAATCTTGAATTTGTTTTCGCTCTGCGATTGGGCACCTTGCAGAGCGGCTTCGGCGGCGTGGCGGAAGTTGGCTGCATTCGCGGACTTGCCGGTGAGCGCGGCTACTGCTTCGGGCGACCGCCATGGCTTAGTTCCAACTCCGCCCAAGGCGATCCGGATGTAATTGATATTTTCACCAACCACAGTCATCACTACAGCCGTCGAGGCAAGAGCGAATTCATACGAGGCCCGATCACGTAGTTTCAAATAGACCTGTCTGCTTCGCGATCGAGGCGGCGGCAGCGTGACATGCGTGATAAGGTCACCGGGTTCAAGCACCGTCTCCCGATGTGGTGTATCGCCCGGCAGAAGGTGGAAATCGCCGATGGGAATGGTGCGTGTCCCCTCGGGCCCCTCCACGTGGATGACAGCCTCCAGCGCTGCTATTGCCACGCACATATCCGACGGGTTGGTGGCGATGCAATGATCGCTGGTTCCGAGGATTGCGAGTGTACGATTGCTGCCGGTGATGGCGGGGCAGCCGGTCCCTGGTTCGCGTTTGTTGCAGGGCATCGCCGTGTCGCGGAAATAGACGCACCGCGTTCTCTGCACCAGGTTTCCGGCGGTCGTAGCCATGTTGCGGATCTGCCCCGAGGCGCCGGAAAGAATCGCCTGGGAGAGCACGGAATAGTCGCGCTGCACTCTCGGGTGATTCGCCAGATCTGAATTGCGAACCGTCGCGCCGATCTTCAGGCCGCCGTCGGACGTGTCTTCGATATTGTCGAGCGGGAGGCGATTGATATCGAGCACGCGTGTGGGGGTCTCGACGTTCAGCTTCATCAGATCGATGAGCGTAGTACCGCCTCCCAGGAAGCGCACATCGGCGCCCTGCTGCGCCGTTTTCGCATGCGCGGCGGCGTTGATCGCGGCTGCGGAATCTGCAGGCCGGCTGAATTCAAAGATATGCATAGGGAATCTCCACTCGCCTTATGCGGGTTTCCGAACTTGTTGGATCGCGGCCACGATATTGGCATAGGCGCCGCATCGGCAGATGTTGCCGCTCATCAGTTCCTTGACGGCTACGTCGTCTGGACCGCATGGCTCCTTGAGCAGCGCCACCGCCGACATGATCTGGCCGGACGTGCAATACCCGCACTGATAAGCGTCGCAAGCCAGAAATGCCGCCTGCATGGGATGCATGGCTTCGGGTGTGCCCAGACCTTCGACCGTCGTGATCTCCTCCCCGTCGTGTATCAGGGCGAGACTGAGACAGGAGAGCACTCTTCTGCCATTTACGTGCACCGTACACGCGCCGCACTGCCCGTGATCGCAACCTTTTTTCGTTCCGGTCAGCTCTACTGATTCGCGAATGCAATCCAGCAGCGTGGTACGAGGATCGATCCGCAACGAGTGTTCTTTGCCGTTAATGCGGAGTGTGATTGGAACTGCGACTTCGTTGGCGGAATTCTCCGCTTGTCCAGGAGTCACGCGTGGGGTCGCAGCGATAGAGGCTTCCATAATTTTTCCTTGCCTGGGGTGCCAACCGTTATATGCTCATCGACGCTTTCTTCTCAAGCCTACCGATCATCATCAGCTTCGGATCTAACCGGGGTGTGCATTCCGCGGATCGTCTTTCGGGTTCAGGTACTCAAGGCCCAGTGGTCCTATGGCAGTCACCTGCGTGATGTAGTCACCGGACTTGGCCCAATGGAAATGGGGGGTATCGCCGGGCAGAACGACTACGTCTCCGGGGGCATAGGCTTGCAACTTATCGGCCTCGAACTGATCACCCAAGCCAATGTAGAAGACGCCGGAAATGACGGTGTAAACCCGGTCCTCGGGGTGCTTATGCGGCATCAACTTCACACCGCGAGGCACGTGAACCCTGATGGTGTATGGACCTTTCTCCGAAGGTTGACCTACAACGACGGCGAGGCGCACCGACGGTGGGAACGAAGCAAACGGCTTCCACTCGATGTCCTCGGACAAGATTGCCTTGAAAACGGCTTCCCCTGGTTGATGGGATCGAACTTTTCCTTTTGTTGTTTCTGTGCTGAGCGCCGGTTGGTTATGTGACATGAAAAACCGTCCTCTTTGAAATTCATTTTGAAGAAGGATCTAAGCTCCTTCTTTGGTGGGAGCTTCGTGATGTCCACTCGGTTGGTGAGTTGGAACCCACTTTCGCTGTCGCGTTCATCTAGTACTCCTGCCATCGTTATTCTCAAATCAGCGCGTTTAAGCTTTCGACGCGGGAGTCCACTTCGAGTTTCATTTTTTTCGCCTGCCCACGGCTTAAAAGCTTAAAAGAGCTTTGCGCTTCTGCGGCTGTCAGAACGATCCAGAACTCTGCCTAGTCGCTACCGGGATGAGTCTCGATGTCCGGAGTTTATGTACTCAAACCAGGTGCACGCTATTTTCCCTAATACGCGTGTCGGCATCTTGAAACATAATCTCAGCTGTTACTTGACAGCGGCCAGAAGTTCCCCAGCTAAGTCGCAAGGCGGGCCGCGGCTTGGGCTGCGGCTGGCACCTCGGAGATCTTGGTATTTTGGAACGTGACGATTTGCCACTTGTCCTGGTCCTTTACCACGATCAAGGTTGGGCGCGTATCTATTTCCCGCGCCTCGTTGCCTTCCATGAACTTCACGTTCGCTCGGGCGAATACTACCGCGACATCGGGTCGCAGAAAGCGGATGCTCCGTAGCACGAAACTGGCATGGCTGTCTCGGTAGATTGTTTCGAAGATGTGCCGGTGCGCCGCCTCTATGGCAGCGCGCCCATCCAGCTGTCCGCCAAAGATTTGGATGAAGTTTGCATTCTCGCCAAACACCGCTGCAAGGCTGACGCTGTCGTAACGATTCCAGGCGGTTTCGATTTGCTGCAGGATTTCCTGGATGACTTTCTCATCTGCTGCCATGACTGTCCTCTTGAATGTGTGGGCATTCTACCAATTCAGGCAAGGAAGTGCGACCGGGCATTACCGGTTTGAACGCTTTGCCGGCGTAGGCGCGTGTTCTCGTTGGTCGGGCTTCAATCCGGCAGAGGGGAGTATGACTCCACCATGCGAAAGATGCCTTCTGGTTTAGCCAGCTTCATTTGCCTGAGTTGCACCAGCTCCCTCTGCACCCGCGCCCACTCTGTGCCGTCTTTCTTGGTCGAGATCGGCGATGCAGGATTGCTGTAATAGTTCAGAATGTCCCGCTGCAGCCCGGGAGGGACCCGCTGTTCCGGCTTAGATGTGATGGCATGCAAAAGTGCGGCATACGTCTCATCCGTGAGTGCGTATGCGCCCGGCGTGGTCCAGTCTCCAGTATCGAGATCGCGGTTCGGCAGCTGCAACGGAATCTCAGGAAGCAGTCTCAAGTGGTCCAATCTGAAGTCGTAGATGTCGAGAGTGTGATTCAAACTGCTGATGTACATCTGCTCCGTAGTTGAGTTTGGCCCCCGAATTTTGAGATAGGAAATCGGGCCGATGGGAGGCAAAATCCGGATCACGACCGCCAGCACGTGTTCGCCAAATCCCGGGGCACGATAGGCGCCCGACCATCGGGGGCGGTAGGTGGCCTGCGCAAGGCGCTTTTCGAGCTCTTCGAACGCTTGGTTTTCGTCATCCTGTGGAAAGTCGTGGCCGTGAATGACGACCTCGGATTTCGCAAAAGCAGGAATGAAGGAGCGAATTGAACCTCGATAACTCCTGATCGCTGCCGGCGTGGTCTTACCCAGGACACTGGTGAGGCTCAGACCATACGTCTCGAAGAACGCCCGCTCTAACAATTGCCGCGGGACTTTCAAGCCGATGAAGTGAAGGTAGTCATCGGGCGCGAACCGACGATGCGAGACTTGGTCAACGTCGAAGGAAAACTCGGTGGCGACGTAGGCATGGCGATCGTCCTGATAGGTAACGATAGCGCCGTATTTCCTGGCCAGCTTGGGGTACTCGATCGCGGTGGCTGGATTGATTGCTTCTGCGTGACCCACCGAGTCTCCCACATAGTGGGACAACGCGCCAATGGCAAAGGCATACTCATCAACATTTTGCGCATGGCGGAGAAGACTGAGGACGAAGTCCCCGCTTCGCACGTAGTGCGTAAGATCGCTAAAAAACTGATTGCCGAATGGATAGTAACCCGCGTCCTGAATGGCGCATCCGCCATAGGCGTACGCGTGCGCGATGGCGAGTTGATCTTCGGTGGTACCGGGATAGCGGCTCAGCAGCAGCGGCCGTATGGAGTCGTTCCACGAAAGATCGATGATCGCTTCATGAGTCAACACCGAATACGCTGAACAACGATTCGGGCTCACGCAAAGAAGGGCGAATAGCAGCAGGGCCCCAAGTTCCCGCTTCCATCGTTTCCACTGCAACAAACTGGCCGCGCGCCCCCGGCTTTTCCTTTCATTCATGCAAGTCCATTTCCTCAAGAGGCTCCCTTACTCAGAATGACCCTTCTGGGGCGCGGCGGCGATCAACCGGATTCGAGGATTCCGGTGAACGCGGCATCGAAGTCGTGAGGAGATCGAAACCGTATCCAACGTGGCGCCAACGCTTACGTCAGATACTTCGAGCGGGACGCTGGTTGCCACAGCGACCGCTGCCGCAATCAGCAATAGGGCAGGTCTCCGGTTGGCGCAAGATCGCATCCGCCGCATTAGGTCCTTGCGGCAGCTAGTGTGGCCGTGCCGCCGAAGATTGATCTGTCGCCGTGGGAGTGTGATTTTGCAGCATGAAGAGTGTGCCGCTGGGAAGATTCACATTTGACTTGGCTGAGAATAGGTACGACGTTCCATCTTTGTCGCGAACAATGCGAAGACCCTTGAGCGTGGCCGGCCTGGTTGCGAGCTCATCTTGCGACTGCTCGGTCGCATCCTGCGGAGGCTTGGTTAACGAGGACAGGGTCGTATCGGATTCAGCGACCACCCGGCCGCTCATGCGGCCCGCCCGGCGCGAACCGCCGGTTGCCACCGTCGTATCCGTGGAATTGCCGTTCTGGCTCGGGGTCGGCACCAGGGTTATCTGCGCCGAGATGAAAGCGTGCAGCGGAACGGTATGCTGCTTCCATTCGGCTTTCTCCACCAGCAAAACCATCCACGATGGCTTGTCTCCCTGACGTGAGGCAGCCCCTACGACTCGACCGAACAGCTTGGTTTGCGGTGGCATTACCAACTTCGGAGCGATCAGTACGGCTTCCACCGTTCTGAATTCGACGGGATCGCCTCGATGGGCTTTGTCAGCGCGTACTGACCTGGTGAGTTCGGCCGGGATGGAGAGGTCACCCGCTGGCATGGCAACAAGGGAGTCTTGCGGCGCCTGCATCAGCAAAGCTGCCATCATCAGGAGCGATATGCACCCCGCAGCCATACAGCCCTCATGATACGACGAATCGAGACCGGCAGATTACTGGGGGTTCGCGAACTCGCTGCAATCGGCATTCACCAACTGTTGCCTCGGAGATCTGGAAGCCGGCGAAGCTTGATTTGAAACGACTGGTGCAGTCTAATGTTAACAGTTAATCGATGCTTGACTGGCCTACGATCCTCGCGTTTCTTGTCGTCTACGTATTGCTGACGCAGTGGCTTCTGCCCAAGCTCGGCGTCCCCACTTGAGGCGGCCGAAGTCGCGCTGGGTCAGCGTGCGAAACTACCCATCAAGCAAGTTCCTCCGCAGGCCTTCACGTCCCGCGAAAAACGCGGGCTAACACTGACCGCTGAGACGTCAGGACTGGGTCGTTAACTCTTTCACTCCTCTTTGCTCGACGTCCGGCTAGTTGAGCTTAAAATTCCAACAGCGCGCCGCAATGTCGGTGATTTGCGATTCCTGGAACGTGTTGGAACCCTGGGTCGTGCCTGACAGATCGACTTCGTGCCCGACCTCATCCCAGAGCCGATGGCTATCGCCCACCACCTTGTATTGGTTCCCGTGGTGATCCGTAAGAGTGTAATTGCCTTTTGAACCGCTCAGACATCCCCGAAGATCGCTGCTTTGCGTCGCCGCATTGCGGCTCGGCATGGCTGAATTCTGATTTGCGGGAGTGCCTGCAAAGTGTGACTGAGGCACTGCTTGCGCCATGGCCATTGTGGCTATCAGTACCAATATGGGGGCGAACAAAACCGGCTTCATTTTTTCAACTCCTTACCGGAGCCAGACTCTCGTGTCGGGAGCGCAGAAAACTCGGGACAGAGGTGGCTCCGCCATTCACTTAGTTAGAGCCCGTTGCGGCGTTCTGAGTTTTACCGGCTGGACTGAATTCTGAGTACTAACCTTTGCCTCGAGGCGGCCTCCGATCTTGCCTGTCAGGCCCGTCCTTGGTCCTGGTTACGACCCTCCGCAGGTCGCGCGCCAGATGAAGTCGTTTAACCGTGTCGTGAGCTGGCGTATCGTGTACAATCGCAACCGTTTTCAAGTCAAAGAGCAAAATCGACTGAAAGCTCACCGTAATTGAATCGAACCCCTAGGAGAAATCTATGAGCACTGCAGTAGTAACCGGAACTGTCGCTCGAAATTTGCGCATTAATGACATTGCCCCCGATTTCACGGCCGAGACCACACAAGGAATCATCCACTTTCACGAATGGGTTGGCGACGGTTGGGCAATCCTGTTCTCACATCCGAAAGACTTTACGCCGGTATGCACCACCGAACTCGGTTATATGGCCGGACTCCAGCCCGAATTTGCCAAGCGAAACTGCAAGATTATCGGCCTGAGCGTGGACCCCGTGAGCAACCATAGCAAGTGGGCAGACGACATCGAGGAGACCCAGGGCCACCGGGTGAACTACCCGATGATCGGCGACCCGAAACTCGAAATCGCCAAGCTCTATGGCATGCTGCCTGCCGAGAGCGGCACCAGCTCCGAGGGTCGCACTGCGGCCGACAACGCCACGGTGCGGACCGTGTTCGCGGTAGGTCCGGATAAGAAGATCAAGCTGCAGCTCAGCTATCCCATGAGTACCGGCCGTAATTTCGACGAAGTGCTGCGCGTGCTCGATTCGATTCAACTCACCGCCAAGCATAAGGTCGCAACCCCGGTGAACTGGAAGCAGGGCGACGATGTCATAATCTTGCTGTCGGTCTCGAACGAGGAAGCCCAACAAAAATATCCCGAGGGCTGGAAAACGCTTAAACCATATCTACGGATCGTCGCCCAGCCGAAATAGCGGGAAATGGATTCAAGAAGCGGCTTTCGTGCGATACCGCTTCTAAGCAGTTCCAGCTTTGGTAGTGCGGGCCTTGAAGGCCATAGAAGGTCCGCATAGTTTACCGCTTGGGCTTGCAGTCTGCGTATGTCGCGTCAAGCCTGCTGGAAACATAAATCCAATTCGAATGACCCAAGAGTTGTGGTTGGCAACGACACCCATTTTGAGAGGTTGCGGCCATGAGTTCGGGGACTTGGACGACGTATCCAGCGCATCCGCACGCGCTCCCTTTTCGCACCATCTTCGGCGAATACCGTGTGCGGCGTCCGGAGGACCTTGCCGACATGGTGCTCGAGGACATTCTGAAGCCGGAGCGTGTTCCAAGAGAGCTCAGCGATGCAGTGCTGGCGGATTTTCTGAAATCGTCGCGCGGTTTGGCAGATCTCGCGGAAGCAGTGGCAAAGCACATTCTGAAATCGGAGCATACGCCTGGCGATCTTGCCACTGTCTTAGCGAAGCACATTCTAAAGTTAGACCTGACTCCGGACGACCTCGGAAGGGTATGGACGAGGCTGGATGCTGACATCACGAAGTCTGAGCAAGCGTATGGGGACCTGGAACAAGCCAAAGAACATTTGCAAAACCAGCGGCAGACGCGTAGCGAGCCAACCGAGAAGTTTAAGGAGAGACTCGCGGAAGCTTACGAGCAAGTACTACTGGCGGAAGCTCTTTGCCAAATTCAGGATGAGCCGCTGAACTCCATTCTCTACGCTATGAAAGGTACGGCCGTGTGCCTCTCCGGCGGCGGCATTCGCAGCGCAAGCTTTTCGCTGGGAATTCTGGAAGGTCTGGCACGATTCAGCCGGCGCGCCGGGTGTCCGGAGACGCAGAAGCCGCTCCTGGATGAGCTGGACTACCTATCTACCGTTTCCGGCGGGGGCTACATTGGCAGTTGGCTGATGGCTTGGTCGCAGAGAAGTGACTACCACCAGGTCGTGGACCATTTGGGCGCCGCCGCTCCCACCTCCGGCGATCCCGAGCCTCAACCTATCCGCCACCTGCGCGAGTACACCAGCTACCTCTCGCCACATTACGGCTTCACGCTGGACACGCTGACGCTGTTGTCGATCGTGATGCGCAACTTGATTCTGAACTGGCTGATTC
This sequence comes from uncultured Acidobacteriaceae bacterium, assembly GCA_963720135.1. Taxonomy (GTDB): domain Bacteria; phylum Acidobacteriota; class Terriglobia; order Terriglobales; family Acidobacteriaceae; genus Bog-257. The sequence goes on from CAVREJ010000019.1 coordinate 171,632, forward strand.
TTGTGCCGATCGTCATGGCGTTGTTCTGTCTGCCGGATTTTCTTTACAACTTCTCGTACGGCTGGGCCTTCGCCCATCAGCGGGCCGGCGAAACCTGGTTCGGAGAAGTGATGGCACTAGCCGTCGTGTGCGTCATGTTCGCTTCCGCGACTGCGGTGTGGCGAATGGCGCGACCGCCGTATAAGGCGGGCTCTTCCGATCCGCAGAAAGAAGGAAGCACTGCTCTGGAGCTTTGGCTCTTCGCTGTGCCGGTATTGGTGAGCGCATGGCTGTTGGGCGAAGCTTCCGCCTGGGCCTACGTCAGCGACGCATTGCGTGGAAATCAGTGGTCTGTCCCGCGTCTGGCCGTATGGCTCATGGTCTATACGTCCATTCCGCCCTTGGCGATGTCGCTGGTTCGCTTACGGCTGCTCTGGCAAAGCGATGGCAAGACGCGGCCAACTGTCTTTCACAAGCATGATGGAAGCGGGCGGCTGGCTTGGGGCAGGTTAATCTGGTCGTTTGTCGCGCCGTTATTAGTGGCGGCACTGGCAGCCTTTTTGCTGGCCGAGTGCGCGTTGAACTTAGGCGGCCGATTGATGGAAGTCAATCCTTGGCACATGGTGATCGGCCACAAGTTTGTGGTTCTGGTAATCCCCATCGTGCTCACGGTGATGATGCTGGCATCGACCATGCTGACGGGGCTATTGACCCACATCGAACGAGAGGAGGAACGGGAATGGTGGGCGCGCGCCGGAGGTCTGCTGTTTTCGTGCCTCTTGTGTTGGCTGGCATTGAACTGCATCGCTTTCTACGCCGCTGACTGGTTACACTTCATGCGTGCTTCGATCCTCGGAGCAGTGGGACTGGGTGCAGGTTACATAGGCAGCGCGGCAGGGCTGAGCGCGGCGACTACCTCCGGTCTCAAACGCGTCAAGGCCGAGCAACTGAACAAGTTCGAGACGTTTCTGGCCAACCATGGAATGATCGCGCCAGTAGCATCCGCCATCGCGCTGGTGTGTCTCGCGTTGGCGCTGGCAACGCTCACCAGTTGGCTGCGGGTGCGGCTGTACGACAGGCTGATTGCCGAGGCGAAATCGCTGGACCCTACCGTCTTGCAGCATTATTTGTTCCATTATCTGGGCGTGACAGTTCATGTCACGAAATCGGCCCACTGGATCGGAACCGTCGACCGGCTCAAGGTGGATTCGCTCGCGGCTTTCGTCGTGTTTGCGGGGCTTTGCCTGCTGGCGGTTTTCGCCAACATGTTCATCAACATCAATACTTTCTCGCTGCATGGGATGTACCGCATGCGGCTTACGCGCTCGTACCTGGGCGCCTCGAATTTCGCTCGCCATCCCGACGCCTTCACCAACTTCGACAGCAGTGACAACCTGTATGAAGTCGACATGCCGTACAAAGACACGCCGCTGCATGTCATCAATACCGCGTTAAACCTAGTAGCGACACGGAACATGGCATGGCAACAGCGCAAGGCTGAACCTTTCACCTTCAGTCCGATCAGCGTCGGAAGCTGGCGTTTGGGATACGTGCCCACGGAGGATTATGGTGGTAGCAAGGGGGTATCCGTCGGTACAGCGATGGCGATCAGCGGAGCAGCCTTCAATCCAAACATGGGCTACAACTCTTCGCCATTGGTCACGCTCTTGATGACCTTCTTCAACGCCCGACTGGGCTGGTGGCTTCCTAATCCCATATGGCCCCATCTGCGGAAATGGCCCACAGGATGCAAAAAGCGTCATTTCCTCGGAAGGAACGGTCCGAAGTGGGCTTTGATGCCGCTGTTGAATGAGGCACTGGGGAACACCGACGACTCCTACAAATGGATTGAGCTATCGGACGGCGGCCATTTCGAAAATCTGGGGCTTTACGAGATGGTCTTACGTCGTTGCCGGCACATCATCGTGGTCGACGCCGATGCCGACAGCGAATTTCAGTTTGAAGACTTGGGCAATGCGATTCGCAAAATCGAAATTGACCTCGGTGTCCCTATCACATTCCCCGACTTTCCGGAGGGGCTGCCGATGCAGAAGGGAGTCAAACCTCTGAACGTTTACTGCATTCGGGGAGTGATCCAATACGACTGCGTCGACGACCGTGCGCCGAAGGGCGAACTGTTATTCATCAAGCCGATGCTGAACGGGAGCGAGCCTCCAGACATTCGAGCTTATGCCGCTTCCCATCAGACTTTCCCTCATGAGGCCACCTCGAACCAGTTCTTCAACGAAGCCCAGTTCGAAAGCTATCGCCACCTGGGATCCTGGATGATCTCGTCTTACTTCGAGAATGCTCCGAAGAGCGTACCGCCAGCGCCGGCCGGATGCGACATCGCCACGTTCTTCGCCCGCATAGCCTCCGTTGACAACCGCGCTCGTAGCGCCGGAAAGAATTCATCGGCAGGCATGGGCGCGGCAAATCAACCTACGCTTCCAGCCGGTGAGGTCTAGCGGGACTATTCATAGATGCCGTCTTCGCCGTAGGCCGCTTCGCCGTGTTGTAAATAAAAGCCCCTTCCGACTCATCTCGCCCGCCCACTATCTTCAGCAGATCGACCACCCGGCTGCGTCGAATGGCATTGAGGGTAGATTGATTTTTGAGCTAAAATTCTGGCCCTGACGGGAAGGAGCGGAATATATGGCGATCGACATGGACAAGCTCAATGCTTTTATCGGACGGTTCGTCGGAGATCTTGGGGCAGCGGTGGGCGCCGGGATGGTTGTAATCGGGGAGAGGCTCGGCCTATACAAGGCGCTCGCAGCGCAGCCGATGACCTCAGGCGAACTTGCCGCCAAAACCCAAACCGATGAACGTTATGTGCGGGAATGGCTGGCGTCACAGGCGGCGGGTGGGTATGTGACTTACGACGAGAAGACAAATAAGTTCAGTCTCACCGAGGAGCAGGCGTTTACTTTGGCCAACGAAGACAGCCCGGCGTATCTGCCTGGGGCATTCCAGCTAGCTCTCGGGTCACTCGCAGCGGTTCCACGAATTGCCGATTCGTTTCGTACCGGTGCGGGGATGGGCTGGCACGAACATGATGACGGTGTGTTTCATGGGTGCGAGAAGTTTTTTCGGCCGGGTTACGCTGCCAATCTGGTGAGCTCATGGATTCCCGCGCTGCAGGATGTGAAGCAAAAGCTCGAAAGCGGTGCGCGAGTGGCCGATGTGGGCTGCGGAAAAGGCGCTTCAACAGTGTTGATGGCAAAAGCATTTCCGAAGTCCCACTTTTTCGGATTCGATTATCACGATAAATCGATCGAAGCCGCGCGTGATTCTGCTAAGCGTGAAGGAGTTGCCGATCGGGTCACGTTCGAGTTGGCCAAGGCCAAGGAGTATCCCGGCAAGGACTACGACTTCGTCGCGGTTTTCGACTGCCTGCACGACATGGGCGATCCTGTCGGCGCCGCCGCCCACGTTCGACGCTCCCTGCGAGATGATGGTACATGGATGATCGTGGAACCATTCGCCAATGATGAGTTGAAGGACAATCTGAATCCAGTGGGCCGCGTTTACTATTCGTTCTCGACGCTGCTGTGCACGCCTTGTTCACGATCGCAGGATGTAGGACTCTGCCTGGGCGCGCAATCCGGCGAAACGCGCATCCGAGAAGTGGTAACGTCAGCCGGTTTTAGCCGTTTTCGGCGGGCAACGGAAACGCCTTTCAACATAGTTTACGAAGCTCGGCCCTGAACGGATGCCTTAAGCACGCGAGACTGGCGCTCTGACGACAACGAACGGGATATGCATGACGCGACTGCAGCCGATTTCAAGGACGAGCCATGGTTACACTTAGCCGTGCAAACCCATCGGTACTCCATTCTTCGCTGCCCACACCGTGATGGACGAAGAACAAGCCATCGGGATCGTACTTTGCTTTCACCGCCTGCAGTCTCGGATAATTCGAGCCCCAGAACGATTGCTGCCAGGAAGGTTCGAAGAAGTTACTCTCGGACACATACGATCCTGGGTTCGGCGCAACTTTGCGCAGTTCGTCCATGGCTTTGGCGACAGCGGCGGACTCTTTGCGAGCTGCAGCGAGGTCGGGCTCATGCCCGCGAAGGCCTGGGTACGCGTGCCCCTCGCCCGAGGCAATAATGGCGAGAGCAAAGGCGTCAAGCACGGCGGGATTCATGGCAGTGTCTCTGGCCGCCAGAATGGCATCGGCGGGAGCACCAGCGAGACCTTTGTTGAAATGAAGTTCGACCCCCCAATGACGGGAACAGGCAAACAGCGCATTAACGAGACGATCTTGCGAATCGTCGTTGAGCAAGGATGCAGGCAGCCAAAGCGACTCGAAGCCGTAAAGAAATTGTCCTACTTGACCGCGCGTCGCCCGTCCACCATACGTCGCCCGGGCGCGCACCGGGACGCGAGTCCGAGACGAAAACTGGTTGATGATGCTGTTCCCGCCACTCGGCATCCCACCAGTTTCGTGCCGGTAAGCTCCCGACAATTGGCGGGGCCTTTAGCGTATAAACACCCGGCGAACGCATCACCCAATCCAGGAACGGCTGCCAGATTTTCTTGGCCTGCGCGCTGTCCAGTCCGTAAGAGACCATTGAAATCGTAAGCGAATTGTCTGGGTTTACGTGGGCCTGCTCGCCCCAATGATCGTTGAAGAGGCTGCTGCGGTAAAAGCTTACGAACTGGTGGAGAAGGCGACGAAAGGCATCGTCGGATGAGGCCTTAACCGTGAAGATGGCGCCGCCGAAGAACTCGGGAAGGTCGCGTACGCGCAGAGTAACTTTACTGACAGCCCCAAAGGTACCACCTCCTCCGCCTTTCAGCGCCCAGAAAAGATCCGGATTCGTGCATGCGTTTGCGACGCGGATCTTGCCATCGGCGGTGACAACTTCGGCTTCCAGTAAACCCGCCGCTGCGAGACCATAATGCTTGGAGAAACTTCCGAAGCCGCCGCTTTGAATGAGGCCGGCCACCCCAACAGTGGTGCAGCCGCCACCTTGTACGTAACCACCGCCCTTGGTGGTAACAGCGTCGTATGCGTGGTTCCAGATTGCTCCGGCGCCGAGGGTGACGGCCGGCTGCGGCGCATGATTGCCCTCCGCAATTCTGCGGGACAAACGCTTCGTGCATTGTGATGTCATTCATGTGGCGGGTCCAGACCAGCAGCGAATCGGAGGCGTTTGAGGTGCCCTGATAGCTATGTCCGCCACCTTTGACAACCAGACGCAAACGGTTCTCTCGTGCGAAGTTTACGGCGGCAGCAATGTCATCGGCGTTTCTCGCCGCCACGGCATAAACACTGGGCTTGGTAGTCCAAGCATTCGCCCACCCCAAGGTCTGCGTCAGCCCCGGCTGGTCGCCAATGTAGTAAGGATTGTCTAAATTTTTCATGACCTCCTGACAGGAAGTTCTGTTGGACGGAGCTTGACAGGCAGCCAGAGGAAACGGTACAGGGAGGAGGTTCCCGCCTACCTGCTGTTTCAGTTTGCTCCCAACTTGCGGCGCTGGGCCAGGACGCATCAGCGGGACGCACTCGGCGAAACGCACGCTTCGCGGCAACAGGTAGCGGTGCAGTGGTCGCCAGATAAGGCCACAAAGCCGGAAGGAGAGGCATTGCCGCTAAGCGCTTAAGCAAAGTTCGTCGATCCATCGAATTGCACCTTCAAACTGATAGAGCAGTCAAACCGAGGCCGGTTCAGGGTCGGGCAATCATAACCTCTGCCCAACCATAACTGAAAGAAACGCGGACTAGCCGAACATCAACTGTTTCGTGGATCTCGCAAATTTATCGGACAGAATACAAGTTAAAATCATGCGCCGTGGTCCTCGGCTTTGCGATGATGTAACCTGCCTCCGCAAGCTCGCGAGCGGAACGCGCACGAAGCCAGCAGAGGAGACACGCAATGACCGAATGGGGTGCAACTGATTACGACCGGATTTCGGCGCTCCAGCAAGCGATGGCCGAAGATGTACTCGCTCTGCTCCATCTCGAGGGGTCGGAGCGCGTTCTCGACGTCGGATGCGGCAATGGAAAGATCACGGCAGAGATCGCTGCTCAGGTTCCAGGAGGAGCAGTTGTTGGCGTGGACCCATCCCAGGACATGATCGCGTTCGCATCGAGCCACTTCGGTCCCACGATGCGGCCCAATCTTCGATTTGAAGTGGCCGACGCTCGCCACTTGCCATTCCAGGAGGAGTTCGACCTTGTCGTCTCCTTCAATGCGCTCCACTGGGTGCCCCAGCAAGACGAGGCGCTCCAATCGATACGCCGCGCAATGAAATCCGATGGACGTGCACAGTTGCGCCTCGTCCCGGCAGGCGAGCGCAAAAGCCTGGAAAATGTGCTCGAGGACACGCGTCTATCATCAAGCTGGGCGCATTACTTCCGGGATTTCCACGATCCCTATCTGCACCTGACGCCGGAACAATACGGAGAACTCGCCGAGGGGAATGGCCTGGATGTTCTTCGTATTCACACGGAGGCGAAAGCGTGGGACTTCAAGTCTCGCTCCGCATTCTTCGCCTTCGGCTCGGTGACGTTCGTCGAGTGGACTCGGTTCTTACCGGAGGCTGAACGGCCGGCGTTCATAATCGATGTTCTCGATCGCTACCGATCCGTCGCGGCCGATCGATCGGACGAGGAGAACACCTTCAAGTTTTATCAGATGGATGTCACGCTTGCCCGCGCAGACTAAACCCCTTCGCAGCCGCAGGTCCCAGCCTGGATTACTTCCGGATAGTCGCAACCAAGTCGGTACAGCGTTTTTCTACTTTGGTGTTTTCTTGCCGACAATGTTCAGTTGCACGACCTGACCATTTGGATTTTTCACCAGCAATATCTTGCCGTTTAGTTTGGCAGGAAATTCTTTGCCGGTGGTCCAATCAATAAAAACTGCGGCAGGAGCGTTTGCGCGGCAAGCATAGACCGCCTCACCCAGCCGCATGGAAATCTTGTAGTTGTCTGAGTCTCCCATATGCTGGGCGTCAGCGGCGGCTCTTTCGAAGGAGACCACTCTTGCCATCTGATAACCTTCGTCCGCGCTTTGCGCGTAGGCCAGCATCGCAGCCATTGCTACGCAGCATGATAGAGCAACCAAGCGTGTCTTCATGGGTGTCCCTCTTGATGGTCGAGAAGAAGTATAGAGCGAGAGGCCTGATATGTGCACAATAATACCGTGAAGAGGAGAAGTGATAAAAGAAGTCCGCCGAATACACAGCTCGACTTCTGGACAATGCTCGATTCCACCGGCGGCCCTAGACCACGGAAATCCAACTCCCGCCGCCACGAGCGTCGCGGTTTTTCTACTTGACTTTCCATTTTCCGCGACTACTATTTCTTTGCCACTTCAGACCTTCCAAATCAGAATAGTCGGCGAAAAGGCTGAAGCTGGCCAACTGTCGTTTCTGTATTCCGCTCACGTTCACTGATCGCCATTTGTCGACGTCCGCGATTGTCTCGCCCAAGCAATCCGCGGATCAACCTCATCATTGCGGCGCTTGCACAGAGACTTCGTAAACTGAGGGGGTTGTATGTCTTCCTTCTGCCGTGTCCGCCAAATCCTTCGAACCATGTCCATCGTCATGACAATTTTGGCCGCGGCCGCCTTTTGCATGTGGTCGTCTAATGTTGCATTCGCTGCGACTTGCAGCGGGTCACTGCTTCCTGGAGGCAGCGCGACGACGGATCTCTTAGTCAATAGTCCATGTACGGTGGTCGGCCTTCCAGGTTCAATCGGAGTTTACGTATTCCACAATGTCAACATTGTTGCAGGCGGGTCGCTGACGTTCGATGATACCCGCATCGATTTTCACGCCGAATCCATCATTGTCGAGAACGGTGGAACCCTTTCGGCAGGAACCGTTATGCACCCCATAGGCATGAATCCGTCCCTCACGGGCGAGGTAGGTGCGAGGGTCAGAATCTACCTCTGGGGGCCGAGCGACGATCCCGGAGCGCTCTGCAACGGAGCTCTGTGTGGGGTTCCCTCCACGCTCTGGAACTCGAACACGACATTGATGACGCACACGGTGCCAACGCCTAAGAACATGGCTTGCATTAAGGCCAGCTCGATTGATCCCTCATACAAACTGCCGGGCGACGACTGCTTTTATGGCTATGACACTTTCGACGCTGCCGACAAAGGCAAAGCAGCTTACTTCGGTCACAAGGTCCTGGCCCTTTCCTATGGCGGAACGATCCAATTGTTAGGAATGAAAGGCGCCACCTACGATCCTAAGGTCGACGATGATCCGGGAGACACGGGAACCAGCTGGGTGCGGCTCAATAGCACACTCAGCAAAGGAGCCACCAGCCTGTCTCTGTCCCGCGCGGTGGACTGGGCGGCGGGTGACCAGATTGTGGTCACGACCACCGATTACATGCCCACCCACTCGGAACAGCTAACCATCGCAACGGTAAGCATGGATAAAAAGTCCGTAACATTCACTCGAAACCCCAGCTATCCGAATGTGCCATGCGAAGGCGCCGGCACCGGCGTTTGCTTTCCCCATAACGGTCAGACCTATAGCCTGTCAGGCGTTCCGACTGGGATCGGGCCGACGCAAGACTCGCACATCACCTGTTCCTCTGGTACTCCCAACAACACCCGCTGCATCGATACCCGGGCGGCGGTCGGCTTGCTGACCCGCAGCATTGAGATTCTTTCCGAAGGCATCCAGCCTGACACGGACACTTCGGAGCACGACCATTTCCCACCTACCAAGGGCAATTACTTTGGCGGACATACGATTGTCCGTCAGGGTTTTACCAACTACCAGATCAAGGGTGTCGAGTTCTACCGCTTAGGACAAGGCGGAGCGATCGGGCATTATCCCGTGCACTTCCATATGGCGCGGAAGACGCCGCAGCCTACGGACCCCACACTAACGCCTTACGTGCGGGATTCTTCTATTCACGAATCTATGACGCGCTGGATCACCGTGCATGCCACGCAGGGCATGACCATCGCCCGCAATGTCGGCTTCCAGTCGATCGGGCATGGCTATTACCTGGAAGACGCTACCGAGGTCAATAACAAGCTTTATGCCAACCTGGGCGTAAGCGTGATCGCGGGAGTGCACAGTGATACCTTGAACCCGCGCGACACGCCAGGCATTCTCGCCCGGCAGGGAGATCCCCCGCGCGGCGACTTCATGCCTTATCGTTCCGACTGGAACCACCCCAGCGCGTTCTGGATCATGAACGGCTGGAACGACTTTCAGTACAACATGGCCGCAGGGGTCACCGCCTGCGGTTCGTGCTATTGGCTGCTGCCCGGCGCCAACGGCGGGCCGTCCATGTTTGAGACGTGGGATGGCTATGCGTCTCAACAGCTGAATGTTCAAGATATGTCATCGTTGCGGATGGACAACACCGGGCGCTCGGGGCTGACACCACTACAGAACTTTGTTGGGAACAGTTGCGTTGCCTCCCAGCTTTCCTTTACCAGCATTGGGGATACCTATGATTGCGGCGGGTTCAGCGATGGTCCCGCGAATGACACGACGTTGCAGGCGGTGACTAATGACTTTGCGCCGCCCATGAGCCAGTCCAATACCGCCGCTTACAACCTCTATTATCCGCAAATTACAGGCTTGCGGAACCCAAGCCAGTGCCTGGGAGCTGACGATCCTAAGAACCCAACCGATTGCAGCAGCGGCAACATCGCGGTCCCTCCTTGCGCCAACACTGGGCCGAATAAGTCAATTTGTGAGGCCACGGTCCTGGACCACTACGACACATCATTCAATTACGCGCAGACAAATTTTGCCGCGATTTGGATGCGGCCCAAGTGGTTTCTTTTCACTGACGGTGCGGTCACCGATTCGCAGTACGCCGGCTTGAACTTCACCACCGGCGGCGGATACACGCAGTCCGATAATCCCCTCGGCAACTGGATGTTGGCGTATAAGACGGCCTTCATTGGTACCTCGCAGACGATAGGCAGCGATGGCTTCCCGACCAACGGCTATGCCTCCGAGGCCGGGCCGTTCAATCCGAAAACAGGACTGGTTTGCGCCAACCAGGCTGATCGCGGTTACTGCCTTTCGACTGCGGATGCCATTAGCATTCAGGTGAATCCTTTCCCCGGCCAGCGCCTGTTCAGCGTCTATGATGGACCGGCTTTCCAGCAGTCGAATGCCTACCTGGACGTTTATCCCACGCTGATGCCGGGCAACGGGACTGGCTGGATGTATCGGACGTTCTTCGTGGATGGCGTCCCCAAGGATGCCTCGGGAACGTGCTATCTCCCCAACGCGGGCATTGCTTGGAAACAGCCTAACGGGTTCTATTACCCTCCCGCCTTCCACTCCTTGAACCTGATGTTCCGGAATGACAACATCCGGCACTTCCTGATCGAGCCGCTGTTCGTACCCAACACCTGGCCTTACATGCCGAACGACGATGCAATCCACGCGCGCTACTGTCCGGGTAATGACTCACCAGGGATGTTCAATAATTTCACCGACATTGATCGGCAGACCGTCCTCAACGATGGTGTGCCCGATACCAAGAACAAGATGGGCATGAACGTACCGGGTGGTGACGGAGCCCTGACCGGCTTGATTGCCTCCGAGACTACCCCGACACCAACCACGGGCCGAGAGACTATCTCGGTCAACGAAGATCCGTTCTTCAATGCTCCGCTGGAAACCGTGGAATGCGCCTCCGACAAGCACGCGAGCACCATGGATGGGAAGGGCGCCCCGGGAACCGCCAAGACCAGCCCGTACGAATACGTAACCACCGGAATGATCGCCGGCTGCGCGATCGGCTTCTACCCCGGGACGAGAGAATGTCCGCCTCCCAATCAGAACATGCAGTGTTCCTATCCCTACGAGTGCATACAAGGTGATCCCATAACCGGTCCCGCGTATTGGACCCACCAGGGCGCCACCCCGCAAACCTTCGGCGTGCCCCTGTATCGCCAATACTTGACCAAAGACGAGCTCTTGTTGTATCCGCCCCCCAAACCGCGCTCTTTAATGCTGGGCCAGGACTCAGGGCAGCGAAGTACACTCACTCTCAATCACGGTCACTACTACATTGACACCAGCAACAACTGTCAGAACCAGGGGGGGTGCATTGCCTCGGACCCTGCTTCCGCACACGGCGTCTCGGTCTTCCAGGGAGGCCAGACTTACTATGTGTATTTCATCTATGGCAAGCCTTCGACGCAGTTGACGTTTGACATTTACCTCGGCCCCAACGATGAAACCGGGAAGTGGACGGTAGGCGGGGTTCGGGGCACATTCGACACCGATACGTATGTGTTCAACCCCGTCAAGGGCGCAACCCCTTGGCTTGACCCGGGATACAGCAAAGACACCAATTTGCTGACCGTAACCGTGGACTTGAGCAAGAGTTCTATTGCGACGGAATTCGCCACTGAGTTCAGTGCCGCCTGCCAGCCCGCAACTTACTGTGGGATAAAAGTCGGAAAAGACGGAACCAAAACCTGTGGCTGCACTATAGCTCTTGGATCGAGCTGCAAAGATGACACTGTGTGCAGCTGGGGCCCGAAGGACCCCGACTGTCCAGCCGGGGGATGTTACGGATTTTCTTTCACCATGCCGTCGGATTGGTCGCCGCCCGCCAACCCAGTCGATCCCCCGAAGGCAGTAGGATTCAGCGAAAATACCTATTTTGACAAGGGGAATGTGCAGTTTCAGAAAGTGGACACTAGTAAATTTGGCCAGAATACGCAGTGTCAATACACCACCGTACCAATGCAACAATAACGATCAAGTCTGGGTGCCCCGTTCTAGCCGGATGTTGGCTAGGGCGGGCTTTCTTGTCCGCGAGGTCGCGCTCGTAGGCCACCCGCGTAGTCACCGGCGAACGTGACTTTGCGCACTGACAAAATATCTCGAGCGACTATCTTTCACTTGTCTTGAAAATGGGGTCTCTGTCCAGGCTTGACCTGCCCAGAAGCACTTCCCCAGGAGGAGACATGTGATGATGAAGACGAGACTCGCGCTTGTAGCTTTGATATCGTTGCTTGCGCTGCCGGCGTTCAGCAAGACCTACAAGAGCACCTATCCCGATGCTTGCAGCCAGGTGTGGAGCGCGGTCAAAGTCACGCTTAGCAATGCGGAGAACTACAACGTCGTGGAGAGTGACGACGCCAAAATGACCGCTTCCTACGACGTGAAGCACTCCGCTCATGTCAACATTACCGGAGCGGCCCTCCAGCGGACCAACCACGTCACCCTGGTATCCCAGGGTACAGGCTGTCAGATGCAGGTGGTATCGAACTATAGCGGATGGGAGCACAACGATAAGGGTGACTTCCGGACCCGCGTGGATGAAGCTTTGGCTAAACTAAAAGCCGCAACCCCTCCGCCCGCGAAACCGATGGAAGCAGCCAAGTGATTCGGCAGGCCCTCGCGCGCATGAGACTCACGGCGGCGTGCCATCGTGGTGTCTCCGACGAATGGCCTG
>CAVREJ010000020.1:0-60801 GCA_963720135.1 uncultured Acidobacteriaceae bacterium
TCTACGCAGGACCTCATTACGCTGGCCTTGCAGGATCGCCCGGAGCTGTCGGAGTCGCAGATCGACCTGCAGAATCGCCAGATCAGCCGTCAGGCGGCCAAGAACGCGTTGCTTCCAACGCTTGCTTTGGTGGGCTTCTACGGTGGCACGGGCTTGGCTGGAGAATTGAATCCGTTCTACTATCTGACTCCCAATACCACGACTGCCCCTTGCTGCTTCGGGGGATCTTTCTCGGACGCGTTTAACAATTCATCCCCGGACTATTTTGTGGGTCTGAACCTGACGCTTCCTATTCGTAATCGGGTCGCCAAGGCAGACCAGTATCGCTCGGAGCTGGAGTATCGTCAGGCCGAGTTGCGCCTGCAGCAACTGAAGAAGCAAATTCGCATCGAAGTACGCAATGCACAGTATGCTCTGGAGCAAGGCCGGGCTCGGGTACTAGCAGCAAAACAAGCGCGCGATCTGGCGGACAAGACGTTTACCATTATGCAGAAGGAGCAAACGCTGGGCGCAGGGTCAAGCTTCCAGACGTTGACTGCCCAACGCGACCTGGCCGTCGCCGAGCTCGACTTGGTGAATGCCACGACGGCATATCAGAAGTCCAAGCTCGAACTGGAACGCGCTACCGGAACTACTCTGGAAGATAATGGCATTCAGATGCAGGATGCGGTAAACGGCACTGCACCCTGACGGAGAACATATTGCCAAAGACGCAAGGCCAAGCCAGCCCTGGGACGACGCCGGATTCCCCAACCGAAACACGCGAACGGCAGAGGGGCGGCCGCATTCTTGCAGCTGACGATCAACCGCATATCCTCGAAGCGATCGAACTCTTGCTTCGCCCGGAGGGTTTTGAAGTTGATACGGCGAAGTCCCCAGCAGCGGTTCGGGAAGCTCTGGCCAGCGATTTCTACGATGCCGTACTGATCGATTTGAATTACACCCGCGACACCACATCAGGGCAGGAAGGACTGGATCTACTCTCGGGAATAGTTGCGTTCGATAGCAGCATTCCGGTGATCGTGATGACGGCCTGGGGCAACGTTGGACTGGCGGTAGAGGCCATGCGCCGCGGCGCACGCGACTTCATTCAGAAGCCGTGGGAGAACGAACGGCTCCTGGCGATTCTCCGTACTCAGGTTGAACTGCATCGCGCTCTGCAACGCACGCAACAACTGGAAGCTGAAGCGAAACTATTGCGCGCCGAAGGGCGGCCCGAATTCATCGCCGCCGCTCCTTCCATGCAGCCGGTATTACAAACAATGGCGCGCATCGGCCCCTCTGATGCCAACGTGTTGGTCACCGGCGAACATGGCACAGGCAAAGAGGTCGTAGCCCAGACGCTGCACGCATTATCGGCGCGGGCTTCGATGCCGCTGGTTGCTGTAAATACTGGCGCACTGCCTGAGGGTACCTTTGAAAGCGAACTGTTCGGCCACGTGAAGGGCGCTTTTACGGATGCGCGTACCGATCGCATCGGACGTTTCGAATTAGCCGACAATGGAACCATTTTTCTCGACGAGATTGGGAACGTTCCCATCCGGCAGCAGGCCAAACTGCTGCGGGTGCTGGAGACAGGCGAGATCGAGCGTGTCGGCTCGTCGCGGACCAAGCGAATCAACGTACGCGTCATCTCCGCGACCAACATCGATTTGCAGACCGCTATTGCCGCGGGCCAATTTAGAGAAGATCTCCTTTTCCGGCTGAATACGGTTGAGATCCACATCCCTGCCTTGCGCGAGCGCCGTGAAGATATCGCAGCCTTGGCGGCCCATTTTCTGTCGCGTTATGCTGCCCGCTATCGGGTTCCGGTGACTGGTTTTGCCGCGCCGGCTCTTCAACTCATGATGCAGTATGCGTGGCCCGGTAACGTTCGCGAATTGGAGCACACCCTGGAACGCGCGGTACTTATGTGCCGCACCAGTGAGATTCAAGTGTCGGATCTCGGACTGAACGTGCAACGTCCCCAGGGACAGAACCTCGAAGAGCTCAGCATCGAAGAAGTCGAGGGCATCCTGGTGCGCAAAGCCTTACAGCGGTTCCACGGCAACGTGAGTCAGGCGGCGGAGGCGTTGGGCTTGAGCCGTGGCGCTCTCTACCGCCGGATGGAACGCTATGGACTCTAGTTCCGGCGGCGACTCCAAGTCAGCGGCCCGAACTCCTCGCTCTCGATCTCGAAGATCGAGGCTACTCTTCGAAAAACGTATTGCGCTCTTCGCTATACTGGCGGCCCTCCCAGGCATTGCTTTCGGAACAATTCTCATTTGGACGCACCCATGGACGCGCGACGTGAAGATCACGTTGACGGTAGTTGAGTTCTTTCTTTGGCTGGTGCTGACGTTAGCGCTGCTCGACCAGATCGTACGGCCGCTGCAAACTCTGACTAACGTAGTCGGCGCGCTGCGGGAGGAAGATTATTCCTTTCGTGCGCGTGGGGCGGTAGCCAATGATGCTCTTGGCGAGTTGGCGCTCGAAATCAATGCTCTCGCCGACATCCTGACCGAACAGCGCATCCAGACGATCGAGGCCACCGCACTCTTGCGACGGGTGGTCGACGAGATCGACGCTCCGCTGTTTACCTTCGATCCCGATCACATCCTGCGACTGGTGAACGCTGCGGGAGAGCGCTTACTGCAACAGCCGTCGGCGCGACTGCTGGGGAAGACTGCTGACGAACTTGAACTCAATGCCTGCTTCGAAGCCAGAAACGAAACCTTGGTCGCACTTCCCTATTCCACACCTAACGCACGTTGGATGGTGCGGCAGAGCACCTTTCGCCAGAACGGCGTGCCTCACAAACTGATCGTGCTCTCCGACGTAAGCCGTGCCCTGCGCGAGGAAGAGCGGAGCGCATGGCAGCGCTTGATCCGCGTTCTGGGTCACGAGCTCAACAACTCGCTGGCGCCCATCATTTCCATCGCAGGAAGCCTGGCTTCGCGCCTGCCGCTGCCTCAGTTGCCGGAGGAGCAGAACGCCGATTTCCAGCGTGGGCTCAACATCATCGAGTCCCGCACTGCATCCCTACACCGCTTTCTGCAGTCATATCGGCGGCTGGCGCAGATGCCTTCTCCCACGCTGCAACCGATTGAGTTGCGGCCGCTGATTGAGCGCGTTGCCGTCCTCGAAACTCGTCTTAACGTCGAGATCATGCCAGGTCCGGAACGTGTCTTGATGATCGATCCCGACCTCATCGAACAGATGATGATCAATCTGGTGCGCAATGCTGTCGATGCATCTCTGGAGCAGGCCCAGTCCGCTCATTCGGGTCCGGAACCACCAGCCCCGAGGGTTTCCATCCGATGGGAACAGTACGATCGCACGATGGCGCTGATCGTCGAAGACAACGGCATTGGCCTGCTGAACCCAAGCAATGCTTTTGTTCCGTTCTATACCACCAAGCCGGGCGGTTCAGGTATTGGGCTGGTCCTGTCGCAGCAGATCGCAGAGGCCCACGGAGGTTCCATCGAGCTGGCCAATCGCCGGGATACGCGGGGATGTGTCGTGAAAGTCTTATTGCCGTATCGCGCATCACTGAGGTAGCCAGACAAGACTTGCGCTGTTCCTATGGCTTCCGCTCCGGGTTGGCGGCTGCTGGCACCGGCGTTTTCTGTTCGAGGTAACGTACGATCAGTGAAATTCTCCGGTTGGCGGGGTCGGCCGGGTTCTTTGGATTTCGCAGGCGTTGGTCCGCGAATCCTCTTATCTCCGCAACCTGATCGACGCGCAGTCCGTTCTGCTGCATCAGGCGGCGACTGGCGTTGGCGCGGTCGGTCGAGAGCTCCCAATTGCTGTAGTTGGCTATTCCCGAATAGGGTTGCGCGTCTGTGTGGCCCTCCAAGGAGAGCTTATTGGGAACCTTTCCCAGCTCGCGGGCGAGGGTGATCAGCAACTCTCTGCCGTTGGCATTGGGATCAGGCCGTCCACTATCGAAAAAAGTGCCCTTCTCCGACTCCAGCAATTCGATGCGCAGCCCTTCAGCGGTGACCGTCATTTCGATTTGGCTCTTCAGCTTGTCGAAGTTCGTGACCTGGCGAATGACGGTTGTCAGCTGCTCTTTCAACTTTGCCATGTTGTCTTTGGACACCGTGAAGTTCTCGCCGGAGCCAGTCTGGTTTGTGCCTACCATCTTTGCCGTGCCCGTAGGATCCTTAAAGTAACCGCCGACTGCGACCTGAATCTGCTTGCTGGAGTTCATCAGCCACAAAACAATGAACAATGCCATCATGGCGGTGACAAAGTCGGCATAGGCTACCTTCCAGGCGCCTCCGTGAGGTCCACCGTGTCGGGACTTACGCTTTATTACGATGATCTGGCTGGTCGTGCTCATTGCAGTGCGCCTGGTCAGGAAGCAGCAGCGGCTTCGGGGGTAGCCGCGGGAGCCGTTGAGGCTTCCGCAGCTTCGCCCACCGCCTTCTTGCAGTTCGTCTCAAATTCCTGGAAGGTTGGGCGGACATGACCGGGTATCGCCCGGCGTCCCATCTCTGTCGCCAGTAGTGGAGACGTGCCTTTCATGAAAGCGATCATGGTGACCCTCAGCACATGCCAATACTCGCGCTCCTCTTCCGCCAGCTTGGCCATATTGGCAGCTAGCGGGCCAACAAATCCGTAGCACAACAGGATGCCGAGAAACGTTCCCACCAGCGCGGCGGCAACTTTCTTGCCGATTTCTTCGGGAGGCCCGCCGAGCGCGCTCATGGTCATCACCACTCCCAGCACCGCGGCGACAATCCCCAATCCAGGCAACGAGTCGGCCATGGTGCTCAGTGCCCCAACCGGTTGATTCAGCTCGTGGGCATGGATGTCCATGTCCACCTCAATCATCTGGTCGACATCGAACGGTTCCACTCCTCCCATCGTTACCATTCTCATGGTGTCGCACACGAAATCCCGCGTCTCATGATCTTTCAGGAATGCCGGATAGTTAGCGAAGAACTTACTTTCCTTGGGCGACTCGATATCGTTCTCGACCGAAACGGGGCCGTCGCGCCGAATCTTGCCGAACAGGTCGTACATCATCTTCAAGGCGTCGAGGTAACGTTGCTTACTAAATTTCGAGCCAGCGATTACCAGGGTTAGCCCGCTCACTATGGCCTTGAGCGTGTGCAGAGGGTTCGCAACCAGGAGAGTGCCGATGGCAGCGCCGCCGATGATCAGTAACTCGGAGGGCTGCATTAGGACACGGATAGGACCGTGTTCCATAAGGAACCCGCCGATAACTGCCGCGAGCACTACCAGCATTCCAATAATTGCGAACATGCTTCTTTTTCCTGTTGGCGTCGTTGGGGGAAGCGTTGCCGTCAGGACAGCAACCTACCAGCACTGCGGAGGACAGCTAAGGATTCCCTCTCCCTCCGGGTGTCCTCGCGTTGGGTTCGACGGGCATGGGTTCCCAATATGTCTATCGGCCAAGCAGAGAAAAGCTTTTGTCGGTGGGAAGGTGCCGGCTTGGGATTGGTCGTCTTTTGAACAGGTGCGCGAGTGAGAGCGTCAGCGCCCTATTTATTAGCTATCGCACGATCAATGGAAATCGCGCCTGAACCTTTGATCAATACGACGATTGCCAGCGCAATCGCCAAGAGATGGAACTCAAATCCCTCGCCCTTTTGCTGGCCGGTCCAGTTCATGAAGAAACCATTGACGTGATGTACCGTCGCGATGGCGACCAGCATATTGACCATGATGCCAAGCGCAGCAACTCGGCTGAGCAAGCCAACCAGAAGTCCGAGGCCACCGAAGAATTCGGCGCAGATTGCCAGGAATGCCAGCGGCGCCGGAATTCCCATTTGCTGGGTGAAGAACCCCATCGTGCCATGGAAGCCGTAACCCCCGAACCAGCCCAGCATCTTTTGCGCGCCGTGCGCGAAGAAGACGACGCCGAGCACCAGGCGCACAATGGTGAATGTGAAATCATTCGATGTAGAAACGATTTTGTGGAACATAGGCATCCTTCTCTTGAATCGGCGTCGACCAGCCCGCCTGATAGAAAAGGTAGATGCTTGTTGTAACACGGAAGCTGCAAAAATGTGTTCCGCACCCGGCTCAAGGCGCGCACCTTATGCCGGCAAGGCACCCCGGCAGAGAAGAAAACTGCTTATTGTTTGTCTGCCGCCTTGAATTCAGCCCAGGGATTTCCCTTCATGTCCTTTAAAACGGGGCGCTGCCAGTCAAATTCGGGATGCTCCTTCAGGAACGTGTCGGCGATGAAGTCCTCTCCGCAGGGATAACCGGCCCGCGCCTCCAGGCTCATGTTCTTCGCCATCGTGCTGTCAGCGGCCTGGGAGGTTACTGCGCCTCCGGGAGAATACGGCGGCCATTGCCACTCGGGTACGCCTCGGGGCGAGACGGCAACATGGCCACACAGAGAACGCTCGTCGCGGTCCTCCTTGCCTTCGTAGCTGTCCCAGTGGTCGGCAAGGAACGTCTTCGCCATCTCGACATCGATCTGTCCCTTCTTCTGCGCCATCAGTTCCTCCCAGCGCTTGTGACGAGCATTGGGCGAACTTCCCATATTCTTGGGATCGAAATCCGTTTCTTTCTTGATAAAGTCTGGATCGCTGGGGAAGTTTGAGCCCACAAAGTAGCCATCTTTGGTCCGCCACACGCGATGCATTTTCAGCCCAATCTCAAATCGCGCAATTTCGCCGGTCTTGTTATCGGCCAGCAACCAGTCGTTTGCATATCCGCCGTTGTTGCGGTCGAGCATAATCTGGACGTACTGATCGATCGAGGTTGCATACTGCAGCGCCCGGCGCGCACGTACAAACTCGGGTACCCCGTCCGGGTCGAACAAATCGTATCCGGTAATGGTTGTCTCCGTAACCATGAGTCCGGCGGAATTGATGCCAAAGTCATCGTCGCTCACAATCACGCCTGGAAAGCCATCCATCAACATGTGGTATCCGTGAATAGGAACGATGTCAAAGATAACGGTCCAGCGGCTACCAATCGCGATGTCGGTCCAGTTGCTGTGGGCAATAACCGGCTTGTGGTCCCTGGTCATCGATCCAGTCGCGACCAGCGCGCTGCAATTGCCGGGCGCCTTCAGGACAGGCGCGTCAGCCCGCTTCTCGCGCTTGTTAAAGTAGGGAACATAATAGTCGGGAAGCTCTTCCATCGCGTTCAAGGCCACCACGTCCCACAGATCCAGGCTTGAGCCGTGGGCGTGAAGGCCATCCACGATGCCCTGCAATTCCTGTTGATACTCTGCGTCAATCTGCTTCCACAGCATGTTCTGCGCGGCATTGCGGTAGAAATTCCAATCGCGCTTGGTAGTATGCGTGTCTACCGCGCGAACGGCGTTAATGCCATCTTCGATCTCGGGCGCCAGCAGATAACCGTGCTGATATCCGATATCGGCCGGAGAGCCTTGGAGATGGACGTACACCCAATGATTGCGTTCGAAGCGATAAGCAGGTTTCAGTCGCGCTTCGTCAGGTTTGGTCGCATCCTGCTTTGCAAATACAAAGATGGCGGAGCCGAACAGTACACCGAGGACGAGAAACCGAACCATCCGGCGAAATCCAGATCGCATAGACTCTCCAACAGGCGCAGCACGGGACCGAGACGGCCCAGCTTATCTTGTTAGCACTCGAATATCAATGCGCGATGACAAATGAAATTCCCGCCGAGAACACGGTAATCAGGTAAGGTAGGAAAGCGACAAGGCGCTTAAGCCTCACGCTCTTGATGGTCGATTGGTGGAAAAGAATGCGGTTCGTGAATTGGCTAGTGAGACAAAAATTGTTGATTCGATTTGAGATTCTGACCTTGCTTTTGGTACTGTGCATGACCGCGTTACTTCGAGCGCAACAGCAAGCCGACTCTGTGGGCAGCTGGAAATTCGCCGTGTCGGGCGACTCCCGCAACTGCGGCGACATTGTGATGCCCGCAATCGCCCAGCGAGTCCGTCACGACGGTGTGTCGTTCTATTGGCATCTCGGCGACTATCGGGCCATTTATACCTTCGACGAGGATTACCTCCGCACTCATCCGGCATCGACCATCAGCAACTATTTCGCCGCTGCATGGCCTGACTTCATTCAGCACCAACTGCAACCATTCGGAGATTTGCCGGTGTTCCTGGAAATCGGCAACCACGAGTTGGTCCCTCCCATGACAAAGGGCCAGTATGTCGCGCAGTTCGCCGACTGGCTCAATCAACCTGTGCTGCAGCAGCAAAGGTTGAAAGACAATCCCAACGATCACGTCTTGAAGACGTACTACCACTGGATCGAACGCGGAGTTGATTTCATTAGCATGGACAATGCCTCGGCGGAGGAGTTCGATGCGGCACAGATGACATGGTTCCAAAACGTTCTCGCTCGTGATGCTAAGGACGTCTCGATCCGTACAGTGATTCTGGGAATGCACGCAGCGCTGCCTGACAGCTTGTCCGCCGGGCACAGCATGAACGACTCGGCACAGGAGCAAACCACTGGACGGAAGGTCTACGCCGCATTAGTGGCCTTCCGCAAGAGCAGCCAAAAGAATGTGTACGTGTTGGCGAGCCATTCACACTTCGTGATGAACAATATTTACGCCACTGCCTGCCATTCCGGCGACGTGTTGCCAGGATGGATTGTGGGCTCTGCCGGCGCCGTTCGCTATCGCCTGCCGCAAGAACACGCCGCTGCCACGGTTGCCATGACGGATATTTATGGATATCTGCTGGCGACGGTTGCGCCGGATGGAAGCGTGACCTTCGAGTTCAACGAGGTCAAAGAAGCCGATGTGCCGGCCAGCGTGGTCACCGAGTTCTCGCGTGAACAGGTGAATTGGTGTTTTGCGCAGAACAAAGGTTCCTACACTCCCGCCGGCGCCGTGTGCCCGCTGGGTAATGCTCTGGCGACCCATTGAGCCGCAGAATTTGCGCATAGCATTGCAAGATTAATTTATTCGTTCGTGCGGATAGTGCTTGACACACTTTAAGAAAACTACGTGGCTCATGAATGATCAGGTTTAGCGGTGCAAAGGATTGGGGATGAGTCGGCTTCAACGGCTGAGGTAACAAGATATTACCTCGGGCGCTAAAGCACGATCCGGGAATAGCGGCGTTATGCACGCCTGGAAAGGCGGTGCTCCACCCGTGCCAATACACCGCGAGTGAATCTGCTCTAGAATTCTCGCGTGCCCGCTCCCAACAGCATGGCCGCCGGAGAAACGCCACTGCCCCGCCTCACGCTTCTGCAACGTCTGCAGATCACGGTGATTTCCGGGGTCGCGTCTGCGGTAGTGGGCCTTATCGGACGGACGCTTCGCATGACCATCACCTACGAAGAGGGTTCCATCGGCGGCCTCGACCGCATCGCTCCCGGCATCTATCCCTTCTGGCATCGTTGCGTCTTGCCCGCGACTTGGCTGTTTCGCAATCACGGTATCGGAGTACTGACCAGCCTCAGCCGCGACGGGGAATATATTGCGCGCGTGATTCGCCGCTTTGGGTTCGTGCCGGTTCGCGGCTCCAGTTCGCGCGGAGGCCAGCGCGGCTTGATGGAAATGGAGACCATGGTGAGAGCCGGTGGCGCCGTAGCTTTCACCATCGATGGCCCGCGCGGTCCGCGCTACGTCGCAAAAAAAGGCCCGGTGATGCTGGCGCGACTGACAGGCATCCCAATCACCGCCTTCTACATTGCCCTGGAGAAAGTCTGGGTCTTGAAGACCTGGGACGCCATGCTCATTCCCAAACCGTTTTCGCGCGCCTATGTGCGCGTGGCGAAAAACATCTTCGTTCCGCCGGACGCCGACGACGCGGCCATGGATTACTGTCACGCCGAAATGCAAGCCTCGCTGGAGCGCATCACCGCCTTCGCGGAGGCGCAGTTTACCGTACGCGGCGATTGACAGCCGACTCCCCGCTCAGTACAGTCGAATCTCAACCTGAACCAGTTTGGTTTGGGGATCGTTCCTTGCCAATTAATGTTCGCGCGTTTCGTTTTTCCGTCGACGAAACTGGGAAGCGGGTGAAAAGCCCGCGCTGCCGCGCAACTGTAAGCGAGTCTTTGGTGGACAGGCCACTGTACCAACGGGAAGGCCCCCACCGCTGTCCGCGATGCCAATCGCAACTCGCCAGCCAGGAGACCGGCGCGAACTGTCACGAACCCTTTCGCGTGCAAAGGAGAAGTGTCATGTCCAGCGTCCGTTCCTTTATTCTTGTTCGAGGATTTCTCATCGCACTGCTGTGCTCCGCAGCAGCCCTCGCCTCCGACTTCAAAGTGTCGGTGGAGAGCCCTTCCGGCGACCGGGTCTCCGGCGTGCAGGTCAGCTTGTTTCGTGTCACCGACAACGCCGGAGTAGGCGTGCAAACCACCGCCGGTGACGGCACCGCCACGTTCCCAGGCGTCGCCGACGGTCAGTACCGCCTGGTGGTGCTTGCCCCGGGATTTGCCGAGCAGTCGCAGCAAATTTCTATTCCGCAGACGCAAACCCTCAGCGTTGAACTGAAGCTGGCGACCACGCCACAAACCGTGGTTGTCTCGGGCACCGCAAGTCCCGCCACGCCGGAGCAGACCGGTGCTTCGGTCGGCGTGCTGACTGGCGAGCAACTGACGGCGATCAATCCGGTCTCCGCTCCCGATGCGTTGCTCTACATTCCTGGAGCGATTGTCAGTACCACCGGACGTCGCGGCAATCTCGCCAGCTTGTTCGTTCGCGGCGGAGAATCGAATTACAACAAGGTGCTGATTGACGGCGTGCCCGTGAACGATCCTGGCGGCATCTTCGACTTCGGCGTGGTTCCCATGAACAACATTGACCGCCTTGAGGTGGAACGCGGTCCGGAGAGCACGGTGTACGGATCGGACGCCATGACCAGCGTGGTGCAGCTTTGGACGGCGACCGGCAGCACGCACACGCCGGAAGTTCAATTCGGCGCTGACGGCGGAAATTTCTCTACTGCCAACGGCTATGCGTCGGTGGCGGGAGCGCGCAGCATATTCGACTACAACGTTTTCGCCAACCAGTTCAATACCCAAGGCCAGGGAGTGAACGACGCCTATTCGAATTCACTGCAGGGCGGAAATATTGGCGTGCGGCTTTCCGATCGCGTGGCATTCCGGCTGCGCGCGCGCCACTACAACAGTTGGACTGGCGTTCAGTCGAACTGGTGGTTCAACGGAAATCCCGAGCTGCCGCCTGACCCGAACCAGTATGCGCACCAGAATAATTTCCTCGCCAGCGGCGATCTCACGGTCAGCGGGCCGGGTGCGTGGCAGCATCAGTTCAGCGGCTTCGAGTACCACCACGTCGCGCTT
Source organism: uncultured Acidobacteriaceae bacterium (assembly GCA_963720135.1). Taxonomy (GTDB): domain Bacteria; phylum Acidobacteriota; class Terriglobia; order Terriglobales; family Acidobacteriaceae; genus Bog-257. The sequence goes on from CAVREJ010000020.1 coordinate 11,250, forward strand.
AACGTGAATCCCGTCGACGATCTTGACCGGCCATTCGACAGTGCCTTCAACAGCCTGGCCAAGTACAACATTGCCGGCTTCTCTTACCAGGGAATCTATAGCCCGCGGCCATGGGCGCAAACTACACTGGGCTACAACTTTGAAGATGAGAACGGATACATCAACAACAATTCGGACGCCGGAATCAGTCTTACTCATGGTCTGCGCTTCAACAATTATCTGTTTGCGCAGCAGACCATCGTGTGGCGGCGACTGTCGGTTCTGGCCGGTCTTGGATACGTGAACAACACCGATTTCGGCGGTAAAGTCAGCCCGCGCGCTTCGTTGACGTTTCTGGTCCTGCGCGGAAACACCTTCTTTAGCGGCACGCGCCTGCACTTTGGCTACGCTCAAGGAATCAAGGAGCCCAGCTTCGAGCAAACATTCGGCATCACCGGGACCTTTCCCACATTGCCGAATCCCAATCTGCAACCGGAGCAGAACCGGGCCATCGAAGCCGGCGTGCTGCAATCGCTGTTCAATAACCGCGTGTCACTCAGCGCCGTGTATTTCCACAATCAGTTTCGCGACCAGATCGAATACGTCTACAACTCCGATACCAATACCAGCCAATACGTGAACTTCAACCGTGCGATGGCGCAGGGCGCCGAAGTGGTGTTGAGCGGCCAGGTTGCCAACCATCTGTCGGCGACCGCTGCTTATACCTACACTTCCACCCAGATTCAGCAAGCGCCGCCTTGCGATCCCGCTGCGGGTTGCGATCCGCGCATCTACGGCACCGGAGCTCCGCTGCTGCGGCGTCCCAAGCAAGCTGGATTGTTGCTGCTGACCTATACCCGGCAGCGCTGGGGCGGATTTGTTGGTGTCACCGCGGTCGGGCAGCGTCCCGACTCCGACTTCCTATTCGGATACATTCCGCCCATCTACTACGCGGCAGGTTACGCGCGCGTCGATCTCGGCGGCTGGTACGCTATTAATCACCACATCACCGCTTACGCGAATGTGAACAACGCGCTTAACAATCATTACAATGAGGTGTTGGGATATCCCGCGCTGCGAGCTAACTTTCGCGCCGGGATGAGGTTGACGTTCGGTGGAGAGTGAGCATCGATCGGGAAGTACGGGCCTTCAGAGACTGTGTCGCAACCTCTGCCGTCCCTACGGGACTCGGGTGTATTTCCCACTCTACCCAGCGCTGAAGCGCTGGGCTAAGATCTTTCGCCCCTGCGGGCCGGTTTTTCGTGCTTCACTCCACGGGGCCAAATCGACATGAGTTGCGACACAGTCTCTTCAGGTCTGCGTTCAATCCGTTCTCAAGATCATAGGCTTTAGCGTGCGAGGACCTCCGATTAGTCTTTCCCTTGCCCCACGGCGACGTGGTTGCGATATTTCACTCGCATCTCCCGCAGCTTGTCCACGTGCTGATCGCTCAGCGGCTGCTGTTTCCCTAATAAGTGTGTCACCAGGGCGATCTTGGCAAAATGCTCCACGGTCTCCATGTTCATGTAGGCGGCAAGTAAGTCTGCGCCGCAGGTGACCACGCCGTGGTTCGCCATCAGGATGGCATCGTGTTCGGCAAGCAGTGGCGACAGAGCTTCGGCCAACTCCTGTGTGCCGGGAGTCTCATAATTCGCCAGCGGCACCGAGCCCAGGGTAACGATGATCTCCGAGCACAACGCGCGGTCAAGCGCGATTCCTGCAGCCGCATAGCCTGTCGCTGTGGGGGGATGCGCGTGCACCACAGCGCCGACGTCCCGGCGCAGACGGTAAATCAGCAGGTGCATGGCGATTTCGCTGGACACGCCCCGGGAGCCATTTACCTTGTTGCCGCTCGGATCCACTATCACCAAGTCTTCGGGCTCCATCAAGCCCTTGCTCATGAGCGTCGGTGTGCACAGGACATTTCCGTTTTCCAGGCGCACGGAGAGATTGCCATCGGTGGCGGCTACCAGGCCGGTCTGATGAAGCATTTTGCCAAAGCGGACAATTTCGTCCCGGTGTTGTTGCTCGGTCTTCATGAATCGGGGTCCCAAACACGCCTGATAGGCTTAGATTGCTATCGTACCGCAGGAAACGGTTTCCGCAAAAGGGGAGGCACAAACATGCGGGTGTGATGTACGTCCGATCAGGCATAATCGCTTAGTGCTGGTTTCCGATTTCGACTATCACCTGCCCGAGGAACTGATCGCCCAGCAGCCGTTGTCGGACCGGGCGGCTGCTCGGATGTTACACGTCACGCGCAGTGACGATCACCTCGAAGATCTGATCTTTCGCGACTTTCCCCAATTGTTGCGGCGCGACGATTTGCTGGTTTTTAACAATACCAAGGTATTGCCTGCGCGGCTTTTCGGACATCGCAGCGGGTCACGGGCGCAGCGGCTCTCGACGCAGAATCCAGCCACCAAAGACTTCCTTCGTGGCCGCGTCGAAGTGCTGCTGACCAAACAACTCTGCGCTGATCCGCCGGAGTGGGAAGCGCTGGTCCACCCCGGCCGCAAGCTCGGATTGGGCGAGCGCATCTACTTCGGTGGAGAGGCCGACGAATCGTCGCACGAGCTCGCGGCCGAGATCGTGGGCCGCGGGACTTTCGGAGAGCGTCGCCTTCGCTTCGATCCAGTGGACGATTTCTTCGGCGTGCTCAATCGTATTGGCCACATTCCTTTGCCGCCCTATATCGATCGCCCTGACGCGCCGTCCGACCGCGAGTCTTACCAGACGATCTACGCCAAGCCGCTGGGCTCCGTCGCCGCGCCAACGGCGGGCCTGCATTTCACGCCGGACATTCTGGAGCAGATTCACCGGCGCGGAATCGAGACCGCCGAGATCACGCTGCACGTCGGCCTCGGCACGTTTCAGCCGGTGCGCGAGGAAATAGTCGAAGAGCACCAACTGCATCGCGAGTGGTACGAGATTTCGGGGGATGCCGCGCAACGCATCCAAAGCGCCCGCGGTGCCGGGCGGCGGATCGTGGCCGTGGGAACCACAACGGTACGGACGCTGGAATATGCCGTACGAAATGACCCGCTCAAACAAAGCACACTCAAGTCGGGCGTTTCGTTTCCTGGCTGGGTGCCCCGTTCTAGCCCGCCTTTGGGTAGGGCGGGGCATTTACACGACAACTCCCAGGAATGTATCACGGCGCAACGCGGCGAGGCGGATATCTTCATCTATCCGGGCTTTGAGTTTCGCGTGGTAGGGGCAATGCTGACGAACTTCCACCTGCCGAAATCGACGTTGTTAATGCTTGTGTCGGCCTTCGCCGGCCGCGAGCGGACGTTGCAAGCTTACGAACACGCAGTTCGCCAGCGGTATCGCTTCTACTCGTATGGAGACTGCATGTTCGTGGAGTAGCGAACGTTACCGGGGACGAATTACAACAGCTTCAGAAGGAATCCGTTTGCGCTCGGTGGCAGGGTTCACCGTGACTTGTTAGAATTTTCTCTTGCCCTCCACTCGCAAAACCGCAAAATCCGCGACGGTCTCCAGCGCTGCCAAGCCGGCGAGCGCAGCGAAGAGCACTGCCGCCAAGTCGACCGTTGCTGCCCCTCCTGAACCCACTGGCTCGAAAGGCCGCATCTACCTGATCGATACGATGTCGTTCATCTTTCGCGCCTACCACGCGATGGCGCGGCAGCGGCCCATGTCCACCAAGACGGGCATCCCAACCAGCGCAACCTTCGTGTTCGTCAACATGCTGCGCAAGCTGCGGGCGGACTTCGACCCGCAATACCTGGCTGCTGTCTTCGACGTGGCCGCTCCTACGTTTCGCGACGAGCAGGCCACCGCGATGCCGAGCCTGCGTAAGTTCGACAGCAAGACGCAGACCTATGTTGACGTGGCCTATGGCGGCTACAAGGCCAATCGCAAAGCGATGCCGGAGGACCTGGCCCAGCAGGTGCCCTACATCCGGCGCGCGCTTGAGGCGTATCGAATTCCCATGATCGAGGCCTCCGGCTTCGAGGCTGACGATGTGATCGGCACCTTGGCGCGACAAGCCGCGGACGCGGGCTACTCGGTGTTTGTCGTCTCCAGCGACAAGGACATGATGCAACTGGTCGGCGAGCATACCTGCGTGCTCAACCCGCCCAAAGACAATCTCATCTGCGACGCTGCCAAAGTGGAAGAGATTCTGGGCGTGCCGCCGGACAAAGTCGTTGACGTGATGGCGCTGCGTGGCGACGCCATCGACAATATTCCGGGTGCACCCGGCATCGGCGACAAAGGGTCCGTAGAACTGATTCAGCGTTTCGGGAGTGTCGAGAACGCGCTGGAACATGCGCAGGAAGTCGAGCGCAAGGCCTACCGCGAGTCGCTGCAGAATAATCGGGACGCCATCCTGCTAAGCAAACAGCTGGCGACAATCAAGACCGATGTCGCTGTCGAATTCGAACCGGAAGCTATGCGCGCACAAGAGCCTGACCCGCTTGCCGCTCGCGCGCTGTTTACTGAACTGGAATTCAACACGCTGGTCCAGGACTTTCCTGCATGAAAGCGTCGAACTTGGCGAGACCGACTATCGCGATGCAAAATCCGCCGCCGATGTCGAGGCCGTTGTGGCGCTCGCAGCCAAGCCCGGCGCGGTGCTCGCCATCGCCCTGGAATCGTCCGTCCGCACAGCAGACCGCTACCACCGAAGAAGAAGGCGAAGAGGAGCAGGACAACGAACAGCTCTCACTGTCAGCCGGCGCCGCAGGTTCCGTCCGCGCCCGCGACTTTACGCGTAGCGATCTCCGCTGAGCCAGGGAAAGCGCTAACGCTGGCCCTGGATGACTCGGAACTTGCGCAACCCCTGAAGCGTGCGCTTGCCGACGACTCGATACCTAAGACGGTGCACGACTACAAGTCGGCGATGCATGTCTTCGGGCAGCACGGTCTGGCACTGGCGGGCGTGCAGCACGATCCCCTGCTGTATGGCTACCTTCTCGATCCGACCTACTCTACTTACGGATTGCGCGAGACTGCCTTCCGGCTCTTCAACTTGAAATTGGGTACGTCTTCAGCCGAAGCGGCGGACATCACGTTGCGGCTCACCGATAAGCTGCGCGGCGAAATCGACAATACTGGACTACGCAAGGTTTACGACGAGATCGACCTGCCGCTGGTGCCGGTGCTGGCGCGCATGGAGGATGCTGGCGTCAAGCTGGACTGTGATGTGCTGGCCGCGATGTCGCAGCGCCTGGAGCTCGACATCAACTGGAAGGCGCGCGAGATCTACGACAAGTGTGGCGTCGAATTCAACGTCAATTCTCCCAAGCAACTGGGTGACGTGCTGTTCAACAAGCTGAACCTGCCAAAGCCCATCAAGTACGGAAAGGGCAAAACCATTTCGACTGCGGTGGATGTGCTGGAAGGTCTTGCCAGCGAGCATGAAGTTCCGCGCATGGTGCTCGATTACCGCCAGCTCTCGAAGCTCAAATCCACCTACGTGGACGCACTGCCGGCGCTGCTGAACTCGTGCACTCGTCGGCTGCATACTACGTTTAACATGGCGGGCTCTGCGACCGGCCGCCTCTCGTCGGTGAATCCCAATCTGCAGAACATTCCGATTCGCACCGAGCTGGGTCGCGAAATTCGCGCCGCCTTCATCGCCGAGCCTGGACATGTCCTGCTGGCGGCCGACTATTCGCAAATCGAGTTGCGTCTGCTGGCGCACTTTTCCGGCGACAAGCTGCTGGTCGAAGCCTACCGCACCGGCGAGGACATTCATACCCTCACGGCCTCGCAGGTGTTCGGCGTGCCGCCGCTGATGGTCAACGCCGAACATCGCCGCCGCGCCAAGGCGGTGAACTTCGGCATTGTGTATGGTCTCTCGGCCTTCGGGCTCTCGCAGCAGCTCGGCATCGACACCAAAGAAGCCAAACACTTCATCGATGCCTACTTCGAGAAGTACAGCGGCGTTCGCGGGTTCATCGACGCAACTTTGGAACAGGCCCGCCGCGACCAGAAAGTGACCACAATGTTTGGACGGGTCCGTCCTATTCCCGACATTCACAGCAAGAACTTCAACCTGCGCGGATTTGCGGAACGTACCGCCGTGAACACTCCGCTACAGGGCACTGCGGCCGACCTCATCAAGATTGCCATGATTCGCATCGACGCCGAACTGCATGAGCGCAAACTGGGCTCAAGGATGCTGCTCCAGGTCCACGACGAACTGGTCTTCGAGGTTCCCGACGACGAAGTTGATACCATGAGACGGTTGGTCAGCGAGCGTATGGAGAACGTGCAGGCTCTCGACGTGCCGCTGAAGGTTGAGATTGGCGTGGGACTGAATTGGCGGGACCTGGAGTGAGCCGTGCTATTCGCGAATAAGGGAGAAGGACGACCGCCAAGCGCGACCCTCTCGCCGTTGCAGATCACCTTGTTCTCGCACGCGGTCGCGCAATACATTCATGCGCAGCGCGAGAAGTACTATGAGGAGGGAAAGCAGCTGGCGTTTGGCGATACCTGGTCGCGGTATTTCCCCGCGATCGATCTAAAGCGCGTCCGCATCCTGGAGCCGGGCCGGGAGCGTGTCGACAATCCTCCTTTTTATGCTGATCTTGAGCAATTGGGCTTCGTGGACCTGCCCAACTTCACCTCGATGGGCGCCATAACATTCGACGATGTTGTGGTGTTTCATGAGGCGCTGAATCCGCAGCTCATCTTTCATGAACTGGTGCATGTAACCCAATACCGGCTCCTGGGGATCGAGGAATTCGCCCGCCTATATGTGCGAGGGTACTTGCATGGCGGCTATGACGGCACGCCCTTGGAAATGTGCGCCTACCAACTTGATGGAAGGTTCATCATGGGCGGACCTGGGTTCGATGTAGAGGCCGAGGTCAAAGCGTGGATTGAGGGAAGAAGGTTTTAGGGCTTAGGGTTTAGGGACCCATCCTGAAACTCATCGATTTCTCTGCCTCGACCTTTCTGTGGTGAATCAAACTCCGATCGCCTGTTGGATGGCGTTGGCAATGGCATCGGTATGGCGGCGCATGACTTCTTCCGTTTCCGCTTCGATCATTACCCGCGCCAACTTCTCCGTACCTGAGTAGCGAACCACTACGCGGCCACTGCCGTCGAGATCGCACTCGGCGGCGCGGATGGCATCAACGACTCCAGGAAGTTGCTCCATCGGCAGCTTCTCACGCACCGGAATATTCTTGATCTCCTGGGGAAAGACTTTCATGTCGGCGACCAGTTCCGCTAGCGGGTGACCGGTGCGCGCAATCACTTCCATCAGCCGTAAGGCAGTGAGGATTCCGTCGCCCGTCGTGGTATCCATGTCACGGAACAGAATGTGTCCCGACTGCTCCCCGCCCAGCGTCGCTCCGGTCTTCAGCATCTCTTCCAGCACATACTTGTCGCCAACCGGCGCGCGCAGCATACGAATGCCGCTGCGCTTGAGTGCCGCTTCCAGGCCCATGTTCGACATGGTCGTCGCGACCACAGTGTCGTTGTGCAAGCGAACATGGGTCTTCATGTCGCGCGCCGCCAGCAGTAGTACGCCATCGCCGTTTACCACTTGTCCGGATGCATCCGAGAACATGGCCCGATCGGCATCGCCGTCGAAGGTGATGCCCAAGTCATACTTTCCTTTGGCAACCGCGACAGCCAAGGCCACCTTCTCCGGATGGAGTGCTCCGCAACCTGCGTTAATGTTGCGCCCATTCGGCTCAATGTGGAGAAAGTCAGCGTCGAGACCCAAGCTACTAAAAACCACAGGCGCGACCGAACTGGCAGCTCCATTGGCGCAATCGACCAAAACCCGGAGGCGGCTGAAGTCGGTTGCACAAACTAAATCAGCCAGCCAGTCGGCATATTGTTGTCGCAGTTTTTGCTCGCCTGGCAGCATGTTGGACGGCGACATCACCGCGTTCTCAGCACCCGCGGTCAACTGTTCCAGATGGGCGAAGATGTCGGCTTCAATCTCATGTTCCAGTTGGTCGGAGAGTTTGTAACCGTCGGCGCCAAAAATCTTGATACCGTTGTCTTGCCAAGGATTGTGCGAGGCAGAGATGACAATGCCGGCCGAGAAGTGGTTGGCATGCGCGTCAGGTAGGCGATTCCCGGCGTAGTAATAACACCGGCGCTTACCACCTGAACTTGCGCCGCTTCTAGTCCAGCCGCGAGAACTGCGCCGATCTGCGCGCTCGACTCGCGCGTGTCCTGTCCGATAACGACCCGGGCCGCTGCACTGCGTTCGGCGAGTCGCTGTCCCAAGGCACGTCCAATGGCGTATACCGTTCGCCGATCCAGTGGGTACTCGCCCGCCACACCCCGAATTCCATCGGTGCCGAATAGTTGTCGCATCTTTGTCATCGCAACCTAAGGCTGGCGTCTTCCCGTGGAAGGTTTCCCCGTCGTCACCGTCACGTGAATGACTCCTGGTTTTTGCACGCGTACTAGCGGGTCGGCCACGTACGCATGAGTGGTGAAAGTGGCTTTGCCGACCACGCCGGTCGCGTCCACAGGATCGGTAACGGCATTCTCGACGGCATCTACTCTCTTCTCCGGGCCCACAATCATGACTTGCGAGGGGTCGGCCTTTATATCTGTTATGCCATAGCCGCTCAACAAGCTACCGATGATGCGGGGCTCTACCTCGACCGATCGGGAAGCGCTGTGATCAAAGTTAATGTGAAACTGTGCCGGCGTCACCTGCACCACTTCGGCGTTGCGGGGCGCACGGATTTGTTTTGGTGTGAGGTCGAAGGTGCGCTCGCCGGGAACTGCGCCCTGCAGATCAATCACAGCGTGCACCTCGGAAGCATTGACTTGACGCAACAAACGTTCGGGCCCACGCATCGTGATCTGAGCTTGCAAGGGATAGTCGGAGTTCATCTCCAGATTATCGGGAGCGTGATGAAACTCCAGTGGAACCGTTATTTGGGTCTCGATCGTGGGGTCGCGTCCCACCACCCACCACAACAACACGGCCACCGCAAGTGAAACTATCTTGAGGCCCATATTTTTCAGGACGTACTTGCGGAAGAAATTGCGCAACAATTGGAGCATGCCTCTATCGCTCGGTTCCATCGGCGAGGTCCTGGTTGCGGCTCAGGCGTTCGACCTCGCGCTCGTCCGAAGACAATTCGCGATCCGTAATGGTGGTCGGCAACGTCGCAGCGGGCACATATCGCCGCAACACTTCGCTCAGCCGCCCGCGCAAATACTCGACTGTAATGTCGGGCTCGATTTGTCCGCCCACCGCGATGCTAATGGAACCGCTCTCTTCCGATACCACCACGGAGATGGCGTCGGTCTCTTCCGTAATCCCGATGGCCGCGCGATGGCGAGTGCCAAACTGCGTGGAGAGCACCGGATTCATAGAGAGTGGGAGGAAGCAGGCAGCCGCGGCGATGCGGCCCTTCTGCACAATAACTGCGCCGTCGTGTAAAGGCGCGCTCGGCCGAAAAATTGTGACCAGCAAATCGAATGAAAGATTGGCGTCGAGTGGCACTCCACTTTCGATAAAAGTGCGCAGGCCAATCTCGCGCTCGATAACAATCAGCGCGCCGGTGACAGTCTGGGAAAAGTGATTGGCGGCGAGCACAATATCCTCATAGCTGTCGGCGCCGTTGAACACGCCACCGCGTGCGGCCGACAGCCTGCGCCCCAGGCGCGCCAGTGCGTGCCGGATTTCGGCGCCAAAAACGACAATGAGCGCGAAGATGGCATAGGGCAACAGCGTAGTTATCAGCCAATCGACTGTCTTCAGCGCTTCCAGATGGGCGATCCAAAAGGCGGCGGCCAAAATCACCACTGCCAAAAGCATCGGAATCGCGCGCGTACCTTTTATGAGCTTGAGGAACTCGTAGACGAGAAAGGCCACCACCAAAATATCGAAGACCGCACTCACTGACATGCGCGGAATGTAGTTGAGGCTTGGCATTTTCGCGGTTTCCCCTCGCGGCTAAAGTCCGCGCTGAGTGCCTTCATTCTAATGCAGGGCAAGAGGAAGTGGTCAGAGGATAGTAGTTGGCGAATACTTAAAGCGCACCGACGACTTGCTTAATTGTACGACCTGTCGGAATGTTCGAGTAGTCGCTGGCTGGTTTGGAGCCTCGCGCATCCCGGCACTATCCCTTATCCAGATTGTCCGCTGGTTCATCCCGGACTCGATCAACTTTCGCGGTGAACTCACCGCGACCAAGTTGGGTCCGGACGTAGCTGCCGGGCTTGAGCTGGGCGGCCTTTTTTACCAGGCGACCCTCATCGTCGAACACCAGCGCATAGCCGCGGGCCAGAATTGCCTTGGGCGAAAGCGCCTCCAAACGGCTGTGCAGCTGCTGCCAGTGGCCCCGCCGACGCAGCAGAATGGTCTCGCTCGCCCGTCCCAAAGCGACGCTTAGCCCGCCGAGTTGGTTGCGCCTCGCAACCAACCGCCGCATGACCGATGAATGTAGCGCCGCAGTTTGTCCATCAAGCTGGCGGCGCATCACCGCTAAGCGGACGCGGGGATCGTGACGGCGAAGGTGGGCGTCAACATCTCCAAGGCGGCGCGACAGGTTCTTCAACGCTTCCGATTGCGACTGCGCCATGCGGAATACCAGGTCATCCACTCGCTGCTGGCGCCGTGCGATGCTGTCGCGCATGCGAGCGAATGCGGCATCCTGGGTGAGACGCGAAAGCGCGTTGTGAGCGCGCAACAATTTGTAGTTTACCGCTTGTCCCAATCGCCGACGCAGGGAAATGAGCTTTTCTGCCAGTTCCTGCTTCGATCCGATGACCAGTTCCGCCGCTGCCGACGGGGTCGGCGCGCGCAGATCGGCGACGAAATCGCAAATGGTGAAATCGGTTTCGTGGCCGACGGCCGAGATCACGGGAATGTGCGCGGCCGCGATCGTGCGCGCCATGCCTTCATCGTTGAAAGCGAACAAGTCCTCGAAAGAACCTCCGCCGCGCGCCACCACGATCACGTCAACCTTGCCATGACGATTGAAGTAGCGCACCCCAGCACTCACTTCCGCAGCCGCACCCTCGCCCTGTACCTGTGCGGGATAGATAAGCACGCTCACGGACTCGTGCCGGCGGCGCAGAATGTTCAGCATGTCCTGGATGGCGGCGCCACGCGGGGATGTCACCACTCCGATGCGCCGGGGCAAGGCTGGGATAGGCCGCTTGCGGCTGGGATCGAACAAACCCTCGGCAGCGAGCTTGGCCTTCAATTGCTCGTAGGCGATCTGGAGCGCGCCCGCGCCCTTGGGCTCAAGATATTCGGCTTGAAATTGCAGGTCGCCGCGCTCGTCGTAAATGGTGACTCGCCCGCGGGCGATGATCTGGAGACCGTTCTCCGGCCGAAAACGCAGCAGCCGAGCCTGGGTGCGCCACATCACTACTCGCAGTTGCGCCGAGCCGTCCTTCAGGGTGAAGTAGAGATGTCCAGACTCTGCGGGCCGGTAGTTGGAGATTTCGCCTTCGACGTAAATGTCGGTGAAGGCGCGCTCCAGCTGTGTGCGCACGGCAGCGACCAGCTCGCGCACCGGATAGATCTTGCGCGATGGCGCCTGGAAAGCCAGCCCGAGTTGTTGTGTATCGGCCATGAAGAGCGTCTGGAGAAAGTGTATCAACTGAGCCGTCAACTCTCGGCTGTCGGCCATCAGCTTTGGATCTGGCTCGTTTTGGGCACTTGACAGACCGATAAGTCTCACCAAAGTGAGACTTATCTGAAAGCTGATGGCTGAGAGCTGACAAGCCGGTTTACCGCCGCATCCGGTTCACAACGTACAGCACCAGCGAAAGGATCACGCTAAGCAGGATAGAAGTGGCCAAGGGAAAATAAAAGGTGGTGTTCTTGCCGCGATAGACGATGTCTCCCGGCATGCGTCCAAGGGGAAGGTTCACCTTGCCCGCGAGGACGAGGATGATCCCAAAAACGAGCAGCAGGCCACCCACAAAAATCAGCATGCGGCCGAGGTCGCCCATGGCACTAGATTAAATTAGTTTACAGTGGAATAGCAGAAGGCAGATCGGACACAACCGCAGCGCTTTCGGCTGGAGGCTTCCTACGACTGTTCGATTTGCTTGAAGAGCTCGTTCAAAACCAGGCGGATGGGGGTGCCGGGAACGGTCAAAACGCCGCTTTCCGGTTCCTGAAAACCAGTCCGACTGCAGACATAAGCGCGTCGGGTAGCGGGATCGAGAATCCAGACATGCTGCACGCCAAAGTTCAGATAGTCATCAACTCGTTCTCGCATGCTCCGGAGGGTGTCGTCCTTTGAGAGAACTTCGATCAGGATCAGCGGAGGTGTGGTGACGATCGGCTCGCGAGGCTGATTGGAACGCAGGACGCTGACATCTGGTATGCGGAAGCGAGTCGCGGCAACTTCACTCGCTGTTCCACGACCGGTAACACGTTCCACTCTTTTTGCCTGGACCAAAACCAAGCAGCGATGGCAGTTTGCAAAAGGGCGTGTTCCAGCTCTCCTAAGTTTCTTTCCTGCAACTCTCCGTCGACAAAATCGCGGTCTGGCCGGTAGCTGGTGGCGAGGTATTCCTGCACCGAAATGAGGGTCGTACTCGACATAAAGACAGCACTTTCGCTGCGCCTATTATGCTCCGTTGGCGGGCTGCCGGCAAAATGCCTGGGCCACGAGGATGCTATACCTACGGCGTGATCGCCCCGCACGCGATGCGGTCGCCGGCGTTGCCTGCGGGATCGGTCTTCATATCGTCGGCTTTGGCGTGGATCATGATCGCCGTGCCCCCATTGGCAAACAGAGAGTTCGACTCGCTGCCGGTGCCAAGAACCACGTCTTCATCTTTCACAGTAGCCTTCGCCGTCCCGTTTTCCTTGACAGTAAAGTTGGGCATGTCGCCGGCGTGGTGGCCCTGCGGGTTCTGGAAGCCGTGTTGCTTTCCCGTCGGATTGAAGTGTGGGCCAGCCGATTTGAAGTCGGGCGGATCGCACTTGGCATTTTGATGGAAGTGCACGGCGTGCTCGCCCGGCGGCAGACCCTTAAGGTCGAGCTTCACTTCGACGCCGGTTCCTTTGGAGAGAATGGTTGCCGTCCCGACGTCGTTACCCTGCGCATCTTTGAGTTCGACGGTCTTCTTCTTGACTGGCTTCGATTGGGCGAATCCAGAAGCAACGCAAAGAGTGAGCGCTGTCGCAACGGTGAGAGTGCCAATTACCAGTTTGTGCGCCATAACGTGAGAGTTGTATCACGAAAATAGCGTTTTGTCCGCCTCGTCTTATTAAAAGAAATCACCAAACGGCAACTGTCCTCACAAGGGTGAAGCGCCGGAAATCGAAGCATCGAGCAATTCGATGTAATGGACCACCGGCAGAGGATGGCCCTTCTCATTCAATAGCGCCTGGATCTGCAATTGGCAACCAGGATTACCTGTGGCCACTGCCTGAGCAGGGGTCGCGACAATCCTCTCGGCCTTGCGTTCGCCTAGTTGGTGGGCTGTCTCCGACTGGACCAGACCGTAGACACCCGCCGAGCCACAGCAGAGCGCGGCTTCGGAAATCTCCAACAGTTCTAGTCCGGGGATGGTGCGCAGCATGGCGCGCGGCTGTTCACGCAGTCCCTGGGCGTGCTGCAGATGACAGGGATCATGGAAGGCGACCCGCAAAGCCATCGGATGCCGCGGCGCACGGGGCTTCAACTCGGTCAGCACTTCGGATATATCCTTACATTTGGCGGAGAATGCCATGGCGCGGTCACGATATTTGGGATCGTCGCACAGCATGTATCCATACTCTTTGAGCGTGTGTCCGCAACCCGCAGCATTCAGCACGATCGTATCGACCGGCAAGGGCTCGAACAGGTCAATTAACTTGCGCGCGCTGTCGAGAGCTTCTTGTTCCCGGCCCAGATCCATCATCAGGGCGCCGCAGCAACCCTGCTCAGGCGGCACCAGTACTTCACAACCCTCGGCCGCCAGCACGCGCGCGGTCGCAGCATTTACCTGCCCCATGAAGACACTCTGCACGCAGCCGGTCAACATGGCCACGGTGCGGCGCTTTTCGCCCTGCGCAGCGATGCGCGGCGGCAGGACCACCGAGGTGTCCGGCTGCGACAAATCAGGCAACATCTGCTCCATGGCGCGCAAGCTACGGGGCAGCAGTGACGTCAGGCCCATCGCCCGCGCCAGTCTTTGCATGCCCAGCCGCTGATAAGCGCGCAGTGGCACCATCAGCTTACGCATGCGTGCCGGCCGGCTGAATACCGCGGCGATCATCCGCCGCAGTACCCGCTCGTGTAGCGGCCGGCGATACAGCCGCTCCACCTGCCCGCGCATGGCCTCAATCAGATTCCCGTACTTGATCCCGGACGGACAGGAGCTGACACATGCCATGCATCCCAGGCAATGGTCGAAGTGCGAGACGTAGCGATCCGTTAAGTCATCCACTTCGCCTTCGATCGCCATGCTGATAAGGTGAATGCGGCCACGTGGAGAGTCTTGTTCTTTTCCCCACAGGGTGTAGGTGGGGCAGGTTTGCAGGCAAAAGCCGCAATGGACGCAGGAATTCAAAAGCTCTGCGGCCGGGGGATGGTAGTCATCAAAAATGTTTCTGTTGCCGGTCACCGGCGGTGCAAGCTGCTTTATCATATGCCCCCCACGAAACGGCCTGGATTCAGGGTTTGCCCTGGATCGAATTTTTCCTTGATTCGGTGCATCAGCGGCAGCGCATCTTTCACCGTGCCCCACACGTCGAGTTCGTCTTTCATCGCCAGGGGGCACTGAGACACCGTCAGTGTTCCCTCCAGGCGCTCTACCTCACTCCGCAGAGCTTGCAGCACAGTTACCAGTGGCTGCTGACTGGCGGCATCCAGGCGCACTTCGGCCAGCCCTGTGCCTTGCGCTACGACCGTGGCCGCAACCTGCTTGGCCCCCGCCTGCCGGAAAAGAGCATCGCAAAGCATTCCAATCTGCGAAGGCAACACACAGCATTTGCAGATCACCGAGCCGCCGGGATTCACGAACAACTTCTGCCGCTCGGTCCAGACGTCGCCGGCACACTCCACAAACTCATGAGCGCCCGCGATCTTGCCCAGCTTGGCATATTGATCCTGCAACGATTCGGGAATGCCCTCGAATCGTACGTGGACAAACACCTGATCCGAACCGCGTGCGTGAATCTGCAGCCCGGTATAAACCAGGTGTGAATCCAGAATGGCTAGCACAAGTTTGCCCGCCGCTGACGCGGTTGGCAGCGCAGCGATGTAGGTAGCGGTGGCCACTGGAATCGGGTGCAGACGGAACACGGCTCGGGTGATCACACCTAGCGTTCCCAGGGAACCGATAGCTAGTTTGGTGAGGTCATAGCCGGCAACATTCTTGACGACCTTGCCTCCGGCCTTAATCACACTGCCGTCTGGCAGCGCCATCTCCACACCTAGGACGAGGTCGCGAATGGCGCCATAGCGGATCCGCAAGGTGCCGCTCTCCGCTGTTGCAATCACGCCACCGACGGTGGCCCGTTCTGGCTGCATAGGATCGGCACCCAACTGTTGACCGTGTTCGCGCACCACGCCCTGCAACTGATCGATGGTGCAGCCCGCTTCCACCGTAACCGTCATATCGCCCCAGGCATGTTCGATCACGCGGTCGAGCCGTTCCAGCGAGAGGATGAAATCCGCTTTGCGCGGGGGATTTCCCAAACCCAACCGGGTGCCTCCACCCCGCGGAATAATGGACAGGCCGGCGGAAGTGCAGTAACGCAGCACCTGCGCGACTTCCTGCGCCGTGCCGGGCGCAACCACGCCGACTGGCTGCACCGCGTCGACGGCATCTTCCTGCGATGCCGGGCGCAAGTGTTCTGGGCCTACGATCGCGCTTAGTTCGATCCCCGCTTCCTTGTTCGCTATTACAGCTTGGCTCATAATTTGGCTCCCGTGGCTTTCCTCATACCTTTGAGGAACTGTGCCGTCCCTGAAGGGACTCGGATCTATTTCTCGCTAACCCAGCACTCCGCCTGCGGCTCCGTGCTGGGCTAAACTCTTTCGCCCCCGCGGGACTCGACTCTGCGCGATCATCCCATCGGGCCAGCGCAAAACGAGTGCTCGTACAGACTCTGTCGCCCGGATCGACAGCGCCCAGCTACCGATGGGTGGAGCACGCCTTTGAGGCGTGCCTGACTGCCGTCAGTGCTTGGATCGCGCTTTAGCGCCTGAGGTGATGTTTGCGTCACCTCAGCGGCTGAAGCCGACACATTTCCGAATCCTTCACTGCACCGCTGAAGCGGCGCTCCACCCTATGTACCCCGGGTGAAACTGCTAGTACCGTTGGGCCAACCCCGCTATCTCGATCGGATGGGGTTGGTAAGCAACCGGCCTTTGCACGTTCGCGTCGGTGCCCGGAAACATCTTGGTCGGATTGCAGAGATCATAGGGATCGAAGGCCGAACGCAGGCGCTGCATCGCGTCCAGGTCGGCTGCGGAAAACATGACCGACATGAACTGCTTCTTTTCCTCGCCGATACCATGTTCCCCAGTGATGGATCCGCCCGCTTCCACGCACAACCGCAAAATATCTTCCGCCAGCTCCATCGCCCGCTCCTCTTGTCCGGCGATACGGCGGTCGTACAACACCAGCGGGTGAAGGTTGCCGTCTCCGGCGTGAAAGACATTCGCGACTCGCAACTTCGCCTCAGCGCTGAGGCGGTCAATCTCTCCCAGGACACGAGGCAACGCCGTGCGCGGGATAACGCCGTCCTGCACCAGATAATTCGGGGAGATCCGTCCCACGGCTGCAAACGCCGCTTTGCGTCCCTTCCAAACTGCCATACGTTCCGGCTCGGACTTCGCCAGGCGCAGTTCCCAAGCCCCGCACGATTGGCAGATTGGACCCACCTTCTCCATCAGAAGCTCGACCTCACGGCTGGACCCGTCCAACTCCACCAGCAGCAGCGCCTGGCAGTTGGGATAGTTGGGATGAACGGCTGCTTCGGCGGCCTCAAGGGCCAGCCGGTCCATGATCTCCATGGCTGCTGGAAACATACCCGACGCGATGATGTTGCTGACAGCAGCTCCGGCCTCGCTGCTCGAATTGAACGCGGCCATCAACGTCTGCGTGGTTTCGGGTTTCTTGATGACGCGCAGCGTGACCTTGGTGATGATCCCGAAGGTACCCTCGGAACCGACAAAAGCACCAACCATGTCGTAGCCAGGCTGATCCATGCTTGTGCCGCCCAGATTAAGGAGCGTGCCGTCCGAGAGCACAACCTCGAGCCCAAGAATGTATGTTGTAGTGACTCCATACTTGAAGCAGTGCGCGCCGCCAGAGTTCTCGGCCACATTGCCGGCTACGGTGCAGACCACTTGAGAGGATGGGTCGGGGGCGTAAAAGTATCCGTGAGGGGAAACCGCCGCAGTTATGGCGGAGTTCGTGACCCCCGGCTCGACCACCACGCGCGCGTTGGGTAAATCAACCTCCAGAATGCGATTCATCCTGGAGACACCGATCACCACGCCACCCTTTACCGGCAGTGCTCCCCCGCTCAGTCCGGTACCCGCGCCCCGCGCGACAATCGGGATGTGTTCCCGGTGGCACAGCTTCACGGCGGCCCGAACCTCCTGCGCTGTTGCAGGGAGGAGAACCAGGTCAGGAACCACCCGGAACAGGGTCAAACCGTCGCATTCATAAGTGCGGAGCTGCTCGGGCCCACAAACCAGGCCGGCATCTCCAACGATTGAACGAAATTCACTTAACAGCTGGGCGTTCATTCAACACCTCGATGATGGCGGGACGCGGGCCTAAGAAAAGGAAAGATTGACCCACTCATGAGTGCTCCCGAAGAAGGGCTGACCGTCACACTGGGAGACGACCGTGTCAACTTTTAGCACTGCCCGCATGGCGAAGCAGTGATGTCTGCCACAGGTCACGGTGACGACTGTCCCAGCATAAATCCGCGCACGCTTCGCCTCCGTTAGTGATAGTCTCCTTTGCAGCAGGAGTGGCCGCTCATGACATCACGCTTCTTCGTGCTGCTTGCCCTCTTTTCCCCCCTGTGTCTTCCCGTGGCCGGGCTGGCGCAAAATGCCCAGCCGCTCACCAACAATGCTGACCTGATCGCCGCTGACCAGCTTTATAAAGCTGGCAAGTTCGCGGAGGCGGCAGAGAAGTATCAAGCGCTTCTGAAGATTGATGCGAAGCTGGCGGCAGCAGAGGCTGGTCTCATCGAGGCATTGCTGCACGAGCAGAAAATCGACGAGGCTTCTGCCGAGGCGATCAAGGCGCTGGGCGTACAACCCAATTCGGCGGCGCTATTGGCGACCATGGGTGATGTGCAGTTTCGCCTGGCCGAAATGACTGAAGCGGAGACCTCGTATCGTAAAGCGCTGCAAGCGGACTCTCGGGAAGTGGGTGCCTATGTTGGTCTGGCTCGTCTGTACCGAGCCTACTCGCTCTACCGCCATGCCTACGATGCGCTGAAGGGGGCGTATCAGATTGCTCCAAACGATCCGGAGGTCCAGCGCTTATGGTTCGCCAGGCTTTCGCGCCGCGAGCGCATGGCTGCCATTGAGGCGTATCTCGCTGGTCCGCATCCGGACGATCCCGAAGAGACCGAGTACCTGCAACACTATCTCGAATTCCTCAAAGCCACGGTTGACAAACCCGCGCACGCCTGCCGGCTGGTCAGCAAGGTGCAACAAACCGATACCAAGTTGCAACAGATGTTACACGACCCGCGACACATCACTGGCTATGGTCTGGAGGTCAAGGTGAACGACCGCAACAGCCGCCTGCTGTTGGATACGGGGGCCAGCGGGATCCTCATCGGGCGTAAAGGCGCGGAAAAGGCTGGCCTGACGCGCGTCTCCGACATCCGCTTTGCCGGAATCGGCGATAAAGGCTTGCAGGGCGGTTACCTGGCGGTGGCCGATCACATTCGAATCGGCGAACTGGAATTTGCCGACTGTGTGGTCACCGTCACCGATCGCGCTTCCGTCGCGGATGAAGATGGCCTGATCGGCGCGAACGTTTTCGGTTCCTATTTGATCGACATCGACTTTCCGGCGGAGAAGCTGAGATTGTCGCCGCTTCCCACGCGGCCGGATGAGACGGTTGCACCCACAGCTCTTAATAGCGAAGGCGAGTCAAGCTCGAACCCCGACGACACCGCCGAAGGCGCGGGTGATCAGAAGGCCGAATCCACCAGCGGCGCCGGTACGAACGCCAAGGTCGCCCCTGCGCCCCGCCTTCCCAAAGATCGCTACATCGCGCCGGAGATGAAAAGCTGGACTCCTGTCTTCCACTTTGGCCATGAACTCTTGATCCGAACCGAAGTCAATGACTCGAAGCCGATGCTGTTTCTGATCGATACAGGCTCTGGGGCAAACCTCATTTCCACGCGGGCGGGGCGCGAAGTCACCAAAGTCAGGTCTGATCCCAATGCGCACGTAAAGGGTCTCAGCGGGACTGTGGCCAACGTGTACAGTGCTGACAAGGCAACGCTTCGATTCAGCCACTTCTCACAGAAGAACCTTGATATCGTGAGCTTCGATCTGTCCAAGATCAGCAAGAACACGGGCACTGAAGTCTCCGGTATTCTCGGCTTTCAACTTTTGCATATGTTGCAAGTCAAGATTGACTATCGCGACGGTCTGGTTGACTTCGCTTACGACCCCAACCGGTGGCATTGAGGAAAAAGCTGCCGTTAAGAGCAGCGGGCAAGCGTTTCTGGTCTGTTTGCAAACCTCCCAGCAAACAAAACTCACAATTGACTGCCCCGCCCCAGCCAAAATCGGGCTAGAACGGGGCACCCCAAGTTGAAGGGGGTCTCACGAGGGGCTGCAGGCCGCACTTCGTAAGTCCCCGCTTTGTGTCCGCCGTCACCGACTATCCTGCTGTGTCTTTCCTACACTTGCCTTGACTGCCCATGTCCAACTCCGCACCAGCCCGGGTGAACCCGTGGATCGTGACCATCGCCGTGATGCTGGCGACGTTCATGGAGATCCTGGACACCACGGTGGTCAACGTTTCCATTCCCCACATGGCGGGGAACCTGGGCGCGACCGTCGAAGAGGGCACGTGGGTAGTGACCTCGTACCTGGTCTCGAACGCCATCATTCTGCCGATGGCCGGGTGGCTGGCCAACCGCTTTGGGCGTCGTCGGATTCTGCTGACGTGCGTCGGAGGCTTCACAATTACCTCGCTACTCTGCGGCATGGCTACCACCCTGGATTGGCTCATCTTCTTTCGCGTGCTACAAGGCCTGACCGGCGGAGGATTGCAGCCGCTGGCGCAGGCTGTACTGCTGGAGACCTTCCCTCCCAAGAAACACGGCACAGCGATGGCGGCCTTCGGGCTCGGCATCATCCTCGCGCCCATCCTCGGCCCCACGCTTGGCGGCTGGATCACCGACAACTACACCTGGCGCTGGATCTTCTACCTCAACTTGCCGGTGGGCGCGTTCTCGATGGTGATGATCAGCGCTTTCGTACGCGATCCGCATTACATTGGCAAGCACAAGACCGGCGGCGTTGACCTGTGGGGTATCGGCTTCCTGGCGCTGGGATTCGGAATGCTGCAAGTCGTGCTTGACACCGGACAGCGCAAAGACTGGTTCGGCAGCAATCAGATTCGCGTGTGGACCGCGCTTTGCGTCTTCGGGCTCGTCGCCATGGTGATACGCGAGTTGAAGGCGCGTCACCCGATCGTGGACCTGCGCGTCCTGAAAGACGTCACCTTTAGCGCCGGCACGTTCTTCATGACTATGCTCGGATTTGTGCTGTACGCGAGCCTGATGCTGCTGCCGATCTTTCTGCAGACGCTGCTCGGCTATCCGGCGTTGGAAGCCGGGCTGGCACTGTCGCCTCGCGGACTAGGATCGCTGGTCATGATGCCTATCGTCGGGCAACTCACCAACCGCTACGATCCGCGCAAACTGCTCGGCCTTGGACTGCTGGTGGGCGCTTATACCATGTTCAGTCTCTCGCACCTGAATCTGAACGCCGGCTACTGGGATATCTTCTGGCCGCAGGTGATCCAGGGCGGCGCCATGGCGTTCCTCTTCATCCCGCTCATGGCGACCAGCATGTCTGGCATCGCAAAGGAGAAGATGGGCAACGCCACCAGCATCTACAACCTGATGCGCAACATCGGCGGCAGCTTCGGCATTGCCACTATGACCACCTTCCTGGCCCGCCGCAATCAGGTGCACCAGGACCAGTTGGTCAGCCATGTCTCGGCGTACGACCCGCGCATGCGTAACATGTTGCACGGGCTGCAGAGCTGGTTCCAGATTCACGGATTCAACTCGGTGGATGCGAGCAGGAAATCGCTCGCCGCCGTCTATGGCATGGTGCAACAGCAAGCCGCAATGCTGTCGTTTGTCGAGGCGTTCTGGGTCATGGGCGTGATCTTCTTGTGCATGCTGCCGCTACTTTTCATGCTGCGCAATGCTCGTTCGTTGCATCCGCACACGCGGAAGGCACCGAGCGTAGCTGGGCAGCGGCGATCGGTTGTGTCAACAGTCGAGCCCGAGGAGGAGTTGGTGGAGGTTGGGTAGTGGGCGATTTGAGAATGATATATCCCCACATTGGCCAGCGCGGCCCAACCCTGAAATAGTCACCATGCCGTAGGCTTCGAACCTGATTATTCATGCGCAGCCTGACAATTCGAATGAAGGGGCGCCGCTTCAGCCGCGCCGTATGCGGCTCTTATTGACGGTGGCTTTAGCCACGGGTGGTCTATCCATCGCTCCCGCGTAGTTAGACCGCAAATGTAAGAACATGAAACTATCCGCGGTTTCACGCGTATATACTCCTACCGACTTCTCAACGAGGCACATTCATGTTCTCCGGCATGCGGACGACTTGTGTTCTGTCTGTCCTGATTTTCTGTGTGGGTCTGAGGATTGCGCCGGGGCAAACCGCCCCGGCCACTGGCAATGCGGCCAGCGAGATGCCGTCGGTCACAACCGTGCCGCCCGAAGCGCAGGCTTCCCCCAACTTCAACGTGGAAGCTGCCACCGACGCATACATGGCGCGACTACCCGCCAGTTCCAAAGCCCGTAGTGATGCCTATTTTGAAGGCGGCTATTGGCTTATCCTGTGGGATTTCCTTTACGGAGCGGTGATCGCGCTCGTGCTTTTGAACCTTCGCTGGTCAGCCAGGATGCGCGATCTGGCGGAACGCGTAACCCGCTTCAAGCCGCTGCAGACTTTTATCTATTGGGCTGAGTATTCGGTGGTCACGTTCATCCTTGGCGCACCGTTGGCGATTTATGAGGGATATACGCGTGAGCATCAATACGGTCTGGCCACACAGACCTTCGGTCCATGGGCGTGGGACCAGACCAAAGCCCTGATGATAGGCATTGTGCTTGGAGGAATTCTGGCGATGGCGCTGTTCGGAATTGTGCGCCGTCTGCCCCGCACCTGGTGGATCTGGGGAGCAATTGTGACCTCGGCGTTCCTGATCTTCGCGGTGATGATTGTGCCGGTTTTCATCGTGCCCATCTTTAACAAGGTCACTCGCCTCGACGATCCCAAGGTGACGGCGCCCATCCTGAGCCTGGCGCGGGCAAATGGAATTCCTGCGAAAGATGTCTGGGAAATGGATGCCTCGAAGCAGACGACGCGCATGAGCGCCAACGTCAGCGGCTTTGGCAGCACCATGCGTGTCACATTGAATGACAACCTGCTGCGCCGTGGTTCGCCGGAAGAAATCCAGGCGGTCATGGGACACGAGATGGGACACTATGTCCTCAACCACATTCCTAAAGACCTGCTGTTCTTCACCGTGCTGATTGTGGTGTGCTTTGCGTTGCTGCGCTGGTCGCTGGAGTGGTGCCTAAAGCGCTGGGGAGAGAAGTGGCAAATCCGCGGCATCGGCGACACCGCCGTGGTGCCGATGGTGATCCTGCTGGTCTCCATTATTGGATTCGTCGCTACGCCGCTGCTCAATACGCATACCCGCACCACCGAGTACGAGGCTGACATGTACGGGCTGAACGCCAGTCGCCAGCCGGATGGCTTCGCGCAGGCCGCGATTCATTTGGGCGAGTATCGCAAGATGCATCCCGGTCCGGTGGAAGAGTACATCTTCTTCGACCATCCCAGCGGTTACAACCGAATCTATGCGGCGATGCGCTGGAAGAAGGAAAACTTGAAGCTATACGCACCTCCGTCTGGCGAACAAGCTGGAGGAGGCGGCGCAACCGCACCGTAGGGTAGAGCAGGCTTTCAGAGATGTGTCGCGACCTCGGTTCGGTTTGCGGTAGTGGAGTGAAGCGGGCGAGAACCAGCCCGAATGGGGCGAAAGATCTTAGCCCAACGCTTCAGCGCTGGGTGAAGCAGGAAATGAGACCGAGTCCCGTAGGGACGGCAGTGGTTGCTATACACTCTTCAGGCCCGCGCATAAGGCAGGAACGGCGCGCTACCCGACCAACCCGGATACGTCTAATGTGGAACCGCTCTCGGTGACGCTCCTGCGGATGAAATCAGCAACGCGCCAGTAGCTCCCAACAACAACCCGAACGCAAATCGCATCCCGAGCCAATTGCCGTGCAGGCCAGCTAATTCCGTCATGGCGTCGAAAAGATTGAGCGCGGCCGCGGCCATGAGAAGGCGGAAAGCAATCGCTCGCGAGGTGCTAAACAAAAGTCCGAGCGCGGCTCCGAGATAAATTCCCAGGCAGCGCGAGCAGACGGCTATCTCGGTGCCGAAAATCCAGAAGGAACGCTCCGGCCGCTGGTGGCAGATGATGGCGAAGCCGCGATACAAGGCAAAGCCGATCGCGGGAAAGTCGTGCGTCAAGAAATACGGAGCAGCGAGAGCTGCGGCAACGAACGTTAGTGGAACGAGGCTCCACCAGGACCAGCAGAGTTGAAGGGGCCTGGCTTCCGCCGCGCCGTTGGTAGATGGAGAAGAGTCGGGCGTTAGCCCATGCAGGTTGTCTAAACGGCGAGGTCCCTCAGCGGCTAAAGCCGAATTCATGATGAACCTTCACGGCACGCCTGAAGGCGTGCCCTTTCAAAGCAAAATGTTGCCGCTCGCCGTTTTCGCAAGCGCCGTCAAAAGCAGATCCCCTCGCTACGCTCGTGATGACAACTCGACAAAAGACGACACTCCGACACGGCAATGCAGGGAAAAACAGCAATTCAAGCCATCACCCCAGAATGCCCATGCGCTTGCCGACACGCTTGAGGGTATCAAGCGCCTGGTCGAGCTCTTCGCGTGTATGGGTTGCCGTCATGATGGTGCGAATGCGTGCCTTGCCTTCAGGCACCGTGGGAAACGCGATACCGGTGCCCATCACTCCTTCTTTGAATAGCTCGCGCGAGAAGTCCATGGTCAGGCGGCCATCGCCTACGATGATGGGCGTGATCGGCGTCTCGCTGGCCGGCGTGTTCACTCCGCCGATGTTGAAGCCGAGCCCGCCGAGTTCCTTCTTCCAGTAGCGCGTGTTCTCCCAGAGCTGCTCGATGCGCTCGGGCTCTTGCTCCAGCACGTCGAAGGCGGCGATGCAGGTGGCCGCGACCGATGGCGGATGCGATGTCGAGAACAGGAATGGCCGCCCGCGATGATAGAGGAACTCGATGAGATCGCGCGTGCCGCAAACGTAGCCACCCAGCGCGCCGATGGCTTTCGACAGCGTTCCCACCTGCACGTCGACGCGACCGTGCAGTTTGAAGTGGTCGATGGTGCCGCGCCCGTTGCGGCCCAGCACGCCGGAAGCGTGGGCGTCGTCGACCATCATGATGGCACCGTATTTCTCGGCCAGCTCGGTCAGTTGCGGCAGCGCGCCAATGTCGCCGTCCATGGAGAAGACGCCGTCGGTGATGACCAGCTTGCGCCCGGGTTCGTTCTTGATCGATTCCAACTGCTCCTCGGCGTGGGCGGCGTCTTTGTGGCGGAAGACCTTGATTTTGGCGCGTGACAGACGCGCGCCGTCGATAATGCTGGCATGGTTCAGCTCATCAGAGACGATGAAATCTTCTTTGCCCAGCAGCGCCGACACCGTGCCCGCATTCGCCGTGAAGCCCGACTGAAAGACCACGCAGGCTTCAACGTTTTTGAAGCGCGCGATCTTTTCCTCCAGTTCCATGTGGATCTTCATGGTGCCGGCGATGGTGCGCACCGCGCCCGAGCCGACGCCGTACTTCTTGGTGGCCTCCAGGGCGGCTTCGCGCAGCTTGGGATGGGTTGTCAGGCCAAGGTAATTATTAGAAGCAAGGTTGATGACCCTCTTGCCGTCGAAAGTGCATACCGGCGCCTGCTCATCGTCGAGCACGCGCAGCTTGAAATAGGTGCCTTTCTGCTTGAGCTCGTTCAGTTGATCGGTAAGGTAGGAGAGCGGGTTGGTGCGGGTGGTAGTAGTGGGCATGAAGGTCTCCCGATGCGAAGGGATATTTTATCGCGACGCGAGGAGGTTTGGAGGAAGAGGTGGGAAGAGATGAGCTGCAATCGCGATCCACTATCCGCTAACCACTTTTCTTGACGACCTGCGTCACGTACTCGCGGATTTTGCGCTGGAGTGCGCCGAGGGTGGCGGGATCGCGATCAAGCAGCCACAGGAGGTCACGATCGAGCAGGATACGCGCCGCCTCGCGCTCACTCAAGTCTTGAAGCGTTTGAAACAGGTTCCAGGCAGCATTCGAGGTGTCGGGATGTTCCTCGCCCAGCAGCCGCCGACGGGCCTCCAGCACTTGCTCTTCTTGCTGCCGCGCGCCCGCCAAATCACCCTGCTCGTACAGCGTAGCGGCCAGATTGTTGCGCGCTCTCAGGGTGTCGGGATGTTCCTCGCCCAGCAACCGCCGACTGGCCTCCAGCACCTGCTCCTGGTGCGGCCGCGCGCCCGCCAAGTCGCCCTGCGCCTTCAGCGTGTGCGCCAGATTGCTGCGCGCCGTCAGGGTTGCGGGATGTTCCTCGCCCAGCAGCCGCCGACGGGCCGCCAGCACCTGCTCTTGGTGGTGCCGCGCGCCCGCCAAGTCGCCCTGCGCGTACAGCGTAGCCGCCAGATTGAGCCGCGCCGTCAGGGTTGTGGGATGTTCCTCGCCCAGCAGCCGCCGACTGGCCTCCAGCACCTGCTCTTGGTGCTGCCGTGCCCCCGTCAGGTCGCCCTGTGCGTACAGCGTCTGCGCCAGATTGAGCCGCGCCGTCAGGGTGGCGGGATGTTCCTCGCCCAGCAGCCGCCGACGGGCCTCCAGCACTTGCTCTTCTTGCTGCCGCGCCCCCGCCAAGTTGCCCTGCGCGTACAGCGTATCGGCCAGATTAAGGCGCGCCGTCAGGGTGGCGGGATGTTCCTCACCCAGCAGCCGTCGCCAAGCCTCAAGCACCTGCTCTTCGTGCTGCCGCGCGCCCGCCAAGTCGCCCTGCGCTTTCAGCGTCTGCGCCAGATTGAGGCGCGCCGTCAGGGTGTCGGGATGTTCCTCGCCCAGCAGCCGCCGACGGGCCGCCAGCACCTGCTCTTGGTGGTGCCGCGCGCCGCCAAGTCGCCCTGCGCGTGCAGCGTAGCCGCCAGATTGAGCCGCGCCGTCAGGGTTGTGGGATGTTCCTCGCCCAGCAGCCGCCGACTGGCCTCCAGCACCTGCTCGAATTGCTGGCGCGCGCCCGCCAAGTCGCCCTGCGCGTGCAGCGTAGCTGCCAGATTGAGGCGCGCCGTCAGGGTGGCAGGATGTTCCTCCCCTTGCGCTTGACTGCGGAATTCAAGCTCATGCGTGCGGAGCAGCCGGGCGGAGACGTAACTCCCTCTTTCATCGTCGTACCGGGCGAGCCAGCCGAGCAGATTGCCTTCGTTCACGTTCGCGGCCCGTGCAACAAGCTGGCGCGCGTGCGCCGTGTGCAGTTCGGACTCGCCGCCGCGGATTCGCGGGTCTGTAGCCACTTTGGCGATCTTCACCCGCAACCCCTCAACTGCCGCCGCTCGCAGAGTCTGCGTGCGCTCGGGTGTTGATTTCCCCTGGAAGCGCACCGCCCGTGACACCAGCGTATGCACCGAGCGCGCATTCTGATTCTCACCCGCATTTTCGGCCAGCGACGCGGATGTGACCTGCTTGAATGCCAGACTCGTGCGCTCCTCCGCGTCCTCGTGGCTGAGCTTGTCAGCTTTCTCGAAGACTGCGGTAACCAATGAGGCCGGAATCGGCGCCACTGCCAGCACCGACGCCAGGAGCAGAAAGTCCAGTCCTTCCGCTCCAAGCCCGCGTATGCTGCGCAGCATGGTTTGCGCGATGCTTTTTTCGTGACCATTGGGCAACGCGTCGGCTAAGGTCTCGGCGAGGGCCAGCGCGTCTTTGTCGGGCCGGGCGAGTTTGGCGCGAAAATCGCGGAACGGTTCGGCCGCGACAGAGGACATCAGCGCTGAAGCCGTCACGTCCAGTGCCAGCGCGTGATAGCCCAGGTCGTTGGCCAGGGCGCGTGCCTGTGCTTCTTCGTTCGTGCCAGCGGGCTTGCGCCGCGCGGTCAGCAGTTGATACGCCTCATCGGGCGTCAAAACGGAAAGGTCGATTCCCTTGGCCAGAGAACCGTACTCGCGGCTGCGGGTGGTGATGAGCGTCCGCGCCAGCGCGTGCGGCGCGAACCAGCGGCGCAGTGCCTCGCCGTCCAAGCCGTTGGGCACGTCGTCCACGACCCAGAGGCAGGATTTGTTTTCGGTCGCGATTTTGCGGGACAGCGCGCCCTGGATTTGTTCCGCCGTGAGACCCTGCGTGTCGATGCCAAGGCGGTCGGCCATCGCGCGCATTTGGTCGGCGCGCAGTGCCTCGCGGGCTTCCGATCCTAGAGTGTCGCCGCTGAGCGGCTCGGTCGTTCCCGCACTGGACCGCGGGCTTACGCCCGCGGCTAACTCAAATGTCGCCGCTTCGCGGCTGGTTTGTGGTGACTCCGTCGGATCGGCGGTTGACAAATTCGGCCGTGCCTCAGAGCTGAGAGGCGAGTCCGTTTGAACTCGAGATGACAAGTTCGATTGTTGTTCCGGCCTAAGAGACGAGTCGGACAGACTTTCGGAGGATGAGTTCGAGCGTGATCTTGTGGGAGCAAGGAGCTTGGCGTCATCGTTGCCGTAGGCGCGCAGCCAGAAGACGCCGCCGGGATAGGCTGCTCCAAAGTGCAGCGCGTACTCTTCCGCCAGCAGCGACTTGCCCACGCCGCCCATCCCTCTCAACTGGCCGATGTTGACTGTGGCACCCGTGATCTGTGTGACATCGCTTGCGGCCAGCAGCGAGTGCACCTCCCACATTTCTTTGAGGCGTCCGACGAAGCGGGTTGAGCCCACCGGCGCCATGCCGTACCAGTTGGGCGCGGTGAGCGGATGAATGTCGGCCAGCCGGGCCGCTGAGTTGGCCAACATGCCTGACGATATCCTGGACGAGTTGCTGCATCTCGGCGTCAGTGCTGGGTGCATTGCGAAACTTGGCGTCGCGCAGTTCGATGGGGTGGATGTGGTCGGCGCCGCTCTCAGGATTGATGACCAGCACGCGGCGTCGCGGGTCGCCCTCGGTTTGCGCTGCGAGGAAGGCGGCGGTCAGCTCCCATTGGCAGGCGCGGCGCAGAGGATAGGTCTTCGAATAGTACGCCAGCAGCGCCTTCGACTTCGCCAGTCCTTCAGTGACCGCGTGCGTGATACTGACGAAGTCGTCGATCTGGGTGGCGTCGAACCAAACCCGCAGGCCAGCTGCGACGAGAGCGTTCGCGATCTGCTGCGGGCGCTCGTCATCGGCCCAGGCGTGGCTGAGGAACACGTCGTATTCGGCGGCCATGCGAAGTGGCTCCTAGCCCAGGCCGGAATTTCCGCCCTCACAAAAAACCGGTCTCTAATTCGGCTTCTTCTTGGGAGCCGCCTTGCTCTTTCCGTAAGTGGTTTCTACCGAAGCGCCAATGCTCGCCAGCATCTGTTTGGCGGGGTCCGCGTACTTGCCCGTGGGCTGCAGTTCCAGATACTTATTAAAAGCCTCGGCCGTTCCGGGCGGCGCAACCATCTTGTCGCCCTTAGTCGTGGCTTTGCCCATCAGGTCGACACCCTTCCAGTAATAGGCGTCGGCCCGTGTGGGATCGGCTTGCAGCGCCTTGTCAAAGGCAGCGATAGCCTCGTCCACCTTACCCGTGTTGGTAAGCACCGCGCCTTCGTTAAAGTAGTACGACCCTGCGTTGGTGGGATCGTTCTGAGCGGCGGTGGCCCATTCTTGTACGGCTTTATCGGTCTGGCCTGATCGAGCGTAGGCATCGGCAAGTCCACTGTGGTAAGGGCCGGACGTGGGCTTGAGGGCAACCGCCTTTTGATACGAGTCAGCCGCGTCGGTATATTTCTTGGCGCCGAGTTGTGCCTCGCCAAGGTTTGCCCATAGCAGGTCCTGGTTGGGATTCGCTTGCGTGGCTGGCTGCAAAATGGCAATGGCCTGGTCGTAGTTGCCGGCCTTTTGCAGATCTCTGGCCTGAGCTAACTGCGCGTTCAGGCCCTTGATGGTTTCATTCTGCTTCTGGGCCTCCGCAATCTTTGCCTGCTGCTCTGGAGTAATGCCGGCCTGTTGTGCCGCTTGCTTTCTCTCTTTAGCAAGGTCGAAATTGACCTCGCGCTCCGCGCCTGCTTGGACTGGCACTTTATCGTAAAAGTCGATTACCTTGCCGTCCTGGATCAGGTTGAACTTGTACGTGCCCGGCGCCACTCCGATCGAAAAATACTCACCCTTGGCGTTGGTCTTTAGAGTGACTTTCGCTCCGTTGTCGAGATTGTCGAGCTCTACGGTAGCGCCTGCGATCGGCTTTTCGTTGTCGTCCTTGGCAGTGCCTTTAACCGTACCGGTGAACTGCGCCCACACCGGGACCGCGCAGATGCCCACCAAGAACGTCAGCAATATGATCAGGGAAATACGTTTCTTCATTTTTCCTCCAACCCATGAAATGGAATGATAACTGCTTTACTGCAACCAGCGTTATGAACTTCGAACCTGAATCGCGGTTTGCGACGCATAGGAAATAGGATCAAGTGCGCCCGCCGCCGCGAAGGCCTTCAGGCGTAACACGCAACTCTCGCAAGCGCCGCAGGCTTTGTCTTCCGCGCCGTAGCATGACCAAGTTAAATCGAAGGGAGCGTCCAATTCAAGGCCAAGCGTCACAATCTCGGCCTTTCGTAAGGCGATCAATGGCGTTTCGACGCGAATTCTTCCTTCTTTGGTGCCCGTACGAATTGCTTCGTTGAATGCCTGGTAGAACTCGGGACGGCAATCGGGATAGCCGGAGCTGTCCTGCTCGACGGCTCCAAGGTAGATCCTGGTCGCGCCCAGCACCTCAGCCCAGCTCACCGCCACCGACAGGAAGTGCGCGTTGCGAAAAGGAACATAGGTGACGGGGATGTGCTGACCGATCTCCGGGCCAGCACCGGGAATCGAGATCGAATCGTCCGTCAGAGCAGAGCCGCCAATCGCGCGAAAGGACGGGTCCCGAAAGGCGAGACGCTGGTGAATCTGCAACCGGTCGCAAATCGCCTGAAACGCGGCCAGCTCCCGCCCTTCGGTGCGCTGCCCGTAGCTGATATGAAGCGCGGCGGTTTCCTTTGCGCCGAAGTCGCGCACCGCGAGAGCTGCGCAGACGCAGGAATCCATTCCCCCGCTAAGGGAGACCACCACGCGAGTTGTTTGGCTAGGCTGCATCATCGCCCGCAAGTTGTCATGACAAGTCTTCCCAGAAACCGTCTCATATATCGCTCTGTGTCAGGGCACGTCTTCAGACGTGCCGCAACGGGTCCAGCAAATCTCTTGGGGCTTCAGCCCCTGAGGGCTCTGTTTTTCTAAGGGCTAAAGCCCTCATCTTTTCTGCGCTTCGTTTGGCACGACTCGAAGTCGTGCCCTGATACAACCCAGAACGATTTATGAGATGAATTGATGAGTTCCAGTTACACCCCTTTCAGCGAGGGCTCCCATATGAACTTGTGAATCTGCAGACCGAGGCGCGCGTGCAGCCCATCGGCCAGCATCCACTCCGCCAGATGCTGCGGGTCAACCATGCAATGCGAGGCATCGCGGCTTCCGGCCGCGTCCTTGCGAAACGCCGGAGATAAAATGACGCAACCAACCCGCGAATTCAGCTCATGCTGCCGGATGAAGTCGCGCGCGAATTCATAATCCTGCCGGCTGGCGAGGACAAACTTGACCTCGTCCTGGCGGCCCAGCGCGTTAAGGTTTTCGATGCGAAACGTGTCGCCCTCGCTGGAGTCAGGACATTTTACGTCCACAATCTTGATCACCGCGGCGGGAACGCGGTCCAACGGCCGTTCGCCGCTGGTCTCGAGTAAGACGACATACCGAGGAAGCAACCGGCCCATCAGCGCCACCGCGTCGCGTTCCTGCAACAGCGGTTCGCCGCCGGTGATCTCGACCAGGCCGCCATCCGGCGAGAGACGGTGCACTTCGGCTTCGACTTCTTCAAGCGTCATGCGCTGGCCACCCTTGAAGGTATATTCGCTGTCGCACCAGGTGCAACGCAGATTGCATCCCGCCAGCCGCACAAAAACACAAGGCAGTCCAGTGTAGGAGGATTCACCTTGCAGCGATTTGTAAATCTCGATAATCTGCATGGCTGGTGTTATGTCAACCTGACCGCGGCTGCATTGACCTCGACCGGTTTGACAGGCCGCTGACAAGCAGATTCGACTGTTCTTGAAGGCGTACCTTCAGGTACGCCGTTACAAAACCCGTATTTTGTCATTCCGAGGGGCTTCAGCCCCGAGGAATCTGCTGTTTCTTACGGGGCGACATATGGCCCGAGCTACTCGCTGTACCGCGCAGTGGTGGTATCCGTCTCCCAGATGGTGACATCCTTCACGCGAACCCTGCCATTGGTGCCCTGTTTCAGCCGCGAGTTGGTCTCGTCGTAGAAATACTTAGCGAGGTTCTCCGCCGAGGGATTGATGGTGGTGAACGGCTCCAACTCGTTCATCATCTGGTGGTCGAGATAATTCATCACCGGGCGCAGAACGTCCTTCAGGTCTTTGAAGTCCAACAGCAAGCCGGCATGGTCCAGGGTCTCGCCGCTGAGGGTCACGCGGACGCGGTAATTGTGTCCGTGGGGCTTCTCGCACTTACCGTGATAATTGCGCAGGTAATGCCCCGCGGAAAAGGTGTCTTCTACAGTGACTTCAAACATGGGCTCTCCACCCCAGCGGAGGGAAATTCGGCCTTCGTTGGGGATCCCGGCTCCGGCCGCAACAGTGCGATAGGCGAGTTACAGCGAAGATACTATTTTAGCGTGTTTGGACGTAAGATAGGGCCATGCCGCCGGTCAACCAAGTCATCGTGAAGGATCCTGATATTCTCGGAGGCACACCGGTTTTCACGGTACACGCGTCCCGTTCCAAGCCCTGCTCGACTATCTGGAAGGAGGCCAGACTCTGGCGGAATTCCTCGATGACTTTCCCACGGTTACGCGCGAGGCCGCGGTCTCTGCTCTCGAAGCCGCCAAGAGGCTTCTGGTCGGTCAAGTTTGACGAGGGTTTTGCGGGACGAGTGCATCGACAATCAAGCCTCGCAGAGGCGAAAGTAATTAGCCCAGCGCGGAAGCTTGGGAAACGAGAGAGCAAAGAGACCGAGCCCCTTCAGGGGCAACACATCCAGCCGAAAACCTGATCTCGCTCGAACCCTATGTTTGCCGCCTGCAGCATAGCCAGAAATTCCTCTTCAAATGAATGCCTA
The DNA here is from genome assembly GCA_963720135.1 of uncultured Acidobacteriaceae bacterium. Lineage (GTDB taxonomy): Bacteria > Acidobacteriota > Terriglobia > Terriglobales > Acidobacteriaceae > Bog-257. The sequence continues at coordinate 43,819 of CAVREJ010000020.1, forward strand.
AGATGATGTGCGGCTTGATTGTGGATGTAATGCGTGACCCGGTCTAACTGCGGCGCGCTTACACTGAACGCGCCATAGCCCTGCTGCCATCCGAATAGCGGATTTGTTTCGCGAACCCACCGGCTGGAATTTGCCTTGAGTGTCCGCACCGCATCCGACAATTTCGCATCTGCCGGAAGAACCATCAGTATGTGAACGTGGTTTGCGATACCACCCACAGCAAGTACGTGGATTTCGTAGTTACGCGCGATGCCGGCGAGGTAGTTCCATAATCTTGGTTGGAGGTCAGCACAAATGAGTTGCGCTCTCTCCTTTGTGCTGAAGACGACATGAAAGACGGAACTGACGTAGCTGTGCGCCATGCCTGGAAATCGTAGGCTCTTCCGATGGCTAATCCCGTGATGAGCATCACGGTGCGAGGTGTCGCCCCGGAAGGGGCTCGGGATGAACTTGTCCCCTTTCCCAGCGCTTCCGCGCCGGGCTAACTACTTTCGCCTCTGCGAGGCTAGGATCCAGCTTGCCCGAGGTACCCTGGCGTAATTCAACCTGCGAAGAGACCGGGTGAAACAGCAAGGTTTCTGAGCCCTCGACGCAAACTTCATGTCGGTGTCCTCGTGAGGCAAAGCGGGTTAGATGTAGGTTGCTGGCAGACTCGCGAGCCTCGCAGAGGCGAAAGCAATTAGCCCAGCGCGGAAACGCTGGGTCGCCGTGACCTAGGAGACCAAGCCCCTTCAGGGCCGACAGACCTATTTCTCGACTGCCCCGTCCAGGCCAAAGAATCTCTCCACCACCTTCACATCCGTCGTCCTCCCATACTTCGGCAGGCTGTCGAGAAACACGCGCCCGTACTGCTTTCTCAGGATGCGATTGTCGAGCAGGCACAGCAGGCCGCGATCGTGCAGCGAACGAATCAGCCTGCCGAACCCTTGTTTCAGCGCAAGCGCGGCGCTGGGCACCTGGTACTGAAAGAAGGCGTTCCCGCCCTCTTCATCAATGGCCCTGATTCGCGCGGCTACCACGGGATCATTCGGTACGGCGAATGGCAGCTTGTCAATGATGACGCAACTGAGCTGCTCGCCTTGCACGTCAACCCCTTGCCAGAACGACGAGGTCGCAAACAACACGGCATTCGGCGTCAGCCGGAACTCCTCTAGCAGCGCATTCTTCGGCGCATCGCCCTGCAACAGCATGGGAAATGCCAGATCGCCCAGTAAGCGTTCGTAGAGCTGGTGCATCAGCGCGTAGCTGGTGAACAAGCAGAACGCGCGCCCGCACGTGATCTCCAGCAGTTGCTTGACGCGTTGCGACGCACGCTCCACGAAGTGCGCCTCGCGCGGGTCCGGCAGGTCGGGCGGTACATACAGCAGTGCCTGGCTCTCATAGTCGAAGTGCGACTGCACCACTAATTCGCGGGCGTGTTCGATGCCGATGCGGTTGCGGATGTACTCGAAGCCTCCCGCGACCGCCAGTGTTGCCGAGGTGAGCACCGCCGACTCCAGCGGCTCAAACAATGTGGTTCGCAGGATGTCCGAGACGGTGATGGGGGTGGCTTGCAGAAATACATTGTGCTGGGGGCCGCGTCCGGTGCGACGGTCGATCCAGAAAACGATGTTGCGTTGCTCGGCCTCCAGGATGAATCCCAAATTCACGCGCAACTCTTCTACGCGGCGAGCCAGTGCGTGCACCTCGTCGGGCTTGTTGGTAATGGCTTGCAGTTCGGTGTAGAGGTGCAGCAGTGCATTCTGCAGGCCAAGATACTCATCGCCATTTTCTTCCAGAAACTCTGGGCGGTTCTCGAACGCGAAACGGCCCTCGCCCGGCGGCAGCAACGAGAAGAAGAGTTGCGAATGGTCGCGCACCTGGCCGCACGCCGGCATAACTTCCGTAATGGGCACATCCACCCGCCGGAGAGTGTGTTCGACATCGCGAAGCAATTCGTCCACCCGAAGATTCGAGACGGTGACTCCGAAGTAGTTGGTGGCGACGTCCTCCAGCTCGTGCGCTTCATCGAAGACAACGATGCCGGCGTCAGGCAAAACCCCCGCATCGGGCGCGTGATCTTTGGCGGCTTTGATGGCCAGGTCCGCGCAGAACAGATGATGGTTGACAATGATGATGTCGCTCTCGGCGGCACGGCGGCGCATTTCGGTGATGAAGCAGCGGTCAAACTGCTGGCACTGCGACCCGATGCAGCGATCGGTGCGCGCGTCGAGCTTGGGCCACAGATGGCTGTTCTCCGGCAAGTCGGCCAGCTCCGCGCGGTCGCCGGTTTCGGTGGTCTTCTCCCAGTCACTGATGATGCGAAACTGGTTGATCTCTTCCAGCCCGTTCAACACCGGCTGCTCGGTAAGGTCGTAGAGCTTCTTGCGGCATAAATAATTGCCCCGGCCCTTCATGTAGCAGACGCGCAGCTCGCCGAGATGCTCGCGCAGGAACGGAACGTCTTTGAAGAAGAGCTGCTCCTGCAAGGTCTTGGTGCCAGTGGAAATGATGACGCGCTTGCCCGAGCGAATCACCGGCAGCAGATATGCCAGCGTCTTGCCGGTACCTGTACCCGCCTCGACGATCAAGTGCCGGCGCTCCGTCAGCGCTTGCTCGACAGCCTCGGCCATCTGAAGCTGTCCGCGGCGAAACTCATACGCGGGATGAGTGCGCGCGAGCACGCCGCCCGGACCAAAGAACTGATACAGCGACGGCAAACGTGCGGCCAGGGCGGCGGATTGGGGTTTGGAGGACACGACGCGAGGAGTCTTGTCCCTATAATAGCCGCAAGGGGCAATCGCTGTTTGGGGCCCTCGCCGCGGAAAGAGTCTTAGTGAATCGTCGCATGCAATTTGAGTCCAGCCGGACCGCCGAACAAGGCGAACCCGCTTCCGTCGGCACGCTGGCGATTGTCGGTCGTCCTAATGTCGGCAAGTCCACGCTGTTCAATCGCCTGGTGGGGTCGCGCCGTGCCATCGTCGGCGACGAGCCCGGCATCACCCGCGATCGCATCTATGGGGATGTCGAATGGGTGGGCAAGAAGTTCCGCGTGGTCGATACCGGTGGCATCATTCCCGACGATCAGGCGCTCATTCCGGCGGAGATCTTTCGCCAGGCACGAGTGGCGCTGGAAGAAGCCGACGTGATCGTTCTGGTGGTCGATGGAAGGACGGAGTTGGCGTCTCCTGACATTGATCTTGCACGTCTGCTGCTGCGCACCGGCAAGCCTCTGCTGCTGGCCGTGAATAAGGCCGACACGCCACAACTCGAACCCTACGCCGAAGAATTTCGCCGGCTTGGAATTAAAGAGCTGTTCCCCATCTCTGCGGAAAACGGCAACGGCATTGCCGAATTGCTGGAGCATGTGCTGAGCGTGATGCCGGAGCGGGCGACAGAGGCGACAACCTCAGAGCAGCAGGTCTCTCCGCATCGTTCGGCCGCCGACGGCCACCTCACTTCGGTCGAGATGACAGAAGAACCGGAAGCTGAGCTTCCCCGTGAAACCCGCGTCGCGATCATCGGCCGGCCGAATGTTGGCAAATCCACTCTGCTGAATGCACTGACTGGAAGTTCGCGTGCAATTGTTTCGCCGATCGCCGGCACAACCCGCGATGCCGTGGACGAACTGATCGAGCGAGACGGACTCGAGTATCGGTTTATCGACACCGCCGGGATTCGTCGCAAGGGTAAGACTGAACTGATGGCCGAGAAGCTGTCGGTGGTGATGGCGCGCAAGCATCTGGAAGGCGCCGACGTCGCGCTGATGTTAATCGATGCTGTTGAAGGCGTCACCGCCAGCGACGCGACCATCGCCGGCTACGCGCATGAGAGCGGGCGGTCGGTGATCATCGTCATCAATAAATGGGATCTCGTCACGGATAAGCGGACCGATGGCAAGCCTCCCGCAGACCGCAGCGTCTACGAGGAACAAGTCCGGCGGCATCTGAAATTCCTGTCCTACGCTCCGGTGTTATTCGTTTCGGCGACGACGGGCCGCAATCTTGACAAGGTTTTTTCCACTCTCGAACTGGTAGCGCGCGAGCGGCGCAAACGGATCGGTACCGGCGAGATGAACCGCTTCCTTGCCAAGATTGATTTTGAGCGGGCTTCAGTGCCGATCGCCAAGCGGGTCAAGATTCTTTACATGACGCAGGCCGGCGTGTCGCCGCCTACGTTCATCCTGTTCACCGACCGCGCGGTGAAGTTGCACTTCTCGTATCAGCGATTTCTGGAAAACCAGATTCGTGCGGCATTCGGCTTTGTAGGCACGCCAATCTGGATCAAGAACCGGGCAAAGAATGAGGGGCGCAGATGACTTCTGGCTTCTGAGTATTGGGTTTATGTTAAATCGGCGAGCGTGATTCCGAAATCTGCGAGTATCGCTTCGTGCGCGATTTCCTGACCCCTGCACTGGTCAAACCAGGCTTTCGATTCAGCGACCGCCTTATGCTCTTCCTCGGTCTCGGGTTCATCATCTACAGGGGCATTGGCAATCGCGCGAGATACCGGATCGAGTACTGGCACGACCTGTTTTGTTTGGGGTTTTCTAATCGACAGGTTTTTTGTCATGCCAGGTATTCTGCCTGCAACGCGGTCGTTCAGACAGCTTACCTCAAAACGTGTCTTATGCGCCTTGACACTTGCGTTACCCTTGGGAAGGCGTCCCGCCCACCCAAAACATGAGACTGCGGCTAAGCTCCATTGACGAATTCCAATTGCTCACGTGTTTTAAGCACGGGCTGTGGGGTGCAAAAATGGACCGGTTTCCCGGCTGGGAACAGGGCGACTATCTTTTGTTGACGGTCAACAAAAGCCTTGCGGCCCTTGCTCAAATCAATGGGAAACCGTTCAAGAGCAACGAAAGGGTTTGGGACAATGGACTCTATCCATATCGGATTCCAATTAAATTCCTTAGTCTGTTGCGACCTCATGATCGACCGCTACTGCTCGGCGAAATTAGAGATGTCCTTACGTCTGTGTGGGGGCCGACTTATGGTTGGGGGATCTTAAATCAGCAGCTTCTCGAAGGCGATGTTGCCGAGAAGCTTGTTTCTGCCATTAAAGCTGCGCCCAACAGTGTCGAGTATTTTAAGGAACATCTCGCCAGCGAACTTGAGGAAGCAGAGGCGCGGCGTAAGTCCAAGGCTAAAGAGCGGACGAAGAAGGCTCCAAAACAGGTCGCCGTCGCAAGAGAAGTTAAGGCGAGGGTAGTCCCCGAGGTTCCTGGCGTCCTCGAAGAGCAGCCGACATCCAAAGAGGCATCAGCCCATCACAGAACCCAAGACACTCTGAAACGTCTGGGTAAAATCACGGGCTGTTCGGTTTGGATCGCCTCCAACGATAAGAGCAAGCAATACAAAGGAAAAGCTCTGAGCGATGGGTGCCTACAGAAATTGCCAAATCTTGGATTGAATGAAGATGCGATTTCCAGAATTTCGCTTATCGACGTGATATGGATTCAGCAGGGAGCACCCGTCTGCGCTTTTGAGGTTGAAACAACCACCTCAATCTATTCTGGGCTTTTGCGAATGTCCGACCTACTCGCAGTGGTGCCTGCTCTGAAGATCAACCTGTTTATCATTGCGCCAAAAGATAGACAAAACAAATTCCTTGCGGAGTTGAGTAGGCCGACATTCAGAAAGATCGGCCTGAGCGATTATTGTCGTTTCATAGCAATTGAAGATCTGGAAGGACTAGCGAACAAGGTCGCCGACCTACAGGGCATACAGCCAATCGTTCTGAACGGAATTGCCCTGCAGCTTCCGGACGAAATCGACACTTAGGCCAACCCGCTGACAATTCCGTCCCGTAGCCCTACTCGTACCGCAACGCTTCCACCGGATCCAGCTTCGACGCGCGCAGCGCCGGCACCATGCCACTCAGCACGCCAACCACCAGCAGCACAATCGCCGATCCCATCACCGCCATCGCCGAGACACGCAGGTGGATGTCGCCCTTGCCCGAGGTGTCTTCGAACAGTGGGCCTAGCATGGGAAGCGTGGGAATCACGGCCGAGAGGACATACGACAGCGCGATCCCGATGACGCCACCTAGCAGCATCAGCAGCATGGTCTCGGCGAGAAATTGAAAGCGGATGTGCCACTTGCGCGCGCCCAGTGCCCGCCGCAGCCCGATCTCGCGGATGCGTTCATCCACCGACACCAGCATGATGTTCATCACGCCAACTCCGCCAATGCCGAGGGTGAGCGCGCCGATAAACATCAGCAGTACCTGCAATCCGATAGTCAGCCCGTCGATGATCGGGCGAAACTCCTCGCGCCCGAACATCTGGATGGCTTTGTCATCGGTGGTGGAAAATCCCTGCCGCTCCGCAATGGCCGCCAGCACCTGGGCCTTGGCTGCCTTCTCGAACTGCGGCGCCACCGGCGTGAACACCATCACCTGCGCGTAACGCGTGTCCCACAGGTCGCCTGCCGCCGAGAACGGAATGAACACCGAGCGGTCGTCGCTGGTGAAATAGTTGGAGAGTTGCAGCTTGCGGTCCATCACTCCGACCACCGTGAAGCGCACGCCAGCGACCTCGACCGTTTCTCCGATAGCGTTGCGCCCGCTGAAAAGCTGGTCCTTCACTCGATAGCCGAGGAATATTACGCGGCGGCGTTCGACTTCGTCGCTTGAATTCAACCAGCGCCCCTCGACCGGGTTCTCGTTGCGCATTTCACCGTATTCAGGACACACGCCACGGGTCGCGGTGTTGACCAAGCGATCGCCAAAGGCAATCGGCAGCCACTTCACCGTTTCGAGACACGCGTGTTTCACCATGGTGGCTTCACTGCGAACCGCTTCCAAGTCCGCCAGTTCAAACTTGACCTTCTTCCCGGCACGCTGACCGCCGGGCTGCTCGCTGGTCTGCGCCGGCCATGCGATGACGGTGCTCTTGCCGAAGGCGTTGAAGGCGTTCACCAGCACCGTGCGAAAGCCGCTGCCATAGGCGATGAGCAGCGTGACCGCGACAATGCCCCACACGATGCCGAGCATGGTGAGCAGACTGCGTGTGCGGCTTCGCGCCAGCGCCGTCCATGATTCCCCGATAATCTCCTTCATCATGCTGAGCATCAGCCACCCGCCTCATAACGCAGAGCCTCGATGGGATCGATGGAGGCCGCCTGCCGCGCTGGATACATTGCCGCCAGAACGGCAATCAGCCCCAGCAATCCGATTGACAGCAGTCCCGATTGCCACGTTGGCAGCAGTCCAGCAAAGTACTGTGGCATGGGCAACAGGTTAAACAACCGGCAAAAGCCAAAGGAGATTCCCATGCCGAGCCCTCCGCTCACGAACACCACGATCATGGTCTCGACGAAGAACTGCATCATGATGTTGTGCGATTGCGCACCGACCGCCTTGCGCACGCCGATCTCGCGCGTGCGCTCACGCACCGCCACCAGCATTACGTTCATCACGCCGAGGCCGCCGAGGAAAAGTGTGGTGAGCCCCACCGCCCCCAGGAAGTACTTCATGCCGTCGGTCATGGTCTGGAAGGCCTGGGCCTCTTCGATGGTGTCCCATACGTTGGCGGCTTCCTTGTCGCGGGGATCGAAATTATGGATTCGGCCGAGCGAAGCCAGCACCTCGCCTTTGCAAGATTCGTGCTGCGCCACTGACTTGGGCTGTACCAGAAGGCGGTCGAGCCCGTGAGGTTTGGCTGGAGGCTTGTTGGGAAAGTCATTGTGCATGGCGGGATAGGGAATGAAAATCTTGTTCACATCGAAGCCGTCGTAGCTGCTGTCCTGGTCCTTGGCCTTCATCACCCCGATAACTTTGTAAGGAATGTCGTCCAGGTAAATGGTTTCGCCGATGGCATTCCGCCCCGCGAACAACTGCTTCTTGACCTCCGTGCCGAGAAACGCAACCCGCCGTTCCGCCGCAACATCGTTCCAGTCGTAGAAACGTCCCTCGCCAACGGTCACACTGCGAATGTCGGCGAACGCCGGATAGGAACCAGTGACCTCCTGAGCGCTGGCGTTGAAGTTGCTGTGGATGCGGACATCGCTCTGGCCGACCTCCGGTAGGATCCATTGGCAGTCTGGACTGTCCTGCGTCAGCGTATCGACGTCGGTATCTTCGAACTCGATCCGCCGTCCGGCGCGCGTGCCGCCGGCCTGCATGCTGGTGCGTCCAGCAAAGATGATCATCAGGTCGCGGCCAAACTCCTGTGAGACTTTGGCCTGGCCCACGCGCAATCCCTCGCCCGCGGCGACCATCAGCACGATGGAGATCACTCCCCAGGCAATGCCGAACATGGTGAGCGCAGTTCGTAGCTTGTGCGCCCAGAGCGTCTGAAAGACATCGCGGATGAGGTCACGGAGAACCATGAGAAGATGGCCGGCGAGTTGGACGCGAGGCCGCCTGAGAAGTAATACGCGGGCGATGGCGGATTAGTTCAACGAAGGTGTGTGGATGCTCTCGACCGTTGCGGGCTGCGCATCCAGCCATCCCTGCAATTCCGCCAGCGCCCGCTCGCATACCATGCCGTGGCGTTGCTTCTTGTCGCGCACCCGGCGGCGGGTGGTTTCGTCAAGCGGCAGCAACAGATCGAAAGTAATGTTCGCGGGCTGGAAATGTTTCGCCTCGGCGTGGCAGATGTAATTCACCAGCGCGCCAAACGCAGTGGCGCGCGGAGGAGGAGCCGGTTCGGTGTTTAATGCCAGTGCGCAGGCTTGCATCCCGGCGAGCAATCCCGTCGCGATGGATTCGACGTAGCCCTCTACGCCGGAGATCTGCCCGGCGAACAGCACGTTGGGATGCTGCTTCATCTGCAACGTTTCACGTAACAGCGTTGGGCTGTTGATGTAGGTATTGCGGTGAATTTGCCCGTAGCGTAGGAACTTCGCGTTCTCGAGTCCGGGAATGAGCCGTAGAATCCGCGCCTGCTCGCCGAACTTGAGGTGGTTCTGGAAGCCGACCAGATTGTAAGAGTCGGCACGCAGGTTTTCCTGACGAAGCTGTACCACAGCGTAGGGGATCTGCCCGGTGCGGGGATCGCGCAAGCCAACCGGCTTCATCGGCCCGAAGCGCAAAGTGTCGCGTCCACGCCGCGCGATCTCCTCGATCGGCAGGCAGCTCTCGAAGTAGTTCAGCTTCTCCCAATCCTTGGCGTCAACCGAGCGCGCCTCCAGCAGTGCGTCGAGGAAGCGGTCGTACTCTTCCTTCGTCATCGGGCAATTGATGTAATCGGCGGTGCCCTTGCCGTAGCGCGCGGCCATGTACACGCGCGACATGTCGATGGAATCGGCCTCGACGATGGGGCTGATGGAATCGTAGAAGTACAGTTGCTCGCTGCCGCTGAGGCGAAGGATTTCGCGCGTCAGCGCGTCTGAAGTGAGCGGGCCGGTCGCAACGATGGTGATCGCGCCCCGGTCGTCGATCGTGGTGACTTCTTCGCGGCGCACGCGGATCAGCGGTTCGCGTTCGATGGCGGCTGTCACCGCCTGGGCAAAATTGTCGCGGTCGACGGCGAGCGCGTGACCAGCAGGAACTGCGGTCTGGCGCGCGATGTCCATTAGCAAGGAACCGGCGCGGCGCATTTCCTCTTTCAGCAACCAGGGCGCAGTGTTCTCGGTGTCGGACTTCAGCGAGTTGGAGCACACCAGCTCGGCGAAGTTCGCGCTCTGATGCGCAGGCGTCGAGCGCACTGGCCGCATCTCGAAGAGTTCCACCGCGACCCCACGGCGAGCGCATTGCCAGGCCGCTTCCGAGCCGGCCAGTCCGGCGCCGATAATGCGGATGGGTTTGGGCATTGTTGAGACTTGGGCAGTGCGACGCGACGGCGAAACCAGTCTGCGTCTATTATACGAATGACCACCAGGAGACGATGAATGGCGCGACTGTCGTACGTTGAAATGGAGCAGGCTTCACCCGAGGTGCGCGAGGTTTACGAAAAGGTACTGAAGGGCAAGCTGGGCAGCGTGCAGAAATTCATCGCCCACCGGCCTGAGGTGCTGAAAACATTTTTGCCGTTCTACGCCAGCGTTGGCCGCTCGCTGGACCGGCGACTGTACGAGATGGTCTACATCCGGGTCTCGATGATCAACGGCTGCCGCTACTGCCTGCAGCATCATCTGGCGGGATCGAAGCGCGTCGGCCTCTCTCGCGAGGATTGGCAGCACCTGAAAGAGGGCCAGCACGGCAATTTCAGCGAGAAAGAAGAAGCCGCGCTGGATTTTGCCGAGAAGCTCACCCGCGATCCCCACTCGATTGCTGATGGCGACATTGAAAGCCTGAAGCTGCATTTCTCGGAGGCGGAGATCGTGGACCTCGATCTGCTGATCGGTCTGGTGAATCTGACCAACCGCTTCACCGACCCGCTAGGCGCGGATCTGGAGTTTCCGGAAGAGAAGATCTGATCCCGGGCATTGAGAGCATGGGGGATTGCAGAAGCCGGGTGGCCTACCCAACCATCTTGACGGTGCCCTACCCGCCCCTGCTATTCGCAGCTCCAGATATCTGCCACCACCAAACGGCTTTTCGTCCCACATGCATTACGGCTGCGGCGCTGGGTGGCTCTTCAGACGCGGCGTTAGATGCGGAATGACAAATTCCTGGAAAATACCGGCAACGCTGCCTTCGGCAATTCTGATCAGCGCAGTCTCCACCAGCAAAGTCCCACTGCGATCGCTGGCTGGATAGTACGTATAGGAGAGCCCGGCCGTGGCAAAGCTGCCGATAATTGTCGAGTAATTCACCTGCCACTTCTTGTTGTCTCCCTTGCAGATCACCGCGTTGCGGATCGCGTAGAAAAATCGCTCCTTCTTCGTGCCCGTGCCCTTGTAGAAGTAGCGTGGATCCTGTTTCAGCAACGATGGCAGAATCGCGCTGTCGATAAACGTGCCAAAAAAGACGTCGCCGTAAAGCGCGCCGAAACGCCTGCCGTAGCCTGCCGCACCCTGCCCGTATCCGCCTAACTCATCACTCGCTTGATAAATACCGGCCAGAAATCCGACACCGACAATGCTGATAGGGTCAGTAACCGATTTCCAGGCCAGCGAGAACTTCTGCTTTGGGGCCAAAGGCGCGGGATCGGGTACATAGGTGGTGTAAAAGTTCGGGAAGATGCCAAGTACGCGTTGCTTCTCCTGCTCTTTAACCTCTTCCTGAGCAATTTCGGCTTCCGAGAGTGCGACGTTCACATCCGTAGAGGTGGCGGCGACAGTAAGCACGGTCGCGGGAAGAAAAAAAGCCTGGCCCGGGTTCACAATTCCGGAAACCAATTTGGTTTCAAACCCGGGGGCGCTAACCGTGATCTGGAAAGGGCCCAGGAGCAAGATTGGAAAAGGAAAACTGCCCATTGTCGCCCGACAACACATCCTGTTTCTGGGCTTGATCCTTAAGGGTAAGTCCCACGTTCGCGCCAACGACGACGGCTCCAGCCTGATCGACAACGGTTCCACTGATGCTTCCCTGAGCTTGCCGGTCTGACTCCTGCGGCTCGCCACCGGGTCCTCCCACGTCAATGAGGGCAAATGCCTGCGTTTCTCCCACTTCGATGGGCGCCGACGCCGCTGCGGGCATTGCCAGTCCTGCTGGGAATGCATGCTGGGCAACCGCAGAGCTCGAAAAGAAACCGCAAATACAGAAAATACAGAATAAGAGTTGGGTGGAAGACTTCAACTTGTTGTAATTCATGCTTTATGGTGGATCGTACTCCCGATTTTATCAGGTAACGATGTGTTTCCGGTTAGCACAGAGAGCCGAATCCACAAGGAGTGCACTCATTCAGTCCGGCGGTGGCTCGACGCGACGATTTTCTTGTAACTGCTTGATTGCAAATAACAAACAACCGATTTCCGTAATCGGCACCTGAGTGTCGTCTTAGCAGACCACTATTTGGCTATCATGACTCCATAATAAAGTGCCATTTCCTGGCCATTAGAGGGCCGCTGTGAGGCGTTCTATACCTCGGACACCCTCTAGGTCGTCCGGCACCCAAAATGCGCTCTTGGGTCAAGTAAACGCAAATTCCGAAATTTGGACACTCGTTCAGCCGAATCCGGTAGAGTCAGCCTTCAGGCCGGGCGTCCAGAAGCGCCTCGCCACTGGGTGGCAGTGCCTTAGAGGATCACCCGTTCGTTCCCAACCCTCCGCGTCACCCGTTCGCGGTCGAGATATTCCAGCAGCGGTATTGCGTACTTGCGCGTGACCCCGAACAGGTCTTTGAAGTTGCCCACGTTCAGCTTGGGTGTTTTCGCTTTTTGCGCAGCAATCTGACGCCGCAGCGTCTCGAGCGCGTCGCGATGAAACACCAGGTCATCGGAAAGCTTGACTAGCACACGATCGCGCAGCAGCAGCGTAACAATCTTCTGCGCGCGCACCTTGTCCACTGGCAGCGAGGCCAGGACTTCCTTAAGCGCCGGGACCTGCAAGCCCGCTTTGGCGAACGCCTTGCTCGATCTGCGACTTCGATTCCGCCTCTTCGTCGCGCAGCACGACGCCTCGACCGGGAAGATGCAAGCAGCTCTCCATTTGCTTCCAGCTTTTTCTCGCGCAGCAGTGAAGACTGACGACTCCATCGAATAGCTCGGCATGTCCCCACCTGCTCGCGCGAAGTTCTTCCTTGTTGATTCCCGGCAGCAGAGGATTGGCGTCGTGGAACTGAGCGGCAATCGAAAGGATGTCCTGGCGCACTCGCTCCAGCCAATGCGCGGTGATGAGTACGTGACCGAAGATGGCGATCAATGATGCCTGTTTCAACTCTGCCGCGAGCTGCTGTACGCGCACAGCGAGCCATCCCGTTTCCGCCACCGCTTCGGCGACGGTAAGGCCAAAAATCCAACGCCGGTTTACCCGCGCCAGCAACGCTTCCTTGGGACTGGCGCTGGCAATGGCTTCAAGAAACGGTAGTGCCTGATCGCGCGCGATACGTATGGGCGGGTCGCCGGCATCGAGCACGCGTCCACCGCCAATCGTGATCACCGGAGAGTACTGCCGCAGGATGAATCGGTCCCCGGGAAACAATAAAAGCGGGCGGTCGAGCTTCAGGCGTGCGAATGCCGACTTGCCGGGCAGAAGCTGCTTCGCATCCAATAGCGTCACGCGCGCGATGGCCTCCGCCGCGAAGGCGTGCAGATGGACGCGAGCGTACTGCCTCAGATGGGTTGGCCAAAGACAGAAGATCGAGCTGCACACCAAGCCGCGTCACCGGATGGAACATTTCCGGCGGCGTCAGCATCATGCCGCGCGCCAGTTCGTCGTCTCGACGCCTGCCAGGTTCAACGCTGTGCGCTGTCCGGCGATGGCTTCCTCGGCGGCGCGGCCGTGCACCTGCACTCCGCGCACCCGCAGCCGCTTACCCGTGGGGTGGACTTCGACCTCCTGCTCTTTGTGGACCGTGCCCGAAACCAGCGTTCCTGTGACCACGGTTCCAAAGCCCTTCATGGTGAATACGCGATCGATCGGCAGGCGGAACACGGCGCCGGAATCTTTGGCTGGAACCTCGGCGGCCAGCCGCGCCAGTTCGCGCTTCAGCTGGTCGAGTCCCGCGCCCGTCTTGGAGCTGACGGGGATGATCGGCGAAGTTGCCGGATCGAGGAACGAGCCCGCGAGGAACTCCGCCACTTCCATGGTCACAACTTCGAGAGTTTCCGCATCGACCAGGTCGGACTTGGTCAGAACAGTAATCCCGCGCTGCACCGAAAGCAGTCGGCAGATTTCGAAGTGTTCGCGCGTCTGCGGCTTGACGGATTCGTCGGCTGCGACCACCAGCAGCACCAAATCGATGCCGCCCACTCCGGCCAGCATGTTGCGCACAAAGCGTTCATGGCCGGGGACGTCGACCAGACCAATGCGGATCGCCTCCCCGGCAGGACTCTTCAGGTCGAGGTTGGCGAAGCCAAGGTCGATGGTGATGCCGCGGCGTTTCTCCTCTTCCAGGCGGTCGGGATCAATGCCGGTAAGGGCGCGAACCAGCGCGCTCTTGCCGTGGTCAATGTGGCCCGCCGTGCCGACAATCACCGACTTCATGGCAGACAGTGTACCTTTTGAGGAGCTTGTCGGTTTTTGGATCGCTTGTGACCCGGAACCAACGTGTCAGACTGGCGAATTGCCTGATTTGCGACAGCGCCAAGTGGGCGGTGTAGGTGTCCCGCCAGCGCAGGTGCTGATTACGTGTGAGATGGCCTTCCATGAGAAGGCCGGCCGGTGTCAAGTTCTGTTTGCCTTTCTGATCTCTTTTTTTCTTTTCTTCCTAGCGGCGGTCTTGCAGAGCGGCCCGGAGCGGTCAAGGGCGCGCTCGGCGCGGCGTAAGCGAACCCTTGACGGCGAGTCGTCAGGTGATCGGGGTGCAAGGCCACCTCGAACGCGTATCGAACCCTGGCATTTTTCGAGCTGCACCATGCTTCGTGAGAGACGATACCCTCACAGTGTGCGCAAGCTGAATCGGCGCTGTGTTGGTTGGCGTGCCGCCATACGGATTGTTCTGACAACGACATGACGTACTCCTTACTTCCACTCCCAGCCGCACTGGCAACGCAGGAAATCATAGAGGTGAAGTTTCTTCAGAAGCGATTTACACAATGGACATGGCCTCATCCACATAACTCTTCCTTCCCGGCACGGGTTGCATTCCTGGAATGCCCCTCTGCAACTCGCGCTCGTTGCGCTGTTTAGTAATGCACTTCGAGAACCACTCCTAATCAGGGCTGGAAGCTCTGCCGTTGTTTCATCGGGTGGTTCCCGAGGACAAATTGCCTACAGTCGTGGAGTTTAGTTGGCGGGGTGAGAGGCCATCGCTCGGCCTGCAGTGTCAACCCACGAGCATGTGCTAACTGGCTCGCATTGCAACAATCTCTGAAGTCGCGGAAAGTATACGCCTCGCGATTGCGCCTGCTGTGTGTGTGCCTATCGACAATGCTCTGTCCACTTATGCACGTCTGGCTCAGTGAATATGCAGCGAACAACTAAGTTGCTTCTACATCGGGCGCTCGGGTCCACCTGCTGCTCTGGCATCTGAAGTGCACTGAAAAGGCTCGAAGGATGGTGCCGAATGTCAGCCGGTCAATGCAAGCATATACCCCTCAGATTTAACAAATTCAAATTTTCCAGGTCGCGGCTAGACGGTTTTCCAAACAAATCGACCGCCTCGATGCTGATCGAGATCGGTGTCATGTTGGCCGAAGCGGCATTCGTCGCACCGACACCTGGATTGTGCTTTCACTGTCGAAACTATAGAAATGCGCGAAGCTCCACCGCCGAATACCAGAATCTCTTCTGCTCGCAACGTTGCGAGCGGAAATTTGTCCGCACAGTACTAGCTTCGGTGACGCTGGAGGAGTGCCTCCGAATTCAGAAGCGGCTTGAAGCTCTCCTCGTAGGCGCGCGGCAAACCTACCGTGTGAACCGCGACGCAGGCTGAACAAGAGATCGGGCCGGCGGCCGTATGCAACGAATCGACCTATGACTAAGCACTGAGGTGTGTCTGATTTTAGGGTGACCGCAGATTCTCAATGTCAGGTGAGCTTGTCATGTTACGCATTTACCGTGAACTCACAACTGTCATCATGTGCGCAAGTTTTGTCATTTCTCCGGTTGCGTCCCACGCGGCCGAGTTGAAACAAGAGACCCTGCGAACTTGGGACGCCTATGTCGATAGCGCTAATCTGCAGATGCGCGACCGTATGCACAGAACTTTCCTCTGGGTTGACGAATCACCTGACCGCATCCAGCGGGTTCGTGACGGAGAGATTCTGGTGTCTTCAGTCGGTCAGCGAAACCCGAAGCCTGTGCCTTCCGGCTTAATCCACGACTGGATCGGGGCGGCTTTCATCCCAAATGCCAGGCTTGAAGATGTTTTGTCTGCGGCTCGAAGTTATGACCAGTACAAGAATTTCTATCAACCTGCGGTTGTAGATTCCAAGTCCCTCGGCACGACCGGAGATTGCGACAAGTACTCCATGCGGGTGGTGAACAAAGAGGTAGTAGCTGAAACGGGCCTCGATGGCGAATACGAAGCCTGCTACGTCCAGGTCGACGCGAAACGTTGGTACAGCATCGGCCACAGCACACGGCTGCAGGAGGTTCAGGGATATGGCAGGCCGGATGAGCGGGACCTTCCACCGGGCCAAGGAAGTGGCTACATCTGGCGGCTCTACACCATTGCCCGGTTTGAACAGACAGATGATGGAGTCTACGTTGAACTTGAGGCGATAGCACTAAGCCGGGACATCCCGGTCGCCGTTCGCTGGCTGGTCACTCCGATTGTGCGCAACATTTCGAAGAGATCGCTGCTGACCTCTCTCCACCAGATGGAAGAGGCGGTCCACTCCACGGCGGTTGCCGTGAAAGCTAAGCAATCCACAATTGCCAGAAATGGTAATGACGCCATGATCGCCTCGAGGATGAAGTAGCCGAACCGCACGCCGTCCAAATCTTGACTCGCGGCGGATTACATTGTAGCGATCCAGTATGAGGACAGTTAGGCTGAGGGCGGCGATGTTCGCCAAACTGCTGATTGCTGCTCTCCGATGAGCACGTCGCGAACGTATTTACTGATTGCGAATCCCCAGAGGCAAACCGCCTGGCTGCACTAAAACAAGTGTGATCGATCGAGTTCAGTCATGAAGATGATCAAAGTTGCGATGCTGATTCTGGCCATTGCCGTCCCGCTATACATCGTGTTTCCCAACCTGTCATGGGCGGGCGGAGGAAAGCGTATTCCGGAACAGTCTCGGTGGAGCACTCGACCTCGAAAATCTCGCGGATCGGGTGATCAAACAGGTTTTGCGATCCAACGATGTCGAATGGAAGGGTTGGCACGCGTACCGTCGGGGACTGGCGACAAATCTGAAAAAGCTCGGGGTGCCGGACACGACGATACAGACGATTCTGCGCCATGAAAGCGTGAGTACTACGCAGCGCTTTTACATCAAGACGGCGCGAGAAGACGCCAGCAGTGCGATGAAACAGCTGGAAAAAAGCCTGTGTGCAGCAGTTGTGCAGCAGTTGTGCAGCAGATTTCAAACTGATAGTCGGTAAGCTATTGAAAAA
>CAVREJ010000021.1:0-393393 GCA_963720135.1 uncultured Acidobacteriaceae bacterium
CGAGCCGATCTGACCATCACCAAGCCGCCGCCACCGTCCGCATGGCCAAGTGACCGCGGTCGCCCAGGCTCGATTCCGAAAGGCGGCTCCCACGGCGGAGGCCCATCCCAATCATGGAAGAGGTCTCTTTGCTGCCTTCGTAACAACCATCCGCACGCTTCACGGATGCGGCCCGATCACAGGCGGGGACTCGGGCCGCCGAACGCCGCGCTCGCGGGCGAGGGACCGAAGCCGCGCCTCCCCCCGCGTCCCAGGCGTAGACAACTGCGGTACCGGCGATGACGTCGTGCAGCGCGCGACGATCATGCCCGAGCGAGATGCCAAGGAAGCCCAGCCCCAGCAGGAGGAAGGTCGCGGAAACGCCAGCGTTCGCACGAGCCCGCGCCGGGCTCCCACATGCTGCCGTCTTGGCCCACGACCTGCACACCGAGGATCATCATGCCGGGCGTCTTACCGCTCGTCGTCCAGGAGTAGGCGTAGTACACGAACTGCCAGACGAAGAAGGCGAGCGCCACCCACGTATCACCCCTGTGCCAGGGGATGGAGGTTCCGGTTAGGACGGTGGCGGCGAACGAGCTGGCGGCGAGGACAAGTTCGAACACCGCGATGCTCAGTACACAGTCGACTACGAATGCGATGAAACGCGAGGCGAACCCGGCGTGGTCGCCGCGCCGGTCTTGCGGGGCGTCGAGCGGCGCGGGTGGTGGCGTGCCGCCGTGCGGGTCATGGGTGCCGGCGGCCGGCGTCGGCGGCCCGGTCATCGCTCCTCCTGGGCGTTCAGCGACTCTGGCGGGCCAACTCGACTGGTGTGGTTACGCCGAAGCCGACTCACCCAGCGTGCGATGGTGTCGTCCATGCTGACAGCGTGACTTCGTCCAGGTCGACGGCCTCGGTGACGATCGTGCTGGAGGAGCTGGCCAACAGGGCGCCGAGATCGGTGTTCTTCACCAACGCCTCGATATCGATGCGGTCAACGATCTCGTTGATGTCAACCCGCGCCATGAGCTCATTCAGGTCCACCCGGTCGAGAACCTGGTTCAGGTCCACCCGGCTGAGTTCCTCGTTCAGGTCCACCCGCGCCAGCAAGGCGTTCAGGTCAATCCGGGCGAGCAGCGCGTTCATATTGAGCGACTCGACGACGAGGTCGATCACGCGCTGCGCAACTCCCTGCGCTATCGACTCTATTTGCCCGGCGAACCGCCTGCTCGCCGAGTGTCCCAGCCGTTCACCTGGATCCATCTGCCTAAGTATGGGGGACGCTCAGCGCTATGCTCCTACTCCTGAGCCGGATGCGGACCGAGCATCGTGTCGTTCGGTGACCCGTCCATGTACGCATACCCGCATCCGGAGCCATGAGCGCACCAGCTCACGTTTAGCGTCATATCCGTCGCCGGCCGAATTTCCGCACCGCGACCGGCGGCCGGTCTAGACATCCAGTGGACCCTGATCTGCAGGTACGGATTCTGCCGCACTGATCGGACGCATGGCATGATCTGGGAGGGGCCAGGCGGTTGGTCTGACCGTTTGGAGGGGGCCGTGGCTGGGGCTGCAGAATCATCCGAGGCTGCTGGTCCAGAATGGAATCGAAGCCGCTCGCCAAATCCATGAGATCGCTCCGGGTTCGAAAATTTTGTTCTTAAGCGAGAACCTTTGTCCCGAAGTGGTGCAAGAAGCCTTTTGTATCGGCGCGTGGGGCTATGTTGTGAAATCCGATGCCGGACATGGAGCTCGTGGCTGCCATGGAATCAATCATTGAAGACAAGCAGTTTGTAAGCAGCCGGTTTTTGCGTAGCAATTTAGCTCGCCCCTCGGATGCCTGAGCCATGCGCTCGACCGTCCATCTTTTGACAACCTTGGCAGATACGAAAGAGAATTACTTGTCTAATCCAACTGTCATCTTATGCGTTAACGATGAACCCACCATACTTGCGTTGCGTCAAGTTCTGCTGTCGATCGCCGGTTATACGGTCCTGACCGCAACCAACGATGAATCCGCCCTACGACTGTTTATGTTGAATCCTGTGGACCTCGTCATTACCGACCAATTGCTTCCCAGCCCCAGCGAAGGGCAGCTTGCTTCCAGAATGAAGCGGCTTAAGCCTGAAGTCCCGATCATTCTGTACACCGGATTGCAACAGCTTCCTCCTGCTGCTGAGAGTGCGGACGTGATTCTGGTGAAGGGGATAACTCCGCCCGAGTTTCTTGCTGCAATTGCCAAGCTGGTGGCGAAATAGCAGTCGCTAGTTTCTACCTGGCGGAACGCACGGGGTAAAGTCAATCGAGCTTGACCTTGGGACCAAGGATGGATAGCATAATAACAAGTGTTACTAAGTAATTTTAGACGTGTTTGATGAGAACCACTGAAACCATGACCGTTTCCTTGCCACCGGCGATGGTCCGCCAATTTGAGGCGGTTCGGAAGGCGGAATCGCGCACCCGTTCTGAGCTAGTCCGCGAGGCGCTTCGCGCCTATTTCGAAAGCAGATATCCCGCCGTTCAGCCAACGAAGGCGGAGTTGGCCGCACTGCGCCGGGGACGCGCTGCCTTCCGCCGGGGAGATGCTGTATCGTTAGGCGAATTCTTCCATGACATGGAGTCTCCAACTCGCCGGCCCCGCGCAAAAAGACTTCCGAAGGCTGCCACCAAGAGACCAGGCCCGCGTTAGTGCCGCTCTTCTGACGATGCAGGAGGATCCTTTCCAGGGTGATATCAAGCGGCTGCTGGGTCAGCCTACTGCCTGGAGACGGCGAGTGGGTAGCTATCGCATCCTCTACGACCTATATTTCGAGAAGCGTCTGATCGTGGTCGCAGGAATTATCCGGCGCTCCTCGACGACATACTAGAGCAAAATCGCCCACGCCCGGGTTGGTAAGTGAGTTTTCGTTATCCTGGGATAAACACCGACAAGTTCGCCGGCTACAGCGCCACGGTGATCAGCGGCTTTTGCTTGGGAATGACCTCGGCGATTTCGACCGCTTCGATTCCTGAATTCCGCAACGCTGTCACTAAGCGCGCAGCATCTTTTTCCGCCACCGAGATCAGCAATCCTCCCGCCGTCTGCGGATCATAGAGCAGTGTGCGAACCTCTTCCGCGACGGCGTCGTCAAACCCAACGCAACTCTCGGCAAAGGTGCGGTTCGCCTTCAGGCCTCCGGGAACGTGGCCGGCGCGTACACATTCGAGAGCGCCCTCCAGCAATTGCACGCGTGAGGCGTAAAGTCGCAGGCTTACTCCCGAGCCGATGGCCATCTCTCGCGCGTGACCGAGCAGGCCAAAGCCGGTGACGTCGGTCATGCCATGCACCGCGAAGCCGGGAGACGAAGTCACCACCTCGGCGGCGGCCTTGTTCAGGGTTGTCATCGAGCGCACCGCGTCGCGGATCCAGGCAATTTCTGCTTTGCCCTTCTTGATCGCAGTCGAGATCACGCCCGTCCCGATCGCCTTGGTGAAGATGAGTCGGTCGCCGGCCTTCGCTCCAGTATTGGCCAGCACCTGTTGCGGATGAATCGTTCCCGTCACCGCGTAGCCAAGCTTGATCTCTTCATCGCGAATGCTGTGACCGCCGATCAACGCGCAGTGCGCCTCGATCATCTTCGATAATCCCCCGGCCAGCATCTCTTCCAGTATTTTCAGGTCGCCTCCGTCGGGGAAGCATACCAATGCCAGCGCGCTGATCGGCCACCCGCCCATGGCGTACACGTCGCTGAGCGCGTTGGTCGCTGCGATCTGTCCAAAGACGAAAGGGTCGTCAACAATGGGCGTAAAGAAATCGACCGTTTGGACGAGCGCCAACTCCGGCGTGAGTTGATACACGCCGGCGTCGTCGGCGGTCTCGAAGCCGATGAGCACGTTGGGATCGTGTTGCCGGGCTAATTTCCCAAGCACTGAGTCCAGCACCGCCGGACTTAGCTTGCTGGCTCAACCCGCAGCTTTCACCATCTCCGTGAGACGCGTTGTCTTGACGTCGGACATGCAGAATTCATTCTAACAACGGCGGGGAAGCAACTAGCAACTAGCGGCTAGCAATTAGCAAGCAGCAAATCGCGCCTGGCGTTCAGCATCGCATACCCGGCATTCACAGTTCTTCTCCGGAAGTGATTTGTATCAGGGCACGACTTGCAGTCGTGCCAAACTGAGCGCAGACAGGTCAGGGCTTTAGCCCCTGCACAAACAGGGCCTCAGCGGCTAAATGTGAAGTTTCAATAGGTTGTTGTCCATTCGGCCAAGAACTGGGAAGCTGAAGTTGCGAAGCAACAGCTACCGAGGGGACCGAATGGACTATCACCATCATGCTCGACTTACGATTCATCGTCGAGAGGAACTTGCCGAAACCGTGATCCAGGGCCGACTGAGCTTGAAGGAGGCCGCGGCCGAGTTCAAGCTCAGTCGGCAGAGTGCCGCCAAGTGGGTGCATCGCTTCCGTACTGAAACACAAGCCGGGTTGCGCGACCGCAGCTCGCGACCGCACCGCTCTCCCCGTGCTACTTCCCCAGAACTGATGGATCGCGTGCAGCGGCTGCGACGTGAGCGTTGGACAGGGGTTCGCATCGCCCAGTCCACCGGCCTGAGCCGGGCCACGGTGAGCCGCATCCTGACCCGGTTCAAGCTGAATAAGATCAGAATGCTGGAACCGGCCGTGCCTATCGTGCGCTACGAACTTCCCGCTCCTGGCGATCTGCTGCACATCGACATCAAGAAGCTGGCCCGCATTCACAAGCCCGGCCATCGCCTCACTGGCAATCCCCAGGATGAAACTCGTGGCGCCGGCTGGGAGTTTCTTTATGTCGCCATCGATGACCACTCCCGCATCGCCTTCACCGCCCTGCTGCCCGATGAAAAAGCGACTTCCTCCAGCAGCTTCCTCCGCCAAGCCGCGGCCTACTTCGCCCACCTCGGCATCCAGGTCCGTCGCGTCATGACGGACAACGGCCCTTGCTTCTGCTCCACCCGGTTCGCACAAGCCTGCGACGATCTCCAACTCAGACACACCCGAACCCGCATCTACACCCCACGCACCAATGGCAAGGCCGAGCGCTTCATCCAAACTGCCATCCGTGAGTGGGCCTACGCCCGTCTCTACCAGAACTCTGCCGAACGCTTTCGTCACCTGGCTCCTTGGATTCACCAGTACAACTGGCATCGACCCCACACCGCCCTCAACCAAAAACCACCCATCAGCCGATCCGGTCTCGATGTCAACAACCTCTTGACACACCACAGCTAAAGCCCAAATAATTCCTAACCGTTTGCGGCATGGCTGAAGCCATGCCCTGATACAAACCGGCCTGCGCGGCTCCTGAAGAAAAAAATACCAAGTGCCAGTTGTGAATCCGAGTTGCTAGTTGCTAATCGCTAATTGCTAGTCGCTAATTGCTACTTGCCATACAGGAACAACAACGCCTCCGGCAGACGCCGCGACCATGCTCCTTCATTGTGGACTGCGTTCTGTTCCACAACCACCTTGAGGCGAGCCGGCCCCATGCCTTTCTTGCGCAGCACCTGCTCCAACGCTTCTACGCTCTTTACGATCTCGTCACTCGGTTGCTGATCGGTGGTCTCGCTGGTGCCGATGCCGAGATACATCTTCGGCGGAAGGTGCTTTGCCTTCTCGCAGTCCTTGATCAGTTGGTCGTCGCCGATCCACAGCACCGGGCTCTCGACCAGCACATGGCCAAACACGCCGGGATGTTCGAGCATGGTGTAGAGCGAAATGTCGCCGCCGTAGGACGAGCCGCCTATGCCGGTGTTGGCTGTGCCGCGCGAGACGCGATACTTCTTCTCGATGAAGGGCATGACCTCGGTGAGCAGGAACCTCACATAATCCTTGCCGTGAACTTCGTTTGCGTCACGGGCGGCGGGTTCCTGGCTGTGGGGATTCGGATACGGCAAGTACTCGGAACTCCGTTTCGCTCCGGCGTAGTCGATGCCCACAACGAACATCGGTGGAATCTTGAAGCTGCCCACCAAGTGTTCCACCGTCTCATCCACGTGCCACTCGCCGGCATTGCTGGTCGCCTCGTCGAAGAGATTTTGGCCGTCCTGCATGTAGAGCACGGGATAACTGCGGTGCGCATTATGCGGCGAAAAGTAATTCGCCGGCACCAGCACCCGCAGCATGCGCGTGTTGTGGAAGATTTTGCTTTCGAACGGAATGACCTCTAGCCATCCCACGACAGTGTGATCTTTGTCGAAGGAAGTGATGGTGGTGGTTCCGGTGATTGCAGTTTGCGTTTTGGCCTTGGATTTTTCCTGCGCACACAGCGCTCCGGCAATCAGAAAACAGCAGACGAAGGGAGCAAGGATGATCCCACGTTTCGGCATTGTTCTTACCTCGGGTATTGATGTACAACTGTCGCCTGAGAGTGAACGAGGGATTGTGGAAGACCTTAGAGACACAGCCGCCCCTGGCACTGACTGGCCCCACGACCTGATAGCGAAGAGATCACCATGCACGTTACGACAGTTCCTTGAGAGCTACGAGGAAGCATTGGATTCCACGGAATACATTTTAGAGCTTATCAATCAGAGACTGCCATACCGCTTTGGCCGGATGACTGAATGCACAATGAGATAGCCCGGAACGAGACCCACGAAAAAACTAGGGTCGAGTATCGACTCTTAGAAGAGGAGTTGCTCAGGGAACTGGCGCGAGTGCGCGCCGTGCTTGAGGCTCTTGGCGACGAGACGGAGGAGGAAGATGTTCCCACCACGGAACCCACTCCTCCAATGCTAGACATCATAGAGTATCTGACGGAGCGCGGAGAGCCGTGTCACCAGTTCGACCTCATCAGGGACATAGGCGACAAGCGGAAGCAGGAATATAAGCACTCAAAAAAGCCGTATGGTGATGTGTGGAAGTCCCTTGGGTACCGCAGTCGTCCTGACAATAACTTGGAGTTTTGCGCGGTGGAATGGAAAGAGGGTAAGTTAGAGCGGGCGCGTCTCAAGCCGAAGCCGAGAAATCCGAGGCGGGGTGGGGATCGACCGGAATTCTATCGTACCCCGGACAATTTTTTTGGGATGCGTAGCTGGCTTGGCAAAAATAAATCCGACTTTCCAGTTGATAGTTCAACTGCAAAGAAGTAAGTCAGAGGCCATCCACTTGCCAGTTTGGAAGGGCCGCGAATTTCCCAAATGCGGAAACTTACGCTAGGGCCCCTGCGCGCCTCTCCGGCGGCAGCGAACTCCTCGAACGACCTTCCGGTGCCATACCGAGGTTGATCGTCGATTCTAGGCCATCCACAGGCCCTAAAACACCACTTATGGATTGTCTCTAGACTACCAAATAGTGGTATCTATCACAGGCAATTATATGGCATATAAGTGCTGACCAGCGCAGCGGCGGTAGCTTGTCCCACCGTAACCGATTGATTTACCAGCCTGTTTCAAGCCGGGCACTATTTCAGCCTCAGATTCACCAGCTCAATTGCCGGGTAGCTCTGATTCCAGTCGGCCGAGATGTGCTCCAGGGTCACTCGAACCGTCTTGGTCTGTCCCGGATCAATCGGCGAGCGGCTCAGGTCCACCAGGTCAGGGTATCCGCCCATCTGGTTTTCCACCAGCACGTGCAGCGGCAGGGTCTCAGTCTGGACCACCTGGTCCATCGTGTTCTTAAACACGGCATGCATGTCGGCGCCAACCAGAGCTT
This sequence comes from uncultured Acidobacteriaceae bacterium, assembly GCA_963720135.1. GTDB lineage: Bacteria > Acidobacteriota > Terriglobia > Terriglobales > Acidobacteriaceae > Bog-257. The sequence continues at coordinate 7,649 of CAVREJ010000021.1, forward strand.
TGTCGCCCGTGTTGGTGATGTCCACATCAAGATAGGTGACGGTGCCGCCAACATAATTCTCCGCCGCGCTTAGCTTCGGATTGGAGAGCTGCAGCTTGGCGGCATAAGGATTGACCTGCGGAGCAGTCGGCGCGTGGCTGCGAGTGAGGGCAACGATGATCCCAACGACGACCAGCACCGCGACCAGGCCAACAATGATGGGCGTCCAGTTGCGCTGCTGCGCGGGCGATTGCGCGGGAGTAAAAAGGTCGGCCATGGCTGTCAGAGATTTTACTCCGCCCGACCATCTTGCAGTAGCTCGAAGGGGCGCGGCTTCAGCAGCGCCGTATGTGGCTCTCATTTAACATTAGGCTTTGGCCACCGAGGGACTTCGGTTTGCGGCGGAGTGCGAGTTTCCTCCGCGTCGCTAGCTCTGCCCCGAGATCTTTAACTTCAGGTCCTCAGGAATGCGGTCGCGAATCTCTTCCGGCAGCTTTTCCAGTCCGCGGCGAGCGCCGATCAGGGCAACATCTTTCACCACCAGCGGAGCCGGGGTTGCGACGGCGACCAACAGCCACAGCAGCATGGAGAGCAAGAATCCGCCGAGTGCGCCAATTTCCAGCAGAAACGCATGCGTGGGTTTGAAGTGGCGAATCACTCCATAGGCGAGCAGGAATACGAACATGGATATCGAGGCAAGCGCCATGAGGCCAATGTCGATGCCGCGATGCAAGCGCTGACGGGAGCGGCAAAACTCACACTCGGCCAGGTGCGCCTCGTAGTCACCGCGCATTTCAGGAGCGATGCCAGAGATGTCGTAGCGCCATCCGGCGAGAATTTTGCCGATGACGCGGTCAGTACATTGTTTCATCAATGTCGCCGAACCCCGTTCGTCCGAAGCAGCCGGCTGGCAGGGCCCAAACTACAGTCGAACCGCAGGCAGCGGTTCATGCTGTGCCGCGAGCATCAATCGGTTATGCAACAAGCTGCGCTGTTCGCCCAAGGCACGCTCAGCTGTCATCCGGGCAATCTCTGGATGATTATTCTGCTCCGAAAGATGCGCCAGAATGAGGAACTCGGCACCTCCATCATAGTCGCCGGTAAGGAATTCCGCGAGTTTGCCGTTGGAGAGATGACCGACCTGGCTCATCACGCGCTGCTTGACACTCCACGGGTACGGACCGCCGCGCAGCATCTCGAGATCGTGGTTCGATTCGATCATCAAAACGTGACAACCGCGCAGATGATGGCGAACGCTGGCCGGCATGTAACCGAGGTCGGTGCAGATGCCGACTTTGATGCCGTCGCACCCGAGGGTGAAGCCCACCGGGTCCACCGCGTCGTGTGGAATGGTGAACGGGCTCACCGTGATGTCGCCAATCTGGAAGGAGTGGCCGGAGCTGAACAGCTCCAGGCGATCGAGGCTGACGCGTTTTCCGTGGCAGTCGCGGGTAAATTTCTGATACGCCTGATACGTCGCACCCGTGATGTAGATAGGCACCTTCAGTCGCTTGGCCAGCACGCGCAGTCCGCCGATGTGGTCGGTATGCTCGTGAGTGATGAGGACGGCATCGAGCGCGGGTGAGTCTTCTCCACACAGCAGCATGCGCCGCAGAAGCTCTTTGCACGAGAGACCGGCGTCCACCAGCAACCGTGTGCGCGAGCTGGCGACGACTGTGCTGTTGCCTCCGCTTCCACTCGCCAGCACCGTGACCGACACAGCCATAGCCGCGAGCATAACTTGAACGCGGGGTTCGTGGTAGTAACAAAGTGGTTAACTGGGGCAGTTGCCGGTAGCCAGTAGCCAGTTGTCGGAAGCCAGTTTCGAGTTGCCGAAATTCATCATACAAAGCGTTTTGTATCAGGGCCGTCTTCAGACGTAGATAGGTCACAGAGCGTTCCTCCTCTGCGACACAAGCTAGCTCAGCTCAGCCGCGCGCGAGTGCGTCCGCCGCAAAGCGGCTTCGATCAAGTCAGGTAACGGCAATTCGGCATGCAGGTTGGGTCCCGAAAGCGAAGCTAATTGCAAACGAATAGCGATCGCGATGCGCATTTTCGCGGTACCAATCCGACAGACGAACCGCAACAGTCGCGCGGCAGAGCTCGCGCCAGCCGTGGCTTCAAGTAAAGAGTCCGCATGGCCACTCTACCGGACATTGTGATGGTGTGCGGGACCCCCCAGCCGGTATCCACACCGCTCTGAGAGTTGCACAACCCAAATCCCCGCCCGAGTCACGACAGACATTACGCCCTGGGAGGCATAGACGAGTTGGTCGCGATCATGGAAATGCAGTGGGATGACGTGCCCTACCGGGTAATCGTGCGTGAGCGTAGCGATATGGGATCGCTGGTCGCGCAGGCGGTCGAAGAGCACAGTTTGTCGCTTATGTCGCGCCCTCTCGACACATACGAACAACGGATGCGAGATCTTCCGGAAACCAGATGGTGCTCGCGGCGGCGGAGCCGGTGATCTCCGCGAACCGCTTTCCCAGCAGCTTGCGGCTCTTGCCGCCCTCGTAATTCAAGGTGTTCGTGCTCGAACGCGACCGTCCGTCCGTGAACACAGTCGGGGATGCCATTTGCTTCGCACTGCTCCTAAGGTACTCAGCCGTAGATGGTTAGAGAGTTTGCTTGCTTTGGTGCCAGGATTGCGACTCTATATTCTTAACTGAGGTGCAAGGGTGCGCAGTTTCCTGCAGGATTTCCGGTACTCGATTCGACAAATGAAGAAGTCGCCCGGCTTTGCCGCGATTGCGATTTTGACGCTAGCGCTGGGAATTGGAGTCAACACTGCAATCTTCTCGGTGGTGAACGGCGTGCTGCTGAACCCGCTGCCTTTTCCGCAGCCTGAACGCCTGGTGGTCTTGTTCCACGATAAGCCGGATTTCCCCACGGGCTCCATCTCATATCCCAACTTTCTCGACTGGCAGCGCGAAAGCCAGGCGTTCGCCGCGATGGCCGCGTATCGCGAATCGGGCTATGCTCTGACCGGCACGGCTGAGCCGGAGGCGGTCACCGGCGAGATGGTATCTGCCGGCTTCTTCCAGAGTCTTGGCACGAAGTTGACCGCGGGCCGCGCCTTCGCCGCCGACGAAGACCGCCTGGGAGCCAATCCCACGGTGATGATTTCCGAGGGCCTGTGGAAGCGCAAGTTCGGCTCCGATCCGAGGATCCTCGGCAAGGTCATCATTCTTGATGGCGAAGGCCGAACGGTCATCGGCATTGTTCCGGCGTCGTTTCACCTGAAGATCTGGAACTTCAGGGTGCCCGATGTTTACGCTCCAATTGGTGAGTTCAAGGAACCGCAATTCCGCGATCGCAATGCAGCGTGGGGCACCGATGCAATTGCGCGCCTCAAACCGGGCGTGACCATGGCGGAGGCAGCGCAGGACATGGCCCGCGTGAACAGCGGGCTGGCGGCGTCTTATCCCGACGCAGATGCCAACATCAAAACCAAGATGGTTCCTCTGAAGGAACTGATGGTTGGCGATGTGCGCCCGGTGCTCATGGTTCTGCTGGGAGCGGTGGGGTTTGTGCTGCTGATTGCGTGTTTCAATGTGGCCAACCTGCTGCTGGCCCGCTCCACCTCGCGCACCCGCGAGTTCGCGGTGCGGACGGCGCTGGGAGCGGGACGGGAGCGTCTTGTCCGGCAACTGCTGACGGAGAGCGTTGGGCTGGCCCTGGTGGGCGGAGCCTTGGGACTGTTACTAGCCAGGTGGGGCACGCAAGCCGCGCTGGCCGTCTTGCCGCAAGCTTTGCCGCGCGCTGAGAATATTACCGTGGACGGCCGTGTGCTGCTGTTCACTCTGCTGCTTTCCGGGGCCGCCGGCATTGTGTTCGGAATCATTCCGGCACTCAGGACATCGCAACTTCATCTCAGCAGCACGCTGAACGAGAGCGGGCGCTCCGTCGTTGCGCGCAAGAGCCGGGCGCAATCGGCTTTCGTGGTCATCGAAATGGCGATGGCGTTGGTGTTGCTGGTCGGCGCAGGACTGATGATCCGCACGCTGTTAAGACTATGGAGCCTCGATCCCGGCATCAATCCTAGTAACGTGCTGACGTTTGAGGTGGCGCTGCCGCCTTCGCTGGCGAACAAAACTCCCGAGGAGGTGCGCGCCACTTATCGCCAGCTCGATGTAATGCTGCGCTCCATTCCTGGGGTGGAGAGCGAGTCGATCGATGGGGGCGCGCGCCCCATGGACAGCGACGACGAGGAAGATTTCTGGATCGTGGGACAGCCCAAACCCCAACGCCGCGCCGAGATGCCGATGGCGCTGCAGTACGCGGTGGAACCCGAATACCTGCGTGTCATGCAGATACCGTTGCTGCGCGGGCGCCTGCTGACCGATGCCGATGACGAGCACTCGACGCCAGTGGCATTAATCGACGAAAGTTTCGCTCAGCATTACTTCGCCGGACAGGACCCCATCGGCCAACACATTGTCCGAGTTGATTCTCGGGGGGAGTGGTCCGAGGAAATCGTAGGCGTGGTGGGACACGTGAAGCAGTTTGGACTAGGAAAAGACTCTACTGAACCTATGCAGGCGCAAATGTATGAGTCCTTTTGGCAAATGCCCGACCACGACCTCATGCGCGAGGCTGGCGGCGACCACGTGTACCTGCGCACGCGGGCTGGCGTCGATCCGATGAACGTCTTCCAGACCATCCGCCGCGCCCTGGCGCAACAGAACCAGCAGATGATCGCGTTCAAGCCTGAATCGATGGAACGCAAGGTGATGGAATCCATCGCCCAGCAGCGCTTTACCATGATGCTATTCGCCGTATTCGCCGGGCTCGCGCTGGTGCTGGCCTGCGTCGGTATCTATGGCGTACTGTCTTACGTGGTGGGACAGCGGACGCAGGAGATCGGCATTCGTATGGCGTTGGGCGCGCAGAAGAGCGATGTTTTGCGGACGGTGCTGCGCGACGGCGCCCGTCTGACGTTGCTGGGCGTGGGCATCGGAGCAGCCGCTGCGGTTTTCCTGACCCAATTAATGCAGAGTATGTTGTTCGGAGTGAAGCCGACGGACCCGCTGACCTTCACCGCGGTTGGGTTGATTCTGTGTGCCGTCGCGCTGCTTGCCTGCTACATCCCGGCGCATCGCGCGGCATCAACCGATCCCATGCAGGCGCTGCGCTCGGAATAGAACCGTTGCCGGTTGCAAATGTCTGTAAGTTTCTAAATTGAAGGTCACTATTTCAACGCGGCGCAGGGCCGCCGCCCTGCAGGTCTGCAATTGCGTCTTCTTTTTGTTTGGGAGTCAGACGTCGGTCGCCACGGATCATCTCGATCTTACTTTCGATAAACGCGCGCTCAGCTTTGGGGTCCCGGGGCGTCTGCTGCGATAAACGCTCGAACTCGGCGCGCATGTCGGCGATCTTTACTGGCTTACCCGTCTTCGGATCGACGAACTGCAGCGCGTGAGCATCGTCGTCATCCTGCCTTGGATTTGGCGGATAACTCATCCTGATCCTTCCCGATTTTCATTCTAAACCGCGCGCTTTCATCGCCGAATCGGCCGCGCATTCAGGTCGCCGGCGCCCTCAGCTGTTCACCGCCCAATTGTTGTTCGCATCCAGAAACATCAGGTTGAACCCCAGGTTATCTGTGCGCAGGTAGCTGTCTGACGCGCCCAGATTTTGCCACGATCCCCACTGACTGTCGCGGCCGATTATCTGGGTGCCGAGCGCGCCCATCGGTTCGGTGCCTGAGTACGAAGGCTGGAAGGTCTCCACAATCGGCCCCCACGAACCGTAGAAAGTCGCTTGCTGCTGTGCCAGCGTGGCCGAGTATTGGTAGTTATAAACCAGCTCCCAGCGGGCCGCCCCTTGATTCCACAGAATGACCTGGTTATTCCAAAGGCCACTACCATCGGTAAAGGTCAAGTTGGTCAGCATAAGGGTTTTGTAGGAGTGCCCATGGGCCGACTCAGTCATTAAATATCCCGTCAGAGTTGCAAAAGGGATGTTGGTCTGCCACGGCGCCCCGGGATACCGCGCCCAATCGAAAACCTCAAAGTTGGTTACATTCTGGCCGTTGTAGGCAACCAGAGCCTCAACCCCTAATGAGGACCGGTTAGTCGCCGTCAAGTAGAGGTAGGTATTCACGTTTCCGCCGGGTGGAGTCGGGCAGATGACGTCCCAACAAATTCCCGTGCCGGTAGTGAAGTTGGTTTTGAAGGCGTCTTCATAGAAAAAGCCGTAGCCTACTCCGCCAGGAGTCGGGGGATTGATCTTTTTCGGAAAGTTCGGAAAGCTTTTCTCGATATTGGAGGTCAACCGTGCTACCAGCGACTCGCGTACCTTCAGGCTTAACTGTGGATGGGTCTTCAGGATATGCAACTTGCTTGCGAGAAAGGCCTGCTTGGCTTCTTCGCTGCGTGGCGTTTTGCGGCTGATGCGGGCGAATTCGTCGCGCATATCAGCAAATGTGGCCACCCGATTCGGCAGGGTGACCGCTAGTTGCAGCGGCGCTGACGCCTTGCCGCCGGTGTCGCCCTTATTGCGCGCCGATTTTTTCCCTGGGTTTCTTTTGCCTGCCATTGGACCTCCTTAAGGGCCGCGGGAAGCCCCCATACGTTGTTCGCTGGGCCTACTGCCCAAGCATCCCCTTTTTCACGTTCGCAGTGGGCGGCTTCGGCCCGAGCCATACCGACAAGAGTACTGGGCGGAAGGCTGCACCGGCAATGGTCAACTTGTCCTGGCCGTTGATGGCAAGCGTCGTGCCCGTGCCGGGAACGTAAGTGAAGATCATCTGGTCGCCGGGTTTGACGGGCTCGAGCGCGCCCAGCAATCGGTCGATGTCGGGCTTCATCGTCTTCACGGCGTCTGGCGTATTGTCGTCAAACGATTCTTTGAAGGCTTTCGCCATTTGGCTCTGGCTGGCCCCGTGCAGAAACTGCATGACGATCCGACTGGGCGCGTCGGCCTTGATGATGGCGTCCGCATCCGATGACTTCTGCTCAAGGTAGAGTCCCGCGACATAGACCTTCACCATGAAGTCAGTTCGCAGCCCCAGACCATTGAGCACCAGCTTTGTGTTTCCAACCTGTGCCGTGTCCGGCATGGTCACTCCCGCCAGGCTGGCGGCGTATAGATTGGACATCGATACCGCCATGAGCATGACAACGGCAACTGATATAACAGATTTCCGCATGAGGACTCCTTGGAAAGAAGAATGTGAAGCGAGATGGTAGCACAGGCCAGCTATGAAGCGCGGTAATGCCGGGCGGACACGCAAACGAAAGAAGGCTTGGGTGCGTGAGTAGTCAACGGCAAAACCCAGGCTCCGTGTGAACCGCACGGAGCCTTTGCTTTCGCGATTTCATCCCAAGCGAGACGGCGCACCATCTACGCACGATGGCGCCCATCAATACCTTAGTTTAGAGAAGCAGACGTTGGCAGAAATCCCGCCTGCCCCGTTTATTGACCAAGGTACCGCACTAGCTTAAACGCAGTGTCGAAACCATTGCGTGGCACCTGCTGTGTGTAACTTCCGACTACGACAATCTTGCTGTCGGCCTGGATCGCCAGGCCGTTGGCACTGACCGAGGGAACTTGGACCCCGCCTCCGAACATGGTAACAACGGTGCCGTTGGTTCCGAACGTAGTGTCGAGTTGGCCGGAAGCCGTGTATCGAGCCAACGCGAATGCGGTTTGCCCGGATTGGTTAGCAGTGCCCGAGGTCACAATGTCACCACTCGGCTGAAGGGCTAAACCGGAAGTTGCCACGCCTGTAAAATTTGGAACTGGCGTGGCCGTCCCGCCATTAGTACCGAAACTTGCGTCCGCAACCCCCGCGCTCAGGTAGCGAGATACTGCAAACGCAGAAACCGCTATCCCGCGGACCGGTAGGACAGAGTTATTGGTCAGACTCCCACCGGCAATAAAATCCTCAGTTCCCAGAAGCACCAGACCGACTGCAGTTCCTGGGCTGGCCAACTGGCCGCCAATTCCGAACGTAGTGTCGAGGGCGCCGTTCGAGTCATATTGAGAGATAAAGCCGCTTGTTCCTGAAAAAGACGACACAACCAGGATCTTCCCATTAGGAAGAAGTGCCAGCTCCGTTGCCGGGTAACCCGCGGTCCTCGCCGAGCCAGCACTTCCAAAACTGGTGTCGAATTGGCCGTCGGATAGAAAACGGAACAGGCCATTGTCGGCGACCAAAATCTTGCCATCCGGTTGGACGAGCACACCGCTGGACGCCGGCCCATTGATGAAGCTTAGGGTCACGATTCCGCCAGTCCCAAACGTGGAATCCAGTACCCCGCTAGCGGTGTACCGAAGCACATACGCGGTGAACCCTCCAGCTACGGCCACAATCTTCCCATCGGGCTGCAAGGCGATCGCCGTAATCGGGACGTCTTCTATGCTCGGCGTGGTCACAATACCAGAGCTTCCGAAACTCGTGTCCAGGCTGCCATTGGTGTTGTACCGCGCTACCGCTGGCACAGGAAAGCCCGTGTGGCTCGGGACCCCGCCGCCGACTACGATTTTTCCATCCGGCTGGATGGTCACAGCATTTGCAGTAGCCACGTTGGAGGCTGACTGTTGATCACCGAAGTCTGTGGTTACGATGCCCCCATTGCCAAATGTCGGATCGAGATGGCCAGCCTGCGCAAGTGCCTGATGGGAAGTGGTGAGGGTGAGTAAGAGAGAGAAAATCAACAACGAAATGCGATGCAGGGTCGTGCCGTTCATAATGCTTTCCTCCGCATTAGATCGCCCCAAAACATCAGCGAAAGTCGAGGGCAGATCGGACGGCCAGCATAACGTGCCATGCTTAGGCAGTTGTCACAGGGTTGTCACCGGGCTGTCAAAAGATCGTAAAAAGTACTTGGAGGGGTATGTGGCTTTATCGTATCGCGTGCACGAACTTGATCCTCGGTAAGGAAGTGTGTGCGCTGCCGTCTTCTATATCGTTTTCGCAGGTTCCAGATTCGCCCAGCGCTCTGCGATCTTGCCGCGAGCAATTCGCCAAATCACAATACCGCCGAATTGAAGCTTTCTTCCGCTGTCAGGATCGGTAGCCTGCCAGGTGTTACGTACCACGACTTTGTCGTTCTCGGCGATAATGTCTTCGATCGTCACCTTCAGGTCGGGGAACTTCTTCAGAGCATTTCCCACATACTGTTTTGCGCCAACGGGCCCTGGCGGCGCTCCGGGTGGCACATCGCTGCCGTGATCGACGAAGTCGCTGGCGAAATTCACATCGGCGACGTCAAGGTTCTTGCGGTTAACGAATTCTTCGAAATGGTTCCGGATGAAAGTCTTCATCTCATCAATAGACATACCAGTAGGTGTGTACTCGAAATCTGCGGGATTCATCCTGGTTCTCCACCAAGTTGGGCTACGCTAAACGTGACGATCCGAGAAAATTTCTCAGTTGTCCCTCATTTTACTTAGGAGAAGCTGGCTTTCTCCCGCCAGGCAGCTTGCGACACAACTTCTGAAGGCCCGCACTGCCCCCACGAGCGGATATACCAGCCCGGGAACAGCAGTCATTGGTGGGCCTCACGTCGCTCGATCTCAATCAATGTGTATCGCGAGGACAGTTTGTCCTCTGCCTCGCAGGCGGCTGAAGAAGTCGCCGGTAATCTTCATCCAACCATACTTACGCCGTAGCAGTTCTTGTCCATGCTCCACTTCCGCGCCTTCGCAGATGCGAGCGTGCGCATCCACCCAGGCGCCCCGGAGATCCCCGCGAAAGTTACAAGGCGCGACGCGCACTCGGGGATTGTTGCGAATCCGTTTGACCTTGCCGGAATCGGGCGCGGAATAAACGTAGAAGACGCTTGCTCCATCGGGGGAAGAATCGGCGCGCGACGGGGCCCCGGAATCCTGCGCGAACCAGACCGGAGTACGCACACCTACGCCGGTCTTACGGAAGGTTTCCAGGTTGAGGTACTTGGCATTGGTAAATTGCGCAACGGCATCTGGCATCGTCGACAACCTCTGCGACGAGCTTATCGCATCGTGTGTGTCTGAGACATGGCAACCCAGCCGATTTACTCTCGCGGTATAATTTTTCGCTAATTTCATCCCGTGCCATTGGTTGGAGCGAGATAGCGATGCCAAGAAAATTCAAAGCCAAGGCCGAACCCGCTGGGCCGAACGGCGCGTGGTGCTTCCTGGCGGTTCCGTTTGACGTGGCCGAGGCGTGGGGAACGCGGGGACGAGTCCGGGTGAAGGGCACGATCAATGGATTTCCTTTCCGTACCAACATCCAGCCCATGGACGGGCGCCACCTGATTACCTTCAACAAGCAGCTGCAGGCGGGCGCTAAGGCAAAGCTCGGCGACACGGTCGCGGTCGTCATGGAGCCCGATACCGAAGAATGGACGATTGACCCGCCGGCGGAACTAGCCAAGGCATTCCGCCAGAGCAAAGATGCCAAGGTGCTGTGGGACAAGCTGGCTTACACTCATCGCAAGGAGTTCGCGCGGTGGATCAACGGTGCCAGGCAGGAGCAGACACGCGAGCGCCGCGCCACCAAAGCCGTTGGCATGATGCTGGCGAAGAAGACAATTTCTTGAACCGGGGCATGAAAGGAACGAAATGCGTTTGTTATTGAACTGGCTGCTGAGCGCGATTAGCTTACTGATCGTGTCGAAGGTGGTGCCCGGGTTTTATCTGCATGGATTTAAGGCGGCGCTGATCGCAGCGTTGGTGATCGGGCTGGTGAATGCCACGCTCGGGCTCTTCCTGAAACTCATCACGCTGCCGCTAACCCTGCTGACCTTGGGAATCTTCTGGTGGGTCATCAATGCCCTGATGCTGATGTTTGCTTCGACGCTGCTGTCGCCCCGATTTCGTGGTCCGCGGCTTCTGGGCGGCGTTTTGGGGAGCCATCGTACTCTCGCTGATCAATATGGTATTGAAGTCGTTGGCGCGGGAGGCAGAACACGGGTAGGGCTTTTTGTCCCAGTCAATCGAAAAGCGGTCAACACGCCGATTTTCAGGAATTTTCTCTTGCGCGACGTTCCAATTCGCATAGGCGACGAACCGTTTCCGCGATATCGCCCCTCTGAAACAAGCGAATTCCTGCTATCCCGGCCGCGCCAGCAGCAAGGCAATCTCCGGCGTTCGCAAGAGTGACGCCTCCCAACGCGAACACTGCAAAGCGACGTTGTGCCGGATTGTCGAGTGGCGTCGATTCAGCACACTCTGCTTGCAGCACGTCTACGCCGATCCCGTGGACGTTGGTGTTCGCTTTCTCGAAGATCGGCGCCAGCACCGCGAAGTTTGCTTCCTCAGTCTCGGCGGCACGTACCTCCTCGACCGTATGGACCGATACTCCAATTATCGGAGCCCGATCGCAGGATTGCATCCACAGTGCGCGAACTTCTGAGGCTGCCAGCTCGCCCGCGGGAAGATGCACGCCGTCGGCTTCCGATGCTAGCGCGATGTCGGCACGCCCATTGATCAGGAGCCTCGTGACTACGGAATTCTCTCGAACCATTCGCACCGCTTCGCGCGCCAGCCGTTCCAGATCGTGAGCGGACAGATCTTTCTCGCGCAGCTGAATGTAGTCAATCCCGGCGCGCGCCGCCTCGCCGATCTTGGCGAGTAATTTGTGGCGCTGCTGCGCGGCCGTTCCTGCCAGACTCTTGCGATCCGTGATGTAGTAGAGCAGCATTGCCGCTGTGATTGTATTCCGATGAGCGAGAGCAGCAGATTTGGCGTCGCACTGTTCCATTAGAATAGAGCCGTGCCTGCCGCCCCCAAACCCGATCGCCGTTCTACGCGAGAGAAACTTCCGGCACGCCAACCCGCGGCGCCGACGAGCAACGCGCTCGAGATCTTACGCGCCCCATGCTTCGCGGATATGCCGTGGCTGGTGCATGGATTCAGCACACGGCCGGGTGGAGTCTCGACTTGCTACGGCGGACAAACCTTGAACCTCGGCGTCACCCCGGCGGACACCAGGGAAAATGTCGCGCGTAACCGCGAGCTCTTGCTCGAAGCGCTGGGCGCGACCAGCGAAGATTCCGGCGATTTGTGGCCGGTGGCGCAACTGAAGCAGATCCACTCGCCGCTCGTTTATTCGTTGAGCGTATTGCCGGAGGATCCGCTCGCGGGGGACGGCATCATCACGGACACTTCTGAGTTGCTGCTGGCAGTCAAGACTGCCGATTGCGTTCCCGTGCTGTTAGCTGACTTCAAGCGGCGAGTGGTGGGCGCATTTCATGCCGGATGGCGCGGTACGGTGGCCCGCATTGTGGAGAAGGGCGTGGGCGAAATGCGGCGGCAGTTTGGCAGCCAACCGCGGAATCTACGCGCCGCCATCGGACCTTCAATCAGGCGCTGCTGTTATCAGGTTGGCCCGGAGGTGCGGGCCGAATTCGACTCGCAGTTCCCCTACAGCAGTGAGCTATTCGAAGAGGTCTTCGACGCTAACGCCATTCATGTTCGCTATCCTATGTTGTTTCTGACCGCGCGAGCGCCCGGCCACAGTGAGCTTGGTCCCGAGATACACCTGGACTTGGTCGAGGCCAACCGTCGTCAGCTAAAGGCCGCAGGATTGCGGAACCGAAACATCAGCGTCATCGATGGATGTACCGCCTGCGATACCACCCGCTTCTTCTCGCACCGCGCCGAGTTCGGCAACACCGGACGCATGATGGCCGTGATCGGCATTCGGAAGAAATGAACTGGCTGTCGGCCGTTAGCCATCAGCCATCAGCTAAAGATGGTCCATCGAGCAACGGCCTACGGCCGTCGCTCCATCGACAAACGTGTCCGGCGAGAGCGGGTGGGCAGTATAAGGGGGCCCTTCGACTGCGCTCGGGGCAGGCACTTCGACTCGCTGTGCTCGCTCAGGATGACAACCTCAATGAAAAGTCGCCGCCAGCCAATACAAAATGGCCGGAGATCTCTCCCCGGCCACTAGCCACTATCCCCTATTCACCATCCACTATCTTGTGATTTTCTCCCCAATCGATTTCGCCTGGGTGAACAGCAACAGGTAGTCCGGACCGCCAGCCTTCGAGTCAGTGCCCGACATATTGAAGCCGCCGAAAGGATGCGCACCCACCATAGCTCCGGTGCACTTGCGATTGATGTACAGGTTGCCAACGTGGAACTGCTCCTTGGCCGCCTCGATCTTGTCCTCCGAGGTGGTATAGACCGCGCCGGTGAGGCCGAACTCGGTGTTGTTGGCGATCTCGAGGCCATGTTCGAAGCCACGCGACTTGATCACCGCTAGCACCGGCCCAAAAATTTCCTGCTGCGAGATCGTCGCCATCGGATCGACATCGGCGATCACGGTAGGTTGGATGAAAAACCCATCGCCGGCTTCGGTTGCGCGCGCGCCGCCGGTAATCAGCCTTCCACCTTCGGCGATCCCCTTCTGGACATAACCCAGGATTGTTTGCATCGATTTCTCGTTGACCACCGGGCCCATCGCTGGATTCTGCGTGGGGTCGCCGACCGTGATCTTCTCCACGCGCTCCTTCAGGCGCTGCAGGAACTTGTCGTAGATGCGCTCATCGACGATGGCCCGCGAGCACGCCGAGCACTTCTGCCCGCTGAATCCGAATGCCGCCGAGGCCACGCCTTCGACTGCCGCATCGAGATCGGCGTCGGTGTCGACCACAATGGAGTCCTTGCCGCCCATCTCCAGGATGGTGCGCTTGATCCAGATCTGGCCGGGCTGCTGCACCGCGGCCCGCTGGTTGATGTGCAATCCCACTTCCTTGGAACCAGTGAAGGCGATGTAGCGCGTCTTGGGATGCTCGACGATGGCGTTGCCGAAGCTGTTGCCATGGCCGGGGCAGAAGTTGACCACACCGTCAGGCAGGCCGGCTTCTTCCAGAATCTCGAAGAACTTCGCGGCGATGGTTGGCGAGTCGCCCGACGGCTTCAGGATGACGGTGTTGCCGCTTACGACGGAGGCCAGCGTCATGCCGCCCATGATGGCGCCGGGAAAGTTCCACGGCGGAATTACCGCGCCCACGCCCAGCGGGATGTAACGCAGATAGTCGCGCTCGCCCGGCAACTGCACCGGCGGCTCGGCCTTGGATAGCCGCAACGCTTCCAGCGCGTAGAAGTCGCAGAAGTCGATGAGTTCGGCGATGTCGCCATCGGCCTCGGCCCAGTTCTTGCCGACCTCGAAGATCATCCACGCCATCAACTCAAACTTGCGCTCGCGCAGCAACGCGCTCACCCGGAACAGCAGGTTGGTGCGCTCCTCGATGGAGGAGAACTTCCAGGTCTCGAAGGCCTTCAGGCGGCCTGCATCGCGGGCTCGACTTCGCTTGCGCCCGCCGCCTGGTGAATGCCGACAATCTCCGACGGCTTGGCAGGGTTGAGCGATTGCGTTTTTTCCGCGGTCTTCAGATGGCGGCCGCCGATGACCAGGTCGTACTCGCGGCCTAGTTCATTGCGGACCTTCTCGATGGCGGCGCGCATGCGACGTGCGTTTTCCGGATTGCTGAAATCGATGGACGGTTCGTTCTTGAATGTATCGGGAATCTGGGCGTTATTGATGGTGGCGGAAATGCGCGTGCCTTCGCGGGCAGGGGTTGTAGTGGTAGCCATAAGTGCGTCCTCTCAGGGTAGTTAATGGGTGCAGTCTAAGTAGATGCCGTGCGCTCCGGCAGGATGCGGCGGCGCAGGCCAAGCTTTAATGATAAGCGCCGGGTCGGAGGTTTGTCTTGGGAGGATGTAGGATTACGTGCCTATGTCCATCCACTCCGGATGGTAATCCTTCCATATCCCTGTACTCGCCGAGATTTGGCGGACCGGGATGTGCTCGGCGTGCTTTGCGGTGCGGACCCACTCCCAGGCGTGCAGAATTTCGGACTCGTCGAAGTAGCGCGTCTCGGCCTCAAGAATAGCTGCGCCTGCGGTGACAATTGCCACAATCTCTTCCCACTTATCGGCGCCCACGACCGCCATGCGGGCGATGTGGTCGGTGTGCTTTTGCAGAAATCGCATCTCCTCCCAGCGCGCGCCAAAGTCGGCGCCCTGCATTTGCGAAAGGTCGGCGAGGATGCCGATGGGCTTGTGCTTGCGCTGGGCAATCAGTATGGCAATTTGCGGCTCGAACTGCTTAATGTCCTCGGCGGTTAGTTTGCCGACGACCTTGAAGCCCAGTACTCCCCCAAAGCTCCTTGAGACGTTCGATCATGGCGGGTGCTCCTATTCTAAGTATGACAACGGTTCAGTGGCTCTAGCTGGTGTAGTGCGGACTAAAGGCAGTGTCGTCCCTGAAGGGACTCGATATCAATTTTCTCCTTACCCAGCACTCCGCCTGCGGCTACGTGCTCGGCTAGATTAGCCGCGCCTACGGCGTAGGTTTGTCGAGACAGTTGCAGTCGAGATAACCGCATTACTGTTGTACACGATTGTCAGCGTTCGATTGCAGAAATTGCTTCACAGTTCACCGCCAGGGGAACCGTAGCGCAGCGTCGCCCCTAGGAACCACGGCGCTCCCACCCGCCTAGCGGAATTTCAGCGCGAGGCGGGCGGGTAACGCTAATGTTGAGGCGGTTGCGGTGGCTCCGTCTGGTCCGGGGTTGACGGTGGTGTGCCCGGCTGCGGCGCAGGCGTCAGTCCCGGAACCGGGATGGGCTTCAAGTTAGGCTGCGTCAGGTCGTTCGTATTTGCAGGCACGGTGCCGTTCACTTTCGGTGCGTGCTTCACCTGGCCGGATTCCGCGTCTGACATGTCGATGCCCAGCTTGGCGAGAGTATCGGCCGTCGATAAATCCAGCTGCACTTTGGATTTCTCGTAATTGGTGGCAGCCGCCAGGACATTGGACTCCGCCTGTGTCAAGGCACTCGAAGCCTGCAGTACCAGGGTGGTGGTGGAAGCTCCCATGCGCAGCTTCTTCTGTTCGGCATCCAGGTTCTGGGCGGCATAATCGCGGGCCGAAATCGCAGCTTCGAGGGCGACGTAGTTCTCTTGCAACGTAAACTGGGCCTGCCGCACTTGCAGCCGGATGGTGTTCTCGGTTTGCTGCAAACTCATCTGCGCCTGCCGATATTCCAGCACGGACCGCACCTGGTCGGCCTGACTCTGGCGATTGCGCAACGGGATGTTGATGTTGACTCCTACTCCTTTGTCCGGGGCGCTGCTGTTGAACAGGTTCTGAAACGCGTCACTGTAGCCCGTAGTTGGAATTGTTCCCGGGGGCGAGCAACCGCGAGTGGCGTTGACACACAAAGGGTTTTGCGGTCCCGCCAGACCGGAGGCGCCATAGAATGCATACAAATCGACCGTCGGCAGCAACTGGTTACGAATCGACTTGCGTGAGATTTCGTTGTTGGTCAAGGTCAGGCGCGCGGTCGCAATTTCCGGACGTTCCCGCAAGGCCTCATTGATCAAGTCCTCGACGGGAGGAGTTTGGTACTGCTCCTTGATATCGAGGGTATCGGTGGGAATAACCGGAGCCACCGCGAGGATCGGATCGGCCATGTTGCGAGTAATGGCATTCTTCATCAGCAACTGCTCGAGCTGGAGATTCACTTGTGCGGCAACTATGTTCTGCTGCGCGGTGGCCACAGCGCTCTGGGCCTGCACCGCGACCAGCGGAGCGAGCGTCCCAGCCTGCACTTGCTTCTGATCGTCGGAGAGCGTCTTGTTGGCGAGATCCAAGGCGCGCTGCTGCACGGTTACGCTGGAGTAGGCGTTCACCAGGTCCCAGTAAATGTTTTCGATCTGCGAAACTGTCTGGATGATCTGCAGCCGAAAGGTTACGTCTTCGATTTCCTTGTTGTTTCTGGCAATGCGGATCCATCGCAGGTTGGGGTCGAAGCCGAACCCCGAGAGCAGGTGCTGACGCAATTCAAGGCGGAAGTTCGGGGTCAGGTTGGGATTCAGGGTGTTGAAGAGCGAATTGGAAGCGATCACGGCTATTATTGAAGCCCACCGTCATCAATGTCCCGGTGGAGAATCCCTGGCTATAGAGGAAGTTGGCCGTTGTCGTGTTCTGGTTGAGCGTCGGAGTGCCGGTGAACACGGTGTTCGCCTCGGGGGTCACGGCGTGCTCAATCGAGACCGTTCCGGTGATCACAGGATCATAGTTGTCGATCGGGGGACCTTCGCCCTGCGTGGACGCCACGATGCCTCCCACTCCGGCCCCGGCTCCGCCAACTCCGATGGTGGTGCCGCCAGCGCCGCCCCCCGTGGAGCCGGTGGTGGAGGTTCCCGTGCCGCCCGCCGAGGTCGTGCCGGTGGTCCCGCCGGGAGTGCCCTGCACCAAGCCCGTATTCACGCCGAGCGCAACCGCGCCCGAACTGGTTCGCAGGATGTCAGTGTCAGCAATCGACAGGTTGTAGCGCTGAATGCCGATGTCGAGGTTATTCTCGAGCGCCATCGCCACGGCATCGTTCAGTGACAGGTACATCTTGCCGTTGCTCAGTAACTGATCGATGCGGGGAGAGTTGGTCACGTTCAGGGGAGCAACCTCGCGCAAGCCGTAAACCACGAAAGGATTGGGCCATTGCCTCATGCCCCGGCTATAGTCCTGATCGGAGTAGGGATGAGCATTATGCTGCGGCGCCGGCGTCTGAGGCAGCGGAGTCAACGGCGGATTGTTAGATGAGGCTTGCGGTGACGCGTCTTGGGCACAGCCTGCGACAGCCAATATCCCCAACAGAAATATGAACAGTAAGGTCGAACCAATCGGCTTAACGGACTTAAATCCTGGCATTCCTTTGTCTCCAAGAATGGCATTAAGAATATTTTGACTTTCGCGTTTAGGATGCTTTCTGTCTCCCTCTCCCTGTCACGGAAGAGTTCGCCAGGAATCGTTCTCAGATGACGCCGCAGAGGCAAGAAACTGTCGCCCGCCTCGTGAGCAGCAGGAAGTGTCATAGTATAGCTGACACAATGCCGCCATCCGCGCACCTTTGCATAGCTTTACGCTGCTTAACATAACGCTACATTCGCCCGAAGCCCGTATGGAAGGACATGAGCCGCAATCTCAAAATCACGCTGGCCTATGACGGATCGGAGTTTCACGGATGGCAGGTCCAGCCGGGGCTTCGCACTGTGCAGGGCACGCTGGCGGAGTCCATCCAGCGGCTTACCGGTGAAGAGGTTTTGCCGCAAGGCTCGGGACGCACCGATGCGGGTGTCCATGCGCTGGCTCAGGTCGCGTCGGTTAGGCTCGACAGCCCTATTCCCGAGCAAAATCTGATCATCGCGTTGAACGATGTCCTTCCGCCATCGGTGCGAGTGAATCACGTGGAAGCGGTGGGAGATGACTTTCACGCGCGTCATTCGGCGAAGGCGAAAACCTATCGCTATCGTATTTATCGCAAGGCTATATGCCCGCCATTTTTGGCGAGATACGTTTTTCATGACCCCTATCCCATGAATGAACAAGCGGCCATTCGCGCGTCTGAACACATCGTCGGCAAACACGACTTCACTTCGTTTGCGGCTTCGGACCCGGAGCGCAGTGCACGAATGGCAGAGGAGGGAGGCGAAGATGCAACTTCCCATTCTGGGATCATCACGAATATACGCACCATTCACTCTTCGCTGTGGGCGAGAACGGACGACGAACTGGTTTACACTGTGCGCGGAGATGGATTCCTGCACCACATGGTGCGGAACCTCGTAGGCACATTTTTGCAGGTGGGAAAAGGTGCGTTGAAGATCGAGGACGTGGCGGCGATCCTCGATGCGCGCGATCGCAGCGCTGCCGGGCCGACGGCCGCGGCTTGCGGACTATATCTGGTGAGCGTGGAATACTGAGCAAAATGCCAGCCGAAACCAAATTTGCCGTCGGAACCAGTACGATCGTCAGCACCAATCCCGCAACCGGAGAGGTGCTGGCTGAGTTGGCCTGCTCAAGCCCCGACGATGTACAGAGTGCCGTCCTGCGCGCAAAGCAAGCGCAGCCTGAATGGCAGGCAACCCCGGTGCGGCAGCGAGTCGCGCTGTTGCGGCGCTTTCAGCGACTCCTCAGCGAGCAGCGCGACGGGGTCGCCGACCTGATATGCCGCGAAGCTGGTAAGCCGGCAGTCGAGGCGCTTACCACCGAAGTTCTGGTCGTGCTGGACGCGGCCGAGTTCTGTATTCGTAACGCCCACGACTTCCTGCGCGAGGAACCGCTGCCGCACGGCAACATCGCCATGAAGACGAAGCGCGGCAAGTTGCTGCGCGAACCATTTGGCGTGATCGGCATTATCTCACCCTGGAATTATCCGCTCTCCACAGCGGCCACTGAAACGCTAGCGGCGTTGGTCACGGGCAACGCAGTCGTCCTCAAGCCGTCGGAATTCACACCTTTAATCGCTCTACGGTTGCAGCGGCTGCTGCTGGCGGCCGGTTTGAACCCCGATCTCATGCAAGTGCTCATCGGAGAAGGGCCGGCCGGCGCAGCCTTGATCGATGCGCCCATCGACAAGCTCATCTTTACCGGCAGCGTTGCGACCGGCAAACGCGTCGCCGAAGCCGCCGCGCGAAAGCTGCTGCCGGTCGTGCTGGAATTGGGCGGTAAAGATCCGATGATCGTGCTCGACGACGCCAACTTGGAGATCGCGTCCAGCGGGGCTTTGTGGGGCGCGTTCATGAATGCCGGTCAGACGTGTCTCTCGGTCGAGCGCTGTTACGTCCATCGCAGCGTCTACGACAAGTTCCTCGAAGCTTGCAGTAACAAGATCGCCAGGTTGCGCGTGGGCAATGGAATTGGCTCGGAGGTTGAAGTAGGGCCGCTCATTCATGAGCGCCAGTTGCGCATTGTGGACGAGCATGTGCGCGACGCTGTACTGCATGGAGCGCGCCTGCTACGGGGCGGAAAACGCCTGACCGAACTCGGGCCGAATTTCTACGCGCCCACCCTGATCGCCGACGTGACCCCGGACATGCGCATCATCCAGGAGGAGACCTTCGGCCCGGTTCTTCCAGTGGCTCCCTTCGACACCGACGAGGACGCTATTCGCCTGGCCAATGACAGCGACTTCGGGCTGGCTGCCAGTGTCTGGACCGGCGATCGCCGGCGCGGTGAGGCGATGGCCAAGCGCATCAAGGCCGGCACCGTGATGATCAACGACGCGATCTCGTGCTTTGGGATCGCGGAGGCGCCGCACGGCGGGTTCAAGCTCAGCGGCATCGGCCGGACCCACGGCAAGATGGGCCTGGCGGAAATGGTCCAGGTGAAATACGTGGACACGGACCTGCTACCCGGGATGCCGAAGGTCTGGTGGTTCGGATACGACCGCAAACTCAAACATCAGATGGATGGCTTCATCGATGTGCTGTTCGCCAGAAGCTGGGGCGCAAAAGTGAAAGGCGCCATGCGCTCGGCAGGTTTGCTGCGGCGCTCTCATCGAATTTAGCTGCCACCAAAGGTGGGCTTTATTCGAATTCGATCTATTTCCGGAGCCCTGAGGCGTTTCTTCACCAGCATAAATGCGGGTGCTCCCACCGCGAAATGTAGGACTGAAGCCTACCGTGCTGACGAAAGCTTGGGCTCTTCAACCCGTTCCCGCTGGCGGTTGAACGCTCGCCGCGACAGGAAGTAGATGATCACTTGCAGCACCGCGGCGCCGCAGGAATCGAGCACAACGTCCTGCCATCGTCCGGTGCGGGAAGGAATGAAGGTTTGGTGGATTTCGTCGAATGCGGCGGTCACGACGGTCACCAGCATGCCGAGCAGCACCCACTCCCGACGCCAGAAATCATGCCAGTAGATTCCCCAGGGCCGGCGCAAGACGGACCTGATCCGATCATAGTTGGTGTTCTTGAGCGCAAAAAAAACCAGAACGCTGAGGATCCCGTATCCGGCGAAGTGTCCCGTCTTGCGCAGAACTTCGTCGAGCTGCGACACGAAGGACTCCTGCACCTGAGGAACTACCGCCGCAATCACGGTGTACAGCACGCCGGTGGTGTTGTTGGCGGAAGCGAAGTCGGTGGATTCCAGCCGGATGACTCCCAGCCACAATAGTACCGGCCACCAGCGATGGGCCAGCGTGCGAAAGGAAGGCCGCAGCCCATAGCCGCGCTGCGGGGACTGACGCGCCCCGCTTATCACGCCGGCCGAACTGGGTTGGATGTTACTCAACGCGGTAGTTGGGGGCCTCGCGAGTGATCATGACGTCGTGCACGTGACTCTCGCGCAGGCCGGCGCCGCTGATACGCACGAAGCGCGCCTTCTGTTGCAGTTCGGCGATGGAGGAACAGCCCACGTAGCCCATGCCGCTTTTCACCCCGCCCACCAGTTGGTACACGATCATGCCGACCGTGCCGCGATAGGGAACGCGTCCTTCGATGCCCTCCGGAACCAGCTTCGCCAGACGATTACCGCCGTCGCCGCCATCCTCTGACAAAACTGGGACCGAAGAATCCGCATCGGTGTTCTGGAAATAACGTTCGCTGGAGCCTTGCGCCATGGCCGCCAGCGATCCCATACCGCGATAGGCCTTGAAGGAGCGGCCCTGGTACAGAATGGTCTCGCCCGGACTCTCTTCCGTACCGGCAAGCAGCGAGCCGATCATGACGCAGTTTGCGCCCGCGGCGATCGCCTTGGTGACGTCTCCGGAATACTTGATGCCGCCGTCAGCGATGATGGGGACATCGGTGTCGCGTACAGCGCGGGCCGCTTCGGCGATCGCGGTGATCTGAGGAACGCCGGCGCCGGTTACGATGCGCGTGGTGCAGATTGATCCCGGACCAATACCAACCTTAATAGCATCGGACCCGGCGCGCGCCAGTTCGCAGGCGCCGTCGAAGGTGCCGACATTGCCCGCAATGACATCCACTTCGGGCAGCTTCGACTTGATGGTCTGGATGGCCTCGATCACGCGCGTCGAATGTCCGTGGGCGCTGTCGATGGCGAGCAAATCAGCTTTGGCGCGGACCAACTCCTGAGCGCGTTCGAGAAAGTCTCCGGTAGCGCCGATTGCCGCACCTACCCGCAGCCGGCCATGATCGTCCTTGGCGGCGGTAGGGTACTTCAGCCGCTTCTGAATGTCCTTCACCGTGATCAGGCCTTTGAGATTGTAATGATCGTCGACCACCAGAAGCTTCTCAATGCGATGTTGATGCAGAATCGCTTCCGCATCGCTCAGCGTCGTGCCAACCGGCACCGTGATCAGGTTCTTCTTGGTCATCACTTCGCTGATGGGAATGTCGGTGCGGGTTTCGAAGCGGAGATCGCGATTGGTGAGGATGCCGACCAGTTTTTTGTCCTTGGTGACCGGCACGCCCGAGATGCGGTAGCGCCGCATGACTTCCAGCGCGTCAGAAATCTTCTCGTCGGGCGACATGGTGATGGGATCGACGATCATGCCGCTTTCCGAGCGCTTCACCTTGTCCACTTCGCTGGCTTGCTGCTCGATGCTAAGGTTGCGATGGATGATGCCCAGGCCGCCTTGCTGTGCCATGGCAATGGCCATGCGCGATTCCGTGACCGTGTCCATGGCGGCGCTGATCAGCGGGATACGGAGTTCGATGTTGCGAGTCAGGCGGGTCGTCGTCTCGGCCAGTGCCGGAACCACATCGGACTTGGCAGGCAACAGCAACACGTCATCGAAGGTGAGCGCCTCAGGCACGGGAAAATGAATCATGGCTTTGGGTCCGCGGAGGGATAATCCTCGATTGTAGAGTTGCGGTCGCCGTTAAAGCAAACGTGAGGTCCCAGGAATTTGCCAGGAATAGTTTGAATCTGCACGGACGAGGGTATCAATTTCTTGGGCGGTAACCTTTTTGATCTTGCGTTTATGTCCGGTACCAGACATAAAAGGCGTATACTTGGAGGAATTTGGAACGCATCTAACCGCACTTCAGCGGCTCTCTTGCGGCCCCGAATGGGAGGAGTTATGCATGATGAGCCGATCTGCTCTTGTCCGGTCTGCGGCAGTAAGAATCTCAAGGCTTCCGAGCGACAGATAGTCGGCCGACCGCAGTTGAAAGTCGAACCCGGTGTGCTCAGTTATCGGTGTGAGAACGGGCACGTTATTCTTCCTTCCGTGACGCCGGATACTTCATCAGCGTAGTAATCTCTTTCACCATCCAGATGTGATCGGGCCATCCCTGGAAACGGAATCGGGACAGTACCGTTTCCGGAGCAGGAAACCCCCGGCATCCGCCTCTCATTTACAATAGAACACGCAATGAATCTCTCTAACATTCAGGCTGCGCTGCGAGACAGCCATAACGATTGCTGGCTCTTCTACGATCATCATCACCGCGATGCGATTGCCTACAGCGTGTTGGGCCTGTCGCCCAAGACGATGGTCACCCGCCGCTGGTTTTATGTGGTTCCCGCCAATGGCGAGCCGGTTAAGCTGGTGCACCGCATCGAAAGCCATCATCTCGACTCGCTGCCGGGCAAGGTGCTGCAGTATTCGGCGTGGCAGGAGCTGTGGCAGAACCTGGAGTCGATGCTGAAGCTCTACAGCAGAGTGGTGATGCAGTACTCGCCCAACAACCAGATTCCCTACATCTCGCTGGTTGATGGCGGCATGCTGGAATTGGTGCGCAGCTTTGGCAAAGAGATTGTCAGCTCGGCGAACCTGGTGGCGCGCTTCGAAGCGACGTTGACCGACGCGCAGATCGCGACGCACTTCAAAGCACGCGATGCGGTGGACAAAATCACCGCCGCGTTCTTCCCGGAGATGGCACGGCGCGTACGTAACGGTGGCACTCACGAATTCGAAATGCAGCAATGGGTCATGGAGGCTTTCGAGCGTGAGAACTTGACCACTGATGATCCGCCCATTGTTGGCGTCAACGCGCACAGTGGCGATCCGCATTACGAGCCTACGGCGGCGAAGTCCGCTCCCATTCGCGAGGGCGACTTTGTACTGCTCGATCTGTGGGCGAAGACCAACGATGCCCGATGGCGTTTACTACGACATCACCTGGACGGGCGTGATCGGGAGTCCCACCGACAAGCAGCGCGAGGTGTTCGAGATTGTGCGCGACGCGCGCAACGTGGGCATCGACAAGGTCAAGCAAGCTTTTGAGACTGGGCGAAGAATTCAAGGCTGGGAAGTGGATGAAGCGGTCCGCGGCCATATCACCAGCAAGGGCTACGGAAAATACTTTATCCATCGGACGGGGCACTCGATCGGGCGCGACATTCACGCCAACGGCGCGAACCTGGACAACCTTGAGACCAAAGACGATCGCGATATCCTGCCCAACACCTGCTTCTCGGTCGAGCCGGGAATTTACCTGCCGGAATTCGGAGTGCGCAGCGAAATCAATATGATGATCCGCAACGGAAAGGGCGAAGTGACCGGCCGCGTGCAGAACGAGTTGGTGCAGGTCTGATGGCGAATCCCCAAAATGCAGCTACGGTAGCGCGGCGCTCCTCCAAAGCTGCGGCTAAGAACGACAATTCGATGGCGATCATCGCTCCCATCGCAGGATGGCTCTTCCCCGGGCTGGGACACTTTATTCAGCGCCGCTGGATTCGCGGGGCGCTGCTCATGGCAGCGGTGTTGGTCATGTTCTTCGCCGGACTCGGCATGCAGGGCAAAGTGTACTCGCTCAACACGGGTGACTTGCTCGACATGCTGGGATTCGTCGGCGATTTGGGCGCCGGCGCGCTCTACTTCATCGCCCGAAGTATGGACTGGGGCATCGGCAACATTCATCGCGCCGTGGCTGACTACGGCACCAAGTACATCGTCGTGGCAGGATTGTTGAATGTGATTGCCGCGGTTGACGCTCACCACATTGCGATCGGCAAGAAACCATGACCTTCGAACTCTCTCATTTCAATGCCGCCCTGCTGTTCGCGCTCTGTGCCTCGACGGTGTTCGGCATCACCCAGCGCAATACCCCGCGCGACATGTTCCGCTACGGCGCCTACTGCTTCGCCCTGTTCGTGGGCGGCGTGATCGTCGCCGCCTGGGCCATGTGGCTGATAAAGCATTGAATAGTTGTCAGTGGTCAGTTGCCAGTTCCGTCAGGAAGTGGTACAGCTATACCCGACGTTGTTGTAATTGCTTTCCGTGGTCATGCATTTCTATACGGACCGAAGCTCACTGACAACTGGCCACTGACAACTGCACTCTTCACCCTTCCCACACAAACGCGTCGAACACTCGCAACTCGACGAATCCCAGGCGCCTGTACAGATCCACTGCCCGATGGTTGGCCTCGGTCACGGTCAGTGACAGCAGGCTGAAATTCCGGTTGCGCAGCGAGTTGTAGGTACTGACGATAAGGCTTTCGCCGATACCTAGCCGTCGATACTCCGGGACCAGGCACACCTGCGTGACGTGTCCGACGTCGTCTTTCACGCGTGAGCAGAGAATAAGCCCGATCAGCGCATTGCTTGGCCGATGAATGGCGACGAACGACGACGTCGGTGTCGAAGACGCCGCAGCCGGGAAATCGCACAATGTTATTCAGGAAGCGGTTGGAACCGGCGTTGGTGCGGTACTGGTCGTTGATCTCAGAATCGATGTGGCCCCGGTAGGCGGCAGTGATGACGCCGGCCGCGGGCTGATAATCGTGCTCGGCCCAGCGGCGGACGAGAATATCGTCGGGCACCTGTCCAGGCGGAATATGCGGAGCGCCAGCGCCTCGCAAATGCAAGCCGAGGAACAGCCTGCGGTGCCGCTGAAACCCAGAGGAAAGAAAGTTGGAGGCCAGCTCACCTGTCTGATGGGTCAACAACTGCGCTTCCACGCGCAGAATTCCGGGCGAGGACTGCAAGGTTTCGATGACGTGTTCCACCATTTGCAGTTCGATGGCTCGGACATCTGCCCGGCGCGGCGAGACAAAAAGGTCGCCTACTACTCCTTTGCTGCCTTCATACACAAAGAACGAATAGCCTACGATGCTGCCCCGCTCGACCGCGGCATAGCCCGGCAGAATTTTGGCGTCCACGTAACGCAAAATCATCTCCGACGAACCGCGATAGTCCCAGGCGAGGAGGCTTCCCCAGGCTTCGACTTCTTCGTCGAGAAGGGGACGCAGGTCGGCAGACGAGAAGTGCCTGAGGTCGAGAATCTCCACGTTAGTCAGTTGATGCGACCGGCGATATACCGTAGCAGCCATAGACGCGGCGTCCAGAGGCGCTGAGTCAGTCTAGTGCGGGTTGGCGTGCGAGGCAAACTGGCGGCCAAAAAGGGCAGCGAAAATGGGTCCCGCGTTAGAATAATCCTATCGGTGAGGTTCCATGGCAACCACAACGCGACTGGCGGTTCCGGTTAGCGAGTATCTGCACAGCAGCTATAGTCCTGATTGCGACTACGTTGACGGCGAGCTGCAGGAGAGAAACGTGGGCGAACTGGATCACGCAGAAGTGCAGAGTGCGCTAGTGCAATGGTTTCGCAACCATGCCAAAGAATGGAATATTCGGGCTTTCACGGAATTGCGGATGCGGATTAGCCCGACGCGCTTTCGCATTGCAGACGTATGCCTGATTTCACGCAGTGAACCGGCTGATCAGGTGTTGCAGCGGCCTCCCATCGCCGTCATCGAAGTGCTGTCTCCGGAGGACCGCATTTCGCGCTACCAGGAACGGTTCCAGGATTATCGCCGGATGGGGATTCGTCATATTTGGGTTGTCGATCCGCAGACCCGCCATGGGTATGACTGCTCCACTGAAAGCTGGATCGAAACCACTTCGTTCGCCGTCGAGAATTCTCCCATCGCCGTCGATCTTTCCGTGATCTTCGCGGAGCTGGGTTAGCTCGGTCGCGCCATGCGATCTCACTGCGAGAGGATTTCCTTAATCACGAGATGACGTTGCATCTCGTTTAAGTCTGTCGACCACTGACCGTCCCACGAGACTTCAACCTTACATGGGCTTTCCGACCGGCCGTTGCGGGCAGAAGCAGAAACGTTTACACGCATTGCTTCACCACTTGCGATGGAACCTCTGAAATTGTTGGGAGCTATGTATGTCGAAAGCCTAAAGAGCCCCGACTGCTCATCAACGTAGCCGAAATCGCACGTTTCGGTGGCACCCGTGATTGTCGGAAACCTTTCGTGAAACCCAGGAAATGCCCACGTGAGTTGGAGCGGTGTCAGGACTGGATCAGGGAAGTACGATCCATCGGGTCGGCGTCTGCTAACTCCTTCCACCAACACTCTCACTGCTATCGCCGGACTCCAGGAACGCCGGTTCCTAACAATCAAATGATAGTAAATAGTCCGCTTGCCCTCAGTGTTGATGTTGAGATCGCCACGACTGTCTCGCAATGACAGTGCGATCCGAGGACCGGCAAAAGCGCTTTGATCCAGTCGCCCCAAATAGCGATGACCGAGACGAGGACCGTGCCGACGGCGGTGAATGTCGCAGCCAAGGTGTCTATCGTCGAATTACACATAAGACCTTCGCTCCAAGACAACGCCAGGGATTGGTACCCTGCATTCGATTTCCGCAACCGATGGTCTGGCAACTAGCCGTCTATTTTCCCTTTGTCCACCCATCCACCCAATCATTCACCGTCTTGTACCACAGGCGGCTATTCTGCGGCTTCAGCACCCAGTGGCCTTCGTCGGGGAAGTAGAGCATCTTCGATGGAATCTTCAGCCGTTGCACGGTGGTGAATAACTGGAATCCCTCCGACACGTCGAGCCGGTAATCAAGCTGGCCATGCACCACGAGGATCGGCGTCTTGAAATTTGTCGCCGACAGATGCGGCGACCACTTGCGATACATCTCGCGGTTGGTCCACGGAGTGCCCTTGAACTCCCACTCATTGAACCATAGCTCCTCAGTCGTTCCGTACGCCGACTCGGTATTGAACATGCCGTCGTGCGACACCAGGCACTTGAAGCGCGAAGTGTGGCCCTCGATCCAATTGATCGCGTATCCGCCGTAGCTGGCGCCCAGTGCGCATTCGCGGTCCTTGTCGATGTAGGCATACGTCTTCTCGGCGTAGTCGAGCCCCAGCATCAGGTCCTGGAAGGGAGCGCCACCCCAGTCACCATTGATCGCGTCGATGAACTTCTGGCCGTAGCCGGTCGATCCGTGAAAGTTGACCATGATCACCACGTATCCATTGGAGGCGAACAACTCGGGATTCCAGCGGTAAGACCAGTCGTCGCCCCACGCGCCCTGCGGGCCTCCATGGATGAGAAACTTCACCGGATATTTCTTATTGACGTCGAAGTTCGGTGGCTTCACCACGAATCCCTGGACTTTTTCCTTCGCGGCTCCGTTGAACCAGAAATTCTCCAGTGGCTGCATCTCGACTTGCCGGAGCACGGGCTCGTTCAGTTTCGTTACCGGCTGCGCCTTCGAAAGTAGGCAATCTGGAATGCTGTAGGCGTTGGGAGGTACGGCCATCCTACACTGTGGGAATACCAGCGGAGCGCTATAAATTTCGTTAGGCGCAGCGACCGACATGCGGTCGAACAGAAGCGCCTTGCCGTCGGACGTAGGCGTGGGGCTGTCGTTGAAGTCGGCAACTAATTCTTGCGGCCACGGATTCGGCTTGGTGATGTCGATCGCGTAGATCGGCGCTGCGCCTTCATTCTCGGCAGTGAAATAGATAGTCTTCGAGTCCGGTGCCCACGCCATCGAATCGACCCAGCGGTCGAAGTTCGGCGTCATGTCCGTGATCTTACCCGTCGCGCGCTCGTACAACATCAGGCGAAAGCGGTCGCTCTCATAGCCGCCGCGCAACTGCGAGCGATACGCGATGTACTTCCCATCGGGCGAGTACACTGGCGTGTCATCACTGCCGGGATTGGTGGTGATCTTCTTCGGCGTTCCGCCAGCCGTAGGCACCGTGAAGATATCGCGGTTGGTGCTGGTCGCTTGCACTTCGTCGACGTTGCTGGTGTAGGCGACTTCTTTGCCATCCGGTGAGAATGAGTACTGGTCCTGCCCGCCGAGACTGAACGGTGGTACGTCGTGTGCGCCGGGCGTGAGGTCACGCGCCACTCCGCCATCAGCCGAAACCAGGAATAGATGGCTGTACTTCCCATCGAAGTAGTGGTTCCAGTGGCGAAACATCAGCTGGGTGAAAATCTTCGCCTTGACCTTCGACTTGGCCTGTTCGTCATCGCGTTGCTTGTTGCAGGCATCGTCGCTGCAGTCGGGCCACACCGACGACACGAACAAGATGCTCTTGCCGTCGGGCGACCATAGTCCGCCTGAAGCTTCGGTCGAAATGGTGGTCACCTTACGCGGTTCGCCGGTCAGGGTTCCGCTCGATGTGTCGAAGTCCTGTACCCAGATCTGCGAAGCTCCATCGCGTGACGCTTCGAACAGAACGCGCTTGCCATCTGGCGAGAAGCGAATGCGATCCTCGCCAGTTCCAGTTGCAGGAGTGAGACTGCGCGCCTCGCCGCCTGCCACGGGAACGATCCACAAATGCGGCGTTTTCGTATTCGCGTCGAGGTTTACGTCCACTGCACTGAATGCCACCCATTTGCTGTCGGGCGAAGGGATGGGTTCGCCGATCCGCTTGAGCTGCATCATGTCTTCAAAGGTGAAGGGGCGTTTGCTCTGTGCAAAGCCGCACAGCGAGCAGAACAATAAAAATAAGGCAATACGACGCAGCATGAGACCTCCGGGGCACGTAGAAGTCATAAAAAATGACAACGATTGCGAATGCAAGCGCAAAACTGCATAGTCTAGAACAATTTCACTTCGTGTGTCGGCGGGGCAGGGGACTGGCCCTTCCATCAACTCCGCCCCACCAACACTTCATTCGGCAGATGCTATGGCTGTGGCCCGGCTGGTAGAGCGTTCAATTCCACGGCGGGCGAAGCGGACCGCCGACGACATGTCCTGAGACGGCTTTTCGATGATCTGATACATAATCCATGCCACCCAACCCGAGACGGCCAATCCGACAACATCCAGCACACCGATGTAGCTGCCGGAGTACGGCAACCAATGCGAGAGGCAGGCAATCACGCCCACACCGATCGGCAGGTGCAACAGGTACAACGAGTAGCTCACGTCTCCGACAACATCCAGTACGCGGTTGTGGAAGGCGGAAAGCGCAATCAGGAGTCCGGTCGAGACCGACACTGCTGCCACGATCCAGCCGAGCGGCCCGAGCATGGCGAGAACCATCACCAAGCTCAGCCCGAGCATTTCGCGCAAACCGATCAGACGTGCCCGGTATTGAAAGACGAAAATACCCATCAGGAAGACGGGAAGGTAATGAAAGATCAGCCGGCTGGAGGGGAACGCGAAATATGCAACCGTCATCGCTGCCATAGTTGCAAGGCGCACCAACTTGCGGCTGTTTGCCAGCAGCGGAAGCATCAGCCCAACCAACAAATACCACTGAAATTCGATGGCCAGGGTCCAATACGCGACATTGATCCAGCGCACGCCAACCAGGTCGTTGAGGTAAGCGAAGTGGAGCAACAGATCGCGCCCGGTGACCATCATCCGCGGTGCGTGAAAGACAGGCACCAGCACGAAGTTGATCGCCAGAATGGTGACCGCGATGGATGCAAGATAGGGTGGATATAGACGCAGGTTGCGCTTCAGCAGAAACCGGGGATAATCGCGCAGGACATAGTTGGCCCGATGCAGGCTCCACGGGATCACGAAGCCGGAGATGACAAAAAAAACGTCCACCCCCAAATAACCATATTTTCCCGACAAGGCGAGGTATTTTCCCTGGCCGGCGACGAAATGTCCCCAGGCGACGGCAATCGCAGCTAGGGCCCGAAGTGCATTGATGACGCCAATGCGTTGGTTGGGACCTGGTTTTTGCACTTTACCGCTATGTTAAATGCGGGCCGCTGTAATCGGGTAATAAAGCATCACCAAGGGGGGTGACGCGTGACCTGGAAGCAGATCGCGGGTTGAAGGAACCGTACCGCAACTCCCGATCCTGGCCTCGAATCGAATACAATGGTTACAAAGGACCATCCGTAATGAAGTTCCAGCAATTCCCCTCTCGTGTTCGTGACGTTCTCGTCTGTTGCTGCTCACATTATGTCTCGCGCTTCCTGCGCTTGCCCAACGCGGCGAGGGACAACTCGACCCTTCGCAGCCGACCGGCATTACGGTGGACGAGATCGTTCAGCGCTTTGCCGCGAAGGAAAAGCAGTTCAAGATCGCGCGCGAGCAATACACCTACCGCCAGGACGTGATGGTGGAAACGCTCGACGGTGACACCGTCGACGGAGAGTACCGTCAGGTGGTGGACGTTTTGTTTGACGACCAGGGGCGTCGCATTGAAGAGGTCGTGTTTGCGCCGCAGTCAACCTTGCAGCGGATTTCCATGACCCGCGAGGATTTCGACGACATCCAGCATCGCCTGCCATTCGTGCTGACCAGCGACGAGATTCCGGAGTACTCCATCCTTTATGTTGGCAAGCAGAAGGAAGACGAACTCGGAACGTACGTGTTTGACATCGCGCCCAAACAAATCGAGAAGAACAAGCGCTATTTCCAGGGCCGCATCTGGGTCGATGACCACGACTTCCAAATTGTGAAGACGTATGGCAAGAATGTTCCCGACATTGGCGTGGGCAAGCATCACGGCGAAGGCGAGAACCTTTTCCCCAAGTTCACCACCTGGCGGCAGCAGATCGATGGGCAGTATTGGTTCCCGGTCTATACCAAGGTGGACGACGAACTGCACTTTTCCAGCGGCGACGTTCACGTGAAACAAGTAGTGAAGTACACCAACTACAAGCGCTTTGGAGCGAAGTCGAAGATCCTCTATGACGGACAGGAAATCTCAAAGGACCAGGCGCAGCCGGGAACCCAGCAGCCAAATAAAACGCCGCCGCCGCCGAAGCAGTAGGGGATCATCGCTCTTCGCCATTCGCTTTTCGCCAAAGGCGCTGGCGTGATGAGATACGAGAATTGTGCCGTCCCCGAAGGGAAGCGATCTTGTCTTTCACTTAGCCCAGCGCTGAATGAAGCGCTGGGACTAAGCTCGATCGCGCTGCGGGGCTTGTCTTAAGCGAGTCTTTCACCGTGGCAATTCAAAATCATCTTCCTAAACAAGTGTCAGGGGCTGGCTTTGCCCGTAACACACCAATTCCTAAGACGCGATAGCGTTAATCAGCCATATCTCTGACAAGGTTTCGGGACAAGCCAAAGGCGAGTAGCGACGAGCGAAAAGTGGGTTCCTCACGCCGCCGGCGCCATGGAGCGCTCGGTCGCCTGTTGGATAAAGCGCTTCATCACGTTGGCCCACATCACTTTCTTGCGCACGGCAGTCTCCTTTACGGCCCGCCCCTGCGCGAACATCTGAAGAAGTGCTCTCATTTTCAGCACCGTCAGCAACTGGTGCTCTTGCTCGCTGACGCCATAGTCTTGCAGGAACGCTTCCTGCACCGGCACGGTTATGCCGCGGTCGCAGAACGGATATTTCTCCAGCGCCTCAACCGCAGCCAGGAACGTCGCCGCGTCTGCCAGCGAGTTGCCTCGCCGTTGCAAGTTGGCAAATTCGCCGAAGCCAGTTCCGTTCTCCGTCACCAAGACATTGAGCGGCACAAAGTCATTCAATACTGCGGAAGACCGCAGCGGCTTCTTGTGCCGGTTGAGCGTAGTGCTTGCGTTGTTCAGGATGGCCTGGGTCGATTCCGCCGGCAGGCCGTCTTTCCGTGCTTTGGCGCAAAGCTTTTCCATCTCCGCCAGGACTCCGCTAGTGTCCAACACGATGGGCGGCGCGGATGTCGCCTTGTGAAACTGTTGCAGCCAGTCACCTGCTTGGCTTGCCGCCATTTTCAGAAGTCCGTGATTACCAGTTTCCGGTAGCAGGGCCGCCTTCATAATGATGCTTTGTAACGGCAGGCCATTGACTTTGGTGCTGACCACAGCACCAAATTCGGTGAAATCGCC
Source organism: uncultured Acidobacteriaceae bacterium (assembly GCA_963720135.1). Lineage (GTDB taxonomy): Bacteria > Acidobacteriota > Terriglobia > Terriglobales > Acidobacteriaceae > Bog-257. The sequence goes on from CAVREJ010000021.1 coordinate 40,332, forward strand.
GACCGGGCGTGGCACTCCACCCAGCTTTCGTTTGGATAGAGCTTCATGCGCAAACCACAAATTCTGGGCTTCATTTCTTGCCAGTGTCTGCGGTCCTCCCGATGCTGATTTTCCTGCGCGCCAAATCTTCGCGCTGAGGCGTTCGCTGCCGCCGTCAAAGTCCAAGACAATTTCGTAGCTGCAGTAGTCGACTTTAGGGGTGTGCCCGACGACACGAACATCTCTTAATGTGGAATGGTCGGCGAAATATTGCGAACCGGAATTCCGTAGGCCATCTACGATTCGGTCCAGGACGCTATCAGACATTAACTCTCCAACGTGCAATGAACTGCCCTGATATGAGATGCAGAAAACGGTGACCCTGACCAACCGCCACCGGCTGGGGTAAGTGCAGGTTGGGTGCCATTGCAATAAACAGTGCGCGTTTGTAAGTGATTGATTTCTCTAGAGCTAGATTTACCTTATGGCGACTCAGAAGAGTAGTGGCGTGGGGACGTTGGGAACTTTGGTGCACATCCTTGGCAGCAGCTGCGACTTAAAAAAATTTTCGAGCAAGCCATCCTTGGGATCCGTGTCGTCCCTGGCACCTGGTTCCCATCAAGACTAAACTTCTGATGCGCTGAAAGCTGAGAGCTGACGGCTGATAGCTGACAGCTGACAGCTGACAGCTACTTCTTGAACGCCACGTTCACCAGCAGCTTCTCGCCTTCCACATCGACAACATTGCAAAAGGTGCGATCGCCACGGCGAGTGAAGTCGAGTCCCACGCGGCTGCTGCCAATGCGCAGGTTGCGGATGTGCAAGTGGTCCAGCCAGTCTGGCAATCGTGGATTGATGATGTTCAGCTCTTTGCGTGGCGCGCTCGGCCGAATTCCCAGCACCGAAGCCAGTATCAGGAACATCGCGCCCGAGGCCCACGCCTGCGGCGAGCACGATACGGGATAGTGCACCGGCTCGTCATACTCCCGGCGCTGCACGCCGCAGAACAATTCGGGCAGGCGATAATCGCGAAATTCCACCGCCGTCTGGTAAAGCGACGTCAGTATGCTGAGCGCGCCATCGCGCAATTCGTTGACCGCCATGCCATGGGCGATGATCGAGTTATCGTGCGGCCAGACCGATCCGCGATGGTAGCTGAGCGGATTGAACACCCGCTCTTCCTGCGACATGGTCCGCCAGCCCCAGCCGCTGAACATGTCATCGCGCATCAGGCGGTTGGCCACGGTGCGGGCGCGTTCCTTGCTGATGATGCGGCCGAATAGCAAATGTCCTGGGTTGGAAGAAATAACTTCCAGCGGCTTTTTATCCGCATCCAGCGCCATGGCGTAAAATCCGCGACTTGGCACCCAGAATGACCGGTCGAAGCGCCGCGCCAACTCCAAAGCTTCGCGCTTCAGCCGGTCGGCAGTTTTCACGTCGCCAAAGGTGCGCAACAGCGACGACATGCGATACTTCGCGTCATACACGTAACCCTGAACTTCACAGAGCGCGATGGGCGGCTTGGCAATGGTTCCATCGCGATGCATGTTGGCATCCCAGGAATCCTTCCAGCCCTGATTGACGAGACCCTTGGGCGAGCGTCGCAAATATTCCACGAAGCCATCGCCATCCAAGTCGCCGTACTTGTCAATCCACTCCAGCGCGGCGTAAGCGTGCGGCAGCATCTCTTCGACCAGTTGTTCGTCGCCCGTCCAATTGAAGGTCTCGCTCAGCAGGACAAGGAACAGCGGGGTGGCATCCACGGAGCCATAGTACGGACCGAAGGGCATTTCGCCGTGGCGCGTCATCTCGCCGGCGCGATATTCGTGCAGAATCTTGCCCGGCTCTTCATCGCGCCAGTCGTTGTATTCCTTGCCCTGATAACGGGCCAGCACCCGCAGAGTTTCGACGGCAAGTTGCGAATTCAGCGACAACGACTGGTAGGCCGCGATAATGGAGTCTCTGCCGAACATGGTCGCGAACCACGGAATGCCGGCGGCAATAATGTGCTGCTCGCCCTCGGGAATTTGCAACGCGTGAAAATCGCCCGTGCCGGTCTTGAGCATGGCATCAAACACTTCGTTGTCGGTGCGAAAACTGGTAGAGCTGGATTCCCAACGCGCAAAATTGGCGCGCCGCTGACGGAGCTGATAATCGAAATCGTAGTTCTGGGCGCGCGATTCCCGCGCTTCCACCAGCGGTGTCACCGATACCTCAAGCTGCACCCGTTTCAGCGGCTCCAGCCGCAGCTCCCAGCGGACGACTCGCTCCTGAATCTGCGTCGGCTTCGGCGCCAGTTTCACCAGCGTCTGGCGCATCACGTTATCAAGCCCGCGATAATAGAAGGCGATGCTGTTTTCGCGGAGCACGGGCTGATAGTACTGACCATGCTCCTGCCGCGCCACGCCCCGCACCTGAAACACGTCCACGAAGTCGGCATCGAAGAGCACTTCGACGGTGAAATCGACCGCGATCAGGTTGAAATTTTCAAAGGTCATGCGGTCGAAGAGGATCTCGGCCGCCAGCACTTGCTCGCGGCGCACATGCACCGTGTTCTGGGGAAGGTCAAAGGAATCGCGCAGCGTGATGTTGCCGGTGGTCAGCTCGATCTGCGAGGAAAATGTTTTCTCGGTGCTGGACGACAGCACCAGCGCGCGATGACCGCCGATGCGCAGCTCCAGGTGACTGAGGAAGCGCGTGTCGTCGTGAAAGAAACCGACATCAGGCGCGCCCGGCAGGATAGATGTCTCCGGCGACATTGGTGGCGCTGAAAGTCTTGCCGTCGATGAGAGTGAGGTTGTCAACCTTACGCGGCTCCATCGCCGGGAAGGCAAAACGCGGCTCCACGATGCGGCGACGGAATCTCAATCAACTGTTCGTCGGGAAGTGTCGAGATACGTACTCATGCACAACGAACTTGTAACGTTCAGGCCACCATCGGAATCGTGCTGGTGGCTTTCCCCACCGGAGCTATTCTCGCCGACCATCTCGTCGTACAGAGCCATATAGTCGGCCACCATGCGCTCCACCGAAAAATATTGCTGGCAATACTGACGCACCGTGGCGGGCTTGAAGATTCGCCGACAGGTTTCGGCTACGTTGCGCCATCTCCTCGCGGTGTCTGACAAACGAAACCCGAGATTCCGTCGCGCACTACTTCTTCCACCGAGCCGCCCGGCAATGCCAGCACCGGCGTGCCGCACGCCATGGCTTCGATCATCACCAGCCCGAACGGTTCGTCCCACTGAATCGGGAAACAGCATCGCCAGGGAGTTGCCCAGCAACTCGTTCTTCGCCGCCAGATCGACTTCGCCGACGTACTCAATGAATTTGCCGTCGATGTGCGGCTTGATCATGGTATCGAAATAATCCTGAAAGATGGGCTGCACCTCGCCCGCAATCTTCAGCGGAATGCCGCTTTTCTTCGCCACCTCGATCGCGATGTGTGTGCCTTTGATGGGAGCGATCCGCCCCAGGAAGCTGAGGTAGTCCTGCTTCTTCGGCTGCAGACGGTAGAGGCTCAAATCGATGCCGTGATGAATGGTGCGCACGCGCGGCATGTTCTCGCGCTGCCGCTGGAATTCGCTGATGGTGACGAATTCAACCTCAGGGAAAAAATTGTACATTTCGCTCAGATCTTCTTCGTGCACGTGGTGCATGGTGTATACAAATTTGTTCTTCACAAATCGCGTGAACATTAACGCCGGAACGTTGTGCAGGTGAATGACGTCGCAATCGGCCGACGCTTCGCGAATGGCCCAGGAGGAATGATTGAAGTCCTTAAGGTTGTCGTACACTTCACCGCTGACCGGCCATTGCTGATCTTTGTAGAGCCAGCGCGTCTCCACCCCAACCGTGGACTCGCCGTTGGTGTAAACCACCACATCGACGCCGGAATTCTTCAGTCCTTCGGCCAGTAGCGCGATGAAGAGTTCGGTTCCACCGTATTTCTTTGGAGGAACGGGAAGGAACGGCGGTGCAACCAGAGCAACTCTCATGTAGAAGTCCTTTTTTTCCTTTCTTTTCCGAAGAACTGGTTGGAGATTTGCTTGCACGTTTAAAACTTGAGAGCTAACTCGTTTTATAAACTTTAGATGCAGAAAAAGGCTGCGGGGTGTCCGCGATTGAACTCGTAGAGGTAGCCGGCAACGCTGCATTTGTCTCGTGATGCCAAGGACAACGGCCCAGCTATTGATTCCTGCAAAAAAAATGTCCGCAAGACCTGGAAGGGCTCGGCTTCACAGGCTGCGGAAAAAGTCGAAAAAGCAAATGCCTCACCGACCCTTTGGTCGGCGAGGGATGGCAAAAATAAAAGTACTTATAACGGCGCTCCTAAAGTACGCCCCTTCAAGGCAAGCAGCCCCGTTTTTCCGCAGTCTGTTCAGAGGTGCCGAAAGCACGCGATTGAAAAGCCGGCTTTAGCCCTAGCCCACCGTGGCTAAAGCCATTTTTAATGACACCGGCTGCTCAAGCTATTCTGTCGTCTGCAGCGAACGCGGCGTTGAAAGCGCCGCGCCACCCAGCCTTACGAGAACACCTCACCAGCCATCGCCGAGAGCGTGCGTGAGGGAAGTGTGTTGCGCACCGGGCGATCAGGCACCATTCTGTCCGGGCCATTGATCTGCTTGCGCGTGATCCGTAGCTTTAGGGCCCGCTCGATGGCGCGAAGTTCGGCCACTTCAGCGCCTGCTACCAGTGTCGAAGCGCGGCCGCGCAATCCCGCGCGTCCGGTCCGGCCTACGCGATGGATGAAGTCCTCGGGAATCGCTGGCAAATCGTAATTAATCACGTGCGCGATGTTCTGAACGTCAATGCCGCGCGAAGCTACGTCGGTGGCCACCAGCACCTTGAAGCGGCCGGCGTCAAAGCCCGCGAGCGCGCCAGTTCGTTGCGACTGGGTGCGATCGCCGTGGATCATCGCAGCGGTGAAACCGTCGCGCACTAAGCTCTTGGCCAGGCGCTCGGTACCGCGCTTGGTCCGAGCAAACACCAGAGTGCGACCCTTCTCCGCATAGAGAAGTTGGCGCAGGACTTCGGACTTCTCCGCTGCGGAAACCTCGAAGGCGTGGAGCTCGACCGTGTCGGCCGGCTTCGAAATGGAACCCTGCGCAATGCGTACTGGACTGCGCATGTAGTCGTTCACCAGGCCTGCGACGGAGGCTTCCAGAGTTGCTGAGAAGCAGAGCGTCTGGCGATCGCGCGGCAGCACCGCAGCGATGCGACGGATGGCCGGCAGAAAGCCCATGTCGAGCATGCGATCGGCTTCATCGAGCACCAGGGTCTTTACTGTGTCTAGGCGAACCAGCCTGCGGCCCAGGAAATCTTCCAGCCGCCCCGGCGTGGCTACGATAACTCGCGCTCCGGAGCGCAAGGCTTGAATCTGTGCCTTTTCGGCCAGGCCGCCGATAACGAGCGCTGCAGGCGCAAGTTTCTTGTCACGCAGCTTTTCGTACTGTTCATGAACCTGCATGGCAAGTTCACGTGTGGGTACCAGGATCAGGGCTTCGGGGTTGCGAGACGAAGTCTGCAACAAGCGCTCGATCAAGGGCACAAGGAACGCTAGGGTTTTGCCAGTGCCGGTTTGGGCCGTGGCCAGGACGTCTCTGCCCGCTAGTGCGTGCGGGATCGCTTCCGCCTGGATGGCGGTGGGTGTACTGAAATTGGCGAGCGCCAACTTCCGCTGAAGTTCAGCGGAAAGAGGCATTTCTGAAAATTGTGTCAATCGAATTGTACTTTCTGGAGGGGCGTCTCGCGATTGCATTTTGTTAGTGCATGCGATTCGCGAAGATACTTCGGATGCCGCTCAATAGTTTATTGGGCGCTGAAAACAAACGGGATGCAGGAAAGGCGGGAAATCAGATCGAAACTTCGGATCGGACTGTCGCACCACAAGCGAACCGTGGCTAATAGCGTCTGCAAGAATTGTAGCACAGGTTCGCTGATGATGCCTCGAAGCGCAGCGGTGGAGGCAGCCGCTGCTGCGGAGTTACTTGGCAAAGTCATGAAAATCAAAGCCTTGCGGCTGACCTTCCTCGTCGTGGGTGACTACCAAGTCGGCCACGGGCGAGGTAGCAGGAGTTTCCGTCTCATTGTCGGATTGCTGCTTGCGCTGCTGCTTCTTTTGGGCCTTTTCGGCCTGTTTTTCCTGTCTTGATCGTTCCTTCTGGCGTTTCGTAAAGGATGGACGCGAATTTCCGGCCATAAATGCTCCTCTCAGCTCATTCAATCTGATCGGCGATACTACCTCCATCATACATGCAACTTCGCCCTCCTGAGCAACCGTGGGCTCGACTGTGTTTCGAATGTTCTCGCGCGAGCAAGAAAATACCCGACAACGGGTCGTCGTTGGGAGGCTGTTGCGCTACGCTTGCCGGGTTGCCCTATACCCTCATTTTGCTTCCTGTTTTTGTAAGCGGCGAGTGACCGTAGCAGCCTTTCCTTCATTGAGTAAAAGTTTCCTCCTGTACCCCCAAGCCGTTCTTATAACCCTAGTATTTTGTTGCGCGGATTGTTGGCACTGCTGTTGCACTCCATTCTTTAACGTGCCCGACGCTTAGCATCGGGTGTGCGAAGTTTCGAGTTCGCTGACGGAAAGATTCCTATGACAGCTGCGATATCTCATGGAGTCTACATGCAACAACGCCGTAAAGCGATTTTGTGTTTGTGTCACGATGCCACCATGCTGCAGCTCCGGCAGATGTTACTGGAGCACTTTGGGTACAAAGTGTGGCCTACCAGTTCGGTGGAGGATGCGACATTACTCGCCGAACATGCCTGTCCCGACATGCTGCTGATGGACAATAACTACCCTGGGGTGAGCTTGGAAAAGGTGGCGCAACAGGTCAAAGAAGTTTGTCCCGAGGTAATTGCGGTGGTGCTGTCCCCCTATTTCGCAGTTCACGATTCTTCCCGGACTGCTGTTGATCGATTTGTTCCGAGCGACGAGGATCCAGATGCACTGGTTGCTCGAATTGAAGAACTCTTCGAAGAAAGGGGTCGAGGTAACGAGCTTCGCGCTTCCTTACCTTAAGGGATAAGCGCTTGACGAAAATAAAATCCCGCAATGTAAGACTACAGGCGAGTAGAAGAAATTCTACTTGCCTTTGTTCTGAGACCCATCCGGGCTTCGTGGTGAGTATCCGCGTAATCCGGAGTTCGTTCGCCCAATTCCGGAGCTTTAACCGCCAAGCAGGTTGGCGGCCCGCGGAAGCGGTTGTTGCGGCGGTTGAGACCGCGCCCTAATGCGGAAATGCTGTGAAGGTGCTCGGATTTTCAACTCTCGCACCGTGCCCAAATTACAAACCGATGTTGGCGCGACTCGTAGCGAATGTTGAGCAAGTTGGGTTGGCAGCACACCTGGAATCTTCGACATGTTCCTGAAGCAAACCCGCCGATTCGTCGATATCAATCGCGCTCCGCTCTCCGCAATAGCCGCTTTGAAAATCACACAACATAACCAGCCGTCTTACTGACAATTATCGGTGACGGACGCTCTTCCTGAATCCGAACGCCAAAACAGGAATTGTCCCGTTCTGATTGCATTCTCTTCGCGGCCTTCACTTTCGCCGTTTCTTCGCATCCCTAGAACGCTCTATAGGTTACTCACAGTCGTTGCTCTCCTGACCGTCTGGCATTGAACCTGCACTTGTAAGAGCCGTTATTGCAGGCTGCGCAAGCAGTCCAATGCGATGGGAAACATGGATACTTTTCCTGCTAACCCGACAGCCTCTTGCTCTCAAAAGGAGAAGCCTGAAACGACAATTCTTCTAGTGGAAGACGAAAGCGACGTTCGCGAAGTGACGCGCGCGGTATTGGAGCATGCAGGCTACCGGGTACTTGAATCCAACGGAGCGGAAGAAGCCATCCGCTTGGGTAAGGAACATCAGGGACGTATTGGGCTATTGCTATCGGATGTGGTGATGCCCGGCATGAACGGTCCTGAATTAGCGTTGCGATTGCAGAACTTGCAACCGGGTCTAATCACCGTTTTCATGTCCGGTTACGCCGATCACGATGTAATGCGGAAGGTGATGAATAGCGAGACGACAACCTATATCCAGAAACCCTTCACCATTGATGTTCTGCTGACGCGTGTGGCGGCAGCACTGTGCACCGGCTCGAAAGTCCGTCAGCCGACGCGCCTATCCGGACTTGCCGCTGGGTGATGGGTGGGCTGCCGGTTCAGGGGCAGTGTTGCTGGGGTGGCTGGTCTGGAGTTTTTGGCCAGCGAGGGTGCCTACCTGATCGGACTGCATCGGCGGCGAAAATGAGGGCGCCAGAACGACGAGATCCACTCTGCGATTGAGTTGCCGGCTCTTCGGAGACTCGTTACTTGCAACTGGGTGAAACTCAGCGTAACCAGCGGCGGAGAGCCGTTCTGGGGCAATTCCGTACTTCTCAATCAGGGTCTTTACCAGTTCCGTCGCGCGTGCGGTGGACAACTCCCAGTTCGACGCGAATTGCGAGTTATGAATAGGGACGGGATCTGTATGACCCTCGATCCGCACGGGGGAGCCATGTTCTTGCAAGATCTGAGCAACCCGGGCGAAGGCGCCTTCCGCTCCCGACTTCATCGTGGCTGATCCGCTGTCGAAGAATCCCATCTCGCGCAGGCTGATCACCAGCCCGTTCGGGTCGGTCCGAAGAGCAACTTCGTTACGCTTGATCTCCGCTGCCAGCGCTTTTTCAACTTCACCACGGATGGCGGTGAAATCGTCTTGCTTGCGATTGGCGTCCTGCGACCCAGCGCTGTCACGGGTAAGCCGAGACGACTCCAGCGCGGGATCGCTCCCGGGGGTTCGACTGCCGGACAGCGGTTTGCGGATTATATTGCCAGGCTTTGCAGCGTCAGTCTGAAATATGCCCAGCTGTTCAAAAGCGGATTCGATGGCGACGGACAATCGTCCCGCCTTCTTGTGGTCCATTTGAGCTGAGGCGTACATGACGACGAAGAAGGCAAATAATAACGTTACAAAGTCCGCGTAAGACACAAGCCAGCGTTCGTGGCTGATGCGATCGCTGAAGCGGCGCCGGTATTTCATGCTGCTCCTTCGGCGGTAGCCTTCGTGTCAGGGTTGTCTTGCAGAAAACCGACTAACTTGGCTTCCAGCATGCGAGGGTTCATACCTTCCAGGATGGAGATCACCCCTTCCAGGGTCATTTCGCGGATGATCTGCTCTTCGCGTATCCGAATGCGGAGTTTTCCGGAACTCGGCAGAAAGAAGAGATTAGCTGCGCCCACTCCGTAAACCGTCGCTACGAAGGCTACCGCGATGCCTTTGCCCACTTCGTCGATATTATCCAGATGCTGCATAACCTGGATCAAGCCAAGCACCGCTCCAATAATGCCGATAGTGGGAGAAAAGCCGCCCGCCGACTCGAATACTTTGGGGATGTTGTCCTCGTATTCCGCCTGGTTGTCGATCTCCAACTGCATCATCTTGCGTAGTTCTTGTGGCTCGGTGCCATCCACCGCCAGCATGAGCGACTTCCTCAGGAAGGGATCGCTAATCGTCATCAGATCGGAGTCAAGTGACACGATGCCGTCACGCCGCGCTTTATTCGCGAACACTACCAACTGCCGCACTACCTGCTGCGGATCCAGTTGGCGCTCGAAGAAGACGTTGACCAGCCGGCGAAACGCGGAGCCGACCACTGGGAGTGGGAATTGGAGCATAACCGCGCCGAGAGTTCCGCCAAAGACAATCATCGCTGCTGTGGGCTGAAGCACTTGGGTGATCTTGCCGCCCTCCAGTAGAAGCCCTGCGATGATCCCTCCCAGCCCGACGATCAGGCCGGCAAAGCTGCTCTTATCCACCATCGTCCTCCTCGCTCCGGGCTGGCTCCGATGGCCGGCTGCAAAGAGCAACGCAATTCAAGGGTGAGGCGGCCGAAAGTATCTCGGGATTACCAATGAAGATGGATCGCCGGAACTGGCGCACCTGCTCGATCACTTGCTCGGTGGTTTCGCGCACCACCAACTTTTCGCCGCTAATTAGCGTGAGCACCGTGTCGGGAGCTGCCTCCACGTACTTGATAAGGTCGCAATTGACAGCCAGGCGTGCGTTGTTCAAACGGGTGAGCTGGATCATGGATTGCCCTCAATCGGCTGCAGCGATCTGGTCAATAGATCGGCAGTCGCGGGAAGTTGGTTAAGGTTTTATGGAAGTACGAATGCACCCTTGTTCCGAAATGCGATTCGCGTTCATTCGATGAGAAACGCTTAATGTGGCATGCAACCGGCAGAAGCAATTAAAGCCGAGGTGGGAGCGGGCCGATGTGGTTGGTGATCAATAAGTCGGTTCCGCCGGTCTTGACCCCCGGCAGCGCACCTGCGGGCGACGAACTCAAGTGGAGCTCGGGCAAGGTGGAACCATGAGAGAGGAGCTATCCCATGGCAATCAGCATTCTGTATAACATTCCATCGCTGGCCGCAGACAACCAGCTCAACGTTACCAACGCTGGTCTGCAGCAGACTTTGTACCGGCTGTCGACGGGCTCGCGAATCAACTCCGGCGCTGACGACGCGGCCGGACTGGCCATCGCCAATGGCTTGCAGGCCAATGTTCTTGCGCTGACTCAGTCGGCACTGAATGCAACCGAGGGCGCGGGCAAGCTGCAAGTGGCCGACGGCGCGTTGTCGCAGGTTACCACCCTGCTGAACCGTGCCGTCACCCTAGCCACGGAGTCGGCCAACGGAACCGTTAACGACGGCTCCCAGCGTCAGGCGCTGGATGCAGAGTTCACCGCGATCAAGGCGGAAATCGACCGCATCGGCAGCAACACTACCTACAATGGCTCGGCTATCTTCGCCGGCGGAGATGCCAACTTCAACCAGATCAGTGCCGCCAACGGCGCGGCGGGCGTGGCCACGGCGGTAAGCGGAACACTAGCGATCAAGACCACCGGCGGCGCCACGATCTACACCACCAAGTCCACTGATACCACGGTGGGCGCCGTTATCAGCGACATTAACGGCTCGGGCACGGGGCTGGTGGCCACGCTGGACAGCAGCGGGCATCTGATGGTTACCGATGCCGAGAACCGGGGCAGTTCGGCTGCCAACCAACTTTCAGCCGACGCTGCCACGGGCAGCTTCCTGATTGGCGGTGACGCCAGCGAGACCTTCACCAATACCACCAACTCCAGCACCATGGGCGTGTATCTCAGCGATTCTACGCTGGCTGGCAGCAGCACCATCGGGGTCACGCTGGGACAGTTCTCCAGCAACAACCTGAACGGCATCAGCCTGGCCAACGACAACCTGCAGACGGCGGCCAATGCGCAGGCGGCGCTGGCCGACATCAACACTGCCATCAGCCAGGTGGCGGCACTGCGCGGCAACATCGGCGCCAGCGTGAATCGTCTTCAGGCGGCTGGCAACGTCGTGAATAGCCAGATCCAGAACCTGACTTCCGCGGAAAACGACATCACTGCGGCCGACATCCCGACGGAAGTCGCGAACTTGACCAAGTATTCAATCCTGAACCAGACCGGCATCTCGGCGCTGGCGCAGGCCAACCAGATGCAGCAGAGCGTGCTCAAGCTGCTGCAGTAAAACAAGCGTGGCCTCCAGGCCGTGCTGTGGTTGCACGGCGTGGACGCTTGGGGAGCCATTCTCCTGAAGGCGAGCAACCGGCCCTTGAACACTTCGGGTTGCACGGGGGAGAAGGTGGGACTTCGGGTCCCCCTTCTTCCCTAGATTTGCAGAGTTGAACCGATGGGCAGGTAACAGCTCGAAAAAGGAAGGAGCCGTGCTTAGATCGTGAGTACCTCAAGCGTTAATCTCTCCAGCGTTCTTTCCAGCATCAATGATGCCTTCAGCGGCAAAACCAGTGGAATCGATGTTGCGTCCACGGTTGATGAGTTGATGCAGATCGAACGCCAGCCGGAAGCCCAGATGCAGCAGCAGCAGTCCGCCATCAGCCAGCAGATCAGCATGCTTGGCGTGATCAGCAGCGATTTGCAGGCCCTGGCTACTGCCGCGAACAGCCTGAGCGATATCAACGGAGGACTGCAGGCGAAGACGGCGAGTTCGAGCCAGGATGGCATCGTCACCGCAACCGCAGACAGCACCGCGGCTGTTGGGAACCACACGGTGACAGTTAGCAATCTGGCGACGATATCGTCCAGCTACTCCGACGTGGTGCCTTCCACCACCCAGCTGGGCGGCGCGGAAATCGATGTAGCTTACGGCGACCCGAACAATCCTACCGAGCTCGGACAAGATTCTCATTCCCGCAGACGACAACACGCTACGGCAGGTCGCAAGCTACATTAACTCTTCCGACTACGGAGTCACAGCCAACGTTGTGACCGATGCTACAGGTTCGCGGCTGTCGCTGGTGAGCAAGACCTCCGGCGCCGCCGGCAACCTGACGGTCACCAGTCCGGCGCTGACCTTCACCCAGGGAATAGCCGGAGTAGACGCAGAACTCAATGTGGATGGAGTGCCCATAGACAGCTCCACCAACACCGTAACCACGGCCTTGCCGGGAATAACACTGGACCTGGGGAGTGCGGCGCCGGACACACCGGTAACCATCAGTGTTGCTGGCGATACTACGCAAGTGACGCAGACCATCAACAGCTTTGTCTCTGCCTACAACACAGTTGTCAATGACATCAACAGCCAGTTCACCCTCGATTCCAACGGCCAGGAAGGGCCTCTGGCTGGCGTGAGCGGATTGCGCAGCCTACAGAATCAGTTGCTCAGCGCCATCTCCTATTCCGTTACCGGGACCGGTCAGTACGTGAATCTGCAATCGCTGGGTATCGAGATGCAGGACGATGGCACGCTACAGGTGAACTCCACGGTGTTGAATGATGCTCTTAGCAATCACTACCAGGATTTCCAGAACTTCTTTCAGTCACTTTCGCCGCAGGGATTCGGCAACTTCTTCGGCACGCAGATGATGCAAATGACTGACGTTACCGAAGGGCCGATTGCGCTGGCCGTGACTGGATTGCAGCAAACTAATCAATCCCTCAACAATGACATCAACGATTTTGAGGTGCGCATGACCTCGATGCAGGCGGAGTTGACCCAGCAATACAGCGCCCTCAACGCCTCGCTCGTGCAGTATCCGATGCTGATGCAGGAGATTTCCGCCCAACTGGACAGTTTGCCCGGCAGCAGCAATAGCAACAGTAGTAGCAGCTAGCCACGATGAAAAATACATTGGAAGCGAAGCTGGCCTACCGTGAGAATGCGGTGCGCGGCGCCACTCCAATCGAGCTGGTGGTGATCCTGTTCGATGCCGCCATCCACGATATGCGGCGCGCTGAGTCCGCGATTCAGGCCAGAGACATTGAGGGTCGGGCATTGGCCATTCGCCATGTGTTGCTCATCCTGCAACAGCTGCAAGGCACGCTGGACTTTGAAAAGGGCGGTCAGGTCGCTCGACAGTTCGAACAGTTTTACAACCTCATTCGGGCAAAAGTGCTGGAAGCACAGCTGCGCAGCTCTCCGGACCTGATGCAGCAACAGATCCAGTTCATGTCAGAAGTCCGCGACTGCTGGATGCAGGTAGAGAAACAGTTGCAAACGAACTCCAATCCTGGGCCCGCAGTCGCGACCATCGCCTCTGCCCGAGCCACGGTGGAGGATGGAGGTCCGACAAGCGAATGGAACGCGTGAAGCAGAACCCTCACTTCGATCTTCTGCGACAAGCCAACGCCAGCCTGGTTCGCTTTCTTGACCAGCCTTCGGGCGAGGTGGCACTGGGTACTGACGAAGAGGTCGAAACTCTTTTGCAGCTTGAGAAGACGTTGCGGTCGGTGGGCGTCCTGCTTGCCGGAGGGGTGCAAGATACCAGCAATGCAAACATTCGCGAAGAACTCGCGCGCTACCGCGCGAACCTGGTTTCGCTACGCCGCGAACTGTCTCTCATGCAGGAGCGCGCGATCGCCTGTCGTGCCAAGCTGTGTTCCCGCCGGGACCATCTGCAGGCAGCGAGGGCCTGGTGCATTGCCTCGCGGCAGACCTCATAACAAACGTGACGGTGTTGCCGGGAAGCGCGGGGCGCAAGATCTGAGTAGTGCTGCGCGAGAGCTCAGCTAGATGCCCAGCTTCTTCACTTCTTCGTTGTAGTACTTGCGGTACAGAATGTCCCATTCCTGGGAGCCTTCGAGGATGGTGCGCCGCTGGCTTTCGATTTTCTGCCGGGCGGCGGCATCGATCCGGGCCTCCTGGGCCATCAGCAATTCCAGGACGCGGCGGGCTTCCAGGCGGATGCTGTTGCGGTCTTCCACGAAGTCCACGCTGTCCATCTCGGCAAGGGTGTCGGCCACGGCATGCGCCAGCTTATTGATCTTTTCGCGGCTGAGCCTCATAGTACCGCCTTGTACTTGCGTACCAGCTCATTCTTGATCTTCTTAAACATTTCCTGGTAATTGGCGCCACTGCGGTTCATCTCGTCAGCGTAGGTGTCGAGGATGATGCGAACCTCGTCATTGATGCGGTCTTCCAACGTAAGCTCCTCGAGCAGGGCGGCATTGATGCGGGCAGTCACCTCGGGCTTTTCCGAGGTTTCGATGAATTCGCCCGCGATGAGCTTGTTGGTGACTTCGCGGGCGAGGTAGCCCACGTATTCTTTGGAGAAGAGCATGTTAGTTGGAATCAGGTAGCGAAACAGCTTAGTTTAGCACAGGAATTCAGACGCGCTGGCCGGCGAGCGGGCCCTCTAGCGCCCTTCTCTCCAGCCATCGGGCTGTGTCAGTCAGCCTGCATCGGAGTATGATGATTTTCGTCCGTTGCAAATTTGTCGCCGCGGCCTACGAGAAACTTTTATGGCAGACGATCTGTCCAGCCTCAAAGACGACATGAACGCTTTCATCATGGGACACGGGTTGAGCCGCTTCCAGGGATACGTCACCGAAGACGTGCACAGCGTCATGTGGGACCCGCGAGACAATCCCGAAAGCTGGAAAGATTTCGTCGAGTTGGCGAAAAAAGCGGGTTCCGAGTTCCTCTCCATGGATGACGAGGTCCTTCAACGCGACGAGCTTGATTACCTCATCCAACGCCTGCAACACGCCAACTACCCCAGCGATGAGGACATGGAAGAAGCTCGCTGGTTGCGCAACTACGTAGGCAAGACCGGCTTCATTCAGCTGGGTTGGCCGCACCAGGGCATCATGTTTCTCTACGAAGTCTCCACCGAGTGGTACGAGCGTTACCAGCATCTGCTGGATCTAGTGGAGGATTTCGGGAGCATGGCAATCGACGGCACCGACCCCGACGACGAACGCTGACGTGCGCTGGGCCCTCCGCAATGCCGAATCTGAAGACGTGCAGCGCTTGGCGCTGGAATCTGGGCTGCCCATCTCAACCGCACGGTTGCTGACGGTTCGCGGCATACGGACAGCCGAACAGGCGCACAAATTTCTCTCACCTTCCTTGCAAGACCTGCATTCGCCCGGGCTGATGACTGGCTTGCGCGTTGCTGTGGATCGGTTGCGCGCCGCGATCGAACGCTGCGAAACCGTTCTGATTTACGGCGACTACGACGTGGACGGTACGACGGCGATCGTGATTCTCAAAACCGCGATCGAACTCTGTGGGGGAAAGACGGAGCATCACGTGCCTCATCGCATCCGTGAAGGCTATGGCATGCGCGATGAGGTCATTGAGCAAGCCGCCGATCGCGGCATCCGTGTCATCATCAGCGTGGACACTGGGATCAGGGCGTTCGCTGCTGGCGAAACCGCACAGCGCCGGGGTATCGATCTCATCGTTACCGATCATCATCTGCCGCAGGCCAGCCGGGTGCCGAGAGCGCTGGCGGTGGTGAACCCGAATCAGGAGGGTTGCGATTATCCCTGCAAGTCGCTATGCGGCGCGGGCGTGGCATTCAAGATTGCGCAAGCCTTGCTGGAGGAGACTGGACGTGAGCGACTGCTGCCTTCGTTTCTGAAAATGGTCGCTATCGCGACCATCGCCGATGCGGTGCCGCTGCTTGGCGAGAACCGCGTCTTCGCCAAGCTAGGTCTCGAGGGCCTGAGAAAGCCAGTCAACGCAGGTCTGCGCGCGTTGTTGGCGAATTGCCAACTCGACGGTTCGCGCCCGCTGAGCGCCGGCGACATTGCTTTCCGCGTCGCGCCGCGCTTGAACGCTGCTGGGCGCATGGACGTGGCCGAGCACGTCATACAGTTGTTCACCGAGAAAGACGCAACCATAGCGGCGGACATCGCCATTCGCCTTAACCAGCTCAACGGCGACCGGCAACTGGAGGAGCAGCGCATCATCGAGGAGATTCAGCGCAAAGTTGAAGCGTCTCCCGAAATGAGAGAGGCTTACTGCCTCGTCCTGGAAGGCGAAGGCTGGCATCGCGGTGTGATCGGCATCTGCGCCACTCGCGTTGTGGAGCGATACCGCCGGCCGACGCTCATCTTCGCTTGCGAGGAAGGCGAAGCGTATGGCTCGGGCCGCTCCATCGAGGCGTTCCATCTGCTGGAGGCGCTGGAATCATGTTCTGAGTTGTTCACCCGTTTTGGTGGACACGCGCACGCAGTCGGTTGTTCGCTTCCGGTGCAGAAGATTCCTGAGTTACGGTCGCGACTCGATGCTTTTGCCCGGGAACGGCTGACCCCGAAGGACTTTATCCCCATCCTCTACTACGACGCCGAAATTTCGCTTGACGAGGTCGAGCACGACTTCTGGCTGCTCTTGCAGAAACTGGAGCCATTCGGCTCAGGCAATCCCGTGCCCGTTTTCGTTGCCCGGAATGCGAAGCTGGTTCAGCCGGCTCGGGTACTGAAAGAGAAACATGTAAAGCTTCGCGTAGTGGCTAATGACCGGAACTCGAACGGCAGCAAATTTCCGCGTGCGTATGATGCTCTGGGCTGGCGCATGGCTGAACGTCTGACGCAAGAGTCGCTCCTGCTTGGCAGCACCCTCGACTTGGCTTTCACTGTGGATTACAACGCGCATCCCGAGTTCGGAGGAGTACAACTGAACCTGTCGGACTTTGCGCTATGTGGAGCCGCAAACGCACCGCGTGCCGCCGAAGGTTGAGAGTGCAAACGAAAGGGCGCCGAATCGGCACCCTTCGTCTTTATCTCCTGTAAGTTTTTTCTACGGCACTTCAATCAACTCAATCTTGCCGTCCTTGCGGCGGTGCAGGACCTTGACCTGACCCTTCGGATCGCGAAAGACAAATACCTCGCGATCGCGGAATTCGCATTCCTTCACCGCTTCCTCGATCGTCATCGGCCGCATTGCGATGGAGTCGGTGGAGTGCACCAGGTGCGCCTCGGTGGTGCGGGCTATGGAGGGAAACTTGTGCACGACCACCGGAACCGCGGTGGCGGGATTGGCGCCGACAGAAATTTGCATTTCGCTCTGCGCCGCTACCGGAGCCGTCCAACTCTTGTCTTTCGGTTTGCGCCCAATGTTGCGGCGGCGGCCGTTGTGCCGAAGCACTTGCGTCTCGATGTGCTCCAGGGCCTGGGTGACGGCGACAACCATGTCGGTGGCCTCGGCCAGTCCCACTAGATGGCCGCGCCGCCGCTTCACCGTGATTTCCGCGATGTTGCGGTGCTTTTCCACCGACAGGATGACTTTGCTTTTGATGTTTTCACCAAGGATCTTGGTGAGTTTGGTGAGGCCCGATTCGACTTCATCACGAACGGCGGGAGTAATTTCGTACTGCTTGCCGAAGTATTCTACTGTCATTGAGCTCCCTCCTCGCCGCAGCCTGATTTATTGGTGACTGGTGTTGTAGCCGCGGCGCTTTCCTCACAACGGCGTCCCTTCAAGTTAGACGCGCCTGGGATAAAATCCGCGCGTTGTCGGACCGGACGAGGCGCCGGTACAGCCGCTAGTTCTTTACTCTGCGCTGGTGGGTGCTCGGGATGCGCATGTCTTCCCTGTACTTCGCGACCGTGCGGCGAGTGACCTGGATGCCCTGCGACTGGAGGATGCGGGTGATCTGCTCGTCGGTCAACGGCCTGGTGGGATCTTCTTCCTCGATGAGCTTCTTGACCCGGCGCTTGAGAATGAGCAGCGAGGTGCCGCTGCCCTCCGGCCCGTTGACGCTCTCGCTGAAGAAGTATCGTAGTTCGAAGACGCCTTGCGGAGTGTGAGCATACTTGTTGGCTACGGCGCGGCTGACGGTGGAGGGATGCACGCCGATCTCCTCCGCCACTTCCTTGATCATCATCGGCTTCAGTAGGTCGATGCCGTGGTCGAGGAAATCGCGCTGGCGCTCCAGAATCGAATAGCAGACGCGCAGGATGGTCTGCTTGCGCTGCTCGATGTTCTTGATGAGCTGGATGGCCGACTTGTAACGCTCTTTGACGTAATTGCGAACGTCCTTCTCGGCCGCATCGCGGCTCAACAGCCTGCGATAGGTCGGATTCAGGCGCAACTGCGGAATCTCTTCGTCGTTCATCAGGACAAGATACTCGTCGCCCTGCTTGACGAAGGCCACGTCGGGCTCGATCAGTCGGGTTTCGGCCTTGTTGTAGCGCAGTCCGGGACGCGGATCGAGGGTGCGAATGAAATCCATGGCCACGCATTACCGCGTCCAGCGGACGGCCCATGACTTTGGCAACTTCCTTGTAGTTCTTGTTCTGCAGGGCATGGAGGTGTTCGTTCACCATCACGATGGCGTCGTCAACCGCCTCGAGTTCGGCGGCATGATGCCATTGCCGTTCTTGCGATCAACGCGCTTCAAGTCGCTGCAACTGCGCCAGCAGGCATTCCCGAAGGTCGCGCGCGCCGACTCCGATCGGGTCCATCTGGCGCACCAGGTCGATCGCTTCGCGCAGGGCGTCGCGGCTGAAAGGAACACGGGCCGGCTCGGTCCGCGGCGGCACGAGCGTGGGACGGGGAATCTGCGGTCTCAACTTGTTGAGCCGTCG
The DNA here is from genome assembly GCA_963720135.1 of uncultured Acidobacteriaceae bacterium. GTDB lineage: Bacteria > Acidobacteriota > Terriglobia > Terriglobales > Acidobacteriaceae > Bog-257. Next base: position 59,178 of record CAVREJ010000021.1, read on the forward strand.
CCTCGGAGACCGCAGACTCTTCTTCGGCAATCGCCACGTTGGATTCGGAAATCTCCGGCTCCAAGTTATTCTCGGCCGGCAGGAGAGCTGGTGTCGACTGCCTCCGCGAAGTCGCGCGCTGCCTGCGGACGGTGCCGGAACCTCCGCATCGAAGTCATTCGCCTGTTGCTCATCCGCCAGGCCGAGCAGTTCATCGTCTGTCGCGGTGAGATAGCCTTCCTCGTTAAGGTTTCCGATCACCAGTTCTGCCGCCCGATATACGTCTTCGTTGACGTGCAGCGATCCAAGCTGCCACATCAGGTGGTCCGTCAGTGTCGTGGGCTTGGAAAGGAAGTTCTCGAATGAGGGCTTCTCGCTGTCCTCCATCTCAATCGAGGTGCGCAGACCGGGATCCAGATACTCCGAGAAGAACGAGCCGAAATCGATTTCGTCGAAGGGATCTTTTTCCTCGGCGGTTACCGGCTGCGGCTCTTCCTGGTTGGTAACCGAGCTGTCGCGCTCCATCTTCTCTTCGCGGGCCGAGACTTCATCGAGCAAGGGGACAGAATCGTCAAGTTCCTCAAGTACAGGATTCTCTGTCAGCTCAGCAGTAATCATGTCCGCTAGCTCAAGTTTGTTGAGCGCCAGGACGCTGACCATCTGAACGAGTCCAGGAGTCAGTATCTGCTTCTGAGAAACCTTGAGGTTTAACTTGGGCTGCAATAAGGCCATGCAACGGATTCCTAGGGCGCAGGCCCTCACACGAATTCTAAACCAACTAGAAGCTCTCGCCTAAGTAAACTCGTTTCACTTCCGGATCATTTCCGAGTTGCTCCGGCGTACCCGTCCGGAAGATACGTCCCTCGTTAATGATGTAGGCACGATCGGTGACCGACAGGGTCTCCCTTACATTATGATCGGTAACCAGTACGCCGATGCCAGTCGCTTTCAAATCGAAGATAATCTTTTGCAAATCAAGTACCGCGATGGGATCGATTCCGGAAAAGGGCTCATCCAGCAGAATGAAAGTCGGTGAAATACACAGACAGCGGGCAATCTCAACTCGTCGGCGCTCGCCCCCTGACAGCGCATAGCCGCGATTCTTGCGGATGACGCCCAGTCCCAACTGATCGATCAGTTTCTCCATTCGCTCACGGCGCTCGTGCCACGAAATCGGCTGCGCCTCAAGTACCGCCAGGATGTTGTCCTCGACCGTCAGTTTGCGAAAGATGGACGGCTCCTGCGGCAGGTACCCGATCCCATAGTTCCTGCGCCCGCAGATACATAGGCTGGTTAGTTATGTCCTGCCCGTTGATCAGGACCCGCCCAGTCTCGGCCGGAATGAGCCCCACGACAATGTAGAAACTGGTGGTCTTGCCGGCTCCGTTCGGTCCCAGCAGACCGACCACTTCACCTTGTTTTACGTGGAAGCTGACCCCGCTGACGACCCTTCGGCCGCGGTAGCTTTTGCCGATCTCATCCGCCGATAACGTCTGCATTTACTTCGTGGTACGTGCGCGAGTAATGGTGGGGGAAGAGCGTTTACTCTCTACCAGCACCCTATCATCGTGACTGTAGAAAGTCAACGAATCGCCCCACACCGTACCGTGTTCGGCATCAAAAATGCTAGGCGATTTTCCGGTCAAGAAGTACTTGCCATCGTCGGCGGTATAAACCAATCGATCTCCCACAGCCCGCCGGTTCGGTCCCGTGACTACGACCTTTCCGACGGCAACCATGTGATCGATCTGGCTCGGCCCATCCGAGCCGGGGATGATCGATTGCTTTGGCGCGGCAGACGTTGGCGTCTGGGCGGCATTTTTTGCATCTGGGTCCGCCGGCTTTAAATAGACGTCGATCTGTTGCCCAGTGATTGTATTGGGTACTGCTCTTGGCAAAGACGTCGCCGGTGTAGCGGGCTCGGCGCTCTTCATCCGTATAGGTCAACTTGTCAGAGGTCACATCGACCGGCGTAAGCTTTCCGTCCTGCCCCTTTTGCATGAATAGGCTTAAGACCTTGTGCGACGGATCAGACTCGGCAACGATGCTGCGCTTCTGATCGTCAAAATCAATCTTGGGCGCACGGACCACGTTGGCGGTCTGCCACAGCCGAACGTTCCCGGTGTAGTGGGCCACACCCGGTTCCTTGTGCGCAGTCATGTGCTGGGCCGTGACGTGAATGGGATCTGAGCTCGCCAGTAGCGCTCCATCGGGTTGAGGCTTGAGATCGCTGTAGGTCGTCTTCACGTTGTCATCGGCGAAGCCGTCGCCGGTCTGACGGTTGATGCGCACCGTCACCGCCGTCGTGGTGGTCCCGCCGTCAATCACGCGCGGCGAACCCGTCAGCAGCAGCATGGTATCGCTTGGCGTATAGGTCGCGACGTCGGCGAAAGCTTCGCGTCCTCCGGTGTCCGGTTTTGCAGAAGCTTCGTGATACTGGAAGTCGCCCGTCTGCACCAGGGTCTGTACACCGCCATCGGGAGCGAAGGTTACATCCAGATTATGGGCGACGCTGACCTTGTCGGGGTCTCCGGGCGAGGTGGAGACAATGCGCGAATTGGGCGCTCCGTGCAACGTCTGAATGCGATTGTTGCTGTCGAAAGTAGCATGGAACTTGCCGGCAGTAGCGACAGTTGTGGAGTTGCCCCCCGTCTCCCTGTCGCTATTGCTGGGGCTTTTCTGCGTTGATGCTCCGGGCGCGGGAAAAATCGTGATGCTGGCCTTGCCAACGGTGTCACCGGTCTTGAGTTGGTTTCCATTCTCCAGCAGGAAATCCAGCTGGTCGGCGGCAATTTCCATCGGCTGGCCGCTAGGCTGGCCACTGGTACCAGACTTGGCCGGCTTGGGCTCCTGCGTAGCGGGCTTCGGATCCTGCATCATGCGCGCATTCTTTACCATGTGAAGCCGCAAGGGCTGATTCTGGTCATCGAAGTCGAGAACAAACGTATCCGCGGATCCGTGCGCTACGCTCGCGCCATGTGACTCGAACTTGGCCCCACCAGAGAGAATAGCCTGCTCCATGGAATTGTTTGGACCCATGTTCATGTCCCCACGAGGGCCCGTAATCTCGACAGTCGAGGGCCCCCGGCTCTGGATATGGACATTGCCTTCGGTCACCACGTGCTGCACCGTATTGTCCGGTTGGAACAGCATGGTGCCTTTGTCAGCCGTCAGAGTGCGGTCCGGCTGGTCAATGCGTACATTCTCAAGCGTGGCCTGCCTGGGTGTTTTTTGAATTGTGCCGCTGGTGCCGGTAATGACCGCAGGATGTTCGCTGGTGGTGGTGATGTGAACGTCAGATTTCAACTGAAGTTCATTGCTGTTGGAATCGTAGTAAGCGCCCTTAGCAGATCCGTAGGCCTGGGCGGTGCGAAAGTTCACAACTTCGTCGGTGTGCGCGATCCCGGTTTTCTGATTGAAGGTAAGGGAACTGGTCAGCAGATGAAGCGGGTTCTTCAGTTCGGCAGGTGGTGCTTGGTCAGGCTTCTGCGGACCCTCTGCATTCCCCTGGAGGTCGATATGCACCTCACCCACGGCGTTGATATCGCCCGTCCGCGGATCGTAGGTGAACTGGTTGCCGTAAATCTGATCATACCGGTCGTGCTCGTGCCCATACACGACGATATGAACGTTCCGCAGATCGGCATGGCCCCCGGCCTTGAACTGTACTGCCTTCGAAGCTCGAATAGTGTACAGAGTGCGGCCGCCCTCCGACTTGGAAAGCGAGAAGCCGTCGCTGGTCTGCTGAATATCAAATCCCAGTTGGGCGGGCACATTGTGCAACGTGGGAGCGACACGGGAGCGGGCGATCCAATAGGACACGGTGACCGCCGCCACTAGCAACACCACAGTTCCGACCAGCCACTTCCGTACCTGAGCTATGGATTGGAACATCTACCTCGATCTTACCCCAGCAGGCACAATCAACGAAAACAGGGAACTGGAGCGCGAGACCGCCGTCAGCAACGTAGCAGCGAAAAACTTCTGGCAGACGGCCCTCGGATCACCAGACAGTCGGAAGGCATGTCATGCAGCGCCTGGCGGCGGTTGGTCCAACCCGCCATCATGAAGCCGATGGTCAAGAAAAACAGCGAGAGAAATTTCATGAAGTGACGAATCGTGGCTTGTCCGAACGATACTTTGTCGCCGTCAGCGGTGACAACCTGCAGACCCAGAATGCGCTTACCAACGGTGGCGCGCCAGCAGGAACTTTCCAAGAACGCCGAGTAGAGCCACGCGCCGACCGACAGGATCAGGATGAAAGCCATCCCGGTCGCAACCTTTGAAACGAAGGGCGAAATTCCAAGCGCCCGTCCCCAGCGGCGGAGTACGAGATCGATCGCGAACGTAAGCAATAGCGCGCCGCCAGCCTCTAACGCGACGTCGATGGCGCCTGCCCAGACACGAAGCCAGAACCCGGCAAATTGTGGCTGAGCCAGATCGGTTGGCGTCGGCGGTGCGAGCAGCTTGTCAGGTTGAGAAGACACTAAACCCTGGGGGTCGGACTCGGGCAGCAAGTCTCCGCAGAACAGGCAAAACCGTCCATAGGGCAATCGTACATTGCCGCAGGTGGAACACACCTGACTCAACACCATCTCCATTCGGAGGGGATACTACGCCGGGTTCGTCGCGCTGTAAAGGGCAGTACTAGAGTCCAGTGACGGAGCGGTGCGCCCGAGACCTAGCTGCTTGGGAAATCTATTGCATATGATATGCAAAAGTTTGCACTTCTGCGGCGGCCCTAGCCTTACGCCCCATGATTCTGAAGTACTTATGCGACAAACAGTGGTAATGTACATGCACGGTTCTTCGTGGATAAGAGTCCGATGGTGTAATTAGAGGAGAAAGCTCGTGATGCGCAAGGTATCTGGGTTGCTGTGCTTGGTTCTGTTAGCGTCCATGGCAGCCGTGGCCGGCGTCATTCCGTTCAGCGGATCGGGATCCAGCGGGACTATAAATCCGGGGCAGCCCTTCAGCTACAACTTCGATGGCGCGGTATTCGAGCCAGACTGGGGAGTTCCGGGTGTGAACGGCGGTGTCTCGCTTTGGAGCGGGCCGACTATCGATCAATTTACGATCACCTTCGACCTTCCAAGTGGAATCTCCATTGATCCCCTGGATCTGGGGACTAACTGCAACGGCGGGCCTTTTGGCGGAAACGTCTTCTGCGCCGCGCCTTTTTCGCAGCCTTGGAATGTTACCACCCTGACCACAGATTCGATAACGTTCACCGCTCTCCCAGGTGGCGACCTGCTGATCGACGGGGATCCGTTCTTCGTCAACATCTTCTTCACCGGAGGCGATCCTAACGGCGCCAGTTTCAACGGTGATTGGGTTACGCCTGTTCCCGAGCCCAGCGACGTTTTGTTGTTTGGCTCTGGAATCCTCGGACTGGCCGGAATCTTGCGACGCAGATTATTGCTCTGACCCTCCTTGTTTTTTGGGGATAACTAAGAAGCCGGAGCGAATTCGCTCCGGCTTCTTCTGTGTCCAGCGATTAAATTCCCGCCTCACGCCGGCTTGAATGCTTGTCCAATCAGTACCCTCGCTCCAGTTCGTCAAGCATCGCTTCCATCTCTGCAAGGGCGTGCTGATTTCGTGTCCGGCGCGCACATTCGATGCCCTGCTGCAACAGCGACTGCGCTTCGTCTTTCCGCTCAGCGCGAGCCAGGGCCTGCGCAGCCATGAAGTATCCATTGGTGTAATCGGGATGAGTGGCTAGCAAGCGTTGGAACTCGGTGAGTGCAGCGTCGGTTTCACCCGAGCCGGAGTACTCCAACCCAAGCGCGTAGCGTGCGAAAGCGTCATCGGGATTAGCGTCGAGAATCTCTTTCAGCGCCGCCACGCGGGTTTCATCGGGCATGATGCGTTCTCCTTGTCCGTGGTAGCTCACTTCCCCGCGAATGTAGGGCACGGCTCAATACGTCGAGGATAAACGATTGTGTAATCCTTTGGATCACGTGGAAGTGCGATGGATAGCTTGGCTGGCTTGTTCACCGGACTTGCGAGGTGCAATTCCATTCGGGGCGGAAACGCCACCTCGTCTTCGATGCTTTTCGCCAACGACGCGGCCTCCGGCTTGGTGAGCCATTCCTTTGACCAGGGCAGCGAGATGAGGCGGCCGCCCGTGTTCCGTGCCAAGTCCGCCATATCGTCCGGGCCTTGTCGCTCCTCTGGGGTGTGAAATGGCGTGTTCGTACTTACAAGGAAAACAAAAACGCGGACACCGCCTGCGATTAACGCATCTTCTAATTGAGGCATTCTGACGGAACTGTGATTGTCACCACCGTCGGTCACGAGATAAATGGCGTCTCCAAATTGCGGAGGCTTGAACAGGGAAGATGTGCTCCTGACAGCATCGTACAACGCGGTCCTATGCTTGGGTTCTTGCTTCCCCAAAGCAACAACTTGTTTAATGAGGCTGCTCCGATCCTGAAACCCCGAAACCTGTAAGTTCTCATTGAATGTACCCAGCGCAACAGAGGATTCCAGAGGAACGGCATTGGCGGCAAATTCCGCAGCTAGCAGGCCGATTCCCCAGCTAGGCCCTCCCTTCGGCGGTGCCATGCTACCACTGGTGTCGATCAGAACGATTATTCGCGGCGTGTGCCTGTCTGGCGCGACGGAGAGAATCGAAACGGATGTTCCCTTAACAGAAACCTCTAGATCTTGCATTCGCAGTGGGAGCGCGGTTTGCGTATTTTGGATGAAGGTTACAGGAACGCTCCGTGTCGAACAGGCATCAGGTGTGCCAACAGGATTGGCCGTAGGCGCGACCGATTGCTGTGCGCTCAGCACGGTCGTGACCAGCAACGGCACGAGTCCACACTTTGCCAGATGCCAAAGCATATCGTACATATTAGTCGACACGAATAAGAGAGTCTGTGATTTGCTCCCTGGCATGACGTGACGTGTGGTTTCTGGAATGAATGCCCGTTACAATGTCGTTTAACTCTCATCAGCCCGCCATGGGCGAGCGAGGTTTTTGTGGCCTGCCCCTTCTTCATGCCAGAACGGCGATTCGATTCAGACTGGCCGTTTCCGCAAAGGCTTCCCTTGGGCGCAGGATGGGCGGGCACTTGCACTGCTCCAGGTCACGAGGGCGCTCGGCCCAGTGATGAAGAGCTGAGATCGGCTTGCAACCTGGGCTACGCCAATGGCTGCAGCCGCCTTCCTGCCGAGCGCCATGCCGATGCAGTGCGTTTTGCGCTGGGCGAGGAGCGCGATGGCATTCTGCATGTGCTCTTTATCTGTGAGCGCGATTACCTGCCTGCGGGGCACGGGGAGCTGCTGTATGAGACCGCGACTGCGTCGTGGCTCCAGCCGCATAATGATCGGCGCGTGCAACGGATGGCCGAATGTTACTTGCAGACGCAACGCAGCAGGCGGGCAAAGCTGCTTCCTGCGGACGAGATTGCAACGGCCGCACCATCTTTGCTGCAGCAAGCTGCGGCGGCAGCGGCGAAGTAGAACTGACATTCCTCAAGGAACGACATGGAACAGAACGAAGGGACTCTACGGCCCAGGCCGGTGAGCGAGTCGAAATCGGAAATGATTGAGCTCGTGTTGCCCAATGACACCAACCCGCTGGGCGCGTTGCTGGGCGGGCGTCTGATGCACTGGATCGATCTTGCGGGCGCGTTGGCGGCGCATCGCCACTCGCACTCCTACGCCGTGACCGCTTCGATGGACCACATCGACTTTCTTGTTCCGGTGCACGTTGGCGACATGGTGATCCTACAGTCGGCGGTCAATCGCGCCTTCAATACTTCGATGGAGGTTGGCGTCCGGGTTCTGGTGGAGAACTACATCTCAGCCTCGCGGCAGAAGGTCGCGACCGCTTATCTGACATTCGTGGCCGTAGACCGCCACGGAAGGCGGCTGCAAGTCCCTCCGGTCATTCCCGAGACCGAAGAAGAAAAGCGGCGCTATGAAGGTGCACTGCGTCGTCGCGAAGCTTCGAAAGCCGAACGCGAGCGCAGAAAAGCGGCCCGCGGTGAGGAATAAAATCAGAGGTTACCGATTGCGAAATTGCAACTTGTCGGCCGGAAAGTGGCTCAACTCTCCCTCCTTGCACCACCTGTGACCAGAGCGTGGGAAGAGGTTACCGGCCTTGCACGTCTCTCTTGCCCGTGAACCTATAGGTGATGCCGTTCCATTCGTAGTCGTAAACCTTGTAATTGGCGTATCCGTTGGAGGCATCCGGAGGCTGTGGAACGCGCACCTCGATCGCTTCCTTCACGATATCGGCAGTCGCATTGCCGAACTCGCTGTCGCAGAACCCCTGGCCACCTGGATCCTTGTCCGCTGACCACAGCTTCGAAAATGAAGTTTCGGAGTATTGGCGGAAGATGGTGAGAGTCAGGCAGTTTTTTTCTCCCGTGTAGGTGACCAGCAAAACCTGATGACGGTCGGCGAGGCCCTCGACGTCGAAGTTGGCAATCCGTGAGTCGTCATCTTTCTCGTTCGGAACATTCGACGCCTGCCGCCACAGCTTATGTATGGTTCCGGGATCGAGCCCGCTTGCTTTCGCCCACTTGGCATCGTCGGTCTTGCGCACCTGTTTCCAGTCCTGCGCGAAAGCAGTCGTCGAACTTAGCAGGCAGCAGAGAGCGATCGCGGCGTAGAGATGCATGAGAGATGATGATGCCGCAGAGAAACCAACCTGGGCAAGTGCCATCCTTGCTCGTGATGACAAGTAAGGCAGGAGTTTGCTAATGGCTAATGGCTAGCTGCTAATTGCTTCTTTCAGTCGTAGCGCTCGAACACGATCTGCTTGCGGTCCCAGCCCAGCTCTTCTTTGAGCAGCTTGCGATTGGCGTCGACCATCTGATGCAGGCCGCAGATGTACGCTTGCGTGTCGCTACGGCCGGCGACGATTTCGCGCACATGGTCCTGTACGTAGCCGCGGCAGCCCGTCCAGAGGTCGCCGCAGCGGCTGAGCGTGGGCACGTAGTGGAAGTTTGGGTTCTCCCGTTGGATGCTCTCGAACTCATCGCGGTAATAGACACTGTGCTCGTAGCGGGTTCCGAAGACCAGCCAATATTCGTGACCGTCATTGCGCTCTGGCTTCTCAAAGAGCCAGTGAATTATTCCGCGGATCGGCGCGATGCCGGTTCCCGTGGCGATGAAGACCGCATCCTTGCGAGGCTCGCGCAAAGTGAAAAGTCCGTGCGGGCCATGAAACTGTACCGTCGCTCCCTCCGGCAAGTCGCAGAGCCAGTTGGAAAGGAAGCCTTCCTCCACGCGATTGAGGCAGAGGTCGAACGTTGCGTTCGGCCGCGGCGCCGACGCGATGGAGTACGCGCGGGTGTGTTCCTTGCCATCGGGACGAGGATGTTTGATCGAGACAAATTGGCCGGGAACGAAGCGGAACTCTTCCGCGCCCTCGACACTAAGCTCGAGGTGCTTGGTCTGCGGCGACAGCAGAATCGACCGGTTCAAGCGCGCCGTAAACATCTGCCGCTCGACGGTGGTGCGTTCCTGGATTTGGGTTTCCATAATTAAGGTCTGGTTATATAGATGCCGCTAGAGGGAGATCGTCGCGGAGGAGCCGCGGCTCACGGAAGAAGTAAGCCCAGACGCCAGGGATTATAACTAATGTTATAATATCTTCATGCAGACGAAGTTGCGCAAAATCGGTAATGGATACGGAGTCCTACTACCCAAGCAGGTCATCGAACGCCTCCGCGTCACGGAGGGTGGCGTCTTGAATCTCACGGAGACGAGTACCGGGATTGAGTTGTCGCCATTTGACGCCGATTTCTCCGAACAAGTCGAAGCCTTCCGCCGGACTGAGCCGCGGCATCGAAACAGCTATCGAGAACTGGCGAAGTGAAGCGGCTGAGGTGGCTCACTGCCAAAGCTGTGCAAGTCATCCACGAGGAGCTAATCGCGCGCTATGGCGGCGTCTCGGGCCTGCGCGATGACGGGCTACTCGAATCCGCGGTAGCAAGGCCTCACAATCTGGCCGCGTATGGAAGAGACGTATCGGTCGCCAGTCTGTCGGCGGCATACGCTTGGGGGCTGCTGCGGAACCATCCATTCGTTGACGGAAACAAGCGCACCGCACTGGCGACGATGGTTGTCTTTCTCGATGTAAACGGCTGGGAGTTGGTGTGCAGCGAAGCCGAAGAAACGGCGATGGTCCTCAGGGCCGCTGCCGGCGAGATCACGGAACGTGCGTGGAGCGAGTGGGTGATGCGAAGCACCCTAAAGAAATCTTGAGATAGCAAATCCCGCCTTGCGCTGCGCGACAAGGGTGGGGGCGCCCGGCCGAGTGCAGTGATCCCCGGTTCGCGTCCAAAAGAAGGACGCGACCCCGGGACACCAAGCGAAAGGCCAATAGCGAATAGCGGCCCTCCCGCTACTCCACCGTCACCGACTTTGCCAGATTGCGGGGTTGGTCCACGTCGCAGCCACGCCGCACGGCGATGTGATACGCCAGCAACTGGCAGGGAACTACCTCCAGAATCGGCGCGAGCAATTCTGGAGCGTCAGGTACATAGAGGACGTGGTCGGCAGCTTCGCGAATGTCCTCGTCGCCTTCAGTAGCGATGGCAATCACGGTGCCGGAGCGTGCCTTCACTTCTTTCAGGTTCGACAGCGTCTTCTCGTAGCGCACTACCGAGCCAGGGTCCGTCTTGTCGTGGGTGGCGAGAATCACCACCGGAAGATCTTCGTCGATCAAAGCATTGGGTCCGTGCTTCATCTCGCCGGCGGGATAGCCTTCGGCATGAATGTAAGAGATTTCCTTCAACTTCAGCGCGCCTTCCAGTGCAATCGGGTAGTGAATGCCGCGTCCCAAGAAGAGGAAGTCGTGGGCACGATGATACTGCTTCGCAAGATCCTCGGTCTCCTCGTCGCGGGTAAGCAGGGCCTCCAGCTTGCCGGGAATGAGAGTGAGATCGTGAAGCAGCTGCTTGGAGTGGTCGAGATCGAGCGTCCCACGCACCAGGCCAAGATGAACTGCGAACAGGAACAATGCAGTCAATTGAGCCGTGAATGCCTTAGTCGAGGCCACGCCAATCTCGGGCCCGGCATGGGTGTAAATGGTACCGTTGGCTTCGCGCGCGATCATGGAGCCGACGACATTACAGATGCCCACGGTCTTCGAGCCTTTGGCGCGCGACTCGCGCATGGCCGCGATGGTGTCGGCGGTTTCGCCCGACTGCGTGATCAGAATCGTCAGATCGCCGGGCCCGGTTAACGGGTCGCGGTAACGGAACTCACTGGCGTAATCCACTTCCACGGGAAGCTTGGCCAGCCGCTCGATCATGAACTTGCCCGCCAGTCCGGCGTGCCAACTGGTGCCGCAAGCCGCGATGTACACCTTTTCCAGTTTGCGGAAATCTTCGTCGGTAATGTCCATCTCGTCGAGGAACACCTTGCCGGAGTCGAGCGAGACGCGGCCTAACGTAGTGTCGCGCACGGCGCGGGGCTGCTCGTAGATTTCCTTGAGCATGAAGTGCTTGAAGCCGCCCTTCTCCGCCATGATCGGGTCCCAGGTGATGTGCTGCACCTCGCGGGTAATGGGCTGGCCTTCAAAATCGGTGAGCTGCACGCCCGAGGGCGTGATGACGGCAAGATCTCCGTCAGCGAGAAAGAACAGATCGCGGGTGTGATACAGAATGGCAGGCACGTCGCTGGCCACGAAGTATTCATCTTTGCCCAAGCCGATGACAGCAGGCGGGCCATTGCGGGCAGCGACAATCTTATTGGGCTCGTCCGCCGAGATGACGGCAATCGCGAACACGCCGGTCAGCAACTGGACTGTCTTGCGTACCGCCTCCTCAAGAGGAACCTTGCGGTCAGGCGCAGAAAGGTTTTTCTCGACGAGGTGCGCGATCACTTCAGTGTCGGTTTCGGTGCGGAATTTGTGGCCTTCGTCGATCAGCTTCTTCTTCAACGCGACGTAGTTCTCCACAATGCCGTTGTGCACGACAACGATCTTGCCGGTGCAGTCGCGGTGGGGGTGCGCGTTCTCTTCCGTGGGACGGCCATGCGTGGCCCAGCGAGTGTGGCCAATGCCGTAGGTGCCGTCGAGCGGCTTCAGGCGGATGACTTCTTCCAAGTTGCGCAGCTTGCCCTCAGCGCGACGGACCTGCAAGCCATCGCCGTTACCCGCCACCGCAATGCCGGCCGAGTCATAGCCGCGATATTCGAGGCGACGCAAGCCGTCAATGATGACCGGCACCACCCGTTTTTTCCCAACATATCCAACAATCCCGCACATAATTCAGCTCCCTGTCCATGGGCTAAGCCTGCGACGAATCGAGCCACCGCGAACGAAACAGGTTACACAAAGGAAAGCCTGTAATTTGTTAATGGTAGTCGATTTGATGATCGAGTGGAACTTCCTGATGCGGAAGTTCTTCGGAAGCGCGCGCTTCCTTGGGTCAGAACGGGAAGCGTCCAACTCTAGCCCTCGATTGTGAAGCGGTACTCTTCAATGACGGGATTGGTGAGCACCTCGCGGGCGATGCGCTCGATTTCCGTCTGTGCTTCGTCGCGACCTATGCTGCTGTCGAGGGAAATCTCGAAGTACTTGCCCTGGCGCAGGTCGTCGATGCCGCGGTACCCCATTTTCTTCAGCGCACCGTGAATGGTTTTGCCCTGAGGGTCAAGCACACTTTTCTTCAGCGAGACATAAACGTAGGCTTTCATGGAAGGGATATTATAGCTGTTTAGTCTGGGCGCGTATAAGCCTTCAGCCGTCAGCTATCAGCCGTCAGCAGTTTCTTTCGCGGTATCGTCTGTCCTTCCCACTCTCAGCGGGCAGACTCATCAACGACCTAATGCAATAGCTGATAGCTAATGGCTGACGGCTGATAGCTTCTTCACTCCAGCGGCGTCTTGAAGGCGTCGTCGATCTCGACCTGATAACCGTTTACCAGTCGGTTGTTTTCATTCGCCATGCCGACCACAGACATCATCTCGTGGAACATCTCGTTGCTCATCCCCTTCTTGCGCGCTGAGACGGTATGCGCGGCAACGCAATATGGACAGCCGTTGGTCACGCTCACCGCCACGTAGATCAGTTCCTTCACCACTGCATCCAGCGCGCCCGGCGCCATGATCTGCTTGGTGTCCTCCCAGGTACGCTTCAATAATTCGGGATCGTGCGCGATCGCTTTCCAGAAATTGTTAATTCGGTCGGTTTTGCGCGTTGCCATGATGTCGTCATAGACCGCCCGAACCTCTGGGCTGGCGTCGGTGTATTCAATCAGTCCGAAAGTTGCCATGAGTTCCTCCGTCGGCAGAACAGAAATAACTAACATATAGGAAAGCCGGGCCGTCGTCCGGTGAGAGGTGTATCTTCGAGATAAGGTACAACCGCATGTGAGGTGCTCTGTGACAGGCTATTTCTTCCGGACGTGCCCTTTCGTTCTGACGATTGCCGTGATGCTCTGTCTGCCCGCGCGTGTGTTGTCGCAAAACGGAACAATGGTTCCGCCCGGTCACACCGCCGCAAACCGCGCCACCCGGCAGGCGGAAAATGTCGAGCCTCCTGCGCCTCCCGTTCAAAACGTCACGGCCGCACAGGTATTGCAGCAGGCGAATGATTTGCTATCACTCGCACAGCAGGTGCACGCGGACACCGAGCAGGCGACTAAGGGACTCCTCGCCAAAGACCTCAAGGACAAGTTGAAGCGCATCGAGAAGCTCTCGAAGCAACTACGGCAGGAACTCACTCCATAGCCGTCTTGTTGCCCGTTGTCATTCCTTGCATTGTGACTACAGTGGGATGCTCCGGTTTCAGGCTGGATGCGGAATTCTCTTTCGCACAAATTCGATCACTTCGGGCGTAACGTACCGCGGCGGGCAAATGTGGAAGGTGGGTTTGGCGGCTAATGGCTTCAAAGACACGTTCGTCCATGCGACATCGCCGCAGCTATCGTGAAGAATCACGGCATCGGCGCGATCGAGAAATTCCTGTGCGGAAGTCTTGAAGTCGGCAGTTGCTGTGTCGAGCACTGTCAGGTAAAGGTCGGGGCGCAGGAAGCGCATTACCGAGTTGGATTCGAGGATGGCGTTCTCGGCGGTGGCGAGTTCCTTGCGCACGCGAGGCATGGCTTCGGCGAGCATTCCCTGGCGAGTCCGTACCCAGAGCGAGCGAACTGCACCGGAGACCAGAAAGCGGGAGGTGTCACTGTCGCCGCTACGATCGCGCTCCTCGGTCACTGCCCAACTGTGGTCATCGGTAGCGCAGTCGCAGAGATCGCCGTTGGCCGAGCAGATGCCGTGTCCATACTGCGTGATTTTCAGGGCCGTCCAATGAAATTCGGGGAGCGCCGCGATCAGGCCAGCAACCACGCTGGTCTTGCCCACGCTGCGAGAGTGTCCGCCGATGACGATGATGGCCATGAGAAAACAGCAATTAGCAACTAGCAATTAGCAAAAGACGCGAACGTGCTAAGTTGCCAACTGCTAACGTCCCCTTTCGCTTCTGCGCCCGAGCCGAGCCAGCGCCGCCAATTCCTTCAAGTACTGGCTGAGCGGGCGAGCCGGCCTGCCCCAGAAGACGACAGACTTTCCGCGAACTATCTTGTGCGACAGCACGCCGCTGCCTGATCCGAGAATGACGCCCGGTTCAACCGTCGCATGATCGCCGATGCCGACCTGTCCTCCTATGACCGCACCATCTCCAATCTCCACACTTCCCGAAATCCCCGTCTGCGCTGCGATCACGACATTGGCGCCAACCGTCACGTTATGACCGACATGAATCAGGTTATCGAGCTTCGTTCCTGCGCCGATCACGGTCTCGTCCAGCGCGCCCCGATCAATGGTGCAATTGGCGCCGATCTCGACATAGTCGCCGATGACAAGCTGCCCGATCTGCGGAAACTTATGATAGCGGCCGTATTTTTCATCGCGCACGAATCCGAAACCGTCCGCACCCAGCACCGCGCCTGCATGCACCACCACCCGGCGGCCCAGCCTCGTACCTGGATAGATGACGACGCGTGGATACAGGTCACAATCGTCGCCGATCACAACCCCCTCGCCGATGCAACAGCCCGCGCCGATGTGCGAGCGCTCGCCGATCACCGCGTTAGCCTCGACTGTCACGTGGGCATCAATAGCCGCGGTGGATGCGACTCTTGCCGAAGCGTGCACGACAGCGGTGGGATGAATGCCGACGGCGTAGGTTTTCGGCGGATGGAGCAGCGCTCCGGCCCGCGCAAAAGCCAGTCGGGGATGGGTCGCGATCAGCAGTGGCTTCGGTCCTGCGAACGATGCTGCGAACTCTCCAGCGATGACAGCGCTGGCGCGCGAAGTCAACGCTTGTTCCAAGTGCTTCTCATCTTGCACAAATACTATGGCCCCGGGTTGCGCTTGCGCGATGCTGGCGACGGTTGTGATCTCGAGGTTGCCGTCGCCGATCAGGCGGGTGGCAGTGAAGTCTGCCAGCGATTGCAGAGTTTGCGCCATGAGGTTGTTATAGCAGTGGATACTGGACAGTGGATAGTGGATAGAAAAATCGGTCTGTAGATGCATATACCGCACTCGAAACTAATCACCAGCCACTATCCACTAACCACTCGCTGTTCAATACAGCGGCGGCTCGCCCGGTGGCCGGGTCTTCCATCGCCTGTGCACCCAGAGCCATTGGTCGGGATAATGGCGCACATAGTCTTCAATGACCTTGTTGAAGAGCGCGGTATTGGTGACGGCATCGGCCTCAGGATCGTCGGTGCGCACCAAGTCCACGGCGCGGTCGAACTCTACGCGATACTTGCGCAACACCGGGTCCCAGATGGTGAATGCCGGAACCACGGCGGCCCCGGTGTGCAAAGCCACCCGCGCCACGCCGCTGGCGGTGCAGGCGGGAATCCCGAAGAAGTTCACGAAGACACCTTGCGGCGGGGTCATGTTAGTGTCCATCAGGACGCCAACGGTTTCGCTGTTGCGCATGGCAGCAAGCAAGCCCCGCGCGAATTCATCTTTACCGATCATCACGTTGCCGTGCAAACCGCGATAGCGCGCGACCAAGGCATCCACGTAAGGATTGTCGAGAGGCCTCACCACGATCTTCATGGGGTGCCCTTGCAGCGAGTGGAAGAATGAACCGACCTCCCATCCTCCGAAGTGGCCGGTAAGGAAGAGCACGCCCTTGCCGCGCTTCTCAGCCGCTTCGAAGTTCTCGAAGCCTTGATACACTGCGACCTGCGAGGCGTTTTCCCTGGTATAGCGGGGAAAGAGGCAAGCTTCGCCCAGTAAGCGTCCCAACGAGACGTAGACTCCGCGCAGAATCTGGCGGCGTTCTTTCGCAGATTTTTCCGGGAAGGCCAACTGCAGATTGCGGATCCCGACTCGGCGCAGGCGGCGGTGCAGGTGGTATACGATTCCGCCCAGCAGAATGCCGCATCCACGAGCCAATGGGCGCGGCAAGGCGCCGATCAGGCGCGCCAACAGCGCGACCGGGACGTACTGCAATCTGTGGCGCATCAGGAGTGCCGGTTTGACGGTAGCACCGCGAAAAAACGAGGTCAAACCGATGGCGGTGTGCGGCCCCTATCGCAAAGAAAAAGCGGTCGCAGCAGGGCACCGCTTTCATTCGTCAATGCTTTTAAGGATTAACAGGTCCGCTGCTAGCTGGAGTAGCCGCAGCTGGCGGCACGGTCGCCGAACTTGGTATCGCGGCCGGGGTAGCAGCTGGTTGTTCGTCTGCGGTCGGAGCGGATGCCGCTGCCGGCGCTTGAGCAGGAGCTGCCGGGGAGGCCGGCGTCGGCGTCTCGACCGACGCGGACGTGGGCGCCGACGAGGCCGCAGGCGCTGCTATCGCGGCTGGAGGTGTGACCTGGGCGCGAACTCTGGGCGTGGGAGCGTACTTCTCAACCGTGTTCAGCAGAACCATCGAGTCCTGCGGAGCCGGGAACCTGCCCGTTAAGCAGCGAGTAGAATGACCAGTCCTTGCCACCGTAAAAGGCGCGAGTGTCGCCGCCGTCCTGGCGAATGACGCCGCCGCTCAAGGAGACGCCGAGAAACAATCCGCGCGAACGCGAATAGGTCAGCACCTGAGCACGCAACGTAAGGTCGGTCATGGCCTGAGCATCGCGACCCACTGGGCCGGCTGCCGCGGATGCGTCCGCTCCCAACTTGAATTTGCTCTGCAGCAGGTGCTGCATGCCGTCTGTGGTGCGGATGATCAAGACCAGATCCGAAGCCTGGCCGCCCGCCTGGAATCCGAAACTGCCGCCTGTCAGCCTGAAAAATACCGGAGCACTCCAACCGTGCTCGGTGCGGCACGTAGCCACTCCCTTGCCGTAGTTGGCGCCAAAGATGAAACTCGCTTTCAGGCTGGAGGGAATGATCGCAATGCACTTCGCTCCCGACATGATTCCATCGGGAATGGCGCGATCAGGAGCGGACATGATCTGGTTGAGCACGGTGCTCGCAGTTTGCACGCGATCCACTTGCGCGCCCCGGTTCTGTGACCAAGCCCAAGTGGTCATCGAAAAAATCAACAACGCTGCCGCGACAATTTTCTTCATGGCTCGACTCCAATTAAGAACGGTGTGCTCACCAGCCTGCATCGGCTGCACCCATCTTACGGCTGTTGGATGGGATATCGCGCCTGAAGAAGGCTCAAGATACGTTACTCTTTAGTGACCTGATGCTAGGGTGTGAGAACCGAAACGCGGCCAGAATGGCGAGTTGTTAAGGCTTTCGGCTGAAGTATCGATTGCAAAAACGAAGGGCCGGAAGAGGAGACCCTCGTAACCTCTTCCAACCCTTTCTCCCAGGTTCTGTGGTAGGTGAATGCAGTATGGAATGGAAGCCGGACTCGGTCAAGTAACGGAAGGGCAGGGTGAGTAATTGTACTTTCGTAACAGTCGCCGGTATGGGTAACTTCGTGCCAGGAGACCCGGAAATAGTCCACGAAACAAAACGCGAGGTGCTGGTCTGAAAAGAAGCGCCGGGGTGGTTGGCCGAGTGGGATTACGGACGGGACAAGAGCAGCGAATGGGTGACCGCGTGGACCGATAATGCGATTCGGTTTTGCACGCCGACCTTGCGCATGAGCTGACCGACATGCGCTTTAACGGTGCGCTCTTCGATGCCAAGCGCGTCTCCGATTTCTTTATTGGACCGTCCTGCGACCAGTAGCTTCAGGACCTCACGTTCACGTTCGCTGATCCTGTCTTCTCCTTGCGGGAGCACTCTGCGGGGAGAAGCAGTGGCGCGTTCGATGAAGGTGCAAAGCACGCGTCTGGGTGCCCACACCGAACCGCTGTGCACCACGCGAATCGCCTGCTTGAACTCCTCGGGGGTTGCGTCCTCGGCGATATAGCCTTTCGCCCCTGCCGCAATCGCCCGTAAAATCGCGTCATCGCTGGTGTCGGTGCCGGTGACAATAATGCGTACGGCAGGACGCAGGGCCTTGAGCGCAGACATCGCCGCAAAGAAGGCGGCACCACCACTGAAAGTTATCAGTATGACGTCATCGTCAGGGGAACCTAAGATTGACGGGATGGTGCACCCGCGTATTAGAAAATCTTCCTCGGAAGATAATATGGCGCGAAATCCGAGGAAGCGAAGTGGGTCACTTTCCACAACGGCGATGTGGATGGCGTTCTTATGCGATTTCATTCGGACACTCAAGGTGCCCGTAGAATACCGCATGGCAACCTTGGTGGATACCAAATGGCCTGATAGTGCTATTTAGCAGGAAGAGCCGAATTGAACCTGTTATCGCGATGCTCCGCTGACGCCATCAGGCCGCGGACCTTCGGCGTGAGCCCTTCGCCGACTTCTTTGCCGCCACTTTGACCTCCGACTCACTCTGGGCGGCGGCTACGCGTTGCGGTGGTTTCTTCGGCATTTGTGCCAGGCTTTCCTTGAGCGCAGCCATCAAGTCGACGACGGGAGCAAGCTTGCGAGGTTTCTCCACCGCGGTCACTTCACGACCCTCCATGTGGGCTTTGATAAGCTCCTTCAGGTTTTCCTCGAAGGTGTCGTGATACTTCTCGGGTTCAAACTTGCCCGCGAGTGCTTCGATCAACTGATGGGCAACCTTGACCTCGGCATCTTTCAGTTCAACGTCGACTGGTCCGAAGCTCTCCAACTTGCGTACTTCATCGCTGTAGTACATGGTGTGCAGCATCAGTCCGCCCTCATGAGGCCGCAGAAACACCGTGTATTCGCGGTTGTGCATGGTCAGCTTGGCGATGGCCACGTAGCCAGTTTCTTCCATCGCCCGCGTCAGCAGCGCATAAGGCCGACGGCCGGCTTCGTCCGGCACCAGGTAATAGGACGACTCGAAGTAGATGGGATCCACTTCCTTGTACTCGACGAATTCCAGGATCTCCATCGCCTTCGCAGTTTTGGGCTCAATCTTTTTTATCTCGTCCGGCTCGATGATGACGTACTCGCCTTTGCGATACTCATAGCCCTTGACGATTTCGCTACGCTCGACGACGCGCTCGTCATGCGGGCACCAGAGCTGCTGTTTTACGCGTGTGTTGTCGTCGCGGTGCAACATGTTGAACGAGATGTGATTGCTGCGCGCGCCTGAGAACAACTTCACCGGCATCGAGATGAGGCCAAAGGTTAGATAGCCAGACCAAACAGAAGACGCCATATTCTTACCATTCCTGGGTACTGGGATTGCACCAAATCTGCGACAGCATAGTGCTGTGTCTGCCGCATAATGTCAAGCCCTAAAGGGCACAGTGTTATTGCCTTAGGATGCTATGAGGCGCCCCCCAGGCCGTATTGGTCTTATGCCCAGGCACCCAACAGTGAATTACCGGCTCATGCGATACTGTCCCTGGACAAGTGACAAGTCTCTTTCATTCAAGGGGTTTGCCCGCCGCGGTGGTGGCCATCGGCTTCGCGGTCATCGCCCGGACCCTGGGCGCTGTCACCGACGGTGGGGCGCTGATGGGCGTGCTGGTGGCGTTCGTTTTGATGCTGGCTGCCGGACTGGCTGGCTTTCTTCCCCTGGTTACAGTATTCGTCATCACGGTGCTGGCAACCCGGTGGGGGTACGGAAGGAAGCAGCATCTTGGGGTCGCCGAGCGCGGAGCAGGGCGCACCGCCTCGCAGGTGCTGGCCAACCTTGGCGCTACCACTTTGTGTGCGCTTCCAACCATCTGGTTTCCACGGCTCTCTGGAGTACTCTTGATCGGCGCAATGGCGGCCCTGGCAGAAGCGGCCGCCGATACTGCTTCCAGCGAAATCGGACAAGCTTCAGCCCGCAGTGCCTACATGATCACGGGCTTCCGTGAAGCTCCCATCGGCGCCAACGGCGCGATCAGCGTGATAGGAACTTTGGCGGGATGCCTCGCGGCAGGCCTGGTGGCTTGGGTGAGCGCAGTCTTCGACGTTGTAAGTTGGAACTCGACGCCGCTCATTGCCTTGGCAGGGATGGCCGGCATGTTCTTCGATAGCATCCTGGGAGCAACGTGGGAGACCTCGGGAAAAATGGGCAACGACTCGGTCAACTTTATGAGCACGGTGTTCGCCGCCGACGTAGCGCTCAGCGCGGCGATGGTCATGGAGAGAATACGCAGTTGAAACTTGATAGGGAACCTCTGCCGTTCCTACAGGATTCCGGTAGTTTTCTTGCCCTACCCAGCAGGCCGCCCGCGGCTGCGCGCTGCTAAACTGTTTCGCGCCTATGACGCTGGATTTTAGCTTGGCAAATAACGCGCTTGGTTCTCACGGGCTCTCGATGATCGCATATTTCCGTACCGGCGCTTGTATTTACCATCGGAGCTGACCTTGTTACGACACAGATTCTCGCTGTTTCTCCTTCTCCTGGCGTTTGCGACTCCGTTGCTTGCCCAGGAGTTCGACTATCTGATTCGCAACGGACGCGTGGTGGACGGCAGCGGCAACCCCTGGATCTACGCGGATGTCGGCATCATCGGCGATCGCATTGTCTTCGTCGGACACGCCGATGCTTCTCTTGTGTCGAAGCACACCATTGATGCCAAGGGTTTAATCGTAGCTCCCGGATTCATCGACATGCTGGGCCAGTCCGAGATCAACCTGCTGATCGACAAGCAGGCAGTCAGCAAGCTGACACAAGGCATCACCACTGAGATCACCGGCGAAGGCGACACCATAGCGCCCACTAACGAACTGCTCAACCAGGAGCACGCCGATTATTTCCAGCACTTCCATATCACGCCAGATTGGAAGTCGCTGGAGGAATATTTCCAGCGGCTGACCAAACAGGGAAGCGGGATCAACCTCGCCACCTATGTCGGCGCGGCACAAGTGCGTCACATGGTGATTGGCACCGCCGATCGCCCTCCCACTGCCGACGAATTGAAGCAAATGGAGATCATGGTGGACGACGCCATGAGCGATGGCGCGATGGGGCTATCGAGCGCGCTCATCTACGCTCCGGGATCGTATGCCAAGACCGATGAGTTGATTGCGCTGGCGAAAGTGGCGGCGAAAAAGGGCGGCATCTATGCCTCGCACATTCGCGGTGAAGGCGACTCCGAAATGGACGCTCTCGATGAGGCGTTCCACATCGGACGCGAAGCCGGCATTCCGGTCGAAATCTTTCACCTGAAGGTTGCCGGCATGCAGAACTGGGGCAAGATGCCGCAGGTGATCGCGGCCATCGAGCAGGCGCGCGCCAGCGGAATAGATGTGACCGCCGATCAGTATCCGTACGTTGGCGCCGCCACTTCGCTGGGTGCGTCGATCCCGCCGACGTATCACGAGGGTGGCGTTGACGAATTCGTGAAGAGACTAAAAAACCCCGCGATACGCCAGCAGATCCGCAAGGACCTTGACCGTACTGGAGGTTCGTTCGAGAACCTATACCGTGAGGTTGGAGGCGCCGATGGCGTGCTGGTGGTTTCGGTGCTTGATCCGAAACTACGCCAGTACGAAGGTAAAACCGTCGCGCAGATTGCGAAGACGGAAAACAAAGACCCTATCGATGCGCTGATTGACTTGGTGATCGCCGATCGCGACAACGTGGGCGCCGTGTACTTCCTGATGAGCGAGCCCGACGTGAAGCTGGCGATGCAGCAGCCTTGGGTCAGCGTCGGCACCGACTACGGAGCGATCAATCCGACGGGCCCACTCGGGGAATCCAAGGCGCATCCGCGAGCCTACGGCAGCTTCGCCCGCATTCTCGGCAAGTACGTAGGCGAGGAGCACGTCCTGCGCCTGGAAGACGCGATTCGCAAGTTCACGTCGCTGCCGGCGCAGCGCGAGAAGCTCGACCATCGCGGCCTGTTGCGCACGGACTACTTCGCCGACATCACCATCTTCGATCCGGAAAAAGTTCGAGACCTGGCGACCTTCGACGATCCCAACAAGCCGTCAGTCGGCTTCGAATACGTCTTCGTAAACGGCACGCTCGCGCTGGAGCACGACAAAGTTACGGGACAGCTTGGCGGCCGGCCGCTGCGCGGACCGGGATACATCATGCGCGACTACCTGCCCGAAGGTCTGCCACCGCGCGGCAAAGTGCAGGGTGTAGTCACCGATGAAGGCGGCTGGCCAATGCCGCGCGCCACGGTTACGCTAACCGATGCCAGCGGCAAGGTTGTGGGTACAGCGCATTCCAAGAGGAACGGCAGCTACCAGATCATCCTGGAGAAGCCTTGCAACAACTGCCTGCTAAAAGCCGAGCACATGGGCTTCGCAACCCAGCAACGATCGGGGGTGGACTACAACGGTTCGAATGCGTTGTGGTTCGGGTTTGCGTTGCAAAGGGGCAATAGCAATTAGTGAAGGAGCTTTAATCCGCCGCTCGCAAGTCAATTATGTAGGCGCAACAAATCTACTTGCGGATACGCCGTTTATGCCGCGGCTGTTGCCCGCTATTTGACCCAGCCGCCCCGGTTCATCGGATGCTTCGACAATCTTCGGGCGTGGAATTTCGCCCCTGCACTTGTTATCCCGGACCGAGGACTTCAGTCTGAGCGGAGGGACCTGCTGTTCGCCGGTCTGTTCGTGAAATCATTTCGGCGGACGATTCCTCTTCGTAATCCACAACCTCACACAGCTTTTCGAACGAAATCTTCCGGCGACTCTCCGCCGAACCTCCTTCGGCATTGCCAGCCTCTGCGGCCGGTGACTAAATTGATGTAGCGAGAGATGGCAACCACCGACTACAGTCTGGAACGCGGCCTGCCCGTCAGCATGGAGGCCGAGCGCTCGATCCTGGGCGCGATCCTGCTCGACAACTCGCTCTACGATCAAGCCGCTGAACATCTCACGCCGGACGACTTTTCGCTCGACGCGCATCGCCGCATTTATTCGCGCATGCGCGATTTGCAGGAGTCCGGCCGTCCGGTGGACATGATCACGCTGGTCGAGGAGCTCGACCGCCGCAAAGAAGTGGAAGCCATCGGCGGCGTGGCGTATCTGTCGTCGCTGATCGACGGCGTGCCCGACCGGCCGTCGATCGAGCACTACGTCCGCATCGTGCGCAACAAGGCGCTGCTGCGCGGTCTGATCAACCTTGCGCAGAACGCCATCGCCGAAGCCATCGAGCACTCCGACGAAGCCGAAGAGGTGCTGGGACGCGCCGAACAGGCCATCTTCCAGCTCTCGGAGAACCGCATTGGACAGGGATTCATGAACATCCCGTCCATCATCAAA
Source organism: uncultured Acidobacteriaceae bacterium (assembly GCA_963720135.1). GTDB lineage: Bacteria > Acidobacteriota > Terriglobia > Terriglobales > Acidobacteriaceae > Bog-257. The sequence goes on from CAVREJ010000021.1 coordinate 82,749, forward strand.
GGTTCGTTCGGCTCGCTGGAAGAGTTGTACGCGCGCGGCCAGGAAATCACCGGCCTGGCGACGCACTACACGCTGCTCGACAAGCTGACCAGCGGGCTTCAGCCTTCCGACCTGATCATCATCGCCGCGCGCCCCTCGATGGGCAAGACCGCGTTGGCCATGAACATCGCCGAGAACGCGGCGGTGCTCGACGGCAAAGTCGTCGGCGTGTTCTCGCTGGAAATGTCGCGCGAAGCGCTGCTGATGCGCATGCTGGCCTCGCACGCGCAGGTGGACTCGAAAGATTTGCGGCAGGGCTTCCTCACCAAGGACGACATGCGCAAGCTGACCCGCGCCACCGAGCAACTCTCGCAATCCAAGTTGTTCATCGATGATTCACCGGGCATTTCCGTCAGCGAAATGCGGGCCAAGGCGCGCCGGCTGCGGCAGACCGAAGGCCTCGACCTGCTGATCGTGGACTACCTGCAGCTCATGTCGGCGGTACCCATCGGCGGCAAGCGATTCGAGAACCGGACGCAGGAAGTCTCGGCCATCTCGCGCGGACTGAAGGCGCTGGCCAAGGAGTTGAAGGTCCCGGTGGTCGCGCTGTCGCAGTTGAGCCGCGCCCCCGAGAGCCGGGGCGGCGATCATCGACCACAACTTTCCGATCTGCGCGAGTCAGGTTCGATCGAACAGGACGCCGACGTGGTCGCCTTCATCTTCCGCGAAGAGGTGTACAAGAAAGACGATCCCGACCTGGAGGGCATCGCCGAACTCATCGTCGCCAAACAACGCAACGGTCCCACCGACATGATCAAGATGGCATTCATCAAGCGCTATACGCGGTTCGAGAACCTGGCGAAAGAGAGCGAGTTTGGGCAGTAGGCCTCAACGTTGAGGGTCTTATGTAACAGGCCATCTGTGACCTTTCATGCCTCGCTGTCGGATAAGGTTAGGAACCTCACATGGCAATGTCATAGCTTCCGGTTTGCTCGTCACTCGTGAACAATCGCCGTGGTGCTGAGAAATGCCACATTGAATCCTTGTTTAGCTTTCGGGAGAGAGAGCGCGCGCTCCTGATTCGGCGCTGGCGCAGGAGCCACAAGGGGGTGCATAATCTGATGGTTCCTGCGGGGAAATCCTCGGTAGGAGGCGTACGGTGTTCACAGACGCCATCCCGCGTGCCGTCCTCAGTTCAATAGCAATAACGCTCGGTGCACTGATATTTCTTGCACCAGTTGAATTGTCGGGACAGTCCGAGTCTGCGGCGACTCAGTCGCGAATCCAAGCCAACTCCAATCGTGAATCGGCCGGAAAGCTGGGGAACGGAATCTTGACGCTTCACCTCGAACTGCGTCAGGGTGATTGGTACCCGGAAGCCGACACCGGTCCGAGCATGAAGGTTTACGCATTCGCCGAGGAAGATAAAGCACTTCAAGTACCCGGTCCACTCATTCGCGTTCCTGAGGGCACCGAGATCCACGTGACACTTCACAACTTTCTCCCGGCTACGGCGGTAGTGCACGGCTTGCATCAGCACCCGGGAGATGCAAAAGCGGTTGTGGAAGTCCCTGCCCAAGGAACGCGAGAGCTGCGATTCGCGGCGGGTGCGGCCGGGACGTATCAATATTACGCAAGCGCCGGCGGAGTCTTGGGCGACTCCGGTCGTCCGATTCGAGAAGACAGCCAGCTTGCAGGTGCGTTCGTGGTCGATCCGCCGGGGCAAGCGGCTCCAGATAGGATTTTTGTGGTGGGAATCTGGAGGAGCGGATCCGACACCGCCGCACTGAGACACGAGATCCCACTTCCGCACATGGTTCCCGTTATCAACGGGAAGTCATGGCCCTACACCGAGCGTCTGGCCTACACCGCGGGCGAACCCGTACGTTGGCGTTGGATCAATGCCGGCGACGGCGGGCACCCGCTGCACCTGCACGGCTCCTACTTCCGCGTGGACAGTGCGGGGAATAGTGAGACCGATCACGTTTTCGCGCCCGGACAGCAGCTCACCGTTGCCACCTTTCGATTGTTGACCAACGGAACGATGAGCACATATTGGACTCCACCGCCCGGTCATTGGCTCTTTCACTGCCACTTTATTCCCCACATCTCTCCCGAGATGACCGTCGCCAATGCCCTGACAGACAAATTCACAATGGAACACAACGGCAATCACATGGCTGGAATGGTGTTGGGGATCACTGTGACCGGCAATCGCCCGCCGGTGGCCGCTCACGGTCGAACTCGCAAGATGCGGCTTTGGGTGCGCGAACGCCCCGCCGCCCATGGTCTTCCAGCCGGATTCAGCTATCAAGTGGAGGAGAATCACAGTCTTTCTCCGAAGGAGTTGACCGTGCCGGGTCCGCCACTCGTGCTGAAGCGCGGGCAGCCAGTCGAAATCACTATCGTCAATCAACTCCACGAATCGACGACGGTACATTGGCACAGCGTGGAACTGGAAAGCTATTACGACGGGGTGGCCGGTTGGGGCGCACGCGGCAAGGAAGTCACTCCCGAGATTCAGCCAGGTAAGTCCTTCCGCGTTCGATTTACGCCCCCACGTGCCGGAACTTTCATGTATCACACGCACTTACACGATGAAGAGCAACTTCCTGGTGGGTTGTATGGGCCTCTGATCGTGCTCGAACCCGGGACTAAGTTTGATTCCGAGCACGACCACATTGCTCTTTTCAGCCGAACGGGTCCCGGCCCGATTGACGGGGCCCTGCTTTTAAATGGCAGTTTGGAGCCGCCAACTTTGCACTGGCGAATCGGAGAGCCGTACCGTCTGCGACTCATCAACATCGCCGCATTCGATGGCGGTACTTTCTCGCTGCGGGAAGGGGAAGCGCCGCCCCTCCAGTGGCGTGCACTCGCGAAGGACGGTGCCGATCTGCCACCGAGGCAAGCAGTGATGCAGGAGGCGCGCCAGCTTGTGCTGCCTGGAGAAGTCTATGACTTTGAATATAAGCCGACGGTGGCTGGCGTTCTGCAGCTCGAGTTTTCAATTGGGATGCTGAAAATGAAAGTTACCCAGCAAATCGAAGTGCGATAGGACGATTTCGAGATGGCGGGTGGCCACTGAGGGACTTCGGTGTTGACACGAACTGCGAATTCCCTCAGAGGCTGAAGCCCAACGCTCCACGCCCACGTAACGGCACGGCTGAAGCCGTGCCCCTTCAAAACGTGAAATTCCTCATGAACAATCCAAGTGGAGGGTCGCCCGTGTCTCGTGGAGTTCGAGACCCGGGGATTTCGAGTGATTCACTCTTTGGGTGTTCGCTACATCAGCGACACCCGGCCGCGAACTCAATCGACAACTACTTGAAGAGTTTGGGACAGAGCAGCAAAGAGATCCGAGAAGCAGTTCAGTAGCCCGAAGGTCCGGACACTCGAATCGGAACCGACGTATATCGCCCCGATGGCTACCGTCGGCGAAGAAAAGACGGAAGACCCGGTCGCTAACTTTGCCCGTAACTTGAGCAATGCAGATAAGCGTTCGAAGAATCTTTTTCTCTCCGCTGGAATCTGTGTCAGAGAGTATGGAGGAGGACCAGAAATGTCGCTGGCGCTGACTGTTACTTGCGTCGCCGTGGTGTGCTTGTTCATCGTAATTTGGATTAAACACACAACCAACCGACGTGCAATTGATCAGCACAGCATCACACCGGAGGCGCTTCATAGCTTGTTGACCTCAAATCAAGAGGTACTTCTCTTCGATGTTCGCCAGCCTCTGGATTTGTTAGCAGATTCAGAGATCATTCCTGGCGCAAAGAGAATTCCCCCCAGAGAAATACTTGAGAACCCGTCGCTCATCTCGAAAGAAAAGGAATCGGTCGCTTACTGTACCTGCCCTGGCGATAAAACCAGCCGAGCGATCACACACCGGGCCCTTGCCATGCATTTCTACCGGGTCAAGTTCCTCAAAGGTGGATTGGCGGCCTGGAAGGCAAAGGGTTATCCGGTCGAGCCGTACCGAGAGCCCTTCCATCTCGACACTGCAACTTAGCTGCGGCCTCAAAGGAGACTCCGCAATGAATTGGACGATTCTGGGCGGGTTGTCAGCAACCCTTCCTTCCTTTACCGATTAGATAAGAGTTGCCCGTTTATCGGCCAACTATCGCAAGTTGGTCAGGAACCACACTTGTATGGGTCGTTTGGGCTGCATTATTGCGAAGCCTTCAGAGCTGCGGCCACTCGCGTGATGCGTGCACCCTGATGCTTCGCGACGACGAGCTCGTCCGCGGTCGGCGCGGCGCCGTTCTGTCCGGAAGTCGATGACGATCCGTACGGCGTCCCGTGGCCCTGAACAATCTTTTCGTGAGTGTAGCCGTTCGGCACGATGATGAATCCAAGGTGCGCCATCGGGAAGTACAGCGAGGCCACTGTCGTCTCGTTTCCGCCGTGCGGCCCTGCCGTGGAAGTAAAGGCACCAGCCGCTTTTCCGTTCAATTTACCTTGGAACCACAGACCACCAAGGCTGTCTATGAATGCCTTCAACTCCGCCGACGTATTACCAAATCGCGTCGGGGTGCCAAATATGATTCCATCGGCCCACTCTGCGTCGGCTGGCGTTGGGGCACCGTACTCGGCGAGCATCCTTTTGCTGCGCTCCTCCCAGCCGGGCACTTTGGCCATAACCGCCGGAGAAACGATATCGGGTACGCGGCGGAGCCGGACTTCGGCTCCGGCTTCACGGGCTCCTTCACTGATGGCTTTAGCAAGCGCTTCTACGGAGCCGTCACGAGAGTAAAACGCAACAAGAATGTTTGCTTTAGGCTCTGACATCGACAATTCCTTGAATCTGAACGTTTTGCTTAACTCAACCTTGGATGCGAGCAACCAGCACGAAGTTTAAAAAAAAGCGCCAAAAACGGGTCTCCCTACCCTCGAACGCTGTCCGGGTGGTCGACTATCCGGAAGTTGGAATCTGGCCAGAGTGCTCACTGTCTGACAATTGGCGACGTTCGCAAACGTCGCCAATGAGTGAGGCGCCCGCGCACGATGTCGCAGGCCGTTGCCAGCCGATCCAACGAGCATTATTTCTTCGCCTGCGGCTGGGCCGCCTGCTCGCTGGTCGGAGGCACGATGTTCTTCATCCGCATGTAAGTAACGAGGTTGCCGTAGTGTTCCATATCGTGCATGTTGTTGATCGTCAGTACGCCGAGTTTCGGCGCATCCATGTTGAAGACCTTCACCATCTGCGTTGCGGACGCGTCGGTCATGCCATCGTAGGCCTTGTCGCAATAGACGAAGGCGTCCTTGAGGGCCGCGATGAGATCGGCTTTCGAGGTTTTGCTCTGCTCGATCTTCAGGCCGGGATTTTTCTCGCCGAGTGCGATGGAACAAAACTGGTACTGTGCGTCGGCCACGTGTCCGATGATCTGGCCGTAGCTGCGGACGGTGTCGGTGGGCTTAAAGCTGTAGTTCTCCTCGGGCATTTTTTCGGCTGAGCGCAGCAGAATATCCTTCAGGTGTCCGTAGATGCCCTTATTGAATGTGCTGAGTGGATTGTCCTGGGACGGGGCGGCGGGCTTGTTCTGGGACACGGCCGCGCCGACGGTCGCAAAAAGGCAAAGCAGAAGTGTAAGCGTTCGCATGGGTTCTCCTCCTCCACAAGCATTACGCACCGTTGGCAGAAAAAGTTCAACAGCTGGACGATTTAGGAAATCCTGAATGATCTTCGCCGGGCGCCCCAGGTAAGCAGTTTCACCGTGACGTAGGGGTGGAGCACCGTATCGCTAACGCTCGTAGGTTTCCGCCAACTGACTCAGCCGTGCGCTCATTGCAGGCGTCAGGTCGTTCTCGCGAAATCGCCACCGCCAGTTTCCCGACGAGGTGCCGGGCAGGTTCATCCTGCCTTCGCTGCCGACGCCCAGCACATCCTGCAAGGGAAATAGGGCAGTGTCGGCGACCGATGCCAGCAACGTACGAATCATCACCCAGTTGATCTCGCGGCCGTCCGTGTTCAAGTAGCGCCGCGCGTACTCCAATTCTTCGGCGACGTCGGCCGAGGTGCGAATGCTTCCGGCCCCCGCTGTGCTCGTCCACCAGCCCACGACCGTATCGTTGTCGTGCGTGCCGGTGTAAGCCGCCAAGTGGTGCGGATAATTGTGGGGCTTGAACTGCGGTGCTTGCGGATCCTTGCCGAAGGCAAACTGCAGAATCGCCATCCCTGGAAAGCCGAAGCGCGTACGCAGCGCTTCCACCTCGGGCGTGATCACGCCGAGATTTTCGGCGACGATCGGCAACTTTCCCAGCGCAATTTCGAGCGCATCGAAGAGCGGCGCTCCCGGCCCTTTAACCCAGGTTCCATTGACCGCCGTTGTGTCGCCTCCGGGAATTTCATAGTAGGCCTCAAATCCACGGAAATGGTCGAGGCGAATCATGTCGAGCATTTCCAAAGAGCGGCGCAGGCGCGCGATCCACCATACATATCCAGTCTTCGCGTGCACTTCCCAGCGGTAGATTGGATTGCCCCACAGTTGGCCGGTGGCGCTGAAGTAATCCGGCGGCACGCCCGACACGACTGTTGGCCGGCCCGACTCGTCCAGGTCAAACAAGTCGCGGTTGGCCCACACGTCGGCGCTATCGAGCGCGACATAGATCGGAACATCACCCATGACGCGAATGCCGTTCCTTTTGCAATGCGCCTTCAGATCGCACCACTGGCGCTCGAATTCGAACTGGATGAACTTGTTGCATTCAATTTCGTCGCGGAAATGGTTGCGTGCGCGCGCGATGGCATCGGGCTCACATAACGCGAGGCGGGCATCCCAAAACGTCCACGCCACATTGTTGTGAGCTTCCTTGAGAGCCATGAACAGGGCGAATTCCTCGAGCCACGCGGAGTGCTTTTCGCAGAAAGTCTCGAATGCTTCACGCTCAGCCGGCGAGCTGCGTTGGAACGAGCGGAAAGCGCGTCGCAGCAGGGGTAGTTTCCAAGCGATCACGTTGCCGAAGTCTACTTTGTCGGCGGGAAATTCCGGGCGCGACGCCAACTCGCGGGAATCGAGATATCCGCGCTCAACCAGCCTGTCGAGGCTGATCAATAGCGGATTGCCGGCGAAAGCCGAAAAGCATTGATAGGGAGAGTCACCATATCCGGTCGGTCCCAACGGCAGGACTTGCCAGATTCGCTGCCCGGCATTGCGCAGAAATTCGGCGAAGCGATGCGCCTCAGGCCCCAGTTCCCCGATGCCGTATGGTCCCGGAAGAGAAGTGGGGTGTAACAGGATGCCACTGGATCGTGGAAAGCTCATGCCGTGACGTTAGGCCCATCGCATAAATCGTTCTCGGGGGTCGTACCGCTCTATCGAAAATCGTTCACCACGGAGAACACCGAGAGCACAGAATTTTGGTTCATATCCAATTTTCTCCGTGATCCCCGTGATCTCCGTGGTGAATTTTCATTTCTATGGTTGGACAATTCCAAGGCGAAGCGTGCGAGATCAGAACGGAATATCTTCGTCCGTGATCTCCGCTCCCGCTGGCGCCTGCGAGTGATCGGGCTCAGGCGTGCGCTGGTCGAAGCCGCCGGACTTGCCTGCGCCTGCTCGTCCGCCACTGTAGCCTCCGCCACCGCCTTCGCCACCTGCGTCGCGTCCTCCGAGCAAGACCAAATCGTTGATGATGATTTCGGTCTTGTACTTCTTCTGGCCGGTTTCCTTGTCGTCCCACGAGTCGCTGTGCAGACGGCCCTCGATGTAGACCTTGCCACCCTTCTTGAGGTACTCGGCGGCGATTTCGGCGGTGCGCTGGAAGGCGACCAGGTTGTGCCATTCGGTGCGATCTTGCCAGTTGCCGTCTTTGTCCTTGACGCGATCGGTGGTGGCCACTGAGAAGCGCGCGACCGCCATGCCGGTTTGGGTGTACTTCACTTCCGGATCTTTTCCGAGATTGCCGATCAGAATAACCTTATTTACGCTCTTAGCCATGAGAGCCGCTCCTGTGCGTAACAAATTGTGGTAATCGAAAGCCAAATATAGCAGAATGCCTAGCGTGGAACATGCCGCGTTTCACTTCGCCTGCTTCGCGTCCCTCACCTTTTTGCCGGCGCCATTCTTCTTCGCCGCCAGTTCGGCCTTTTTCTTTTCCCGGGCCGCGGCCCGCGCCTTCCTCTTCAGTTCCTCGGGCGAGTACATGCTCCCTCGGCAAGTCTTGCTGCCGCAATAGCAAGGCGCGTCGTCATCGCCGTCATAGAGGCAATAGTCGTAGGTAAGTTCTTCGCCGGCGGCAATGTCGCGAAGCGCGGCGATGTACACTCGGTCGCCCTCTTCGTCGGTCTCGCAGTTAGGATCGCACGAGTGGTTCACAAACATCGCCATCCCATGGCCGTCGATCACCACCTCACCATCACCCACACCAAACAAATAGGTGAACGGACGCCCTTCATAACGGACGTCGCCTTCGGCCTTGGTGATGCGCTCTCCTGTGTATTCCAGGACGCGAGCGCTCTTGGGAATATCTTCAAGGGTGAAACAGCCAGCGGCGTGAATGTCGGAGGAACGAATGATGAGACGTGGCACGAAGCAAGGCTCCCGGTGAGTTTGGTTTGCAGTATAACGCACCGCAAGATTGGGCTGCGCTCTGCAGCGTCGCTGTTTCATGCCCTCATACCGCCGGCCGGAAGCGGCGCGCGCATACATCGGCCGGTTCAGCACGGCAGTTGGCTTCGCTGTCAATACCCTTCGTCACAAAGGTTGGTAGCATTTCCCAGTTCCCATTCGGCTGAAGATTTCGTATCTTGAAAGAGACGATTTGATTTGGGAGGCGCTCTCATGGTGCATGTCCTGGTCCGCCACAAGGTGACGGATTACAACCGCTGGAAGCAAGCTTTCGATTCTCACCTCAATACCCGCAAGCAGGGCGGCGAAACCGCGTTCCGCATTTTTCATGCCGTTGACAATCCTCGCGACGTGGTCTTGTTCTTCGATTGGGAGAGCGTCGAGCGGGCGCGCAAGTTCATGAACTCCGACGAACTGCGTCAGGCGATGCAACAGGCCGGAGTTGAAGGCGCCCCCGATGTGCAGTACATCGAGGATGTCGTTACGGTCCATCGCTCTTCGGCCGATTAGCGCCCGGTTCGATATTTAGTTTCGAAAATGTTTTTCTAGACTCTTGACAGCACACGGAAGTTTGGTTTTCAAATTTTCGCCCGGCTGAAGCAGCGGGTGCGCCTTCAGGTTTCGCGTCCACGGCTTCAAATTGCTGGAAAGCCCCTGTGCGCATGGGTTCCGCGAGATCGGGCAGTCTGTCAAGAATTTTTCCACAGATTTTTTCGGGGCGCTGTAACTATATTTTTTATCTGACGTTGACAAACCAGCCGGGAAAACTAAAATACCCGACGACCTCTCTGATTCGATTTGCGACGCCGTGACCTATTCAACTGAAAATCCCGTAGTCCTCTTGCATACCGACTTTTCCGGCTTGAAGCTTTTCGCCAGCGGAAAAGTGCGCGACCTCTACGAGGTTGGTACTGATCGTCTGCTCTTCGTGGCAACCGATCGCATCTCAGCATTCGATTACGTTCTGGCCACCGGGATACCGCAGAAGGGACGAGTGCTAACTCAGCTCTCGCTGTTCTGGTTCGAGTTCCTGAAGCACATCGTTCCCAACCACCTGGTCACCTCCGACGTGCATAAGTACCCGCCCGAGTTGCAGAAGTACGGCGGCCAGTTGCACGGCCGCTCCATGCTGGTGGTGCGGGCCGACATGATCGCCATCGAGTGCGTGGTGCGCGGCTATCTTTCCGGCTCGGGCTGGAAGGAGTACAAGGCCAGCGGTTCGGTCTGCGGCATCAAGCTGCCCGCGGGACTGCGCGAGTCGGACAAGCTGCCGGAGCCGATCTTCACTCCCGCCATCAAGGCCAGCAGTGGTCACGACGAAAACATCTCGTTCGATCGCATGGTGAGCGCTGGCGGGCCGCGAACTTAGCGAACAGTTGCGCGACTTGAGCGTCAAGATCTATCAGACCGCGGCGGATTATGCGGAGACTCGCGGAATCATCATCGCCGACACCAAGTTTGAGTTTGGCCGTACCGCGAGCGGCCTGGTGCTGGCCGATGAGGTGCTCACGCCGGATTCATCGCGCTTCTGGCCCCAGGACAAGTATCAGCCAGGCGGACCGCAGGACTCGTACGACAAACAGTACGTGCGCGATTACCTGGAAGCTATCAAGTGGAACAAGCAGCCGCCTGCCCCGGCGTTGCCTCCGGAGGTGGCGGCGAGAACGAGTGAGAAGTATGTGGAGGCTTACACCCAATTGACCGGACATCCGCTGCCGGCCTAGGGAAAGCCGAATGATGGGCATGTCCATTCTCGACTGGGTGATTCTGCTCATCATTCTGCTGTCGGTGTTACAGGCGATCGCGCAGGGGTTTTTTTACGAGTTTTTTTCGCTGGCGGGCGTGATCGTGGGATATTTGCTGGCGGCATGGGAGTACTGGCGGGTGGCGGCGTGGTATGCGCCTCACGTCAACTCCCAGTGGGCGGCAGATATCGCGGGGTTCTTTACCATATTTATTGTTGTCGTGTTGCTGGCGGGAGTAGTGGGACGGATTGCGCGCTGGGCGGTCCACGGCGTGGGGCTACGCTGGTTCGATCGCCTACTGGGAGGAGTGTTCGGGTTTCTGCGCGGGGCGGTGCTGTGCACCGTAGCTGTGCTGGCCCTGGCCGCCTTTGCGCCACAGTGGGGATGGTTGCAGCAATCGCGCATCGCGCCCTTCATGCTGGTCGGGGGCCGTGCGTTGATCTGGGCTGCGCCAGCCGAGTTGCGGCAGCGCTTCCGTGAAGGCTGGGACCTGTTACGGACCGTTCCGCAACATGTTTCCGTGCAACGCAACGGCAATTGATGCTCATCCGTGACGATTTGGTTTGCTTGCGCCATTTCCGAAGTTATATAGAGAGAGGCGTTGTGAAAGATCAACTGGAAGCGCTTGTTATGCAGATGTACAAAAACGGCATCACCTATTCCGAAGGCGTGTGCGAATTCAAGAAGCGATTCATTCTAACCGTACTGCAGGACTGTAAGGGGAACCAGTGCAAGGCCGCCCGTCTACTGGGTATGCACCGTAACACCCTGAGCCGCACCGTCGCCGACCTCAAGCTGGATGCCAAGGGCCTGCGCAAGGGTACGCGCCGGCCGCCGCGCAGCGCCCATGCGGTCTCGTTGGACAGGAAAGCCGCGCGCTAGCTTAACGACGCTCCTCGTTGCAACGCTGCTCAGAACGGCAATTCAGCTTCGCTACTGGTACCCTTATCCGGCACGATCAGCAGGCCGTGAATCGCCTTTTGGAGTTTTTTGTAAGCGATCTCATAAATCGGTTTGGAAGGGGCACGGCTTCAGGGGCCGCTGAAAAACTCGGAGCGGCGCAGCTTCTGTCCTCTTCCGATCAATTTACGTGGCCAGCAAAGGAGCGACGAACATGCCTTTACCGGAATTCAAGCAATTGGTTGACGAAGCGAAATCGCAGATCAGCGAAATCGGCCCCGACGAACTCAGACGCATGCAGCAATCGGGCGAAGACTTCACCCTGGTGGATGTGCGGGAGCGCGACGAACAGGCAAAGGGAATCATCCCGGGCGCTGTCAACCTGCCACGCGGCATCCTGGAGGTCAACATCGACAAGATCACGACCGACAAGGACCGCAAGCTGGTTTTATATTGCGGCGGAGGCAGCCGTTCAGCGCTTGCCGCCCTCAATCTTAAGAAGATGGGCTTTCGCAAAGTGTTCTCATTGACCGGCGGCTATAGCCGCTGGCGTGAAGGCGACACCTACTAACACCTCGTGATACCGTTCTAGGTTTTGCTATTCGAGGTGACCATGGACCTGCAAGGAAACCGCATTACGTGGCTGGGCCACGCTACATTTCGCATCGAGACTAAAGACGGCATCACGGCTTACGTGGATCCCTGGGTGATGGGCAATCCGGCATGTCCGGAGAGCGAAAAGCAAGTGAAGAAAGCTGACGTGCTCATTTGCACCCACGGCCACATGGACCACATTGGCGATGCCGTGCAAATCGCCAAGCAGCACAATCCGATGGTGGTTGGTATCTTCGAACTCTGCACTTGGGTGGGAAAGAAAGGTGCTAAGCAGATCGCCCCCATGAACAAGGGCGGAACGCAGACGGTCGCCGGGATCAAGATTACGATGACCCACGCTGTGCACTCCTGCGGAATTCAGGACGATGACGGCAGCATTGTGTATGGCGGAGAGGCGTGCGGCTACGTTCTTGAGTTGCCTGGTGGAGTAAAGCTGTATCACGCCGGCGACACCGCCGTGTTCGGCGATATGCAGATCATCCACGATCTCTACTCACCCGAGATCGCGATGCTGCCTATCGGCGACCACTTCACCATGAGCCCGCGCGAAGCGGCTTACGCTTGCAAACTGCTGCAAGCGAAAACTGTCATCCCGATGCACTTTGCGACCTTTCCGATGTTGACCGGTCGTCCGGATGATCTGAAGAAATTGCTGGGAGCCGGAGGGCCGGAGTTGGTCGAAATGAAGCCGGGGCAAACTTTGAGCTGAGGAGTGAATAACCTCGATGACAAGCTTCACCGATGAACGCGTCGAAAACTATCTCTATGCCATGTTGCCTGAACGCGACCCCGTCTTGCAGGAGATGGAGCGCCAGGCGAAGGCGCGCGACATCCCTATCGTGGGGCCGGCAGTCGGCCGGCTGTTCTATCAATATGCGCGTCTGATCAATGCGAAAACGGTGTTCGAGTTGGGGTCGGCGATCGGCTATTCCACCATCTGGTGGGCGAAGGCGGTCGGTGAAGGCGGCAAGGTCCACTATACCGATGGCAGCCGTAAGAACGCCGATGAGGCGCGACGCTACTTTGATCAGGCGGGCGTTGCCGATCGCATCCAGGTCCACGTTGGCGATGCGCTCGAAGTTTTGTCGGAGCGTAAAGAGGAGTTCGACATCGTATTCAACGATGTGGACAAGCATGACTATCCGCGCGTCTTCAACATGGCGGCAGCGCGTGTGCGCAAGGGTGGGCTCTTCATCACCGACAATGCCTTGTGGTCGGGCAAAGTTGCGTATGCGGCCGGCAATCCGAACCTGCCGAAGAGTGCCGAGGCTGACAAGCACACTGAAGGCGTCGTGGAGTTCAACCACCTGCTTTACTCCTCGAAGGATTGGTTTACCACAATCGTTCCCCTGCGCGACGGCGTCGCGGTGGCGCTGCGGCTGTAATTTCTTATGCCCGAGGCGCCACACTGCGACATCCTGGCCATCGCTGCGCATCGCGACGACGTCGAGCAGACTTGCGGCGGCACTCTGCTCAAGATGGCTGAGCGCGGTCGTCGCACCGCCATTCTCGACCTGACACAGGGCGAGATGGGCACGCGCGGCAGCGTTGAGGACCGTGGCGGTGAGGCCGACAAGGCTGCGCTCATCCTCAAGGTGAGCTGGAGAAGGGCCCTTGACATTCCCGACGGCCGTGTCGAGAACACCTTCGCCAACCGAATCAAAGTCGCGAGGGTCATCCGCGAATTGCGACCGCGGGTGCTGATTCTTCCTTATTGGCAGGCGCGGCATCCTGACCACGCGACGGCGTCGGTGCTTGGCTACGAGGCTGCATTCCTTGCCGGGTTGGCGAAACTTGGTCACACCGTGGCGACGATCGATATTCCGACCGAAAGTTTACAGGCGCTGACCTCCTTCCCGCCCCATCGTCCTTACAAGATTGTCTATGCCAGTCTTTACGCCGACGTGCGGCCCTCGTTCGTCGTGGACATCTCCGAGCAGTTCGAGACTCGCTTCGCCGCCCTGATGGCCTATCGCTCGCAATACGAGGATCAGTCGGCCGGCAGCGGACTCTTCCCTCACCAAGCGGAGATCCGCGAGCGACTCGCCGCAATGGCCGGCTTCTATGGCCTGCTTGCAGGCGTCCAATACGCCGAGCCGTTCGTCCAGAAGGAAGTCGGGCTGGTGGAGGACCTGCTGACCCTTCCAGTGCAATCGCTGTAGCCGACGAGCCAGCCGTGTTGTGTTGTGGCAAAATGTCTAAGTAATGGCAGAAACAACTCTTTCAGCAAAGAACCAGATCGTGATCCCGCGTGAAGCGCGTGCAGCTTTGAACCTAAAACCGGGAGATAAGGTACTTGTGGTGGTTCGAGGTAAACGGCTTCTCGTGCTGAAGAAGCCCAGGTCGTATTGCGCGGCTATTCGAGGCTTGGCTCGCCGCGCACATGGCGGACTGGGGACAGAAATCGCAGGCTTGTTTTCCAAATCCGGCTTGGTTTCAGACATTCCTGAGCTGCGAGGCCGCACGACTGTCACGCTGAATGATGACGTATCTGCGATGGCCAAACGGTATGCGGAAAACCGCGGCCTTTCTCTCGGCGAGGCGATCGCGGAGCTGATTGTGCGGGCTACGCGAAAGTCCTCGCGTATCAAGTACACGGATGGACTGCCGGCCTTCGATCTCCCTAAGTCGAAACAGCGACTCACCAGCGAGCAGGTGAAGGCGTTGGAAGCAATTTGAACTGAGGAATTAGAGCATTTTCATAGTTAGTGTAGACCGTAACCGCAATGGGAGAACCAAGCCAAGTCCGGCGAGTAGGGCGGCAGATACATCAGCCGGGCGCCGGTGGCCTCGATCCGTTGGCGCACTCCCGCCACTTTATGAGCGGACAGGTTGTCCATGATCACCACCTGACCGGGCCGCAGCTGAGGACATAAAACCTGCTCCAGATAAGCCAGAAAAATGTCGCCATCGGTGGGCTCGGCAATGGTCATGGGCGCCTGCAGACCTTGGCTGGTAAGCGCGGCCAGCATGGTCAGTATCTGCCAATGGCCTTGCGGGGTCGCTTCTTTCACCCGCTGCCCACGCGGAGCACGAGCATAATTTCGTGTCCTCTGGGTGGTGGCTCCACTCTCCTCCAGAAAAATCAACTGCTCGATTTCGATCTGACCGATCTCCGCCCGCCACGCTTGCCGCCGCTGTTGCGCTGGCTCGCTGTCTTGCTCTTGGGCGTAGAGCGATTTTTTTTAAGCGCCAACTGCAGCCGGCGTAAGGCCCACCAAATCCGTGTCGTACTCAAGCGCACGCCCTGGATCTCTGCCAGTTGCTCCCCCAGTTCCCACAGCGTGATATCCGGTTGGTGGCGAACTTGCTCGCGCATCCACTCGGCCATCGCCTCCGTCACCCGGCTCGCCGGTCCATGCCGCCACTGCGGAGCATCGCTCTCTCCGGTCCGCGTTCGCCGCGCCGAAATCTTCTTTGCCCAACCCACACTGACCCGAAATCGTTCCGCTAACTCCTCTAGCGTTCCCTCCCCCTCGTCATACGCCTGAAAAAACTTCCGCCGCAGATCATTCGAATACGCTTGCGCCATGCAGGTTGAGCGGAGGATCGCCATCTGCAGCTTACTTCAAGTGATCTCCGGTTTATAGTAACTAAGAAAATGCTCTAGTCGCCAATCAGAAGAAAGGTGAAGTACCCTCAGCCCATCAGACGTACCCAAACGGTGTTGTTGCGAATGTCCTGCTGAGCCCTAAAAGAAAGAGTTCCGTCGTAGCCTGTTATCCCGCGACGAACTCGATACCGAAGGGCCCCGGAACAACTTCCTGTTCTGCCGAACTCGATGTCACCATTTATCAGCTTGAGGATGTCCGCGTGCCTGACGTGTATGCGGAACCCCGTCGAACATATCTGTTGGTCTGCCGGAATGTCAGCCAGTTTGGCACCTGCGGCGGACAACAAAGCGACTCCCAAAACAGAGAATTCTTGTGGAGACTTCAAGATCAGCTCATTCTTTAGGTCCGTTCCCTCGTAGTCCGACTGAAGCCTTGCCTCTGGCTTCCATCGTTCCGCTTCGCGCCTCTGCTCTTCCACGACCCTTCGTTCTTCCGCAGCCTCTTCAGCGGCGGTTTGTTGGCGCACTAGTTGACCTTGTGTTTCTGCGAGGGCACTGAGTGATTTATTCAAGTCACTAATCTGCGTTTCGTAGTTCGGCCCATGCTTGAGCGTGTATCGCGTAGTGAGTATTGAGGTCACAATGGACAGCAGCGGCGCGATCACCGCTGCAGCGATGGCGGCGAAGATGGTTGCCTCGTTAGGTGTTAGACCTGTCATTGGCCCTCACTTCTTCCGCTCCACCAAAAACTTCGCAACGCTCCTCAGCGTGGCGGCGCGCTCGCCAAACTGCTCCAGCGCAGCCTCTGCGGCGGCGACAAGTTCATCGGCTTTCTTGACAGAGGCATCGATGCCGAACAGCGCGGGATAGGTCGCCTTGTCGTGCGCCGTGTCTTTCCCGGCGGTCTTGCCCAACTGCTCTGAGGTCTGAGTCACGTCCAATACATCGTCAACGATCTGGAACGCCAGCCCAATGTTCTGGCCGAAGTCGCGCAGACTCTGGAGCTGCGATGCGTCTGCTCTCGCGTACATGCCGCCGGTGACGACGCTCGCGGTAAGCAGCGCTCCCGTCTTGGAGCGATGAATATACTCCAGCGTTTGCGCGTCGGCATGCAAGTGCTCAGCTTCGAGGTCCATCACCTGGCCGCCGATCATGCCCCCAATGGTTCCGGTGGCATGTGCAATCTCGGCGATGATAGCGACGCGAGCCTCCGCGGGACATCGCAACTTGGCGAGCACTTCATAGGCATAAGTTTGCAAAGCATCGCCGGCAAGGATGGCTGTCGCCTCGCCGAATGCTTTGTGGCAGGTAGGTCGCCCGCGACGCAGGTCGTCGTTGTCGAGGGCGGGAAGGTCGTCGTGGATCAGTGAGTAGGTGTGCAGCATCTCCAGCGCCGCGCCCAATTCATCGACGCCGTCCGGAACGCAGCCTTCGACCATCTGCGCGGCTTCCATACACAGGATCGGCCGCAGTCGTTTGCCGCCGGCAAACACGCTGTGCCGCATTGCCTGGTGAATGGACTCAGGATGCTGCGTAGCCGGAGGAAGCAGGCGGTCCAGCGCTTCGTCCGCAACGATTCGACCTTGTTCCAGTGTGTCCTTGAGCATGAAAGGGCAGTATAACAATCGCAACTACCTGGCCACTCGCTCTGCGATCCATTGCGCGCACTCGCGCGTGCCGAGCGAACCTCCCACATCGACGGTCGTCTTCTGATGGCGGACTGCATCGAGCACTGCGTTCTCAATCTTCTGTGCTTCGCCGTTCAAGCCGAGGTGCGCCAGCATCATCGCGGCCGTCAGGATCGAGCCCATGGGGTTCGCGATATTCTTTCCGGCGATCGGGGGAGCGGAGCCGTGCACCGGCTCGAACATTGAGGTGCGCCCGGGGTGAATGTTTCCGCTCGCGGCCATGCCTAGCCCACCTTGCAGTGCAGCAGCGAGGTCGGTGACGATGTCGCCGAACATGTTGTTGGTGACGATGACGTCGAGCGAGCGCGGGTCGCGCACCATCTGCAAACAGAGCGCGTCCACATACATGTGCTGTGCCTGGATGTCGGAATACTCTTTTGCAACTTCCTTGAAGACACGCTGCCACAGGCCGCCGGCGTAGGTCATCACGTTCGACTTATCGGACATCAGCACCTTCTTGCGGCCATTGGCACGCGCGTATTCGAAGGCGAAGCGAATGATGCGCTCCACGCCTTTGCGCGTGTTAATGTCCTCTTGCGTGGCCACCTCATCGGGGGTGCCGAACTTAAAGTGGCCGCCCATGTCCATGTAAACGCCTTCAGTATTTTCGCGAATCACGGTGAAGTTGATGTCGTCGGGCGATGCGTTTTTCAGTGGACACAGCGAGGCGTCGAGCAGGCGAACCGGGCGCACGTTGGCATAAAGGTCCATCTTAAAGCGCATGCCCAGCAGAATTTCTTTGGCGTGGATATTGCTAGCGACTCGCGGATCGCCCAGTGCACCAACGAAGATCGCGTCGAAGTCACGCGCTAGCATCGGAAAGCCGTCGGGTGGAACCGTAGTGCCGTCAATGAGGTAGCGGTCGGCACCCCAGTCGAAGGTAGTGAATTCGACGGCGGCTCCGCTGGCGCGAACCGACTTCCAGACGCGTTGGGAATAACTTCTTTGCCGATGCCGTCTCCGGGAACCAGTGCGATGCGCTTTTTGGTCATGGTCAGTGAAAAACGATAACAGAAATGCCGTCAGCAGAGCCGCTTGAATATTTTCCCGAGACCACAGTCACAGGCTACGCATCAGACGACTAGAGATGAGGCCCGTGCTAAGATGAAATTGTTATCCAGAAAAAGTGAGAACATGGCAACCGCTCCTGCCCGCAAAAAATTGCAGCAAACGAACTACGCATCTCGTCCTAACGCTGAAGAAATAGCTGACTTGGTTGTGGGCGCAGTTGAAAAGAAGTTATCTGCACGTCCGAAGCAATACAGAATGAAGCAGCGGGAGCGTCTCATTTCCTCCTTGAAGGTGGATAAAGCAAAGCGATAACCGGTTTGTACTCGGCGCTGTCGTGGCCATATCCCATTTGTTTTAAGATGTCGAGTGCTTTTTGCGCCTCGCCTGCCTTTACCGCAGCCACTACGCTGCGGCGCAACTTTTCAATCTGCCTTTGTTCATCCAGGTCAATGAGGTGAGGGGCTCGCTGTTTGCGGTCCGCCCTGTAGACTTTCTTGATATCTGCGTCTTGTTCCGAAGCATCTGGTTCTTTTTTCTTGTCCGTCATTTCGAACCGCCCGGCTGGAACGATTCAGCTTACTACTTCGGTCTCACGCCAGTGTCGGATAATAGATGACTCGGTTTGTCTTCGCTGGAATCAAAGTGTCAGTGGAAAGATAGCAGAACAGCTTGGGATCTCAATGAAACCTACCATCAACGCTAAGCCGGCTGATGGCTGACGGTTAAGTGGCTGACTGCCCCTTCCCGTCCTTCGTTATAATCAAAGGTTCGCTATGAGTGTCACCACCTTTCAAGAGAAGCTTGCGGCTAGCGGGGCACGTCTCGGCATGTACCGCGGCGCCGAGACCCCGGCGGATTTCGGCGATTCTGCGACCGAATTTCGTGCGTTGCTGGAAGGCTGCGGCCTGCTCGACATGAGCTGGCAGGCCAAACTGGTGCTGGCGGGCGAGGACCGCGTACGTTGGCTGAATGGGATGGTCACCAACAATGTCCGCGACCTGGCGTTGGGGCACGGGGTGTACAGCTTCGTGCTTAGCGCGCAAGGGCGTATTCAGGGAGACCTGGTTGCCTACAATCGTGGCGACTACCTGCTGGTCACCACCGACCGCGAGCAAGCGCCGACGATCGCCGAGATCTTCGATCGCTACATCATCATGGACGATGTCGAGGTCGCCGACATCAGCGACAAGCTGGCTGCGATTGGCGTGGCAGGCTCGAAGTCGCGCGAGATCTTGACGGCTGTTGGTCTGGACGTGTCGCAACTTGAAGCGGGGCAGGTGATTGACGCTGTGTGGCGCGACGTTGGAATTTCCGTCGCGCGCAGTGCGATACCGCAAATGGATGGATTCGAGATCTGGTTTGCCGCGGAGAATCAGGACGCAATCTGGGACGCGCTGGTCTCGGCTGGGGCTACTCCCGTCGGCAGCGATGCGCTCGAACTCTATCGCATCGTTAGAGGTGTGCCGCGCTTTGGGGTTGATCTTCGAGAACGCGATTTGCCGCAGGAGACCGGACAGCAGCACGCGTTGAATTTCGCCAAGGGCTGCTATATCGGGCAGGAAATCGTGGAGCGAATTCGGTCGCGCGGCAACGTGCATCGTATGTTTACCGGCTTCGAACTGCAAGGAGATCCGACGAGCGAGCTGCCTACTCCGGGAACCAAAGTCCGTGCCGGCGACAAGGATGTGGGAGAGATAACCAGCGCATCGCGGATTCCATTTCCGGGTGGCCGGCGGACGCTGGCGCTTGGCTACGTGCGGCGCGAGGCCGCCCCTGCCGGCGCCACTGTGCAGATCGGCGAGCAGAGCGCCACAATACAAACTCTTCCATTCAGCGAGTAAATAATCTATGCCCGACAAAGAGAAGAAACCAGAATTCGTAGTCACCGACCGCCGCTTGTTCAGCACCGATGGCGAACTGCGCCAGGACGTGGTGGAAGACGAAGAACGCCGCGCCGAGCGGGAACGCGAGAAGAGTGAAGCGCAACGCCTGGTGAACGAGGAACGTGCCGCGCAGCAGGCTGCGCCGGCAAGCAGCGCGCAAACTTCATCCGTCGTGACCGATGAAGCCATTCCCGAAGCGCCCAGCGCGCAGGAACAGCACGACTCGGCAGCGGCCTACCGGGAGTCGACGCGCGAGATCGACGATCGCATCGAGAACGAGATGCGCAAGCAGGGACAGCCACACCGCGCGCAAGACTTCGAAATAACGTTCGAAAAATTTGTTGCCTCGCTTTACATGAGCGCGCTCATGCAGCTGGGTCTGGCGGCGCCGCAGGGTTCCAAGCCCGAGGTTGATCTGTTAGGCGCGCGCCAAACCATCGACACCTTGGCCATTCTGCAAGAAAAGACCAAGGGGAACTTGACGTCGCAAGAGCAGAGTATGTTGCAGAATTGCCTCTACGAATTGCGCATGGCTTACCTCGAGGTCACCAACATGCTCACGCATCCGCCTCAAGGCGGACCGGGCGCAGATGGCAAGGCCTGATGAAGGCAGTGCTCACGGTCCTGGGCAGCGGCACCTCGATGGGTGTGCCCACCATCGGCTGCGACTGCCGCGTGTGTACGTCGGCCGACCCGCATGACCGGCGCACGCGTCCCTCCGTCATGGTGCAGTGGAACGGGCACACCGTTGTTATCGACACCACTCCCGACTTCCGCGAGCAGGCCATTCGCGAAGGCATTCGTAAAATTGACGCGGTGCTTTACACCCACGGCCACGCCGACCACATTCTGGGACTCGACGACGTGAGGCCGCTGAGTTTCCCCCGTATCACCGGTGGTGGAAAAATCCCTCTTTATGCCAGCCCGGCAACGACGCAAACGCTGCGCAACGTCTTCCGCTACATCTTCGAGGCGGACTACAAGTATGGCGGTCTGGCACAGGTCGAGTTGCGAGCGGTCAATGGACCGGTGGATCTTTTCGGAACAACCTTCACGCCCTTGGAGGTGTTGCACGGGGACGTTCCTATCGAGGCGTATCGCTTCGGTTCGGCGGCATACCTCACCGACTTCAGCAGCATTCCGGAGAAGTCGCTGGAGCAGTTGCAGGGGCTCGACATCTTGTTTCTCGATGCGCTGCGGCACCATCCTCATCCCACACATTCGACGGTGGCGAACTCTCTGAAGCTGGTGGACCGGCTGAAACCAAAGCACGCATACTTCACGCATATCTCGCATGACCTGCCGCATGAAGAGACGAATGCGGCGCTGCCTGACAACGTGCGCCTGGCGCACGACGGCCTGAAACTCGAGTTCGATCTCTAGGACAATCGTTCCCATGCAAGTATTCCGCAGCCTTGAAGAAGTGCCGCCCGAGCTTGGACCCACGGTGGTTAGCGTGGGGAATTTCGATGGCGTTCACCGCGCTCATCAGGAGGTGGTGCGCCTGATGGCGGACCGTGCCCATGCACTGAGCGGGAAAGCTGTGGTGGTGACCTTCGAGCCGCATCCCTACCGCATTTTGCGTCCGGATGTCGCGCCCAAGCTGCTGACGCCCTTGCCTATCAAACTGCGACTTCTGCAACAGACTCGCGTGGATGCAGTGCTGGTGCTGCCTTTCACCCGCGATCTGTCGCTGATGCCGGCACACGACTTTGCCAAAGCTGTGCTAGTGGAAACGCCTCCATGCACGCGAGGTGCACGAAGGTTACAACTTCCACTTCGGCCACAAAGCGCAGGGCAACGTGAACACGCTGGCCGATCTTGGCAGGGAGTTTGGGTTCGAGGCCGTCGTCTATCCCGAGCAGGTGTTGCGTGGTCATCATGTCTCCAGTACGGAGATTCGCAAACTGATAGTCGAGGGAAGAGTGGCGAAGGCGCGCGCTCTGCTCGGCCGCCCCTTCAGCATCTTCTCGAATCCCGGACGCGGACGCGGCTATGGACACAAGTACACGGTCCCGACGGTGAACCTGGCGCGCTACGACGAATTGGTTCCGGCAATCGGGGTGTACATCACTTGGCTGCGCGTCGGCGGCGAATGTTTCGAGGCGGTGACGAACGTGGGGAACCGCCCGACGTTCGGAGCAGACTCGTTTGCCATCGAAAGTCACCTGCTGAATTTTCATCCAATCGAGTTGCTGCCGGAGACGGAACTGGAGCTGACTTTCCTGCAGCGGCTGCGGCCCGAGATCAAGTTTCCGTCGGTGGAAGCCTTGCGCGAGCAGATCGCCAAAGACGTGCATAAAGCGCGACGCTATTTTCGGCTGCTGAAAACAATGAGTCAGTAGCGGGTTTAACCCCCAGCGTTAGTTTGCGTGATCCAACCGAAACCTGATAGCTTTTGCCATTGTCCTTAAGAACACAATGAACAAAGTCATTCGCCTCGCGCTATTCTGCTGCCTTGCCTGCGCTCCAATGCTGGCACAACTTCCCACCGATAGCCCGGTTGACGTGCTTCGTCAGCCCGGCTGGAACAAGGGATTGTTCATTGGAGGTGGCCACTCCGTCGCTAGTTCACCCAGTGGGGGGTCATTTCTCGTCGGCTTCCGCCTCGGTCGCGTGCTGACCCACGAACATGGCAAGGGTTTTCTCCGCGGTACCTTCGAGATGGCGGGAGACATCATTCCGCTGAACGAGTTCTGGATCCATGGCGGCCAGTACGCTGGAGGAATCAATCCGTTCATCGCGAAGTGGAACTTCACCAAGCCTTGCAAAGTCGCTCCCTACTTCGCGGCCGTCGGAGGCGTGCTCTTCAGTACTCACGATCTGCCTGCGCCCGACACTGCACAGGTTAACTTCACTAGCGGGCCCGAAATCGGCTTGCAGATATTCAGCAAGAACCGCACCTCCTGGGACCTGGCGCTCAAGGCGTATCACCTCTCCAACGCTTCGATTGGCAATCACAATCCTGGCATTAACGCGTCCCTGCAATTCATGCTGGGGTACACCTGGTACTAGGGCGGTTGGGGAGCGCACCGGTTTGAGCGACGCTTGTCCATTTCCCGCTGCTACACTGATGCCGTGCGCAGGCTCATCGTCAATGCCGACGATTTCGGATTAACCTCCGGGGTGAACCGCGCCATCGCCGAGGCGCAGGAGCGTGGGATTGTGACCTCGGCCACGCTGATGGCGAATGCCCGGGCCTTCGAGGAAGCGGCCAGCCTGGCGGGTTCGCTGGCTGACCGTAACGCGCGCTTCAGCGTGGGTTGCCACGTGGTGCTGCTGGACGGCGAACCGCTGTTGCCGGAGGATAGAGTCGCAAGCCTGTTACAGCCGGGCACGCAAAACGGCAGCCGCCAGTTTCGCGTCAAGCTGAATGACTTCGTCATAGCTTCTTTCCGCAATAGACTCAACCCCAGCGAAATCGAAGCTGAGGCAAGCGCACAGATTGAGCGACTGCAATCTGCGGGACTGCGGCCGTCTCACTTCGACACCCACAAGCACGCGCATATGTTCCCGGCAGTGCTGAGACCGCTGCTGCGAGCCGCGCGGGAGCGTGGCATTGCCGCCGTGCGCAATCCCTTCGGCCAGGTCTGGCCGCTGCCCATCGGAGACTTGCTACGACAGCGCAAGTTGTGGCGACGTTTTGCCGAACTGAACGTGCTGCGCAACTTTGCAGCTGGGTTTCGTCGCGAGGTGGAGACCCATGGCCTGCGCACCACCGACGGATCGCTCGCCGTACTGGTCACCGGATCTCTCGACTTGAAACTCTTTACCGCGATCGTGGACAGTATTCCAGAAGGGACATGGGAGTTTGTCTGCCATCCCGGCTACAACGATGCTGACCTCGACCAGGTCCAAACGCGGTTGAGGGAGTCGCGGGCGCAGGAACTTGGACTGGTCACTTCATCAGAAGCCAAAGAGGTACTGCAACGGCGGGGGATTGAGTTGATCACCTACCACGAGCTGTAACTGCAACTACTCGCGCTACAATGGCTGTCCCGTCAAATCGGCCCTAAGCGCTGCGGACTCCTGGCTCATGAATCCACTTGTACTCTCCGACGCCGACTACAAAGCGGTCTTCGACCGGATCACCCAACTTGCGTTGCAGTACGTCGCGTCCATCGACGAACGGGCCACCTTTCCCGCGATAACTGGAAGTGAAGCCGAAGCTTTATTTGCTAATCCATTGCCAGAAAAGGGAATGGGAGACGACGCTCTCGACGACCTGACCGCTGTGATCGAGTCTGTGCGGGTCACCGGCCCCCGCTTTTTCGGCTACGTGCTCGGCTCCGGAGAGCCCGTCGGCGCGGCTGCGGACCTGCTGGCCAGCGTGCTCAACCAGAACGTTACGGCATGGCGCTCGTCGCCGTCGGCAGTGACCATCGAGCGCGTCGTGGTCGGCTGGCTGGCCGAAGCGATCGGGTGCACCGGGTTCAGGGGAAGTCTGACTGGCGGCGGTTCGTCGGCCAATTTGATGGGACTGGCCATGGCTCGCGAAGCTCGACTGCCGGCCAACGAGAGCGGTGCACGACCGGGAACGATTTACGCCTCAGAACAGGTCCACATGTCGATTCCCAAAGCCATCGCTTTGCTGGGCATCGGACGGAAGTTTCTGCGGCTCGTTCCGTGTGACGACAATTTTCGGATTCGCGTCGATCTCTTGCGCGCGAGCGTGGAACGGGATGTCGGTGCTGGACTAACGCCAATTGCGATTGTGGGGTCTGCGGGAACGGTCTCCACTGGGAGCATCGATCCGTTGCCGGAGCTGGCGGAAATCGCGCGTGAGGCTGGCGCCTGGTTTCACGTGGACGGAGCTTACGGCGCGCTGGCTGCCATCGCCGAGCCGGCGAAGTTTGCCGGGTTGAACCAGGCGGACTCGCTGTCACTTGATCCGCACAAGTGGCTGTATCAGCCGCTCGATTGCGGATGCCTGCTCTACCGTGATGCGGGAGCTGCGCGTCGCGCATTCTCGCACACCGGAGATTATGCCAAATCGCTGGTGAAAGATCCCGTCGAAGGCTTTGCCTTCTTCGAAGAAACCATCGAGCTGTCGCGACGCTTTCGTGCGCTGAAGATTTGGTTGTCGTTGCGCTATCACGGTCTGGAGAAATTTCGCGAGGCGGTCCGCAACGATCTGGCGCATGCGCAGCTTTTAGCCGGACTGATTGCCAAGCAGCACGAACTCGAACTGTTGGCTCCGGCACCGCTCAGCGCAGTCTGTTTCCGCTATCGATCACAGGGTGATGCCGATGCATTGAACCAAGCGATTTTGCAGCGCGTGAACCGCCGGGGAAAGGTATTCTTGTCCAACGCGACGATTCATGGCCGCTTCGCGTTGCGGGCCTGCATTGTCAATCATCGCACCACAATGGACGACATCGAGCAAGTGGTGAGCGAGGTGATTGCCGTGGGTAGGGAGTGCCTGAGTGGATAAAAAGACTTCTGAGAAAGTCGAAGAAGCAGGTCCCTCGCGGGCTGAAACCGCTCGGGATGACAAAAAAATGAGAGCTTGTCGGCGCATCTGAAGGTGTGCCCCTTCTACCATGTCTCAACCCATGTCCCCCGCAAACACTGACGAGATTGTAACGACCGCCCCGTGCCGCGCCGATCTTGCCGGTGGGACACTCGACATCTGGCCGCTGTACCTTTTCCATCCCGGCGCGGTGAGCGTAAACGTTGCCGTCAACATTCTGACCCGTTGCAAAATTACACCGCGAAGTGGCCGAGAGATCGTTCTCCGATCGCAGGACACGGGCCGGCACGAGAGCTTTGCCGGGCTCGACGAGTTGCTGGCGGCGAAAAACTATAAACACCCGCTGGCAGCCTATCTGGTTGGCTTCTTCAAGCCAGATGCTGGATTCACACTGGAGACAAACTCGGAATCTCCTGCCGGAGCGGGCATCTCCGGTTCATCGGCGCTTATGATTGCTACCTCCGCGGCGCTGGCACGTTTCGTCGAGCGCAAAATCGATATCGAACAGATTCGCGTGATTGCGCAGAATGTTGAAGCACAACTGATTCGCGTGCCTACGGGCTGCCAGGATTATTATCCAGCCATGTATGGCGGCGTGAGTGCGATCCATCTGGAGCCTGACGGCGTCCGCTGGGAGCCGGTGCCGGTGTCTCTCGACGAGATCGATCCGCGGTTCGTTCTCTTCTATACCGGGGCGCCGAGGCAGTCAGGTATCAACAACTGGAAGGTGTTCAAGCAGCATATCGACGGCGACAAGCACGTCATACGCAACTTCGCGGAAATCTCTCGCATTGCCCAGGCCATGCACGTCGCGCTGGCTGAGGCGCAATGGGACGATGTGGAGCGCCTGATTGGTGAGGAGTGGAAGCTGCGGCGAACCAACGCTCCGCGCATCACAACTCCCTTGATCGATAAGCTGATTGGTGTGGCGATGCAAAATGGTGCGCGAGCCGCCAAGGTTTGCGGCGCCGGGGGCGGCGGCTGCGTGATCGTCTTCATTGAAAAAGGCACACGCCAGCGAGTCGAGGATGCGATCCGCGAGAATGGCGGCCAACCGCTAAACTTCTCTGTCGCGCGCCAGGGATTGACGTTTCACCCGGCGCAGCAGATGGAGACGGCCAGGAAAGTCTAGCTATGTTCACGACCACCACGGGACGCCTGCGTCCGGTCTGGGCGTTTGTGGTATCAGCTTTATTTTCGGTGGTGGCATTTCTGGTGGCGGCCTATGCTGCCGGAGCGATCGCCGGCGATCGCATCCTTCTGTTCGAGGTGATCTTCCGTCCTCTGTTGGCGTTGTTGCTGATCGTGCTGTTCGTTTGGCTACTTGCTGTGGCAGACCATGTTGAAGACCATCGCATTGCTGCCTTGGGATTGCCGCGCGCCGATGGCTGGCTCAAGCAACTCATGCTTGGCTGTGTCCTCGGATTCGGACTGACCCTCCTGGCGATTGTTCCGATCGCGATTTGGGGGCATATCAACATTGCACTTCGCCTTAGCCGGCACACCTTACCCCGGGTCGGGGCCGTTCTGCTGATTCTGGTTGTGGGCGCACTCGCGGAAGAGCTGATATTTCGAGGCTATCCCTTTCAACATCTGGAACAGGGCATCGGAGCGATCGGTGCGATCACGGTCTTCTCGGTACTGTTTGGGACGGTACACCTGGCGAATCCCGGCGCGAGTCTTTGGGGACTGATCAACACGATCCTGATAGGCGTACTGCTCTCCCTTGCCTACCTGCGAACCCGTGCTTTGTGGTTGCCCTGGGGTATCCACTTCGGCTGGAATTTCGCACTCGGACTCCTTTTTGGCCTGCCGGTCAGCGGCCTGCGGATTTTTAACGTTGTGGTGCGAACTACGGCCGGCGGTCCGCATTGGGTCACTGGCGGCTACTATGGAGTGGAGGCCAGCGCCACGACCGTTATGGTTATTTTGATAGGAGTGGTGATGGTTTGGAAGTTACCGTTGGCAAGACTCGCGCAACCGGCAACGCCCGACCCGGAGACGGCCTACCGCGATTACCTCTCGAGCATCCAACCCTGATGTGTCCTGTCGCCAAGATGAGCATATAATTTGAAACAATCTGGGTGTTTCCATGAGCCGCAATTGTTTCTCACCGTTCGCTACGGCAGTGTTGCTGGCGGCGATATCCGCGTATGCCGATGACGCCAAAGCGCCGGCCAAACAACCGGCAGAAAAAATGACAACGCAGACGCGCATGCTGGTGATGCGTGATCTGACGGCCGAACGTGTTTTCGCCCGCCGCGTGTTTCCCATCGGTGAAAAGGGATTGCAGATCAAGAATGGAGTAGTGACTCCCAGCGACCAGCAAGTTGCGCAATTGATAATGGAACATGGCGCCGCAGCCCGGCCCGGCGACCGCGTAGTCATTACCAACGTGATCATCAAGGAAAGCTCAATCGTCCTCGAGATCAACGGTGGTCCGAGGAAGAAAGAAAAGTGGTATCAGCACGTACAGGTGGGCGCGCAAGGTCAAATGAGCACCGTGGGCGGAGCGCCGAAGAGCCTGGAGGCCAAAGGCTCCGAGGTGACGCTGGCCTTCGACAAATACGTGCCCGAGATTACCGGCGATCAAGTGCGCAATATGCTCTCGCCGGTTTTCGACTTCAAGGCGCTCAATCAAGCTGAGGCCTATGAGAAGACGTTGCCGCCCAAGGTGCAGGAGGCAATCAAGAATCATAAGGTGCTAGTCGGCATGGACCGCGACATGGTGATCTATGCCAAGGGGCGCCCGCCCAGGAAGATCCGCGATAAGGACGACAAGGGGCAAGACTACGAAGAATGGATCTACGGTGATCCACCGCAGGAAGTCGATTTTGTGCGCTTCCAGGGCGCGGTGGTTTCGCGATTAGAGATTATGACGGTGGATGGCGAAAAGATTGTCCGCACCGAAAAGGAAGTGGACCTGAAGGCAGCCGATACAGAAGTTGCGCAGAAGAAGGAAACGCCGGAAAGGCCGGCGAACGCTCCCAGCTTGCGTCGTCCGGGAGAACAACAGGAATATCCGCAGCCCAGCCAATCGGACCCCGGTTCGCCCCCGCCTTATCCTGCTCCGGGTACGACTGGGAGCGGTACGCCTGGAGCCGATCCTGGAGCACCACCGCATTGGGTTCCGACCGTTTGATGCGCCGCCCATTTGGCGTCCCAGCGCGCGCCCCTTTACACTGTTAGAGTGAGGATTGCACTCGGACAAATTAACCCCACCATCGGCGATTTTCGGGGCAATTCCGCAAAGATCATCGCTTATGCGCGACGCGCCAAGAGTGCCGGCGTCGATCTCATTCTCTTTCCCGAGCTGAGCGTTTGTGGCTATCCGCCGCGTGACCTGGTGGAGCGCCCGTGGTTTGTTGAGCGCAACCGGCAAGCCGCAGAATCCATTGCTGCGGAGACCCTGGGCATTGCCGTGATCTGCGGCCTGGTCACTCCTGCAAATTCGGCAACCGGCAAGTCGGTGTTGAACTCGGCGGCGCTGCTGCGTGACGGAAAAGTTGCCGCTCATCCAGTCCAAACGTCTTCTACCCAGCTACGACGTCTTCGACGAGATGCGCAACTTCGCGCCCGCCGAGCGGCAGCAGTTGCTGCCGTTGGATCGCAAACAACTCGCCCTGACCATTTGCGAGGACGCCTGGAACGACAAGAATTTCTGGGACCGTCAACTGTACGGGGTCGATCCGGTGCAAGACTTGATCGGCGCCGGTGGACAAATCCTGCTGAACATCTCGGCGTCTCCGTTTTATCTTCACAAGCGCGAATTGCGACTTGACATGCTGGCCACCATCGCCAAGCACTATCGCATTCCGGTTGCGCTGGTGAACCAGGTGGGTGGAAATGACAGCCTGGTGTTCGACGGATCCAGCTTCGCATTGGACCCCGACGGACGTGTCATCGCGCAAGCCAAATCGTTCGAGGAAGACCTGGTCTGCTTCGACAGCGAATCGCTGACCGGCGATACCCATCTAGGCGAGGAAGGCCTGGAGGCGAGTGCTTATTCGGCGCTGGTATTGGGCACGCGGGATTATGTGCACAAGTGCGGCTTCCGGCAGGCCGTGCTGGGACTCAGCGGCGGTATTGATTCGGCGCTCACCGCCTGTATTGCTGTGGATGCGCTAGGCCGCGAGAACGTCATCGGGGTGGGCATGCCGGGCCCG
Organism: uncultured Acidobacteriaceae bacterium; assembly: GCA_963720135.1. GTDB lineage: Bacteria > Acidobacteriota > Terriglobia > Terriglobales > Acidobacteriaceae > Bog-257. The sequence goes on from CAVREJ010000021.1 coordinate 112,329, forward strand.
TACTCTTCCGCGGGCAGCATTGAGGATGCTGCCACACTGGCCCGCAACCTGGGCATTTCGTTTGACCTGGTGCCGATTGGCGACATCTTCGATTCGTACTTGCAAGCCCTCAAGCCCGTGTTCCGCGGCCGCGAGCAGGATGTGACCGAAGAAAATATTCAAGCGCGTATTCGCGGCTCGTTGCTGATGGCGGTGTCCAACAAGTTTGGCGCGCTACTGCTGACCACCGGCAATAAGTCGGAGATTGGGGTCGGCTACTGCACCCTATACGGCGATATGTGCGGCGGGCTGGCGGTCATCTCCGACGTACCCAAAACGCTCGTCTACCGGCTGGCGCGCTACGTGAATTCTCGATCGCCCGTGATTCCCGCTTCAACTATAGAAAAACCTCCTTCCGCGGAATTGCGGCCTGACCAGAAGGACAGCGATTGCCTGCCGCCGTATGAAGTTCTGGATACAATTCTGGAAGACTACATCGAAGACAATCAATACCCGGACACGATTGCGGCACGGCACCACTACGATCCCGAGCTGGTTCGAAAAGTAGTTCGCATGGTGGACAAAAGCGAATACAAGCGCCAGCAAGCCGCTCCCGGCTTGAAGATTTCAGAGAAGGCATTCGGCTTTGGACGCCGCTATCCTATCGCCGCCAAGGCGGAGATGTAAACATACCTCGCAGGTTAAACTCGCACCTTTGTTTCGAGAAAGGAAACATGAATCGTTGCACTGTCGTACTAATGACCGTAGGTCTGGCCGTCACCAGCCTCTACTCCAACGCGCAGCGAACGCCCAAGACGAACCCGCCCGCAAAGACGGTTTCCGGCGCGCCGGCAAATTCGCCGGGATCGCTTCCCAGCGAATCCACCTTCAACGCATTTCTCAAGCGTATGTTTGGCTGGAACCAGGACCTTACCTACAAGGTGATGGACATAAAACCATCGGAGGCGGCTGGTCTTTCGGAGGCGACGATTATTTTCAACACGCCGAAGGGCCAGCAGGCGACGCGAATTTATGTGACTGCTGATCAGAAATATGCCTTCACGGGTGAGCTGGTGCCCTTTGGCGCCGATCCGTTTGCCGAAGCGCGCGAGCAACTGAAGAGCGCGAATGGTCCTTCAGAAGGACCAAAGGATGCAGCCATAACGATTGTGGAATTTGCCGACCTGGAATGTCCTTCGTGCAAGGCCGCGCAGCCCAACATTACGAAGTTGATGCAAGAGGAGCCCAAGGCCCGGCTGGTGTTTGAGAATTTTCCGCTGTCGCAGATTCACAAGTGGGCGCTGACTGCGGCGAAGTACGTAGATTGCCTGGGCCGGGCGAATAACGTCGCAGTGTGGAAGTTCATCGCGACGGTATACGACCACCAAGCGGAGGTGAGCGAGCAAAATGTGGACCAGATGCTAAAGGGTTATGTTAAGGACGCGGGCGGCGATCCGGATGCCATTGCGGCTTGCGTTGCCAATCCAGACACAGCGAAGCGGGTGGCAGACTCGGTGGCGCTGGGCGAAAAGCTTAACATCACCAGTACGCCAACCTTCTTCATCAACGGACGGCGAATCGTCGGCTTCAGTTCAAATGTTCCTTACGATGCGGTGAAGTCGATGGTGGACTTCGAAATCGCCAATCCGGGGAAGTAGGCGGTGGGTTCGAGGCGAGGATGACAATGAGTAGCCTTGCAGACGGAGCGGGCAGACTTCAGTGTCCGTTGGGCAACTGCACTGCGAACGAGTTGGCTTCTGGTAGACGGAGGATGTGAGGGGTAATGACCACCAAAAGATCGTCTTCCATATTGTTCTTGGTGTGCTCCGAAGCCGCATAGCTCAGTCCGGGTACGGTAGCCAAGAAGGGCAATCCGGCTATGCTGCGGCTATCGGCCGTCGAGATGAGACCCGCAACGACGCTGGACTCGCCACTCTTCAGCGTGATGCTGCCGTTGTACTCCCGGTTGTTGATGATGGGAATGCCATTGACCGTCTGTGCGCCGAGCGAACGAATGTTCAACTCCAATTTCAAAGTGACAGCGCGGTCCGCGTGAATGATTGGCGTGGCCTTCAGATTCAGTCCCAGGTCTTCAAAATTGAAAGAGGGGAAGGGCGCAATATAGCTTTGGTTGCCGATAACTTGCGAGATCGCCGAGGAGTTGTAAATGGGAGCGAAGGTTGCGTTGATGATGGGATAGCGTTCACCCACTTTGAACACGGCAGCATTGTTTTGCGAGGCACGCAGGGTCACATGCTCCAGAGTTCGGACATCCGACTCGTTCAAGTTAACGGTCACGGTAGTTCCAGTACCGCCGCTAAGTCCGAACAGAGTAGCCCCACCGCCGAAGGTTGCGAACGGTGTCGATAGAAGCGAGCTGACTTGACTAGGGAGGGATGCCAGCAACGCTTGGATGGCCTGGGAATTGGCCTGGTTGATTCCGCCGGACGCAATCAACTGGTTAATGAGGTTCTGGGAGTTTTGTCCCAGGCCTGCAATCAGCGCAGGGCTGATATTGAATAGCGTGAACTGCGCCGGGGGCGTGGTCCCGAGCTGCCTGAGAAAGCTAGAGCTGACCTCGTAAACCCGCATGTCCAGCAGGACTTCAGGACGGCCGCCCGCCAGGCTTTCCAGCAATTGTGCGGCTGCCTCCACCACCGGTTCCTCGGCCCGTATCGAGATGCTGGATTCCGCCTTGTCCGCGGCTATGTAACGCAGGTTGAGAAGCACGCGGAGCGAATTGGTCATCTCCGTCAGTTCCCTCTCAGTTGCCAGGTCGGGCAGATAGAAGTTGCGCAAGGACATACGTTGGTAGCTTCGCCGGTTCTCGACCGTGTCGGCCACGAACAGGATTTGCTTCGTCGATAGTGGCACCCAAAACGTTTTGGTTACGCTCGTCACCGTTTCCATCGCGGTCGCAAAGTTCACGTTTTCGATGTCGAATCGAACTCGTTTCTGCTGCACCGAGGCGTCGACTTGGGCGGTTATGCCGTAGGCCTGGGCCACTTGAGTAAGTAGCGCGCTGACATCGCCCCGGAAGTGGAAATCACGGTGTGGCGTGGAGGGCTGCATCTGGATCGGGGTGGATTGCTCCACCACCCGCATACTCCGGCTGACCGGTTCTTCGTCCAGCGGCACTGAGTCGCTCAGCCGCTGGAGCGCATATTCGTTGGTGGGATCGAATTCCAAAGCACGCCGGAATTCCGCCATGGCGACAATCTCATTGTGGTCGAGCATGGCCTGGTTGCCCTGCTTCAAGGCCTGCATCACCAATTGCTCGCGTGTAAACTCGCGGGCGGTGAGATATACCACGTTGCGGGGCGCCAGCTTAGCGGCGAGTTCGAACTCTTCGAAGGCGGCGTCCAGATTGCCGGATGCCTTCAACTTCATGCCAGCCTTGAACTGGCGCTTAGCTTTGGCAATGTCTTTGGGATTGTCGGGCAGTATCGGCGTGCCCGACTTTGCAGCAGCAGTTTGATTTGCGGCAGCAGACTGCGAGCCAGTCGTCGGAACCGGTGGATTGGTCTCTGAAGGTGGCTTGTTCGCGGCAGTAGCATTACCTGGCGGGGCCGATGGCGCCGTGGATGTCGCTGCCGTCGCGCCACTCTGCGGAACAGGCGACGTGGGCGCAGCGACCTGCTGTCCTGCCAGCGTGCCCGTCATCGCGAGCGCGAACAAAATCCCGGCGAAGAAACGCATCAGTGTTGAAATTGTATGCCAGCCGCTTGCAGCTTGTCGCGTGGATCGCGCAGCCAGCTCAGGCGGGTCGATCTGCGCCACCCACGACTGCTGCAAAGTGTATATACTCTGCGTTTGGTAGCAGGGCACGAAGTAGGTGCGCCCGTTGCTTCCGCGTTATCCGTAGTTGGCGCGGCCCTGATTTGCTTGGTCTACTTCTGAGCAACGGTCTGCGGAATGAGACGCTCCAACCGCGACAGGCGCTGTTCTAACTTGTCGATCTTCTGCTCCTGTGCCGCGATTACTTTCGCTTCGGCTTCGGCGCGGTGATACTGCTTCTGCACTTCGTTCAACAGCATCGTGGTGATGTACTGATAGCGAACCGTGTAGGGCTGGCCGTCGTTGTCGTAGGCGACAAGTTCGGGATAAACCTTCGCCACTTCCTCCGCGATCAGGCCATACTGCAATGTGCGCTCGCCTTTGTCGTACTCAGGCTTATAGAGAAAGGTGACGGGCCGCAGCTTCATCAGGGCATTGGTGCTATTGCCCATGTCGCGAACCTGCTCCTTAAAGCGAAGCGAGGAAGGGGAGGTTCCTAGTTGTCCGTTGGAATTGACGTAGACCGGAACACCTGAAGATGAAGTAGCACCGTAGATGCCTGCGATGTAAGCGGCGTTTTGATTTGCTGGATCGCCGATGCGGATCGAGCCATTGTCACTGGAGAGGCCTTCATTCCCAATATCGATATTGTTGCTGTTTGAGCCAGAAACATTGAGCGCCGCCTGATAACCGATGGCAATATTATTATTTCCGCCAGTAATGGACTGCAGTGCGTAGACGCCGACGGCGGTATTGGAGCTGCCACTAACGTTACTAAAGAGCGTGCCTGCACCAGTTGCCGTATTGTTGTCGCCATTTGTATTGCTCGACATGGCCGAGGCACCGGTGACAGTGTTCGCGTAGCCAGACATATTGACTGGCAGCGAGGAGCCACCGACTGCCGTGTTGCCGTAGCCGATATCGTTGCGAGACAGTGCCCCGCTGCCTACGGCTGTATTTCCTATTCCCGAAGTGTTATAGAGGAGCGCACCGACGCCGACGCCGGTATTTTCGGACCCGGTGTTCAGAGACAATGTATCCGGTCCGACGGCAAGATTACCTAAGAGGGTAACGGCGAGTACCTCGTGCCCTGCGAACCTTAAACTTCCACTCACGTTTATGTCACCGGTTATATCCAGCGCGAATGCCGGATGAGGATTGAGGATACCAATAGCCCCAGAACCATAGGGCTGGGCCTCATAAATCCCCGAGTTACAGAGGATAACGCTGGATAGGGTCGCCGCCGTAAACATCGCAATTCGGCCAGCCTGGGCTTGCGCGCAGTTCACCACGGTGTCGGGTCCACCAACCAATGTAGTCGTGTTGGCTGGGTTTCCAGCTTTGGGTGCAGTATGTTGGGATGTGATGGCTGTTTGCTGAGCTGAGCAGATCGAAACGAGCAACAGGGTGGACAAAGTGAAAGCGATGCCGGTGTGGCGCATGTGGCGCTCCTTTCGTGCGATGGATTTATGGACAACCGCGGGATCGGCCTAACTGTTCTGGGATTGTGATTCCGAGGTGAGGTGCTGTCAAGGCAAAGTTTTGATTGCGCGGTAATCGGGGCATCGTTTGCGCCCCAACCATGACTTACGGCGTCAACCACAAAGTGCATACTCTGCATTTGTGGCAGGGCATGGAGAAGTTACGATGTGGCCCCGTTATTTCAACGCGTTCAGCAACCTCCTCTACTTCTGAGCAACAGTCTGCGGAACGAGACTCTCCAGCCGCGACAGGCGTTGTTCTAATTCGTCGATCTTCTGCTCCTGTGCCGTAATTACTTTAGTTTCGGCTTCGGCGCGGTGATACTGCTTCTGCACTTCGTTCAGCAGCATGGTGGTTATGTACTGATAGCGAACGCTGTAGGGCTGGCCGTCATTGTCGTAGGCCACCAGTTCGGGATAAACTTTTGCCACCTCTTCGGCAATCAACCCATATTGCAATGTGCGCTGGCCTTTATCGTATTCCGGCTTATAGAAAAAGGTTACAGGCCGCAGCCGCATCAATGCGTTTGTGCTGTCGCCCATGTTGCGCACCAGTTCTTTGAAGCGCAGTGAGGAGGGTGAGGTCCCGAGTTGTCCGTTGGAGTTGATATATACCGGGATGCCTGACGAGGCCGCAGAGCCATAGACGCCGACGATGTAAGCCGCAGTTTGCGGACCATAGCCTTGACCTAGGTCGCCGCCGATTCGAATCGTGCTCGATTCCGCGCCCGAAGCCGGGCCCAGATTCCCGATGTATATGTTGTTGTTGCCGGTTGTGTTGTTATACCCAGCGAAATTGCCGACGAAGATATTGCTACCCCCAGTAGTGTTTTCACCCCCGGCGCTCAGGCCGGAGAAGGTATTTCCCTCGCCAGTGGTGTTGAAGGCGCCAGAATCAAAACCATAAAAGACGTTAGCGGTACCTGTAGTGTTGCTGTAGCCAGCATCGAAACCATAGAAGCTGTTGGAGGTCCCGGTGGTGTTGCTGTGTGCCCGACCGCAGAGGAAGGCTCCTGTGCTAAACTTCACTCAATCGAGGGCTGAGGATGAATGCGGTTTTTCGCAAGATGCTGTTCGTGGACTTGATCAAGGGACTGCGAGTCACCTTCCGCAATCAAGATCCGAAAGAACTCATCACCGAGCAGTACCCGCTGCAACGGCCTCAAGTCGCGGAGCGTTTCCGCGGAGCGCCTCGCCTGAACAACAATCCCGAGACCAACGAAACGTTGTGCATCTCCTGCGACCTGTGCGCGCTGGCCTGTCCCGAGCACCTCATCGTGGTGAACAGCGAACGCAATCCTCACACCCGGCGCAAGGAGCTGACGGACTTCACCTACGATCTCAGCCGCTGCATGTTCTGCGGACTTTGCGAAGATGCCTGCCCGACCGACGCGCTGGAGTTGACCCAGGATTTTGAGATGGCGAACTACAGCAGGGAAGGGCTCATCTGGAACCGCGAGACGCTGGAGAAGGGCCCCGAGCCCAACGTGTACCGGCGCTAGCCGGATGCAACTGCTCCAAGAGCTAATTGCTAGCTGCTAGTTGCTTCTTTGACCTACTCGAAGATCAATATCGCCGCCGCGATCACGGTCGTCCAGCGCCCGCGCTTGTCGCCGACCGCGCTCTGCGTGATGTTGGCGGTGCGCACGATCTTGTTGGACAGCCGATAGACCTCTTTCTTCTCGTCCCACGACTTGTCGGCGTCGAACTCAACGTCCAGCGTGGTGGCCAGCATCTCGGCGGCAAGTTCTTCGGCATAATCGCCGGCCACGTCGTCGGTCTCGCCGAAGGAATGATGCTCGCTCAAATAGCCGTAGGTGCTGTGGTCGGCGGGGATGGCCACTCCGATCGAGGAAGCCGTCAGGCGATGCGGCTCGCGCGTGGAGTTTTCCGCCACCACGGCGAACGTGACCTCTCCCGGCGACAGGTACTGCTAGCCCGTCTTTGCGCGGAATCAGCTTGCAGTTGGGAGGGAAGATGGACGACACACGCACCAGGTTCTGGGCGGCAATGCCGGCGTCGCGCAGCGCCAATTCGAAAGAGGTGAGCCGTTCCCTGTGTTTCCCCACGCCCTTGGTGAGGAAGATGCGCTTGGGGACCATGTCTTTCGCCAATTTACATTCTCCAAAGAAGAGAGTGGTTGTAACCGGATCGTCAAAAATAACACACGAGAACGTGACGGTTGTGTGAAAACAATGTTATAAGACACGAATTGAAAAAATGGCGGCGGATCATCGGCGCAATGCCCGCGGCCTGCGCCCGGCTTCAGCTTTACCGCGATATCAATGAACGCCAGCGCGGCGCGGCTGAGCGCTTTATCTTTGCGGAAAACCAGTGCCAGATCGCGCTGAATACTCGCGTCCGACAGGGTGAGCGCGGCCAGCGCCTTGGCTTGCAGGTCTTCCGCTACGTTGGAGCGCGGTATGAACCCGATTCCGACGTCGGCTGCAACGAAGCGCTTCAGCAACTCGCTGGAGTCCAGTTCCATGGATATCCGAGGCTTCAGACCGGCGCTCGTGAAAGAGCGTCTCCAGCGCGTCGCGAGTGCGGCCCACCTTAGGCAGCAGCAGCGGATACTCCACAACTTCCGCTACCGTGGCCTTCTCCTGCGCAGCCAGAGGATGATGCGGCGGCGTGATCACGATCAGCTCATCGCGGTGGATGGGCACCGACCGTCAGGCGCTTGTCTGGCACCGGCATGGAAACGATCCCGAAGTCGCACGAGTTCTCGATGATCGCCTCTAGAATCTTGTTGTGCTCCAGCCGCTTCACGCTGACCGCGACACTGGGATACTGCCGCTTAAATTCGGCGAAAACTTCCGGCAGGATGTGCAGGCAGGTGCCTTCGTTGGCGGATACGACTAACTCGCCGCGAGGCACGCGATGCATTTCGGCCAGCGCAACCAGCATGACGCGGCGCTGCTCCAGGGTGTCTTCGGCATACTTCTGGAACACTTTGCCCGGGCCGGTGACCGCCACTTTGCCGCCGCTGCGGTCGAGCAGCTTGGCTCCCACCTCCTCTTCCAAGCGCGCGAATCTGCGATGAGATCGCCGGCTGGGTGCGAAAACGCCGCTCGGCCGCTCGCGAGAAGCTGCTGAGCCGTGCGACCTCCAGAAATGTCTCGAGCTGATCGAAGTCCATGAGAAAAGCAGCAATTAGCAACTAGCAACCAGCGATTAGCCATTAGCCATTAGCATTCAGCCTTGCGGAATCGCAAAAGCTGGGAGCCATTTCATCCGCGGTGGACACGGCTCCTCGCTCAGCGGCTTGTATTGGTGCTCCTCGATTGTACGAGTGGCGAGGCCTTTCGTCAGCGGAATCATGCAGTTGCGGTTTCATAAACGGGAGTTATGCGCGGCCATAAAAACATTGTATTAGCCACCCCCTGGAGCGCCGCGTATGCTACTAATGTGAGCTTTGGGCAAGGGCCCGCAGCCACGACCATCTTTCCCAACCCAATGCAGTTCGCAGTTCCGAAATTCCTACTCCGGAAGGTTGCACCACTCCGCCGGACAAACTGGCGGAAGGCGGGCAGGACGTTCCGCAAAATTTTAACGGCAAGTCAACCGCCGTCCTCGCATGACGGACGCGTGTGCGCGTCCCGCCGAGTGACGGACAAGGAGAATCTGAATGGCTGATACCAAGCCTGATCCAAAAGCAGTCCTGGCGTTTGTCAAGGAGAACAACGTGCAGATTCTCGACCTGCGCTTCACCGATCTTCCCGGACTGTGGCATCACGTTTCTTATCCTATCGCGCAACTGAGCGAATCGTCGTTCGAAGAAGGCTTTGGCATGGACGGATCGTCGATCCGTGGCTGGGCCGCCATTCATGAGAGCGACATGCTGCTGATTCCCGACGCCAGCAAATACATTCTCGATCCTTTCACCGAGATTCCGACCCTGGTGATGGTGTGCGACGTTATCGATCCCGTCACCAAGCAGCGCTACGATCGCGATCCCCGCTACATTGCCAAGAAGGCGGAGATGTATCTGATGTCCACCGGGCTTGCCGATACCGCTTACTTCGGCGCCGAAGCCGAGTTCTTCATCTTCGACAACGTGCGCTTCGACCAGAACGAACACGAGGGCTTCTACTTCATCGACGCCGAAGAGGGCCGCTGGAATTCCGGACGGATCGAGAACAACCTGGGCTATCGCCCGCGCTACAAGGAAGGCTACTTCCCGGTTGCTCCCACCGACCACTACCAGGACCTGCGCACCGAGATGGCGATGACCATGCAGAGCTGCGGGCTCGTGGTCGAGTGTCATCATCATGAGGTTGCGACCGGCGGACAGACCGAGATCGATCTGAAGTTCGACTCGCTGATCAAGTCGGCCGACGCGATGATGCTGTACAAGTACATCGTCAAGAACGTCGCCAACCAGTACGGCAAGACGGTGACCTTCATGCCCAAGCCGCTCTTCCAGGACAACGGCAGCGGCATGCACACCCACCAGTCGCTGTGGAAGGAAGGGAAGCCACTCTTCGCCGGCGACGGCTATGCCGGACTGTCGCAGATGGCGCTGTGGTACATCGGCGGACTGATCAAGCACGGCCCGGCTCTGTCGGCCATCATCGCGCCAACCACCAACTCCTACAAGCGCCTGGTGCCGGGCTTCGAGGCGCCGGTGAATCTGGCGTACTCGCGGCGCAATCGTTCGGCGGCATGTCGCATTCCGATGTATTCGGCTTCGCCCAAAGCCAAGCGGGTGGAGTTCCGCCCGCCCGATCCGAGCTGCAATCCGTATCTCGCGTTCGCGGCGATGCTGATGGCCGGACTCGACGGCATCGAGAACAAGATCGATCCCGGTCAGCCACTCGACAAGGACATCTACGATCTGGGGCCGGAGGAGCTGGCGAAGGTTCCGTCCATGCCGGGCTCGCTGGAGAATGCGCTGGACGCGCTGGCGCGCGACTATCAGTTCCTGCTCAAGGGCGACGTCTTCACCGAAGAGATGCTGAACACCTACATCGACTACAAGCGGGAGAAGGAAGTGAACGCCATGCGCTTGCGTCCGCATCCCTATGAGTTCCAGATGTACTACGACATCTAGGAATTCGTGTCGGTGATTTAGTGAGTCATAAGCGGTTTGCTCGCGGTGTGCTCCTGCCGTGGAAAGTTCTGCGGCAGGAGCATTTTTGTGTCCCGAATATTCTGGTTCGTCTATATGCGCGGGTTGGGCCATGCCAGGCAACACAACCGCTTGCTGCATTAACCAACTCTAATTTTGACTTCACTACTAACCTCTGACCGCACTCAGTATGGGCTAGGTCTCGAAGGCAGGACAAGGCATTTCAGTCGAGCCTCGCTCCGGTCGAGGGCTACCAATCCGTGTTTTATAGCTGCCACTAAGAATCTGTGGGTTTAGGAATGCAAATGCCAATGCGTGACCACCACAGACCTATGCGGCTCGCTAGCAAACGGTGGCAGGTATGCCTTGGCCCTTGTTCTATTAGTGATCATGATCGGATGTGGAGGAGGGGTTTCTAACACCAGCACGAGCACGCCGGCGGTCCCACCTGTAGCTTCCCCACCAAGTGCTCCTGCGGCAGTTAAACTTGATCTGGCGAAAATGCAGAAGGTGATTGCCGGCGGCACAAGTCCGGAATACACCGTTTCGCCAACCGAAGAAGACGGGCTGGCGCAAATCGGGACACGCCGATTGCGATTGATTAACGTAGATATCGATAACCTTCTTGCCGTGGCGCCGGACGGGACGCTGCAATTGCAATGGTCTGACCACCTTAATCAAGGACTGGCCCTGTGTCGCGAGCACAAGTGGATACCCCACATCATCATTGGGCACGTGGTTCCTCCGCCGCTAGCGGTGAAAGGGGCGGACGGTAGGACCTATGGGCCCTCCTCCTGGACCGCCTACGATCAGTACATTCAGGCCTTTCTGGACTACGTGGTCGTCGCTCAGGGATTTACGGAAAGCGAGTGGGAAGTCGGCAATGAGATGAGCATCCCTGCACAGAATTGGGTGGCTCCCGTGTTGCCCAAATCTGCAACGGACCCCGCCGGGTTCAGCGCGTACTCGACTTTGTACTCGCAAATTGCGAGCGTTCTGGATCAGTTTCGGCAACAGCATCCTGGGACGGTACTTCGCATCGGTGGCCCTGCTGCGGATGCGGGTTGGGCGATAAACTTCGTGGACTTTGTGGCCGGGCAAAATATCCCAGCGGATTTCGTCAGCCTACATGGATATGGCAATCAATCCACCGGCACGGCATTGCGGACTGTCATAGCCAACATCCGGCAGGAAATGGCCAATCAGCATGTGAACCTGCCGGTCGATATCACGGAATGGGGACCGAGTACGGGAAGCGAGCTCAACTTCGAGCCCATCGCTGGTGCTTTCGTTCTGGACTTCGCTTCAACTCTCGCGCAAGCGGGACTTTCTGATGCTATTTTCCTGTCGCTGTCCCAATTTCCCAGCGACTACTGGCCGGTGCTTTACACGACTGACCAAACCCCGACTGACAACATGTTTGCGTTTGAGGCCTTGGCTGCCCTGAACGGAACTCAAGGGACTTGCACCAGCTCCGCTGATCTTTCCTGCGTCGCCGTGACCGCCGGCGATGGAGTCGTATCATTGGTGCTGTGGAACTTTAGCTGGGCAGGTAGTTATTTCCCCGACACTATGCCGCAGGAAACCGAGGCATATACCGTAACGGTTGAGCCGGCAGGCGCTGCGGCGGCCTCTTACACCGTCCAAGCGGCACAGCTGGATTCTGCGTCATGGGACCAGGCCGCGAATCCCATCATTCTGACCTCCGCCGGGACGAATATACAACTCGCCATTCGAATACCCTACGGCTCCTACGGCAAGATATCGCTGCAGCCAAATTGAATCATCCAGGATTAAGACCTGTGAAGCTGTACAGGTAATGTTGCAGAGCTGACGTGCTCGCGACCTCGCGGAAGACGATCAGAGAACGGTAAGCCAACCGAAAGAAATAACGGCGAAGTCGCGATAAACTAGAAAGTCAGACGGTAAGGACATGGCCCTGTAGCTCAGATGGATAGAGCAGCGGTTTCCTAAACCGTTGGTCGGCAGTTCGACTCTGCCCAGGGCCTCCATATCCGTAGAACCTTTCCCATCCGCAGGCTGGAACGCGCGCCCGCGGTGAACCTGAAATGCGACGGCCGAGCACCCGACCAAGGCCGGTTCACGATGACAAAAGCTAAGGGCTTCCAACGGCGCCCCTAAAGCGGCGCCCCTTTAAAAGCACTCCGGACCCGACCTTTTCAGCAAACTGTGAATTCTTGACGTCGCCGAGCCAACCTATTCGGACAAATAACGAAGGGCACTCCGTTGCCGGAATGCCCTTTCTGGTTGAGGTTGATTACTGCATCCTTGCCGGGCCGTAAAATCCGGCGAGGGTTTCTTCTAGTTACAGGTCGGGAACTTGGCGGAAACGATCTGGGTGCTCCAGTCGAAGGTCGCCGTTACCATGTAGTATTCGGTGGTGTACCAGAAGGTGCAGTGGTCAGTTGGGTCGATGCGCACGCTGCTGTAATCGCCCCAACGGTCAGAGGTATCGTTCTGCGAGCCGTTGCCCTGAACCACTAATGTCTCAGCTTCCAGGGTGCTGTTCGTGTCGCCTGGGACGCGGCCAGCGATATAGATCGCAGGGTGAATGGATGAACTGGACTCGCTGTAGCCTACCAGGATGTCGTTCAGCTTGTCCTGAGCAAGAGAGCCCATCCAGCGCCAGTTGGAGTCAGGAGCATACGAGCCTGCCTGGAAAGTGGTGAGAGTAGTACTGGTTAGAGTAGTGATACCGGTAGTCGGACCGCGGAACTCATACCACCGAACCGCGGAGTTTCCACCCGAGACCTGGACGTCATGGTTCACGTACCAGTGCTGGAAACGAGGACCACCACAAGTTACGCACGCAATCGTGCCCGTCGGAATGGGTGCATCGTGCCAATAGGCGAAGCGATACATCAAGCGATCGCCTAAGGTGTCTAAGAAGGAGGAACTGCCCAACTGTGGAACGCAGTCGCCACCAAATGCACCATTACAGGTGGATTCATACGTGGGTACCGGCTGGAGGATCGTGTTGGGGCTGCCCAACACGAACGAATTGGCGGGAGTCGTAAAGTCCGCATGGAACTGATACAGGGACAGATGGGAGTTGTCTACATCGCCGACGCTGCCGATATAGAACTCGTCCTGGTATCCGCCACCGGTAAGCTGTGGGACGCCGTTAAGTGAATCGAGGTCGCCAGGCAACAAGCTGTCCTCGCTCGCGGACAACTGGAAGCAAATCTGGGTAGGAGTGGTAGCTCCCGCCAGCATGGCTGCACGGTCATAAGAGCAGATCTGAGGACCACGGAAGCCGCTGCCGTTGGGGCCGAAGTTGTTCTGGGCCTGGTAATAGCCGTTGTTAACGCCGGCGCTCGGCCAAATGCCAATCTTCGGGTAGTCGGGGAAACCAGCGCCGGGTACTGAGAACTGCCAAACATGCCAGGTACCAGTCGCGTCGTTGGTGTCGGAGATAGCGATGCAGGTTGCGTAGGGAGAGACAAAGACGTTCTGCGACAGGAACCAGCGATCAGCCTTCTGGTCAAACTGCGCGAGGATGTCGCCGTCATTGTTGTTGGCGCACATTGTTCCAGGGATACCATTGCGCCAGAGGGTGTTGCCAAGGATGGCCGGTCCGCACACCGTTGTAGTCTTGTTACAGATGGTGTAGGAAACGTTTACCCATTGCAGGATCTGCGTGTCGCCCACGGCCATATTCGTGTCCGGGGGAGCGTCAGGTACGCTGTATCCCGGGAAGCCGTTGCCGACCCCGAGGAAGTTCTGGAGGATCGAGTAATTGACTGACGGAGCAGCACTGCTCTGTTCCACTGGATCCACCATAGGTCCAGTGCTGCGTTTCGCCATGAGGTGGACGGGGTTGGCTTCGTGGATGCCGAACTGTAGTGGCTGGGGAAGACGCGCCAGCTCTCCCAACGGCGCGGTAACGCCAGAAGCTACGGCGGTGTTCACGGTTGGTCTTAAATCCTCCGCAGCGAGCGGCAGGGTGCAGAGCAAGAGTACGCCCAAGGCGAGCATGGACGTCCCCATAATTCTCGCGGTATTTCTTGTCATAGTGATCCCATTCTCCTTCTTATCTTTTCTACACGGCGCATTGGGTATCGCTTGCGCGCAGCGTAGTTTCGCAACTTGGCAGGTGTGGTTGGTTAAAACACAAATATTCGTGTTCGCGTGGTCGAGCAATTTGGTTAGTTGCCTGTAAAACGGTGTTCTAGGCAGGTGGGAGGATTGAAACACAAGGATTGACTTAATGCAACTATTATTCACGTAGTTACTACGGTGCCATGACCAGCTAAACCCGGTTACTCAAACGCCAATTTATGGGGAGCAGTAGGACAGTTAAGCCCTATGTTCATAAAGTTTTACGCGAAACGCAGTGGCTGCGTGCCCGTTTTGGAGCAGCGGGTACCATGAGAACCGTTACAAAAAATTTACAATTCGTTACAGATATAGGACGCGGCTCGAGGTTATCGGACCGGATGCGCAGCTCAGACATTCTTCCAATAGTCTCCGTGCTAAACTTGAGAATCAGCCGCTACGGGCAGCCCACTACGTGCGCAGCAATCGGAAGGCTCCCCAGATTTCAGCTCCCTGAGTTTTCAAGATTTTCATCAACGACAAGACTCTTATCAAGGGGAAGACACGTGCGACCAAACCGTGACAATTACCTCCCGCGTGTGTGGCTCAGCTTCGCCATCTTCGCGGTCTTGATATGCGGTGCAGCGTTATCGTTCGCGCAAAAAACGGTGGTGCAGGACGCCGGAGGTGGCAGAAAGCTTGAGTTCGATTACAACGCCGCCGGCCTGGTGACGGAGCAGCGCACCATCGGCGCGGATGGCAAACTGGAGCAGAAAGTCAATTATGAGTATCCGCCGGGATACTTCGTCGCAAACCAAAGCGTCACATTCTATTGGCCGGACGGCAAGGTTCACAGGATCACCAAGAACACCTACGATGCGAGTGCGAACTTCCTGGGCGAGTTTGTTCAGGAGTTTGATGAGTCCGGCAAACACGTCGCTGGCCATCGCTTGACGCACGATCCCATGACCAACGTTTACATCTGCGCCGATTGGAGTCCTGCTGCGCAAAACTACAAATACATCCCGTGCCCCGCGGGCGAGGAATCGGGCGGAACGGAACCGAAGGAGGCGAAGAAGTTCACCTACGACGAAGTGATGCAGCATCTGGACGCGGCTCGAAAGGCGTCCCACGAAATGTCAAAGCCACAGCCCGCTAGTGTGGCGAAGTCGGCTGGGACGACGAAACCGGAGGTAGGCTTCGTGGTAGCCGCGCAGGTCAATGGCGGCGAGCGGGTTTCGGGCAGTGTGGTCACAAATCCCGTCGAATATGAAGGCGTCGCAGGAATCGCGGTGACGCGAATCGCGGTGCCGCTTGAATCGGCCGCCAACGCTCCGACGCTGGCGGGCTGGACTGTCGAGATACCGGGCGAAGCTCCGCAACCGGCCGACGGACCGATCGTCTTCACCGTACCGCGGGGTGGCGCGGGACTCAACATCACCTTTCGGCAATCGGGGAATTCTGCTCAGTCTGTTTCGCAGCAATTAAGCTTTTCCGCGAGCCCGGCCAAGAAGCAGAAAGCGCCTGTCTCGTTTGAAGCGCCGGCGCTCTGCCTGAAAGGACAAATGTGTACGGTTCGCGGGCCGTTCAGCGGCGACAGCAATAAAACGTTCGCCGCTTTCGAGGACCGTCCGGCGATGGTCGTGGCCCAAACGCCTGACACTGCCTACATTCGCATTCCCGACCTGACTGAACCTGGGGCGCGTCCATTGTTTATCGCGGAGGGCTCAAAGGTGATTGCGCTGCCGGTGGCAGTGGGCGAGTTTAGCCTCAGGAACGGAGACAAAGTGCTGCAACCGGGAAAAAGCCTAATTACATTTCCACTCTTGGACGGTCCGAGCGATATTTTGGAGTCCGCCTGGCGGCCGGGAAATTTCCCGCCAACCACGCTTGAGGAAGCGCGCAAGCTGATTCCGGGATTCCAGGTGCCACGAGAAGATCGAGAGGCCCGCGAGAAGCTGGAAGCACAAGAAAAGGGCGAGGCGCAGGAAAAGGACGAGTCAAAAAAGCAGCGCGAGGAGGAAGAGAAAAAAGGCGGATCGATCGTACTGGTCGTCAAGAATATGACACCGGAACAGGTCTCGCTGCGCGGCGCCAAGGACCAAATGATTGTGTTCCATCTAACGGACGATTCGTTCGGCCGAGGTGAATTCAAGTACGACCTCGTAGTGGAAGCCCAAAAGGCCGGTCATTTTGATGTGAGAGGTTACGTTTTTCCCTTTTTGGCGCCCGTGCAAGGCCAGGAGTTTTCCAGTAAGCCCGCCTCGGCGGGCAAGTAGATTGACAACCCTCGAGGCAGCCCTTAAGCTACTGCCACAGGAATAATCATTTGCATCTTGACACGACAAACCGCGCCAGCCAGCAATTAGTGCTCGGTCCGCTGGAGATTCGAGTGATGGAAGTCCTGTGGACGGCCGGTCAATGTAGTGTGCGCGACGTGGTCGATAAGTTGGAACGTAAGCTTGCGTATACCACAGTGATGACGACGCTGGACCGGCTCTTCAAGAAGGGAATGCTGGATCGTCAGAAGTCCGAGCGTGCCTTTCTATATCTTCCTCGCCTCTCGAATCAAGAGTGGGAGCGCCAACGAGCGGGCGACCTGGTCGCTGGTTTTCTAGCTGGTCCGCAACCGGCCCGCGAGTTGTTGTTGTCGTCGCTGGTAGACGCTGTCGGCCAACATGATGCTGTCCTCCTCGATCAACTGGAAGAGAAGATCCGGAAAAAGCGCAAAGAGCTGTTTGCGGGGAGGAAGCCATGAGTCTCCCTTACACCTTGCGATTACTCTGCCTGTGTTGCGCCTCGTTTTTCATGATTCATCTGGCGCTGGCCGTGGCAACCCGGTTGAGTGCAGGCACCGCGATGCGCATGGCGGAGCGTCTGAAGCCAAGTTCCGCGGCGCGCCTTCTATTTGCGGTGCGCATGCTTCCCTTTACTCTGACCCTGCTAGCGGTACTGGCTTTCTGTATTCCGAGCTATCTTTGGCTGGAGCCGGAAGCAACCGGCGAAAAAGTTGGATTCATTTGTTTCTTGATGGCAGTGCTGGGAGCGGCAATCTGGACGCTCGCGATCGTGCGGGTGGTAAATGCCGTCCGCGGCACGGCGCGCTATTTGCATCGCTGTGAGCGCCACGGAGAGAAGATCGTGATGCCGGGAGAACCAGCGCCGGCGTTGCTGCTCAAAGATAAATCTCCGGTGTTAGCGGTGGCGGGAGTAGTCCATCCCCGGCTGGTCATTTCGCGTCGCGTCATGCGCGAACTTACCGCGGAACAAATCGATGCTGCCCTCAGCCATGAGCGTGCCCATCGTTTGTCGGGCGACAACCTGAAACGTTTTCTCATGTTGTTGGCGCCCGATATGCTGCCCTTCATGCGCGGCTTTGTAACCTTGGAACGGAGTTGGGCGAAGGCCATCGAATGGGCGGCTGACGCTCAAGCCAGCGCAGGCGATCCTGATCGGGCTCTCTCGCTGGCCGATGCGCTGGTAAAGGTGGCAAGGATGGGCAACAAGCCACAGCTTTCTTACCTGTCCAGTTCGCTCATGGCGGATGACCACGATCTGTCGGAAAGGGTTGATCGCTTACTGCGTCCGCAGCCCCTTCCCGAAAAGCCGGCGAAGGAATTGATTCCGTTGGTCAGCGGAGCTGCTGCACTAATGGCCACGGCGTTGATGATCGTGACGCTCTGGCCAGCCAGCCTCAGCGTTGTGCATCAGGCCCTCGAACAACTCATTCACTAAGTTCTGTGCCTTCGGCAGAGAAATATCGCCTCACGCAGTCTGGCAGAGACAGAGCCACGGCAGATGCCCGCGCCGCGGCGTCAATGGCGTACTGCGATCGGTTTCCACTCTCGTCATCGTGATTCTCGATGAAGATGGTGCGCATGCCCAATCGAGCGCCAGCCTCAATGTCGCTGAGCGAATCGCCGATCATCACGCTATTGGTGGCGTTCGCGCCGGGGAAGTCGCGGAACGCCTGCTCAAACAGTCCTGGCAGTGGCTTGCGACAGTTGCATTCGCCTGCATCGTGGGGACAATGGTAGATGGCATCGAGGCGTGCGCCCTCACTAGTCAGTCGTTCCTGCAATCGCTGGTGCAGGGTGAGCACGTCGGCCTCTGAGCAAAGCCCTAGAGCGACGCAACGCTGATTGGTGACCACGATGACCTTGCGCCCAGAGCGATTGAACCAGGCAATCGCAGCGGCGACGCCCTCCAGAAGTTGGAAGTCTTCCCAGCGAGTGACAAATCGGCCGTCAGGAAGGTTACGATTCAATACTCCGTCCCGATCTAGGAATACATAATCAATATCGGAAAAGTTGCTGGCGTCGCGCTCGCCCATACGGTCTATAATTTCACAGTATCGGTCCTCCCTAAAGGTTCTGCGAAGATCCTCGAAACTCGTTGTTGGAAACGAGGAATCGCATGTCATCTTCGTTGAACCTGGCCGGCGTCTTTAGTGACGCGATCGCCCAACACCTCGCTATCATTCGCCAGTTCGAAGCGCAGGAAGATGCGTTCGAGCAAGCCGCTGTCCGGATTACCGAGTGCCTACTGGCGGGAAACAAAATTCTGTGGTGCGGCAACGGCGGCAGCGCCGCCGACTCGCAGCACCTGGCGGCTGAACTTGTGGGGCGCTTCCGCTGCTCACGCCGCGCCTTTCCGTCCATCGCCCTCAGCGCCGATACTTCTGTCCTGACCGCCATCGCCAATGATTGGAGTTACGAGGAAGTTTTCGAACGGCAAGTTGAAGCTCTTGGCCAGCCGGGAGACGTGTTATTCGGCATCTCCACTTCGGGAAACAGCAGAAATGTTTGCGCTGCCCTGGCAAAAGCTCGCGCCCTCGGGATCTTCACGGTGGCCATGACCGGCAAGACCGGCGGACGGATGGCAACGCTGGCAGATGTTTGCCTGCCCGTTCCCTCGACCGACCCGGCCCGCATCCAGGAAGCTCACATTCTTTGTGGACACATTCTGTGCGAATGGATCGAGCTTGCGACCTGTATCACGAATGCGGTCGCCACGAGTGGGGGGAGCCAGTGATCGCCAACCTGCCCGACGTTATCGCGCTCGTAGATGCGGGATGGCGCAACGCCCGCGTCCTGGTGGTCGGCGACGTGATGCTGGACAAGTACATTTGGGGCCAGGTGGAGCGCATTTCGCCGGAGGCGCCCGTGCCCGTGGTCCAGACTACGTGGCAGAATGAGCGGCCTGGCGGCGCAGCCAACGTGGCGATGAATCTTGCGGGATTGGGGGCCTGCGTCACGGTCGCTGGGTTCGGAGGCGGCGACGAGGAGCAGGAGAGATTGGAATCCATGTTGGCCAATGCCGGAGTTGAGCCAATTCTGACCGAAGTCGCGTCCATTCCAACAACCACCAAGCTGCGTATCTTTTCTGGCAATCAGCAAATGATGCGACTTGATACAGAAACCGTACCGTCTTCCTCTGACGCTGCTTATGCGGAACTGCTGGAGCGGGTAGCGGCTTTGCTGCCTCATACTTCCGTAGTTGTGCTCTCTGATTACGCGAAAGGTGTGCTGACGGAATCTCTGTGCCGTTCCATCATCGCGGAGGCCGGCAAGTTGGGAATTCCCGTACTGGTGGATCCCAAGCAGCGGGATTTTTCGCGCTACCACGGCGCCTCTACAATCTGCCCCAATCTGAAAGAACTGTCGACAGCTACCGGCGAGTCAATTGCCGACATTGATCGACTGCTCGCGGCGGGCCAGGCTCGACTTGGTCCACTAGGCATGGACTTCATGGTTGTAACCATGGGCGACAAGGGCATTGCCGTACTGCGCAAGGACTCGCGTCGACATGCCCCCGCAGTCGCCCGCCAAGTCTATGACGTTTCCGGTGCGGGCGACACGGTCATCGCCGTGCTGGCGCTGGCTATGGCCTGCGACGTCGAGATCGAGACTGCAATTCAGCTCGCGAACATAGCAGCGGGAATCGTGGTGAACAAAGTCGGCACCGTTCCCCTACAACGGGAAGAGTTGCTGGGCGCTTTGTCCCAAGAACTTGTTTTGCACATGGACGAGAAAGTTCTGCCGTTGGGACGGCTGCTTTCCCGCGTGACGGCGTGGCGATCTGCCGGAGATCGCGTGGTGTTCACGAATGGTTGCTTCGACATTTTGCATATCGGGCACATTACTTTGCTGGAGCAGGCGCGACGCCAGGGAGATCGCCTGATTGTCGCGCTCAACAGCGACCAGTCGGTGCGCCGGATAAAGGGGCCGTTGCGGCCTGTCGTGGGTGAACATGAGCGCGCACGGATTCTGGCTGCGCTCAGTGCCGTCGATGCCGTGATCGTCTTCCCCGAAAGCACACCTTTGAAACTGATCGAGGCGATTCGTCCTGATGTCCTGGTGAAGGGCGGCGACTATCGCGAAGAAGCGGTGGTTGGAGCTCGCGAAGTGCGGGCTTGGGGAGGGCGCGTCGAACTTATACCTTTGGTCGAAGGAATAAGCAGCACCCGGTTGATTGCGAAAGCGGGGCCGAAGCCGTCATCGAGGCTGGCCTCATCGCCCCTAGTGGTTTAATTCGCAGGTTCGAAAGGAACAATGCTGCCGCCTCTATTCTTGTCGGTCCGTGTACCAACCAAATTGGCAATCTTTTGGCGTGCTCGTTTGGCGCCCGAAAGCGTCACTGGAGGTTTACGCCGAACTCCAGCCTCGTTTCTGGTTCTTCGGCTCGACAGCTTAGGCGACGTCGTCCTGACAACCCCTCTCTTCCGGGAACTGAAGCGCGCATTTCCGGGATCGTTCTGCACGGTTGTGGTGCAAGCCGCCTTCCGCCCGCTTCTCGTAACCAACCCGTACATTGACGAAATCATCGGCTTGCGCCCGTTGCAGGCGAGGTGGCTGCCGTTGCGGATGGGAAGTCTGTTGTCGGCGCTTTTGCTGTATTGGACTCGACTGCGAGGGAGACGCTTCGATGTTGCAGTGTCTCCGAGGTGGGACATCGATGATCGGCTCGCAACATTTCTGTGTTCGCTGGCGGATGCCGGTGAGCGGGTGGGCTACACCGAAGCGGCGTCGTCTGCGAAGCAGCAGCACAATCGCGGATTCGACGCAGCATATGACATCTGTCTCTCGGCAGGGCCAATCCAACACGAAGTATGGCGCAACCTTGAAATCGTGAAAGCCTTGGGCGGAAAGGTGGAGGACAGCAGATTGGAGATCAGGCTCACTCATCGGGACCGTGAGTTTGCGTCAAAATTGCTGACGAACGTACCCGCCTCGAATGCGGTGGTCGCCGTTGGCATCGGCGGTCGAAGCCCAGGCCGCCGATGGCCGCTGAAAAACTATGCGGAGAGCCTGACGCGATTAGACAAAGAGCGTCGCGTGCAGCCGGTAATCATTTGTTCGCACGAGGAAAAGGAAGAGGCTCGCAAGCTTGCGGACCTGTTGCCCTGCGAGGCGATCATCGTCAGCGGCGCGCCTCTGCGTAAGGTGTGCGGCGTGTTGGAGCGCTGCGATCTGTTCATTGGAAACGACAGCGGAAGTGCGCATCTGGCCGGCGCGATGAATTGCAAGGTGATTATAATTTCGCGGCATCCGATTGGCGGCGACCCGAACCATCCCAATAGCCCCATCCGCTTTGCGCCTTTTTGCGATCGGGTGCGAGTTCTGCAACCAGCAGAAGGACTGGATGGTTGCACGACCGGATGTCTCCTCTCTGAGGTACATTGCATTACCGCAGTGACGGTTGAGCGGGCGGTTGCGGCCGCGCGCGAGATGCTACCGAGAGATGCATCCTCCGAGGATTGGGCGAATATGGCGACTCCGCGTGGCGACGATTCGCGTCCGCCAATTGATCCAGTCTCGGCAGTCGCTCTCAACACCGTGGCGAAGCTTTCCAAGGTCGTAAAGAGCAGACCTGCGAAGCCGGTGTAAACCGGGACCGACTATGTTTCTACCGTGCTTGCCACAGTCCCGTTATGGCCGAATCGTGAAGGCGGTGTCGTCTGGCGCCGCTGCGAGATTGGTGTCGGCAGGACTCACGCTATTGTCGTTGCCGCTCGCGGTGCGCTACCTGGGAGCCGAACGCTATGGGGTATGGGCGACCATTACCACGACCGTGGTGTGGATCAACCTGCTGGATCTCGGCATCGCCAACACTTTAACCAACAGCATCTCGCGGGCTTACGCGCTCGACGACAAAATCTCTGCCGCACGCTATTTCACCAACGCGTTGCTGGTTACCGCAAGTATCGCGGCGATTGTTGGCGGCGCTTTCGCGGTCGTCTGTTCTCGTGTGAACTGGATGAGGTTATTCAACGTTAGTGCAAATGTTCGAGCGTCGGAGGTGCGAGACACAGTTCTGGTTGCTGCTGCGCTGATGTTGCTGGGCCTGCCGTGCAACCTCGGCGGCAAACTGCTTGCCGGCTACCAGGAGCTGCATCGCTATAACTACGTGGTTGGTGGAGGTGCCGTAGCGAGCCTCGGCGGACTTGGCTTGGGTGTCCTCTTGCGCGTCTCGATGCCGGTGCTGTTTGTGATGTCAGTTGGATGCCTGACTTTCGCCAGCGTGGCTAATTTGATCTTTGTGGTCACATGGCAAAAACCGTGGCTTATGCCCCGGCCATCGCTGCTCGACCGCTCGACTAGCAGGGAATTGCTCAACTCCGGATCTTCGTTTTTTCTGATCCAGGTGGCGGCGGTTGTCGTCTTCAGCTCCGACAATGTGGTAGTCAGTCATTATCTCGGAGCGGCCGAGGTCACTCCCTACAGCGTTACCTGGCGACTGGTAGGGCTTGCCGCGGTATTGCAGTCGCTCATCTTTCCTGCGCTGTGGCCTGCCTACGCGGAGGCCTATGCCAAGCGCGACTACGGCTGGATAAGGCGAACCTTCTCACTGACCATGAAAGGCACGGTCGCGCTGAATCTGTGCTGCGTAGCTGCGCTGGTCGTTTTTGGTCGCGCATTGATTCGGTTGTGGGCGGGCCCGACGGCCGTGCCGGCGTTTTCTCTGTTGCTGGCGATGGGAGTGTGGGCCCTGATCAGCGGATTCATGAGTGTCGAATCGTGTTTGCTGGCGGCGCTGAACCGAACGCGTGAACAAGCATTTTTGTCGATCGTGGCGGCAATGGTGAATATCGCGTTGTCTATTGCGCTGGTGCGGCACGTCGGAGCCGTAGGCGTGATTGGGGGGACGATTCTGTCCTACGTTATCGTACTGGTGATTCCGCAAAGCATAATCGTGCGGAGGTTGTTCAAGGAATTGGCAGTCGATGGGGAGGCGCTTTTCGCGATTCGCTCTTCGCTCTTCGCCAAAACGAAGTTTCTCTACAGCTGGTATGAGGTGCGGAATTCCGTTGTCGCCAACTCTGAGGGAAGGGACCGTGGAGTTCGTCTAACCGCGCCAGACTAGGAGGAGAAATCTTATGCCCGCGATCGCCGGCGGCAACCGCTGAATAAACAGAGCTGCCAGCTGTTCCGAGGTGGAAGGACCGAACCGCGAAGTCCTGCGAACAGCGAAGCGCGGAAAGCGAACAGCGAAAAGTGAGTCGTTTCAAAGTATCAGGAACGGGTTGCTGGCACGCTCTTCACCGATGGTGGTGAGCGGTCCGTGTCCCGGCACGACGATGGTCTCGTCAGGCAGTGCTAGCACAGGGCCGTGCAATGATTGCATGATCTTTTCGTAAGAGCCACCTGGCAAATCGGTGCGACCGATAGAGCCCGCGAACAAAGTATCTCCCGCTATCAATTTCTTCTCGGGAGCGAAGTACAGACAAATGCTTCCCTCGGTGTGGCCGGGCGTATGCAGAACGTCGGCAACCAAGCCGCCGGCGCGGACCTTGTCGCCCGTGCCAAGGCTGGCGTCAATTACAACCTTCTCCGGAGGACGCATGCCGATCCATGTGGCCTGTAGATCCAGCATCTTCAGCAGGGCATTGTCGTTCTGGTTCAGCAGAATCGGCGCCCCGGTGAGGCGCTTTAGCTTGGTCGCGCCGCCTATGTGGTCAATGTGCGCGTGGGTGACGACGATTTGCTTCACCGTCAGTCCGTGACGCTGTATGACGGCCATCACGTCGTCGATGTCATCACCAGGATCGATGACCATCGCTTCCTTCGTTTGTTCATCGCCGATCACCGAGCAATTGCATTGCAGCGGGCCGACCGGAAAGATCTCGTGGATCATAGTTCCAAGCTACCACGAAGCGGGGTCGGAATTCCTTCCGGCAACAGCCGCTTGAGTTGCCGGACGTTCTGAAGTAAACTGCGCAAACTTACGGATTTGGGGCTTCACCGAGACGTCGCTGTATCGAACCACATGACAGGAGTGCCATTGGATCGCATTCGGTTCATTACGCATCGGGACCAGCGCATCCTATTGGTGGATTGCAGCAATTGCATGGCTGGTGAAGTGGCTGCGGTTGCAGATCTGCTACCCGAATTCGTCACTCGTGAGCCGCTAGGGTCCTTACTGTTGCTCGGCGACTTCACGGGTGCGCAATTCAATCGCGATGCCGTCGAGCATGTAAAGATCGCCGCAGTCTTCGATCGTCCTCACTTGAAGCGCTCAGCTTGGGTACTGACCGAGAACCTTCCCAAAGCGTTCTATGATTCCATCCGCAGCTTCTCCGGCCGGCAGATTCCGACCTTCGCAACCAGGGAGGAAGCGATGGACTACCTGGTGAGCTGAGCGGCGACTGCAAGTCGACCGCCTTCCTCCGCAGCAATCGGCTCTACTCGCCCTTCCATTGATAGGCGTTGGGCTGCGGTAGTCCCACGTGCGTCAGGACGCGGTTGACGAACTCGTGAGCGATCTCGTCGGTTGAAACCGGGCGGAAGTAAAATGCCGGGATGACCGGGAAGATGGTCGCGCCCGCCTCGGTGGCGAGCGTCATATTGCGCAGGTGAATAAGGTTGAACGGCGTTTCGCGTACGCACAGGATCAGCGGCCGGCGTTCCTTCAGGCAGACGTCGGCAGCGCGTTCGATGAGTTGGATCGCCATTCCGTGGGCGATCCGCGCCAGTGTTCCCATGCTGCAGGGCAGCACGATCATGGCGTCGGTTTGATACGACCCGCTGGCCACGTTGGCGCCGATGTCGGAATTGTTTTGCTGGCGGATTTTCTCCGAAGCTCGCCCGAGAAGTTTGTTGATCAGCTCGTTGCGGCCAGATATCTGGAGTTCTTCGGCCATCACCCGCAGGCCGCTGTCAGAGAGAATAAGGTTGACCGTTGCCACACGCTCGTCACGGTCCAGCGCATCCAACAAATGCTTGGCAAAGATGGAGCCACTGGCGCCGGTAACGGCGACGGTCAAAGTCCCCAGGGTTATGTGAGTCGGTGCGTGCATCTAAGTTTCACATCGTACCACTCTGGTAGTATCGCGGTGCGTTTCGGAACCTCGAAACTCGCAGTTGTTTTGCTGACAACTGGCAACTGGCTACTGACAACTTCCCCATGACTTCCGACGCCATCAAGAAACTGTTCGACCAGGTGAAGCGAGGCAAGCTTTCATCCGAGGAGGCAGTACAACAACTGCGGCATCTTCCCTTCGAGGACCTCGGCTTCGCCAACGTGGACCATCATCGCGCCCTGCGCGTGGGCATGCCGGAAATCATCTTTGGCCCGGGTAAAACTTCGCAGCAGCTTGCTGCCATCTTCGGTCGCCTCGCGGAACACGGCCACAACGTTTTGGCAACGCGTGTTTCACCCGAGCAATTTCGCGCCGTGAAGCGCAAGTTTCGCAAGGCCGCATTCCACGAGCTTGCGCGCGCCATCACTCTCACGCAGGATGAGACTGTTTACGGAAAGGGAAAGATCATCGTGATTTCCGCCGGGACCAGTGACATTCCGGTGGCCGAAGAAGCGGTGGTCACGGCGCAAGCCATGGGCAATGACGTGCAGCACGTGTACGACGTAGGAGTTGCTGGCATTCATCGGCTGCTGGCACGGCGAGAGATGCTGACCGAGGCGCGCGTCATCATTGTGTGCGCGGGAATGGAAGGCGCGCTGCCCAGCGTGGTCGGCGGCCTGGTCGGTGTTCCGGTAATTGCAGTACCTACGAGCGTCGGTTACGGCGCTTCGTATAAGGGAATCGCGGCGCTGCTTGGCATGTTGAACTCCTGCGCTTCGAACGTCAGCGTGGTGAACATCGATAACGGTTTCGGGGCGGGCTACGTCGCATCCATCATCAATCGGCTGGAATAGTACACGTGTCGATGCCAAGGATTGACAATCTCTGTTATCGGCAATACCTTTGAGCGGGAGGCCTCACCATGAACGTTTCGCTCACTCCTGAACTTGAACAGTTCGTGCAATCGAAGGTCGAGAACGGCCGATACAATTCAGCCAGCGAAGTCGTCCGCGAGGCACTTCGTCTCCTCGAGCAGCACGAGAAAGCACGCACCGTCCAATTGGCGGAGTTCAATAAAGAACTGGGCCGGCGCTTGGCTTCCTTGGATCGGGGTGAACGTGTGGATCCTGGTACAACGCGTGCGCGTTTGCAACGTAAGTCGCGAGCGCGGCGGAGCGCATGAGCGGTTATGTCCTCAGCCGCGCAGCAGACCGCGATATCGACGATATTTGGAACCACATCGCCCAAGACAGTATTGACGCGGCGGACCGCTTGACTGCCAAGCTCTTGGATTCGTTCGAGGCTCTAGCACGGCATCCGGGCATGGGACACAAGCGGGAAGATCTCACCAACCACCCCGTACTCTTTTGGCCGGTTGGGAACTACTTGGTTATCTATCAAGCCGAACGTAGCCCAATAGAGGTTGTCGGCATCGTTTATGGAACCCGAGACATGCCAACATTTTTCCACGGGAGAGATGTCGAATAATGCTCTCGGACCAATAAGCAGAAGCTATTTCTCCCCGAACACTCTCCAAAAAATCTTGTCCACATTGCGCAGTGGCCGCTTCAAATCGAAAGCGTGCTCCAGGGTCTCGCGCTTTACCTTCGACGTGATCTCGGGGTCGCTCATGATCAGCTCGCGGAAGTTCAAGTCTTCTTTCCATGCCTTCATTGCATTCGACTGTACTAGACGATACGCATCCTCGCGCAGCACACCGGCTTCGACCAGGTCGAGGAGCAACTGTCCGCTGAAGACCAGTCCCCCCGTGGATTCCAGGTTCTTCAACATGCGCTTGGGATAGACCAACAGCGTGTCGATGAGGTTCGTCGTCTTGTTCAACAGGTAATCCGCCAGGATAGTCGAGTCGGGAAGAATGATGCGCTCGACCGACGAGTGCGAAATGTCGCGCTCGTGCCACAGCGCGACATTTTCCAGCGCGGCCTGGGCGTTGGAACGCACCACGCGCGCCAGTCCGCTGATCTGCTCGCAGGTGACCGGGTTGCGCTTGTGCGGCATGGCCGACGAGCCTTTCTGCTTCTCGCTGAAATATTCTTCCGCCTCGCGCACCTCGGTGCGTTGCAGGTGGCGAATCTCCGTGGCGATCTTATCCAGCGTTGAGGCAATCACCGCCAGCGTTGCAACATAAAACGCATGGCGATCGCGTTGGATGACCTGCGACGACACTGCCGCGACGTTCAATCCCAAACGCTGGCAAATTTTCTCTTCGTATTCCGGTTCGAGGTGTGCCGCATTTCCCACCGCCCCGGAGAGCTTGCCGACGCGCATCTGCTCAGCCGCCATTTCGAAGCGCTCGATGTTGCGTTGCATCTCCGAATACCAATTCGCCAGCTTCAGTCCGAACGTGATGGGCTCGGCGTGAATGCCGTGGGTGCGGCCGATCGCGGGAGTGTCCTTGAACTCCCGCGCGCGGCGTTTCAATACCTCGCGCAGCTTCTTCAGGTCTTCGCGGATAATGCGCGACGCCTGCTTCACCAGCAGCGCTTGCGCCGTGTCCACCACATCGTTTGAGGTGAGGCCGTAGTGCAGCCAGCGCGATTCCGGACCCACTTTTTCCGCGACCGCCGTGGTGAAGGCAATAACGTCGTGCTTCACTTCGGCTTCAATCTGGTTGATGCGCGCCAAGTCGAAGTCACCCTTTTCGCGGATGGCCTTGGCCGCCGCTCGCGGAACAATTCCAGCTACGGCCAGGGTTTCCGTGGCGGCGATTTCCACCTCCAACCAGGTGCGGAACTTATTTTCGTCACTCCAGATACGTCCCATCTCCGGGCGGGTATAACGAGCAATCAAGCGAGCTCCTTAACAGCCAGCAGTGTTGAACAGAAGAAAACTCTTCATTGTAACTGCTGGAACAAAGTGCGTTGTAGCTTTCCAGCAAACTAAACTCCGCCGACGATCTTGCCGATGGCTCCAGAATGAGAAACACGACAGCGCGAAACTCCCCCGTGCCGGCAAGTGGAGTTCTTCCGTGCGAGCGCCGCGAAAAGAACCGGATAGCCATCCACATGCCGGTGCGGATCACCTATGAGGGCTTGTTGAATAAGGTTTCTCGGGATGGGATCTGCACTGACATCAGCGAGGCCGGCATCGGTTTCGAGACTCATGCTGGTTTGTATGTTGGGGAAATCGTTGAGCTGGAGTTTCGACACCCGAACGCGCCTCCCGTCTGCTTTCGGGTAAGGCTGCTTTATAAGGTGGGTAACCGCTACGGTGCCGATTTCATTTCGCCAGTTTCCTGCTCCAGATAGAATCGCGTGCCGGCCGCCGGAAGAGTGAACGGGCGGGTGGCGCGGGTCTTCGGAGAAGCTAGGAGAACTGTGGCATTTCCGACAAGCGCAAAGCGGCGCTGGTTGAGACCTGGCGAAGGCCGTTGCTACCTTTCTCCACTTAACATGACCACGCCCTTTTGACCATAAGGGCGGCGCGCGACTAGCCCGCTGGGAACCTGCCGAAAAAACTACGTACCGAACCCAGCTTCCCCCCCGCGCTCCCCCAATAACACATTGCGAATCATGGGGATACGAATTAAAGAAGGGGACTTCCTGTCGGATGCATCGTAATGCGATATAAATGCATCCAGCTTAGTCAGAAGGAAGAAATTGAGTAAAAAGGAGTTCTGACTTTATGGGGGACACGCCACTACGAACACAACCGATTTATCCGGAGACGCTGGTGCGCCGCAACACCGACTGGAGTGCAGTCTGGGGCGGCGTCTTCATCTTCGCAGCCATTTGGACCATCTTTGAAATACTGGGCTTTGCGATTTTCGCCGGCCCTCACAGTCTAGCGAATCCACAGTCAGGCATGGGGGGTGGAATGGCCATCTGGACCATTGTTCTGACAATCATTGCGATGTACGTTGCCGGGCGTGAGACCGGGCGGCTGGCTGGGGCTGCCACCCGGCATGATGGCCTTGTACACGGGATGATGATGTTCGGCCTCGCAGTCGTGAGTGCGATTGTGCTGACCTTACTGGCAGGCGCCTTCGCGCCTGGCAACGCAGCAACCCCCGCCATCTCCAGCAGCCACGTGATGAGCCTAGGCATGGAATGGACGGGCTTTATTGCGCTATTGTTGGGATGGCTCGCCGCCATGGGCGGAGCTTCCATGGGGGTAAAACGAGAGGCCGCCGAGAGGAAGCCGATCCAGATGCGGCCTGCAGCCTAAATAAAATGCCGTTCCAGCCGGTATGCCGCACTTCCGACAGTCCGGCTGGAGGCGGCACGATTAACAAGGAGGACACGGTGGGTCACTTTCGTCGTTTAGCGGTTTTGGCGGTCTCATTGCTGTTCGCTTCGTCCTTGTTCGGTCAGGGTACGAGCTCCGGCGCCAGCGCCACGTGCAACTTCGATGCCACCAAACAGATCGTAGTCGAGTACCAACGAATATCGGTTAATGCTAAGAAGCCAATCTTCGGGCAACAAATCCCGTACAACAGAGTCTGGGTGCCGGGTGGCAAGCCGTTGACTCTTTTTCTGAACTCGCCAGTTACGGTTGGTGGTAGAGAGATACCACTGGGTGCTTACACCATGTTTGTGATCCCATCCGAGAAGCAATGGACATTGGTTGTGTCTAAGAGCACCGACACCAGTGGCAAGTACGACGAAACGGACGACCTGGTTCGTGTTCCGATGCAGTATGGAGAACTGCCCGAACCAGAAAATCAATTCAGCATATATTTCGCGCACGTCGCGCCGGACCAATGCAGTATGCGCTTGGATCTGGCAAAGTCGCGCGCCTGGGTCGTTTTTCAAGAGAGTAAGTGAGCCGACGCCGCTTACAAGGGGGCGGGAACCCGGGGGTGATTATTGTCCGATGAATACTACGGAGCTGGTGGCTTTTCAAAATATCTCGTAAAACGATAATATCGTACCGCAACTACCATGCTTGACCACAATGACCTGAGGCTGTCGGACTATCAGGCCCTGGCCGAGTTCCGCTACCAGCTTCGCCGCTTCTTGCGCTTCAGCGAGGAAGCCGCCCGGCAGGCGGGGCTTGAGCCCCGGCACCATCAGTTGATGCTGGCAGTCAAGGCCAGCCCTGACGTGGGAGGACCGCGCATCGCTTATCTGGCCGAGCGTCTCCAGATTCAACATCACAGCGCGGTCGAGCTTGTGGACAGGCTCGCCAAGAAAGGACTCATCACGCGTAGCCGTGACGGGCAAGACCGCCGTGAAGTGCACGTGAAGCTCACTACCCGCGGCGAACGGTTGCTGAGAGAACTGACGCGACATACCCGGGCGGAGTTGTGTTCGGCCGGCCCTGCCCTGGTTGCGACGCTTCGGAACCTGACCAGGTCCGCGAAAACCCGTAACCGTGCGCGGCCCATGCGCGTTTCCTTCACAGGAGGTAAGGACTAGGCGCTCTTAAAGAACTCTCACGATTTCCAGAATCGTGCTATATCTTTGTTACTCATCGAAATCCCGGCTCACGATCATGCTGGAAGGAAGGCCAGGATGCGCGCACCTCGCCCCATCGAATTCGCAAAGCGGGTCGGCCAATGCAGACGCCGCCGTGAATATGTAAAAGGGACAGCCGGTGTCATCTCGACCTGCCGCAGTGTATGTTGCCTTGCTATCGTGATGTTCGGTCTCGTGGCGGCTGCGGCCGCACAAGGGTTGTCGGCACCGCCCCGGCTGATGCCAACTGCCGATGCACTGAACAAGCTGCAGAAGTGCGGGACGGACATTGCCAAAAGCGCACCGAAAATTTCCTCCAAGCTTCTCGAATCGGACAACCTGCTGGCCCACGGACTGCTGATCGGCTGGAACAATCCCAGTGGCGAGTTTGCCGCGGTTCCTCCTCCCCAGGAATATGTGGAGGATCTGGCACAGGAGGCGGAGTGGTGCCTGAAGGTGGCGAATGCGCTGAATACTCAGCCGGAGAATAAAGAGCGTGCGGAGAAAGTGCTGACCAATATTGCCTATGACTTGTATGTGAAAGTTGAAGACTGTCGCAGTTGGGGCATGGGAAGGCTGATCACGGTGAAGGCCAACACGGTCAAGGACGGTAAGCCCGATCCGGGATGGACCGTGAACTACAAATGGATGTCATCTAGTGGCCTGAATTCCGTCGATCTGTCGTTTCCTGCGGAGAGTACACCTACCACCAAAAAGCTTCCGCCTGGTATGTATGCCATCTATGCGACCAAGGAGATCGGTGGTACTTTAAAGAAATCTGAGCCCATCACGGTTACCGCATTTCAGAAGGACACTGTGCAATGCGACATCTCAGTGCCATGAGCTCACCTGACGTTGCCGAGCAGCCTCACGAACCGGCGCGCTTTGCCGCGTTCGCGCAGTTCTTCAAAGCCTACATGGGCACAGCGTCAGTGGTGACGGCATCTCTCCCCATACCGGTTTCGGCATTTCATCTTATTCCGGCCTACCAGGCGCAATCAAAGTTTCTTTCCACCTACACGTCAATGTTCTGCTTCTTGATGCTGGGCTACATTTTTTACATCCGGCATTCGCTCGGGAGACTGATGTTCTTCACCAAGCCGGACGGCCACGTGCGAATCCGCGCTTTCGTCTCGGTGGTTCCGCTGTTGCTGATCCTCGCTTCCCTCG
The DNA here is from genome assembly GCA_963720135.1 of uncultured Acidobacteriaceae bacterium. Lineage (GTDB taxonomy): Bacteria > Acidobacteriota > Terriglobia > Terriglobales > Acidobacteriaceae > Bog-257. The sequence goes on from CAVREJ010000021.1 coordinate 144,591, forward strand.
CTCTGATCTTCCTGTACCACCATTACTTGCTAGACTCGCTGACCGCATTTTCAGAACGTGGCGTGATGGCCTCGACCACCGATTTGCTGAAGTCTGCCGACTATCGTGACATTCCCGACGGCATCGCATTGACAGTCTGCTATCTCGGAATGTTCCTCACCGCCGAAGCCGCGTTTATCCTGATGGCCCTTCGTGAGTATCTGCAGGATGTTCTGAAAATCCAGGACACATCGCTGATCCGCTTGCCACGGTCCCGGCGGGAATAGACAGTCGTACTATCAGCCTTCGTCCATAATTCCCAAAAGCTCGCTCATCTCCTCGTAGAGAAAACCCTCGCCGGGGCGGTACGGCTGTACCCACCGTCCATCAATCACGAATTGCGGAACGGCGCGCTTGCCGGCATGACGGATGACTTCGTCGGCGGCGCCGGGCGTGACTTCAATATCCACTTCGGTGTAAGGGATGTTGTGCTTATTGAGGAAGCGCTTGGCGGTACGGCAATCGGGACACCAGGAGGAGGAATAAACCAATAATTCCATGGGTCCTAGATTAGCAAAAAGGAACTCGTGTCGAACCAGCCAATCGCCGACTCCGAAGACTGACTAGCTAAAAAGGGGAGCGTTTTCGTCCCCCTCGTCTCGCTCATGGCTCTACCGCTAGTTGCTGTACAGCAGCACGCCCTCGGTCTTCTCCTCGCCCACCGGGCGATAGAAGAGTTGGTTAGTTTCCAGGTACACCTCGATGAACGTTGGCCGTTGCGCGAACGTGCCCTGGATGAGCGCCTCCGACAGCGGGTCTTCGATGTACTTCTGCAGGGCGCGGCGCAACGGACGCGCACCGTAACTGCGGTCCACTAGGGTCTGGTCGAGGATCCACTTGCGGGCCTCTTCTGTGACAGTGACCGTGATAGCGCGCTGTGCCAGGTTCTGGTTCAGTTGCTGCACCATCAACTCCACGATCTGGATCAGGTCGGCCTCGGTCAGCGCGTTGAAGATGATGACCTCGTCGAGACGGTTGAGGAACTCGGGATTGAAGGTGCGCTTTACCTCGTTCTTCACCATGTCCTCGACCTTGTTGGAGATCGTCTCTTCGTGCTCGGACTGGAAGCCCAGACCGGTGCGCTTCTGTAAATGACGCGCGCCGATGTTCGAGGTCATGATGATGATGGTGTTCTTGAAGTCCACGGTATTGCCCAGCCCATCGGTGAGCTGGCCGTCCTCAAACACCTGCAACAGGATGTTGAACAGGTCGGGGTGCGCCTTCTCCACTTCGTCCAGCAGCACCACGGAGTACGGCGCGCGCTTCACGCGCTCGGTCAACTGCCCACCCTCTTCGTAGCCGACGTATCCCGGAGGCGATCCGATCAGTTTCGATACGGAATGCTTCTCCATGAATTCCGACATGTCGAAGCGCACAAGTGATTTTTCGCTGCCGAACATGAACTGCGCCAAGGTGCGCGCGACTTCGGTCTTGCCCACGCCCGTCGGCCCCAGGAAGAGGAACGAGCCGATCGGACGGTTCGGGCTCTTCAAGCCTGCACGCGAGCGGCGGATAGCACGAGACAGCGCTGAAATGGCGCGGTCCTGCGAAATTACCCGGCGGTGCAGCTCTTCTTCAATGCGCAGCAGTTTCTGGCTTTCTTCTTCCTTGATGGAGGCAATGGGAACTCCGGTCCAACGCGAGACTACATCTTCGATATCTTCGCGTCCCACCACGCCGGTGGACGACTCGTCGAGGTGATACTTCTCGCGCAGGGCGCGCAGGTTCTCGCGCTCTTTGCGCTCCTCGTCGGAGTAGAAGCGGGCCTTCTCGAACTCGTGGTTGGCAATGGCGTTTTCCATGCGGTGCACGATAAACTTGATCCGCTTCTGTACTTCGGTGATGTCCTCAGGTAACGAGGTCTGGCGCAGTTTCACGCGGGCGCCCGCCTCGTCGATCAAGTCGATCGCCTTGTCCGGCAGGAAGCGATCAGGCAGATACCGGTTGGAATGCGAAACTGAGAATGTGATGGCGTCGTCGGTGTAGGTGACGGCGTGGAACTTCTCGTAACGTTCCTTGATGCCGAACAGAATCTTGACTGCGTCCACTTCGTTCGGAGGCGGCACCTTGACAGCCTGGAAGCGCCGCTCCAGCGAGCGATCTTTCTCGATGGACTTGCGATACTCGCCCGGAGTGGTGGCGCCGATGCACTGGATCTCGCCGCGTGACAGCGCTGGCTTCAGGATGTTGGCGGCATCGAGGGAACCCTCTGCAGATCCCGCGCCGACCAGTGTATGCAACTCGTCGATGAAGATGATGGAATTCTGCGACTCCATCAGCTCCTTCATGATGGTCTTGAGGCGCTCTTCAAACTGGCCACGGTACTTGGTGCCGGCAACAATCAGCGAGAGATCCAGAGCGAGAATGCGCTTGTCCGCCAGAAATGACGGCACTTCGCCATCGGCAATGCGTTGCGCTAAACCTTCTACGATGGCAGTCTTGCCGACGCCCGGTTCGCCAATCAGCACTGGATTATTCTTGGTGCGGCGGCACAGGATCTGGACGACCCGCTCCAGTTCGGCATCGCGTCCGACTAGAGGATCGAGCTGGTTGTCCATGGCCGATTGGGTGAGGTCGCGGGAAAACTCAGACAGCAGCGACGACTCGCGCGAACGTTGCGAGGGTTGCGCCTTCTCCTGCGAGGTGCGCGCCAGCTCCTCGCGAATGCTCGACAGGCGCAGTCCGCGCTCATGCAGAATTTCAGCTGCGAAGCACTTCTCCTCGCGTAACAGGCCCAGCAGCAGGTGCTCGGTACCGATGTGCTTGTGCGAGAGCCGCTCGGCTTCCTCGGCCGCATAAGCGAGCACACGCTTGCACTCATTGCTCAAGGGCAGGTCCACGGAGGTGGAGACCTTCTCCCGAATGGTCGTGTGACCTTCGATCTGTTTGCGAATCGACTCCACCGAAGCGTGGGACCGAAGGAACCGATTGGTGAGCGCTTTGTCCTCGCGCAACAAACCCAACAGCAGGTGCTCCGTTTCGATGTAAGGAGAACCGAACTGACTGGCTTCGTAGCGCGCGAAGAAAATAACTCGCCGGGCCTTTTCCGTGTACCGTTCAAACATTGAGACTCTCCAAGGACTACTCGAGGCAGACCCTTCTTAGCTGGCGAAGAGACCGTTACTCGTAGCGTCCTGTTGCCTGCCGCACCCCTGACGGTCGGCCATCGACAATATTCTGGCCGATTGATAAGGACCTCGCCGGTCCTTTCTTTACTACCCTTCTTACTACTCTTACCACCTACAAACCCGTCTTTCGCCAGCTGGTTGCATCATGCCAATAACGACTGCGGCGACACTTCGACGACCCGCCCGCGCTCTAATCGCAGCACACGGTCGCAGCGTCGCGCAAACCCAAGATTATGAGTAACGATGAGCGAGGTCAGACGATAGTCGCGATGTAACCTGGCGATCAAATTAAAAACCACATCCGCTGTCCGGTTGTCGAGGTCTCCCGTAGGCTCATCAGCCATCAGGATCTTCGGTCGGGTGACCAGGGCCCGGGCCAGCGCTACCCTTTGTTGTTCTCCACCCGACAATTCGCCGGACCGATGAGTTGCGCGGTCCGTTAAACCAACCTCCTGCAACCAGTGCAGGGCTTGTTGCACGGCCTCCCGCCGTTTCCCGCCGCGCATCAACAGCGGCATGGCAACATTCTCGACTGCGGTAAACTCCGGCAACAAATAATGAAACTGCCAGACGAATCCTAGCTCACGGCTTCGGAAATCCGCGGCCTCATCTTCCGAGAGCTTCCCCAAATCGAGTTGGGCGAAGTATACGTCACCTTCGGAAGCCCTATCAAGCACTCCGAGTATGTGTAACAAGGTACTTTTGCCCGCACCAGACTCGCCAACAATAGCCAGCATCTCGCCGGTCTGCACCTGGAATGACAGATTCTCAAAGAGCACTAAATCCGAGTCGCCTGAGCGGAAGACCTTTTTCAGGTTCTGCGCTCGTAACAGCACGTCTTGAACAATTGGATGCAGGTGCGCTCCGGCGCGACACAAATTCCGGCCAAGTCGCTGTAACCAAGTCCGTTTCGGAACTCAGTATGCCAGCTCAAGCCCTACGGGGATTAGATCACGTCTGGGTCGCGAAGTCAGCGACTTCTGCAACGGATGGTAGGGAACCCATGTCTATTCTCTCGTCGGGCAAAGTGGCTCAATCCCGTGCGGCTTCCAACCCCACTGCCGGCAGGCGAACCTGAAATCTCGTATCGCCCGGAGTCGATATCACATTGATGGATCCGCGATGCTTGCGGACGATTCGCAGCGTCGTATCAAGGCCCAAACCTGTGCCTTCTCCCACTCCCTTGGTGGTGAAGAACGGTTCGAAGATGCGCGATTGAATGTCTGGCGGAATCCCCGGTCCCGAATCTCCGATCTCAACCACCGCACAGTCGCCTTCCAGAAAGGTCCTGATGCGCAGTTCGCCTTCGCCGTGCATGGCATCGACGGCATTGTCGATGATGTTGGTCCACACCTGGTTAAGCTCGCTCCCATAGGAGTTAACCAGCAAGGGCGTGGAATGGTAATCGCGCTTAATGGTTACGCCCTTTTTCAGCTTGTGGCCCATGATGGTCAGCGTATTCTCCAGGCCTTTGGTTAGCTCAATATCCTGCACCGGCGCCTGGTCCATATATGAGTACTCTTTAATTGCGCGAACCAGGTCCGAGATCTTGGAGGTGCTGTCCTCCAGTTCGGCAAGCAGATCGTTGATCTCAACCAGGGCCGAGACTCGCTTAAGCGCAGGTTCGGCTACGTCGCCTCGCACCCCGCTTAGCATCATATTCAGCGGCGCGGGTTGCACTCCGGATTCCACCAGCGCCGATGCGTACTGCCAGCCATCTTGAATTCCATGCTGATGCAGAATCGCCTCGATCTCGTCTTGAAGTTCGCTTGCCTTTAGCACGTCGGTCTCAGGCGCTTCCACGCAGCAGGTGGATTCAAACTCCTCAATGGCCTCGCTCTCGCCCGGAGTGAGCTGAAGCGTCTCCAGCTTGCTGGCCGAACTTCGAAACTCCTCCACCGAGCCGCGCAATCGCTCAGCAGCGCGCCGGGCCGCAGCCGCGGGATTGTTTAACTCATGCGCCAGGCCGGCTGACAGCTTGCCCAGCGCAGCCAGTCGGTCGCGCTGCTGCTCCCCCCGCGTGGCTTCGCGCGTCCGGTCCACCATGGTGGCCACCAAGCGGCGGCCTAGCTCCGGCAGGTGACTCAGCAAGTCATCGAACTCAGAAGCCGGGAATAGCAGGATTCGCGAAGGCTGGACCGCTCTGCCGGTGCCAGGGAAAACCTTCATTCGTGAGTACGGCAACACCCCAGTCACCGCGCCTGCGTGGCTGGTGAATATGGTCTCATTCGTTCCTTCAAGTCGCCCTTGCAGTTCCCCTTCTAGCACGACTGCCATTTTGTCGGCAGGCTCACCTGCGCGAACATAAATCTCGCCAGGCCTCAGACGAACCTCGGTCGCATGCGCGAGGAACCAGTCGAGTTGCTCGTCAGGAAGATCGTGGAATGCGGCAACCGTGCGCAGCTCTTCTCTGGTGACGTTCGCCATCGGCTATACCTTCGCCATATAACGGTGGATGAACTGCACGGCAATTGCTCCCTCGCCTACCGCCGAGGCAACCCGCTTGATGGAACCGTGCCGCACGTCGCCCACTACAAACACGCCTGGCACACTGCTTTCCAGCAAAAAGGGATCGCGGTCAAGCTTCCAGTCGGCGGGAAGCTTGCCATCTTTCAGCAGGTCTGGCCCCGCCAGAACAAATCCCCGCTCATCGCGGGCGACGATGGCTTCGAGCCAGTCCGTCCGAGGCTGTGCACCAATGTAGATATACATGGAACTGGCCGGCACTTGTTCCACGGTGTTGGTGTCAGAACATCGCACCGAAATCTGTTCCAAGTGCGTGTCGCCATGAACTTCGATCACTTCGGCATGCGTCCACACTTGAATATTAGGTGTCTTCTCGATCTGGTCGATGAGATAGCGCGACATGGTTGCCGAAAGTGAGTCGCCACGGACCAGCATCACCACCTTCTCCGCGTACTGCGCAAAATTCAGCGCTGCCTGACCGGCTGAATTGGCGCCGCCCACAACGTATACGGTTTCGCCCTTGCAGGAGATCGCCTCCTGACTTCCGCCGCCGTAATAGGCGCCCGCGCCCTGCATCCGGTCCATGCCGGGAACGTCAAGCTTGCGCCATTGCACCCCGGTCGCGATGAGCACGGCATGACATGAAATCTCGTTTCCATCCCCGAGCTTGAGGATGCGATACGGTCCCTCCACGCGCAGTTCCACAACTTCTTGCGGCGCCAGGATCTCCACTCCGAAGCGCTGCGCCTGCATCACTGCGCGGCGCGCCAGATCGCCGCCACTCAGCCCTGATGGAAAGCCGAGGTAGTTTTCGATGCGCGAACTCAGGCCGGCCTGTCCGCCCGGAGCTTCGCGGTCGATCATCACCGTCTTCAGTCCTTCGGACGCGCCATATACCGCTGCCGCCAAACCGCCGGGACCGCCGCCGACGATGGCGAAGTCATAGAACTGAGTATCGGCACGCGTCTTTAGTCCAATTTTCTGGGCAAGCTCGGCGGGGCTCGATTGAAACATGCGGGTGCCATCGGGAAACAGCGTGAGCGGCAACTTGGCGTCATCGCCAACCGAAGCGATGAGCTGTTTTACTTCCGGATCTTCGGCCGCCAGCTCGACATCGATCCACTGATAGGGAACATGGTTTCTCGCCAGAAAATCCCTCACCTCGTACGCCTTCGACGACCAACGCGTACCCAAGACGCGGATTCCTTCATAGGGCGGCCGGTAAGATGCCGTCCAATCTTCCAGCAGGTCGTCGATGACCGGATACAGATGCTGGCTCGGCGGGTCCCAGGGCTTCAGAAAGAAGTAATGAACATTGACTTCGTTAATCGCATTGATGGCTGCCCCGGTGTCGGCGTACGCCGTCAACAGGGCGCGCTTGGCGTCGGGATAAACTTTTCGGGCTTCATTCAGAAATCCAATGCCATCCATCTGCGGCATGCGCTGATCCGCCAGCAGCAGCGCGACCGCGTCGTTGCGGACTCGGAGTTCGCGCAGCAGGTCGAGCCCTGAATCGCCCGAGTTGGCGCGCAGCACCCGATATTTTTCGCCGTATCGAGACCGCAGGTCCCTCTCGATTGCCTTCAGCACGTTGGGATCGTCATCGACAGTCAGCAGTGTCGGTTTGGCCATGCCTAGTTCACCCTTCTCCGTTGATCGGCAGCGTCGCTTTTTGGTTAGATAAGAAAATGGGGTCGCGCGACTCTGCCCGGGAGCAGTTTGAAGATGAAATCAGCATATCGAATTCTTGCCGACTTTTCAGGCAGTACTCAAGCCGGATAATTCATGAGCAGGGCTACCACTCCCCGGAATCATTCGCCACGCAACCACAGCGCTGGTGACGGCGAGCGCGGCGCAAATTGCCATCATCAACCGAAAACTGAATAGGAATGCCGCGCTGATCGAAGACTCAATCGCGGCTGTTATCGCGGGCTCCAGGCCAGGCGGAGGTTTCAGCGCAGCCAGTTGGATTTCGTTGGATCGCAGTTCGCTTCGCGCCGCGTCAGGCATGGCAATCGTTGCCAGGCTGCGATTCACATGGGAACTGAATTCCGTTACCATGACAACGCCGAACACCGCGATTGCCAGCAGTCCGGCAACCCGGGCCACGGCATTGTTAATGCCGGAAGCAGTCCCGGCGCGGTCCTGATCAATGGACTCCATCACCACCGTTGTCAAAGGAGCCACGCTCACGGCCATTCCGAGCCCGAGCACAACCACGGCCGGAAAAAATGTTTTCCAGTAACTGCCTCCCACCGACGGGAACGTGAATAACAAGAATCCGAACGCGACGATCAGGGGCCCGATGACCAGCGGCAATCGTGCGCCGTAGCGCACAACCAATCCTCCGGACCAGCGAGACAACAGGAACATGAGCAGGATCAAGGGCAGCAGCGCGCCGCCAGTGGCTGTTGCGGAGTAGCCTTGCACTTGGATCAGGTTAAGGGGCAGCAGAAAGAAGAAAATTCCAATCGCTGCGTACAAAAAGAGCGTGAGCAGGTTTGCGCCGCTGAACGCCGGCGACTTAAACAAATTCAATGGCACCATCGGCGAGGCAACTCTCGCTTCGATCAGCACAAACCCGGCCACGCAAACGACTCCAGCGACGAGACTCCCCACGACTGCCGGGTGTCTCCAACCAAGGGTTGCGGATTCAATCAGCCCGAAGACGAGCCCGGTTAAGGAGAGCGTCGCCGCCAGCGCGCCCCACCAATCGATTAGCCGATGCTCGTGGCTGCGGCTCTCCGGAACGCGCCAGAGTGAAATAGCGATTACCGCAACCGCTAACGGCAAATTGAGGAAGAAGGCCCAGCGCCACGACAGGTGCTGAATTAGCCAGCCTCCTAAGACCGGGCCAATCGCGGTGGTGATCGCCGTCGATCCTGACCAGGTGCCGATCGCCCGCCCGCGCTCGCTTTGCTCAAACGACGCGCTGATCAGTGCCAGGCTGCCGGGAACAAGAAACGCCGCGCCAATTCCCTGGATGGCTCGCGCAAAGATCAATTCATGGATATTGGCAGCGATGCCACAGAACAGTGACGCGACGGCGAACACTATTACGCCCAACAGAAACATCAGGCGGCGGCCAAGCATATCGCCCATCGACCCGCCCACCAGAATCAAAGCCGCCAGCGTCAGCCCATAGGACTCGACGACCCACTGCACGTCGGCAACGTTTGCTCCAAAATTCGCCTGCAACGCCGGAAGAGCGACGTTCACCACAGTGCTGTCGATGAAGGCCATGCTCGACGCAAGTATGGTAGCCAGGAGCACCCAGGGACCTGTTTTTTCACTACACGGCGAGGTGGCGAGTCGGGAACCGATTACGGCCTCGTCGCAGGGTGTCTTCATGAGGATTACTTGGATGTGCGTTGTGGGTAATGAGGTTCGTCGCGAAGGAAATAGTCCGGACTTCTCAGCAGCAGCATTACCGGCTCTGGGCTGTCAATTCACTCTTAGCCGCACCGCCCGGGCGAGCTTGCGCTGTTGGTTGTCGAAGCTGTAGAGCCAATCTGCACCGAGCTCGAGTGCCGCCGCCACATGAAGGAGATCTGCGGTCCGGGTGCCTAACCGGGCGGTGGTTTGCCAAGATAACTGGCGTGCCCGGTCAAAGGCCTGTTCTGGCAACTGGCGAAGTTGAAAAACGCCATCCCGCAAGTCCTTCTCGAAATTGTCCAGCGAGGCTTGCGCTTGTGCAGCCGATACTACCTTCCGAAACACGCGAAGGCCCAGAGCATTCACGAATTCCAATTCCCCTACGGTGCTGACCAAGCGATCACCTTTGGAGATGTGCATCGTACGTGCTGCGATCCCGGAGTTGACGTCTGGACTGTACAAAGAGATAAGAAAGCTGGTGTCGAGATATATCTTCAATATCTGTTCCGATCTTCACGTATCAGATCAGCGCCGCTAACCGCCAACACCTTGTCTCCATAAATAGCGCGCATGCGTGCCTGGAAGTCGGGAAGCTCAGCCGAAGACTGAGTGTTTTCAGGAACCAGACGAGCAATCACACGCCGGCGCTTGGTGATTTGGATCTCTTGGCCCTGGCGCAAGAGCCGTTCGATCTTCTTAAATTCGTAGCGCAAGTCGCGAAGCGAAGCTTTTGTCATGTGATACATTTTAGCATCACATTGGCGCTTCCGCGAACCCTCATTCGTACCGCAACGCCTCGGCGGGCAGAACGCTGGCGGCCGACCAGGAGGGATACAGGGTCGCAATGAAAGAAACGCCCATGGAGATACTCGCCACCAGCACCCCATCGAGGACGCGCGGCGCGAACGGCACATAATCGATGGAATAAACTTCCGCGGATAGCGATAACAGGTGGTAGTGCCCGGCTGCCCACGAGAGGAAATACCCCGCAATCAGCCCCAGCACCGTCCCGATCACTCCAATCAGTATCCCCTGATAGATAAAGATGCGCCGGATCTGCCGCTTCTTGGCGCCCATCGAAACCAGCACCGCGATGTCGCGCGTCTTCTCCATTACCATCATGATCAGCGAGATCAAAATGTTCAGCGCGGCAACGAAGACAATCAGTCCGATGGTGATAAACGTCACCACCCGCTCCAGCCGCAGGGCGTGAAAGATTGCGCGGTTCTGCTCGATCCAGTTGGTCGACATGAAACCCTTGCCGGCAGCGGCCTCCAGCTTTCGAGCAATCTCCGGCGCGTTGTAGATATCGTCGATCTTGAATTCCAGCACAGACACAACATCGCCCAGGTCGAAAAGCTTCTGAGCATCGGCGAGCGGGATGAAGGCCCACGAACTGTCGTATTCATAGAAACTCGACGAGAAGATTCCCGTGACTTTAAATCGCTTGTACTTGGGAACAATGCCGAAGGGCGTCAGCTCCCCTTGCGGACTGGTGACGGTCACAACCGACCCAACTGCTGCGCCCAGTTGATCGGCCATATCCTTGCCCAGAATAATCGGCGGCAAAGACGCGGTGACGCGCGCGGAAAGTGGGTTAGGCTCGTCGGGGTCAGGCGGAGAACTTGCGCCCCGATCTTCTTTTTGTTCTGTTGGTTTTTCGAGACTGTCGGCTGATCCGCTCGTGATGGTATCGAGGATGTCGCTGACCCTGCGCTCGTCTTGCGGGATGATGCCCTTCAGAATCGCCCCTTGGGCGCGGGCTCCGCGCGAAATCAATACCTGCTCGTAGATCGCGGGCGCGCCGGCCACGACGTGGGGCTGCTTCTGCAGTCGGGCCAGCAGGCCTTGCCAGTGGCGGATGCCATCGCTTTCAACGCGCAGCAAGTTGATATGCGAGGTCGAGCCCAGGAGCCGCTCCTGCAAGTCCTGGCGGAATCCGTTGTTGATGGCTAGCGCGATGATGAGCGACGCCACGCCCGCCGCTACCCCGAGAATGGAAATTACGGTAATGACCCCAATCACGGCCTGGCGCCGTTTGGCCCGCAGATAACGCGCCGCGACAAAGAGTTCAAATTGCATTCGGCAAGCTCAACGAAGGTTCATTGTAGCTAAAAGCGGCCTGACCACGGCCGCAGTTAATTCTTTCGCATTCTTGGCACGACTGCAGGCACTCTCCTACGGTACAGACGAAAAGTTTCCCCAAATCGCGCTTCCAACTCGCGATCTTCCATGCGGATCATCACCGCCCCAGTGATCACGGCCAAGATCGCCATCGCATACAACGCGACTAGCCCAGTTCCGATGCACCAGCCGACGATCTCGCAGAGATGACCCAGATAAATTGGATGGCGCACACGCGCGCGAATACCGGTCGTGATTAATTGCTGGCGATGACGGTCCGGCTCCAGTTCCGCCAAACCGGAAATCTGAGCGCGGTCGAATCTCCGAAACGCCGCGCGGTAAATCGAGAAACCCAGAAGAAAAAAGATGGATGCGGGCGCCCAGGCAAACCAATTCGCATAAAAGTGCGCCGAGCGAAACGGCCACATCAATCCAAAAGCAATTGCGATAAATCCGCCCCACACCGGAACGACGAAAGCGTAGGCGCGCCTCCCGCTTGCGCGCCAGCGCTTCACAAAGGGATGAACCACAAGCCAGAACAGCGGAATGGTGCCGTACACGGAGCAGGCCAGCAGAGCGAGCAGATCGACAATAGCGCGAAGGTTCATGGGGAGGTGCGCGCCAGAGTAACACTTGCAGAGTAACCGTTTGTCATCCTGTCAAGCGCAGCGCGAGCTTCTTTCGCTCGCGCGGAGTCGAAGGACCCCTATAGTTGGAAGAAATCATTGTCCCCTCGCTGCCTTCACTACGCTCTTGCTGATTCCCACGTTCTCGAAGCGATCATAAACGCGGATGACCAGCGTGTGCTCCTCCGCCGAGCTGACACTAATGCGCTTACTCGTACCCGCATCCTTGCTCCCATTCTCAGTCGCGCCCGCCACCGCAATCGGCACGTTGAAATCGTAGTTCTCAACTTTGTAATCGGAGATCTTCCCTACCGGGTCGACGGTTTGCCAATCCCCCGCATCCAGCGAGTACTCGGCGTGGCTAATGGGCGAAAAGCTATCCACCGCACGGAAGGTCACGTGTAGCTTGTTTCCTTCGACCTTGGCGTTCAGCGCCTCAATATGAGGCGGGGTGTTATCCACCTCAAAGCGCGGGCTGGTACTCTCGCCCGTCAAGGTATCCTCGGGCGAGTGAGAAGGCGCATCTGAGGCGACGACGCGAATGGTGTACCCTCCGTCAGGAAAGAGATCGGAGTCCAAGTTCACGAACCGTTCCTCAATCCCGTCGCGCAACAGCTTCCAGCGGCTTTCGCCGTCACCGCGATAATAAATGCTGTAAATCAGCGAGTCGTCATTTTCATCATGCGCCTTCCACTTCACCGCGATGGAATGTTTGTCGTGGACCATTGGGACGGGCGCGGCATAAGGATTGGCCGTAGAACTCTCCGGTTCGCTGTGCGTGCCTTCCGGGACCCGCGAGCCGACGATGACGGTCACATCTTCCACCTCGGGAGCGACGTTCTTAGGCAGATAATTCAGGGTGACGCTTTCAATGGAGGCCGCTGGTTTACCTGGATGCAGTACTGCCTTCCACTGAATGAAGCGCGCCGACGGCGCATCCACCGGAAGGTCCTTCTGCAGCTCGACCTGCTTCCACAGGCTCCAGTTCCGGTCGGGATTGTCTACGTTGCCGCTGCGCGCGAATAGATCGTAGCTGCCTTTGCCACGAACCTCCACGCGTCCCCATTGGGAGAAGTTTTTTGCGTCAAAGACGTCGCTTTCGTACATCCCCTCTGCCACCGGGTTTGGGCCGAGGAGAAAAACTTTACCCAGGTTGCTGGTGGCCGCGTACAGGCCGCCATTCGGGGCACGCGCGAAGGCGGTCACCTGATTGGCGCTGGCCTTGGCGAGATCGGTGTAGTCGTTGCTGCCGATTACGTAGATCTTGCCTCGATTGCCGGTGCCGGCCAGCAGGTGTCCCGCTTGGTCAAACGCCAGTGCGTAAACCAAATCTTCGTGCGACGACCACATCGTCTTCGGTGAACCGTCGGGCGCGATACGGTACACCTCGGAGCCGCCGAGGTTGCTCACGTTGGGGTAGGGAATTGCCGTGAAGGTGGAAGGGGAACTGCCAGGTCCCGCCGAACTGCCTTGGGCGCCCAGCGCGATAACCGTTCCACCACTAGCTGGTGCGGCGGTCGCGAGACCTGGGCTTGCCAGTGGCGTAGCTGGCGAAGCGGTCCCACGTTTTTCGCCAGCTCCGGCTGCGTAGATGTTGCCTTGTCCATCGACCGCGACTGCGGTGATCTCCTTCTTGGGCGCGCTATAAAGTACGAAGCCTTCGCCTTGTGGAGTGATGCGATAGATGAGCCCGCTGCCGTCGGTCCCCGCGATCAGGTTGCCCGAGTTGTCGAAATCTAGGGCGCGGATTTGCGCCTCGTCGCTTTTGAAAAACAGCTTGCCGTTGCCATCGCGATCTACTCGGAAGATCTCCCCGCGATCTCCGGTCCCGACATACAGCTGTCTCTGGCGATCGAGGGCGAGGGCCCAAATGTATTTTGTCTTGGGATCGAAGAATACGCTGGCGGTATAGCTGGAATCGACCGCGACCGAAGTTCGAGGAGACTCGCCTGCCGGTCCCGGCTTCGCGCCTTCCTGTGCCGCGGCAACTTCCGCAGTGGTATGCGCACCCTCGGGACTCTTGCCGGGCGCCGGGCCGCCATGGACGATTTTGTACACCTTGCCATCGGGCGAGGTGGCCGCGTAGATGATGCCGCTGGCATCGACTACCAATGCCTGCACCTGCAATTCCTGAGGAGCGAAAATGATGCTGGCTTTGCCGTCCGGAGTCAGCTTGTAAACGCGCGCTGGCGATCCCGCGGCGGCATAGGCATTTCCCTGCGCATCCGCGGCAAGGCCCCACAGATAGGTTGACGGCGAGGTGTAGAGAGCTCTGAACCCAGGTGCGAGCGTGAGGGTTCCGTCGCTGCAGATAGCGACGCCGTAGCTGGTACCTTTTTCGAATTCGTCGTACTTAGTTTGTTCCCAGGTGCGCGTCCCTTGTGCCCAACACATCGCCGCAAGCAACGGGCAGAAGAGCGCCAGTCGAAGCACTTTCATCATGAATCCTGATTGGCCGATTGGCAGGGATAACAAAAGCGTAACACACGCGGGGTTGTGCAGCGTGCACCGACCGAGTGCCAATAGCGGGTCAGGTCCAGGGGTTCAGAACATTTCTAAGCGCGGATTGAAAGTCGGAGGCGTTACGCGTTACCACCGTCAGGCGATGGACCTCCGCGGTTGCGGCGAGGAACGCGTCCATTACTTCCATCCGGCGCCCCACGGCCTCGCTGCGCGCCACAATCTTCCCACATGTATCGGCGATCTGAGGGCTGATTAGAAGAATCCTTCCTTCGAAGCGCACCGGCAGTTCTTCGCCCAACCACTCGTCCAGCCGTTTCCTCCGATTGCCTGCTGCCATGCGATCGATTCCGTAGCGTAGTTCCGTTAGGGTGATGACACTCAGGAAAGTGCGATCTTCGTCCACGTCGGCGAGCCAGGCAACCACGCCGGGGTTGGGCCGTGGATTCATCCACTCGGAAACCACGTTGGTGTCCAGCAGGAAGCTCACAGGCCGGCGCTGCGCGGACGGCCCGTCATACGTTTAACCTTTGCCCCGGAACCGCGAAGCGGAGAGGCGGCAAAGAATTCGGCAAGGTTGCCTTTGCGTTTCGTCTTTCGCTCCCATTCCTCCGCCGCCACAACCACCACCGTGCGCCGTCCGTTTCGAGTGATGGTCTGTGGCCCATCGGATTCCGCCTTGTCGATTACTTCACTAAACTTTGCCTTAGCCTCGGCAACCGTCCATGCATGCGTGTCCATGCCGCGCCTCCAATAGATATGGTCACCATAGTCATGATAGTCATTACTTGGACTCGTGGCAAGATAGTTGTTCATGGCGTTTGACCTCCTTTGGTCATTGGTTGTGGCAACGATGATTCTCTGAAGCAAGGAGCAACTTCACCGCGGAAGCTGCTCCTTCTCGAAATTCCTACCCAAGCAACGGAAGCTTGGGTGGGCACCCGACGCCCGGCATTATTGGCCGTGCCAGATGCCGTTCTGGCAGACCGGTATTGGCCCGGCGTCGCTCGTTAGGCTGCCATGATTGGAGAACCAAGGGGCGCCAGCCGTACTGCCTGCGCCATTGGTTCCTATGGAAGCCTTCTCACCGTAGAACCACCAGAAGTACGCCGCTTCTTGGAGATGGTAGGTAAAGTTATTGAGATTGACTGTGAAGGGTTTCAGGGCAGGCGGTGGCTGGCTCAACGGGTCGCCCACCTCGAGAATATCCTCGCAATATCCGGCAGGAATCTGGCCGACTTTTTGCGTGTCGCTTCCCCATTTCGGGGTGGGATTGCCGGGCGTCAGGTTATTGCCGAATTCGCTGACGATGGGATCGTCCATCCACTCAACCACCTCGTGACTCAGCGTGAAGACATCGGCGTAGCTGTTGGGCGGCTGATCCAAAAGACCCGAACGATCGAAATCGGCCACCGCGTAGGTCTGGATATCGCCGTTTGTATCTTTGAACGAGCTGTGATAGCCGGCAATGCAATAGGTGAACGGGCTGGGACATACCATTACGCTATCGAGCAGGAAGATGGGGAAAGCGGTGGGATCGACAGCTTTAAGGGCCGGCAGCAAGTTGTTGCGTATCTGAAGGTCGAACCAGGTGAGATCGACCTGGCCAACCCAGCTGCACGCCTTCTGAAAGTTGTACTGGCCGCTCCGGCCTGTGCCGATTCCAATCTCCACAGTTGCAAGGTCGGTGTTTTTATCCACCGGCGACAGCAGCACCTGATATTTCGTCCCCTTGACGGTCGACCAGAAGTTGGCGCGCTGAAAGAAATCGCCATACTGCGTCTTGCCGCCGGGAATTCCATTCATCACGTTGTCGTTAACCAGCTTGGGATAGGCGTAAAGCTGGAAAATCGGCGAGTTGAACGCCGCGTCGAGCACGGAGATCTGCTTTGGGGGTTTGTTGTTATCCACAAGACAATCGTTAAGCTCCGTCGGGTCGAAGGTATGGTTCGAATCCTTGAATTGCATCTTCACGGAAATCAAGTAGGTGTGGACCTCGGTGACGGCGGGTTTAGCTTTGATCGGGTCGGTACCTACCATCATGCCCGTGAAGGTGGCGTCAGCGGCGCCTCGGCTAGCCTTGACGCTATACTTCCACAGCGGGAGCGACTTGGCTGGAGCATCCGGGGCCGAGGACTCGCCGCTAGATTGGAGTTGGACGCCAGGTTGACCATCGGGGATTGAATCCTGTGTGCTGGCGTACATCGCCAAGGTCAGGATCATGGTTGCAAACAACGCTACTTGTTTCATGCTGACCTCCTTGTGGTCATATAGGTAGGTGGCGGCGATGATTCTCGATTTAGCGAGGGGGGCAACTTCACCGCGGAAGCTGCCCCTCACCGGGAGTGCGCGCGTAACTCGGCCAGAACCACAACGCTTCTCCCTAACCAAAAATCAAAAAAACCTATGACTTCTCTCGACCTCTTCTTCGAGCCCATCACGATCGTGATTGGGGAACGATTGCCCACGTTCACCCTGTTGGAGCGGACGCGCTCGGTAGAGCCAGCAGCAACGTTGTCTGGCCGGCATCGAAGTGTGGCCGGGCGGCGATGAGCCTTATCATCCCGGCGATGCTGAGAAAGCTAGCGCCTATGCGGAAGCCATAAACAAGCGCATCCTCGCCCTTCAGCTCGGGCGAAAAGCCAGGATGGTCATCGAGAAATAAGGCCATCTCTTCCAGTTGCCTAGCGTGCACCGTTGTCTGGCCTTTCATAACGACCTCCGCTGGCTTCGATCCTTGGCAACGCGCTTCGCAAGGGCGCCCTCTCGCTTCGGGTGTCACCGGCATCCGGAGGGGAATTTTTGCTCCCCTCCGGATAAGCCTCGAAAGAGCGGGGCCCTGAAGCACTGCCTGCCTAATTTCCCGCTCTTGTGAGCGACAATGCGCCCGTTTCGCTTTTGCTTCAATGGTTACGGGATGATTTGCAGATGAGTTTTGTATGATCGTTCAAACATATGACGGACAAGTATTTAGCTTGCAATATGATCAACTTTGGCCGGTCAGAGGCGTTTCGTCGTCGTCAAAACGCAGGGCATTAAGAGAGCAATGCCGCGACATTTCGTCTTGCCGCGTTCGGGGACACGCGTCGGGTCGAAGCCGAAGCCGCCTTTGTTCGCGCTAAGGTCAAGGTGGGGGCTTTAGGCCGAATCTGGAATGGCCGAGGAGATTTGCTCTACGTCTTCCGTAGGCAGCGTAGGCACGCTACTGCTACTTTTGGATCCGGAGGCCGATACTGACGTGCCCCCAGCATTGAGAGTTGTAACGGCCGACGGCTGACGGCCGAGAGCTGCTACCTACTTAATCGTCAGCGTGATGATCTGCGAGCCAGTCACCACGTAGTCCACGGGAGTGGACGCTTCATCCACGGCAGATTCGCCCACGACGATCATGTCCTGGGTACCGCGCATGCCATCCATCACGTTCATCACAGACAGCGGCAATGTCGGCATCACCTTGTCGTCCACCATGGCTTGCGGGTTCGCCTCCAGCAAAGAGACGTAAAGCTCAGAGTTGGTGTGCTCTTTGTTGAGCAGAGCAATCGTGGAGCCCAGATCGAGGCGCCGGCTCATGGGACCCGAAACCCGGCGCATTTTGTCGAGCGTGTCGCCATCGCTGACCAGAATGCGCAGCGTGCCCTTGGGGGTGGAGGTCGGAATCTTCATCGGAATCTGGCGCAAGATGCTTTCTCCGCGATACGGCCGCAGCAGGGTCTCGATGGTAATTTCATCGCCGGGACGAGCTTCGGTGACATCGGTGCGTGCCGTCTCCAGACGCGCGGAACGCCGATCGGGAACCAGGTCGAAGTTCAATTCCACACCATCGATCTTTGGCGTCGCGTAAGGATTCTCGAAGATTCGGCTAAAGTGCTCGCCGATGGAGAGTGCTATGCCGTAAGCCGTCGGAGTGGTGCCATCGAGCGGAGCGTACATATTCTGCACGCGCAACTTGGGATAGCCCAGAACGTCAATATCGCCCTGCAAACGATAGGTCGTGTCCTCGCCGTACTCATTCATTCCCTGGATAGCATTGAACACCGTAGCCATCATTGCCGCTGGCGTGACCTTGGCATTGTTCAGGACTTCGTAATGAAACTGCTTGGGATGGGAGACGCCGTTGAAAGTGAGGGTCACCGGAATCATGTGCGGTTCGCGATCGAATCGTCCCATGATGCCGGCCCGCCGGTCCTGTACGAACGTGCCGACAGACTCGGTGCTGTTGACGATCTTGAAGGAATTCTGCGGCGAAGGCAGAGTAGCCAGCACCGTCGCCTTGGTCATTGGCATATCGACATTGCCCGACTGCAGCAACGGATGGCCGCAGGCCAGCAAATGAGTGTCGTCGAGATAGGTGACGGTGCAAGTGCCGGCGATGTTCATGTCGCCGCGCACCAGAATGGCGCTGACGGCCGAGCCCGGCACCAGCGGTTCCGGCTGCTTGTCATTGCTGACCGAACCGGCGCCCATGACCGGTACCACGCCGGCCGCGGCAAAATCCTTCGAGAACAGCCGCAGAGTGTTTTCGCTGAATCCGGTGAAGACCAGCGGAGTCTCGATGGGCTTCAGCAGGTTCGCGTAGTCCGGGTCTGGTTCATTGGCAGCGCTGGCAGTCAAGCCAGGTCCCGAAGTTCGGGCTGCCTCCTGCTTGCCATCCGATCGTCCCCGCGCCTCTTCTGGTGCGGACGTCTTGTCCATGGCATCGATTTCGAGCATGGAACTCGCCGGAGTGATACCGGCGATGGGCTCTTTCGAAAACTCGCCAATTCGATAAGCGATGGCGCCGACGAGTTTGCCGTCAATGTAAACCGGACTGCCGCTCATGCCGGCGACTACGCCGAAATACTCCACTTTCTTGCCGTGCAGCCGCGCCAGGATCACGTCGGCTTTTGGGCCGGCCATGTTGCGCAATACGCCAAGAATCTCGACATCGATCGGCTCAGGAGTGACGCCTTCGAAGACGGTGTAGGCGACCCCATGCATACCGGCCTTGACCTGATCTTCCGGCATGATTGGCACTTTTGGCTTTTCGGCGGCGAGAGTCGCCAGTGCAGTGAAGCACAGTAGTACCAACGAGACGGCGGTGCGCAACATGTTCCTCATCCCTTACTTAAGCCGCGGTAGGGCTTTGCCACCAAGATCGGCGATCCCCAATACGCCCAAAAGCGTCGCTAATAGGCAGCCACGGTTGTCGCTTGGACGGTGACAGTGCTTCTGACGTTAGCACTTGGGCACTTTTCTGCGGACCGCAGCGAGTCAAAGGGCCTGAATTTGCATTTATACTAACAGACAGTCCGGCCTAAGAGGCATCCTGATGTATTCTGAGAAACACCTTAATTGTTCTGGTATTTCACCTGTCGCTACCAGTCCCCTTTGCATGTCCGTTATCGTGCTAGTAGCGGGCCTTCTTTGGTTCGCCATACCCGGATGTGCCCAATCCTCCAGCAGTAGCGACTCGGGAACACAAACGCAATCACAGCCAACCAAGAGCCAGCAAGAACAGATGCCTGCCGAAGCCGGAGGTCCAGCGGGGGAATCCGGCTCCATCGCCGTGCCCAAGAAGCCGGATACGGAGGAAGCGCCTCCTCCGCCCAAGCCGAAACAGCCTACTGATAATCCGCAATACTCGTTACACGTCGACGTTCCGGTGGTGAGCGTGGATGCGCGCGTCTTGCAGAAGGACGGCCGTCCGCTGGCGTTGCCGGAAGAGGTGGCGAAGGAGCACTTCAAGATTTACGAAGATGGGGTTCCCCAGAAAATCCAGAGCGTCACCATGAGCAAGGCGCCCATCACGGCCGTACTGCTGGTTGAATTCGCGGCCACCAATTACAACTTCATGTATGACGCGCTGAATGCCTCATACACCTTTGCCTCGAATCTGCAGCCGCAAGACTGGGTAGCTATCGAAGAGTTCGACATGAAGACGCACATCCTGCTGGATTTCACCCAGGACAAACAAGCGGTCTTTGGCGCGCTTAACATGCTGCGCATTCCCGGTTTCAGCGAGACGAACATCTTCGATGCCATGTATGACACGCTGGATCGGCTGGATCGTATTCCCGGCCACAAGGAACTGGTCGTGGTCGCCAGCGGGCGCGACACCTTCAGCAAGATCACTCTCGATACGATTCTTAAGAAAGTTAAGGCCACGCCGAACGTGACCATCTATACGATTTGTACCGGCGAAGCCTACCTGGAAATGGTGGACGCAATGGCTGGCTCGAATCCCAATGTTTCCATGGCATTGATGGACTACGTGCAGGCGAAGAACCAGATGGCAACCTTCGCCAGGATGACCGGCGGACGCAGCTACGCTCCGCGGCTGATGGGTGAAATGCCCGACATTTTCCGCGAAGTTGCCCAGGCCATTCGCAATCAATACACCATCACTTATAAGCCCACCAACGCCAAACAAGACGGCACCTATCGCAAGTTGAAGGTGGAACTGGTTGGACCCGATAACAAACCGCTGATCATCAAGGACGAGAAGAACCACGACATCAAATACACGATTGCGGCGCGCGACGGCTACACCGCCAAGCACGAAGTCGAGTAGATTCTTGATTTTTTCACTTTTTTCGTGGGGTGCCCGGTGGTCTGATCGGTCCCCCCTCGCGAGTGCTAAAATCGAAGGTTTCCTACCTCATCCTGGAAGGACTGCCCTTATGTCAGAAGCTGTTGCGCACCTTGTCCCCTCCGCACCCGCCCCCCTCGTTTCGCTCACCGAAGACGAAGTACTTTTCCGCGACACGATTCGCCAGTTCGCGGACGAAAGCGTTCGGCCCCACGTCAAGGAGATGGACGAGAAGGGCGTCTTCGAGCCCAAGCTCATCGACCAGTTCTTTCAACTGGGGTTGATGGGCATTGAAGTTCCTGAGCAATACGGCGGCGGAGGCGGCACCTTCTTCGAGGCAATCCTCGCAGTCGAGGAGTTGTCACGCGTTGATCCTTCCGCTGGGGTCATCGTGGACGTCCAGAATACGCTGGTCAACAATGCGCTCTTGCGCTGGACGACGGAAGAGCAAAGGAAGCGCTATCTGCCTCGCATGTGCAGCGATACGGTAGGCGCCTATGCGTTGAGCGAGGCTGGTTCGGGTTCCGACGCTTTCGCTTTGCAGACCAAGGCGGAGTTGAAAGGCAACGAGTACGTCCTGAATGGCCAGAAACTTTGGATCACCAATGGCAAGGAAGCCGGAGTCTTCATCCTGCTGGCCACGGTCGATCCCGCTGCCGGATATAAAGGCATCACCGCCTTCATCGTCGAGAAAAGCTTTCCCGGATTCACTGTCGGCAAGAAGGAAGACAAGCTCGGCATCCGCGCCTCCAGCACCTGCGAGTTGATTCTGGAAGACTGCCGCGTGCCCAAGAACAATGTGCTGGGCGAAGTCGGCAAGGGATACAAGATCGCCATCGAGACACTAAACGAAGGCCGCATCGGTATTGGCGCGCAGATGCTTGGGCTGGCGCGCGGCGCCTGGGAATTCGCCGTCAAGTACGCGCAGGAGCGCAAGCAGTTCGGCCGCGCTATCGCGGAGTTCCAGGGTATCCAGTTCCAGATCGCGCAGATGGCCACCGAGATCGAGGCGGCCCGTATGCTGCTTTACAACTGCGCTCGCATGAAGGATGCCGGCATGAACTTCGTGAAGGAAGCGGCGATGACCAAGCTCTATACCTCGCAGGTTGCCGAGCGCGTGGCCTCGCTCTGCGTCGAGATCTACGGCGGATACGGCTTCACCAAGGACTATCCGGTGGAGAAATTCTTCCGCGATTCGAAGATCGGCAAGATCTACGAAGGCACGTCGAATATGCAACTCCAGACAATCGCCAAGCTGGTGATGGGCAAGTAGGCTTTTGTTGTTGAATTTTAATCACGACGGATGTCGCATCGATGTAAATTGTTGGATTGCCGTTCGATCATAATTTCCCCATGCTCTGGCTCAAACTCGCCGCCGCTGTTCTATGGTCCGCAAGCATGCTGGCCGCCCAGGACCTTCCCGCTGGCACTGTGTTGCCTGTGATGTTGAACTCCACACTAAACGCTAAGAAGGACAAACCCGGCGAAAAACTCGAAGGAAAAATCATGCAAGATGTGCCCTTACCATCGGGCGGCCAAATCAAGTCAGGGTCCCACGTGGTGGGACACGTGGTTGCCGTGAGCCAGCCGGGAGTGGCCGGCTCTCGGATTGCAGTCACCTTCGATCAGGTCCAAGATCATGGAGAAGTGATCCACGTGTCAGTTAACCTGCGCGCCTTGGCATCCACGGAGAGTATTTTTGACGCGAAACTTCCCATGGGCAATCAATCGGACTCCGAGTCGTCGGATGTGTGGACCACCAAACAGGTGGGAGGCGATGTGGTGAATCGCGGACGCGGCGTAGTGGGTTCGAGTACTGGAATCGTCGGCAGGTATACGGGATCAGGAGTCTGGGGAAGGCTTACACCGGGATCGGACTCCGACTGCCCGGTCACGAATGGTAACGACAGCGAGCAGGCTCTCTGGGTATTTTCGACTTCGGCATGTGGCGTGTACGGAATGAGTGATGTGAAGTTAACACACAACGGAAGCGCCGATCCCGTGGGACAGATTGAACTTGAATCCGAGAAGGACCTGCTGGTGCGTGGTGGCAGCGGGTGGATGTTAGTGGTCAACGCCGCTGTTGCAACACACTAAGACTTTAAGAATGTCGAATCGCGTTACTGGGCTTGCCTCTGCCCATTCAACGAGCCAACGCAGCGCTCGTGCTAGCATTTCTCCACCGCGACATTGCTGTTCGATAGGCATTACCGATCGCTGCGAAAGAGAGCTTCCCATGAAATTCATCGTTGCATTGCTAGCAGCTTGTTTCTTCTCGACCTGTCTGATGCTTGCGCAAGCCCCTCAGCAGGCGCCCGCCCCGAGTGAGGCGCAGCAGATGATGGGCTACTTCGTTGGCGATTGGAAGTTAGAGGGCACCATGAAGGTGAGTCCGACGGCTCCCGCCGGATCTTTTACTTCAACCGAGCACAGCGAGTGGGTGCCGGGCAGCTTTTTCGTCGAAACCCATTCTTCCATGAAGTCACCCATGGGCAATATTCGTGGCATGCGAGTGATGGAGTACAACCCGGGCGATAAGACTTACACTTACAACGCTTATAACAGCCTCGGGGAACATCAGATCGCGGTCGGCCATGTTCAGGGCAACATCTGGACATGGACCGCGGAAGAGAAATTAAACGGCGCTACCGTGAACGGACGTTATACAATCACACTCATCTCTCCCACGTCATACACGTTCAAATCTGAAGTGGCCACGCCTAGCGGAGGGTGGAGTACGGTCATGGAAGGCAAAGCCATGCGCGCACCACAGCAACCTTCGAATTAGCCTAAATTTCGCTGCACTCCATCCCCTGTGTTATAACCGCCTGTTTCCCCTTTGTGCGCGGGCCGACAGGTGCACCCACTCAAGAACCGTCGTCGCTTTCCATTACTCGGAGGAATTACTTGGATTTCCAGCTTTCGGACGAACAACTGCAACTGAAGAAAATGGTGCGCGACTTCGCGGAACGCGAGATCGCGCCCAACGTCATGAAGTGGGACGAACCCGGCACCTTTCCTTTGGAGACCATTAAGGAACTGGGCAAGCTGGGGCTGATGGGCACTATCTTTCCCACCGAGTACGGCGGCGCTGGCATGGGCTACGTGGAGTACGTCACCGCTGTCGAAGAACTGTCGCGCGTGGACGGATCCGTCGGCATCATCGTGGCGGCGCACACTTCGCTGTGCTCGAATCACATCTTCGTCGCCGGCAACGACGAGCAGAAGCGGAAGTACATTCCCAAGCTGGCCACCGGTGAGTTCATCGGCGCGTGGGGTCTAACGGAGCCGGGCGCAGGCTCCGATGCAGGCGGCGCCCGCTGCACCGCCGTGCGTCGAGGCAGACAACTGGGTGCTGAACGGCACCAAGACGTTCATCACCAACGGCCACTACGCCGACGTCGCGGTCGTCATCGCGGTTACCGACAAGACGGCGCACACGCACGGACTGTCGGCGTTCGTGGTGGAGAAAGGGAACAAAGGGATTTCGATCCGGCAAGAAGGAGAACAAGCTGGGCCTGCGCGCCAGCGACACCTCGGAGTTGATCTTCGAAGACTGCGAGATTCCTGTCGAGAATCTGCTGGGCCACGAAGGCGACGGCTTCGTTGACGCGATGAAGGTTCTCGATGGCGGCCGCATCTCGATCGCCGCGCTGGGGCTGGGCATGGCGCAGGGCGCTTACGAAGCCGCGCTGAACTATTCGAAGGAGCGCAAACAGTTCGGCAAGCCGATCAGCGAGTTTCAGGCCATCGCGTTCAAGCTGGCCGACCTGGCGACCGAAATCGACGCTGCTCGCCTGCTGACCCATCGCGCCGCCGCGATGAAAGACGCCGGCATGAAGACCACGCTGGAGTCGTCGATGGCGAAGCTCTACACCAGCGAGGTCGCGGTGCGTTGCGCCAACGAGTGCGTGCAGATTCACGGCGGCTACGGATTCATCAAGGACTATCCCGCCGAGAAGTTTTATCGCGATGTGAAGCTGTGCACCATCGGCGAAGGCACCAGCGAGATCCAGCGGCTGGTGATCGCGCGGCAGATCCTGAAGGATTGAATCATCGTACGCAGACTGAGCCATCCGCCTTAGGCGTACTCGCCATCGTCACACGGGCGTGTGACCTCTTAAACTGCTGGTAAGCTTGTCTATTGGTAAGCTAACCCTTGACCTCAAACAGTCACATTCAGGAACTTGTCCGCCGAATTCGCGCGGGAGAACCGCGTGCATTGGCGCGCGCCATTTCCATAGTCGAAAACCACACCGCGCAATCCACCGAACTGCTTGAAAGCGCTCTTTCCCTACAGCGGCAAGGCCCTGCTGCTGGGCCTGACGGGTTCTCCGGGTGCGGGCAAGAGCACGCTGGTGGATCAGGTTGCGCACGCGTATCGCAAGCAAGGCAAGACGGTTGGCATTGTCGCTGTCGATCCCACCAGCCCGTTCAGCGGCGGCGCAATTCTGGGCGACCGCATTCGCATGCAGTCGCATCATGCCGACCCCGGAATCTACATCCGCAGCATGGCCACGCGCGGATCGCTTGGTGGGTTGGCCAGCACCACCGCCGATGTCGCGACGGTGCTCGATGCCAGCGGCCGCGACCTGGTGATGATCGAGACGGTCGGTGTGGGCCAGGACGAGGTGGACATCGTTCGCCTGGCGGATGTGACCATCGTCGTGCTGGTGCCCGGCATGGGCGACGATGTGCAGACCATCAAGGCCGGCATCATGGAGATCGCCGACATCTTCGTCATCAACAAGTCCGACCGCGATGGCGCCGAACGCGTGGAGCGTGAGATTCGCGCCATGCAGATCGCTGGCCGTGCGCAACGACAATTGGACGCCGCCGATTGTGAAGACGGTGGCCAGCAACGGAACGGGGCATCGCGGAACTGCTTGCAGGCCATCGAAAAGTATCGCGCGTATCTTGAGCAGGAGCGACCGCGCACGCACCCGCCGTATCGAGAACTGGCGCGAGCGAATCGCCGAGATGCTGCGCGATGCCCTTTTCCAGCGCGTGCTGTCACTATTATCTGAGCGAGGGCGAGGCCGACGCGCTATGCGGCGGAAGTTGCCGAACATAAGCGCGACCCGTATTCTCTGGTGGAGAAGATCGTGCGAGAATTTGGGGAAGCCAGAATGAGTCAAATCGACCATCTTGGTATTGCGGTGAAGTCGCTGGCGGAAGCCAAGAAATTCTACGAGAAGCTCGGGTTGCAAGTGATGCCCGAAGAGACCGTCGAAGCGGAGAAGGTGCGGCTGGCGATGGTGCCGGTCGGCGAGAGCCGCATCGAGTTGCTGGAGCCGACTTCGCCCGACTCGCCCATTGGCGAAGTTCCTGGCCAAGCGCGGCGAGGGTCTGCATCACGTCGCGTTGCACGTCAACGATCTCGCCGGCACGGTGGAGCGGCTGAAAGCGGCGGGAACGCGTCTGATCTCGGACGATATCAAGATTGGCGCGGGTGGACATCTCTACGTTTTCGTGCATCCTTCCAGCTCTGGTGGCGTCCTGCTGGAACTGGTGGAAGACGCTCCCCTGGGCGTCTGACGATGCTGATTGTCTCGGTCGATACTTCGGGCCGCAAGGGAAGTATCGCGCTGTGCCGTGGCGACGGTGATAGTTTCGAAGTTCTGCAACTGACTTCACTCGAAGGCGGCACCTACTCGGCGCAGTTGCTGCCGCGCATCGCAGAGGCTGCTCCAGCAACACGGTCTCAATAAGGCTGAAGTCGATGGCTTTGTCGTGGTCTCGGGCCCCGGCTCGTTTACCGGTTTGCGGGTTGGTCTGTCCACGGTGAAAGGCCTTTGCGAAGTGCTGCGCAAGCCGCTGGCAACCGTCTCCATGCTGGAAGCCTTGGTGCTTACGCATGGCCGAGGCGAAGTTGCGACTGCCATTTTGGATGCCGGCCGAGGTGAAATTTACGTCGGTAAATATCGGCCTTAATTCCGGAGGCATGTTTCTGCTGAGTGAGTACATCGCGAAGCTGGACGAACTTGCTGGGCAACCTTCAGCGGTCGCCGGTGGTCTTCTCGCGGTGGATGAGTACATCGCGGAAAAACTGCGAGCCGCGAACCGAAGCGTTCATTTGGTAGCGCCACTCCATGCCGGGGATATTGGTCGCATCGGTCTGCGCAAGCTAACGAGTGGAAACACTGCCGATCCCGCGACCGTCGATGTCAATTACATCCGGCGATCCGACGCCGAAATATTTTCGTCGGCGACGAAGAAGACGTAGTGCTGATCCGTCCCGCTACTCCTGACGACGTGCCTTCGATTCGTGCGCTCGAGCAGCAGACCGAAACAGCAGCACACTGGGCCGAGCGCGAATACGACGCATTGTTTGCCGCTGGCGCTCCACCGCGAATTGCGTTGGTCGCCATCGCTGAGGCAGAATCCAGCCAGGTGGTCGGTTTTGTAATCGCGCGTCGCGCTACCCCCGAGTGGGAAATTGAAAATGTGGTTGTCGCCCGAGAAGAACGCAGGCGCGGTGTCGGCATCAAATTAATTGTGGCGCTGCTTCGAAAGGCTCAGTCCGGAGGAGCCACTTCGGTGCTATTGGAGGTCCGGGAATCGAATCTGGCGGCGCGCCGACTCTATGAAAAGCTTGGATTTAGCCAGCAAGGGCGACGAAATAGCTATTACCAAGATCCCGACGGAAGACGCGCTGTCGTTGTCTTTTTCTATTACAAATCTGCGACAATTTAACCTTGAAGCAGAATAGAGATTCATGCTAGCGTTTGCATTTTGCATCTCTCCGGAGGTTCACTGAATGGCAACTCAGGTACGCGATCAGCTTCTTGCAAGTAACGATGAGTTCCGCCGCCTGGCGGATGAGCACTCGCAGTATTCGCAGCGCCTCGAAAATTTGATTCAGAAGAAATATCTTTCTGAAGACGAAAAGATCGAGGAAGTGCGACTGAAGAAGCTGAAGCTCCGCCTGAAGGACCAGATGGAAAGTTTGGAACAGCAGTTCCGGACCGACCACCAGGTCGTTTAGCCAGCCTTCAGCCCATTTCCGCGGCGGGAAAGACCGATTCTTTTTCGCCCTGCTCTAGTTGTATCTTCTCTGCTGAAGTTGCGCACTACCTCATAAGTCTTTCCGTAAGCGATAATCAACATGACTAAGGGAGAGTTCTCTTGGGTCCTATTGGCCGGGTGTGCCGCTTCGTGCTTTTCGCTCTGATCGTGATTTGCTTGTCGTGCGCTCAGTCAGCAACGGCAGGCGAGACTGAAGGCGCAAGCACCCGAGGGAGCATGGGACGGCTCGATCCAAACTTCCGCCGGCGACGTGAACTTCGGCATCGACCTGAAGATCGAGAGCACAGGAACCAGTGCGAGCGCTGGTGAATGACACCGATCGCCAGCCGTTCAGCAGTGCCACGTGGGATGGATCCGTGCTCACACTCCGTCTCGACTACTACGATGGCACACTGACGGCACACTTTGTCTCCCCGCAAAAGATGGAAGGCGAATACTCGCGCCAGACCAGCAAGGGAATGGTGCATATTCCGGTAATGCTCGTTCCGCACCAGGAGCACGGCCCTGGCAAGCCGTGGACGGGTGCTACCTTGGCGGGCGACTGGCTGGTCGTGCGGCCGGGCGGGCGACCGAAGACAAGGTCACGCTGGCAACTTTCCAGCAGCAGAAGACGGCGTCAATTGATGGCAAGGTGTTTGTGACCGGCATTCTCGAGCCAGTCAGCGGAGATACAGGTTTGCTGCACGGCTCTGTTTACAACGACTCCTCTGGTCACACTCATTTTCACTTGAGCCGCTTCGACGGCATTCATGTGTTCGTGCTGAATGGCGATTTTCAGCCGGATGGCAGTTTGAAAGGGCAGCTTGCGGGGACGGCATCCTCTACGCCATTCACTGCCCAACGAAGCAAAGATGTCGCCAGCGCCGACCCCAATGTGCAGGCCGGAGGGCTGACGAGAGTCAAAGACCCGCAACAGCCGTTTCGCTTCGGTGGCACGGATTCGACTGGCAAGTCCGTCGACCAGGCCAGCGCGCAATTCAAAGGCAAAGCGGTCATCGTGGACATCTTCGGCACGTGGTGTCCGAACTGCCACGACGAGGCGCCGATTCTGGAACAGCTCTACGGCAAGTACCGTTCGCAGGGACTGGTGATTGTCGGGCTCGCCTACGAGTACACCGACGACAACGCTCGCAACCTGCGACAGATTGAAATTTATCGCGCCAAGTATGGCATCACGTTCCCGCTTCTGCTGGCCGGCACCACCGCGGAGGGCCAGATCGAAAAAACTCTGCCGCAGTTGGTGAATTTTGGCGCATATCCGACCACAATCTTCCTTGACCGCGATGGAGGTGTTCACGCCATTCACGCCGGATTTGCCGGCCCATCTACCGGTGACAAATATCAGGAAGTTCAACAGCGCATGGACCAACTCACGCGGGAGATCTTGGGACCTTGAAAAAAGTTGTAGGATAGATTGAATCCTCTTAAAGGAACCAAACGTCTAAGCTTTCAGAAGGGGTTGAGCTTGACACCGTCGGCGAGACCCACTCTGGTGAAATTGCTCAGGTTACCTGAGCATTATTTTAGAAACATATATAGGAGAAAAAATGAAAATAGAAGAGCTAGAGCCTCAATTCGCCCAAAAACTGGGTGAGCCACTAAAGCACATCCTGTGCGACTTCAACTACGTCCTTCCTGAAGACTGTAAAGTACAAGTTACCTTGCTGGATGCGAATCGTCGGAAGAAACCGAACCATGCGTCGGCGAACAACTGGTCCCCCGAATCCGGCCGAATAGAAATTCGATTCGAACGCGCAATGACTCGTCAAGACCTGGAAAACGCGATGGCGGCGGCCCCGGTTTGCTGGACCTCCCTCAGCAAGAAGCCCCGGCTCCTCTACTTTTCAGTGGACGATAAGCCGACAACCGAGCCTTTGTATAAGTTCCCATTTGATGAGGTTGCGGGACTGATCGTCAAAGTCCGCGAGAGCAACGACTGTGCGTATTGGGACCTGATCCCCTCCAGCGCCCTGACACCCTTACAGCCTTCTGCCATTGTTGGGGCTGAGCGTCACTTTGGAAATACCGCCGCTGCGAACAGCGATCCTGGATCTGCCGGGGCCGAGTTGCTGAGAGCTCTGGACCGCGCAGAGTCCACACCGGGTTGGAACTTTGTTCCATTGAAGAAATTCAGAGACGAGATTCTGCCGCTTGCACCTATTGCCTCGATGCTGACCGACATCGAGCGTAAGGACACGCTTGATTTGGCAATCAAGAAGCAATTGATTCTTACCAGCAAGGTGCCCAACCCCAAAGCCCCGCAATTCCCGGTAACGACCATCCGGTTGAACCGACTGATGCCGCAGGTCAAGGCAGCGCTGGGCCAACCTGGAGATTCTGAACCAAAGTTTCGTCCGATCGAGATTCGCGGCGAGCCGCTATCCTCAACGATTCTCCGTGAGAGGCGCTGAGCGTTGGCACTCTACTACTTGGACACAAGCGCTCTGGTCAAGCTGTATGTCCGTGAACCTGGAACGGAGCGCTTGTTGTCTCTGGCGGATCGTGCAAGCGAAAGCCGCTTAGCCATCCTCGCGTTGGCACAAGTCGAACTCCGATCAGCTGTGCGGAGACGTGAAAGAAGCGGAGAGATTCCAGCGGCAGTTGCCGCTCAACTCCTCGAGGTGTTCAAACGCCACCTCGAGGGTAGGTTTATTACCCAAGCAGTTACTGACTTCGTACTGGACCTCGCTTCCATGCTCGTCGATCGGTATGCCTTGCGTGCGTTCGATGCAGTTCAATTAGCTGGGTATCTGGCCTTGAAGAGTTCGGCGGGAAGCGACGTCCCGGTTTTTGTCTGCTCCGATCGAGAGCTTCTCAGCGCCGCCGCACAGGAAGGAATACCCATTCTTGATCCCTGTTCTTAGAGCAGCTTCATTCCCAGGCTCTATAATCTAAACAACCCATGGTTCGCGACGGAATCTATTACGGGCTGGCTTTTATTGCTGTAGCCGTGGTGGTGGGATGGTTGACCCTGCCGGCTTTGGCGATAATTCCCATACTGCTGGCTGCATTCTTCTTGTGGTTCTTCCGCGATCCTGAGCGCGAGATACCGGCAGCTCAGGGCGCTATCGTTTCTCCTGCTGACGGAAAGGTCACGGAGATTTCCAAGATCGAGGAAAACGGTGAACAACGGACCCGGATCAGCGTTTTCCTGAATGTATTTGACGTGCATGTCAACCGCTCCCCGATCGCTGGCGTCATCACCGACGTGAAGTATCGGAAGGGAAAGTTCGGCAATGCTATGGGAGAGGTTTCGGCGGAAGAGAACGAGCAGAACATAGTTACTGTCCAGTCGGACTTCGGTGTCGTGGTGTTTAAACAGATTGCCGGTCTGCTGGCCCGCCGCATTGTCTTCACCAAGAAGATCGGCGATCACGTGGCGCGCGGCGAGCGGGTTGGGCTGATCAAGTTCGGCTCCCGTACCGACGTCGTCTTCGCCGCTGAAGCCGAGATGAAAGTGCGAGTCGGTGATCACGTGAAGGGTGGCTCCAGTGTGCTGGCCGTGGCCCAGCCTTGCGCCGTCATGCCTCCAACTACCCCAACCAGCGCGAAAACGGCTCTGGTTGGGGAAGCCGGATCCCCGCAGAACGTGGCGGAGGTGCGATGAGCGAGCAGCCGATGCGACGGGAAAACGATTCGCCTGAACCGCGCCGAAGACGGAAGGGTGTGTATATCCTTCCTTCCGTGTTCACGGCTGGCAACATAGCCGCAGGGTATTACGCCATCTCGCAAGCCATTCAGGGCACGGCCTCGGATCCCTGGCACTTCGATCATGCTGCTAAAGCGATCGGTTTCGCCATTGTGTTCGATTTTTTCGACGGCGGAATAGCGCGGCTAACCAATACCACCAGCGCCTTTGGCCGCGAACTGGACTCCATGGCCGACGTGATTGCATTTGGCGTGGCGCCCGCGATCCTGGCGTGGATGTGGGGCTTTCATATGCTTCCACTGGCCGGCGATCCCGATGTTCGCAACCGCGTAATTCAGTTGGGAGCTATCGCAACCTTTGTGTTTCTGCTGGCCGGTGCTTCGCGCCTGGCGCGTTTCAACATCCAGGTAAATCCTCAGCCTTCGAATCCCGGACGCCCGGGTCGCAAGTATTTCGTCGGCATGCCTATTCCGGCCGGTGCTGGAGCCGTCGCGGCGATCGTGCACCTGGTGCAAGGGAATCCGCTGCAATATTGGTGGCTCTCCATCGGTTGGGGCGTCTTCGTCTTCGCACTCGCTTTTCTGATGGTGAGTACCTGGCGATTCTTTAGTCTGAAGGGAATCAATTTTCGCCAGCCTCAGAATTTCCGCTGGCTTATTGTGATTGGCGCGGTCATTGCGTTGATCTGGTTTTCATCGCAATATGTACTATTCCTGCTGGCGCTGGTCTATATTCTCTCGGGGGTGCTGGCCCGGCTTTCCTTTGTGTTCCGGCGGCCCACGCTGCCGCCTCCTCCACCGCAAGACGAGGCATCACACGCTTGATAAGGATGAGCCAACTCAAACCGCTGGCGCGCTTCCCGGCGGAAGATATTGAGGCGTCATGTTCCGCGTAGCAATCATAGGCGCGGGCACGCTGAAGGGCCGCGAACTGAAGGACGTCCTCGCCGACCGTAATTTTCCGGCGCAGAATATCCGTCTGCTCGATGACGACGAGTCACTTGGCCAACTCGAGGCCGTGGGCGAAGAACCCACCTTCATCCAGAGTGTCCTTCCCGAACATCTGGAAAATGTGGACTTCACCTTCTTCGCCTCCGACGAAACCTTCACGCGTAACACCTGGCCGATGGCGCGCAAGGCGGGCAGCGACATCATCGATCTCTCCTATGGGCTGGAGAACGAAAAAGGTGTTCTGCTGCGCGCTCCCTGGGTAGAGCGCGAGCTGGGTCTCGGTCCGCGCATCGACTTTACCCCGGTTCCGGTGACCATTGCTCATCCCGCTGCGGTAGTATTGGCGCTGCTGATGGTGCGTGCGCAGAAGATCGGCAGCATCGCGCGCGCCGTTGCCACGGTTTTTCAGCCTGCTTCGGAATCCGGCAAGCGTGGCATGGATGAACTGCACGAGCAGACCGTGAATCTGCTTTCCTTCCAGCAACTACCTAAGGGGGTGTTCGACACGCAGGTGGCCTTCAACCTGATTGACCGCTATGGAGAAAAGGCCCTCTCCTCGCTGAATTCGCTGGAAAGCCGTATCCAGCGGCATTTTCTCAACCTCGTCGACGGCAGGGTGGCCGTGCCTTCGTTGATGCTTCTGCAAGCACCCATCTTCCATGGTCACGCTTTCTCGCTGTACCTTGAGTTGGAGCAAGCGGCCCAGACGGAAGAGTTGACGGCGGCGCTATCCGGCGACCACGTCGACGTTCTGCAAAGCGCAGATGAGTCGCCCAGTAACGTCAACGCGGCCGGACAGGAGCAGATCCAGGTGGTTGTGCGTCGCGATTCGCAACAGCCGAACGGTTTCTGGCTATGGGTCGCATCTGACAATCTGCGGATTGCGGCATTGACCGCGGTGGAATGTGCCGAAAGCATGATTGCCGCGCGTCCACGAGGGACCGTTCAGTGACCGCATCTCAATTAGCTCGACGCTTGATGCTTGCTGGCGTCGTCGCACTGCTGTTCGCATTCGGTGGCTGCGGCTATCACACTGGCGGGCAAGCTGTTCGCTTGCCCACCGACCTTCACACCCTGTATGTACCGACTTTCATAAACGGAACGTCAATCTACCGCATCGAGCAAACCATCACAGCAGACGTAATTCGAGAATTGCGCAACCGGACCAATTACCGCATAGTGACCACTAATCAGGATCGCGACGCCGATGCGACCCTCGCTGGAACTGTCACGTCAGCTCTTATAAGTCCTATGACCTACGACCCTGCCACCGGGCGTATCTCTTCCGGCATGGTGACGGTCACGATGAAGGTGTCGCTGGTCACCCGCAAAGGCAAAGTGCTTTGGGACAATCCGAATTATGTCTACCGCGAGCAGTACCAGGTTTCGCGGGATGCTCCCAGTTTTTTCGAGGAAGAAGAACCAGCCGTAGGTCGGATTGCGAATAGTTTTGCCCAATCGCTGGTAAGCGACATCCTGGAGGCCTACTAGGTGCGGAGTTTTGCCGCTTCGGACCGCTTCGTCGCCGATGTGAAGGCGCGCAAACTGGCGCCAGGATACATCTTCATCGGCGATGAGGCATTTTTCCGCAAACGTTGTCGTGATGCTATCCTGCAACACTTGGTGCCTGCTGAGGTACGGGAACTCAGCGTCTATGACATGGACCTGAGCGAGGTGGAACTGCAACACATTCTCGATCAGGCGCGCACTCCCTCGCTGATGTCGCCCTTCCAGGTCTTCTTCATTCGTGGTGTTAAGAATCTTTATGGGCGCGGCAAGCACAATGAGGAATTTAGCGCCATCGAAGACTATTTCAAAGATCCCAATCCCGATGCGCTGCTCATCTTTGTGGCCGATCACATTAGCATTCCCACCGACGTGCGCCGCATGGACCTGACCGACAAAGACCGCTACGAGCGCATCCGTGAGACCTTGGGCGAGTATTGCACGGTGCTGGAGTTTGCCCGTGTGGACGAGGGTGACGCGGCGAAATGGGCGACGGAAACCGCGAACATCGAAAACGTGAAGCTGGATACCGATGCCGCGCGCGAATTGGTGGACTCTCTCGGCGGCAATATGATGATGGTCGCCAATGAATTGGAGAAGCTGGTGCTTTTTGTCGGCGACAAAAAGCGGATTACCTTGGGCGACGTCGAGACCCTGGTGCTCGCCGCCAAGCAACGGTCATTTTATGAGTTGACTGATGCGATCTCGGCGCGCGACCGTGCTCGCGCACTAGGTATGCTCGACGCCATCCTGAACACCGGGGACGGCGACGAGGCGGCCATCGGCCATCTGTACATGCTGGCGCGCACCTTCCGGCAGATGCTGGTCATTCTGGAACGGAATGTACGCGATTCGCGAGCGTTGTGGCAGGCCCTATGGCAGGGTTTCCGCATTCCGCCTTTTGCCGCGGAAGACATTATCCGCCAGGCAAGGCGCTACAAGTCGCGCCGTGAATTGACCAGCGCCATCCGGCGCGTGGCGCGTGCCGATCTGGCGTTGCGTTCCAACCCACCCAGCAAAAGACTCATCCTGGAAAATCTTGTTCTCGACCTGACTGCCGAACCGAAGGTGCAGGAAGTTGGTTGGCTGCAAGGCGAGCTCCCTGTATAGTCCAACCTACCTGTGAAATCATGGACGTCGAGCAGTATCTGCGACGCATTGAGTACGTCGGCCCGCGCGAGCCTTCTCCCACCGCGTTACGAGGATTGCATCGCCAGCATCTATTTACCGTTCCGTTCGAAAACCTGGATGTTGCGCTGAAGACGCCTATCCGTCTCAATCTCGCTTCGCTCTATGACAAAATCGTGCGCCGTCATCGGGGCGGCTTCTGCTACGAACTGAATGGACTGTTTTGCGGGCTGCTGATCGCCTTGGGATTTCGCGTTCAAATGCTCTCGGCCCGGGTGCGCCGCGATGATGGCGGCTTCGGTCCCGAGTTCGATCACATGCTCCTGCGAGTTGAGCTGGAAGAGCCATGGTTGGTGGATGTCGGATTCGGAGACTCATTTGTCGATCCCATCGTGTTTCGCGCCGGGGGCGCCGACCAGGTGAACGGGCATCGCTATCTCGTCTCGCCATTGGAAGAGGACTGGCAGTTGCTGCGCGAAGATGACAAAGGCACGGTGCCGCTTTACATTTTTCGCGACCTGCCGCGCCTGATCGGCGAGTATGAAGAGATGTCGAAGTTCCATCAGACATCTCCGGAGTCGGGCTTCACCAAACGTTGGATCTGCAGCAAGGCCACCCCGGACGGCCGCATCACGCTAGCCAATCGGCGGCTGATCATCACGGGCGACGGACGCCGCGAAGAAAGTATGCTAGGTATCGACGACGAAGTGCGGCGATGCCTGCGCGATCATTTCGGAATCGAGTTTGATGACTCGGTGGACCTGTCGCGACTGCACGATTTCCCAAAAATCTAGAGGGCAGGTTCACCTTTGCTGTATGGGTGGAGTACCGCTTCTGCGGTACAGCGGAGATTCGGAAAGGAGCTGGCTCCAGCCACTGAGTGACGAAAACATTACCTCAGGCGCTGAAGCGCGATTCAGGAACTGATGGCAGTCATGCACGCCTGAAAGGCGTGCTCTACCCACCTATCTCTTCTCTTTTATCTCCACGCTGGCAACGGTGTTCTCCCAATCCAGCTTCAACATCGCCGAGCTTCCACTCGTCTTGTCCATCGAGATAGTGAAAGTCTCCATACCCGACGGTAACTGATCCACCTTCATGTCCACCCGCGCCAGGTCCTGGGCCTGGCTGTATTCCGTGCCCCATTGTCCGGTTTGTTTATTGATGATCAGCTTCCAGCTAGTCGCACCGGGCAGAGTGTACAACGTGTAGCTCCCCGCGGGAACCGTGGTGCCCCCGATGGTCAGGTCCACATCAGTCTTGAGACTGGTCGCCGCATTCGCTCCAGTTCGCCAGACCTGGCCGTACGGCACCAAACCGCCAAAGATTTTTCTGCCACGCATGGAAGGTCGGCTGTACTTTATCGTGACCGTGTGCCCGTCGTCGAACTTTACCGACGCTTCGCCCGGAGGGCTTAATGGCTTCTGCTGCGCGCACGCTATAGCTGCAAGGACGACTGACGCTACTACTGCGAGGACGGCTGAACGGCTCTTCTGCATTGCACTCTCCTGAACATGGCCCCTGGCCAGATGTTGCCGCTCTATTATTCACTGTCGGGGGGAACGATACAATTCAACCCATGAGCATTCTGGACGAAAAGCGGGAAGAGCTGGACCAATACGAGTTCATGATGGGTGTGCCGCGGGGTCGCCTGGCGGTGGCGCTCGACGTCTTGACCGATGCGCTGACCATGGTGGGCCAGCACGGCGTCTATTGCCAGAGCGCTCGCCAGCCCGGCATGCCGGCCATGGATATTCAGATGGTGATGAAGGGCATCACCGATGCGAAAGAGCTGATCTCTTCGGTGATGGAAGAGATCAGAAGGCAGAAGGAAACCGGACTGTAAGTGGCTTCGCTTACCTAGGCAGCGCGAGTCTCCCCTTCAATTGGTGATGAAGGGCATCACCGATGCGAAAGAGCTGATCTCTTCGGTGATGGAAGAGATCAGAAGGCAGAAGGAAACCGGACTGTAAGTGGCTTCGCTTACCTAGGCAGCGCGAGTCTCCCCTTCAATCTCAGCCTCGATGACCGCCTCCTCTGGCCGACCGAAGGACCGCAGCGCATTTACGCTCTGTCCGATCAGCCTCGAGACGGTGAAGAGCTGTCCGGTAGTTAAGCCGGGAAGAACCTTGTGATGGCCAACTGCGGCCAAGCCCATGCTTGCGACGCAGCCGCACTGCGAACAGTCGGGATCGCCGCCGAATTGGCAGGGGGTGACCCGGGTTTTAAGGTCGGCGGAAATGATGGTCGTAGTGCTGGCGAAGATGCAGTCGTGCGGCGAAGCCGGCGGATGTGCGAATTCCTTGATCGCCGACGCGTGCATGTCCAGCAGAGGATACGCTTCCCGCAATCGCAACAGCTCGGCAATGGCGCGTGCCCGCTCTAGCACGGTCAAGATCTCAGGGTCGACGGCGCCTTTCTGCGGCGTGAAGATACTGAACCAGATACGTTTGGTTTCTTTGCGCAAGCTCCAGAACTTTACGAACTCTTCCAGGTAGCCTTCGCGCTGCATCATCTGGCTAGTGATAGTGCAATGAACGCTGACATGGCTTTGAGCGATGCACTTCAGAATACGTTCATAAGTCGCCGGCTTGCGGCGCACGTCGTGCTCGGGCTGTAATCCATCCACGGAGACCACAATGTTCAGACGCGAAAGCAAATTCCATTGCGCAGGAATCTCGCGGAACGCGCTGGTTACAAGTTGCACGTGGATGCCGCGACGGTCCAGCTCAGGAAGCAATTCCAACAGCTCGCGATAACGCACAAGCGGATCTCCGCCGACGAGAGACACGTGCAGCGGGCGAAGCTCTTCAACTACCCGCAGTACACCTTCAACCAGCGCACTGCCCTTACTGTCGGAGAGTTGGCGCAAGGTGACGCCCGCTGTGCCCAGGTGGGCGTCCTCATAGGCATAACAACCCGGGCAGCGAAGTGGACATTCACGGGTCAGTTCGATCGACAACGAGGGGCGGCGCCCCGCCAGGATAGCGCCCCACGCATGTAGAACTTCCGAGGTCTTCATCAGGTCCTTTTAGTTAAGGCGGCGTTTTCTAGTTGGATGCTGGACCTGGTGAATTGGGTGCGGACGGCGAATTAAGCGGAAGCTGTCTAACCCCTCAACTTAGCAAGCAGATCGGAAGGATGGACCGGCTTGCCAAGGATTTCGAACTCGTGTCCTTGGGCGCGTGCATTCTCCAGCAGGTCGGCAGTGGCGGCCTGCCCTGAGAAGAGCAGGATTTTGCAGTTCGGCAAAAAGGCGCGGATTTTGATTGCCGCTTGGATGCCGTCCATGTCGGGCATGATGACGTCACTGATGATGAGGTCCGGCTGCAGAGACCGCGCGCTCTCGACTGCCGCGGTTCCGGTATAAACCGCCGAAGCGTCGTACCCATTGAGATCGAGAATCTTGGCAAGCGTGTCGGCAATGACTTGCTCATCGTCGACCACCAGAACCCGCGGTTTCTTCGCTGCGTGCATTCACTAGCTCCTTCGGAATTAGCTAAGCCGAATAGCCGATTATAGCGGAGCCCTACGATTCGTCGAGAATTCACACTTGGCATGTACAAATTACCGTGTGCTCCGTTGGACGAGTTGAACTTCCACTACTTGGCTGGCTTTGGGGTGCAATTGCAGATGGAGGAGCAAACGTCATGCCAATCGAGCCTCTGCGATCCCACCGTTACGATTCGTTACCGACAAGCGCCCGGCCTTAACACCGAAGGTGCGTATCCATACCACGTAATTGTACGTGAATTGCCATCGAGAGGATGACCGACAGATGACGGAAATGAAAGGCTTACTCGGAAGGCAAACACCATGTGCGCTAGCTCACAACAGGGAGGTGATTGGCATCACCGCCTTCGTGGTCGAGGTATTTGTACATTGGGTTTGGCGGAAAGACCGCCAGGCTGTCGCAATGAGGGTGGCAGCAAGAAACCAAAATCGGGAGATCGCAATCATGGCATACATCATTACCGATACCTGCACCAAAGATGAACTCTGCGTCGAAGCCTGTCCGACGGACTGCATCCATCCCAAGAAGGACGAAGAGAAGTTCGAAGCAGCGACCCAGTTGTATGTGGACCCGGAAGGCTGCATCGATTGCGGCGCCTGCGTCCCGGTGTGCCCGACCAATTCGATTTTCATCGTGGATGAGGTTCCGGCCGACAAGCAGGAGTTCATCGAGAAGAACGCCGCTTATTACGCGTAAGACGAACGTTATTTGTTGAATTTGGTCCGCGGTGATGGGCGAGAGCGGAGGATCGCTAAGGTCCTGCACTACGCGATTGCCTAAGTCAATCGCGGGCGGTTCACAGGGTTGAGCTTCCTTGGCAGAAGCACGCCGTCGGGACAGCGAGCGCCGAGTACTCGCGCTGCCGGTGGTCGTACTGAGCAGGGTTGACACGAGCAAGCGACTGGGCACAGTTCACGGGCTGTGCCTTTTTGCGTGAATGGAACCAGATTACTGCACGACACAGCATGGAACAAAAGGCGTGCGATCAAACCTGCGACGCCGAATCGGCATCCCACAAGCATGCGGGTGAATACGGCTCTACTGGCGCTGGCTTTGAGTAGCGGCCAGATTGTGCTCACCGGTTGCAATGCCTGCAATAGCCGGCCATCCAATCCAGACGAGGTCAGGCAGAAGACCGCAGAAGCCACGGCGGACCTGAAAGACAACGCGAAGGCTGTCGCGCAGGGCATCCGCGAAGGTTTGAGCCGGCCAACGTCGGATCATCCGTTGGACCTGAACTCAGCCTCCAAGAGTTCGCTTATGAGTCTTCCCGGAATCGACGATGTCGCGGCCGACCGGATCATCGCGGCGAGGCCTTATGACAACACCCATCAGTTGATCGACAAACGAATCATTTCTCACGACGAATACGGCAAGATCGCCGACAGTATCACGGTGAAAAAGTAGGCCGGGCCAGCCGACCCTCCACCGGTGTTGCTATGGCTTGCCCTCGAAATTCGTTATAAGACCCCCGCACAAATTAACCCAAAATTCGTTTGACTTC
The DNA here is from genome assembly GCA_963720135.1 of uncultured Acidobacteriaceae bacterium. Lineage (GTDB taxonomy): Bacteria > Acidobacteriota > Terriglobia > Terriglobales > Acidobacteriaceae > Bog-257. The sequence goes on from CAVREJ010000021.1 coordinate 184,657, forward strand.
GCCGACAGCTAATCTCAAAATATTGCCTCCATTCGGGGAAGGCCCGTATTTGGAAAAGTTGTGATCTGCGCCGCCGCCGCTTCGTGTGCGCGAAAGGAGACTTGCCATGACAAAGAAATTGCACTCTCTGCTGCCCGTGCTTGTTCTGCTGGCATGCGGATTGATTCCGCTGACAGCCGCAGCCGGTCCAATCACCTTTACCGAATCCTTTACCGCCGCTGGCACAGTCAACGGCAATCCGTTCGACGCGAACGTGACTTTTTCCCTCAGCACAGACACCACCTTGATCACCGGGGGCGGTGGCTTGTTTCTAACGCCTGACGGAGTGGCGAGCGTCACCATTCAGGGGGTCGGCGCAGGAACATTCACCGATCCCTTCCATGTTTTCGATAACCAGAATGTTTCGGTCGCCGGATTCACCGACGTGAACATCGAGGACATTGTGGATCTGGCGAATCCCGCGTTCGCCACCTATGACCTGAAGAGTTCCATTGGCCCGCTCGACTCTACGTTTTTTTTCGTGGACACGGGACAGGCGCTTGGTTCGACATTGGGGACCATCGTCCTTCTTTCAACGAGCGGCACCCCCACTTTCACGGCTACGACCTCAGGAACCACTCCTGAACCCGGCAGTCTGGTCCTGTTCGGTTCGGGCGTGGTCGGACTGGCGACAGTGATTCGCCGCAAGTTAAAGATCTAGTTTTTTGACGCGAAAGAGTGCCGGAGCCCAGGGCTCCGGCATCGCGAGCGTCGCGGCCTCGGCCGACGAGAGACTCCCTCCCATTCATCCCGGCGAAATTCTGCGTGAAGATTTCATGAAGCCGCCGGGCCTCGGCATGAACCGGCTGGCGATCGATCTGCGTGTCCCGGCGGCACGCATAACCGAGATTGTGCATGAGCGGCGTGGCATCACGCCCGATACGGCGCTGCGGCTGGGACGCTACTTCAACACCAGCGCGCGCTTCTGGATGAACGCCAAAGCCAGCAACGGCCTGGAGGTCGCCCAAGACGAACTGCAGCGCACCATTGAGCGTGATGTGCGCCCTCTAGTGGCATAGACTGTTGCCCGCTTGGAGCAACGGTTTTCTCCACTCGGCCTGAAGGATTCCGGTTCTGGTGACAAGGAGATGGATGGCAAAGAAAAAACCACCCAAGCTTCTTTTGCTTGGGTGGGATTTTTCTAATCGCGCGGAGCCGCTAATCGCCCGGGGATGTGGTAGCGCTGCATCAATCGGTTGCGGAGTTGATTAACAGGGCTGACTGGCGATTCGCTGCTTTGCTTTATCACGGCCGGGTGGTTCGCCCAGGGCATGCTAGCCTGTGGCGATGCGATCATCGAGTAGTCTTCGCACTCGCCAGGATGTTCTTCGTCGCACGGGGTCAGAGCAAAAGCATGCAGGTCGCCATTTGAGAGCACGCCCTGAGCGGCAATGCTCCCCTCTTCATTGATATTGAGCGCAACGGTTAACTGCACACCAGAACCGAAAGGAACAAAGGTATTGAGGTCGATTAAGTGGCCTCGATCCCACAGAAGCGCGTGCGCATTGTTTCCTGAACAATCGTCCGATGAGCCCACGGTCTGCCCGTTCGAATTGATGGCATAGGCGATGCTGCACTGATCGCCCTCCAAAACGCCGAGATCAGTCATAACCCCACGACTCCAAAGGAACGCGTGCTGCGCCTGATCTCCCGGAGTAGCGGCCAGGCCAACAACATCTCCCTCGTCGTTGATCCAGATTGCATTTCCGAAACTTCCTCCTAGAGTGCCAAGGTCCTGCATCGTCCGCCCATTCCAGAGAAATGGATGAATAGACTCGTCGCCCTCCGTAGTCATTCCACCGACGACCTCGCCTCGGTTATTGAGCTGATTCAACTGGAAAACAAACGTGCCTCCAATCGTGCCAAGGTCCTTCATTTCGCCGTCGTCCCACAGGAAGGGATGTTGAGTCGGGATTCCCGTACCAGGATTCGGGTTCGAGTCAAGGAAAGACACCCCGGCTACCTGCCCACGATCATTGATCAATCCAGCGGCGGCGTCGGGCCCTCCCAACGTACCCAAATCTTGCTTTGATCCGTTCTGCCATAGAAAGGCGCGGGTTTGTTGGGTGCCGAAGCAGAGGGGAAATGGGTCACTTATCGTCGTCGCTGCAGCTCCAACCATCTGGCCCCGGTCATTCACGGCGGCGGGACAGCTATTATTCCCCCCAAAGGTTCCGAGGTCGGTTAACTTCCCATCCTTCCAGAGAGCCGCCCTGAACTCGGGGAACCCTGTGAGTGGATCGATGCCGTTTTGTGACAGCACACTGATCAGCCCGGTATCGCTGATCCAGATCGGGCCGCTGTTGTTGAGGACGGGAAGTGCCCCCAAGTCGGTGAGGATGCCATTCCGCCATTCGACCGTGTGCGCAAGGAAGCAGTCGAGGAAACAGTTTGGATAGTAAGGATCGGGCATGGAGGTGTCGGCTAAGGACACCAGCACTCCGCTGTTGTTTATGTCACGCTCCCCCTCAAAGCCCAAAGAGCTCGTGGGACCGCCGAGTGTGCCGGTGTCGATGACCTGGTAGTTCTGGTGCTTCGATTTGCGATCTTGCGATGGGTGGTCTTGCGCTGCCATCCAAACTGGTATCGCCAGCGCGGCGAATAGATACATTACCGCCATCCACATCCATGTGAGGGATTTCATCATGCTCTCCTGAGAATTCGTGTAAGGGCGGGGGAAGTTGGCAGATTGGACTTCCGCCGCGGCTGAGCATTCAGAAGATCCGAATCGCGATGCCGGCATCGCATCTGTCATGAGATCAGATCGGATCGCAGAAATTATTAGCGCCCTGGGCCCGGAACCGGACCGGCTCACACATACCGACGAAGAGATATTTGTGGGATCGGTTGCGTCGAGTGTACGCTCGTGTCGCCGGATGTCAACGGGAACTTGAATGATCTGGCTGTTTGTCCTATCGCGCATTCTGCCACTCGAAGATCAATGCCAGGAAGCAGCCATGGCTGTACGCGACCGTCTAATGAGGTTGGCTCTGGCGTCCCCGGTTTGGCGTGCATCGTCGATGCATGTTATCCTAGACGACGTAACAACATACGATTAAAGAGTAGGAGCGCAGCTGATTCAGTGTTAGCCCCAGAGAAAAAAGCCGCTTTGATTGACCAACACCGCACTCATGCGACCGACACCGGTTCGCCCGAGGTGCAGATTGCGATCCTGAGTACACGGATTGGTGAATTGACGGAGCATTTTAAGACGCATAAGAAGGACCATGCCTCCCGGCGCGGTCTTCTCATGATGGTGAGCCGGCGTCGTGGCCTGCTCGATTACCTCAGAAAGTCGGATACCGAACGGTATAAGACTGTCATTCAGAAGCTCGGCATCCGAAAGTAACGAAGCCAGCAGTTTGCCAGCCACTGAACAACAACGTTTCTGGCGTATTGTGCGTCGAGACATGCGTCGATCGGCATGGGCCCTGGCGGCGCTTTGGCGTCCCACAGGGTTCGTCCAATCTCTTTTGGCGGACGAGTTTTCCACTCCATCTCCCGTCGTAGTTGGGTAGTGCGGGCACTCAGGCCCGCGGAGAAGGTGTTTTGACAAGCGGAGAGCCCGCAAGGGCGGCACGGAAAAGTGGGGATGTGTCGTACTTACGGCACTCTAAATTCCAGTTGTCCGTTTATGCAGGCCTGAAGACCTGCTCTACCTGCACGCCTCTCTCTGAAACTTTTCCAACAGCGAATAGGAGCCCTATCAGTTGCGTTCGGAACGGAAGGAAATAACAAATGAAGCATGAAGTTACGGTCGAGCTGCACTGGCGGCAAGTCCATCCACTTTGAAACCGGGAAATTAGCCAAGCAGGCCCACGGTTCCTGCATCGTGCGCATCGGCGACAACGTTGTTCTCGCCACCGCCTGCGCTAACCCCGACCCCCGTGAGGGCATTGACTTCTTTCCCCTCACCGTCGATTACCGTGAGTACACTTACGCTGCCGGACGCATTCCTGGCGGCTTTATCAAGCGAGAAGGGCGGCCCAGCGAGCGCGAAATTCTGACCAGCCGCCAGATTGACCGGCCAATTCGCCCGCTGTTTCCTGAAGGATTCCGCTGCGAGACCCAGGTCATTGCCATGGTGCTGTCGGCGGATACGACCAACGACCCCGATGTCGCCGGCATTAACGGCGCTTCGGTTGCGCTTAGCGTCTCCGATATTCCATTTCATGGCCCCATCGGCGCGGTTCGAGTCGGCCAAGTAGATGGAAATTTCGTTATCAATCCCACCTACGACGAGCAGCGCGGCGGCAAGCTGAACCTGATGGTCGTCGGCACCGCTGACGGCATTGTGATGATCGAGTCCGGCGCCAAGGAAGTCTCGGAAGAAACCGTGGTGCAGGCCATCGAGTTCGGACACGAGCAGATCAAGAAGATTTGCGCCGCCATCAGCGACCTGGCGCAAAAAGTTGGTAAGCCGAAGCGGACCGTCGAGCCCGTTGTGACCGACGAGGCCTACCTGGGCGAGCTTCGTTCTAAGTTCGGCGATCGCCTGCTGGATGCGGTCAACACCGAAAAGCATCCCAAGAACGAAAGCTACGCGCTCATCAAGCAGCTCAAAGACGAAATCAAGAGCGCCATCCCGGAAGAGGACGAAGCTGGACGCAAGAAGGCCGGTAAATACTTCGATCTACTGCGCGAGCAGATTTTCCGCGAGCAGGTGATCAAAGATCGCCGCCGTCCGGATGGACGCAAGTTCGATCAGATTCGCGACATCTGGATTGAAGTCGGGGTGCTGCCTCGCACTCACGGCTCGTCAATCTTCACCCGCGGTGAGACCCAGGCGCTGGTCACAACCACCCTCGGTACCGGCGAAGACATGCAGCGTTTGGAGGCCTTCGAGGGCGAAGCCAAGAAGCGCTTCATGCTGCACTACAACTTCCCGCCATTCTCGGTCGGCGAAGTTGCATTCCTGCGCGGAGCAGGTCGCCGAGAGATTGGTCACGGTGCATTGGCCGAGCGCGCGATCTCGGCAGTTCTGCCGGGTGAGACCGATTGGCCGTACGCGATGCGCGTCGTTTCCGACATTCTGGAGTCAAATGGTTCGTCGTCGATGGCGACGGTCTGCGGAGCCTCGCTGAGCTTGATGGACGCAGGCGTTCCCCTGAAGGCCTCGGTTGCAGGCGTGGCGATGGGCTTGGTGAAGGAGGACGCGGATTACGCCATCCTCACCGACATCGCGGGAGCCGAAGATCACTACGGCGACATGGACTTCAAGGTGGCCGGCACTCGCGAGGGAATCACTGCGTTGCAGATGGATATCAAGGTGATGGGCATCACGCCGCAGATCATGCGTGAAGCGTTGGAACAGGCGCGCCACGGACGTTTGTTCATCCTCGACAAGATGAACGAAATCATCGGCGAGCCGCGCACCACGGTCAGCGAATTTGCGCCCCGCTTCTACACGTTGCAGATTCCGACCGACAAGATCCGCGACCTCATCGGGCCGGGTGGCAAGGTCATTCGCGGGATCATCGAACAGACCGGCGTCAAGATCGATGTGGAAGATACCGGCAAGGTCAATGTTTCGTCAAGCGATCAGGCGGCGGCGGCCAAGGCGCTGCAGATGATCGGCGACATCACCGCGACCGCTGAGGTAGGGAAGACCTATCTTGGCAAGGTCACGCGCCTGGCTGATTTTGGTGCGTTTGTCGAAATCATTCCCGGCACCGACGGGCTGCTGCACATCAGCGAAGTTGCGGAGCATCGCATCAACGATGTTCGCGACGAACTGAAGGAAGGCGATCAGGTCCTGGTGAAAGTCCTGGCGGTCGAAGGCAACCGCATCAAACTGTCGCGCAAGGCCATCCTGAAGGAGCAGCGCGCCAAGATGGCCGCCGAGAGCGGCGAGCCGGTGCCCGATGGTGCCGGTCCAGTGACCTTCGAAGGCGGGCACGAAAAAGCGGACGAGCCGAGCTCGGAGCACAACTTCAATCGCGACGGCGAGCGTCGCGAGCACGTCGGCAGCCGGCACGACGGCGGACGTCATGGCGGAGGCGGTAGTCGCGGAGGCCGTGGAGGCCCAGGCGGCGGACGCGGAGGCCGTGGCGGATCGGGCGGTGGGCGCGGCGGACCGCGACGGTAGCTATTCGGCAGTCGCGAATCGAGCTGGTTCGGAAAGGGAGGGCAGATGCCCTCCCTTTTCTTGGGCTCCGAGTCGAGACAGACCAACGCGATCGAATACGCCGATCCTAAAAATGCCACCTCCCCCCACTATTTTCCGATTGAATCGGCGGTAGGAGTGGATTAAACTTTGCCGACTTTCATCACGGGAGGAGTATTACTATGCGACTCGCGCTGTGTTTACTGTTCGCCGTTGCTCTCCTTGCGCCGCTGGCGGCGCAGAGTCAGGATCAGATGCCTTACGCCCCTATGGCGTCCAGCAAGTTCATGACTTTGCCCATGCTTCCGTCTTGCATGACTCTTTCCGCGCAACACGGAGACCCGATGAAGGGCGCTGCCATCCTGTTGATAAAGTTCAAGAGCGGCTGCGTTGTGCCGTGGCATTGGCACACCTACGACGAGAATCTCATGATGGTATCCGGCAAAGGCAAGGCAGAGATGAAGTCAGGTGGCTCTCATCCGATGGCGATGGGCGACTACATTTTCTTAGCGGGAAAGCAGGTACATCAGTTCACCTGCATCAGTAGTTGTGTGCTCTTTGACGTGATCGGTGGCGCGTTCGATATTCATTACATGAACAGCGACGGCAAAGAGATTCCCCCGGACCAGGCCTTGAAACCCATGGCCAAACCGGCGGCGATGCAGAAGCCTTAAGACGAGGCAGGCCTTCGTCCTTCCAGTGAACGCTTGGCGACTGCTGAACCGTCAGTGGACACCGGGGCAGCGAGCATTTAGAGTCTGCGTGTGATAAGCCACACCAGTCGTCTTCCGCTAATTGCCCGGGCCGCTGGGCATGGCGGTCGCACGGCTGTTGTCGATTCGCAAGGGTCCTACACTTATCGCGATTTGCTCGATGCCTCGGCTCGCGTGGCGAGTGCGCTGCTCGCTGGCCGCGAGGATCTTCAAGAAGAGCGCGTGGCGTTTGTTGCGACGCCGGGATTTCCCTGGGTTGCGATGCAGTGGGGCATCTGGCGGGCCGGGGGCATCGCCGTCCCGTTACCCCTCAACACTCCTAAGTCTGAGCTGGAATATTTCATCGACGACACCAAGGCGTCAACACTGGTGTTCGATGCTCTGGCGGAGCCACTGCTGGCTCCCATTGCCGCGGATCGCGGCATTCGCGGGATGTCTTACAGCGAAGCTGTGGCATGCCAAACGGAACAATTGCCAGCCATCTCTAGTGCCCGGCGTGCCATGATTCTGTACACCAGCGGCACCACCAGCCGGCCAAAGGGCGTGGTTACAACTCACGCGAACATTACCGCGCAAATCAGGTGCCTGTTGGAGGCATGGGCGTGGTCGGCCGACGACCGCACCTTGCTGTGCTTGCCGCTGCATCACGTGCACGGGATCATCAACGTTGTTTCTTGTGCGCTGTGGTCTGGGGCGACCTGCGAGATGCTGCCGCGGTTCGACGCAAATGCTGTGTGGAAGCGCATCGCCGACGGCAGCATGACCCTGTTCATGGCGGTGCCGACGATTTACGTGAAGCTCATCGCCGCTTGGGAAGCGGCTCCGCCGGAGCGCCGCGCTGCGCTCAGTCAGGCGTGCTCCAAGCTGCGCTTGATGGTCTCTGGTTCGGCGGCGCTGCCGGTGAGCACGCTCGAACGCTGGAAGGAAATCAGCGGCCACACCCTGCTGGAGCGCTACGGCATGACGGAGATCGGCATGGCGCTGTCGAATCCGTTGCGAGGCGAGCGCGTGCCGGGCAGCGTGGGGACGCCACTGCCGAGCGTCGAGGTGCAGCTTGTCAGCGACAACGGCCAGCCGGTTGCACCGGGAACGGCGGGCGAGATCGAGGTTCGTGGTCCAAGCGTCTTCGCGGAATATTGGGGCAAGCCTGAGGCCACTCGCGATGCCTTCCGCGATGGCTGGTTTCGCACTGGCGATACGGCTGTCATCGAGAACGGTGTCTACCGCATTCTCGGCCGGACCAACATCGACATTCTCAAGACGGGCGGCCACAAGGTGTCTGCGCTGGAGATTGAAGAGACGCTGCGTGAGCATCCAGTGGTCGCTGAGTGTGCGGTAGTGGGTGTGCCCGACCCGGAGTGGGGTGAGCGCGTCGCTGCGGCGGTGGTGCTAAAGGGTGGTGACGTACTCGATCTGCCATCGCTTCGCGCTTGGGCCAAAGAATTTCTCGCAGCGCACAAACTTCCGTCGCGGCTTCTGGTGCTCGATGCGCTTCCGCGCAATGCGATGGGAAAAGTAACGAAGCCCGCAATCACCGCGATGTTTCGGACCGCGGATAGCAGCGATCCTACGGCTTAAAGGGAGGACCAGATTGGCGACACGAGACCAGAAGTACCAGACATTTCGCGCGCTGCATGAACGACCCGGGGCTTTTGTGATTCCGAATCCTTGGAATGCAGGAACCGCAAGAATCCTGGCGGCATTGGGTTTCGAAGCCCTGGCGACAACCAGCGCAGGTTATGCGTTCTCCATTGGACGTCCCGACTCCACGAAAGAGCTGACGCGCGATGGAATTTTGGGAAATGCGAAGGCCATTGTCGAGGCAACGGATTTACCTGTCTCTGCCGATTTGCAGGATGGCTTCGGTCGTTCGCCAGAAATGTGCGCGGAAACCATTCGACTCGCGGCTGATGTCGGCCTCGCCGGCGGATCGATTGAGGATGCCACCGGCGATGCGAACGATCCTATCTATGAGTTTCAACTTGCAGTGGAGCGAGTTGCTGCGGCGGCAAAGGCAGCTCACGATTGTCAGTTCATGCTGACCGCGAGGGCTGAGAACTTCCTTCATGGCCGTCCCAATCTTGCCGACACCATTCGACGATTGCAATCCTTTGCCGAAGCGGGCGCTGATGTCGTGTACGCACCCGGACTGCCGAGCCTCGAAGCTATCCGCGAGGTCTGTTCGTCAGTTTCCAAGCCAGTCAACGTCGTCATGGGATTAAAAGGTGCCACCTTCTCGGTCGAAGAACTGGCCGCTGTGGGAGTAAAGCGGATCAGTGTGGGTGGCGCTTTCGCCCGCGCCGCCCTTGGGGCCTTCGTGCGCGCTGCGCGCGAGGTGAAAGATAGAGGCACGTTTACTTTTGCGGCCGATGTACTGCCTCATGCTGAGGCTAGCGCCTACATGGCGAAAGTCAAGCAATAGTCGAAAATCGAAAGCGAGTGCTTACTCCTCGTAGCAAGGGGAACACTATGGCGAACGAAGCAGTGGCTGTTCCGGGAACAACAACTTACACCAAACTTAATCGCCAGCAAATCACCGGATTCTGGGGCGCATGGTCCGGCTGGACGCTGGATGGCATGGATTCGGTGATCTATGCTCTCGTGCTCAGTCCGGCACTGACCGAACTGCTCCCGAAGTCGGGCATCAAGGCCACACCAGCTACAGTGGGGTATGCCGGCTCCGTCCTGTTCGCACTCTTCCTGGTGGGATGGGGGCTGTCATTGATTTGGGGCCCGATTGCCGACAAGTTTGGCCGCACGCGGGTACTTGCAGCAACCATCTTCGTTTACGCCATCTTCACTGGTGCTGCCGCAATGTCGCAAACGGTGTGGCAGCTGGGATTATTCCGACTATTGGCGGGCATTGGAATTGGCGGCGAATGGGCTCTGGCGGGGACCTACGTCGCGGAAGCCTGGCCGGAAGACCGCCGCAAGATGGGCGCGGGATATCTGCAGACCGGTTACTACGCTGGCTTCTTTCTGGCCTCGGCGCTCAACTACACGGTGGGCGCACACTTTGGCTGGCGTGCCATGTTCTGGTGCGGCATGACTCCGGTGGTCGTGGCTGTCATGGTTCTGCTGCGCGTGAAAGAGCCGCAGCGTTGGGAGCAAAAAGCCAAGGCGAAAGCCACGGGTGGGCTTTCTTCTCTGGGCAGAATCTTCAGTCCTCCCTACACGCAGCGTACGGTGGTGAATACAGTTCTGCTGGCTGCGGCCATCTGCGGCTTGTGGGCCGGTGCGGTTTATGCTCCAACTGCAATCATCGCCCTGGCAAAACGGGCTGGCATGTTGCAGCCGCAGGCTGTGCGCATGGCGTCCTTCGGCATGGGTTTGCTGTCAGTTGGGACCATCCTGGGCTGCCTCGCGGTTCCGCCCATGGCCGAACGCTTCGGCCGCAAGTCAACTCTGGCCTTTTATTTCTTCGGAATGCTGGTCTGCATCGTGCTTAGTTTTGGTTGGGCATTTTATCTGCCCAATGGGCTGAATCCGTTCATCGCGGTGCTATTCTTCCTCGGCTTCTTTGGCGGGAACTTCGCCGTCTTCAGTCTCTGGTTGCCGGAGCAGTACGGAACCACCGAGCGGGCCACCGCATTTGCGTTCACCACTTCGTTCGGGCGCTTCATTGCCGCGGGAGTTAACTTCGGAGTTGGCGCGCTGGTCATAAATATGCGAACGCTCGGCAAGCCGGTTGCCTTTACCGCAATTGCCTTTGGCATCGGGTTGCTGGCGGTTCCCTTCGCTGTAGAAACACGTGGCAAAGTGCTGCCGGATTAAAGCCTGCAGTCCGAGGCGCATTACTTTCCCGTCCAGCACGCGCGGCGTTTCTCCAGAAACGCCGAGATTCCCTCCTGCGCGTCGGCCGCGAGCGAATTCATACTCATCACTTCTTTGGCGTAGGCATAAGCCTTCGGCTGGTCGAGATCAATCTGCGTATAGAACGCCTGCTTGCCCAGCGCGACCGTCAGCGAGCTGGCTTCGGCAATGCGCGCCGCCAGTTTGCGGCTCTGCGCCGCCAACTCTGCGGCCGGAACGACCATGTTGATCAGTCCCCACTCCGCAGCCGTCACGGCGTCAATCATCTCGCCGGTTAGCAGCATCTGCAGTGCCCGTTTGCGCCCGACCGCCCGGCTGAGCGCGACCATGGGAGTCGTGCAGAACAGTCCAATCTTTACCCCAGGAGTCGCAAAAGCTGCCTGGTCGGAGGCCACGGCCAAATCGCAGGTTGCCACCAGTTGGCATCCGGCCGCAGTCGCTATGCCTTGCACCTCCGCGATTACCGGCTGCGGAATCGATTGCACGCGCGTCATCAATTCGGTACAGACATCGAATACCTGGCGATATTCGTTGATATCGCGTCCGACCATCTCGCTCAAATCGTGGCCGGAGGAGAAGACCTTGCCGGCGGCCCGCAACAGCACCACCCGCAGTGTGCGATCGCGTCCAATTTCGTTCAGGCAATCGATCAGTTCGGTCATTAACTCCAGCGACAGCGCATTGCGCCGTTGCGGACGGTTCAGCGTAACGACCGCAATCTCTCCGTCGGCGTCGAACAGGATGTTCTGGTATTTGGTAACAGTTGTAGTTTGCAATTCAGGCATCACGAAGCTCCTTCTACTGCGCGGGCTTGCTGGCGTAGCACGTTCTTGCGGATCTTGCCGGTCGACGTCTTGGGCAATACACCGAAGTGTACCGCCTTTGGGCATTTGAAGTGTGCCAGGCGCTCGCGGCAGAACGCGATCAACTCCTGTTCGGTGACCATGGCGTCTTCCCTCAGCAGGACGTAGGCGTGCGGCACCTCGCCCCACTTCTCGTCGTGGCGGGCGACAATTGCCGCCTCCAGGACGGCGGGATGCTCGTACAGCACGCGCTCGACCTCCAGCGAGGAAATATTCTCTCCGCCAGAGATGATGATGTCCTTGGCGCGGTCGCACACCTCGATATAACCATCGGGATGCATCACCGCCAGATCTCCAGAGTGAAACCAGCCGCCGCGAAATGCGGTCGCAGTGGCCTCGGGCTCGCGGTAGTAGCCGAGCATCACGTTGTTGCCGCGCATCACCACTTCTCCCACGGTCAATGCGTCATCGGCGACGTCGTGCATGTTTTCATCCACCACTCGCATGTCCGTCCCAAAAACCGCGTACGGCACGCCCTGTCGCGCCTTCAGCAGCGCGCGCTTTTCCAGCGGCGCATCGTCCCAATCGCAGTGCCAGGCACATACCGAGTGCGGTCCGTAGGTTTCCGTGAGTCCATAGACGTGCGTCATCTCGATCCCAACTGCTTCAGCCGCCCGCAGCACGGCCGGCGGCGGAGGCGCTGCCGCGACTACCATCCTTATTTCAGGTCGAAAACGAATCCCGTGGTGCGAGCAGTACTCGGTGAGCGTGCGCACGACGATGGGTGCACCGCAGAGGTGGGTGACGCCTTCCTCCTCGATTAGCTTGACGGCGCGTTCGGCGCTCACTTCCGGCAGACATATCTGCCGCCCTCCCACCGCCGTAACCGCCCAGGGGAAGCACCAACCGTTGCAGTGAAACATGGGCAGCGTCCACAGATAAACCGAGCGGTACGACAGTCCGTGTTCCACCACTTCTCCGATGGCATTGAGGTACGCGCCGCGATGGGTGTACATCACGCCTTTGGGTACGCCCGTGGTGCCGCTGGTGTAATTGATGGAGATGACGTCTTCCTCACCCGGCGCGTGCGGTACCACAGGCTTGCTACCTTCGCTGAGGAAAGCCTCGTAGTCTGAGATGAAGCGCTCTGCCTGCGGAATCTGCGCTCGAATGGCCTGCAGCGGTGCGAGCAGGTCAGCATCACCCAGCAAAATTCTCGCACCGGCGTGGTTGAGGATGGTGGCCAGTTCGCCGCATTGCAGTCGAATGTTGAGGGTGACCAGCACCGCGCCAATGAGCGGGACTGCGAAGTGCGCCTCCAGCGGCAGCAGTCCGTTGCGCGCCAACACGGCAACTCGATCTCCGGGCGCAATGCCGGCCTGCTGCAAAGCGGCGCCGAAGGCGTGTATACGCCGCTGCATTTCGGAGTACGTTAAGCGGCGGTCGCCGTCCACCACCGCCGTGCAGTCGCGGTACGCGATGGCGTTGCGGGAAAGAAACTCTAAGGGAGTGAGCGGCGATATCATAAGGCCCGCCTGGGTTGGGGATTTGGCGGGGATTATATATCAGACGCCGAGGAACTATCTGTGCTTTCCAACCGGAAAGCCAAGCCAAAAGGACGAGGAAGAGTCGAGAGTCGGAAACTGCTTGCCAATGCCTGATACCGCGAGGCTTGTCCGCTCGCATGCAGTTCAATGCGAAATCAGAAGCCAATAACGTGTATTCAGCGCGCTGCGCACGGGAGTTCCATTAGTTTTTCAGTTCATCGCGTAGGCAACTTATCGGAACAGATTGGGTTCCATTGTTGGTAGGTAGATGGACACTTGATTGCGATGAAGCAAATATGGCGCGTACGTTACGAAAACTCACGGATCTGTGGACGATGATGGTAACGTCGAACGCGCCGTTTACGCTGGCCACGGCATACGTGGCGGCATTGATCATGCAACGAGTGTCGAGGAGCGTTGGACGATGAAGATGAACCTTTTACATGTAGCCGTAATCTTCACGGTGCTGGTGGGCAGTACTGCGGTTTACGCGCAGATGGCTCCGGAACAGGGTGGCGGCCAATGGGGTCACGGACCGCATCAGCCCATGACAGCCGATCAGCGGCTGCAGCACATGACGAAGCAGTTAAACCTGAGCGATGCGCAGCAGCAACAGATCAAGCCCATCTTGGAGAACGAGGAGAAGCAGATGCAGACCCTGCATCAGGACTCTTCACTTTCACAACAGGACCGCATGAGCAAGATGATGCAGATCCGGCAGGATACGTCGAGCCAGATCAAGCCGATTTTGAGTACCGATCAACAACAGAAGTACGAGCAGATGATGAGCCGCCAGGGTCACGGCTACGGGGACACGGGCAGAATCAGCCGCAAGGCGAGACTTCTCCGCCTCCACAGTAGCTGAAGATAGAGTATGCCAGCCGGAGTAGTGACGAAGGGGATCCGGGTTAGCCAGATGTAAGCTACATCGGACAAAATAGTCGCGCACGGGGCTAGTAGCGCCGTGCGCGACTTCTCGATTTCGGCGCTCTGTGGGCGCGAGCGAGCTGCTCCGCAATCGGGTTGCGATTAAGTGCGGCCCAACTCATTTCATTCTAAAATCTCTACGAGAGTGACTTGCGATGCGCGCCAGTGTGTCTGCCATTGCCGTGCTGTTGTTGCTGTTTCCGCTTGCCGTCCTGGGACAACACGGAGGCCGCCACGGCGGCTCTACCGGCGGCGGCGGCGGAACGACGACACCCGCCGACGACCCTGACACGGCGACCTTCAAACATGCCGTCGCTGTACAAGCCAGCGAGGAACAGACGGCCCAGTTTCGTCGCATGATCAAGAGCACGGAAGCCGCACAGCAGCAGGCGCACGATCTTCAGGAGCTGTCGTCGAAAGCGGGTGACTTAGAGGGTCTAACCAGTAAGGCGACTGGCCTGGCGGACTCTGTGGAAGAAGCGCAGAGCGAAAATCGAGCTTTTCGGCGATCGCTTTCGGATTCACAAGAAGCCGGATTGAAGAACCTGACCAAGAAGTTGACCAAGTCCGACTCAGCTGTCAGCAAAGCCGCTAAAGCGATGTCGCAGCAACTGGAGCAGAGCACGGTTGATTCGCAGCGCCTGGCGCGCGCTGCAGCGAATCTGGAAAAAGCACTTGCCGAGTTTCAGTCTGACCAGTTGAATCTGGGCAAGGAAATGGGCATCGAGACGCATGAAAACTCAGGCCGGTAATATTAACGTGTTACACCACGCGCTATGGCTGTTGTTGCGCGGGCCCACTCTTACCTTCCGAACGAGTATCCAAGTGTCACGCCGGCACGGCTGGCATAACCGCTGTTGAATTCGAAATTATTGTTGATGAAGTATGCGCGAAACTCCGGCTGAAGGAAAATCGCGTTGTGTACATAGAAGCGCAGGCCGATGCCCACATCGCCCAGGAAGTGATTGCTGCTGAAGTAATTGGTGCAGTAATAGGTGAAATAGTTGCAAGTGTAGGTTTGGGTGTAAAAGCGAGTACTCAGTCCTCCGATTCCTCCCAGCAATTCCAACTGCACGTGCCTGCCGAGCTGCGGTGCATAGATGGCATTGAAATCGTAAAAGATCGGACGAAAAGGTTGATTTCCAAAGTATAAATTTTGGCTGGCCCGCCAAGCTACCTCACCCTCGATCCCAACATGGTGCCAGAAGAGATAGTCTCCGCTGAATCCGAGATAGGCCCCGCCGCCGACGGTTTGGGGACTGTGGTTGCCAGATGCGCTGTAAGACGATGGGGCCATGACGGTCCCGACTCCAAAACCAATGTCGAACTGCTGAGACTCTGGAGAATACTGAGCGCTAGCCGACGTCGCTGCCAACAGAAGACAGACGAGCATCCCGAGCGCGAGTTGTTGTTTCAAGCGGGTCCTCCGGTCTGCCGAGAACCCGTCTTAGATGCCTATTGTTGCAGGGTGTTGTGCTGCCGCCTTGCGACCGTTACAAAAACAAACTTTGCGCTGTGGGAAACCGTATCTGAGGGCGCGCCCGATCGACCGAGCTTTCCGACTTACCGATATGCTACGGCTTATCCGCTAGTTGGCAGTTATTGCCGTAGGTGAACGAGTGCAGCGATAGTCCCGGGCCTTCCGGCTGCAACGCGATGAGGTGCGCGCTGAAATTCGGACTGCGCACCAGGTAGTACATGCGGCCGCCGGTCACGTCGACGTACGCTCCCTTGGCGTCGAATTGAACGTCTGTCCCAGCGCTCTCTTTGGGCAAGGGACTGCCGTCCTGGAATAGGTTGACGCGGACCTGTTTCGCACCGGAGAGGCTGAGGACGGCATAGAGCGAGCGGGCGTGATAACGGACTTCGGCCGCCGCGCCGTGATCTTCCGAGGTCACGCCATCGTGCTCGACACGCCAGCGACCCGCAAGCATGACACTGCCATCAGCGGGCGAATGCGGCGGCAGGAAATCGACCACCTCGCCCTCATGGTGGTCCCCCATGTCTGCAACTGCGCTACGTCCGTAGAGTGCGCCCACGTAGGTTTCCTGCGTGGTGACGCCGCATTCCGGTGCGAATTCGTTCTCGGGCGGATCGAGGGCGATCTTGGTGACCTCAGGATGCGCGACCGCCAACAGTTCACGAATCTTCGCTTCCATCTGCTGGTTGTTCCCCTCGCCGAACACCTCCATCACGATATTGCCCTGCGGGTCCACAAGAAAGCGGTCAGGCCAACCTTGAGCTTTATAGGCCTTCCAGGTTGTTCCCTTCTGGTCGGCGACCACTGGCCACGGTAGTTGAAACTGTTGCGCCGCCTTGCGTACGTTATCCACGTCGAATCCAATATTGAATTCGCCGTAATGCACCCCAATGACCTCGAAACCGTAGGGATGATATTTGCGATACCAGCGTTTCACTACGCCGAAGTCACGAATGCAGTTGATACAGGTATATTCCCAGAAATCGATGAGCACCACCTGGCCTTTATATCCCGAGATATGGTGTGGCACGGGAGCGCCTTGGTCGAGCCACACGACGCCCTCTCCGAAGTCGGGTGCCGGATGGACCTTGAGGTCCACTTGGGCGGCAGTCGCGGTGATCACGACGCAGAGCAGCAAGATCAGCAAGGCGAGGAACTCTAGCGCGGACGTTCTTCGTGGCATAGCATGTATGACGTAGATTAGCTATTTTGGTTTGTCCTGAAGTATCGACCTTATGCAATTGAAAGGCAATCTCATGTCTATGGATTATCTGCTGAAGACTGAACCTTCCGTGTACTCGTTTGCGGATCTGCAGCGAGAGAAGGTGACCGTTTGGGATGGGGTAACCAACCCGGTTGCGGTAAAGCACCTCCGGGAGATGACACCGGGAGCGAGACTGATCATCTACGAAACCGGAGATCGCAAGAGCGCAGTGGGCACCGCGTCAGTCGTTTCCGTTGACGCTAGCGATCCCAAGAAACCGGTCGTGAAGATCAAGGTTGGCAAGCCGTTGGCTGAGGCAGTCTCTCTGCAGCAGATCAAAGCCGACCGGCTGTTCGCGGATTCGCCGTTGGTGCGTCAAGGAAGGCTTTCGGTCGTACCTTTGACGGAGGCACAGCACAAGCGGCTGACGGGCGAATAGAAAAGTCGCGCTGGATCGTGGGAGCATTGTGCACAGCCCTTCCAGGCTGTCGCGATCCTATATCGCAACCTCTTTTTCGGGCAGCGGCTCCAGGGCAGGGCGCCGCAATCCAGGATCGACCACACGCTGCATCAGCACCGCGGCAATGGCCATGAAGGCTCCGCCCGCAATCACCGCAGCCAGCCGATTGTTGTGCAGTAAGTGATTCATGACCCACCCGAAACCGAGGGAAGCAACGATCTCGGGAAGGACTATGAAGAAATTAAAGATGCCCATGTACACACCAATGCGATTTTCGGGCAACGAAGCGGCCAGCACGGAATACGGCATCGACAGTGTGCTTGCCCAGGCGATTCCGACTCCAACCATGGACAGCAGGAGAAAGTTCTTGTCGTGGATGAAGGCTACCGAAATCAAGCCAAGCGCACCGCACAACAATGACAAGCTATGCGCCCCCTTGCGGCCCACAGCCTTTGCCAGAGTTGGCAGGAAGAATGAAAATCCGAAACATACAGCGGAATACATTCCGAAGCACATGCCAGCCCACTCGACGCCCGCTGAATAGAGCGGCGATGTCTGGTCAGCTGCGCCAAATACGTTGTGCGCTACCGCGACGGGGAAGTACAGCCACATACAGAATAGACCAAGCCAGGTCAGAAGTTGCACAGGCGCCAGCTGTCGCATGGTCAGCGGCATTTCGCGTATAGCGGTGAAGATCTCGCTGACGTGAACGCTCAATCCTCGCTTTTCAATTTTTCGCTGCCGAAACTCTGTCATATCCTGCGGCGGATATTCCGGAGTGGAAAGGATGGTCCACAAGACCGCTCCAAAGAATGCCGCTGCGCCTATGTAAAACGACAGCCGTACCGTCAGCGGAATGGCATGTCTTGAGCTGTCTGCTGCGAGGTGAAACACGTTGGTCAGCAGCCAAGGTAGCGCCGAGGCAACAACCGCTCCGAGCCCGATGAACAGACTCTGCATCGCAAACCCCGCGGTACGTTGTTCCTCGGGCAACAGGTCGGCGACGAACGCGCGGAACGGCTCCATGCTGATGTTGATCGATGTGTCCAGGATCCAGAGCAGCCCGGCAGCCATCCACAGGGCGGAGCAACGCGGCATCAGAATGAGTGCGCAAGAGCTGAGAATCGCTCCCGCCAGAAAGTATGGACGACGGCGACCCAAGCGTGTCCAGGTGTGATCGCTGGCATGGCCGATGATTGGCTGCACGATCAAGCCAGTAAGCGGAGCCGCGAGCCAGAGAATCGGAATCTGATCGGCGCGCGCCCCCAGATACTCGTAGATGGCGCTCATGTTGGCCATCTGCAGCCCCCAGCCAAACTGGATGCCGAGAAAGCCGAAGCTCAGGTTCCAGATCTGCCAGAAGGTTTTATTCGGCTTTTGCATGCTGCTTCCGGTTCGCGGAGAAGTGTCGCTGGTCAGTGTTCGCCGATTACCGTTGCGGCGTTGAACCCGAAGCGTAAGCGGCACCGGACATCGTTGTCAATAAAACCTTCATGTGAGATCGATTTCTACCATGAGAGAATGCCGCCATGAGTATCACTCTGCTGAAGACTTCACCGGATCGGAGAGATGGGCGCATGAGTCGCGATATGCACCTATGCGTTTACACTCTCGCGTTGGTTCTTGCATTTTCCTGCACAGCATCGGCCCAAGCCGCCGGCGTCCCCCACGTCTCGAAGGTGGAGCCCCCAAATTGGTGGACTGGTTTCCAGCCGACCGTTATGGTCTTACTTTACGGCGACAACCTGGCCGGGGCGAACATCTCGGTGAATTATCCGGGTGCGAACGTGGCCAAAGTACAAGTTCAGCCCGATGCCAAACATGCTTTCGTCTGGCTGAAGTTGGACCCTGAGATACGCTCGGGAGACGTCATCATCAATGCTAAAACAGCCTTCGGAGAGACTCGCGCGACTCTTCCTCTGCTGCGACGCTCCTCGCCACAGGGCAAGTTTCAGGGAATCACGACCAACGATGTCATTTATCTGATCATGCCCGATCGCTTCGCCGATGGCGATCCGAGCAACAATCAGCCGAAAGGCGCCGCCCCGGGAACCTATGACCGGGCTCGTCCGAAGACCTATCATGGCGGCGACTTGAAGGGCATCCAGGAACATCTGCCGTACTTGAAAGACCTTGGCGTGACCACGCTGTGGCTTACACCACTGTATGACAACGACGACTCGACCTCTGACTATCACGGCTATGGCGCGGTTGACGAGTACGCCGTCGAAGACCACTTCGGCACGATGAAGGATTATCAGGAATTGGTAGCTGCGGCCCATCAGCTTGGGTTGAAGATACTGCTGGATATGGTGCCGAACCATGTGGGCCCTAAGCATCCGTGGGCGACCTCACAGCCTGCCCCAAACTGGCTGCACGGTACTCCGGAACATCACCTCGACACCGACTATTACTATCCACCCATCACCGACCCGCACGCTGTAAAGGCGAACTATGTAAGCGCGCTTGAAGGATGGTTTGCTAACGTCCTACCAGACCTGGCGCAGGAGAATCCTCTGGTGGCGCAGTACCTTCTGCAGAATGCTCTGTGGTGGGCCGAGAACGGCGGCATCGATGGCTTCCGTATTGACACATTTCCCTATGTTCCACGTACCTTTTGGGCCTACTACAACGATGGCCTGCGCTCCATCTACCCGCACTTCTTTACTGTTGGAGAGATTTACAACTCCGATCCCACGGTGACCTCTTACTGGGCCGGCGGACACACTGGCTTCGACGGCATAGATACCGGCTTGGGTACACCATTCGATTTCCCCATGAATTCTGCCATTCGCGAGGTAGTTGCTCATGGAGCGTCGGCGAAGAAGATTGTCGAAGTGCTGCGGCAGGACCGACTGTATCCGCATCCCGAACTACTGGTAACGTTTATCGGCAATCACGACATGAAGCGTTTTCTCACCGATGCCGATGGTTCCTATGAGAAGCTTAAACTCGCGTTTTCTATGCTGGCGACGCTACGCGGAATTCCACAGCTTTACTATGGCGATGAGATTGGCATGTCCGGAGGCGCCGATCCGGACAATCGCCACGATTTTCCGGGTGGCTTTCCGGGGGATGCCCACGACGCTTTTCTAGCCAGCGGACGCTCACCAGAGGAGCAGGAAGTGTTCTCGCACGTGCAGTCGCTGCTTCGCCTGCGACAGCAACATGTCGCATTAAGGAAAGGGCGCCAATGGCACGTCGGTTGGGATGATAACTACTATGGATTTGTGCGCGAAACCGCTGACGAGAAGCTGTTCGTGATATTTAATACTTCGGAAAAGACGCGGCAGATTACGATCTCTACCGAGGGTACGAGCCTGGAGAAGGCACGTCAGTTCGACAATCTGTTCGGAACAGGACAAGTAGTATTAAGTGACAAATTCTTGCAAACGACCCTGCCACCAACCAGTGCAGCGGTCTACGCCGTACACTAGGCTCGCGCCACTAACCAGGTCTATGGTTTGTTCTTAGCTACGGTTAACTCGTTTCTGATGTCGGCAATCGCATTTCACAGGAGCGGCTTGCTCATTGCATATGCTGACCGCCGTTGATGGAGATGTTGGCGCCGGTCACGAATGCAGCCTCGTCTGAGCACAGATAAATGATCAAGCCAGCGACTTCGTCCGGCCTGCCCAGCCGATTGATTGGAATCTGCGGAATGATTTTGCCGTCAAGGATGTCGCCAGGTATTGCCATCACCATCTTTGTCCCGATGTAGCCAGGCGAGATGGTGTTGACGGTCACACCCTTTTTCGCCACCTCAAGAGCCAAGGCCTTGGTGAATCCGTGCATGCCCGCCTTCGCTGCCGCGTAGTTAGTCTGGCCGAATGCACCCTTCTGGCCATTTACTGAAGAAACGTTAATGACGCGACCCCATCCTCGAGTGACCATGCCATCCAGCACCTGCTTGGTCATGTTGAACACCGAATCCAGGTTAGTATGGATCACCTCATCCCAGTGCGCTTTCGTCATCTTCTTAAAGGTGTGGTCGCGGGTGATGCCCGCATTGTTGACGAGGATATCGATTGGGCCAACTTCTTCTTGAATCTTCGACACGCCGGTTTCGCATGAATCGTAGTCGGCCACATCGATCGCAGTTGAGCAGAACTGATAACCACGGCCCTGCATGTTGGAGAGCCATGTCTCGGCGGTCTTATTACCCGGAGAATTCGTCACCACCACCCTGTAGCCAGCGTCGTGCATCTTCGTGCTGATCGTTTCTCCAAGTCCACCCATACCGCCGGTAATTAGTGCAGTTCGTTGAGCCATCTTTATATTCACCTCACAATATTTATTTTGCAGGGGACGCGGCATTTTAGCAAAGGTTACAGGGCCTGGAACGGATGAAGTTACAGCTGGTGCGGAAACGACTGGCGGATTTGACGTCAGCCGTGCGGTTACGTTCCCTCTGCTACACTCGAATGTTTTGCAGTGCGGTCTAGGCCGCTATCGAACTTCCCTTGAGGCAATTATGGATATCAAAACAGTTGGAGTCATCGGCGCGGGCACGATGGGCAATGGCATTGTTCACGTGTTCGCCAAGAATGGATACAGCATCGTGCTGGTCGATGTAGAGCAGCGCTTCATCGATCGCGGTTTGCAAACCATCAGCAAGAATCTGGAACGCGAGGTGATGAAGAACAAATTGACCGCGGAGCAGCGCGACCAGGCGCTGGGACGCATTACTGGGACTGCCGATCGCAAGCGGTTGGCCGACTGTGATTTCGTGGTGGAAGCGGCCAGCGAGCGCTTTGATATCAAGGCCGACTTGTTTCGCGATCTCGATGCGATCTGCCGTCCCGAAGTTCTGCTCTCGTCGAACACTTCGTCCATTTCTATAACCAAGCTGGCGGCGGTGACCAAGCGGCCCGACAAAGTCATCGGAATGCACTTCTTCAATCCTGTCCCGGTGATGAAATTAGTCGAGGTGATCCGCGGATTGGCGACCTCGAACGACACTTACGAGACGGTCAAAGCTCTGGCCGAGAAATTGGAGAAGACTCCCGTCGAGGTGAACGACGCTCCAGGTTTTGTCTCGAACCGCGTCCTGATGCCGCTGCTCAATGAAGCCATGTACGCCGTGATGGAAGGCGTGGCAACTCCCGAGGCGGTGGATGAAGTTTTCAAGCTGGGTATGGCGCACCCGATGGGGCCGCTGACGCTGGCGGACTTTATCGGACTCGATGTCTGCCTGGATATCATGCGCGTGCTGCAATCCGGCCTCGGCGATCCCAAATACCGGCCTTGCCCGCTGCTGATCAAAATGGTGGATGCAGGGTGGCTCGGCCGCAAGTCGGGGCGCGGATTTTATCAGTACTAGCCGTAGCGCAGGGGAAGTCATTCGCGCTCGGTGACGAAGCTCACTGTCGTGGCGATCGAATCCGTTTACCATGTAAGTGTGGGTCGGAGGCTCGACCACGAGGTGAACATGAATCTTGCTGCCACTATCGATCACATCGAAAACCGGACGTTCTCTGAGCTGAAAGTAGGCGACTCCGCCAGCATCTCCCGCACCCTTACGTCGAAAGACATCGAGCTCTTCGCGATCATGTCTGGCGACGTCAACCCGGCGCACGTGGATGAGGAATTCGCCAAGAGCGACATGTTTCACAAGATCATTGCCCACGGCATGTGGGGAGGCGCGCTCATCTCGACTGTGTTAGGCACGCAGCTTCCCGGTCCCGGTGCAATCTACCTCGGTCAGTCCTTACGTTTTCGCCGGCCGGTTGCCGTAGGCGACACGATTACGGTCACCGTCAAAGTCGCAGAGATGGACGCGAACAAACATCGAGTGACGCTCGAGTGCCAGGCCACCAACCAACACGATGAGATCGTGATCACCGGGACGGCGGACGTAATCGCGCCAACCGAGAAAATCTCGCGCGAACGGGTCACGCTGCCCGAGGTCAAGCTGCTGGAGAAAGGCCGACAGTATCGAAAGCTAATTCAGCAGACAAAGGGCCTGTACCCAATCCGCACGGCGGTCGTCCATCCGGTGCAGACGGCGTCTCTGCTGGCTGCGATTGAGGCGGCGGAGGCCGACCTGATCATTCCGGTACTGGTGGGACCTGAAGCGAGAATTCGCGCCGCTGCCGAGAAGGGGAAGCTCGACATCTCTCAGTTTGAAGTGGAGGCCACGGAACACAGCCACGAAGCGGCGGAGCGTGCCGTTGCGATGGCGAGGGAGCACAAGGTCGAGGCCTAATGAAGGGTAGCCTTCACGGCGACGAGCTATTGCAATTTGTGGACTGCTCCACAAGGGTTGCGTACGGCGGAGATGCATGAGCCACGTCGCGGCACTGGAGTTGCCCAGCTTCCCACGTCCATTATTTATTACCGATACCGTGGTGAACATCTCGCCAACCGTGGACCAGAAGCGGGATATCGTGCAGAACGCGATCGATCTCGCGCATTCTCTGGGAATGTCGCTTCCCAAAGTTGCGATCCTGGCGGCGCGGGAAGAGGTTTCGTCAAAGCTGCCTTCGTCGTTTGACGCGGCTGTGCTCTGCAAGATGGCGGACCGCAGACAGATTACCGGAGCTGTGCTGGATGGGCCGCTCGGATTCGACGTGGCGGTCTCCGAAGGCGCGGCGAAGATGAAATGCATTCAGTCGCCGGTAGCGGGTTGTGCTGACATTCTGGTGGTTCCCGACCTTGAAGCCGGCGCCATTTTGGTGAAGCAACTCGAATACACCTCGGACGCACAGGTGGCCGGTCTTGTGATTGGGGCCCGCGTGCCGATCATCGCTACCAGTCGCAGCGGTAATACCTTGGAACGTCTGGCTTCTTGCGCCCTGGCGCTGTTGCAGGCGCGCAACCAACAAGCCGATGCCTCGTCACCGAAAGTCTTGCCGTTGTGAATTGACGGAAAGCATCCGCTTTCTCAAGAGGTTAGAGCCTATTTCTACGAAACATACCCGAACATGTGACAATGATCACAGAGTCCAGATCGTTCACAGTGCCACCATGGTTAGTATCCAGAGAAACGCCGAAGCATCACCAGGCAGCCTGATAGAGTAATCGCTACGATTCTTCGGGGTTCTTGAGTTGGGGCTGAGGATTTTCGTTCAAGAGTGGTTCCGAAGCCAGTCTTTCCTGACCACGTCTTTCATCGGCGAATTACCTACAGCCACTTGCAGGAACAAGCAGGAGTTTCGCCGGAAGGAAACGCGCACTATGGCACGCACGATTGAAGTGACTGATTTGATTCTGCGAGATGCGCAGCAAAGCCTTCTGGAAACCAGCATGGCTTTGGAGGATGTTATCCCCGTCTGCGAAGACCTGGACAACGCGGGCTACTGGTCTTTGGAGGTTTGGGGCGGCGCATCGTTCGATGCGTGCATACGCTTGCTGAATGAAGACCCCTGGGAACGACTGCGGACCTATCGCAAACTGCTGCCTAAGACCAGGCTGCAGATGCTTTTGCGCGGACAGAATCTGCTCGCCTATCGCAATTTCGATGATTCCATCGTCAACCGGTTCGTAGAGAAAGCTGCCCTGAATGGCATCGACGTTTTTCGCGTCTATGACGCGTTCAACGACGTCCGAAACCTGAAGACTAGCCTGCAAGCGGTCAGGAAGCTCGGCAAGCACGCCCAAGCGTCCATCTGCTACGCCCCAAGTCCGGTGGACACGATCGCCGCCTATGTGGACATGGCGCAGAAGATAAAAGAAATAGGCTGCGACTCAATCTGCATCCGCGATGCGGCCGCCCTGCTGAAACCCCAAGCTGCCTACGATCTGGTTAAGGGCATCAAGGAGAAGTGCGGAAAAGACACGCTGGTTAGCGTTCATACCCATTCAACGACGGGCGTAACCATGGTCTCGCTGATGAAGGCTGTTGAAGCCGGATGCGACATGGTCGATACGGCGATCAGTTCGCTGGCCTTCGGGCGCGGACACAATCCCACCGAGAGCTTTGTGGAGATGCTGGAGGGCACAGGTTACCAATGCCGGCTCGACATGGAGAGGATTCTTCGTGTGAAGCAGCATATCGCAACCGTGCGGCCCCGCTACCGGGCATTCTTGGATGCATACATTGGCGTCGAGACCGAGATCTTTGACAGCCAGATTCCTTCGTCGATGATCTCCAGCACGGAATACCAGTTGAAAGGGCAGGACACGGGACAGTTCGCTCCAGGATGTGTTATCGGAAATCCAGAACGTTCGCCGAGATGCCGGCTATCCTGCGCTGGAGCCACCCGCAGATCAAATCATCGGCACCCAGGCGGTATTCAATCATTTGCAAGGCAAATACAACGTGCTCACGAGTGAATTTGCGGAGTTGATGCTCGGCTATTACGGCACCCCATTGGGAGAGAAAAATGCCGAAGTACTGGCGATGGCATCTGCCCGCGCCAACAAGCCGCCCATCAGTTGCCGCCCAGCCGATTTACTTCAGCCGGAGTGGGACCAGAGGCGAGCCGCAGCCACGGCCCTGCCGGGCTTCGGCGGCACTGATGAAGACGTATTGACATATGCCATGTTTCCTAAAATTGCACCACAGTTTTTCAAAACCCGAACGGAAGGTCCGAAGCAACCTGGTCACCAGCCAACGGCTGTGAATTCGGAACGGCCCGATGCGAATCGCGATGGTGGCGCACCGGCATCGCCGGTGACCTACGTCGTAACCCTTAATGGCAAGGAACACAAAGTAACAGTAGCGCCTGCGGCGACGTAGCCACAGGCGTGAGGTGCGCTTCGGAGTATTAAAGCGCGACAGGGAGGCACAGATGGCTACACCAACCCTTAAACCGGCCAGCACGACTATGGCCGAGAGAATCAGCGAGCTTAGTGAGAAGCGCGAGAAGCTTGAGCTGGGCGGCGGCAAACAACGACTGGCAAAGCAGCACGAATTGGGCAAGCTCAGTGCCCGGGAACGCATACAAAAGCTTGTCGACTTCGAGAGTTTCCAGGAAATAGGTCTGTTTGCCAAACATCGCGCCACCTATTTCGGCATGGCCGACAAGGAACTGCCGGCGGATGGAGTGGTGACGGGATGTGCGACGGTGGACGGCCGTTTGATTCACCTTGCCAGCCAGGATTTCACCGTCGCCGGCGGAGCCGCAGGCGAAGTGCACTGCGCCAAGATTAAAGAGATGATGCAGCTTTCCATGAAGACCGGTAGCCCATTCGTCTTCATCAACGATTCCGGTGGTGCGCGCGTACAGGAAGGCATCGACAGCCTGGCGGGCTATGCCAGCGTGTTCTACAACAACGTGATGCTTTCCGGCACCGTGCCGCAGATTTCTATCATCAGCGGCCCGTGTGCAGGCGGCGCAGCCTACAGCCCGGCACTGACCGACTTCATTATCCAGACCAGGCGCGCGCAGATATTCATCACCGGCCCGCAGGTGATCAAGCAGGTGACCGGGGAGGCCGTGACGGCGGACCAACTAGGCGGCCCTGCGGCCCAAATGAATCGGTCTGGCGTGGTTCACCTGATTGCGGAGGACGATGACGGAGCATTGTCGCTGTGCCGTAGGCTGTTGAGCTTCCTGCCGTCGAATAACCTGGAGGATCCGCCTCGCCTGGCATACACGGATGAACTTGAAATCGATCCCCTTCTAAACGACATAGTCCCGGCAGAATCTAAAGTTGGCTACGACATGCGGACGGTAATCGCGCGTGTGCTGGATCACCAGGATTTCTTTGAGATACAGCCGGGTTTCGCAGCGAACGCAGTGATCGGGTTTGGACGCCTACAGGGCCGCTCCGTGGGAATCGTCGCGAATCAGCCCAGCGTGCTCGCCGGAGCGCTCGACATTGACGCCTCCGACAAGATAGCGCGCTTCGTGCGATTCTGTAATGCCTTCAATATTCCCCTGCTCACATTCGTCGATGTACCAGGCTTTCTCCCCGGCGTGGAGCAGGAGTACGGAGGAATCATTCGCCACGGAGCCAAAGTGCTCTTCGCCTATTCAGCTGCGACGGTTCCCAAAATAACGATCGTAATCCGCAAGGCATACGGCGGCGCGTACATCGGAATGTGCTGCAAAGACCTGGGAGCAGACCGGGTGGTGGCATGGCCGACCGCAGAAATCGCGGTGATGGGCGCCGAAGGGGCAGCGGAAATTGTCTTCCGCCACGAGATCGACGACGGCGGAAGACAAAGTGCAGAAGCGCGATGAACTCATCGAATTGTATCGCCGCACTTTTGCCACACCGTACATATCGGCTGGCCGCAGGCTGGTTGATGACGTGATCGAGCCGGCTGAAACCAGGAGATATCTGGCACGGGCCTTGGAAGCTTTGCACACCAAGCGAGAGCTTCGTCCGCCAAAGAAGCATGGTCTGATTCCGCTGTGAGACATGGAGGCGTCTGCATCATGACGAGTGCTGTAACCATTGCGCCCGAGACTTTGGCGGTGATCGCCGCGAGCATTACGGCATTCCTCGGCAAGAAGGTGCGCATTAAGTCCGGAAGGACAATTCAGGCGCCGTATGCGGTCAAGCCTTGGGCACGGCAAGGCCGCTTGATTGTCCAAACATCGCATAACCTCGGCCAGCTAAGACGATGACCATATTCGCGGACAGAGTCCTGGGCCCGGGGCGAAGAGCGCTCCGTGAGAGGAACGGACCATGAAGTTAGAGATATCGGTTGACGGGCAAAGATACGAGGTCGAAGTCGAGGTCGCCGAAGAGGACGACTCTCCACGAGCGCAGGACAACCGTCCCGCTCCGGCGACAGCGACTATTCAGTCGACCGTGCTGCGCACTCCTCCGACTCCAGGGGTTTCGTCGGATCCCAATGTCGACGAATCTAAACTTTGTCGCAGTCCAGTGGCCGGAATTGTTGTGCGAATTGATATCGAGGCGGGTCAGCAACTGAAGGTGAATGACCTGATGGTCGTGCTTGAGGCCATGAAGATGGAAACCAACGTAACAGCGCCGATCGCTGGAAAAGTGAAAGCAGTCAACGTTTCCACACGAGAAGCGGTAAAGATCAACCAGATCCTGGTTGAATTCGAGTAAAGCCGCGCACCCTAGTAGCGTTGCAGGGGCTGTTGCATTGTTCTACTCATTGCAAGCGGCCAACGTTCCCGCTCTATGCGTAGTCAATCGGATGTCTTGCAATCCACCGTTCATCGCGGACGGTGCCCATTTCCTTCAAGGCTGAACGTGCCATGCTGGCGGTGAGGTTGCGGGTCTTCCACGTGAAACCAGCGGCGAAACCGATGGTGCCACCTGCCACTCCGAAAGCAACGGTGCGTGAAACACTGCGGCGATCGAACTGCCGGAGGGAGAACAGGCCGGCAAATGCACCGATCGCAGCTACGCTCAAGGATGCAAGCGCAGATCGAGTCAAGACTGTGGAGAGGCACTCCCCCTCAAGTTGCGAGTCTCGTCCCTGGCGCAGTCCCGAGAGCCCCGAATTCGCTAGCGCCCGGGCGTAATGAAGATTCGCTTTCAAGGATTCTTCTTTCACAAAGATTATCCCCCTACATAACGCTCTCACTGTAGCGTACATCGGGTCTGTGACCTGCGTCACTATGGGTTACGGTTAGAGTCACAGCACAAATGGTTTAAACTTTCATAGGTTATTCTTAGCGCTCGAAATGGGTGAATTCGAGGCTTTTGTTCACGAAGTGGACCTGATACCGCGAAGCAGATTCTCAAGTTTTCACTTGATAACGGGCAATCATGGATCGCAGCCCGGCGAATCGGTCCGTGTCCCCGTCGAAACCCTGGGGTAGGAAGAAGAAAGCCAATGTTTTTGAAGCCTTTCGTTATCAACTCTCACGGCCGAATTGTGTTCCCAGGAAACTTTTTCCCAGAGCTGGACTTTAGGGTATTTAAGAGCCTAAAGCAATTCGCAGCGGTTATCCGGCGCGACTTCGGAGAGAAGGCCCCGACCGAGGTAGAGATTGCGGCACGCGTGAAGGCAGGTGAATACAAGACGCGATATGAGCTTTGCCGCGATCTGGTGTTGAACCGGTTTTGGGTAAATCGCTATACCCTGACAATGTATGAGAAGCGTGCCACCCGCTGGGGAGATTTGCCGCGGCAGCGGGACGACATTTTCCTTCCCGTGTACAAGCCACGGGATTCCTCCGCGGTCGCAACCGCAATCGAGGCTGGGTATCAGGACCTGCCACCCTCTTGGGACGAGGAACTGGAAGACCGGAGTTTTGGCATCCTACTGAATGTTTTTCGCAACAGCCTGAGCGCTGGCGGGGAGCTTCGCCCTGTCCGTCCGACGGTGGCCGAGGCGCTGGCGGACCCGGCGAACCGGACGCGGCAGCTGCGGCTTTACGACCCCGATTATCTAAGTTACACATTCGACGATGTTGTCGATTGCCTGCATCCTGTGCCTGAGTTAGAGGCACTGATGCGGCAGTGCATGATCCTTCACAACCAATATCCGTGGGACCCGTCGACCAGCATGCAAACCGAAATCGGCAAGCTGAAGAATGACGATTATGTGGTTGCATTTTATCCGCGGAATGAAGAGGTCTTGCGTTTCATCCAGCGGGTAAAGCAGGACGAAAATTGGGGACCGCGAATCCGTCCGAATCGGATGATCCGGCCCGACACCCTTGCGCTGAGTCAGCCCATCAAGCCGTATCCCCCGGTCGATGTCAACAAGCGATTCAAGATTCTTCCCAGATTTGAGGCGATTGCGGTTTACGAAGGGGAGGTGACCTGCACGAATGCAGACCTCATCCGCAACCACGCGTACTGCTGGTCGCGTATGAGCGCCGCGGAAATCAGTGCGAAGACTGGGATCGAGGAGAGGCGTTACACCCAGTTGCCCTTGGAGGACATGGCCCTGCTGGCAGCCAAGAAAGCGTTGGCGAAGTCTGGCCGACGGCCCGCCGAGATCGGTGCCGTTCTGTTCTGCACGTGCACCAGCACTAAACTCATTCCATCGGTCGCCACCTGGCTTTCGGGTGAGCTCGGCCTCATGCAGACCCACAGTTCGTGCGACATCGTCGCCGCCTGCGCCGGAATGTCATATGGTCTAGCCGAGGCCGTGCGCTTGCTGCAAGAGATCGATCGGCCGGTGCTGCTGGTCTGCGCCGAGAAATTCTCCGACAAGATTGGAACCGTCCGCACTTCGCGCATGATTTTTGGTGATGGAGCAGCGGCAGTAATTGTGGCTCCCGCTCCGGAAGGAACGCCTTCCGATATCGACTTCTTCCAGACCTACGCCAGCGGACCGTGGTCGGAGGTGAACTCCATCATCTGGCCCAACCCCGAGTTCGACAACAACATTACCGTGTACGGACCGGAGGTGAAGGCCCTGGTCACTCGCTATCTCAAAGAGATGATGGGCGAGTTGGCTCAGCTGCCGGACCCCAACGGAGGCGGCGGCTCGCTCATTGACGCGATCGATCTGGTTGTTCCCCATCAAGCCAATAAGAACATGGTGCTCACGCTGGCCGAGGCGGCCGGCATTCCGGCTGAGCATATCTTTTTCAACATCGAACGGGTTGGCAATACGTCGTCGGCCAGTATTCTCATCGCGGTCCATGACGCCGTGCGCGAAGGCAGGATTGACCGTCCCATGCGGATTTTCGCGCCGGGCTTTGGGGCAGGCGCGGTTGGCGGTTATGTGGTTATGCGGGTCGATCCCGCAATTGTCAGCGTTAATTCGGAAGACAGGAGTTTAGAAATGGCAAACGTTGCTGAAGGAAACGGAAACTATCGTCCGACTTCACTTACCGGCAGGGTCGCATTGATAACTGGGGCAGGGCGTGGTATTGGGCGCGCAATCGCGCTCGAACTGGCGCGTCGAGGCGCGAACATCGCTCTGAACTTCCGATCCGACGCCGTGAATGCGGAAAGTGCTGCTGCAGAAATTCGCGAACTGGGCATCGATTGCATGATTATTCAGGGCGATGTAGCGGAAAAAGGTGAGGCCGCCCGCATCGTCAAGGAAGTGCTCGATAAATGGCAGCGCCTCGACATTCTGGTGAACAATGCCGGCATTACCCGCGATCGCTCGATGCGCAAGATGACCGACGACGACTGGGCCGCGGTGATCAACGTCAACCTGAACGGCACGTTTTACTGCACCAGCGCTGCGGTTCCGGCCATGATTAACCAGAGGTTTGGCCGAATCATCAACATCGGCTCCGTGGTTGGTCAGATGGGAGCATTTGGACAGGCGAACTATTCAGCCAGCAAGGGCGGCATTATAGCCTTCACCAAAACGCTTGCGCTCGAGATGGCGAAGTTCAATATCACAGCTAATGTCATCGCACCCGGGTTCACTTCTACGGAGATGGTTGACGCGATCCCAGAAGAAATTGCCGCGCAGATCAAGGCCAAGATTCCGTTGGGGCGGTTCGCCTCGCCGGAGGAGATAGCGAAAGCGGCCAGCTTCCTGGCTGCGGATGGGGACTACATTACCGGGCAGGAATTGAACGTCAATGGTGGGTACCACATGTAAGGGGCGAAGGCGCCAGGGAAGGACAAACCTGCCCGGGAAACTAAAAAGTTTTCTAACGACTTTGAAAAAGCAGATCCCTCACCAACTGAAGTCGGTTCGGGATGACAAATAATCAGGGGACTTAGAACGGCGCACCTGAAGGTGAGCCCCTTCAAAGAAACAGGCACAAGCTGTATCAGCCTACTTGGACCGCGGTCCCAGCCATCCATTGATGTGTGGCCAGGTGTGTTTGCTGGCGCCGCTGCCCGCCATAATTCCGATATGTCCGCCGGCAACCCGGAAGAGTTCCTTGTCCTTGCTGCTGACCTTCGTCATGATTGGCTCTGACTGACACGAGGGCGTGATGTGATCACCCTCGGCGATGACGGTCAGCAGATTGGCTCGAATTCGGCCAACGTCCACACGTTCGCCGCGGATCACGAGCTCACCTTTCATCAACCGGTCATTGCGATAAAGATCGACGATGAGCTGCCGGAATGCGCCTCCCGCCAGGTTCACATTGTCCGTGACCCAGGTGTTCATCGCATGCCAGGATTCCACCACCTTGGGATCGTCGAGATTGTCCCAGAGCTTTACATAGTTGCTGACATAGTTCTCGACCGGTCTCAGGGCCTTGGCGCCATAATCGATCATCTCTCCCGGCATATTGCCGAACGCGCCGAGCACCTTGTCGATATCAAAATAGCGCTCGTCGGTCCAGCGAGCGAAGGTAAGGTTCTCTTTGTCGGAGAAGGACAACGGAGCCGTCAGTAGAATCAGGTTGCGCAAGCCCTCGTCGCCTCGCAGAGATGCATAGATCGTGGTGAGGATTGCGCCGATGCACCAGCCGAGAAGGCTGAATTCTTCCGAGCCCGATACCGTCTTGAGTTTGCGGATCGCGCGAGGCATGTAATCCAGGGTGTAATCGTCGAACTTGAGATTTTTGTCTTCCGGCCCCGGGGCTCCCCAATCGAGCAGATACACGTCGTAGCCCTGGTTGACCATGTACTCGACAAAGCTGTGTCCCGGACGAAGATCAAGAATGTACGGCCGGTTCATGAGAGCGAAGACCAGCAACAGCGGGACCGGGTGACGCTTCTCTTTGGGGACAACCGGAATGTAGCGGTACAGCTTGGCTTTGTTCAACGTCCAGATGAGTTCTTTCGGCGTTTGTGCAATGGCCGCCTTTGTGGTCATTACCTTCGAGAGCGTCTTGAGCCGGTTGACTGCGACGGTAAATGGATCGGTGAGTACCGGTGCGCCTGCCATCCTACTTGGTCCCTTTCTTCTTCGCCTTGGATCCGACCTTGGGCGTTCTATTGCGCGGCGGAACCGCAGTTTGGGGCTGCCTGCGCTCGGGGGACGTCACACGCGAAAGCTGCTGCAAAATGCGATCCAGCTTAGCGTCCATATCATCGAGCCGCATCTCGACGTTGGTCATGCGCTCGGCGAGCGAAACGACATCCGCGCGCGATGGCATGCTCATCTGCTCCAGCACCTTCAGCATCGTCTTCTCGACTGCTTCGCGAAAGGGAGAAGATGCAGTAAGGTAGGAATCGAGGATCGCACCACTGGCCTGCGCATAGGCCTCGCTATTCACAGCCTCAACCATGCTCTTGGCCCAGATATCCAGGTAGGTGTCACGCATGCTGCGCCAGGGATCCACTGGATCAAACGGCTTGCCATTCTGTGCTTTCTCTTCTGCCATTGCCACCCCTTCTCGACGACTATATACCCATCGACAGCCCCGAAAATACTCCCATGGTTCTCCTGAGGCGAGGAGTTGGGAGCTTCCGAGGCCATCTAGGAAACGGCATTACGGTCAACCGACATTACCGTACGGCAACCGACTTGAAAGGCTTCGCCGCGATTTCGAGAGCTGCCTTCTGGGTCTCGATGAAGGCTTCCGTCCCACGCTGAAAGGAATCCACAACCGCCGCAACCGGGGCGCCGGCAGGAGCGAGTTGTTTCTTGGCGGCTTCGAAAGCGGTCTTGCTTTGACCGGATGCAAAGTCAAGGACCTTCTTCTGGGCTTCCACCGAACGCTCGACCGACTGCTGGAAAATGCCAGCGACGTTGTTGGCGATGTCGCCGTAAGCATTGACCCGCGTCTTGTTAATACGGGCAACCGTGTAGCTCTGCTCGACCGCGAAGTCGATAGCGGACTTTTGGGTTTCGACGAAAGTTTCGACGGCCTGTTCGGCAATATCAAACACAAACGTCGCCGGGGTAAGTGGGAAGGAACTGAAAGCTTTCTTCCAGGTGTTCAGGAATTCGGTGCTCTGCTCGGCGGCGATGTCGAGAGACTTCTTTTGCAGTTCGGCAAGACGCTCAACGCCATTGACGTAAAGCGGAGTGAAGGCATCCGCGAATTCGGGTTTACCGGCGGCGGCGGCGGGAGTAGTCTTCTTGCTGGACTTTGCAGTAGTAGGCATGATGTGCTCCTTGTAGGTTTCTTATGTTGCAATCTATGCTGCATTGCAACATAAGACAATCATACGCTCCTGCTGCCGCCTGTCAAGGCAAAAAACGAGCAACCATGAATGGCCGCTAAGACGCTGATTATTAAGAAGTACGAGAACCGGCGGCTCTATAACACCGCCACCAGCCAGTACATCAACCAGGACCAGGTCGCGCAGTTGGTGCGCGATGGCCACGATGTTCGGGTGGTGGATGCCGCCAGCGGGGAAGATCTGACCAGGCTGATCCTGGCGCAGATCGTGGTGGAGGATGCCAAGGCGCCGGACTCCGTGTTCCCGCTAGACGTGTTGCGCCAGATGATCGTCGCGTCTGGCCGTGCCACTCAGGAAAGCGCGTTGCACTACATGAAAGCGATGCTGGACTTGTACCAAAATGCCTACCGTGCCATGCCGCCGGCAATGAATCCTCTCGAGTTCATGCGCTGGCCCCAACCCACGGCGACACCGGGAAGTACTCCCCTGAGTGAGCCCAAAGAAAGGGAAGACACTCCGCAGGAGGACCGGGGCAAGAACGGGGAGACGGCGGCCGAAGTGGATGAGTTAAGGCAGCGCATTGCGGAGTTGGAGGCAGCGTCGCGGCCTCGGCAAAAGAAGAAGAGCAGGAAGGGGAAAGCAAAATCGCGCCGCAAATCTTGACGCAGTGCGGCAATCGGGACTAGTCTAACGGACGGTTGGTTCGTGCCTGCAGACTGCAGTCGCCGCTGGCGTGAGATGTCGCCGCCCATAACATCTCGAGAGCCAACTCCCCGACAGAACGTGAACACCATGACGACGAAGAATTTCGCGTAGCAACATGGTGTGACCACAACTGCGGCAGGTCGGTCGTAGGACATCGATGGATGTAAAACGAGACTGGCTGTAAGCGAGGAAGGCTTCACCGTGAAGGAAACTGGGTTGCCGAAAAGAGTTGTGGTCATCACGGGAGCGGTGGCCGGCATTGGCCGGGCGACGGCGCTCCGATTTGCCGAAGAGGGAGCACGGATCGCGGCGTGGGATGTCTCGGACAAAACCGCTCCTCAGCTGGAATCGGCGGTCAAGTGGGCGGGTGGGGAATGCAGCTTTCAGGCCGTAGATGTCACCAATGCCAATGCGGTTGAGGCAGCTGCCGCTGCGGTTATTGATCGTTGGGGCCGGATCGACGTGCTCATCAATAACGCCGGCATTGTTCGCGATGCGCAGTTGGTGAAGTGGAATGGCGGCAGCCCCGAGTCGATCATGAGCGAAGACGTGTGGGATTCCGTGGTCGACGTCAACCTTAAGGGCGTGTTCTTGTGTACCCGCGCCGTGGTTCCACACATGATCAAAGGCGGAGGCGGGGTAATTCTCTGTGCCGCGTCGGTGGTGGGATTGCATGGCAACTTCGGACAAACCAACTACGTGGCTTCCAAGGCAGGTGTGATCGGGATGACCCACACCTGGGCGCGCGAACTGGGCAAGCACAACATTCGGGTTAACGCTGTCGCTCCTGGATTTATCGCCACCGACATGGTGAAGTCGATGCCTGGGAAGATTCTTGACGCCATGGTCGCCCGCACCCCGCTGGGACGCATGGGAACGCCAGAGGACGTGGCCAATACTTACTATTGGCTCGCGTCGGACCAGGCCGCCTTCATTCACGGAGCGGTAATTTCCGTGGATGGGGGAGTCGTGATCGGGACATAGAAGAATTTTAAAGTAGGAGTGGGTTTCGTCCCGCTAACATTCCTCGTTCCTCGCCCCGCCTAACATTTGAAGATCGCCAGGCCGATTTACGATCCCTTCCTTAGATTATCGAGCGCGTTGGAGTAACTCCGTCAGGTTCTCGATGATCGCTGTATTTGCGTCGCCTATGACGACATAGCGCAGCCCTTGTTGGGTCCACGTCCGCAAAGTGAACGAGGAGGTTTTGTCCGCGAAGAAAGATGCCGGCATCGCGAGTTGAGGCGTGTCCCGAAAGATGAACACAGAAATAAAATGGCGCTGATAACCGAATATGAGGTGTGCGCCCGGTTCCTGGTGGAAGTAGGCGACCCGGCCTCCCACCAGCGTGAAGGGCGTGCCTTGCAGTTCCGGTAGATCGAAGGTGAACGGAATGCGGCCTTGAAACCACGGTTTCACCGTATGCCGATCAGTTGAAATGACCTCAACAGGATTCGCGCTGGCGAGCGCCGTCACGTGAAGATCGGCGAACTCGGCAAGCGTCTTGGCAGTCTGCCGGCGATTCGCCGCTACGAACAATCCAACCGCGAGTATCAGGAGCGCAGCCGTCGCCAGTGCCCAACCCAGCCAAGGTCGCATGACAACGCTCCCGTATCGCTGTTGATCGCTGTCACTGGCATGAGGCGCCGGGTCGAATTCGCCCCGCGCCAAGCTGAGGACCTTGGCTCGCAACTCCGGCGGCGCGATGTAGCGATTGCCGGCGCGGCGGACGGCTATTTTACTTTCTATCAGAGCCAAGGTAGTCGCGGCGCAATCGGCACACGTCGTCATGTGTGCACGGAACGCCTCCATCTCACTTGGCGGCAACTCCGCATCGACGTAGCTTCCAACCCGGCTCTGCCATTCTGAGCAGTTCATTATTCCCTTACTTTCCACCCGAACCAGACCTCGCGGTGCGTTCTCCGACGAGGATTTGCCGTAGTAGCTTGCGTCCGCGCGCAATCCTCGACATAACGGTCCCGACGGGAACCGATAGCACTTGCGCGATCTCCTGGTATTTCATCTCCTCGACGTCGCACAGCAGAACCACTTCACGGTATAAGACAGGAAGGCTATCGAGCGCGGCTTGCAGTGCCTCGCGGGTCGCCGAAGCAAGGGCAAGAGACTCGGGTGTCTCCCAAGTCACGGAAATTGTTTCTTCATCTTCCGGATCCAATTCCACGGTCAGCTTGGCGCGAAGTCCAGTGCGCGACGTCAGGAACGTGTTGCGCAGAATTCGAAATATCCAAGCTCGGAAATCGGTGCCCGCTGCAAATGACGAAAATCCTTGCAGCGCCTTCCGAAACGTCTCCTGAACCAGGTCCTCAGCTTCGGTAGCGTCCTGAGCGAGCCAACGAGCGAAGTTGTACAGCGAATCGAAGAGCGGCATTGCCAGCCGCTCGAACTGCTCGTGACTGCCGCTCTCTGCTTTCAATCCCTAATCTCGCTAACTCTCGGACATGCAATTTTATTCCAGCCATTCTAAAACTTTTATTTTTTGCTCCGGCGAACCTTTTGCGGGAATTAACGCGATCCTGCGCGGTTAGCAATGGTGAACCGATTTGAAGACCTTCCGCAAAGAACCAAGGAGGAGAGGCTTATGAAGGCTGAAACGAACCTACAACGATTCGACGAACCTGAGACCGACGGCATTGACCGCAGAGGCTTTCTGAAATGTATGGCCTGGGCAGGTACGGGCGCTTTGTGCGTGATCAAAGGCGGAGTGCTGAACTCCTACAGCCTGGGACGTGTTGCCTCGATGGGCAGGCATGAACTCCAGGGCGAACTCAGTTTCGTTCAGATCAGCGATAGCCATATGGGTTTCGACAAAGCCGCGAATCCGGACGTGGTCGGCACGATGAAGGCTGCCATCGACAAAATCAACGCTCTACCGGTGGCGCCTGCTTTCATCCTGCACACCGGAGATATCAGTCATCTCTCGAAACCGGGCGAGTTTGACACTGTGGATCAACTGTTAAAGAGCGCCAGCACCCAAGATGTCTTCTTTGTGCCTGGCGAACACGACGTCTTGAACGACGACGGCAAACAGTATTTGGAACGATATGGAAAAGGGACGCAAGGATCGGGTTGGTACAGCTTTGACAAGAACGGTGTGCACTTTGTCGGATTGGTAAATGTCCTGAACCTGAAGGCTGGAGGCTTGGGCAGTCTGGGCAGCGAACAACTGGACTGGGTGGAAAGAGACGTTAAGCATCTTTCGAAAAGCACGCCCATCGTGGTTTTCGCGCATATTCCATTGTGGAGCGTGTATCCCGAATGGGGTTGGGGAACCGATGACAGCGCCCAGGCGCTCTCGTATCTGAAGCGCTTCGGTTCGGTCACCGTGTTGAACGGGCACATCCATCAGACCATGCAAAAAGTCGAGGGCAACATCACATTCCATACCGCGGCGTCCACGGCCTTTCCCCAACCAAAACCGGGTGAGGCGTCTTCTCCCGGACCCATGAAGGTCCCGGCGGAACAGCTACGCGCTTTCTTGGGTGTAACCGACGTCAATTACGTGCGCGGGAAACATTCACTGGCTGTGGTCGACTCGACCTTGGCTTGAACAGCCAAGAACAATGCTGGAAACACACGCAGAACAGAGCGAGAAAAGGGAGAGAAATGAGTATGAGGACTACGAATTGGATGTTGGCAACCGCAATCGTGCTAGTGGCTCTCGCTGCCGGCGCGCGTACTTTTGCGGCCACTCCGTCGGCGACCCCGCCGGAAGCCACAGTCAAGATCGACAACTTCAGTTTTTCGCCAGCCACCATCACGGTGCCGGTAGGCACCACAGTTCGGTGGACCAATCGTGACGATATCCCTCATACGGTGGTCAGCGACGATAAGGCTTTCAAGTCGAAGGCGCTTGATACCGACGAGAGCTTCACCTACACCTTCACCAAGCCGGGCACTTATAGCTACTTCTGTTCGATTCATCCCAAGATGACGGCCAAAATCGTGGTTCAGTGACGGGAGGGTAGCTTGCACCCTTTTGATCTCAAGTCGGCCCTGCTCGCAAGGCACGCGCAACATGTGGTGCTTGTCCATTTTCCGATTGCTTTGTTTATCGTGGGCGTGGGCTTCGATTTCTTCGCCTATTGGAATAAGAATCGCACCCTTGCCTTCGTGGCGTACTACGACCTTCTCGTGGCGGCCGTTTCGTCTTTGCCAGTCATGGCCACGGGAGTCTTGGCCTGGCACTGGCAGCTGGAAGGTCAGCGGCTCAAAGGAGTACTGTTTCTGCATCTTGCCATGGGAGTAATTTCCAGCGCGCTGATCTGGTTGGTGTGGAGTATCCACTTTCGCGCCCAGCGAAACCCGCAAAGCAGATTGCCCATCTATCGGCTGCCTATCGAGGTTGTGGCTGTGATGATGATCGCCGTGACTGCTCACCTCGGGGGATTTCTGAGCGGCGTCAACGGTCCGGGTTAAGCGATCTCCTGAGTTTTAATTGACACGCAGTGGCTCTGCACGGTAAAGTTTGGACGCCTCGGCCGGTGGTTCGGCGTGCCCTCCTGTCCGGCGCAACCTCCCTCGTGCCTACACTCGACACCACTCTGACTTAACCACAAAGAAGGAAGATTTCTAATGACATTCTTGTATTCGCTCTCCTGCCCTCGCCTCGGCCGGGCAGTTCTCACCTCCGCTCTGGGACTCGCCGTAGGTTTGGCGACGATTCCGGCTGGCGCCCAGACAAGCCTCGTTCGACAGCTCAGCCAAGATAGCTTCACCGATCCCGCGGCCCAGCACATGACGGAAGTTGAACCAGGAGCTTTCGCATATCGAAACACGGTTGTCACCGCATTTCAAGTAGCCCGCATCTCCAGCGGTGGCGGTGATGATGTCGGGTTTGCCACCTCTCTGGATGCAGGAGTGACGTGGAGCAACGGATATCTGCCCGGTCTCACCACGTACGGCGGTGGCGGGACCAATAGCGCCGCCAGCGACGCGGCGGTCGCCTACGATGCCAAGCACGGCGTGTGGCTCATCAATACGCTGCCAATTGCAAGCGGGGTGAATGTTGCGGTAAGCCGCTCAATCGATGGCCTACATTGGGGCAACCCAATCTACGTCACGCAGGCGGGCAATGCTGATAAGAACTGGATTGCCTGTGACAACACAGCTACCAGCCCTTACTACGGGAATTGCTATGTAGGCTGGGACAACTCTGAGATACAGATGACCACCTCCAGCGATGGCGGTTTGACCTGGGGACCAGCGAAAGCCACGGCGGCCCACGATTTCGGAATTGGGGTAAATCCCGTTGTGCAGCCGAATGGCACAGTTATCGTGGGATTTGCTGATTTTAACGGGGGTATGTCGGCGTTTACCTCCACCAATGGTGGTCAGACCTGGAACGCAGCCATAAGTATTTCCAGCGCTCCCAGTCATGGTGAAGATGGCGGCCTTCGCAGTGCCGGTCTTCCCTCCACTGCGATCGACGGAGCAGGCCAGGTGTACGTATCGTGGCCCGACTGCCGCTTCGAAAGTGGTTGTACCGCAAATGATATTGTCTACAGCTCTTCTAGCGACGGAGTTCATTGGAGTGCGGTTGTGCGTGTTCCCATCGACCCCATTGGTAGCGGAGTGGACCATTTCATTCACGGCATGGGGATTGACATCAGGACCTCGGGAAGTTCGGCCCATATGGCGATCACCTATTATTACTATCCGGTCTCGTCTTGTGGAGGCTCCTGTCGGCTGTATGCAGGCCTCACTTTGTCGAACGACGGCGGACAAACCTGGACTGCAGGCCGTCAGCTTTCGGGAGTCATGCAGTTAAGTTGGCTACCCAACACCTTCTCAGGCAGAATGGTGGCCGATTATGTCGCAACGGTGTACCCGGCAGGCGTTACGACTGTATCAAGAGCTCTCCCGATCTTCGCCCTGGCCCTTACGCCGACGGGCAGCTTGTTCCACGAGGCGATCTATACCGTAGGTTATGGCTTCAGTGCGGACGAGATGACGGAGCAGCGGATGAGCTCGAAAGACGACAAGCCCATACCGGGAGCCAAATCAGACCATCCGGCGAGAAGACCAGAAGATCGTGACAACGAACTTCCGGTCTCCGCGCCACGCCCGATATCCCCTGCTAAGTAACGTCTACGTTAGCTACCTGCAGAGCCGCCAGTGCAGTTGCAACTGGCGGCTTTTTTTTGGGGAACGCGTGCAGTCTGGTTGATGCTTGCGGCTGAATCGGCTAGAATGCCTTTCACTGATCGACCGTTCCTTTACTTCAGGCTAGGCTCTTTTCGAAGAACTGGCGCTGGGCCCCGAGAACAGGGAGACAAGTAGATGTTAGACCCTCGGTAATACGCCATCCTTGCGAATCCGCTAACCCAATCAGCTCAAGCGTAGTCCTGTTTCTGCAGGAATCACAATGTGCGCTGCGGTTTTTGCCTCGCTGCGGCGCGCCAAAGATCGTAGGTTTCCATGGATGTTGTCTCCCCAACCACGCCCAATCCGCAACCCAGCTTATGGAAATCCTTGCGCGAGGCCATTCGCGGCTCGCATCAGGATTTCACCACCGGAAACTTGAACCGGGCGATCTTGCTGCTCGCTGTCCCGATGGTTTTGGAAATGGTGCTGGAATCATTGTTTGCGGTGGTGGATGTTTTCTGGGTGGCACACCTGGGAGCCAATGCGGTGGCAACGATTGGGCTGACGGAATCGCTGCTAAGCCTGGTATTCGCCGTGGGTCTGGGGCTGAGCTTGTCGACTACGGCGATGGTGGCACGGCGTATCGGGGAGAAAGATCCCGCCGGTGCTGCGGTGGCAGGAGTCCAGGCGATCGCGCTGGGCCTGGCGATTTCGCTCGTCATCGGTGCGCTCTGTCTTATTTTTGCTCCTGATCTGCTTCGGCTAATGGGAGCGTCGCCAGAGATCGTCGCGGTTGGCAGCGGCTACGCAAGAATCGCGTTGGGCGGAAGCGGAGTTTTGCTCCTGCTGTTTTTGAACAATGCAATCTTTCGTGGCACCGGCGATGCCGCGATCGCCATGCGGATCTTGTGGGCCTCCAATATCATCAACCTGGTTCTCGATCCGTGTTTTATCTTCGGCTTGGGCCCATTTCCGCGATTGGGGGTCACCGGCGCCGCGTTGGCGACCATCACCGGCCGAAGCATCGGCGTCGGGTATCAGTTCTATCGCCTGCTGCGCGGGACTGAGCGCATCCGGATTCTTCGCCGGCAGATTCGCATTAATCTGCAGGTCCTTTTGCGGCTGGCCCGCGTCTCGCTCACCGGTATCTTGCAATTTGCCATTGCGCACACCAGTTGGATCGGGCTGGTGCGCATCGTGAGCGTGTTTGGCGCGGCGGCACTTGCCGGATACACCATTGCAATACGAATTGTGATCTTCGTCATTTTGCCGGCGTGGGGATTGAGCAATGCCGCCGCGACGCTGGTGGGTCAGAATCTGGGGGCCAAGCAGCCGGAGCGCGCCGAACAGTCGGTGTGGAGGACGGGAATCTACAACATGCTGTTCCTGGGCGGCGTGGGCGTGCTGTTCATCTTGTTCGCGGAGCCGTTGATACGGTTGTTCAGCCAGGACCCTGCGGTGGTCCGGCTGGGCACGGCGTGTTTGCGCATCGTCAGTTACGGCAACATCGGTTATGCATATGGCATGGTGATGCTACAAGCCTTCAACGGAGCCGGTGACACGGTAACGCCGACGTATGTGTATTTATTCGGCTTCTGGATGCTGGAAATTCCGCTGGCCTACTGGCTGGCCATGCCGATGCATCTGCGGTCGAACGGTGTATTTATCGCTATTGTGGTCGCGGAGACGGCCATAGCTGGGGCGAGTGCTATCTTGTTCAAGCGTGGCCGCTGGAAGCAGCAGAAAATTTGACCGCGCTTTCGAGACAGAGTGCCAGACGCCGCGAGCAGGCAATTTTTTACCGATCTATCGCAATCGTTCGATCTTGCCAAGTCAAAAGCAGTTTTCCTGCGGTTCTGTAGGCCATCGAGAGCGGGAGACCAATTCGCTATTCGCGTGAACCTTTGGTCACTTTGGTGCGTATTACACTGAGGCCACAATCATTAACAATACTGCAGCACAAACTGACGCAATTGCCAGTTTCAGGAGATGAGGAAAATGTGCCTTGCCAGATTCGTTGAATTCGCGGTCCGAAGAGCGCTTTCGCTGGGGATCGTGGTTGTGCTTGTTACAGCGGGTTTTGCCCAGAATGCAACTCCAACCAGTGGCCAGTCGAATGCGCCAACCATGACGCCAATGCCGCAGGCGCCCGAGCCGCAGCATAACGCTCATCTGTATTCGGACAAGGATTACTCGAAGGCAGCATCTGGCCTCCCCAACGTGATCGCGCCCTATAGATCGCGTAGTGTGCCGCCGCCGAATCTGAGCAATTCCGCGCGTACCGACCAGCTCTTCCGAGACGGCAAGATATACCTGTCCATCAATGACGCGGTGGCGATGGCGCTGGAGAATAACCTGGATATCGTCCAGCAACGTTACCTCCTCGCCATTGCGGATACGGAGCTGCTGCGCACGAAATCCGGAGCGTTTGCCCTCGGTGTTAATCAGGGAGTGGTGCAGGGCACACTTGGCGGTACCAGCGGTTCTACCTCGGCTGGAGGAACGGGAAGTTCCTCTACCGGCGCGACTGGCACCGGCGCGGGCGGTACCCAAGTCGGTGTCGGCGGAGCTGGCGCTGGCGTAGGGGGCCTTGTCGGATCGACGCTTGGTGCGGGTCCCACACTTCAGAGCTATGACCCTGTCCTTACGGGCACGATCCAAGGCGAGCGTGCACAGACCCCCCAGACAAACATTTTTTTCTCCGCTGGCGAGCCGACCGCTATACAAAATACGAATATCTATAACTTCGGCTACACGCAGGCGTTTTCGACGGGCACCCTCGCTTCGGTTACCTTCGACAACAGCCGCATCACAACGAATATACCTTTCGACTTATATAATCCAGCGCTAACGCCGAGCTTCCGGTTCCAATTGACCCAGCACCTGCTGCAAGGCTTCGGATTCGATCCCAACCTGCGCTGGATCCGGATTGCCCGCAACACCCGCGAGAATGGGGACGTGGTCTTTCGCCAGCAAATTATCGCGACGGTATCGCAAGTCGAAAATATCTACTGGGACCTGGTAACCGCGTACGAAGCGGTGCGAGTGAACGAGCGAGCCCTGCAACTGGCGCAGAAGACGCAGTCCGACGATGAAGAAGAAATTCGGATTGGCACCTTGGCGCCCATCACGCTAGTGCAAGCCAAGAGTGGAGTCGCAACCGCCAACCAGAACCTGATTACTTCCCAAACCCAGCTTCAACTTCAGCAACTGCTGATGAAGAATGCCATTACCAAAAACATGGGCGATCCGATCTTGGCGGCAGCGACCGTGATTCCCACCGACAGTCTCCAATTCAACGAGCCCCAGGAGGTCCGTCCGGTCCAGGACCTG
Organism: uncultured Acidobacteriaceae bacterium; assembly: GCA_963720135.1. Taxonomy (GTDB): domain Bacteria; phylum Acidobacteriota; class Terriglobia; order Terriglobales; family Acidobacteriaceae; genus Bog-257. The sequence goes on from CAVREJ010000021.1 coordinate 228,725, forward strand.
ATCCAAGAAGCCTTGCAGGCCCGACCTGAAATTGCCACGGCGCGCATCAACTTAACGAATGCGGAAATCTCGCGCAAATCGCTGAAGAATGCCCTGCGTCCAACATTGGACGTGTACGCGTTTTATGGGGCATCGGCACTGGCGGGTGAGCAAACTCCACTACTTCCTCCATGCCCTCCTAGCGGAGGGATTCCGGGGGAGACGTGTTTGGATCCGGGAACGATTCCCAGGTCCGGTTACCCTAACGCATTTCATGATCTCTTCAATAGTTCAGGGCCAGACAAAGGTATCGGAGTAAACTTCAACATTGTCCTTCGCAACCGGGCCGCGCAATCCGAACAGGTACGCTCCGAGTTGGAATATCGGCAGTCCCAGGTCGGCTTGCAGCAGATTGAGAACACCATCACTATCCAGGTGCGGCAGGCCCAATTTTCGGTGCAGCAGAATTATGCCGCTCTGCAGGCGGCCGTAGCGGCTCGCGACTATGCCAAGGAAAGCCTGACGGCGGAGCAGAAGAAGTTTGGCTATGGCGCTTCGACGCCTACTCTCGTACTACAGGCCTCCAGCAATTTGACAACTGCGGAATCGAATGTTCTCAACGCTGCCGCCAACTACGAGAAATCCAAGGTGGCACTGGATCAGTCCACAGCAGAAACTCTGACCAAGCTCGGCATTGATATGGCTGATGCGGAGTCCGGACAAGTGAAACATGTCCCGACAGTGAAGGGCGTTGTCCCAGCGAATGTGCAGGAGCTGACTTCGCCGGTGCCGCCCTACGTGCCGCCACAAGGAACAGGCGCTCCTCCCAGTGCGCAACCGCAAAGCACCACGCCACCTCCGCCCGGCCAGGAGCAGACTGAGCCTCATCGTTAACCTGAACGGCCACGGGATGCCGGCAGCGATTGCCGGCATCCCCCGTGGGAGCCACGCCTACACCAAAGTCGAAAAGATGCTTTCAGACACAAGAAAGCCGGAGCTGGTTGGCTCCGGCTTTGACTTGAGGAGGAGGCGAATTCAGCGGATCATTTTGCGACGAATCGCTCCGACCGCTCCGAGCAAGCCGGTTCCGAGCAATAACAGGGAACTAGGCTCGGGTGTCGTGGTACCTTGGCTGCCCAAGACGTCGAACGCACCGAGTGGGTTGCCGGTGCCATTGCTGGTCCAGCTAGTCCCACCGTTCGTGGAAAAGAGGTCGAGGCCATTCACGCCCTGACTGTTGTAGTTCCACGCGTTCGCACTACTATCGTTAATGTTCACTGGACCGAGGATCATGAAATAGGACTGACCACCGGTCAGGGTGACTCCGGAAATGCCAGAAACGGTGACAAAACCGCCCCCATCGTAACTGCCCGGGCAGGTAGGGGGGCAGCTTCCAAATGGCGTGATAGTGGTCAAGTTATTCCAAAAAGCGCCGGCCACCTGGGTTCCGGGAAGGCCTGCGTTGTCGGTCCAAATGCTGGCGTAGAAGGTTGGGGGCGAGCCAAAAAACCCCACCCCTAGATCAATCTGACTGACGCTAAGGTTGCCAGAGCCGCTCACAGTGAACAGGTTCGCTGCGGTAAAGCTAGTACCGATAAGCCCAGTGCCGCTCACAGTCCATCCTGTGCAGCACTGGTATTGGTTGCCGGGAGGTCCGAGATCACTGAAAAGTGTAGAAGTGGCCATCGCCGGAAGGCTGCTTACGCACATGGCGAGGGTCAACAAGCATATCGACCATCCAAGTTTCTTGTTCAAGTTTGTTACCTCCGTGGTTGAGAGTCATGACTCGCGAGGTTGAAACTTCTCACTTGAACACCTTACGGTGCTCACGGGGAGCAGGAAACGCCGACGGGGAACAGAAGGCGTAACCACTCTTGCTGCAAGACGAGTTTGCCCCGGGACGTTTGCCAAGTGCGCAGACTCACCCCGGAGTACGTATGCAATTCTCTTACCGCTGCAAACTATTGAAAAAATTAGAGGTTAAATGGGGTTAGGTGCAAGTTTTTGCAGTACAATGCCGATTCACTTCCCCTCGCAGGAGGTAGTAACGCCACTGTTCGGACTCTCAGCCTTTCGCAGACGACTCGTGTCCAGGGAGCAACAAAAAAAATTATGGGGCACTCTTATCGGTTATGGTCTACGTATGCGCCTCCCCGTTTGTGGCTGCTCTCCAGGTTGAGTAAACTCGCTCGTTTGGGAATCTCAAGACTTCAAATGCAGGCAACGACGCGGAGGCAAGTTGGCTAACGAACGACACGGCCTTACGCGCCGTGAAATGTTGTCGCTGCTTGCCAAAGGGGCGCTGACTTATCCTCTCGCGGCCTCCGGGCTGCGCGCGTTGGCGCCTGGAACACAATCGTTGTCCCAGGCGGTGCCGGAGGATTGGCGGCTCACCAGCGATGAACTACTGGAAGAGATCGTCAGCCGCGGCTTTCTGTTTTTCTGGAATGAAGCGGGAAAACGCACGGGTTTGGTGCTGGATCGCGCGCTTGCCGACGGCGGTCCAACCACGGACCGCATTGCCAGTATCGCTGCTACCGGATTTGGCCTAAGCGCGCTGTGCATTGGCCATGAGCGACAATATCTTCCGCGGCACCAAATCGGGGCGCGGGTGGTCAACACTCTCAGCTTTCTGCGTAACCATGTCGAACATGTCAACGGCATTTTTTATCACTTCATTGACATCAACACCGGCAAACGGGTGCCTCAGTCGGAGGTCTCTCCGATCGACACGACCATCCTGTTATGCGGAGTGCTGACAGCACACGCGTATTTCCGCGATCCAGTGATTTCACGATTAGCCGCGGAGATCTACGCGCGAGTGAACTGGCACTGGATGCTGAATGGCGGAAAGACGTTTGCGCTGAGTTGGACTCCGGAGTACAAGTTCACCGGCGCGCGCTGGGATACCTATTGCGAGCTGATGATGATGTATCTGCTCGCTATTGCAGCTCCCATTTACAACATCAGTCCGTCGTCATGGGATGCGTTTGCCCGGCCGACGCAGGAATTCGAGGGCTACAGCTATATCAGTGGACCGGATCCGCTTTTCGTGCATCAGTACTCCCACGCCTGGTTCGATTTTCGTAACCAGCGGGATGCGTATGCCAATTACTTCGAGAACTCGGCCACCGCGACTTATGTCCACCAGCTATTCTGCCGCTCGCTTCGTTGGCGCTTTCCAGATTATGACGAGAATACGTGGGGCATCACCGCTTCCGATTCCCGGCTTGGTTACCAGATTTGGGGCGGTCCACCGGAGATCGGATATCCGGACGGCACCGTGGTACCCTGCGCCGCCGGAGGCTCGATTCCTTTCCGGCCGCAGGACACTATCGCCTGCCTGACTAATCTTTACAACCAACATGGACTGCGGGCATGGAAGCGCTATGGGTTTGTTGACGCGTTCAATCCCCTCACCGGGTGGACCGATGTCGATGTGATCGGCATCAACCTGGGCATCACGATGCTGATGGCGGAAAACTATCGCACAGGATTCATCTGGGACAATTTCATGAAGAACCGCGAGGCGCGACGGGCCATGAAGTTGGTAGGCTTCCGGCCGTCTCCCGCTGCTGCGACGGGTGATGGTGGAGGCCCGCGCATTCATGCGGGAGAAAGAAGCGCTTCAGCGCTCCTCAAATAGTTCGGCTTTGATGATGCGCTTTAGCGCACGATTAGTGTATCCGCGATACGGGTGGTGCGGGCCTTCAGGCCCGCGTAAAAGGGCAGGAAGAAAAATCGTTTAGGCCTGGGGAATTTGCAGTTCGTGTCAACCCCGAAGTCCCTCAGTGGTTAAAGCCACGATCATGAAAGGCAGCTTACGGCACGGCTGAAGCCGTGCCCTTTCAAAGCTTGCTGCCTTCTGCTACCGGAGCTGACGAATAATCCAGGCGAAGCGCCGCTGCTGAAGCGGGTGGCTTCGCCTAAATCCCACGGAGTTTTTCCTCCGCCTATGAAGATGTGCCTCACCTTTCGTCGCCAAAACATCAAACGAAATCTTCCTAGTTCGTAGATTTTGCTGACGCAAAAGTCGACAGCACCGGATTCGTGTCGGTTGAGAGAACAATTACCTTGGTCGGCGACACCACAAACATGATGCCCTCGAGCATGCTGCCCGGGTTAGAATCGATGAGAGCCCGGCCCGTAACATCAACCTGATAGGTGACAACGATCGGTTGATTATTCTGTGGACCACCCGGACCGCTGCTGTCCTCCAAACCATTGATGTTGGCATTTCCGTCGGCAAACAGCCAGTCAACCTGATTGGTCACCGACGGTAAGGCTGGCGTGACCGAGCCTCCCACATAGGCTCCTAATACGGAAGCATTGGTGAAGGGTGTGCCCGTAGCACCGTTGCTGATTTGTGGCGCCAGGACTCCGGAGGTGGTGTTTGCATCGGTGCCAACCGCGAAGGCCTGGTTCTGGTTCACCACGTACAGGACGGGGGGAGTGCCACCGAATCCGTTGAGCGTGACGCGTCCGGTGAGCGGGTCAACTTTATACTGGCCCCCGGCGACTTGTTGCTGGGCCAGCGTGCCGCCCGTGTTCTGGTCAAACAAAACGGTAGCGTTTCCGAAACCATTTCCGTCGGCGCTGCCATCACCGGTGAAGAATCCAGCGATGCCAATCGCTTCTGGATGCCCGCCGTTGGGATTTACCCCGTTGGTTTGCAGAACGCTTGCGCCCTTCAAAACTGCGTTGGTGTAGCTCACGCCACTGGTCCCACCCCGGAGCACCGAAGCCAGCGTCAGCGGGGAAGTACTCGAGACCTGATCGGTGCTGACTTGGATTATCTCCGAGGCAGACACCAAGTAATAGCTGAAGTTTTCCGCTTGACCGCCGTTGACGCTCAGGCTTGCCGTGCCACGACCGGTGCTGGGATCAGCCGCGGAGTAGGAGCCGCTCAAACTGGCGCACGGCGTTACTGTGCCGGCGTCATTGGTGTCGATTCCACATTGGCCCGGGTGGTTGATCAAGGTTCCAGAGGGATTGATCTGGAAAGCACCAGCGCTGGCGTATCGATTTCCGCCCATGTCGACTCCGGTGGCTCCGAAGGCAAGACTACCTCCCGAGAGCGCGACAATTGTTTGCACCTCGATGGCGCCCGAACCATAGGCTAGAGGATTGGAGGGATCACTCTGGATCATCCTGCCAGCACCGGTGCTGGAAATGGCCACGGCGAAGACGAGGGGAGAACCCTGGGCCGGGGTGAAGGTCATCGTACCTAGACCGTCGGGCATGATCGAGTAAGTTCCAGTGAACGGCACGCTGGTTGCCGGAGGGCCACTGGAGCTATTCATGTCGAGCAACCCATTGCTGATCGTCCCGCTTCCGTCGGCCGTGAATCTGCCGGCCATGAAGACAGGGGTACTGTTGTTGTAACCGCTGAACGAAAAGGCGTAATCGCCGGTCAGAGCGGCATTGGTCAAGGCAGGATTGACGGTTATGGTAAAAGGCCTCGAGAGGGCCGTGACTAAAGCCGAATCGTGCACCTGAAACTGGATGAGAGGAGAAGAGCCACTTGCGGTTGGGATCCCCGAAATCAGGCCTGTATTGGAGTTTAGAGTTAACCCGTCGGGCAGAATGCCGAGTAGCGTCCAAGTGTATGGCGGAGTTCCGCCTGCAGCGCCCAAAGTGGCGTTATACGGCACCGATACGGCGCCTGCGGGCAACGATGAATTCGTAACTACCAATGGGCCGGAATTGATGGTAAGCGTCAAGGAAGCAGAAGCCGTATTCGCCAACGTGTCAGTGACCTGCACTGTTATCGGAAAGCTGCCGCTGCTGCCGTTGGGCGTCCCGGCGATTACGCCGGTGCCGCTGAGCGTCAGGCCTGCCGGCAAGGGCATTGATCCGGCGGCAAGGCTCCATGAATACGGCGGAACTCCGCCCATGGCGGTCACCGGGTTCGTGTAGTAAACGCCTTGCGTACCTGCCGGCAGCGAACTTGTCGTGACCACTAGTGGAGGCGTCGGCGCAATCATGATAGTGAAGGATCCAGTTGCAGTTGCGGGAGGGCCTTCCGAGTCGGTGACTTGGACCGTGAACGGAAAAGTCCCGGTAGTTGTAGGAGTTCCTGAGATCACTCCCGTGTTGGTCGTCAGAGACAATCCGGGCGGCAACGTCCCGCTGGTTATAGTCCAATGGTAGGGCGCCAGTCCGCCGGTAGCCATGAGTTGGTTGTCATAGAAGATGGCTACATTGCCGTTTGGCAACGACGTGGTGCTTATGGTAACGGAGCCTTGGATGTGGATACTCAACGGAGCCGAGATTCCGGTGGCGGGGGGGCTCTCCGAATCCGCCACTTGCACGGTGAATGTCGAGGTTCCGAGCGTTGTGGGCGTCCCGGAAATGGTGCCTGTGCCATCGGGATTGGAGGTAAGCGCGAGTCCCGCCGGCAAAGAACCCGTATTAACGCTCCAAACGTACGGCACTACTCCGCCGGTTGCCATCAGGGTGGCGCTGTAGGGGACACCCACCTGGCCTCCCGGCAGCGTGGGCTGTACGATCGACATCGACCCGCGGATGTTGATGCTGAGGTTCCTGGTTCCGGTGAGGGACTTGGCGTCGGTCGCGCTCACGGTGAAGCTGGAATTTTCAATCGTAGTTGGGGTTCCCGTGATCGCGCCGCTGGTGGTGTTGAAGCTCAGTCCGGCGGGCAAGCTGCCGGCGGAAATGCTAAGGGTGAACGGTGGCGTTCCGGTGCCTTGGGCAACCCCCACTTGGGAGCTGTATGGAACGTTGATTGCGCCGTTAGGCAAACTCGTTGGTATTACGACCGGAGCACCGACCGGAGTGGGCTTGGAGCCACCACCACCGCAGGCTGCCAGGAACACGCAGAGAATAAGTGCCAACCCCAGTGCTGCAAATGTCTTCCCTGACCTCATCGGATCTCCTTGTGGACCTCGTATTGCCTGGTTTGCCAAACTCGACTCATATGAGCCGACTGGCATTCTACACGTTGGCAAGAACTATAAGTGCAATGTGAGAGAGCTGCTTGGGCGCAGTACACTTCGATCAATGCGGTTGCAGCCGTGCCGTGCGCTACGCTTTAATGAAAAGTGTTGCTGCCTATGGTAACTCTGCAAGCGCGTTGTGTGCGAGTGGAAAGTTTCAGGTTCAATACGACGAAGATTTTGACTGCTGATATGTGTAAGGGAAATCCCTCAAACGGGTTTGACTTGGTGAAGACCTCGGTTCGCAGATAAAGCGGCCCGGACGATGCGTCCGGGCGCTATGGAGATTCCAAACTGCAATGTTTGGAAACCGAGAACTTCACGCGATCGCTGCGTCAATCTTTTCGCTGTCGACGCCGAGTTCGGCGAACGCTTGCTGCGCGCGCTGCATATCGAACTTTCCGTCGCGGGCCAGCCGTGACAGCGCCGCTGCGACAATCGACTCGGCGTTAATTTCAAAGTGCCGACGCAAGTGCTCGCGGTTATCGCTGCGACCGAAACCATCGGTACCGAGCGTGATCAGCCGTCCTTGGAGCCACGGCGACAACTGATCGGGAACCGCCTTCATGTAATCGGTGGCGGCGATGATGGGGCCGTCGCTTCCCTCTAACACAGCTAGAACGTACGGGCGCTTCTCCGGCTCCGCCGGATGCAGGCGGTTCCAGCGTTCGGTGGCCAGCGCGTCGCGCCGCAGCTCGTTGTAGCTGGTGACGCTCCATACGTCGGAGTGCACGCCGTAGTTTTCGACAAGGATGTTCTGGGCGCGCAAGGCCTCATTCAGGATCGGCCCACTGCCGAACAGCTGAACTGCCGCCGTCCCCTGGGCGGACGACCGGTACTTGTAGATGCCGCGGAGAATTCCTTCTTCCGCGCCAGCCGGCATTTCCGGCATCGCATAGTCTTCGTTGTACAGAGTGATGTAGTAGAAGCGGTCCTCGCCCGCCCGATACATACGGCGCATGCCGTCCTGCACAATGACGGCGATCTCGTACACGTATGCCGGATCGTAGCTGTGGCAGGTCGGAACCGTGCTGGAGAGCACCAGGCTGTGTCCATCCTGGTGTTGCAGGCCTTCGCCGGCAAGCGTTGTTCTGCCAGCGGTGCCGCCCATCAAGAAGCCCTTACCGCGAGCATCGGCGAATGCCCACACCATGTCGCCGATTCGCTGAAAGCCGAACATCGAGTAATAAGTGAAGAAGGGAACCATGGGCACTTTGTAATTCGCGTATGCCGTTCCCGCCGCTGTGAACGACGCCATCGATCCGGCTTCGGTGATGCCTTCTTCCAGAATCTGTCCGTTCTTTTCTTCGCGGTAGTACAACAGCATGTCCTGGTCGTGCGGCTTGTAAAGCTGACCCTGGCTGGCGTAGATACCCACCTGTCGAATGATGGATTCCATGCCGAACGTGCGCCCTTCGTCGGGAATGATGGGAACGATCAACTTGCCGATTGCCGGATTCTTCAACAACTGCCGCAGCATGCTGACGAAGCCCATGGTCGTGGACACGGCCCGGCCTTTTGATCCAGCCAGAGATTCCGCAAACTCGCTCACAGGCGGCGCCTCGAACCCCGAGTCAGGCACCGACCGCGCCGGCATATATCCGCCCAATTCTTTCCGGCGCTCGCGCAGGTAATTTAGCTCTGGACTGTTATCGGGCGGACGGTAGAGCCATCCTTCGCGCGCGGCTTCTTCAGGAATGGGAATCTCGAAGCGCGAGCGGAAGGCCGTAAGCGCCTTGTCAGCGAGTTTCTTCTCCTGGTGGGTGGCATTGCGTGCCTCGGCCGATCCCAAGCCGTAACCCTTTACCGTGTGGGCGAGGATGACCGTCGGACCGCCGCGATGCTCCACCGCCCGCTTGTAGGCGTTGTAAACCTTTTGCGGATCATGTCCGCCGCGAGTAAGACGATGCAACTCGTCATCGCTCATGTCGGAGACCATCGCCAGAAGCTCGGGATATTTCCCGAAAAATTCCCGGCGAATGTACTCTCCACCCTTGACCTTATAACTCTGGTATTCGCCGTCAACCGCCTCTTCCATGCGCTTGATGAGAATGCCCGACTTGTCGCGGGCAAACAGCTTGTCCCAATCGGAGCCCCACAGGACCTTGATGACGTTCCAGCCGGCACCGCGAAAAGCGGCCTCCAGTTCATTGATGATTTTTCCGTTGCCGCGCACCGGGCCGTCGAGCCGCTGCAGGTTGCAGTTGATAACGAAGATCAGATTGTCGAGCTTCTCGCGCGAGGCCAGCGTTAGCGAGCCCATCGACTCCGGCTCGTCGGTTTCTCCGTCGCCTACGAATGCCCAAATCTTGCGTGGCGTCTGGGGAATAATTTCACGGTGCTCCAGGTAGCGCATGAATCGCGCCTGGTAAATCGCGTTGAGTGGGCCCAGTCCCATGGAGACCGTCGGAAAGCGCCAGAAGTTCGGCATGAGCCAGGGATGCGGATAAGAAGACAATCCTGGTGCGCCGCGTAATTCGTGGCGGAAGTTCTTAACCTGTTCTTCGCTTAGACGTCCTTCCAGAAATGCCCGGGCATAGACGCCCGGGGACGAGTGTCCCTGGAAATAAATGAAATCGCCCGGCTGATCACCATACTTGGCGTGGAAGAAATGATTGAATCCCACTTCCAGCAGGGTGGCGAGCGACGAGTAGGTCGAAATGTGTCCGCCGATGCCGGGGTCTTTCTTGTTCTGGCGATGCACCATGGCCATGGCGTTCCAGCGGATCAAGCTCTTGATTCGCCGCTCCAGCACGCGATCGCCGGGATACGGATCTTCCTCGTCCACCGGGATAGTGTTGACGTAGGGAGTGTTCAATTGCACAGGAATTTCCACTCCCGACTCTCGCGCGCGCGCGATCAGCGCGTCGAGGAGCTCGCATCCGCGGTTCGTGCCTTCGTTCTCCACCACCTGGTTGAAGGCTTCCAGCCACTCCGCGACTTCCTCTTCCGCGTCGACTTCCGGTTTCGACGGAAACTCCAGTACTCGATTGTTGATTTCTTGGGTTGCCACATTGACCTCTGCAATCTGCTCGCTGGCGCCAGGCGCTCACCTTCGCGGTTGAGGACCCTCTGCTTCAATCTGAAGCCTCAGCCTCAATCTTTAAAGATGCACCCGAGAATGAATCGCTTCTTCTTTGAGGGCGCTGGTTGAGGGCCTTGGCAAGGCTTTGACTATGCTAAAACCCGCCGGATTCCGTGAGCGCTCGCTGGCATTGATGGCCTGATCGGCGGTGCGATTCAAGCGGGGAAGGGCGGCGATAAACGCCGTCATAAAGTTGTTTCTATTGATTGCCATCCCAATGAATGATTGGACAATTCTAGCAGAACGAAGTTCGCTGCGCTGGACTCTGGGGACCACAGCGACGCGCCTGGAGCACAACGGAACTTGCGCGGATAGCACTCCCCCGCGAGCATCGGTCATGTCGGCACTGGCAAGAGAAACGCGCAGGCAAATGCGCTGCGCGTTTCCTTTCACAGTTCTTGTCCAGGCTCAAACATTTCCTCGTCCCCCGAGATTTACTCGCGGGACGTATCGCCTGGGCCAATTTTGTCCGATGAGCTGGGGTTCAGCTCAAAGGGTTCAGTACACCTTATTCATCTGCTGCCACACGGCCATCCCCGCGATGAACAGGATCAGGAGTCCCGACGCCGCGCCCAAGATACGCACGTATGGGGTTACTCTTTTCATTCGAAGCTGGAGTTCCTCCTGTTCAGCCCGGAGATTGGCACTGGCTTCGTCTAGAAAGAGTTGATCGTCTTCGTGCAAGGTCAGGGTGCTACGGTAAATCAGAAGCAGGATCAGCAGAACCGTTAATACACCCCACGCGATCAGCAACATGGTTATCATTGACATCAGCCACCTCGGCTCACGATGAACCGGTCCCACGCCCAACGTGGTTGCTCCGCGCAACCTGAGGGGGGCCCTCACTGAGTACATTATATCTCTCGTTTCCTGAGGGCAAGGGCAATTATTTGCAAGTCGATAACTAGCTTAAGCCATCTGTACCAAGGTTCGGGGGGTTCTATCTGAACCCTAAACGCGAACAACGGCGTCAATGGAGGGAACTGGTGGATTGTTCACGAAGAAAAAGAAAAATACGCGCCGGCAAATGGATAGGCCGTAAAGTGCCGTTATTGGTTCCCTTCAGTGGTCTTGACTGTGTGAGGAATTGGTGACAATGTCACAGAACTGGAACCACTCTCCTTTAAGGGCGCTGAGCAAGACGAGCGAAGCATCGATACTTGGGCTGCTACCCGGCAGGAGCAGCCCTTTTTTCATCCGATCGGTAAACGACCCGAGAGGGCCTTTTCTACAAGTCTGCGACGGAGAAGAATTTCGCGGCATCAAAACAAATAGCACTTTTTGGTTGGTGCCCGGCTTTCTGGCGACTGACCACAAATTTGCTCGAGTTTGCTATAATCCCGCTAGTTCCAGAGGAGAGACGATGGCGACCACAACCAGCACACCTGTACCAACTATCACCCCGGCTGTCGAAACGAAGCCACTCAACCTCACCGCGACGGCGATCGCCAAGGTGAAGGAGATCATGGCGCAACAGAACCCTGTTCCGGCGGGACTTCGCGTGGGAGTAGTCGGAGGCGGATGCTCCGGATTTTCTTACTCGATGTCGTTCGAGAATGGCGCCGGCATGATGGACAAGACCTTCGACTTCGAAGGCCTGAAGGTCTACGTGGACGCGACTTCGCTGATGTATTTGAAGGGCGTGAACGTGGATTACATCGAGACCCTCGAAGGCGCCGGCTTCAAGTTCGACAATCCGAACGTGAAGAGCACCTGCGGCTGCGGATCTTCCTTCAGCGTGTAATTGCAGGCACGAATTTTGCAAGCCCTGTCCTTTGTGGCAGGGCTTTGCTTTACCGCGATAGTTTCCCCGTGGCCGTGAACGGTCGTTTACGTTTGCGCCGACCGCAACCCGAGCGCCCTCGCCAGGGTTTACACTCCGAGCGTAGTCTTGCCCTATGCGTTGGTGGGCGCGCACCTATACAATGTATTTTCCGGTTTGCATTCTCGTAGGCGCAGTTCATCATCAGGAGTGTGGATGACGGTTTTCCGCCGAACTGTTTTACTCGTCTTGGCTGCTTTCTTGCTGTTGCTGTGGTTGGGCTGTGGCGATCAATACCGCCCGGTTGCCAATCCCATTGTTGGTCCCGGCGGCCAGCCACAGAGCACGCACTTCGCCTATGTCGTGAACTACAACCCCAACGGCGACGGCTCAGTCACCAAGATCGACGTTTCCGGAGACAGCGTGAGTTTTGTGCAAGCTCTGGGCGTCGGTTCCGTCTATGAGGCGTTGCCGCCGAGTTCGACTGCTCTCTTCGTCGCCAACAGCGGTGACGACACGGTGAGTGACTTCTCAGCTTTTCTCAACGGCGCGGTTACTACGATCGGACTGCTGCCAGGCTCGCATCCTGTCTTTCTGTCGGCCACTCAAACTATCAATATGTACGTGCTCAATTCAGGAGCCAATTCGACGTGCCCGAATAGCGGCTCCGTCAGTGTCATGGCCACCGCTACGGGATCGGTTACCAATACCGGATGCGTTGGATTGAACCCAATCAACATGGTCCAGGCGGCGAACGCCGGGCAGGTCTTCGTACTCAATCAGGCCGATAACATGAATCAGGGTTCCGTCTCGGTGGTCGATCCGACGACGCTTGGAGTTGTGGCGACGTTGACTTCGGCGAATGGACTTGGACTTCATCCCGTCTATGCGACTTCGAACTCCGATGGTACTTACATATTCGTCGTGACCCAGGGCGACGGAGTCAATCCCGGTGCGCTCGACATACTTACGACGGGCAATAGTCCGGCCGTGGCAGCGTCAGTGCCTCTGGGGGTGAAGCCGACTTACTCCTATCTCGACCCACATCTCAACCGGCTCTATGTCACCAACACGGGCGACAACACAGTCAGCGTCTTCGATGCCTCGAATGTGAATCCTTCCAATACGCCGCCAATACCATCGCTGTCTCCACCTGTGGCCGTGGGCACTGCGCCCGCCGGAGTGGCCGCCCTGCAAGACGGTTCGCGCTTCTACGTCGCCAACTCCGGCTCGAACAATGTGACCGTCGTGAGCGCCACCAGCTTTACCGTCCTGCGGACCGTTCCCGTGGGAGTGAGCCCTACATTCGTCGCGGCTGATCCGACCTCCACGAAAGTTTACGTGACCAATCAGGGCAGTTTCTCGACCAGCATCATCCAGACGGTAAATGAGACTGTTTCGCTTGCCATAGCGGCCCCTGCGCAGAACCCGAATTGCATCTCTTCGTGCACACTGCAGCAGCCCATGATGATCCTGACGCAGTGAGTTGTTCACAGACGGATTTACGTGAACATGAATTCCTTGGTGCGCAGATCGCGAATGGTGTCGCGCAGCCGGGCGGCTTGTTCGAACTCGAAGCGCTTGGCAGCTTCGCGCATGTCACTTTCCAACTTCACAATGTAAGCGTCCAATTCTTCCTGTGACCGAAACTCCGGCAGACCTTCCGCTTCACTGGTCAGATCGACATAATCTGCGTTGGCGACGCCCACCAGCGTCATGTCGAGCGGACGCACAATGCTCTCGGGCGTGATCCCATGCTCTTCGTTGTAAGCGTGTTGAATGGCGCGCCTCCGGTTGGTCTCATCCAGCGCTTTCTGCATTGAGTCGGTCATCTTGTCGGCGTACAGAATGGCGCGACCCTCCAGGTTACGAGCGCAACGGCCTATGGTTTGGATCAACGATCCCGCCGAACGAAGGAAGCCCTCCTTGTCGGCATCGAGGATCGCCACCAGCGAGACCTCCGGCAAATCGAGACCTTCGCGCAGCAGATTGATGCCGATCAATACATCGAACTCGCCTTTGCGCAGATCGCGCAGAATCTTGATGCGCTCCAGCGTCTCGATCTCCGAGTGCATGTAACGGCAGCGCACGCTAACCTCGCTGTAGTACTCGGCCAGGTCCTCGGCCATGCGCTTGGTCAGCGTGGTGACCAGTACCCGCTCATTCTTCTCAGCGCGACGGCGAATCTCGTGCAACAGGTCGTCAATCTGTCCCTTGACGGGGCGCACTTCCACCTCGGGATCGACGAGTCCAGTCGGGCGAATAATCTGCTCCACCACCACGCCTGCCGACTTTGTCAGCTCGTAAGGGCCGGGCGTTGCGGAGACATACACCGCCTGGTTCACGCGGTGCTCGAATTCCCCAAACGTAAGCGGACGGTTGTCGAGCGCACTGGGCAGCCGGAATCCGTACTCGATGAGGTTCTGTTTGCGCGAGCGATCTCCGTGCCACATGCCATGCACCTGCGGAATCGTCTGGTGCGATTCGTCGACGAACAACAGGTAATCGCGGGGCACGTAATCCAGCAATGTCGGCGGTGGTTCGCCCGGCAGGCGCCCGGTGAAGTGCCGCGAATAGTTCTCGATGCCGTGGCAGTAGCCCATCTCCTTGATCATCTCAAGATCGAAGCGCGTGCGCTGATGGACGCGTTGCGCCTCGACAATTCGCCCCTGCTTTTCCAGTTCCGCTTCCCACCATGCCAGCTCTTCCAGGATCGACTGCACCGCCGCTTGCTTGCGTTCTGGCTTCATCACGTAATGGCTCTTGGGATAAATCGGCAAGCGCCCATACTTTTGCTTGACGGTTCCGAAGAGGGGATCAATTTGCGCCAGCGATTCAACCTCATCGCCCCATAGCTCGATGCGGTAAGCGTTGTCCTCGTAAGTTGGAAACACTTCGATGATGTCGCCGCGCACCCGGAAGGTCCCGCGCCGGAAATCACCGTCGGTGCGCTCGTAGAGAATTTCAACCAGCTTGCGGACAATGTCGTCGCGCTTGATCTTCTCTCCCTTTTCCAGAAACAGCAACATGCCGTAATAGGCTTCCGGCGATCCCAGGCCGTAGATGCAGCTCACCGACGCAACAATGATGCAGTCGCGCCGCTCAAACAGCGACTTGGTGGCCGACAGACGAAGTTTATCGAGCTCGTCATTGATGGTGGCTTCCTTCTCGATGTAAACATCGCCCGCGGGAATGTATGCTTCCGGCTGGTAATAGTCGTAATACGATACAAAGTATTCGACTGCATTGTGGGGGAAGAACGACTTGAACTCGTGATAGAGCTGCGCCGCCAGCGTTTTGTTATGCGCCAGGATCAACGCGGGACGATTCAGCTCCTCGATGATCTTGGCCATCGAGAAAGTCTTGCCCGAACCGGTGACTCCCAGGAGGACCTGGTGTTTGTCACCATCAACGATGCCGCGCGTTAGGGATTCAATCGCTTTTCCCTGATCGCCTTGCGGCTTGTACGAACTGGTTAACCTGAATTCCATAAGCCTTACTGATCCTTGCAGCGCAAAATCGCTGTCTGAGTCTACAGAATGCGATTTCGGCGAGTGGATATCTCTTCATTATACGACGACATAAAAAGCTGGATTATCCACGAAGGGCTCACGCTTTGAAGGGGCCCGGCTTCAGCCGTGCCGTTGCGTGCGTGGAGAGTTGGGCTTCAGCCCCTGAGGGAATTCGTAGTTCGTGTTAATATCGAAGTCCCTCAATGGCTAAAGCCATCATCATGAGAGGCGGCTTACGGCACGGCTGAAGCCGTGCCCTTTCAAAGCTTGCTGTCTTCCGCCGCCGGAACTGATGAAAAATCCAACTAAAAAGCCGATCTGAAATGCGAGCTGCGGCGTTCATTCACGTATACGTAACATAAAAATTTTCTATTGGACATCCTCCCGAGCCGCGGACAGACTCGCGTAGGAGATCCCCAATGAGCTCGGCGGACCTTGTCCCGCAACCTGGCGGCGAGCTCGCCACCAGCGGCCCCGCTTTCCTGATGTGTTCCCCTGACTTGTACGAGGTGAATTACGTCATCAATCCCTGGATGGAGGGCAATGTCCACGCCTCTTCGAAGAGGGAAGCGGTCGTACAGTGGGAACAGTTGCGCTCCGCCATCAGTCGATTCGCGCGCGTCGAGTTGGTAAAGCCGCAGCCTGGTTCGCCTGACATGGTCTTTACAGCCAATGCGGGTCTAGTGCGGCATGGCGTTGTGGCGTTGAGTCGATTTCTTCACCCCGAACGGCAAGGGGAAGAGCCGCACTTCGGCAAGTGGTTCGGCGATTTCGGCTTCGCCGTTCGCGAGATGCCACGTGGCACGCCATTCGAGGGCGAGGGAGATGCTTTGTTTGAGTGGGACGGTTCGCGACTCTGGGCTGGGCATGGCGTACGTACACTGCAATGCACACACCAGTGGCTCATGGACATTTGGAAGATTGAAGTGGTGTCCCTGCGCCTGGTCGATCCTCGCTTCTATCACCTTGACACTTGCTTTTGTCCACTCTTTGGCGGCTATGTGATGTACTTCCCGAAAGCCTTCGACGCCGAATCGCTAGCCAAGATTGAAGAACGATATCCCGAGGACAAGCGCATTTGTGTTGGCGATTTAGATGCCTTGCGCTTTGCATGTAATGCAGTAAACGTCGGCCGCGTGATCGTGCTAAATGAAATCAGTACCGAACTGTCCA
This sequence comes from uncultured Acidobacteriaceae bacterium, assembly GCA_963720135.1. GTDB lineage: Bacteria > Acidobacteriota > Terriglobia > Terriglobales > Acidobacteriaceae > Bog-257. Next base: position 245,195 of record CAVREJ010000021.1, read on the forward strand.
TGCGATTGGAAGATCTTGGCTTCTCGGTGGTGCAAGTTCCCTTAAGAGAATTTCTGAAAGCCGGCGGCGCAGCCAAATGCCTGGCATTGCGCCTAAGTGAGATGGATGTGACGCACGCTGCCGCGGTGTTATCTGCATCGTCACCCGAAATTGCGCCGGCGTGGCGGCGTAGCGCGTAGCAATTCTTTTCGAAGGCGACCGTCTCCCCCGACTAAGAGGAATCCCAATTAATTGCTGATTTCGAGCAGCGTCTCGCCGCCACTCCGTTGTAGGGCTTTGTCAAATCCCTTTACTGATTTATCCTGTTGGTTCTGGCCAGAACTTACCAGGCAACTACTCGCGTTTCTGCAAGATACTCATAACACGTTTTATAGAAGGGGCATCATGAAGATTCTGTTAATTGGTGCAGGCATGATGGGTTGGGCTGCTGCGTTTGATATGGCCCGAAGCCCGCGAGTCGAGGCAATCACGCTCGCAGATTCCAACCTCCAGCGCTTGGATGAGGCTGTCGCTCGAATCAACAAACTAACCGGCAATAACAAGGTCACGGGCGTCCAGGTTGACGCCGCCGACACCCCGGCCATGCTGAAGATCATGCGCGGTCACGATGGCGTGCTCTCCGCTGTTCCGTACTTCTTCAACTTGGAATTGGCCAAGGCCGCGATTGAAACCAAGTGCCACTTCGCTGACCTCGGCGGCAACAACAACGTGGTGAAACAGGAATTTGCCCTACACGATCAAGCGCAAGCCGCAGGCGTATCAATTGCTCCCGACTGCGGTCTGTCGCCCGGCATGGCGTCCATCCTGGGAGGCGAATTGTTGCGCCGCATCGGCGGCAAGGCCGATGCGCTGAAGATTTATGTTGGCGGCCTGCCGCAGCGTCCGCGTCCGCCATTCAACTACCAGCTCGTCTTCTCGGTCGAGGGGCTGATCAACGAGTACAGCGAGCCCGCCAAGATTTTGCGCGACGGAAAACTTGTTACGGTCGAACCGCTCACCGAAGTCGAGCCCTTCCAGATGGAAGGCTTTCCTGAGCTGGAGGCGTTTCACACTTCGGGTGGCACATCCACTTTGCCCGAGACGTTCCAGGGCCAGGTTGGCGAATGTTTCGAGAAGACACTGCGTTATCCCGGACACGTTCGCATGCTGCGTTCGCTTTACGATCTTGGCTTGTTCTCCAGCGTGAAACGCGTGGTGAACGGGAACGCAGTGGCGCCGCGACAGATGATGTCGCGATTGTTCGAGGAGAAATTCGCCAGCGAGGAGCCCGAGGTCACACTGCTGCGTGTCGAAGCTCATCACGATAGCGTCGTCGCGTCTTTCAGCATGATCGATTACACCGACCGGTTGACTGGGACGACTTCGATGATGCGGACAACGGCATGGCCGGCGTCGATCGTGCTGCAGATGTTGATTGGCGGCGAGATTTCCAAGCGCGGAGTCGTGCGTCAGGAGGTCGACGTCCCGGCGCAACTTTTCCTCAATGAGATGGCTTTGCGCGACGTGGTCATTGGCTACCGTATCGAGTCCGTCCAGGAACTCCGCGAGGAAGCTCTGGCCGCAGCACAGGAGAACTGATTGAACTTCCTAAATCGCTTGCAGCCACTGGGGCTGCTGGTTTTGCGGCTGGCACTGGGCACGGTCATGATCGCCCACGGCTATCAGAAGGTTTTTGGGGGCATGCCGCAGTTCATGGGGATGCTGTCGCACATGGGCATTTCTCCGTGGATGGGCTACCTCACAGCTGCCGCGGAGTTCGGCGGTGGCATCTTGCTTGTGGTTGGATTTCTGACACGGTTAGCGGCGCTCGCCATTTTCATCGACATGCTGGTCGCGATCTTCAAAGTGCATCTGCACAACGGATTGTTTGGGAAAAATGGCGGGTTTGAGTTTCCCATGGTGTGCGGCGCGATTGCGTTCTCGCTGATCTGGAGCGGCGCCGGGCCTATCGCGATTGATTGGCTGTGGGGAAGCAAGGGCGGGCGGTAGCGAATTCCAGGAAGCGGAAATCGTCAGCGCGAGTGCGCTGGTGATTTTGATCGTATGCAGGAGAACAGCAGGTCCCTCGACTCCGGCGGCCCAAACCCGGCCCGCCTGCGCTCGGGATGACAGCTAGTATTAAGCGTAGGGTGTTTGCAGATGTCGCCTTTCTAACCACTAAACCCTAGTCTCTGACCCCTGGCCCCTGCGTCAGTACTTCGCCAACTCCACCATCGCTTGGAACACGTCTTCCGCCTGGGGCAGAATCTCATCCTCCAGAATTGGCTGGTAGGCGACAAACGTATCCTTCGCCGCCACGCGCTTCACCGGAGCGTCGAGGTGGTCGAAGAGTTCGTCGGCGATGCGGGCGGCGATCTCGGCTCCATAGCCCCAGCTCAGCGTGTCCTCGTGCGCGACCAGCACGCGGCTGGTCTTGGCTACCGACGTCGCAACCGTCTCCCAGTCGTAAGGACTCAGGGTGCGCAGGTCAATCAGTTCTACGCTGACGCCTTGGTCGCGTTCGATACGTTGTGCTGCTTGCAGCGCGCGCGGCACTACGGCTCCGTACGTCACCACGGTAAGGTCATGACCCGGGCGAACGATCTTCGCCTTGCCGAAGGGAATTATGTAATCCGGTCCGGGATAGGGCGCGCGGCCAAAAGTTTCGCGATAAAGGCGCTTGTGCTCCAGGAACAGCACCGGGTCGTCGCAACGAATCGCGGTGCGCAGCAGGCCATTGGCGTCGAGCGCATTCGACGGGAAGACGACGCGCATACCTGGCGTATGGGTGAAAATGCTCTCGCCGCACTGCGAGTGATAGATGGATCCGCCCGTAAGATAGCCGCCGATCGCGACCCGCACGACCGCCGGCGAGGAGAAGGCATTGTTTGAGCGCCAGCGCATCAATGGCAGTTCATTGCGAAGCTGCTGCATGGCAGGCCAGATGTAATCGAAGAACTGGATCTCCACCACCGGCTTCAGGCCACGGGTCGCCATGCCTACGGCGCGGCCTACGATGTTGGCCTCCGCCAGCGGCGAGTTGAAAACGCGGTCGCCGCCGAACTCGGTCTGCAGGCCTCCGGTCAGCTTGAAAACGCCGCCCTTGCCTTTCACCTGCTTGTCTTTGAGATACTCCTCGCGGCTGCAGTCGGCGACATCTTCGCCAAACATCACGATGCGCGGATCGCGCTTCATCTCGTCGCGGAGACAGGCGTTGATCAGGTCGGCCATCGTCTTTTCCGGAGTCGCGGGCGCACCCTTCTCGGCGGGGAGAGGATGCACCGCCTCGGTTTGAAACGCCGCCGAGCTCGGATCGAGATCAGGCGAGTACACGAATTGTTTGTACGAGTCGGGCGCGGGGAGCGCCGCGGCGACGGCTCGGTCCGCAGCTTCCTGGATTTCCGCTTCCACATCCTTTTCCAGATTGTCGATGCCCTGCTCGTCGAGAATGCTTTCGCGCATCAGGAAAAGCTGGAAGCGAGTGATGGGATCGCGTTCCACTTCCTGTTTGCGCTCAGAATCTGGCCGGTAGAGTTTTTCGTCGTCGGACAGCGAGTGCGAGTACGGACGGATGACATGGCCGTGAACGAACGCCGGGCCTTTACCTGCGCGAATGTAGTCAACCGCGGTCTTGAGCGCGCCATAGCTGACCAGCGGATCGGTGCCGTCGAACTCGGCAAAATGGAAGTTCGGAAATCCCTCAACCAGCTTGCTGATGTTGCCGCCGGCGGTGCCAACTTCCACCGGTACCGAGATGGCGTACTCGTTGTCTTCGATCAGATACAGGACCGGCAGCTTCAGGTTCGATGCGGTGTTCAATGACTCCCAGAACTCACCTTCGCTGGTCGTTCCATCGCCACCGGAGACGTAGACCACTTCGTCACCGTGGAACTGCACGTCCTTAAACTGGCGATAATCGGTGCTGGCCTTTTCCGCAGCTTCGGGGTGGCGGCTGAAATACCGTCCTGCTTCCGCGCAGCCTACGGCTTGCAGAAACTGCGTTCCCGTCGGCGAGGACTGGGTAACGATATTCAGCTTCTTGTGTCCCCAATGCGAGGGCATTTGCCGCCCGCCGGAATTGGGATCGTCGGCGGCGCCCACGGCTTCCAGCAATTGCTCGTACGGCGTCATGCCTAAAGTCAGGCAAAGCGCGCGGTCGCGATAATAGGGATAGAACCAGTCGTAGCCTGGGCGCAGCACCATTCCGGCGGCCACCAGCAGCGCTTCGTGTCCGGCGCCAGAGATCTGGAAGAAAATCTTTTGCTGGCGCTTAAGCAGGATCTCGCGATCGTCGACCCGGCGCGACATGTACATCAGCCGGTAGATATCGATCAACTGCTGGTTGGCGAGCCCTTCATATTTCTGGTTTGGAGCAGGCTGCTCGACGGCAGGTTTAGGCTCTGCTTTTGTGGTGGCCATCCATTACCTCAGCTGTAAGATGCGAACCCCGGACACAACGACGAACGTTCCGTCATTGTAAATGGTCGGCAGGGTTTCTTGAATTCTTGGTTGTGGGCTAAAGTCTTTGGCCGAATACCGAATTGTCATCACGAGCAAAGCGAGGGATCTGCTTGTGCTGCCTTTCCAGAAACCACCATCACGAAGGGACGAGTCAGCAAATGGGTTGTAAGTCAGTTTCCGAGTGGCCCGTCAACCGTCAATCATCCTCCAACAGATGTCTTGCTAACCCACGCCACGAACCTTTTTACGGCCGACTCCCGCCACGCTTGGAGAGAAAGTAATCCTGGCAGGCCTTTGCGGCGGAGAGCAATTGATGGTATTCGGGGCTCTCACGTAATTTCGCCAGCAGGGAATCGTGCTGCAGCGCCGTATAGGCGCAGTAATTGTCCTTGATAGCGCTGGCCATCGTGCGAGTGGCAGCATCTTCTTGTCCACAATACGCCAACAAAATACCGCCGATGTAGCGGCGCTCCGAATCGGGTTGAGCCATGACAGCGGACTCAAAATTCTTCGCGGCACGCTCCAACCGATTGGCTTGACTTGCGTCGAGACAAGCTTGCCAGACGTCGGCCCCAAAGGCAAAGAAAGTGTCGGGAGGCGCTTTGTTAATGCTTTCTCGTGCCTCAGCCTGTTTTCCCTGAGCGACAAGCATATAAGGCGTAACTCTCGTTACCCACTCCGAACCACGATCAAGCTCGAGGAACCTCATCGCCTTTTGATATTGACCAAGCCAGGCAAAGGGCCATGCGCACGAACGAAGGCGACTATCACTGGAATCGAGGGCCAGAGCTTTGTCGCACTCGCGCGCGGCCTCCTCCAATAGGCCGGCGTAGCGCAAGACGTAGCTGAGCGCGAAGTGGGCCTGGGAGCTGTCGGGGAAGCGCTTAACCAGGGCCAATGCCTCGCCGTAGGAATCCACAAGCTCGCCGCGCTCAGCGCGAGTGGTGACCAACTGTGAGGCAACATCAATCAGGTTGGGATCGAGGCTCAGCGCACGTTCATACGCCGAGTACGAACGCTTGTACATCGCCTCGCCACCGCCGCCATATTGCGCGTCGTAGTAGCAGCGCAGCCCCAGAGCTCCCCAAGCCTGCGCGTAGGTTGGATCGAGGGCGACGACGCGCTCCAACATGTTGATAGCCTGCTTGTTCGGAGCCGGGTCATGTGAGAGTGCGAGGCTTCGTAAATACAGGTCATAGGCTTCTTCATTTTTAGGGGGTGTTCCGGACTCGCTGGCAGCGGAAGCTCCACCGAGGGCGGGAACCAATCCCTGGCGGACGGCGGAGGTGACTTGTTCGCTCATGGCGAGGCCGTCCGCAGAAGCGACCTGGACCTGGTCGCGCCAAACGGTGCGGTTTGTGGGAACGTCAACCACCTCGAGGGTGATCTCCAGATGACCGCCCGCGGAAAGGTAGTGACCAGTAACGATGGAGCTGACACCCATAGCATGGCCAGCTTGTTGTAGATCGATGTCCGGGCTGCTGTATTTGCTGGTGGTGGCGAACGGGCGAACAGAGAAGGTCTTGATGCGACTTAGCGTAGTCGCGATTTCATCGGGCAAGGCGAGGCGGAGATAGTCAATGTCCTTATCAGAGCCGGCATTTTGGAACGGCAACACGGCAACCGCAGTTTGTGCCGCCGGGCCACTGGGTGGTGACGCGGGCTGCTGGAAGTGCCACCAAACGACTCCCATGAGCAGCAGCGCAACAACGGCGCAGCCGACGACGACCCAAGTCTTCCTCGATCTCGCGGCCGGAGGCGCAGCGGCCCTGAGTTTGCCGGAATCGCCGGGCGCGCCGCGATCCGAGCTGGAATCGCGCAACAGGCGCGAGAGGTCGGCACGCATCTCGGAGGCATGCTGATAGCGCAGATCGCGGTTTTTCTCCAGTGCTTTATGAATGATGGTCTCCAGCAGCGGAGGTACTTCAGGATTGAGTTGCGAAACCGGTCGAGGGGACTGGTGCAGGATGGCGCCGCAAATTTCTCCGGAGGTTACTCCCTCGAACGGAAGTTTGCCGGTCGCCATTTCATATAGCACCGCGCCGAACGAAAACAGATCGGTGCGGTTGTCGAGCTCCTTACCGCGGATTTGTTCGGGCGACATGTACTCAACCGTACCCACCATGGCTCCGGGACTGGTAAGGTGCTGCGGACTGGAATCCGCAGCTAACGTCTCGGCGCTTTCTGTGGTTTTTCCCGTCACTTTGGCGAGACCGAAGTCGAGGATCTTGGCATGACCACGGCGAGTGACGAAGATGTTCGCCGGTTTGATGTCGCGGTGCATGATGCCTTCGGAATGGGCGGCATCGATCGCGTCAGCGATCTCGCTGCCCAAAGAAAGAACCTGATCGGTTTCCAGGGGACGCCCGGCGATGCGGTGCTTCAGCGTCATGCCATCCAGGAATTCCATGGCGATGAAGGAATGGCCGTCGTGTTTGCCGATTTCGTAGATCGTGCAAATGTTTGGATGATTGAGTGCAGAGGCAGCACGGGCCTCGCGACGGAAGCGCTCCAGCGCTTGCGGCTCATTGGCCACGTTGTCGGGCAAGAATTTGAGGGCGACGAAACGGCCGAGTTCGGTGTCTTCGGCCTGGTAAACGACGCCCATGCCGCCGCCGCCAAGCTTTTCGAGGATGCGGTAATGAGAGATGGTAGTGCCGATCATCTCATCGCCTTGCAAAGAGGTTGCTTGATGATAGGGCGAACAGGTTTGGCGGTCAATTCCTGGAGAGCAATTCGCGCCTCCTCGCTCCGAGAGTTAGAGGATGGTCGCCTACCCGGAAACTGCCCGGCCCTTGACTTTCGCCCAAGAGGGAAAAGCGGATGCCTCCTACGCTTGTCATGCAAGTCCAGAAGAACATCGCATGGCTATACTGGAACGGAATGATACGCACCCTTCGCCCTATTCCGGTCAACAAGATTAAACTCGTCATTTTTGATCTCGACGGCACGCTGATCGATTCTAAGCTCGACCTGGCGGCGGCGGTCAACGCGATGCTGCGCAACTATGGCCGCAATCGTCGAGAGCGTTACCAGGCTGAAGTAAAGCAGCTCCGTCTGACGGTCGGCTGGGTGGCTTCCCACCTGGATTGAACCCGGAGAAAAAGCATCTATCGCTAAATAAAGCGTCGCCCATAGCAACCCAAGCAACAGATAAATATTGACTGCAGTGTAGAGCTGCGCCTGGGCGACGGAACGAGAATTCCTGAGATACGAGAAAAGACCCGCAGCCGTGAGTGCGAAGAACGCAGCCAGAAATCCCCACCGAACTTCCGGTCAGTGTTCGGCTGCGGAACGTATTACCTGCCACCACAAAGATCACATTGCCCAACGCCAACACAACCGACGGCCACACCCACCCTTTTATCTGAGACAACCGGACAATGGATAAGACCACTGGTATGAACGTCACTGCCGCGAGCACCAGTCGGCCCCAATTACCGTGGTCCAACACCGGAGTCAACAGAATGGCCAGTAGCAAGGATAGGAGGAGCAATAAGTCCGGTCGCGATTGAAGTTTCGCGTGCATGAGAAAACCTCAACAACGCGCATTCTATCGGGTACTTGTCAAGAAGTCCCCTTATCACAGTGATCGAGTGGCAGAATCGCATTGTAACCAGATCATTCTTCCGCCGAAACGTCGCCGCAGCCAACGGCGGCGGGCAATCGGGAATGAAAATCATTGCGGCTATGGCAAAGGTGCTTGCATCGAATCGGGCTGGGAGGAAGACCTGTGAAAGCTGCTGTCGTACCCGCCGTGAGCAGTTCGTGGCAGATCCAAGATGTTCCTCAGCCTCAACCCGGACCAGGTCAAGTGCTGGTGAAGATGCACGCCAGCGGCATCTGCTACACCGATGTGCACCAAACGCTTGGAAACCTCCCCGGAGAATTTCCGCGCATCCTTGGCCACGAGCCAGTGGGCGAGATAGTTGCCGTGGCTCCTGATGTAACCACTCGTAAGACAGGTGACCGCGTCGGCTCGGCATGGATTCAATCCACCTGCGGACGCTGCGAATGGTGCCAGCGCGGCCGCAGAATGTTCTGCCCCTATCTGAAGGGTACAGGGGGCGATGCGCAAGGCGGTCACGCCGAGTACATGCTGATGAACGCCGACGCTACGTACCTGATTCCTGACAAGGTTTCTTACGAGCAAGCCGCACCGATCTTTTGCGCTGGGTATACCGTTTATAGCGGGCTCCGCTGGGCCGATCCGCAGCCGCACGAGCGCGTGGCCGTACTTGGAATCGGCGGGCTTGGGCACCTCGCGGTGCAATACGCGAAGGCTGCGGGCTTCGAGACCATCGCAATTTCGCACTCCCCCGATAAGGACAAGTTGATCCGCGATCTCGGCGCCGATGAAATTGTCCGAGACGGAAAGAGCCTTTCCGATGCGGGTGGCGTCGACATCATCCTCAGCACCTCTAACTCGACCAAATCCATGATGGACAGCATTCAAGGTCTGCGCCCGGACGGCAGGTTCATCGTTATGGGCGCCGACGCGGAACCGCTTTCGATCTCGTTGGTCGAGTTGCTCTTCAAGCGCATCAAAATCATCGGCAGCCAGCAAAATGGCCCCGAATATCTGTACGAAGCCCTGGATTACGTAGACCAAGGGAAAGTTAAATCGATAATTGAAACCTACCCGTTGGCCGAAGCTGCGAAGGCCTACGAGCGCGTTGCGGAAGGCAAGACCCGCTTCCGCGCCGTCCTAACCATGTAGCCGTTCGCATTTGCACTTGAAACCGCAGAGTCTTCGGCCAGTTGGCGAATCGTCGCCTACCCGGTCGGCTGGGTTTGTTGAATCCTTGGTGCAGGCTAAAGTCTTTGGCCGAATGCCGAGTTGTCATCAGGAGATCCGCTGGCCGACTTCCCATTACCAATCCGGCCAATTTCCTTGAAGGGTGTTTTCTGGATAACTCCGGTTACCGGATCATCCTGAAGTTATCGCCCATGGGCTCAAACCGAAACGCCGAACGTGCGACCTTGGACGCTGGGTACTCAACGGCGGCGAGTTGCCTTCAAGCCCGCAGCGATTTTAGCGAGAGCGCGAGTGTAGGCTGCGATGGTTCCAGGTACGGCCTGGCTATAGACGAACTGCCCTTCGCGTCGGCAGACGATGAGCTTGGCCTCGCTCAGGACCTTGAGATGATGAGAGACAGTTGCGGGAGTGACGCCGCGCATGGAGACGAGCTCGCCACACTTCATGCGGTCTGTTGCTGAGATGGCTTCAAAGATTCTAAGGCGCGTTTTATCCGCCAGTGCTTTCGATATTTTCTCCACCTCGGAATAATCCATAGTCATTCTTAGAGTGTAACGAAGTGGTTTGCCTGCCGCCACAGAGCATGACCAAGGCGAGAAATTCAGAAAACTTGCATCCGAACTTTATGATATTCATCTAAATGTCTAAATCTGGCCTGGGTGGAGGCGGCATGAAGTGGTTGTCTCTGAGGGCCCCGGCAGACAATACAGCATAAGAGGGAGAGTGACATGAAGAGGCTCGAAGGAAAAGTGGCAGTGGTAACCGGCGGGAACAGTGGCATTGGACTGGCGACCGCGAAGCGCCTACAGGAAGAAGGCGCGAAGGTAGCTATCTTGGGCCGGAGCAGAAAAACCCTGGATGAGGCACTGAAAACTATTGGAAACGGCGTGGTGGCCATCCAGGGGGATGTGGCCAAACTGGCGGACGTAGACAAACTGTACGCAGAGGTCTCGCAGAAGCTGGGCAAAATCGATGTCCTGTTCGTGAACGCGGGAGTGGCGAAGTTTGCACCGCTTGCTGAGACCTCGGAAAGCACGTTCGACGAAACTTTCGACATCAATATCAAAGGAGCCTACTTCACGATCCAGAAGGCCCTGCCGCTGTTGAATGACGGGGCATCGATCATCCTAAATACCAGCGTTGCGGGCCAAACCGGTACTGCAGGGACCAGCGCGTATTCGGCAACCAAAGCGGCGCTGCGTTCTTTGGCACGAACCGCAGCCGCAGAGTTGGCAGGGCGCGGCATTCGCGTCAACACGGTCGCGCCAGGGCCAATTGTCACGCCGATCTTTGACAGGACCGGACTGCCCAAGGAAACCATTGATGAATTTGCGAAGGAGATTGTTGCAAAGGTTCCTCTGAAGCGGTTTGGACAGCCTGAAGAAGTGGCGGGGGCAGTAGCTTTCCTGGCTTCGCAAGATGCGTCCTACATCACAGGTGTGGAAATCAACGTCGATGGTGGACTCGGCCAAATCTGAGTCGATCCAGAAAGGGACACGATGAGAGCAGCGCTCGATAAAAGGCGGTTCGGCCCGTGGGCGCTCGTCACGGGGGCTTCGACCGGGATAGGAGCCGAATTTGCGCGGCAAATCGCAGCGTCGGGGATCAACGTAGTACTGGTGGCCAGGCGAGACGCATTGCTTGCCGAACTGGGACGCGCCATCTCACAGGAGTTTGATGTTCAGTACCGCGCCTTGGCTATGGACCTCTCACAAGAGGGATTTATAGCGAAGCTCGCCGAGCATACGAAGGACCTTGATATCGGCCTTGTCATCTCGAATGCAGGCACGGCAAACCCGGGCGAGTTCCTGAAGCTCGATCGACAGTTGCTTCAGGCGACCTTGCGACTCAACACCATGTCGCATTTAGACATCGCCCATTACTTCGGCCGGAAGCTCGCTGAGCGGAGGCGGGGCGGCTTGATCCTCGTGGGGGCAATGGGCGCGGAAAACGGTATTCCCCGTATAACGAATGATGGAGCTGCGAAGGCGTATGTACACAGCCTTGGCGAAGCGCTTCACTATGAGTTCAAACCTCTAGGTGTCTACGTCACGGTACTGGCAACCGGGTTTACAAACACACCGGTGCTCGAAAAGTTCCGCTTCGATCCGAAGACCATGCCGCTGAAACCGATGAGCGTCGAGCAGTGCGTATCTGAGGGCCTCGGCGGTCTGCGCAAAAACCGCTCCAGAATCGTTCCAGGCCGGCTGAACCGCATCATGAACGCCCTCGTGCCCGCGTCTCTTGCGCGGAAGATGGAGGCGGACATGATTGGTAAAGGGCTTGCCAGCAAGTCCGCCAGCGCGACGGCCAAGGCCTAATAACGGACGGGTAATGAATCGAGGCGCCGAACCACGCCTCACAAGCCCGTGAGTTAGCGTTTAGAGGGGAGAGCGATGAACTTATAGGAATTCCCGAACGTCCATCGCTGTGAACTGCGCGTCGCGCGTATGGAAATCTCGATTTATGCTCCTTATGCTAAAGAGCGTTTTGAAACAGCGCGTCAACATTCAATTTTGCATCCTGAACGAATCGTCGGCAAACCGTAAACTACCCGGCTACTATGAGCGGAGATTCCTTGACTCCTGCCCAACAGGGAAAAGCAGATGCCTCGCTGCGCTCGTCGTGACGACTCCACAATAATGGCTTTCTGCTCTGACGAGTCGCATGGCTATACTGGAACGGAATGATACGCACCCTTCGCCCTATTCCGGTCCACAAGATTAAACTCGTCATTTTTGATCTCGACGGCACGCTGATCGATTCTGAGCTCGACCTGGCGGCGGCGGTCAACGCGATGCTGCGCAACTATGGCCGCAAAGAATTGCCCATCGAGGTGATTGGCACCTACATTGGCGATGGCGCGCCCATGCTGATTCGCCGCGCCCTCGGCGATCCCGCCCACAGCGAGTTTCTGCAGGAAGCGCTCAACTTTTTTTTGCTTTACTACCGTGAACACAAGCTCGACAACACGCGCGCCTACGACGGGATAGGCGAGGCACTACAGCAAGCCAGCCAGGCCGACGGAGTACCGCGCAAGTTGGCGGTGCTTACCAACAAGCCGGTGCGAGTGTCGCGCGACATTCTCGCTGGGCTGGGACTGGCTGACCGCTTCGTGCAGGTTTACGGGGGCAACAGTTTCGAAACCAAGAAGCCCGATCCTCTTGGCGCCAACACCCTGATGCGCGAAGCAGGCGCCGCGCCCGAGGAAACCGTGATGGTTGGAGACTCCGGGGTGGATGTTCTTACGGCCCGCAATGCCGGTTTATGGAGCGTGGGAGTCACCTACGGATTTGCGCCGCTCACGCTGCAGCAGGTTCCTCCCGATGTGCTGGTGGATACGCCGGCCGAGTTGGGACGGGCGTTAACGGAGAGCGGGAAGACAGAACCGAAATAGCGACGACAGAAATAATAGGTTTCCGGCTTCGGAGGCAGCCGGAAGATTCCGAAAGCAAGCCTGCCGTCGGCTGAGGTCGACTGAACCTCCCTTAAAAACAGCGCCTAGGAAGCGGACCTGAAGAGGCTGTCACGAAACTGTGTCGTCCCCACGGGACTCGGATCAAATTTTGCACTTACCCAGCACTCCGCCTTCGGCTCCGTGCTGGGCTAAGCTCTTCCGTGCCTGCGGCACTCTGATTTCGTTGTCCTTGTTCCACCGCGGAGAACACCAGCCCAGTTTCGTGACAGCCTCTGAAGGTACGTACTACCCGAACGCCTGCTGCTATCCTTTACCCATGTCGCGCGCTGGCAGCGATGGTTCGCCGTTCCGGGATGGCTTTGCCGCGGTGTGGCATGACCCAGTTCTGTTGGCCGCCGAGCTTACTTGGCGGTGGTGCTTCGGATTTGCTGCGTGGGCCCTCGCCATCATTTCCGGCGCATTGTTTCTAGACAGCTTGAAAGTCTCACGCGTTGACGAATTTCTGCTCGGCACATTTCAACCGGAATTGCTTTCGGGCGCAGTGCAGCACATCTTCCGAGGCAGCCTCACTCGTTTCGTGCTGGAGCAATCGGTCCTTCTCCTCGGGTTAACGCTGCTCTGGTGTTTTGCCGCCACGGCAGGCCGCGCCGCCACCCTGCGCCGCCTGGTTGCAATGTTCAGCAGCGGCGACGAGCCGAGCCACCCGACATGGCAATTTGCTCCGATGTTCGTGCTGCATCTGATGCGCGCGGCATGGTCGTTGATCGCGATATCGGTCGCGATTGCGTGTTTGCTGATTGGCAGTGTCATGGTTGCCGACGACCGTGCCGGCCTGGCAGCGCTCTTTCTTGTCTTTGGAATTGGTCTGCCCTGTTGGTTCGGGGGCGCATTGAATTGGTTCTTCGGGATTGCGCCGCTGTTTTGCATTCGTAATGACGCACCGGCAATGGACGCTCTCGCGCAAACTGTGGACTTCGTTTCGCGCAGAGGTGGCCGGCTATTTCTGCTGGGCCTCGGATTTTTTCTGCTTCGGCTGGTATGGTTCGCGACGATGGCGCTGGCCATACTCTCGCCGCTTAGCTTACTGCCTCACGTGGCTCCAGGTTGGGTGCTGCTCGTCATGGCGGCTATCGCATTGATCTATTTCGCGGGCGCAGACCTGCTCTTTCTCGCTCGTTTGTCAGCCTACGTTTCGCTGGCGGAAGATGATGCGCATCCCGCGCCCGTGCCAGAAGCCAGCAGCCCTCCCGATCCGATGATCGCGCCGGAACCGGTTCAGCCGAATGAGATTGCGCCCGCAGTTGATCCGGCATAAGCCCGAGTGTTTCCGCTCTTTTATCTGACAAACATTCACCCATCACCTGTGCAGGTGACAGCTGTCACTGCCCTCGCGGCAATACTGCGCGAACGTCATAGTAGGGAGGTGTGTGTTGGTCTCAGCTTGGCTGAGCAATCGCCTTGGGAGCGCTCGCCGTAGTGTGCGCTGGGCCCCGCGCCTTTTCTTGCTAGAGCATTTTCACCCTTGGTATATAGGGTGGAGCACCGCTTCCGCGGTGCAGTCCAGGATCGGGAAAGAGACGGCTTTAGCCGCTGAGGTGACCGAAATATTACCTCAGGCGCTAAAGCGCAATCCAAGAGCTGACCGCAGTGATGCACGCCTGAAGGCGTGCTCCACCCATCACCTATACACCCGATGTGAAACTGCTATAGCTCTCGTCCCGTTCCTCATTTTCTCTCCAAATTCGTATGGCCTTAGTGCGAATCCCCCAACAACGAATGGCGGATTCTGGGGCGGCGTCGCAGTTGGTTTTGCAGTGTTGCTCGTGGCGGCCGTTCTGGCCAGGACGCGAATTAAGGTGGCGGAGCGCGAAGCGCTGCGATCGAAGGAACTTGCCGATCATCGCGAATACGAGCGCAATGTGGCGCAACAGGAATTGCTCCGTCGTCTGGAGGAAGAGCGCGAGCTGGCGAAGGAGAAGATGCAGTTTGAGTCGCAACTCTCCGAGTACGAGAAGTACGCCTCGCTGGCGCAATTGGCCCTGGGAGCGGCCCACGAAATCAATAACCCCTTGCTGGGAATCCTGTCGCACCTGGAATTGGAATCGAAGGACGCCTGCGGGGAACGGCGGGAAGAGATTGAGCAGTGCATTGAAGGCACGAAACGAATTTCGTTGGCGGTGCGTGGATTGCTCGATTACGCGCGGCCCGGGCCGCTGATGCTCAGCAAGGTCAATCTCAGCCTGCTGGCGGCCGAGACCCTGAAATTTCTAGAGCACCAGCCCATGTTCCGGCAGATCCGGCTGCAGAACTGTATTCCTTTGGATCTGCCGGCCATCAGCGCCGATGCCAATCAGCTTTCGCAAATTCTGATGAACCTTTTGCTGAATGCCGTGCAGGCGACACCGCCGGGAGGGACCATCACGATGCTCGCCGACAAAGTTAAGTTCGCGGACGTGATCGAACTGCGCGTGCGCGACACCGGCAGCGGCATTCCCGCTGACATCCTGCCGCACATCTTCGAGCCGTTCTTCACCACCAAGCGCGGCAAAGGCACGGGTCTGGGACTGAGCATCACGCAAAGCTATGTGCGCAGTCACGGCGGAGATATCCAGGTTGAAAGCGTGCCCGGCCTGGGCACCACGGTCCGCGTGACCCTGCCCATTCGCCAGGTTGGCAAGGCCGTGCAGCAGGAGGAGGTCATCGCCTAGCTATGTCGTATTCCATCCTGATTGTCGATGACGAAGCGCTCACCGTGCGCACCATCGGACGCGCGCTGGAGGGCGAGGGCTTCGAAGTCTTTCTGGCCATGAGCGGCGAGGAAGCGCTGACCACGCTCGCCGAAGAGAAGCCTGACCTGGCGTTGCTCGACGTTGTGCTGCCCGGCATCAACGGCATCGAAGTGTTACGCCAGGCCAAGAAGCTTTCTCCATCCACCATCATCGTTATGATGAGCGCCTACCACGTGGTGGACCGCGCAGTGGAAGCCATGAAGCTTGGCGCCTACGACTATCTGATCAAACCATTTCACATCGCCGACATGGTCAACACGATTCGGCGGGCGACCGAGATGCTGGCCCTGCGCGTCCGCGTTCACGACACTGTGCAGAGCGCCAAAGGCCGTTACGATTTTGGGCGTGTGGTGACCGAGAGCCCGGTGATGCGAAATGTCCTGGAGATGGCGCGCCGGGCTGCGGAGAGCGACCACACCACCGTTCTCATTCAAGGCGAGAGCGGGACCGGCAAGGAAGTTCTGGCCAAGGCGATTCACTACAACAGCCCGCGCGCCCAGGCGCCGCTCATCAGCCTGAACTGCGCCGCCCTGCCTGACACCTTGCTGGAGAGTGAACTGTTCGGCTATGAGCAGGGCGCCTTCACCGACGCGCGGCGGCGCAAAGAAGGACTCATCGAGAAGGCCTCTGGCGGCAGCCTTTTTCTCGACGAGATCGGCAACACCTCGTTCAGTCTGCAGGCGAAGTTGTTGCGCGTCTTGGAAGAGGGAACGTTCATGCGTCTCGGCGGCACCAAGCCGGTGCATGTGGATGTTCGCATCATTACCGCGACCAACAGAGTCCTGAAGGAAGCGGTCAGCAAAGGCGAGTTCCGCGAGGATTTGTACTACCGCTTGAACGTGCTGCCGTTATTTATCCCGCCGCTGCGCGAGCGCCGCGAAGATATTTTGCCGCTGGCGCTTGACATCATGCAGCACTTCAATGACGAGCTGAAAAAAAATTTTGTGGGCTTCACTCCCGCCGCTGCTGAGTTGCTACAGAGGTATCCGTGGCCGGGAAACATCCGCGAGTTGCGCAACGTGATCGAGCGCACCATGATCCTTTGCCAGGGCAATGAGATTGACGAAGAGAACTTGCCTGAAGAAGTCCGCGATTACCACGAAGAGCCCGCCCATGAAGAGATGTCTTCGTTCGAAGTCTCACCCACGGGCGATCAGTTTGTCAGCCTGAGAGATCTCGAGGACCGCTATATCCATGAAGTGCTGAATGCGACCGGACAGAATAAAACCCATGCCGCTCGCATCCTCGGCATTCATCCTACCTCGCTGTTGCGTCGGCTGAAGAAAACACCGGAACTGGTATAGCAGGTTAGACCATTACTAACGCTTTACAATAGTCGATTGACAGTAGAAATAATTCTGCAGGCTTATCGCCGATGCCGAGTTGCTACAGAGGATCGCAGAACATCGGAGTGCGCAACGTGATGAGCGCCCATGAGCCTTCGCCGCCAGAATGCGGACCTGCCCGACAGCGGCATTCACGAGAAAGAGCCAGTCCTGAGCATGCGGCGTCGAAGTTACGCTCGACGGGCGTTCAGTCGTCAGCCCGAGAATCGTTGGAAGCCCGATATCATGAGTGCTGACCGCGCAGGCCAGCATAGCCCATGCGCCGATTCAAGGGGAATCAACGACCAGTACAGGATCTGTTTGTGGCGCGAGGGCAACGCCTTTGATGTTGAAGTGGTGGATTACCGCTAGACGGGGCAGATATGGCCAAGGCAAGAAATAAGGCTTTTGCAGTACACGCGGGTGAGATTCTCAAGACCGAGTTCATGGATCCCATGGGCATCACCGCCTATGAGTTAGCTAAGACACTGAACTTTCCCGGCATTTACGAAGTGGTGCGAGGAAAGCGGTCGATCAGCGCCGACACAGCAATTCGACTGGGGAAATATTTTGGCCTGCCCGCGCAGTTTTGGCCCAACCTGCAGAACGACTACGATCTGAGGCTGGCGGAAGGCAGCGGCGCCGGGAAAGGAATCCGCCCGCGGAAGATCGACCAGCACACCCTCCTGACCGGGACACGCTGACGGACCTCCGCCATCGACCGCAGCCTTTGCACTACTGCAAAATGCGACGGTTACCTGCATAACGCAGTGGTCGCACCTTCCGCAATCGGCACGAAGCTCCTAAATCCTTTGCCACCACAGCCCCTTTCGGGAAGCGATTTGCCCCGCACGTGCACTAGCCATAGCGGAGCACAGTGCCGTGATGATCTGTCACTCCTCGTCGAAACTGACCAAGCGCGAATCGTACGGCCCGTGCTTTGCCCGCTACGATGCAGCTTATGACATCGGGCGGAGCAGGTAAGGAGGCTTTATGTCGATCTTATTTGTCCTGCTTACGTTCCTACTCATTCTTACTGTCATGTATTTCCGTCGTCCGCAAGAGACGGCAACGGTGCAAGTGGCGCCTGCGAAGAAGCTGAATGCGCCGGTCATGTTGCAGCAAACCGGATTTGAAGTTCCCGAAGGTTATGCCTTCCACCCTGGCCACACCTGGGTTGTGGACGAGGGCCGGCAGAATGCCCGCGTCGGCATCGATGCCTTCGCCGGAAATTTGTTAGGCAAGATTGACTCCATCGAGATCGCCGATCTGAACCGCTGGGTACGCCAGGGGCAGAAGTTGTGCACGGTGACACGTGAAGGGCAGAGTATCGATCTTCTGTCGCCTATCGAAGGCGTGCTGGTTTCAGTCAACCACGAAGTCCTGAAGAACCCCAACCTCATCGTGGATGACCCTTACAAGAATGGCTGGCTGTGCGTGGTCAAGGCCCCCGAGCTTTCCACCAATGCGAAAAATCTTTTGCAAGGGCCGATGGTTCCGGCATGGATGCAGAACAGCATGGCGCGTATGAGCGCAATGTTGCAACAACTCAATCCCGCGCTGGCACAAGATGGCGGACTGCCGATCAAAGGCGTGCTCTTCCATGTGGACACCAGCATCCGGGAGCAACTGACAAAGGAATTTTTTCTGACGTAGCGCTGGTCGAACTAACACAACGGAGAATCTCATGCCAAGACAAAAAGCAATGCTCATCGATATCAAGCGCTGCATCGGATGCCTGAGCTGCGAGACCGCTTGCAAACAACTCCACGGATTCGGCCCAGATCCCGAACCGACACTCTCGGACACTGCGTTCACCGTGGTCGAGACGCGTGGCGATAAGTTCGTTCGCAAAATTTGTATGCACTGTGACGATCCGGCCTGCGCCTCGGCTTGCCCGGTCGGCGCCATCGGCAAAAGTCCGTTGGGTCCCGTGCTCTACAACGCCGACAAATGTATCGGCTGTCGTTATTGCATGTTGGCTTGTCCGTATCAGGTGCCGCGTTATCAGTGGACTAAGCTCGCGCCCTTCGTCAAGAAGTGCGATATGTGCTCGGACCGCATCAAGGCTGGAAAGTCCACGGCTTGCGCAGAAGCCTGCCCGGTGCAAGCGACCGTCTTTGGCAATCGCGATGACTTGATTGCCGAAGCCTGGGGCCGCATTCGCGGCGACTCGTCGTACGTTCCGCGGATCTACGGGCTCGAAGAACTCGGCGGTGGAAGCATATTGTTTGTCTCCGACGTTCCCTTCGAGAAGCTAGGATTCAAGCCGGCTCCCTCGGGCAATCAGCCTATGCCAACTCTCACGGCCAGCGCCCTGGGCGATTCGCCCAAGGTTGTGATTATGGGCGGCACCATTCTCTCGGCGTTGTATTGGGTTACGCAACGGCGGCGCGAAGTTGCGCTTGCTGAAGCCGAAGAAAAAGCCACCATCAACCGGATCAAAGAGGAAAGGAGCTAGCCATGATTGCGCGAATCAAATCGGAAATAACTTTATGGCGCGTCATTGTAGCCATCATATTTGTGACCGGTCTTTATGCGACATACATAAGATTTTTTGAGGGATTCCGCGCCAGCACCAACTTGAGCGACCAGATGCCTTGGGGCTTATGGGTTGGCCTGGGCACGCTCTGCGGCATCGGACTCTCCGCCGCGGGCTTCGGCATCAGCGCTGCGGTTTATCTGCTGGGCATGGAGCGCTACCGGCCCATCCTGCGCGCTTCGATTCTGATTTCATTCCTCGGCTACCTGACGGTCTGCGTCGGATACCTTTACGAGATCGGCCTGCCGTGGCGCTTCTGGCATCCGATCGTGATGTGGAACCACCGTTCAGTGCTGTTCGACGTGTGCATCTGCATCATGACTTACACCACCGTGCTCACGTTCGAGTTCGCACCGGCGGTGATCGAGAAGCTGCCGTGGAAGGCATTTCGCGAGACGGTGCTGCGCTTTCACCACAAAATCCTGATTGGTGTGGTGTTGGCCGGCGTACTGCTGTCATCGATGCACCAGTCGTATCTTGGCGGCCTGTTCCTGATCGCTCGCGGCAAGGTTCACCCGCTGTGGTATTCGCAGTATATGCACGCGTTGTTCTATCTGTCCGCGATTCCCGCCGGCCTGGCGCTGACCGTGATGGCCATCTACCTCTGCACGCGTTCGCTGAATGTGCGCGTGGATTTCAGCATCCTCAGCGATTGCGGGCGGATGATCCAACTGTTGCTCATCGTCTATGCCTTCTTCAAGATACTTGACCTGATTTCGAATCAGGCGCTAGGCTATGCCTTCCAGCGCACCAGCGAAGCCGGGTACTTCTGGCTCGAGGTCGTGCTGTTCCTGGCGATTCCCATCTTCCTCTTGAGCTTTAACAGTGTGCGCTCGAATCCCGAGCGGCTCTACTGGACCTCTGCCATAGTGGTGGCGGGATTCATGGTTGACCGGCTGAACGTCTCGATCAACTCGTTACAGACAGCCATGGGAACTCACTACGTGCCGAAGTGGACGGAGTTGGCCTCGAGTGTTCTGGTCATCGCGGCCGGCGTAATCGCATTCCGGTATGCCGTGATCTACCTCGACATACTTCCCAGGGCAGTTGTCAAACCAGCGACGCGTTGGATTTCGAATGCAGGCTTGCCGGCGCAAGCGTGAGAGGGGCAGTGGATAGTGGTTAGTGGATAGTGGATAGAACCCGATGGCTGGTAGTAGGGCCTGAGGGTGCCCCATCCAAGCTGGCTTTGCTTGGATGGGGATTTCTGTTTAAAGTCGCACCGTCCAAAAGGAGAATCGGTGAATCGGGTGGCTTCCCTCGTGGATCGAATACATGCCATATGCGAGGCCTTTCTACGGTGGGGAGCGTTATATTATGTGGACAGGAGAACGGCGTGCCGGACGAAAACTTGGCAACCAAAGCCGATTTGCTGCGGGCAAGCACGAAGGCAGATATCGAAGCATCCCAGGAGATGCTGCTGGAACGCATCGAGAAGATGGAAACCACGCTGCTACGGGAGTTTCGCAAGTGGGCCATTACCTTCAGGTCACGCTTTCGCGCCAACGAATTGTTGGTTGGCGGTTTTAATGAACGGCTGATCGCGCTGGAAGAGCGGGTCAGCGACATCGAAGGCAAGCCGCAAACATAAAGTCAATCGCCGTCTGTTAATCCCTAGGGCTCGGCCTCTTTGTCTTCCGTCTGACTCCAGCGTTCTCCGCAGGAGTGGCACACCCATCTCTTGCGATGAAGGGCAATTGGCGCCAGAACGTAGGCGCTGATCCAAGCGACGGGCTGATTCAAGTCCTCATAAGCGATATCCAGGGACTGGCATTTCGGACAGCGTGGCTGCTGATACAGCCCAATGCCCTCAACCTCAAACTCCCCGGGAACCGATTGTTCCAACAGATCCAACGCCGCATCGGCGTCTTGCTGTCTAACGCACAGCTTTATGCCACCGACCAGGTTCGACCAAAACCAGTCCATGCGAATCATATTGTCATCGACCAGGAAGGATTCGATACCCGCCGAGTCCAGCGCACCTCTCGCCAACAGCGCTTCGTGCAGATCTCTGTACTGGCGAATACTAACGACGTCAGCTAATTCAACTGAATCATGATCAGGAGGGGCGGTTGTGTCTGCTGCGATACTTTCTTCGGGGTGCCTGCGGGCGAGTTCATCCGTTAGAGATTGACGTGCCGCATCAGTCAGTTCCGCCGAATCCGCCGCGATGGCGTTCAACTCCCCATCCGACATCGCAGCATAGAGCTTGCTAAGTCGCTGCCGTTCTTCTTCGGGGTCCGGACGTGCCATCCCTATCGCCCCCGTGCCACGATCAGCGTCATATCGTCGGCTTGCTCGTCGGGACTGAACCGCTGTACCTCGCCAAGTATGCCTTCCATAATTTCGCCGGCTGATTGCTGCTGATACTTGCGGGCCACGGCGAGTAGGCGGTCTTCACCGAACTCCTCGCTCTCGCTGTCGTCTCTCTCACCTGCTTCAGAAACGCCGTCGGTATAAATCACCAGCACATCGCCCGGCGCCAAGTGGCTCTCCGCCACACTGCAATCCCACTCTTCGAATAATCCCAACACGGTTGCGTTCGCATTCAGTCGCTCGAGTTCGCCGGTCACCCGCAAGAGCATTGGAGGATTGTGTCCGCAGTTGACGTAACGCAAGCGCCGCGTCTCGTCGTCATACACCGCAAAGAACGTAGTCGCATAATTATTGCTTTCCGTGTTCTTGAAGAACAGGTAGTTGACCGAGCGCAGCAAACGGGGGATATCTTCCAATGCCAACGCATATTGACCACGCAAGTTGGCCTGCAAGTTGGCCATCAGCAACGCGGCTGACATTCCCTTGCCGGCAATATCGGCCAGCACCAGGCCGAGGCGGCCGGAGCCGAGGTCGAGAAAATCGTAGTAGTCGCCTCCTACGGCGCGCGTCTGGATGCATTTGCCGGCGCAGTCCAGCGTCCGCAGCGAAGGCGACTGCTGCGGTAGCAGGCGGCTTTGTACCTGGCGCGCATACTGCATCTCCTGCTCGCTGCGACGCTCCAGTTCCATGGTCGCCGCCATCTTCTCCGCCATGGTAATGCTGCGCATGGCAATACCGGCCTGGCTGGCGACCGAAGCCAGCAAACGTTTGTCTCCAGTGGAATACGATTCTTCCGAAAGCCGCGGGCCAAGCACCGCTACACCCTGCAACTGGCCTTCGCTTGAGCCGCGAATCGGTACCAGGCACTCGGGCTGCAGCGGCTGCAGTTGCGTTCCATGCATGGCTTCTGGGAGCAACTCCAACGGCTCGCCGCGATCTGCCAGTTCGTCAAGCCCAGTCCCATTAACTGCGAGGGTTATCGCCTCCGGTGGAGGCCCTCCTGCGTATGCCTGCAATTGTCCGTTGCCGGCGTCGAGGTACACATACATCGAGCTGGGATGCAGCGCATCTTGAATCTGATCATGCAATAGCGCGGCCAGTCCTTCGCGGCTACTGACCGTAAGCGTCTTCGCGGCCAGGTTCTCCAGAATCTGTTGTGCGTCGTAGGAGCTGCGAAAGAAGGCGCGGTCCAGACGGGTCCGGACTCGTCGATGGACCTGGGTTGCGCCGGAGACCAGCAGCACGCCGAAGGTTGCGCCCACCGGGATGGCCGCCTTCGATCCGGACGAGAAATGGCGCGAGAACGCCTCCCCGAACCAGATCGTCAGTCCCACGGAGATGGCAAGAATGAGAATCACGAATCCGCGCTCCACCACGAAATACCGGGCGCTGCGCTTCAGTAAAACTGGAAGCTCCATGACCCGGTGCTTTACCACCGCGTAGGCGAAGGAAATCGGGAACAAGAACAAGAAAAGAACCTTTACAAAATTTATCCAGAAAGGAATATGAAAAGGGTATAGGTCCGATATAAGGCCGGCGACGACGGCAGGGGTAATTCCGACCACCGTTCCCCAAAGAATCACCTGCAGCTTGCGTTTGTCGTCCCGGTTGGAGGCGCTGAGAACGTTCGATAGCAGCGAAAGTAGGCCGAGCAGGATGGCTCCGTATCCCACAACCATCCTGACCCTCCCCCAGACGCCTTCCCCGGCAAGTGCCGTCAGGAAGGGCAACACCGCGGAATTGCCGGTGCGTATTCCACCTAAGCAAAGACAAGCGGTCAGAGCCAAAAGCAGCCACTTGAGCCAGGGAGCCTTGCGCTCGATAGGCGAGCGTGTGGGGAAGACAGCAAAGAGGAAGTAGAAGACTCCGGGCAGCAGGGAGTCCAAGACGGTTCGATAGGCATAGAAAAAGATCCGGACGGAGTGCGGCGCGATGGCGACCGGATCCGGGATGCTGGCGGCGGCGATGAAGGCCGCGAAGACCAGTGCCAGTAGCCACGCATTGCCGTCCTCAATGCGCAAGAACAAAACCACTAGTCCGACGACAACGAAGAGAATCGGATAGCAGTTCAGTATTAAATTTGCCACGCGTTGCGTCAGCGGAACCTTGTCGCCCCTGCCGGCGGCCGCGCGAAAAGTCCCCGTAATGACCAGCGGCTGTGGCTCTCCGGGGCGTACGACCTTCAAAACCACATGGTCGCCAGGTTGGGACCGCAGCCAAACATCCTGCAAAGTCTCGGAACAGGAAGCTTCAGAAGTCAGGGCTATACCGTTGATGGCGATGATGCGGTCGTGCGCTCTTAGCCCCGCCGTTTGCGCCGGACTATTCCTGTACACATCGGTGATTTCAATACCGGAGGGAGTGGGGTGCGTGTCGATTCCAATTTCAACCGTCCCCTGGCGGACGTAGTACATCCAGACCACGCTGTAAAAAATGGTTGTCCCCGCGAAGATGATTGCAATGGCGAACAGCAGCGGCCGGTAGCGTTGAGCGAAATCTGGATTTGGCATCAGGTTCGTCTGTCGTGATCACATTATCATGCAAAACCGGATGCTTTCGGTAGCTACGGAATATGCCGTTGCCGCAAATTTCGTGGGAGTGAGCATGAAATGACGCTCATCCATCCCGCCACTTCCGCTGTGCATCTTGAAGTTTGAGCCGCGTCGGATGTTTTTGTGTCTGCGGCTTTGACCAGCAAAGGAGGAAATCGATGCCGGAAAAAGAAACCTTGGAGCGGGCCCGCGAAGATGAACGCGAGGGAAAATCGCCCAGCACTCAGGCTGGCGAATTCGTGAAAGAGGAGATGGACCACATACGCGAAGGCAAGCATGGCGCCGCCAACACTAAACAGGCAATTGCTATCGGCCTTTCGAAGGCAAGGCGGGCCGGTGTGAACCTGCCTCCGCCGGGGGAAGGGAAGACCTCGGAGGCGACGCGGGAAAAGGCTAAACGAGACATAAGTAGGGGCCAATCGCATACAAAGAAGAAAACATCCGCCAAACGTTCGCGGGCGATCAGTGGAGTGCTGAAACGCGAAGGCCATCGGGCGGCGTCCCGCGCGTCATTGTCGAAACAAGCCCGGACATCGGCGCGGACGCGCGGGAGTGCTGCGCGTAAGGGGGCGGCCAAAAAGGCCGCGAGGACCAAAGGAGCGGAAGGGCGTCGGCAGGCCGCCCGTAAGGCGGCAAAGACGCGTCAGCGGCGCGCGGCCTAGATGGGTAGTTTTGACTCAGAGGTTTCAGGCCGCCCCTGATCGGGGAGTTCCGGTTTATCTCGGGACTCCCTGGGGGCAGCTGCCAAGCATACCCGCAGTGTGGACAGGTCTAGCAGTGCGCGGCCGCGCATTGCACCTGTCCTAGGTGTTCTGCGAACTCCCGCAAAGTTGTATCCTACCGCGATACAAATCCCTGTTCCGCCAAACGATTGCGAGTAAAAT
The DNA here is from genome assembly GCA_963720135.1 of uncultured Acidobacteriaceae bacterium. Taxonomy (GTDB): domain Bacteria; phylum Acidobacteriota; class Terriglobia; order Terriglobales; family Acidobacteriaceae; genus Bog-257. The sequence continues at coordinate 270,220 of CAVREJ010000021.1, forward strand.
GGCAGTAATCGCTTAGGGGTGGCGTGGTTCCACAGGATTCCTCCGGCGGGGATAATACAGGTAATCGATCTTCATGCCTGACATTGGAAGCTTTGCATTATTGCTTGCGCTGGCGCTGGCTGCTTATTCGTTCCTTGCCGGTTCGCTCGCACTGTATCGCAAGGACGATCGCCTGGGCGAGACCGCTCGTCGTGCGGGAATCGCCTGCTGGGCGGCGGTCACCGTAGCTGCAGTGGCGCTGGTGATAGCTGCGCTCAGCAACGACTTTTCCGTCTCGTACATCATGCACCACAGCAACCGCGATCTGCCCATCGCTTACAAGTTCGCGGCGTTGTGGTCGGGACAGGAAGGTTCGCTGCTGTTCTGGGCGTGGCTGCTGTCGACCTACGCGCTGGTGCTGCGGTTGCGCTACAAAGTCGATCCGCAACTGACCGCGCATGCCTCGGCGATCATCGCTGCTGTTCAAGTGTTCTTCCTGTTGCTGGTGAACTTCGCGGCGCATCCGTTCGGCCTGGTCAGCGGACAAATCCCCCCCGACGGCAACGGGCTCAATCCGCTGCTGCAGTATCCCGAGATGGTCATCCATCCGCCGATGCTTTATCTCGGCTACGTCGGCGTGACCGTGCCATTCGCCTTCGCGCTGGGCGCGTTGATCATGAAGTATCCCGGCGAGAAATGGATCCACATCACCCGCCGCTGGACCATGGTGGCGTGGCTGTTTCTCACCTGCGGAATTTTTCTCGGCGCGCACTGGGCCTACGCGGTGCTGGGTTGGGGCGGCTACTGGGGATGGGACCCGGTTGAGAATGCATCGATCCTGCCGTTCCTTACCATGACCGCTTTCCTGCATTCGGTCATGATGCAGGAGAAGCGCGGCATGATGAAGATGTGGAACATGTGGCTCATCTTCACCACATTTCTGCTGGCAATATTCGGGACGTTCCTCACGCGCAGCGGCGTGGTGAGTTCGGTGCATGCGTTCGCGCAATCGGGCATCGGCGTCTGGTTCGTATGGTTCCTGGCGCTGACGTTTGCCACCTGTGTGTTCTTCTTCGTGCGCAACCGTGACACGCTGAAGAGTGAGCACCGGCTGGAGTCGCTGGTCTCGCGCGAGTCGAGTTTCCTCTTCAACAACTTGGTGCTGCTGGTGGCGTGCTTCGCGGTGTTATGGGGCACGCTTTTTCCGGTGCTGTCGGAGTGGGTGACTGGCTCGAAGGTCACCGTCGGGCCACCATTCTTCAATCGCGTGAACGTTCCGATTGGCCTATTCCTGATCTTTCTCACTGCGGTGGGACCGCTGCTGGCCTGGCGCAAGACTTCCCTCGATAGCCTGAAGCGTAACTTTCTGTGGCCGACGATTCTCGCGGCGCTGACGGGGATCGGGCTCATCATCGGCGGTATGCGTCCCTGGGAGGATGCGTCTTACTTCTATTCGCTGATGGCGATTTCGCTGTCGGTGTTGGTGGCCGCGACGGTGGTGGGTGAGTTCTGGCGTGGTGGCCGCGTCATCGCGCGGCAGACCGGGAAGAACATTCTCGAAGGCATGGTGACCATTACGCGCCGCAACACTCGCCGTTACGGTGGCTACCTGGTGCACTTCGGCTTCATCGTCATCATGATCGGTTTCGCCGGCTTGCCCTTCAATCTGGATAAAGAGCAGGAGATGGGCTTCGGCGACAAGATGCAGATTGGCTCCTTCACGCTGGTGTGCGACTCCTACACTCAGGACGACAAGCCGAATTACTCCAGCGAGTGGGCCGTGCTTGACGTTTATCAACATGGCAAGAAGATTGACACCATGTATCCCGAGCGCCGCTTCTACAAGGCGAGCGAGCAGACCTCGACCATCGTGGCCAACCGCTCGCGCCCCAGCGCGGATTTGTACCTGGTCTACACCGGCCGCAACCAGGACACGGGCAAGCCGATCATCAAGGCGCACGTCAATCCGCTGGTGATGTGGATCTGGTCAGGTGTGGTGGTCGTGATCATCGGGACGTTGATTGCGCTGTTGCCCAACATGAAGCCGGCGAGGCTTTCGGTGCGAGAGAAAGAGCGCGCGGAACGAGAGTCGGCGCGAGGCCGGGCGGTGGGAGTGGGCGGAGACTGAACAGCAGGGGCTAGGGATTAGGGATGAGGGGTTAGTGGCTAGGAATTAATTGGCGCGAAATTGGGTGCCTGACCCTTTTCGCCACGCTTTTGGCGAAAGGGTGGGAGACGGCAACTCTGAATTTTGTCATCCTGAGCGGAGGCGGCCTTTGGCCGCCGGAGTCGAAGGATCTGCGGCTCAGTCCTGCAAAGAGGGACGGAAGAGCTTAGCCCCAGCGCTTCAACGCTGGGTAGGATTCGTTTCTGAAGCCGAGTCCCGTAGGGACGGCAGATGTGAGTAATAGAGGTCCTTCGACTCGCCCGCTGAAGCGGGCTTGTTCAGGATGACACAAACATGAAGAGGAAACTCCTTGTGGTGTACGAAGTCGGCGCCAAGAATCTCAGCGGATTTCTCCCCGATCTGCCGGGGGTAATCGCGACAGCGCCGAATCTCGAGGATATGCGGCGTGCCATGCGCGAGGCTGCGGAGTTTCACCTGGAAGGACTGACTGCCGACGGCGATCTGGTGCCGGAACCGGTGACGACAAGCGTGGACTTCGCCGAAGAAGATCCTGAACACGGCGTGTTGTCGTGCATCGTGGAATGGCTGGAGATCGCGGTTCCGCAATATCATGCTGTCGCGTGAGAAAAGCAGGTCCCTCGGCTCCGGCAGCCAGGTCCTGTAACTGGGACGAAGCCGGGTAACCGGTCGCGCAATGGAAGACGCCTCAACTTGAAACTTGAAACTCGAAACTTGAAACTGGGCGATTCGAAACTTCGCATCGCCCAGCTCCTGCTAATCGCGCTGCTGGCTATCACCTTCCTCGGCGCTGACACCGACGCTCGCTTCAACAAACTGGGACACGGCCTGATGTGCATGTGCGGCTGCAATCAGGTTTTGTTGGAGTGCAACCATGTCGGCTGTACCTACTCGGAACGCATGCGCAACGAGCTGATCGCCGGCATCGAGCGTGGCGACAGCGATTCTCTCGTGCTGCAGAGCTTCGTGCAGAAGTACGGCAACACCGTGCTGGCCGCACCTACCACGACCGGCTTCAACCGCGTGGCGTGGATCATGCCGTTCGCGGTTTTTGCCGCGGCACTCGCGCTTACCATATTGCTGGTGCGGCTGTGGAAGTCGCGCGCCGTTGCGCATCCGGTGCCGCCTCCCAATCTCGATGCCGCTGAACTCGACAACCTTCGCAAGAAGGCCCGTCAGGAGACCGATTACTAATGTATGCATTGATTGTTTTCGCCGCGGAAGGACAGGAAACCGCCTTTGTCATGTTTGGCTGCGCGCTATTTGCAGCGCTGCTGTTCTTTTACGTTTTCTATCAGCCGGGCGATGTGGAAGCTGGAGAAGAGAAGACTCGCCAGATGTATTTGCTGGAACGCAAAGAAGCGACCTACGAAAATCTGCGCGATCTTAGCTTTGAGCACAAGGCGGGAAAGCTGAGCGAGGCCGATTACGCGGTGCAGCGCGCCTCGCTGGAGGACGAAGCGGCCGCCATCCTTGCCGAAATCGACAGCATTGAGAAAACGCGCGCGGTTGTCCGGCGGGGCACGCGACGTCCGGGAAGCAGCCCGACGAATGGGGGCAGAGCGTGAGCAATGTGCTAGCTGCGGGGTCGCAACAAAGTTGGGGAGGGCCAGCCTTGAAAAGGCACAGCTTTAGCTGTGCCGCAAGTGTTCTCTCTAAACTTGGGGCTAAAGCCGAACATACCCTGCCGCGTACGGCACGGCTGAAGCCGTGCCCCTTCAAAACCACATTCATCACTCTGTTTACTTGGGCATGGTTGGGTGTCTGCATGTTCGCCTTGAGCTCCCTCGCCGCGGCGCAGAACATCACTGGCACTGTCACCAACGGCACCACCGGCAAACCTTCCGCCGGAGACGACGTCACGCTCCTCTCGCTGTCGCAAGGCATGCAGGAAGTCGGAAGTACCAAGAGCGACGCGCATGGCCACTTCACTCTCGCTGCTCCTGCCGATGACCGCGCGCCGCACATGGTGCGCGTCACACACGAGGGCGTGAATTATTTTCCGCCGACTGGTCCGTTGATGCCGGGCACAACGACGGCCGAGCTCACGGTGTACGACTCAGCCAAGAAAGTGGACGGCCTCAGCCAGACCGTCGAAGTGGACCGTTACCAAAGCGACGGCAAGCAGCTGGAGGGGATCGCGCTGTATGCAATTCGCAACCAATCACAGCCGCCGCGCACCGTAGCCGATGACAAGCACACGTTCGAATTTGTTTTGCCCGATGGCGCTGAGCTGGAATCGGCGCAAGCCAAAGGTCCCGGTGGACAGCCCATTGCGGTTGAGGCGTTGCCGGGCTCGCAGAAAAACCACTACGCGTTCACCTATCCTCTGCGCCCCGGTGAGACGCAGTTTCAGGTGTCTTATCACCTGCCGTACAGTGGTGAGACCAGCATCGCGCCCAAGCCACTCGGCGAGGTGCAGCACTTTGTCGTGATGACTCCCCCGGGCATGACCTTTACGCCCAAAAATCCCCAGCAGTTTCAGTCGATGCCCGATCAGCCGGGAGTTATGGTGGTCACTAATGTCAAGCCCGGACAAGACCTCAGCTTCCGCCTTGCGGGCACCGGCGAGTTTCAAGCCGAAGGCCAGCAAGGGGCGCAGTCCACCGGCAGAGGCGACGCCAGTGGCGGCGGAGCCATGGGCGGATCACAGGCCGCAGCTAACGACAATCGTCCTGGCGGTGGGTTGGGTGCTCCGATAGACGTGCCCGATCCCCTGCACGAGTACCGCGCCTATATCCTCGGAGCGTTTGCGTTGGTGTTGGTGATGGGCGGCGCGTACGTAGTGTCGAAATCAAATGCTCGTCAATATCCCGCGAATGCGACGGCGGGCGCATCGGGCCGCAGCGCGGTTGATAGCGGAGAGGCAGCCGCGGATTTCGCCGACTTCATCGAACCCGCGGCACCGGCTCGCGATCGTCATGCGCTACTTCTCGAAGCGATGAAGGAAGAACTCTTTCAGCTTGAGATCGATCGGCAGCAGGGCAAGATCAGCCCTGAGGAGTATGCCAAGGCCAAGGCGGCGCTCGACGAAACCATCAGGCGTGCTCTGGCGCGGAAGAAGTCAAGTTAGTTTCACCACAGTTAGTTTCACCACAGAGACACAGAGTAAAGCATCGATTTTAAACTTCGATCTATCGAGCGTGTGTGAAAACCAGCTCTGATTTGGAACAGCCGAACGACTGCGCAAAGTCAAGCCCCGCAGGGGCGACATAATATTAGCCCAGGGCGGAAGGCCTGGGTAAAAGTAGAAAATAATTTGGAGCCCGGAGGGACGGCAGAGCTTGCGACACAGTCTTGTAGCCCAAGGGGAAATTAGCGATTACCATCTACCACCCCGGCGACGACCGCCTTCTGGTCCTTTGACTTTTCGAGAGACAATGCTCTCTTCTATCGAGATAGGGAGAACGGAACCTAGCGGGCAAATCTCACACTTGGGTTGTTGTTTCAGGCAATAGTGTTTTCCCGCCTGCACCAGCAGTCCATGCATTTCGTTGTAAACCTGCGCCCGCGCGCTGCGTTGCCATGTGCTCATGGCCGATGCTTCGTGAACTGGCGGCCGTTCGTAGCGACCCGGCCGGTGCGACTCGATCGGCTGTTCGCGTTGCAAGGCACGCTCGACGAGGTTGCGAATTTCATCGTACTTCGCGCCGGCGTTCACTGCTTGATGTCGCCCAAGAATGCGGCGAGCGTAGGCATCGACCACAAACACTTCGTGATTGCCTGCGTACAACAGAATCGCGTCTGCGGTCTCCGGCCCGATACCGTTTTGAGTGAGCAGTTCAGCGCGTAGCTGTTCGGTGGGAATCGCGAACATCTGCTCCAGCGATCCGCCGTAGCGCACATCCAGAAACGCGACGAAATTCTTCAGCCGCTGTGCTTTTTGCCGAAAGTAGCCAGAGGGGCGAACCAGCGCTTCCAGCCTTGGCAGCGGCAGTTCGCGAACGCCCTCGACGCTGAGCATTCCCGCTGAGCGCAGGTTGGCCATAGCACGGTCGACGTTGGTCCACGAAGTGTTCTGCGTGAGGATTGCGCCAACGATGACCTCGAACGGAGTTTCCGCCGGCCACCAATGCTGCCGCCCCCAACTGCGTGAAAGCTTGCGATAGATCGCGCGCACTGTGGCTTCAGGTTTCCTGGCTGATCGGGGTTTCACTCTGGCGACTGCTTGCCTTGTTTCAGTTGTTGCTTCCATCCCAGAATACGTGCCTTGTTGGCCTCAGCCTCGGCTTCGGGGACCATTCCTTTTCGCTGATACAAAATGGAGAGGCTGGTATGCGCCAGCACATCGTCGGGGTCCAGCTCGGCGATGCGCTTAGCGACCGCAATGGCTTTGTCGAACTGCTCCGTGTCCTGGTAAACGCGTGCCAGGCCGTGCATGGCATCGAGGAAGGAGGGGTCGGCAGCGATGGCGGCCTCATACTGGCCAATGGCTTCCTGGTGATGGCCTTCAGCGTATAGATCGAGCGCCGCGTAGTAATGTTCTTCCGCCGTTTGTCGGGTTTGGTCGTCGGTCATCCGGCGTTTCGCGGCTCCGACCTGAGTTTAGCAGGATGCTCCATGCTCGGCGAAGCCGAGGATCAGGCTGAAAAATGTTCGGTCGCCACCGATATACTAAATACGCCCATGCATTACATCCTGCGCTTCTTGTGGAATGCGACTCGCGGCCATCGTCTTGCGCCCTGGCGTAGTCCCTACTTGCGTTGGAGAATTGAAACTTATACCGGCATCAAGATGCAGAGCATCGGCTTTCTCGAATTTTTTGGATTCACCTGGCGCGAACGAGATGAACTGTTCCGCTTCTTGAAGTGGACGGGCGAAATGGAACGCTACGCGCGCGTCAAACCCAAGAACCCGTAATGCCCTCGCACTTTGTGTTCACCAGATTGTATGTAAGAGAGGACTGCAGCGCAGCTTTTCGTCGGCGGTGACCAGCGGAAGTTGTTCGACAATCGACGTCGCTCCGATTAGCCGATCGGCCGGATCCTTCGGGTATTCGTCAGGGAACTGGACAGCTGTGCTTGTGATCGCCGGAGTAATTCGCTTGACTGACATGGGCAAGGCAATTCCGTGAATGAAGGCATCAACCGTGCCGGTACTCCGTATTCTTCCACGCTGTGCCAGCAAGGCAATCTCCCACAGAGTTATGTCTGAGATATAAATGCTGCCCTTGGTTCGCGCTTCTTGAATGGCCTCGATCGCCGTCTTAGAAAGGCGGCCAGGATCGACCGACATCCAAACAAGGACGTGCGTGTCCAGGAGAATCACTTAAGCGCATCCCAATCCTCGAGCGGCGTCGCGGGCGAAATGATGTCTCCGACGATTTTCGCCTTGCTGGCCATGTAGCCAAAAATGCTGTCGTCCTTGATCTCGGCGGCCATAAGTTTAACCACCGGCTTGCCATGCTTTGTGACCAGAACGGGCTCGCCTGTAGCCTGTACCTCGTCCATGACCGCGAGACAGTGTGTCTTGAACTTTCCTGCGGGGATCTGCTTCATAGTGCCTCAATATTATCACCATGATCATATTACCATAGTCACACTTAATCTGGCAATCACGCTCCAAACACCACTCCTACCGGCGTTCCCACCCCCGATGCAAGCTTCTCGGCGGCCGACGCCTGTTTTGCTGCGATCTCCAAATATCCCGAGCTGCCGACGATGGCGAACACCTCGTCCTCTCCACCTTCCGCGTAGGAACGACATACGTGCGTGATCGTCTGACCTGCAATCAAGATGTTTACCGTTGGCGGCGCTGGGTTGAACAAAGCAGGTGCCTCCAGCCCACTTAGGTTCGTGATCAGGTTGCCAAACTTGTCCACCTTGATCACCACGCCGCGCAGGCTGTTCTCGCCAATGCGTTCTACGGTGGGCAGGCTCAGCCGTACGTAGTCGGAAATCTCTGGGCCGAACTCGGCTGGCGCGACGCCTTTGCTCAACCATCCGGCTACAGGCGAGAAGACGTCACGGCCATGAAACGTCTGACTCACCGGCTGCAGGAAATAGCGCTCCGCCGTGACGTGACGCACGGTGAATTTCGGCTCGCGCATCTCGATCAGCGAGAGCACGCCGTTATCCGGAGCTACGAAGATGTAGTTGTCGGTTTCGACGATGATGGGCCGTCGCGAGCCACCAACGCCGGGATCGACCACCACTACGTGCACGGTGCGCGGGGCAAAGAATCGGTAGGCTTGAGCGATCGTCCAAGCGCCGTCTAAGACGTCGTACGAAGCGACGGCATGACAGATGTCAACGATGGTTGTCTCAGGATAGATGTTGAGTAGCACGCCGTGCATGATGCCCACGAATGGATCATTCAGCCCGAAGTCAGTAGTGAAGGTGACAATGCGTGTGTCCGACATGTTCTGGCAAAGTATTCGTTGCGGCTGCCAGAGTCAAGCGCACTAAGGCTTACCAAGTGCCGATGCGTAGCACCAACCCGGTCGTAAGCTGGAGCCCGTTCTGATAGTTGAAGCCGTTCAGATCTTGCGTCCAGGAATGGGAATACTCCAGGCTGGCAACGCGGAACGCCAGTGCGTTGTTGATCTTGTAGTCCACTCCGGTTGCAGCGGCGACGCCGAGCCCGTTCGTCTCCCAGTCCTTGGTGTACATCGGGTGAGTCGCGTAGAGGTTCCCCGCCTTCGGCCCCGACGGCCCGAAAAGCGCGAGCTTCTCCTCCGGGTAAATCCTTTCCTGGGTGAGTTTGGCCCCCCCAACCAGGAACTGTGCATGTGCGTTCCAGCGACCTGCGGTGGAGGGGGTCCAACGGGGTCCGATCATATAACTCAACGAATCGCCGCTGAGGTTGGTGGGAAGATCCAGCAGCTTGCAACCGTTGACGTCTGCCACGATCTGCCATTGGGAAGCAACGCGGAACGCTATCGAACTCCCACCCCCAATACACGATCCCTTGGCGCCACTGCCGAGGAACGTCTTGAAGTTGGGAGTTAAGGTGAATTCGAAAGGTGCTACTCCGGGCGGCGGATCCACTGGAGTTTTTGCCGTTTCCCGCTCCAAGGCTGCCTTCGCCATGGCCGCTTCGGGAAATGGCTTGAATACGCCCGGACGGTTGTCACGGTTCCAAGGCAACTTTCCGTTCATCACATTGGCCATCGACCGCGACGGGTTTAACCCTGAACGGAGCAGCAATCGATAGTATGGATTTCGATTGTGTTCCTCGAAGAGCGTGATCACATAGCGGTCTAATGAGTCTTCGGCGAGCGTCCATGCCAGGCCGACGGTGGGCGTGATGACATGGTCTACGAATCCCTGTTGTGGAAACTGCGCCTGGATGTGCCCAATAGAAGCTTCGCTGAGCAGGCCTATTTCAAATTGCACGCTGTAAAGGTAGGAAAACGCCGCTCCCCGAAGCTTTGCCTTCCAGTATCGTCTGTTCTCACCGAACACGACGTCGCGGTAAGCTCGGTCATTATGTTGCCAAATGAATCCGGCCACGGCGCCCTGCATGGGATGGCCGACATAGTTGACTAAGAATGGGTCTCCGTCGGCCCATCCGTGAAGGTTGCCGACCGCAGCAAGATATCCAGGCCAAAAAGGCGTGTCGAAAGCATCCCGCGTTCCCCATTCGGTGGCGTACCGGAATGTGTGCTCAACCGTCAGAAATGCCAGCGATCCTCCTGCCAGGTGCCACCAATCGATTCCAGTTTCCTGCTTGGAAGTCGTCGGCGCCGCGATGATGGCCGCTCCAGAGGCGGGAGCGGCGCCACCCGAATCCACCGAGCGGTCCAGGGAACTGGATGACCGTCCCACCGGAGGCAGGGACAGCTCGGAAGGGTCGTCGATGAGCTCCGTTGTGGATCCGGCGGCGGCTCCGCCAAAATCAATTGGGATTTTCAGAGAACTCGTTGACTGTCCAAGCGGTAGGGACACCTCGGACGGATCGCCAGGACTGGTTGATGTCGTCGCCTGCGCGCGAACGCTGGCAGCACTCCCCGAGTACAGCAAGGCTAGGCAAACGGCGAGAACGACTCGCCCTCTGGTCAACATCGTCATAATCAAACAGCCTATGGATAGATTTCGTTTATGAGTCCCTAGAATGCACCATTTATTTGGGCTTTGGAACTGGAAAAACTTATAGTTTTCTGCGATTTAACCCTCGATTTCGCTAGAACTTCAGTGCAAATAAAAGCCACCCCCGAAAGGTGGCTGTCGGCGTAATTCCTTCGCCTTACCGTATGTCTACATCGCCAGAGCCGGTGGAAACTTCCACCTCGGGGCCGCCGCCGCGCACTGTCCCTTTCAACTCGTGATGGCCCATAGAGCCTTGCACGGTGATAGGCAAATCTGAGTGGATCGAGCCTGAGCTGGTATGGACATCCAGATTAAAGCCATTCCCCGTGCCCACCGCCAGGCGGATTGATCCGGAGCCGGTGTGCAAGTTCCAGGGACCTCCCACACTACCGTCAGCGCTGAGGTCACCACTTCCGCTGTGGGCGCGTAAACCACCCTTGATGCCGCGCACGTGCGCTCCGCCTGAACCGGTTTGAACATCTACGTCGCCCGATCCGGTAAGTTCTGCCTCAATGTCGCCGCTGCCGGTATGCGCGTAGAACGGAGCCGCCACATTCTCTGCCCGGATGCTGCCACTTCCGGTCTGCACGTGCGAGCGTCCTCCGACGTCTCGCACGCGGATCTCGCCCGACCCAGTCTGGGCCTGTACTTCGGCCCGAACGCCTTCCACCCCGAGACTTCCTGAGCCGCTGTGGGCCTGTACTGAGGTGTCGGGCGGAACGGTTATCTCGTAACTGATGGAGACATGCCGGCGCACATCCTCAGGCAGGTCATAGCCGATGCGGATGCTATTCCCGTTCTGCTGAATGGGCGGGTTTGATTCGACGCTGTGTATCGCGCTATCGCTGCTGGAAAACCAATCGTTGTTGGAGTGCACCGTCCCGTGCACCACGACCTTGTCCGAGCCTCCCGCCTTGACGGTGATGTCGCCCGAACCCGTGGTCACATCGAGACTGGTGGTACCAGAGACCTGCAAAGTGCGATCGAAGTGACCTTCGGCGCGCGCATGCAGCAGCGCCGGAGTTAACAGGAGAGTAACAAGAAGAAAACGAAGGGCAGCGAAGTGCTTTTTCATATTGCCTCGCCGGAATATTGAACTGACTGCTCGTTGCAGGAAATTGGGCTGCCGCCGCCGACAGCCCAGGCGGGTACCGACCCGCACCTACTGCTGGAGAACAACCTGGTCGCCTGCTTTAAGACCCGACAACACTTCGGTCTTGGCGCCATTGGAGATTCCAATGTTGATCGCGATCTTGCGCATTCCATCCTTGCCCTTTGGATCGGGTATATCCACCGATGCCTTCTTGTCTTTGTCGTACATGATGGCGCCTTCGGGAATCATCAACGTATTCTTATGCTCGTCGAGAATAATCTCGGCGTTGGCGGTCATCTCGGCTTTCAGCTCGCCGCCGGGATTGTTGATCGAAACTCGCACTTCGAACGTAGTCACATTGTCTTTCTCGACGCCCATCGGCGAAATCTTGGTTACGTGCCCGGTGAAGGTCTTGTCCTTAAACGTTTCCACCCGAATGCGCGCCGGCTGGCCAAGGTACACCTTACCGATGTCGCTCTCGTCGACTTTGCCCTTGACGTAAACTTCGCTGGTGTCGCCAAGCGTCATAACCAGGGTGGCGCCCGAACCTAACACCAGGATGGAACTGACCGCGTCGCCGACCTCGACGTCGCGCGACAGCACTACGCCGTCAATGGGGGCCGTAATCGTTGTATAGCTAAGCTGCTCTTCGAGTTGGTTCAGGCTGGCCTGGTCTTTCTTCACTTGCGCCTGGGCTTGGGCGACCTTCGCTCTGTTTACCGTGTATTGCGCCCGAGCAAGATCACGCTTGTTAACCGCCATGATGTAGCTGCGCTGGGCGTCATCGAGAGTCGATTGCGAGACGACTCCGTCCTTCGACATTTCCTGGGCGCGCTCATACGCGCGCTGCAAGGTGGGGATATCCACGCCCTCGGCGTCCACCTCGGCACGCTTCAGATCAGCTTCGGCAGCCTTCAGGTTGGCATCTGAGGACAGCAGCTGAGCGCGACCAGAATTGACCTGTGCCTCGATCTCGATCTTGTCGAGTTGCGCCAGCACCTGGCCTTGTTTCACTCGGTCGCCGGTATCGACGTAGAGCTTCTCCACGATGCCGCTGGCCTTAGATTTGATTTCCACTTTGGTGATGGGTGTGACTTTGCCCGTCGCCACCACGCTCTTGGCGAGGTCGCCCTGTTCGACCTTGGCCAGTTTGGTAGGGTCGATCTTGGTGCCTCCCCGGGTCGCTGCCACCGCTACGATGACCAACGCCAACACCGCGACTGACACGATCGAAATGATGATCCAGCGCTTCTTCTTTTTCTTGCCGTTGCCGTTAGCCACTGTCGCCTCCCAAACTGGGCAGGATTCGGTTCTGATAATTGGTACGTGTGGGGCTCGGATTAAGTTCCGTGGGATGACAGGAAACCGGACGAGGCTTGCCCCTGCCATTGTTTTAGACAGCTAGGTTAAGGAGTTCGGTAGCAGGATTCTCACGAAAATGGCTGCAAGACGCTGGGTTCCAGGAGATTCATCTCGCCCGAGGGCATCAGCCCGAGCGGACGGACTTGTTTTTTTGGCCATCGTCCAGCGGCTGGGTGCCCCACTCATTCGCGCCTTTTGCGAATGAGCAGGATCAGACGCCAAAATAGATTGACCTCGTGCGCTAAGTCCGCAAGAATCACTTTGGTAATTGGAGATTGCCCTGACCACTAACAAGAACACCCACTCAAGCAAAGGCGGCTTGAGTGGGGCACCCTGCATGTCCTGTCAGTGGACACAAGCTGGGTACTCCTTCGTGAACGATGTTTCCAGCGACAATCAAGAAGGGTCGGGCAGCACGCCCTTGAGTTGGAACTTGCAATGACAAATTCGAACCGCCGACTAATCATCAAAGTAGCAGTATTTACGCTTCTCCTAGGTGTTGCCACGTATCTCTCTGGGGAAGAGTGCCAGTACCTGGCGAATTCAACCCCTGACGAAGTTGTAGCTTACCTGAACTCAAGCCTCGACAAGGCAGTCAATGGCACCGTCGGAGAGCGCACCTGCATCAAGGATGCAATCGATAGACTGGGTGAGGAGCACTATAAACCCGCATCTGAATTATTCTTATCACTACTTGGCTTTCGGAGGCCGGCCACAGACGACGAAAAGAACGGCTTCTTCATCCGACCCCAGACACCAGATGAACTGTATCCCGCAGTTGCAGCCTTGGAGCGCCTTGGGCCGGAAGCCCTGCCCGTAGTACTGAAGGGCATGGCCGATCCCGCGATGTCCGACCTTGTGCGAAACAACGCGGTGTCGGTTGTCATGTACTTCTACAGGGACGACCCTATGAAAGGCGTGCAATTAGTAGTTCGCGAAGGGAGCGGTATGACAATCCGGCGACGAAGGACTTATTCAGGCGCTCAGCATCTTACGCAATCAAGTGGTGCACACCAGACATCAAAAGCCGTTGCGAAGAAATGTTGACGTCCAAATAGGGACGACAGCCGGATGCCCGGCCCAAGTCAGTTTTGCTTGGGTGGGAGTTTTCGTTCTGGGACCGAACCTGGCTTTGCTTTGCCGCGTATCCCCCAGCGCTACTTCTGCTCTCTAGGCATGTGCTGGAACAGCGCGAAGACCGCCCCTTGCGGATCGGCGAGCACCGCAAAGCGGCCGACATTCTCCATCGTCATCGGAGGCAAGTAGAACTTCGCTCCTAAGGCTTTGGCCTTGTCGGCGAAGGCGTCACAGTTCGACGCATTGAAGTACGGCAGCCAATGCGGTGCCGTGCCGGGCTGGCGATCCGACACCGGAGGAATGCCTCCAATGAAATGCTCGCCATTCTTGATGTGCAAATAGTTATGCTCGGGATCTTCGTCGTCGGTGACAATCTGCCAGCCGAAGAGGTCGCTGTAAAACTTGCTGGCGCGCTGCGGGTCGGGCGTGCTCAGATCGGCCCAGCATAGAGTTCCATCCACGTGCGCGATGCCGATGCCCTTGTTCTTGTTCGGTTGCCAGACGGCAAAGACCGCGCCCGTCGGATCTTGAATGATCGCCATCCTGCCTGAGTCGCCAACATCGAAGGCGTCCATGTGTAGCGCTCCACCAGCTTCTTTGGCGCGCTTAGCAGCGTCGTCGGCGCTCGCCACCGCGATGTAGAGCATCCAGTTCGGCGGGGCTACTCGTTGCTCCGGCCGCATGGTGTACGCGGCGGCGGCATCGCGTCCTTCGAGCCGGAAGATTGTATAGACCGCATCCGGTCCTATCGGCATGTCGAACGGAGTCCATCCAAATAGCGACGAGTAAAACGACTTGGCTGCAGACTGATCAAGTGTTGCCAACTCGACCCAGCAAAATGAGCCTGGCGGGTGCGAATCAATGTGTGACATGGGCGGAGAGTATACCGAAGGCAAAGATATGGTCAACCCCGACGTCGCCCGTCGAAGGAAATTCACATTCGATGATTGACGAGCTGCGGAAATACTCGATAACCGGGATCCCCAGTTCGCGCCGTTTTTGCGTGAAATGGGGGTGGAGAGGGGCGGAATTGCCGTTAGCCCAGTGCGTGAACTTGCGGGGGTGACAGTAGTTGCACTACCATCGCAGATCGGCGCGCACTTTTTACATGTCAATAGCTAAGAATGCAACAAATGCGCCTAAGAAACTGATAAGGCTAGAGATATAAAGTTCAAAATCCGCGGTCGGTACCCCATTAAATGTGCTATACTGTAAGTAGAATCAAGATTGAGAAAAGCCCAGCCAGCTGCTGGGCTTTCGTGTTTTCCGGACGATCACGCCCTCGTGTTCCTGTCCGGTTGCGAACATCGGCGTTTCGCTGCCGGACATCCCAACCACCTCGCAATCGCTAACTTACTGAAAACTAGCCTCCTGCCATGGCCAGTGCCTTGCACTCTCCTCGCTGAACGACCGCGGCGACCTGTCGCACTTCGACGCTAATTCCGCCGGGTTAAGACGAAATCAGGGCCGCGAGAAAACCGAATGCCAAACGCCAAGTGCTAATTGCTAAGGGTTAGGAGCTAAAGGCTAGGAGCTAAAGGCTAGGAGCTAAAGGCTAGGAGCTAAAGGCTAGGAGCTAAAGGCTAAACGACCATGCGAATGTTTTCTCAGGATCTTCGGTATGCATTCCGCCAGATGTGGAAATCCCCCGGCTTCACCACGATTGCCGTGCTGACACTGGCCCTGGGCATTGGCGCGAATACCGCGATCTTCAGCGTGGTCAATGCCGTCTTGTTGCGGGCTTTGCCATATCCGGATGCCGATCGCCTTCTGCTGTTGTGGAGTCTCCGCTCCCTCGCAGGGCATGCCCATGATTCCCTCCTCGCCTGCGGACTATCGTGTATGGCGCAGTGACAATCACTCCTTCCAAGACATGGGTGCCTTCTCGAATGGCGGCATCAGCATGTCGTTGGAAGGTCACCCTTCCGAGATGCTGATATCGGCGTCGATCACGACCAGCCTGTTCCCGACGATGGGGGTGCAGCCGTTTCTCGGCCACGGCTTCACCCAGCGCAACGAGCAGTGGGGCGAGCATCGAGTTGCCATTCTCAGTTACGGATTGTGGGAGCGTAGCTTCGGCAGCGACCCCAATGTTGTCGGACGGCAAGTGCATCTGGGAGGCGAACTCTACACCGTCACCGGCGTCATGCCCAAAGATTTTCGCTTCTTCAAGCGGCCAGTCGTGATCTGGACGCCGCTGGCCTTCGCGCCGGGCGATAACATGAACACGCGGAACAATCGCTTCATCTGGGTCGTGGGACGGCTGAAGCCGGGAGTGACTCCGCAGCAAGCCGATTCCGACCTGAACGTGATCGCGGCCCGCATCGCTAAACAATTTCCGGAGAATATAGGGTTGGGCGTACGCACGCAGGGCATCCGCGACAACCTGGTCGGCAATGTGCGGCCCGCGCTGCTCGCGATATTTGGCGCAGTGCTGTTCGTTCTGCTGGTGGCGTGCGTCAATCTCGCCAACCTGTTGCTCACTCGCGCCGCTGGCCGCCAGAAAGAGTTCGCCGTCCGCCGCGCGATGGGAGCGAGTCGAGGCCGGCTTATACGACAATTCGTCAGCGAAAGCATCTTGATTGCAATCCTCGGCGGCGCAGCGGGCATGTTCCTCGGCTTCGGGCTCCTCGGGATGGTCACGTCTGTCCTGCCGGCAACTTTCCCTAACATACGGACGGTTAGCATGGATCCCTATGTGCTGGGGTTCACTGCGGTGTTGGCGCTAGGATCGGTGCTGCTGTTCGGCGTCGTTCCCGCGGTCGAGGCATCGCGTGCCGATCCACGGCAGGCATTACACGAGAGCAGCCGCAGCGCGACTCAGGGTCGTCGCTCCCGCCGCTTTCGCAACGGTCTCATCATCGCCGAGATGGCTCTGGCGACGTCGTTGCTTGCTGGAGCCGGGCTGCTGATCAAGAGCTTTTCGCATTTGCAGCGCCAGGACTTTGGCTTCGAGCCGCAACGCCTGCTCACCTTTGGGCTGCCGTTGGATGATGCCAGATATCCCAAGCCGGATCAGGCGCTATTGTTCCTGCAGCAGGTTATTGGGAGGATTCAGCAGGTCCCGGGTGTGCGCGCCGTGGGCATCGTGAACACGTTGCCTCTGGGTAACGGCATGGGCTGGGGCAAGATGGTCAGCGGAGAAGGGTTTCCGCCCATGCACACCATGGCCGACGTGCCCAGTGTGCAATTCAATTTGATCAGCCCCGATTACTTCAAGGCGATGGGCGCCCGGCTGCAAGCGGGTCGCGCTTTCGCCGATTCCGACACGGCGAAAAGTCAGCCGGTCGCCATCGTGAATGAAGCTTTCGCGCGGCGCTTCTATCTCAATCAGAGTGCGCTGGGAAAAACCATCCGGCTGCTGCCGCCGCCGGAGTTGATTGCGCAGCTGCCTCCCACCAAGGAACCGCTGCCTCCCTACCGCAACGTAGTGGGCGTGGTTGACGACCTGAAAAATACCGAGGCGAACCAGCCAGCCGATCCCGAAGTCTTTGTGCCGGTCACGCAGTTCGCGGGCGAGGGCTGGGGCAGCGTGATGTTCGCAGTGCGCACCGATCAGGACCCGGTGATCTTGGCTTCCGCAATCCGCGACGCGGTGGCAGCGTTGGACCCGCAACAGCCGGTGGCCAGGATCAGTCCGATGACGACGTTGCTCGAGCGCTCGGTGGCACAGTCGCGCTTCAACGCCATGCTCCTGGGAGCCTTCGCCGCCATGGCTCTATTGCTGGCTGCCATTGGAATTTACGGCGTGATTTCCTACGGCGTCTCGATTCGCACGCAAGAGATTGGCGTGCGCATGGCGCTGGGAGCCGATCGCCGGTCGGTGCTGTCGATGGTGATGAAGGAATCTCTGATGCTGGTGACGTCCGGACTCGTCGCAGGGTTAGTGCTGGCATTGGCGCTGACGCGCCTGATCGCCAGCCTGTTGTTCGGCGTACGCACAGCTGATCCAGTCGTGTACCTGGCGATCAGTCTGGTGCTGTTCAGTGCAGCGTTGCTGGCAACGTTGCTGCCGGCGCGGCGCGCGTCGGCTCTAGAGCCAATGCAAGCGCTGCGGGCGGAGTAGAGAAGAAGCAACGAGCAATTAGCAGCTAGCAGCTAGCAGCTAGATGCTCTCTCATAGATCGGTTTTGAAGGGCACGGCTTCAGTATCGTTTATGAGAAAAAACGAATTCAAAATCGATCCGTGTTTATCTGTGAAAATCCGTGGTCATGACAACCGTTATAGATGGACCGCTAATTGCTAGCTGCTAGTTGCTAGTTGCTAGTTGCTAACTGCCAAAGGCTACACATCATGCACACGTTTTTACACGAATTTCGTTACGCGTTTCGTCAGCTGCGCAAGGCGCCTGGGTTTGCTGCCGTCTCGGTGTTGACGCTGGCCCTGGGCATCGGCGCCAATATTGCAGTCTTCTCGGTCACCAACGCGGTGCTGCTGAATCCCAGCGGCATTCCTCACGCCGACGGACTAGTCGCGGTGCGCGCGCGCTACAACGCCATGCCCGACCTCAGCAACATCGCGGTCTCGGCCCCGGACTTCGGCGATGCGGCTGACGGCAAGAGCATCTTCTCGTCGGGCGCAGTCATGCAGCCCAGGGGCTTCAATTACGCCCGCGAGAATGGCTACCCGGAATTATTGAACGGCGCTCTGGTTTCCTCCGGCTGGTTCGAGACGTTCGATGTGCGTCCCTTCATGGGGCGCGTGTTCACGCCGGAGGAAGATCAACCCAGCGCCGGGAATGAAGTCGTGCTGTCGTATCGCGTATGGAAGAAGCGTTTCGGTTCCGATCCCAACATTGTTGGCCAGACGCTGATGCTCAACAGCCAGGCATTTCGCGTGATCGGCGTCATGGGGCCTGCCTTCAACTGGCCAAATCAGGCAGAGCTTTGGGTGCCGATCGCACTTCCGCCTTCGATCTATCACGACGCAAACTATCGCCACAACGAGAACTTGTTTGCCGTCGCGCGGCTGCGGCCGGGTGTGACCCTCCAACAGGCCAACGCTTATCTCGACCGCAAGACCGACGAGAACATCGCCTCGGAAGGCAGCAATAGTTTTAGCCGTTCCAGCGGATGGGGTATGTTTGCGATGCCGCTGACGGAGTTTATCGGCGGCAGCCTGCGCAAGCCGCTCACCATGTTGTTGATAGCGGTGGGCATGGTGTTGCTCATCGCCTGCGCCAACATCGCGGGGCTGCAGATGGCGCGGGCGTCGGCGCGCGAGCGTGACCTGGCCATCCGCGTCGCCTTGGGCGCGCGTCGCGTGCGCTTGTTGCGCCAGGCGCTGGTGGAAAGCATCGTGTTGACCGTCGCCGGAGTCGCGCTCGGATTTGTTGTGGCGGCGGCGACAGCGCCGCTATTGCTGCGCTCCCTGCCCGACATTTTGGGCACACAGATTCAGCCTTCCTTCCGCGGTCCGGTCCTCTTGTTCGTGACTGGCATCGCGGTGCTGTGCTCGCTGTTGTGCGGACTGGTTCCGGCGTGGCAACGCACCCAGGCTGGTTGGTTCAACGCGCTACAGGAGGGCGGGCGCTCGGGCACCGGCAGCCTGGTGCGCCAACGCGCTCGCTCATCGCTGGTGGTCGTGCAGATCGCGCTCTCGCTGTTATTGCTTACCGCCGCCGGCCTGTTGCTGACCAGTCTGAAAGCGCTGGAGCAAGTTGAGACCGGTTTCCAGCCGAGTGGTTTGCTCACCGCACGCTTCTCGCTGCCGCAATCGGCTTATGGAGTCGCTCAGGCGGTGTCCAGCGCTTCTGCGGTGAAAGATGCCGCCGCCAAGGAAGCAGCTGCCAAACAAGCTGCGGCCGCGCAAGCCGCCAGCGATGCCAAAGTGGCCGCTTTCTTCAGCACGCTGCAAGACCGGCTACAGAGCATTCCTGGAGTTAAGAGCGCTGCTCTCGCCGACTCTGCGCCCTTTGACAATCAGGGTGGCTCCTCTAGCTTTTTCATTCAGGGCCGTCCTCCCGGACCGAATGATGCCGGACCGCACGGCAACGCCCGCGTGGTTACGCCGCAATACTTTTCTACCTTGCGCGTGCCGCTCGTGATGGGAAGGGAATTCGCCCCGCAAGATCGTCAGGGGACAGAACTGGTTGCCATCGTTGATGCCGTTCTGGCCCGTCAATACTGGCCGGGCAAGAGTCCCATCGGAGAGCACATTGGATTTAACGATCGCGTGAAAGGACCGTGGTACACCGTCGTTGGTGTTGTGGCTCATTCGCGCGCCTCATCGCTTGAGTCCGACACCAACGAGGGCTTTTACTATGGGGCCGTAGCGCAATTGCCACCCACGTCTGCAACTATCGTGGTGCGCAGCTCGCGGTCGCCAACTGATTTGCAGGGCGACCTCGCCGCCGCAGTGCGTTCGGTCGATCCCAGCGTTCCCATCTACGACGTGAAGACCATGGAGCAGCGCATCGACGAATCGCTCATTGGCCGTCGCTTCGTGGTCTTGCTGCTGACGACCTTTGCCGGACTGGCACTCCTGCTGGCGGCGCTGGGGCTGTATGGCGTAATCAGCTACTCGGTGCGGATGCGTACCCGCGAACTCGGCGTGCGAATGGCGCTGGGCGCGCAACGCGGCAGCGTGATGCAATTGGTGTTGCTGCAGGGTCTGCGGCTTGCCGTGATCGGAGTCATTTGTGGAGCGCTCGCAGCCGTGGGGTTCAGCCGTATCTTTTCCAGCCTGTTGTTCAAGGTCGGGATGTTGAATCCTCTGCCATGGCTTGCGGCGATGGCAATCCTCGTGGCGACGGTATTGCTGGCAAGTTATCTGCCCGCGCGTCGCGCCGCCTCCATTGAACCCATGAAGGCCCTGCGGATGGAGTAGGGGAAGAGCAATTAGCAACTGGCAGGCAGCTTTTAGCCGTGCGCGGATTGTTTCGACGGCAGACTTTCACGGAAGAGCAGGGATCGGATTTTTGAATTCGTTTTCTCCTAGGCTATCCGTATTTATCCGTAAGATCCGTGGCTTTCTTGATTGCTAAAGGCTAATTGCTAATTGCTAGTTGCTTGAAGGTGCAAACGATCATGCAAGCATTTCAAGATCTCCGCTTTGCACTGCGTCAATTGCGCAAAGCGCCTGTCTTTACCCTCGTCGCCATCGTCACCTTGGCGCTGGGAATCGGCGCCAATACGGCCATATTCACGTTGCTCGACCAGGCGGTGCTACGTTCCCTGCCGGTCAGCCATCCTGAGCAACTGGTACGCCTGCGCTACACCGGCGACGCGCCCGGCCATTACAACTCCTACGGCGGCGACGACAACGATTACTTTTCCTATCCTATGTACCGCGACCTTCGGGACAAGAACGAGGTTTTCGCCGGCCTCATCGCCAACGATCAGCAGAACGTCGCGGTCGAGTGGAACAGCACGCCCGGCATGGTGAATTGCGAACTGGTCTCCGGTAATTACTTTCCGGTGCTGGGATTGCAACCGGCCATGGGACGCCTTCTGCTGCCCTCCGATGAGTCGCCCAGCGCTGCTCCGGTGGTGGTGTTGAGTTTTAACTACTGGGTGCGTGAATTTGGCGCCGACCCGCGTGTCGTCAATCAGACCCTACACATCAACGCGCATCCCTTCACCATTGTTGGCGTCGCTCCTCCCCAATTTCAAAGTATCGTGGCGGGCTCGCCGCAAGACGTGTTCGTTTCCCTGTCCACCAAGAACGTCATCACCCCCCGATGGCAGGATCTGGATGACCGCAATTCCTACTGGATGACTGTGGTTGGGCGGCTTAAACCCGGGGTGAGCCGTGAGCGCGCGGAAATGTCGGCGGGTCTGCTCTGGCACAGTTTGCGCGAAGAAGAGTTCAAGACCTTCGCTCACCAGGCCCGCTGGCGCAAGCGGTTCCTCGACGACGCCAGGCTGCAAGTAGTTGACAGCGCTCGCGGCTTTTCTCCCTTCCGCGATCAGGTTGGCACACCGCTTATGGTCTTGATGGGCATGGTCGGGTTGCTGGTAATTATGGCTTGCGTAAACGTCTCCAGCCTGTTGCTGGTCCGCGCGGCTGGACGCGCGCGCGAGATTTCCGTGCGCTACGCCATGGGCGCTGGCCGCTGGCAAATCGTTCGCCAGTTGCTCACTGAGGGCATGATCCTGGGCCTGCTCGGTGGCCTCTTAGGAGTTGCGTTGGCGCCTGCCGTTACTCGCACGCTGCTACGGCGCATCGTCGGTAGCACCGCCAAGGATCTACCTTTCACCACCCGCCCTGACCTTCGCATTCTGCTGTTTGCGTTCGCCCTGTCCTTGCTTGTTTCGTTGGCTTTCAGTCTGGCTCCAGCGTTGCGCTTTTTGCGTCCCGACCTGGTGAATTCCTTGAAGCAGCAAAACACGACCGGCTCCGGTGGTGAGTTGCGCTTCCGCCGCCTCTCGGTCGCCGTGCAAATTGGTCTCAGCCTGATGCTGCTGGTCGGGGCAGGACTGTTTGTCCGCACCCTTCGCAATCTACGCTCCGTGGAAGTTGGCTTCGCCACCCAGCATTTGGTGAGCTTTGGCATCAATCCCCGACTGGCGGGTTATCAGCCCGATCAAACTTTCGATCTTTACAAGCGGGTCGAACAAACTCTGGCAGCCTTGCCTGGAACGCGTACCGTCGGAGGTACCGATGATCCTGACCTTCAGGGGTCGTCGCAAACCGGTGGGGTAACTATCGCCGGCTTTGTTTACAAGGAGGACGATAACCGGCAGGTGGAAGAGCCGGCAGTCACCTCCGGCTATTTCTCGGCGCTGCAAATTCCTCTGTTGGCAGGCCGTACCTTCACCGATCAGGACGTTTCCGGCAAGCCGAATGTCGCGGTGGTGAATGCTGCCTTTGCCCGCCGCTATTTCGGCGAGCCCCGCAACGCCGTGGGCCATTCCATCTCGTTCGGGGGCTCCGACTCAAAAATGGACACCGAGATCGTCGGCGTGGTGGGAGATACCAAGCACACTCTGCGCGATCGACCGCTGCCTACCGCTTACCGACCGCGTTTTCAGTTAGCCGATCCGAACTCGCTTTACTTCTACGTGCGGACTTGGCAATCGCCCGAGCTTGCGATGGGAAACATCCGCACCGCCATGCAGCAACTGGATTCGCGGCTCGCGCTGAGCAACCTGCGCACCGTGGATGATCAGATTACCGACAACCTCTCCACCGAGACTTTGATTGCGCTGCTCTCGGCAAGTTTTGCCGCGCTGGCCGTGTTGCTGACCGCAATCGGACTCTACGGCGTACTGGCATACTCCACCGCGCAACGCACGCGCGAAATCGGTATTCGCATGGCGCTGGGAGCGCAGCGTGCCGGGGTGATACGGCTGGTTCTGTGGGATGTGTTGTGGCTAGCCGGTATCAGTATCGCCGTCAGTCTGCCGGTCTCACTCCTGCTGGCGCGGCTCCTGCGTAGCCAGCTTTTCGGGGTCAGTTCCAGCGACCCGCTCACGCTCTTCGTGGGAACGTTGCTGGTCTGCTCAGTGGCCGCCCTTGCGGCCCTCATTCCAGCGCGTCGAGCGGCGCTGGTGGATCCGATGAAGGCATTGCGCAGCGAGTGAGAGGAACAGTCGGTCAGCAGATGGCAGGTGGCACTTGTGGGTTTGCTCAGTGGAGCGAATTGGTCCAAAGGCGAGCCCCGCAGGGGCGAAAGAATTTAGCCCAGCATGGAGCCGCAGGCGGAATGCTGGGTAAAGTGGAAAGTTAATCCGAGTCCCGTAGGGACGACACATTTCTCACACAGACACACACGCGTAAGTCCTGGGCGTGGCTTAACTCAAATCCGCCCCCAGGTTGCAGGGCGAAACAAACATAGCCCAGGACGTAAGTCCTGGGCCGGCAGCAGTTGAAATCCGGGCCGGCTTCAGCCGGCGACACCACCGGCGCGGTCCAAGATCCCCAATCCCGATTCGCGATGGCAATTGTTGCCTTACACCGCCCTTCGTCCCGTCACCAGGTTAATGATCAGCACGATCACGGCTACTACAAGCAGCAAATGAATTAAGCTTCCCGCAATATGGAAGCCCCATCCCAACAACCAGAGAATCAGCAGAATCGCAAAAATTGTCCAAAGCATGCTTGTCACCCCGCGGCAGCACAACCGCCGCCAGCAATTGGAATCAAAATTCCATTTTTGCGTTGCATGTGGAATTGAAACTTTGTGTAGCTCAGACTCAAACGGCGCAACCATGGTTTGGAAGCGCCGCATAGCTCGTCATGATTTGCAGATTCTCCTAAGGCTGGCTGGCGCCCACACCTGAAGGCTGGCTGGCGCCTGCCCCCCCGGATTGGCTGGTACTTACCGCCGTCAGCATGCTCGCCTCGGTAGGTTCGTTCGCCTCGGACCAGCTATTATCCTTCTGGTCCATACGCTCAGAGTATTTCTCAAAAACGACCACATGCAGGACCGGCTGGCTTTCTTCAATCGGGTCCACCATCCCCGATGCCTTCAAGGGAAGCAGGTAGGCGAGCAGCCACCCGTACTGCGCGCCCGTCAAGCCACGGCGCGACAGGTCAAAGGTAACTCCGGTCAAGTGGGTGGAAGCCGTGTCACCCCATTCCGGCGCGGCGTAGTGGTTGTGGCGTCGCAGCCGTTGCTGTTGCTCCACGGTGCGGACCAGTGAATTAACCTGCAACGAGCTGTGAAACTGGTTGTAGTAGGCCTGGCTCATATCCTGCAGGAAATCCCGTGTCCACGGGCGGCAGTAGCGCCGGTTCTCCGGCAAATCGGGCGCGATCTTAAGGGCATCCGTTTCGTTCACCGGAACCAGCACCTGCAACGACTCATAGTGGATGAGATCCACCTCATCGAGCATGCGAGGCAGTTGCAAGCGGTCCAGTTCCTGGTTCTGCTGGACCAGCAAGTCATGCGAGCCGGGAAATATTCGCGAATACTTGCCGACACGCCAATAATGAAGACTGGGAGGTAAAGTGGAATGGTGGCTCTTATGCACCTTGGCGTGCGTCACTGCTAACGCCGGAGAGCCGGCCAACAGAGACAGCAGACACAGCAACACCACGGGCCCTGGTTTGCGGTGTGAACTCTGCGCGGCGAATTCGGTCGCTCTGCGGACTGGCGACCGGAAGCTTAGAAGTGGCAAAACTGGCATATCCGATCAGGAAACTTCGGAGTACGGTTGGTTCTGTGACGCTCTTGCATTAGATCACAAAGTAAGCCGAAGCAAAAGGTTTTCCTGCCTCCTCAGGCCCGAAGGTGGGATGCAGTCAAGGCACGCAGGGCGGCTTGTTGGCAGCTAAAATCGGCGCGCTCCCGCCGTGGCTGGTTGTGTCGCTGCCACTGCCAGCTCAGGAATTTCGGCCTTCTGATATTGAAAACGCACCAACAGTTCGTGCAACTCCTCCGCCATTCTCTCCACCGTCTCCGCCGACTTCCGGGTTTGTACCACCGCCGTAGCCTCCGAACGCGCCGCCTCCGCCACCGCGGCGATGCTTTGGCTGATCGCGACCCCTCCTCGGGCCGCTTCCGCCAGGCTGCGCGTGATCTCGTTGGTGGTAACGCTCTGCTCTTCCACGGCGCCGGCCACATTGTTCTGAATGTCGTTGATCTGGCCGATGACCAAGCCGATCTGCCCGATGGCAGCAACGGCTCCCCGGGTGTCTGCCTGGATCGATTCGATCTTGCGGCTGATGTCGTCAGTAGCTTTGGCGGTTTCCCTCGCCAGTTCCTTCACTTCATTCGCGACCACCGCGAAACCTTTTCCCGCTTCTCCGGCACGTGCTGCTTCGATGGTGGCATTCAAAGCCAGCAGGTTGGTCTGTTGCGCAATCGAGGTAATCACCTTGACCACCTGACCAATTTCCGCGCTGCTCTGGCCCAGCTTGCCGATGGTTACGTTGGTTTCTTCCGCCGACCGTACCGCCGTAGTCGCCACCTTCGACGCCTCGGTGGTGTTCTTGGCGATCTCTTTGATGCTGGCGCCCATCTCGTCGGCCGCCGTAGCCACCGTCTGGATGTTCCGGCTGACCTGTTCCGAGCCTTCCGATACCACATTCGCCTGGTTCGCGGTCTGGCTCGTGCTTAAGCTCATCTCGTGGGAAACTCGGCCCAGCTCCGCGGCCGCTTGCGACAGCGGCCCACTCATCCGCGCCACTCGTTGCATCGCTGAGCAGAACACCTCCAACATCTCATTCACTGAATTCAGCAGCTCGGCGTAGGCCCCCTTGAATTGTCCGGGATCGCCCCGCGCCAGCAGATCGCCCTTCTGGGCTGCCAGAATCAGCCGTCCCAATTCTCCTTGCAAGCGCACAATATTGCTCTTCAGCAGCACCAGCCATTCCTGTCTCTGGTCGTCCTCTGACGCAGTTTCCATGCGGGCGCTCATGTCGCCATTGGCGATGCGCGTGACGTAGTCCACCAACTCTTTCAGCCAGTCGTGGACGCCATTGACGGCCTCTTTCATTTTCTGGTGATCGCCCTTGCATTCGATCTCCATGCGCTCACGCAAATTGCCGGCGCGAACTTGCCGCAGCACCCGATTGCCTTCCGCAATCGGCAGCAGCATCGCGTCCAGCAACTGGTTGATGCCCTCGAACAGTTTGCGATTGCTGCCTTCATACTTCGCAGGATCGGCCCTCACTTCGAGCCGGCCTTCGATGGCTGCGTGCAGAAGATGCTCAACCCCCTCCTGCCTTTGCTTGGCCACCTCGATTACTCGATTCGTGCTTTCCTTCAAACTGTCGTATTCGCCCCGGTACTCCTCGCGGATTGGCCAAGGGAGCTCGCCATGACTGAACTTCTCCAGCACGTGCGTTGCTACGCGCAAAGGTTTGCGCAACTCTTCGAAGGTGCGATTCAGGCCCTCGATCACCTCGCGGAATCCGCCCGCATAATGGCCGGCATCGGCCCGGACGTCGAGCTTGCCCGCCACCGCCGCCTCCGCCAGTTTGGTGGAATCCTGCACCAGGGCTTGCACGTTGGCGGCGCACAGCTGCAGGCTCTTACCCATCACGTCACGTTGGCTGGCCACTTGTAAGCTAACCTTCATGTCTCCCGCGGCGATGCGCTGCGTAATACTGGCGCGGTCTTCGTACATCGCCGCCACCCGGCGAAGAGAGTCGGCCAGCGCCCCCAGTTCGTCGCGCGAGCGCACCGCAATCGTGACCTCGGGATCTCCTACTGCCAATTGCTCCGCCGCCCGCCGCAATTCGTCCACCGTGCTGCCGATGGTTCGCAACATGATCCAACACAGCAAAATCTCCAGAATGGTTCCGATAACGGCAAACGCAATCATCAGGTCCAGGCTATGCGTGGTCACCCCGCAGACAAAAATTGCCCCGCCCATTCCGCCTACCAGAGCAAAACTGAGCAGAAGCTTTTTGATGATGGATAGATCGCGAAACCAGTTCATCGCTACTCTCTCCGTGGTCCCTTCGCCGTCTCTTTCGTGTTCCCGTTCCAAACCGCGTCCAGCGTGAGCACATGCAACAGGCCTTCTCGCAGTTTGTAAACGCCCGGCACCAGTTGGCGAGATTCTGCGGGAAGCGATTCGCAAGTCTTCTCGAAACTATCCTGGCTGGCTGACACAACTTCACCGACCTCGTCCACCAGCAGGCTCACTTCACCGCGGTCGCTCTTGACCACGACATTCATGGCGGTCTGGCTCGCAGGACGCGGCCCGAATCCCAGGCGCTTTCCCAGGTCGATGACCGTCACAATCTCGCCACGCAGGTTGATGAGCCCGGCAACCGCATCGGGTGCCAGAGGCACGCGCGTAATGGATTGCCACGGCAACACCTCCCGCACCGACTTAACTTCAACGCCGAACCATAGTCCATCGAGAAAAAACGTGCAGAGGGATCGCTCGGCGCTCACTGGTCGCCTGCTGCTGTCGCAGCCGGCATGGATGGCTTGCCTGCCAGCACGCGCTTCAAGTCCAGCACGTCGGCCACGCGCTCGTCGATTACCGTCGTCCCTTGCAACCAACCGCTTTCTCCGCCGTGCAATTCCGCGGTCTGTTCGACGATGTCCTCGATCTGGTCCACCACCAGGCCAATCCCAGGGCCGTCTTTGCGGAGCACCAAGACTTGCAGCAAATCGCGTTGCGGTGCCGGCTCGTGAAACAGGTCGGAGGTACGCAGCAGCGGCAAGATCTCTCCGCAGTACTGCACTACCTCGCGGCCGCGTGAGCGCTCGACCTTCTCGGCTGGAATCTCTTCCAGGCGGGCCACGGCTGACATGGGCAGTGCAAACCTTCTTCCTGCGTTTTGCCGGAAGGTGACCCAGCACTGCCTCGCAGGATCTGGATGGACTTCGATTGCGGTTGCTTCCTTGTGTTCTGGCGCGGAGCCTGCAGTCGCGAGATTCGCCAACTGCGCCACGCCGGCCACGTCGAGGATCAGCACCACGTGTCCGTCGCCCAGAATGGCTGCGCCGGCGAAACATGACAATCGCTTCAAGGGATGGCTCAGTGGCTTGACGACGATCTCTTCGGTGTCGCCGATCGCGTCTACGACCAATCCGAACGGCTGGGCACCCGCCTGCAACATGACGATATTCATCGCCACGGCATTTTGTCTGGGCAGCTGTAACCCGCAATCTAGAAACACCAGTGGCAGCAGTCCATGACGCCAGCGGTACACGGGCGCTCCACAGATCTGCTCGATGCGGTTGTTCTGCTCCCCAACTTCCAAAGCGACCAGCTCAAGCAGACTGGCCTGCGGAATCGCAAAGCGCTCGCCGCCACTGCTGACAATCAGCGCGGGCAGAATCGCCAGAGTCAGTGGCAGGTTGATCTTCAAGATCGTTCCTTGTCCTGCAACGCTCTCGAGATCGATGGCGCCGCCAATTCTCTCGATGTTGGTCCTGACTACGTCCAGTCCTACTCCTCGGCCGGAAATGTTGGTCACCGCCTCCGCAGTGGAGAAGCTTGGAGTGAAGACTAGACGCGTCAGTTCGCGCTCGCTGATGGCGGCAGCTTCCTCGGCGGTGATCATTCCACGCTCGACGGCCCGCTGCCGCACTCGCGGCAGGTTGATGCCCGCCCCGTCGTCGCTGATTTCCAGATGGACCCTGCCACCCTCGTGGAAGGCGCTCAAGCGCACGTGCCCGGCGGGGGTTTTACCGGCTTTCGCACGCTGCTCAGCAGACTCAATGCCATGATCGATGGCGTTGCGGAGGATGTGGGTCAGTGGATCCTTGATCGCCTCCAGAATGGTCCGGTCGAGTTCGATCTCCGAACCCTTCATCTCGAGCGCGATCTGCTTGCCGTATTGAGCGGCGATGTCGCGAACCTGCCGGGGAAGCTTGTTCCACAGGTTGCCGATCGGCTCCATTCGCGCCTTCATCACCGACTCCTGCAAGCCACTCGTGGCCGATTTGAGGCGCTGCGCGACGTTGACCACGCTGACATCGGAAGACGCCGCGGCAGCATGAAGGACTTGATTGCGCGCCAGGACCAGCTCTCCCACGAGGTTCATGATGTGGTCGAGCAGGCCAACACCGACCCGAACACTCGCGGCTGAGGAACTGGATGCGTGATGCAGATTTTCCGGTGCGAGAGCGGAAGGTGGAGCTAAGTTTTGAGTGCTGGCTTTATTCGCGGCTGCAGACTCATCCCCCAGCCCTCTCAGTAAATCTACTACGGACGTGTAATTTCCCTCGTCCTCGTTCCCAGCTTTTTCGATTGCCGCCAGCAACGCACGCAGCGTGTCCACCATCGCCAGCAGTCCATTGGTAAGCTTCGGAGTTAACGCCAGCTTGCCATCACGCAAAGCGGCAAGCAGACCTTCGCCGGCATGGGCCACCGACTCGAGCTTGGAAAATCCCAGCGCGCCGCTGTTGCCTTTGAGGGTGTGTACCGCACGAAAGATTTCCGCCAGCAGCTCGGGCGAGCCAGGTTCACGTTCCAGGGCAACCAGGTCGCGGTCGAGCAACTCAACCCCTTCCACGCCTTCGACCAGGAATTCCTGGACAATGTCTTCCATCCCCTCGATCGCTGCGGCCATGGACATTCTGCGCCGCCTTTTGCAAGGCGC
This sequence comes from uncultured Acidobacteriaceae bacterium, assembly GCA_963720135.1. Classification (GTDB taxonomy): domain Bacteria; phylum Acidobacteriota; class Terriglobia; order Terriglobales; family Acidobacteriaceae; genus Bog-257. Next base: position 299,868 of record CAVREJ010000021.1, read on the forward strand.
GGCAGCCCCGACCAACGGGACTGCTCCCTTCACCCAACAATCCGTGCAAGGGGATGACCAGCGAAATTAGAAGGGGTTAATTAGATCTGCGCAGCGTTCGTCACGCCTGGAAACTCGGCGGCTTTACGTCTCCCCGCGATAGATGATCTCGGTGATGGTGCAGTCGTCGGTCAATGCGGTATCGCGACGAAAATCGGTGACCGCCTGCTCGATCGCGGCAAATCCGTCTTTGCAGCAGGTCTCCAATCGTTCCATGCCGAAGAATTCACCCTCGGCATCCTCGGCTTCGGTGACTCCGTCGGTCACCAGCACCAGGCGATCTCCTGGCTTTCAGTTGCAGACGGGTGGCCTGGAAGTCCACGCCGGGAACCAATCCCACCGGCAAATTGCCGTCTTCCAGCTTGGTGACCCCCTCGCCTGAGATCAGCAGCGGAGGTACATGGCCGCAATTGATCAACTCCAGTTCTCCACTTCCCAACAGCCGAGCGATTACCAGTGTGGCATACTTCTGGCCTCCCACTTTGTCGCACAGGAAGCGGTTCACCGCCGCAATCATCTCCGGCAGAGATGAGTCGCGGGCCAGCTGTGAGTACAACATGCCCTGCAGAATCGACGCCACCACCGCCGCGGACACGCCCTTGCCGGAAACGTCGGCGACAATGAGCGAGAGTTTTGCTTCGGTGTAAACCAGATCGAAGAAGTCGCCTCCAATGTCCTTGCAGGCATAGCTTATGGCGTTGACCTTCGCGAAGGGCACGTCGGGAACGGTCACCTTCATCAGGCCCTGCTGAATTTCGGCGGCGATGGCCAACTCCTGACGATAGCGTTTGGCCGCATCTTCCGACTGCACCAGAGCAGCGTTCTCTACCAGCGTCGCGGCACCATTGGCAATGGTGCGCAGAATATCGTGGCTTACCGACGAGAGCTTGCCCGACAAGAAATGCGCATCGAGGTACAACACGCCCTGCACATCCGATTCGCCCGGCTTGGTCTCTTCCCTAACTTTGTCCTGGATGACGGTCTTGCGCAGCGGAATGCAGATCACGCTGTGCAGGTTATGCGCTACGATGCTTTCGCGTCCCGCTAGCTTGTCAGTATCGTCGGTATCGGTGACTAGAAACTCCGAGGCGCTCTTGGCGGCGTCGCGCAGCACTGACCGCGAGATGGTGCTGTCGTCGTTGATGCTCTCGCCTTTCTTGTCGCGACCCGCCGCCAGGTGCAGTTCGCCGTCCGCATGCCGCAGGAAGACGAATCCGCGCTCGGCCCGCGTTAGCCGCAACGCGGCCTCCAGCAGCGCATTCAAGACGTCTTCCAGCACGCCACTGGTATTCAGTTTGCGCGCCGCCTCCAGGAACACGTTAAGCATCTCGAGGTCCGACCCCGCTCCGGTAGCGGGCTTCCAGGTCGAGAACTGGCTGAGAAATTGTTGTGCCGCACTGGAGGGCGAGCGGTCGGGACTGAACAACGTGTACGCGGCGCCTTGCACGCCGAACTCCACGCGATCGTTGCGTGCCAGCTTGCGCCGGTTGATGCGCTCTCCGTTGACGAACGTTCCGTGGCGGCTGCTCTGATCGACAATGTAGGTGCCGTCGGGCTCGCGAATGAATTGCGCGTGCTCGCGCGACACCCGCGGATCGGCCATTACCAGGTCGCGGTCGGTGCGCCGCCCCACGGTGAAGGGAAAGTGCTCCAGTACCAGGGTACGGCGGTCGCTGCCCTCCACTACCACCAACACCAGCGGGTCGCCGGTAGAGGCAGTGTCGAGCTTGCGCACCCACATACCTGTAGCGCCCATCAGAGTTCCCTCCTCAACCTACGACCAAGCGTTTCCGATGAAGTTGTTAGGAATATAGTCCAAGCGGCGATGCACTATCCACTATTGTTGCGTCCTTCGTCCGAAAAAGCCAGCCGTCGCAAGGCGGGCCTTCACGCCTCTGCTCTCTTGGCGGATGGCAGTCTTAGCAGGCGAAGTTTGGGAACGCGCTCGAAATGGCTTACGTCCGCGGTCACGAGTACACGCTGAGTTCCGGTGAGCGCGGCGGCAAAGGCATCGGCATACGGAAGGTTGTACTGGGCTTTGAGACGTGCAGCGCGTACAGCATCTTCAACTGCCACTCCAACAACGGAAACCGGGAGCTTGTCAGCCAATCCGATCATCAGGTTCTCGGTCTTGCTGAGGCCGATCTGTTTTGCTAGCGTGTAGTAGACCTCGCCCCAGTTCACTACAGACATGAGGACCGGAGTCCCGGTGGCCGCAGCGTCCGTTAGCACGCGAGCGACGATCTCCTCGGCCGCTCCATTCGTGAGATAGCGATAGAGCGCGCTCGCGTCCAGGACGTGGGTCCTCATTCAATGTCCCGGTCCGGTTCGCGTTCGATGTCCTCCGGCAAGCCCAAACCCGCCAGAATCCCGCGATAATACTGAATGGCATCCTCGTACTTTGGATAGATAGCGATCCCGCCTTGAATGCGCGCGAACCGGACTCGCGTGCCCCGCCCGATTCGGTAAACGCGCCGCAGTTTGGCTGGAATCACCAACTGGCCCTTCGACGTAACTACACCTTCGAAGTGTTTCATGTCTTACATTCTAGCACTGTAAGTAAGACACAGCCTGATGAGCTTAGTGCGGGCCGACGAGGTTTCGAAGTTCAAGCCGCTTTAAGTGCGACCGGTTTTGGACTGGATGCCGCTTTCGTCCGTGAGAGCCCCCGCTTTTTCAATAACATAGCACTGTGATCCAGCTCACCATTCAATGTTCGATACTCTCCGCTGGCCCGCTAAATCCGCCCGCTTGCTCTATCTTGGTTGGCCCTTTTGCCGGCCACCAGTAACCTAATACACAGGTAGTAGAGAAACGTGGCCCGTACAACGTGGGGTTGGCCACTGTCATTCATACTGATTAAGAGAGGCGTAAATGCACAAGCCCGTTAAATATGTTGAAAAGGCCGTCACCGTTGCCGCCAAAGGCGCATGGGCTGTTTTCGACAAGTTCAACAGCATCAATCCCAATCCTTCGTTTACGCCCAAGTGGTCCGACAAGCCACTCTTGAAGTCGTACCAGAAGTCCAAGCCGCCGCTCGGCTGGCCGCGCGCCACCGATTCGCTCTGCCCCAAGTGCGTGCCCGAAATTCGCCAGCAGATCATCGACGGCAAGCTGCCGCTCGAAGTCCTGATGAACGAGAAGGCCGGCGAGATCAAGGCGCAGATCATCGAGCGCGACGGCAAGATCCTGATGGTGAAGGACTGCCCCATCCACGGCCACTTCGAAGACGTGATGGCCATGGACACTGCGTTCTTCAAGCACCTGGAAGAAGTTTTCCCCGGCCGCGACATTCGCGCCCACAACGACGAGAAGCTGCATCATCACGGCAGCAGCACCGTGCTGCACGGCCGCGGATCGGTGCTGACCATCGACCTGACCAATCGCTGCAACATGATGTGCGATCCCTGCTTCATGGACGCCAACCAGGTCGGCTTCGTCCACGAATTGACGTGGGACGAGATCAAGACGATGCTCGACAACGCCATCACCATCAAGCCGCGCCGCCAGATGTCGGTGCAGTTCTCCGGCGGCGAGCCCACGTTGTCGCCGTACTTCCTGGACGCGGTCGCTTACGCGCGCAAGGTCGGCTACAACAGCGTGCAGGCTGCGACCAACGGCATCGAGTTCGCCAAGAGTCCCGAGTTTGCCAAGCAGGCTGCTGAAGCGGGTCTGCGCTATGCCTACCTGCAGTTCGACGGCATCGGCAACGCCGCCAACTCGCATCGCCTGGTCGGCAACCTGTTCGACGTGAAGCTGCAGGCCATCGAGAACCTGCACAACGCCGGCGTCGAGATCGTGCCGGTCGTGACCATCGTCAACGACCTGAACAACGAGCAGGTCGGCCGCATCATCCAGTTCGCGCTCGACAATCCCAAGCGCATCTCGTTCCTGTCGTTCCAGCCGGTTTCGTTCACCGGCCGCGACGAGGCCATCACCGACGAGCGCCGTCAGGCGCAGCGCTACACGCTGTCTCATCTGGCGCACGACGTGAAGAACCAGACCGGACTGGGCGAGCCCACCCGCGACTGGTTCCCCATCTCGTTCATGAGCACCTTCTCCGACTGGGCCGACCTGGTTCACGGGCCCGACAAGGATTGGGGCTCGTTGAGCTGCGGCTGCCACCCCAATTGCGGCGTCGGCATGGCCGTCATGATCGACAAGGAAACCAAGGAAGCGGTTCCGGTCACGGCGTTCCTCAACGGCGACACCATCGCGAAGGACATCGCCAAGGTGAACGACGCGGCTCGCGGCAAGTGGATGTCCATCGCCGGCATGACGCTGGCGCTGCTGAAGAATTACGACCCGTTCAAGTCGCCGACGCACTTCAAGTTCACCGACCTGCTGAAGAAGTTCGACAAGACCTTCGGCGCGACCGGCAAGGACTACGGCAAGGTCAGCGGCGACCGCACCGAGACCGACATCGAGAGGCGCCGCCGCGATCGCTGGAACTTCCTGTTCGTCGCCGGCATGTGGTTCCAGGACCTGTTCAACTACGACTTCCGCCGCACCGAGCAGTGCATCATTCCCTACGCCACGCAGGAAGGCGAGATCAGCTTCTGCGCCTACAACACCGGCGTGGGCTGGCGCAACATCGTCGAGAAGATGCACATGACGGCGACTCTGACCAAGTGGTACGAGGAGCACGGCCGTCACGAGATCTTCGCCGGCGGCAAGAAGGTCGGCCTCGAGACCACCGCGCACACGCTCAAGCTGGTTGACGAGCACGTGAACGCCGAAGCCAACCACACGCTCGACGATCTCGGTATCGCCAAGAACGCTCGCCAGGAGAAGTTCAAGGCCCGCGACGAGCGCGTGAAGGCCGAAGCCGAGAAGGCGCGCATGCTGGCGCTCTACAAGGAGCACGTGCTGGGCGAGAAGCCGGTAGTCAAGGACGGCTTCATTCCGCTCGGCAGTATCGGAGGCATCAAGCCCGCCGAACCAGTGGTGGAGGAGCGGGAAGTGATGTACGGAGATTAATTCTTCTCGATGTCATCCTGAGCGAAGGCGGCGCTTCGCCGCCGGAGTCGAAGGATCTGCGGTTAAGCCGGTCGCATAAGCGGCCGGTTTTGTTTTGCCAAACTCGCCCGGCTCCGCCTACTTCCCCTTGAATTGCGCTGGCCGCTTCTCCAGGAAAGCCCGCGTGCCTTCGTTCTTGTCCTCGGTGGCGCAACACACGGCAAACAGCGTGGCCTCCAGAAACAGCCCATCAGCCAACGGCTGGTCGAAGCCGCGATTCACCGCCTCCATTGCGTACTGAATCGCCAGTGGGGCATTGGCGATGATCTTGGCGGCGATCGCCTCAGCACGCGCGATCAGCTCACCCTGTGGGACGACCTCGTTCACCAGCCCAATGCGATAGGCTTCCTGCGCCGTGATCATCTCGCCGGTCAAGATCTGTTGCATCGCGAGTCCCTTGCCCACCAGTCGCGACAACCGCTGCGTGCCGCCGTAGCCGGGAATCAGTCCGAGTTTCACTTCAGGCTGGCCGAGCTTGGCGTTCTCGCTCGCCAAACGCATGGTGCAGGCCATTGCCAGTTCGCAACCACCGCCGAGGGCGAAGCCATTGATGCAGGCAATCACCGGCTTGCCAAGATTCTCAATGGCATCCACGATCGCTTGTCCGCGATGCGTGTATTCCTTGGCTGACACAGGCGTTTGCTGCGAGAGCTCGCTAATGTCCGCGCCCGCAACGAACGCCTTCTCGCCCGCGCCGGTCAGGATGACAACCCGGACTTCAGCGTCGTCTTTCACGGACGCGAAGGCGTCCTTGAGTTCCTGCATGGTGGCCATGTTCAGTGCGTTGAGCACCTTCGGCCGGTCAATGGTGATGTAGGCAATCTGGTTTTTCTTTTCGAACTTAATGTTTTGGAGGTCGGTCATTGATGTGCCTTTCGGCTATTAGGAATTTTGGAACGACAGTTCTTGCGCTCTCGCGGGCTGCCCTATGGCTGAACGACCCGCTAAATAAACCTCGTTTTCCCGCGGGGCCCCGATTGCGTAGAAATCAGCCCGCAGGGCGGAATTTGTGTTAGCCCCGGGCGGAAGCCCGGGGTAAGGTGCAAAACAAAAAGCGAGTCCCGTAGGGACGGCACAAGATCTCAGCAAACCCTTCTGCCGTGCCTGCGGCACTCAAAACCTAAACAAACGTCCACCCAGCACTGAAGCGCTGGGCTAAGCTCTTCCGTCCCACTGCGTGGGACTCGACCTTCGCCTACCAACAGCATGGCGTATGCCAATGGCGAAGATCCCGTTTGTGCACTTACTAACTGCCAATTGCCAAATGCTAAATGCCGACCTTTGCTATACAAACTTTCCCGGCACCGGCTTGTTGGGGTCGGTGTAATCGTAGAAGCCCTTGCCCGACTTGCGGCCGTACCACCCGGCCAGCACCAGCCGCCTCAGCAGCGGCGGCGAGGCGAAGCGCGGCTCCTTGAATTCGTCGAACATCACATGCGTGATGTAGTACGTGGTGTCAAGGCCTACGAAATCGAGTAGCGTAAACGGCCCCATCGGGTAGCCGCAGCCCAGCTTCATCGCCTCATCGATATCGGTGATGGAGCCGACGCCCTCCTCGTACGCGCGAATTGCGTCCAGCAAGTACGGCACCAGCAACCGATTCACGATGAACCCGGTCTTATCGCTGGTGCGCACCGGCACCTTGCCCAGCTTTACGGCGAACTCATACGCCGTGTCGTACACTTCAGGCGCGGTGGCGATGGTCTTCACCACTTCTACCATCTTCATCATCGGAACCGGATTGAAGAAGTGCAGGCCGATGAAGCGCTCCGGGCGCTTGGTCGCGGTCATCAACTCCGTGACCGAGATCGACGACGTGTTGGTGGCGAAGATAGCGTCCTTCTTGACGATGGCGTCGAGCTGCGCGTAGGTCTTGCGCTTCTCTTCGGCATTTTCGATGATGGCCTCGATGACGATGTCGCAGTCGGCGAGGTCCTGCATCTTGGTCGTGCCCTTCAAGCGCGACTGCGCTTGGCTCTTTTGCTCGGCAGTCAAGCCGCCCTTCTCCGGACCGCGTTCTACCAGCCGTGACAAGGATTTCTCAATGCCGGCAAAGCCCTTGTCGAGAAACTTTTGCTCCTGTTCGAGCACCACCACGTCGAAACCCGCGGTGGCCGCCACTTGCGCGATGCCCGAGCCCATCAGCCCACAACCAAGTACGCCAACTTTCTTGATATCCATGATTGCGCTTTCCTTTCGAATAAGTCCACCAGCAGAGCCTGATACAGCAAAATGCTGACCAGCTTATCCATCGTCGTTCTTGTCATCACGAGCGAAGCGAGGGATCTGCTCTTAGGCCAGCCAGACAGCAGATTCCTCGCGCCAAAATCGGGCGCTCGTAATGACTATTCATCATTTAGCGGACGTCGCTTCCTTCTGCCCCGCACCCGCTTCCGTGATCCGGGTATTTTGCAGCGCCACAATCCGCCAGTCACCATCGACTTTTTCGGCAACGATGGTAGGCCGCGCCTCGAGTTCGCTCGCAGCGCCGCCTTCTCGAAACTGCAGAAACTGCCGAAGGAAAACGATCGCGACATCGGGCCGTAGAAACTTGATCCCGTCGACGCTATACCTCACTGTGCTGCCTTTGTAGATCGTGCCAAAGATCATCCGGTGGCCCCCCTCAATGGCGGTGCGACCGCTGTAGTATCCACCCAGAATGTGGATGAAGTCGGCGTCCTCCACGAAGAGCGCGGCGAAAGTGGCGGCGTCCGCGGCGTTCCATGCCGTCTCTAGCTGATACACCATGCCGTGCAGTGCCCGTTCATCGCTCGTCATTTTCCATTCCGGTTGTCTTTTGCTCGCCTGCGTAATACGTACGACCACCCGCCGACCACCGCCGCCGGAGCCATGAACAGCATTCCGGCCATTTGCGGCCACGCAATACCCTTACGAAACATCGTGACGATGGCAGTCATCGCCACCAGCGCCCCGACCATCCATGCCGCCACGAAGTGCGGGCGTCCTCCGATAAAGCTGGCGACGTAGCCGGCCAGCAGCGCGAAGAGAAACCCAAACACGATGGCGCCGAGCTCAAAGCTGATGCTGGCAGGAGCGTGCGCATCGGTGTTGGTGACGCGAAACAGCCCTAACCACAATAGCTCGAACAGTAGGTACCCGAGGATCACGCCGCTCACGACGCGCACCGTCCACTCCCGTTACCGTTGCAGGTTTTCCACGATCACTGCAATGCCCTGCCCGCCACCGATGCATGCCGTCGACAATCCATACTTGCCTTTGCGGCGGCGCAATTCGTTCATCAGCGTAATCAGCAGCCGCGTGCCGGTTGCGCCCAGCGGATGCCCGAGCGCGATGGCACCACCGTTGACGTTGACTTTGTTGCGATCCAGTCCCAGTTCTTTTTCCACGGCTAGATATTGCGCAGCGAACGCTTCGTTCACCTCGACCAAGTCAATCTCTTCGAGCTTCAGCCCGGCTTTCTTCAGCGCGATGCGCGTGGACGGAACCGGCCCGGCCCCCATGATCTTAGGGTCGACACCCGCAATTCCCCAGCTCACGATGCGAGCCATCGGATTCAGATTACGTTTCTGAGCTTCTTCGAGCGACATCACCACAACCGCCGCGCCTCCGTCGACGATTCCGCTGGCATTGCCGGCGGTGACCGACCCATTCTTGCCGAACGCCGGCTTCAACTTAGCCAGGCTCTCCATCGTCGTTTCAGGACGGCGATGATCGTCCTCGGTGAACATCTCTCCCGTTGGCTCGCCTTTGCGATTACGCATTGGAACCGGCGTTATCTCTTCCTGAAGGCGTCCAGCCTTGTACGCATTATCAGCCAGCTTCTGCGACCGCATGGCGAACTCGTCTTGCATCTCGCGCGTAACGCCATGCTGGCCCGCGTAGAGTTCCGCGGTGTTTGCCATGTAAAGGCCGCAATAACTATCGAGCAGCGCCACCATGAGCGAATCTTCAAGCTTGCCTTCGCCCAGCCCGACACCCCATCGCATGCCGCGAATGACATGCGGCGCTTGCGACATGGATTCCATGCCTCCGGCAAGAACGACATTGGACTCGCCGAGTTGAATCATCTGCGCAGCGGTCACCACCGACTGCATCCCTGATCCGCACAGCCGGTTCACGGTGAGCGCCGGGACTTCGATGGGAACTCCAGCCTTGAGTCCCACGTGGCGTGCTCCGTAAATCGCATCTCCGGAGGTTTGCTGCGCATTGCCCATCACTACGTGGTCGATTTCGCCGGACCCGACTCCGGAGCGTTTCATAGCTTCCGTAGCTGCGATCGCCCCAAGGTCCATGGCGGTGAAGTCGCGCAGCTTTCCACAGTAGCGCCCCATGGGCGTGCGAGCGCCGTTGACGATTGCAATATCCGTTGTGTTCGACATAGATAGTTAGGAAGGTAAGGCGAAGGCCTGATCTAACCTTCGAGTTTATCAGCCACCGAAGAGGGGCGGCAAACGCTCAAAGCTCGTCGGCGGGCTGCGTGGATTGGCCAGGCCATTCTTCCTATTGCTCTGAGCTAGGCTGCGAGTTAGCTTGTTGTTCGCTTTCGGACAAGCAATCCTGAATTCGGACGCTCTTGGCGCTCGACGCGACACGCGCCCAGCGTATGTTTATTCACCCACAGCTATTTGCGCAACATTCAGGATGGCGAAGCAAATGTAGTAGAAGTATCAGGCTAAACTGCGGCTGTAAACACAGGCGCACCCTGTTGAGGATCAGGAGAGAGGGACGAGTATGGCAAAGATCGAGCGCATTCGTCAGGACGTGCCGGGCTCATTTGGTCCGGAGGATATGGCCCAGAAGGCTGGACAGGGTTGGAAGCTGGTCGCAGTCGAGTGGGAGCGCGAAGTCCCCGAAGATCAGGCCGGGCGCGCGGTTGAAGAGGTCCCATTCGGTTTGCAGGTTGTTGCCAACGATCCTCCACATCTGGAAGAGAATCCGACCGAAAGGGAAGTCCTCTTCCTGATGATGGAGTTGACCATTCAGGATGGACCGTATTCCGTGATTGCCGATGAACTGAACCGGCGAGGCTATCGCACTCGCCAGGGAATGATGTGGACACCAATTTCGGTTTTCCAGATGCTGCCGCGGCTGATTGAGGTGGGGCCGCGAATCTTCGCAACGGAGGAATGGCAACAGCGCAGGGCCCGGTTGGCAAAGTTCGGTGCCCGATGAAGTTCGGGAGATTTATTCGATGGTCGTGAGGCGAATCAACTAGTGAATGCTGTCGCTGAGCGCTTCACCCCACGACTCTCGCCACGTGCCGAAGCTCTCTTCGCAGGCATCGCAGTACCACTCGGGACTATCGGGGCGAATGCAGCATCCGCCCAGCACGTATCCTTCGTGAGCCAGCTCCGCAGGTCCGTCTGACGGCAAACAGCCGTACGCAATCTTCTTCACATCCTCATTGCTGTCGCACCGGGGGCATACGGGAGGGTGGGGGAGCTTCATGGCTCCATCATCGTACTGTTTAGCGGAGTGGGTCAAGCCTCGTTGTCCGCTTTGCTTGTGACAATGCCGGAAGCTGTGGCAGGAAAGAGACAAGCGGTGTAGTTAACCATACCGTTAGGAAGTTTGAACCTCGTGCATGATCGTCCAGCTTTGGCCGGAATGCTAGTCACCTGCCGCTACCGCGACTGCGTCACCTTGCAATGAACTTTAGAACCCGCATAATTAGACGAGTGCTGCACAGCTGCGCCCTCAACGTCGGAGTCTGAGAACTTTACGGAAACTTCCCGCACTTGATCTGCGGCCATTTGTAGTCTCACACTTTGAGCAGCAAGACGTTCTGCAAGCGCTGCGGTCTTGGCTTGAACCCGTTGATTCACGTCGGCAGCGATACTCGCTTCCCACGCAATGGGCATCGCCGAAGCATTCGCGCGCGTCATTTTCTCGCGCATTCTGGTGGCTTCGCGCTGGGCACGTTCGGCTTCCCGCAGCGCCGTAGCGCGAGCGCACTGGGCGGCTGCCACATTCTGCCGCGCCATCTGCTCGGCGACCTTCGCTTGCGCCCGCACAATTGGCAGGTTCATTTCGGCCAACATCTGCGCCTCTTCCGGATAGCTCGGACGCAGGTGTGTCCGCACCTTGTCCGCGAATCGGGACATAGCGGAGTCTGCAGCATTGCATTTCGCATGTAGGTTCGCCTCGCCACGTTGACCGTAAGTCAGAGAAACGCGTTCGAGTGTCCGCAGGCCGTGAGAGAACACCGCGAAGGTCGCTACGATCGCCAGGGCCGCCACCAGATATCTGCGCTCCATACAGCCTCCTCGTACCTATTAAGACGCGAGAGCAATCCGATCGTTAGAACAATTTTGTCCAGCGACCGACATTGTTTGAAGCAGGTAAGTACACGTCAAGTGCCAATGCTGTGATGCCGGAAGCGGTTGACGCGGCTGTAGTTACTGACGTCAAGGAAGTTGCGGGATACCGATAAGCGTCCAAAATCAGCATCACTTGTCCATCGCCGGACAACTGGGCAGCAAGAGAATCGCAATTCAGAACGAGGAGGTATTTCTTACGACACTACTCGCTGTCCGAGGCCGATATTGTATTCCCTGTTGTCGAGGGGGCGCCGCCAAAACAGACGCCGAAGGCCGAATGGCAAATACTAGGTGCCAAATGCTAACTGTCGATGACGAACACCCTCCTATAATCGTCCCACCATGTCCAGCGGTTTCTCTTTGTCTGCGATCAACAACCACATCAAGCGCCTTGCCTCCCAGGTAGGCTTCGACCTCGCGGGCGTCGCCGGTGTGGCGGACACGGCTGAGCACCGCTTCTTTCCGATCTGGATCGCCGATGGCCGTGCTGGCGAAATGAAGTATCTCGAAGCGCGCAATGACGCCGGCGAACTGAAACGCGCCTCGCTCGCCAATGCTGCTCCCTGGGCACGTTCGGTCGTGGTGTGCGCTCTTAATTACAACACCAGCGAGCCCTATTCAACCCACGCCGGAACGACCACACAGGGATGGATCTCGCGTTATGCCTGGTCACAACGTGACTATCACGAGGTGATACTCGGAAAGCTTCGAGCGCTGGAAGCTCGCCTGCTTGAAATCTGCCAGCAGCAGAACATGCCTGTACCGCGCACGTGGTGCTACGTGGATACAGGTCCAGTCATCGAGCGCATCTTTGCCCAATACGCCGGAATCGGCTGGATTGGCAAGAACACCTGCATCCTGAACGAACAGTTGGGGTCGTGGCTCTTCCTCGGCGTCATGCTGACTTCGCTGGAGCTGACGCCCGATCTGCCTCCCCCCGACCGTTGCGGTTCGTGTACGCGCTGTATCGATGCCTGTCCGACCGACGCCTTTCCCGCCCCTTATCAACTCGACGCGACCCGCTGCGTCTCGTATCTCACCATCGAAAAACGCGACGCAATTCCCGAAGAACTCCGCTCGGGTATCGGCAGGCAGGTGTTCGGCTGTGATATCTGTCAGGACGTCTGCCCGTGGAACCGTGAAGCCCCGGTAACGAAGGCGCCGGAACTTGAGCCACGTCCTGCGTTGGTGAATCCCGATCTAGGGCGGCTGGCTGGTTTGAGCTTGGAGGAGTTCCGCGAAACGTTCCGCGGTTCACCGGTGAAGCGTGCGCGGTTCAATGGCCTGCGCCGTAATGTCGCGATAGCGCTCGGCAACAGCGATGAAGAACGCTTCTTGCCTATGCTGGAAGGGCTGAGTCACGATGAAGATGCGATCGTTTCTGAACACGCACGCTGGGCCCTACAGCGGTTGCGCCGTAAGCTCGGTCGACTCCACCGGCCTTCCGCAAAATGACAAGCGCACAAATTCTGGCTATAAAGAAGGCATGAACGAGGCCCTCAGCCGGCGCCTTAGCCAATCGCAGTTCGCCGATCCTCTGCAGGAAGCTCTGCTGAGCCTTCTGGTCGCAGCCACGACGTTGAATGACCTGATGGACGAACTCTGCGAAATGCACCGCATTACCCGCCCGCAGTACAACGTGCTGCGCATCCTGCGGGGGGTGCATCCCCGAGGTCACGCTCGCTGCGAGATCGCGCGGCGCATGATCGACCGTGCTCCCGATGTCACGCGTTTGGTGGACCGTCTGCAGGCCCGCGGCTTGGTCAAGCGGTCGCGTGGAAATGACGATCAGCGCCAAGCTCTGACCAGCATCACCGCCAAAGGGTTGAAGCTGCTTGCCAAGATGCAACCTGAGATTGACGCGGCCGTGGGCTCTCGCCTGGGTAAGCTCAATTACGAAGAGTGTCGCGAATTGAGCCGCTTGTGCGGTGTGATTCTGGAACCGGTCTCGGTGGAATGAAAAACACGAGCAAAGTCGCCGAGAGGGCATCTCATAAGTCGCTCTGTATCAGGGCACGTCTTCAGACGTCCTGCAACGGGTCCGGCAATCTGTTGGGCTTTAGCCCTGAGGGCCCTGTTTTTGCGGGGGCTAAATGTGGTGTGTCAAGAGGTTGTTGACATCGAGACCGGATCGGCTGATGGGTGGTTTTTGGTTGAGGGCGGTGTGGGGTCGATGCCAGTTGTACTGGTGAATCCAAGGAGCCAGGTGACGAAAGCGTTCGGCAGAGTTCTGGTAGAGACGGGCGTAGGCCCACTCACGGATGGCAGTTTGGATGAAGCGCTCGGCCTTGCCATTGGTGCGTGGGGTGTAGATGCGGGTTCGGGTGTGTCTGAGTTGGAGATCGTCGCAGGCTTGTGCGAACCGGGTGGAGCAGAAGCAAGGGCCGTTGTCCGTCATGACGCGACGGACCTGGATGCCGAGGTGGGCGAAGTAGGCCGCGGCTTGGCGGAGGAAGCTGCTGGAGGAAGTCGCTTTTTCATCGGGCAGCAGGGCGGTGAAGGCGATGCGGGAGTGGTCATCGATGGCGACATAAAGAAACTCCCAGCCGGCGCCACGAGTTTCATCCTGGGGATTGCCAGTGAGGCGATGGCCGGGCTTGTGAATGCGGGCCAGCTTCTTGATGTCGATGTGCAGCAGATCGCCAGGAGCGGGAAGTTCGTAGCGCACGATAGGCACGGCCGGTTCCAGCATTCTGATCTTATTCAGCTTGAACCGGGTCAGGATGCGGCTCACCGTGGCCCGGCTCAGGCCGGTGGACTGGGCGATGCGAACCCCTGTCCAACGCTCACGTCGCAGCCGCTGCACGCGATCCATCAGTTCTGGGGAAGTAGCACGGGGAGAGCGGTGCGGTCGCGAGCTGCGGTCGCGCAACCCGGCTTGTGTTTCAGTACGGAAGCGATGCACCCACTTGGCGGCACTCTGCCGACTGAGCTTGAACTCGGCCGCGGCCTCCTTCAAGCTCAGTCGGCCCTGGATCACGGTTTCGGCAAGTTCCTCTCGACGATGAATCGTAAGTCGAGCATGATGGTGATAGTCCATTCGGTCCCCTCGGTAGCTGTTGCTTCGCAACTTCAGCTTCCCAGTTCTTGGCCGAATGGACAACAACCTATTGAAACTTCACAGCTAAAGCCTTGGGCTTTTCTGCGCTTCGTTTGGCACGACTGAAAGTCGTGCCCTGATACAACCCAAAACGATTTATGAGATGAGTTTAAGTAATGTCGCCTTTCCTGGCTGTCATCGCGAACCGCCGTAGATCGTGAGGGATTTGGTTTTGCCCCAGGATGTTATAGGGGCACACCGCAGCAGATTCCTCCTCCGGCTTACCCCGATCGGTTTTGAATCCTTCTTATTGCCCGGCACATCCGATATTATGTGTTACGACACAGTAATTTGGTGTCGCAACACTTAATTTGAGTACCGGCGATAAAGCCTGGAGGTATGGCGATGAATAACCTGCTGATCATCAATTCGAGTCCCCGCAGCAACTCCGTCTCGCGACGGTTGACTCGGCACTTTGCCGACGAGTGGAAAACCAAGCACCCGGATGCTCGCATTATCGAGCGCGACCTGGCGGCCGCAACCCTCCCTTTCGTCACGGAATCATGGATTCAGGCGTCGTACACGCCGCCGGCCGAGCGAACGCCGGAGCAAAACCGAGCACTGGAGCTTTCCGATGCCCTCATTGAGGAACTAATAGCGGCCGACGTAATTGTGCTCGGCGTGCCCATGCACAATTTCTCGATTCCGGCATCCTTAAAGGCTTGGTTCGATCTGGTGGTGCGCGCGGGCAAGACTTTTAGCTACGGGGACAAGGGCCCCAAGGGACTTCTAGCGGCGGAAAAACAAGTGCTGGCGATTGTTTCTCGTGGCGGAGCATACAACGACGGGCCAACGGCATCCTCCGATTTCCAGGTTCCTTACTTGCGGCACATGCTGCGGTTCGTCGGATTGGAGAACGTAACCGTCATCGACGCTGACAAACAGGCATTTGGAGTGGATATGGCCCAGCAGTCGGTGGATCAAGCGGTGCAGAAACTGTCGGCGCTCGCCGGCGAACTCCATTTGACGGTTGCTGCGGCGTGAACTTGAGAGGGAATCGAACTGCGGGTAGTTTCTCCAAAGGAAAACCCTCCCGGGGCGGGGAGGGTTCAGTGGTCTTGGCCGCACTCGGAAGCTCGACTCCAAAGCGACGCGAATGTGACCTTGCTTCCGCGTGGCGAAGACGTCTTACACGCGCTGCACGTTGGCGGCCTGGAAGCCCTTTGGACCCTTCGTGAGGTCGAACTCCACTGTCTCCCCCTCGTTCAGGCTCCGGTATCCGTTCTCCTGGATAGCTGAGAAATGCACGAACACATCCTCGCCCGTGGATCTCTGGATGAATCCGTACCCTTTGGCTCCGTTAAACCACTTGACTGTACCTTTCTCTCTCACAACTTACTCCTTTCACCTATAGAACTTGGAAGAACCCCTGCTTCGCGGACGTTCCAAATACAACCCTGAGGAGCAGGATTCGGAAGGCGTCTCAACGTTGCCGGGAAACAAGGGTTGCGGCTCAGCTCGCAGCTTTCTGCAATGGAAAAGCCCCCTGAATCGATCCTGGCGGACTAATGCATCCGCGACAGGGCCGATCCCTGGAGCCCGTACAATGCGTGAATTTCGACTGCTGACAGAAACATCAACCCAAATCCGCGTTTCGGTTCCACCGAAAGCTCCTCTCTCACCCATTCGAGAGGGGAGCAGGAGATGATTACAGGAACTTGCGGTTCTGGCAAGTATTTTCATCACAGAGGGTTCCGCGGTTCCAGTATGGAAACAAACCTGTCCAGATCCCGAAGTTCGAAAGGGCTGAATCAGCGCTGTCATGCTCTGTTACGATTAAAGACATCGATGACGCAGCAACTCCGAACTAACTCGGCGAAGGCCACCCAGGCATCTCGACGTCCAAGCCCTGGCGATCTTCAACCACTCAACGCATTACGACACCACTAAGCTTAGGAGACAGTGAGTTACAAGAGCCGCCTCGCCGCTGGGGACGGCCGCGGAACGTCTGCTTCACGAGGACGACAGGCGAGGAACTGTTTCAAGTACTGCCGGAAACCTACAGCCTGTCACATCGCTTGCGCCGGCATGGCTGGTCCACGCTTCGTTACCTGACGCAAACCGAGGTACACACCTACGCCTTCTCCGTCGCGGCCAATGCAATCCTCTCGTTCTTTCCGTTTATCGTTTTGTTGCTCACCCTCATGCGTCGGGTCATTCACTCCCAGGCCATGTACAACGTGGTGCTGGAGCTATTGCGCGACTATCTGCCCAGCAATAAGGATTTTGTTATCCGCAATTTACAGTTTCTGGCGAGCGTGAGAGGACGAGGCCAGGTGCTGTCGTTCGTGATGCTGCTGATCACCTCGACCGGAATTTTTCTTCCGCTGGAAGTGGCTCTCAATCGCATTTGGGGCTTCAAGAAGAACCGGTCCTATCTCATGAACCTGTTGATGTCGCTGGGACTTGGCTTGGCATGCGGCTGCCTGGCGATGCTTTCGATCGCGCTGACGGCGCAGAACCTGAAGATGCTGGGACTAGTGATTGGCGACCAGAACTTCGTCTTTGCAGGACTTGGATTCATGGTGATGAAGGCTTCGGCGATCATGGCGACCATTGGAATCTACTTCCTGATCTATTGGGTACTCCCACACGGCAAGGTTCCCGCGCTAGCGGTGCTGCCGGCAGCGATTATTACCGGTTTAGTGTCGGAGGCCGCAAAGTACATCTACATTCTGGCGCTTCCGTGGCTGAACTTCCAGGAGGTCTATGGGCCATTTGCGGTTTCAGTGACGCTGATGTTCTGGTCGTTCTGGAGCGGGATGCTGTTATTGGGCGGCGCGTATTTGTCGGCGGCTGAACACAGCAGCCGAGTTGAAGCTAGAAGAGCAACCGCGGCAGCGAAGCGCTGATTTTCGAGCCACCAACGCTTCGAATTGTTCATCCATCCATTCGTAGGAGATGAACAATCATGATTCGCAAACTCAAATCTGGAGAGTATCGGCTGTACTCACGTAAGAAGGACGCCAAGACAGGCAAGCGTCGCAATCTCGGCACCTTCAAAAGTCGCGACAAAGCCGAAGCTCACGAACGCGCTGTGCAATATTTCAAGCGGGCCGGATAGTTGGTTGCACGATCGCGGCTGCAGGATTAACGCTCAACGCAACAAAAGATCTCGAGTCGATCTTAGTGCTCTTCCGCGTGCAGGTTCTCATCTGAGGCGGACCTTAAATGGGTGAGCAAGGTTGCCTGTTACGTTCAAAATATTGCGCGGTCCCTCCCCGATTTCCCTAGCAACTTTTCCCAGCTAATACGATTCGTATTTGGGAGAAGCAAAACAGAAATTCGAAATTCAAGTTTTGGCGAAGTCCAAGGGATTCTCCCCGCTGCATTGGCGCAACTGGCTGTGCGCTGAATGTGCAATAGGAAAGGGAAATATGCGAATCGTTCGTTGCAGTCAGTTAGTCTTGTTAGCCCTGCTGATCCTCGCGGTGTCCATCTCATCGTTCGGAGCAGTCTTTATTTCGGTAGGAATAGCTCCGCCTCCGCTTCCGGTGTATAGCCAGCCTCTGTGCCCGGCTCCGGGTTACATCTGGACTCCAGGTTATTGGGCGTACGGCCCGGATGGTTATTTTTGGGTACCCGGAACGTGGGTACTCGCTCCTGAGGTCGGCTACTTATGGACGCCGGGCTATTGGGGATGGGGCGACAACGCCTACCTCTGGCACGCAGGATACTGGGGGCCGCAAGTAGGCTTCTATGGCGGCATTAATTACGGTTATGGCTATTACGGTAACGGCTATCAAGGCGGATATTGGCACGGTCGGGATTTCTATTACAACCGCGCCGTTAATCGGGTAAACGTTACCAACATCCACAACACCTACAACACTACGATCGTGAACAACACCGTCAATCGAGTCAGCTATAACGGTGGCCAAGGCGGCATCGCCGCGAGGCCCAGTGCTGCCCAAGAGGCTGCCGCACGCGAGCGGCACATCAATGCGACTTCGGTGCAGACCCAGCATGAACAGCTGGCGCGCAACGATCGCGCGCAATGGGCGTCGGTGAACCACGGCCGGCCGGAAGTGGCGGCAACTCCTAAACCAACTGCCTTCCACGGTGCCGGTGTGGTTGCGGCAAAGAATGCACCGGTGACGAATAATCCAGCGGTACGTGCCCCGCAGCAGACTAAGGCCAACGCTAGCACTCCGCGTCCGGGCAACAACAATGTTCCGCATCCGCCTGAGCGTTCGACCGCAGCCAATCACAACAATGCGAACGTTCCGCATCCAAATACGGCGAACAACGCACCTCACCCGAACAATGCTGTTCCGCGTCCGCCAACTCGAGAGACCGAACAGCCGACGAAAAACGCTACGGCCCCACGGCCAAGTGAGACGACGGTTGCGCACAACCGAGGCAGCGCCCCTGCTGCAGAACCTGCGAGACAGGCGCCGCATCCTCCAGCGCATGTGAACCAGACCGAGCCGCCTCCGCATGGCAATACCGCCGCGAAGTCGAATAGCGTACCGCGTCCGCCGGAACATCAGAGCACACCGCGTCCGAGTAATGCGGCCGCTCCGCGTCCGGAGAATCCCACCGTCGCGCATAACGCTGGTCATCCCGCACCGCAGGAGCCCAGCCGAGAGGCGCCTCGCCCACCGGCACATGCGAACCAACCGGCGCCGCACGTGAGCCAGCCGCAGGCGGAACACGCGGCCCCTCCCCACGAAAGCGCACCTCCAAAGGAGAATCGCGAGTCACACGGCAATGCTGAGCCTCCGCGGTAGGGGCTAGAGAGCTTTCACGTCGGTTAGATTGATACTTGCATCACAGGGCGCGGCTGGAAGCCGCGCCCTTTTCAGTAGCGATTCAGCTAGGGTGTTAAAAAGGACTAGTCGACAGTGAGATTGTGGGGGAGCTATCGTTTCGCCTGTCCTGAGGCTTTCCCCGACACTACATAAAAATCCAGGTGCTGCGGCGCAAAAGCGCCGATTCGGGTGACACTCCGTCCGGTAAGCCGAAATTCCAGTTCTTTCTGGACGCCACTGGCGGCCACAACCAGATGATCAAATGAGGGCACTTCATTTTGTTCGTAACTTCGGATGGGCTGGTTAAGGTAGAAGGCCAAGCCGTATCTCACTCCAGGAGGCACATCATAGACGGCAACGGGCGGAATTTGTCCGATGATTCCCTGGTGAAGAGCCTTTTCTATGGGGCGCGCCGATTGAAATAAATTGATAATTGGCGCCGTGCCGCGCAACAAAAGGGCAAACGCTATGACCACCGGAACAAGCGTGATGAACCGTAGTACCCGGTAGCCCTGGAAGCGCAGGCTTAACCCAAGCGCAATTATCGCTGTAACCGCCAGTGCCACGGCTACGATAATCACACTTCGCGGGAGCGGCAGCTTAAGCAGTTTGAACGGCACCACCAGCGCTGCCACCAACATGACCGCAGAGAGAAGCGCATGGGGCAGACCCATCCAGGTACTCGGCTTTTCTCCTACCTGTTCGCGGCGCCAGACAAAGTTGGCCAGCAGAATCGTACCGGCTGGAATGGCCGGCAAAATGTATCCGGGCAGCTTCGACTGCGACAGTGAGAAAAATGCTATCGGCAGCAGAAACCATAGGCTGAGGTAAGTGCGCAGATCTTCTACCCCGGGTGGCTGTTGCACGGAGAAACGCCAGTCCCGAATGGCATCAACAAGCGCGGCGATGACGAACACCGTCCACGGTACCAGCGCGAGCAGCGCCACTGGCAGGTAAAACCAGAAGGGCTGGGGATGGTGATAGAGGTTAGTGCCAAATCGTTCCACGTTTTGCTGCAGGAAAAAAGTGCGGAAGAACTCCGGATTGGCATGCTGCATCGCTATGAACCACGGCAAGGTTACGGCGAGATACACCAAAATTCCCATGGGCCACAGGGTACGGAGAATCAACCGGTCATTGCGTCGGAGCGCGGCAAATACCACGATGACCAATGCGGCGAGCAAGACTGCGACAGGCCCCTTGGCCAGGGTTGCAAGTCCGGCAAAGAGATAGAATCCCAGCAGCCAGCCCCGATTCTGGCTGGAGTACCACCCATACCAGCACAGCATTGCAACCGTGAAGGTCGCAGCCAGGGGCATATCGGTGGAAGCGCTTCGCCCAAATCCGATCACGATGGCCGAAGCAGCGGTAATCAGCGCCGCATCAAGCTGCATTCCCCGTCGAAAATGGCGGGCCCAGACGTAGATGAAGAAGATCATCAGCGAGCAGAGGATTGCCGATGGCAGTCGCGCCGCCCAATCGCTCACGCCGCCGGTCGCCTTGTATGCGACCATGGCGGACCAGTAATAAAGAGGTGGCTTCTCCAGCCAGGGATGACCGTATAGGACCGGGGTGACCCAATCGCCACGTTGTAGCATTTCCCGCGCAATTTGCGCATAGCGTGGTTCATCAGCACCCACTAGCCCGATGATTTGCATGCCGAGAAAAAACAGGAATCCGCAGAACGCGATGAGCGCAAGAACGTCAGTGGAGCGGCGAGTGCGTTCCTCCAAGATGGGGTTAGGTTTCAATGCTTGATCCGTTTGACTGCAGCAGTTTGCTCAGCGCGCACTGGCCGCCGAAAGCGGTGCTCCACCCCACGCACCAAATGTGGAACTGCCGTGCAACGGCTACTGCACCACTGCGTGATAGCCGCGAATCCGAAACTGAGCCAGCAGACGCTCAGTTGCGACCGACAGTGGGCCCGGCATTGCGCATCCGCTTGCGCACTTGTGTCCGCCTCCTCCAAAATGCTCGGCAACGGCGGCGACGTTGACTGCGCCCTTGCTGCGCAGGCTCACGCGGAAGCAGCCGTCCGGTTGCTCCCGAAAGAACAATGCCACTTCAATACCTTCGATGGCCAATGCGTAATTAACCAATCCTTCGCAATCCTCTTCGTTGGCCTGGCAGCGTTCCACGGAATCGCGATCCACGTACATCCAAGCCAGGCTACCGTCGCGGTGCAAAGTGCCGAGGGCCGCCCCCAGCAGGCGCATTTTAGAGAGTTGGTTCGAGAAGTAGACGTTATGAGAGATACGCACCGGGTCAGCGCCGCATTGCACTAATTCTCTTGCCAAGGCAAATGTCCGCTCATTGGTTCCGCTGAAGCAGAACCTGCCTGTGTCGGTGAGTACCGCCGTATAGAGACAGGTGGCTACTTCGGCTGAGATGTGGACGCCGGCTTCGCGCGCCAGGCGAAAGATCATTTCTGCCGTCGCGCAAGCGCTGGGATCGATCCAGTTTACGTCGGCGAACGGACGGGCGGTTGCGTGGTGATCGATGTTAATGAGGTAATGTTGCTCCAAGCCACTCAAGCGCGTACGCTGCACGCTATCGCATTCCAGAATGATGACCGCCTCGGGCTGGGGGGCGTTCTCGGTGGTTTGCAGCACCGAATCGCTGAACGGCAGCGGGCGGTACACACCAGGCACGCCATCGCTTAGGACGACGTCAGCCTGTTTTCCCATGCTGCGTAGAATCTGGCAGCAAGCCAACGCCGATCCGACCGCATCGCCGTCTGGCCGGGCATGCGAGGTGAGAATGAACTTCTGTCTTCTAACGATCTGATTCAGAACTTCGTCCAGCATCCTAGTGGTCCCGGGTTCGACCCTAACGCTTCCTTTTCTGAATGCGATGCAAAAGCTCTTCGATCCTATTACCCTGTTGGTCCGAATTGTCGAGTACGAAGATCAACTCCGGCGACTGGCGGATACCAAGGCGTCTCACCAGTTCATGACGAATGTAGCCGCCCGCCGCGTTCAATCCCTTGAGGCTCTGCTCGGCTTCTTTTTCATCGCCGGCCACCGAGACTAACACGCGCGCCGTTTTGCCATCCGGCCCCAGCAAGACCTCGCTAACGCTGACCAATCCAATGCGAGGATCGCCGAGTTCCCCTTCCACCAGGGCGACGATTTCCTCCCGCAAAGCTTCTGCCATGCGGCCACGATGGTATTTCTGTCCCCGGTTCTCCATTGCCTTCTATTCTGCCAGCCGAAAATAGGGGAACGTTAGAGCATACGCCAACCTGTCAAGCCAGCGGTGATAACCATCACGGTTCCTCGGTTGCACGATCGTCAAATTCTGCTTCACTTAGGAAATCAAGAAACGAATCGGTGACTTCGCCACCGCTGTTGTTGGCGGTGCGCAGCGCGTGCCGCTCCACGTTGCGCATGAGGCCTTCCAGGTAGTCGCGCGAATGCGAAATGCCGACCACGCCCAAGGTGGCGCGTTGCCAGGCATCGCTCGGGTCAAGTTCTGCGACGGAGACGTTGAAGTGGGCCCGCAGACCGTCCTTGACGCTGCGTACGACCTGCCGCTTGTCTTTTAGCGAGTGCGCACCTTCAATGCGAATCTCGAGTCTGAGATACGCAATCATTGCCCGTCCCATTGCACATCGTCCCGGACCAGTGCCTCATTCGCAAGGAAGCAATGTTCGGGACGAAGCTGACTTGTTTCCAGAGTGCGGGTCTTCAATCCCGCGTTAAGTGGTCCGTACAATTCCGGGCTTTGGGCGCTGAGGTGAAAGGTTCCCACGTACCCCCACTAGCCACTAGCCCCTGACCCCTGCTTCTACACAAACGCTTCGGCAGCCACTCTCTCGGTGACGAACACTTCGATGACATCTCCTACTTTGATATCACCGTAATTTGCGATCGAGATGCCGCATTCCATGCCGTGGCGGACTTCGCTGACATCTTCCTTGAAGCGCCGCACCGATCCAATCTTGCCCTTGAACACGACCACGTTATCGCGCAGCAGGCGAACTTCGGCATCACGCTTAATGACGCCATCGGTGACATAGCAACCAGCGATCACGCCGACCTTGGGTACACGGAAGGTATCGCGGACATCCGCGCGTCCCAGGTAGGTTTCCTTGATGATTGGTTCGAGCAGGCCGGTCATGGCGCGCTTAATCTCGTCCGCCAACTCGTAGATGATGGAGTGCAGGCGAATGTCGACCTTCTCCTGCTCGGCCAGTTCTTGCGCTTTGCGCTCCGGCCGAACGTTGAAGCCGATGATGACGGCGTTCGACGCCGAGGCGAGTAGTACATCCGTCTCGGTAATAGCGCCGACGCCACTGAGCAGGATCTTGATCTTGACCCGGTCGTTCGACAGCTTCGTCAGTACGTCGCTGAGTACTTCGACCGAACCCTGAACGTCACCTTTAAGGATGATGTCCAGCTCTTTCTGTCCCGCGGACTTCAGTTGTTCCGCCAGGCCTTCGAGCGAGACTCGCGAACTCTTGGCAAGCTGCGCTTCGCGGGCCTTACCTTCGCGATATTCGGAGATGCCTCGTGCCTTCTCGCGATCCGGGACGGCGACGAGTTGATCGCCAGCTTGCGGCAAACTTTCCAAGCCGAGAATCTCGACCGGGGTTGCGGGAGTAGCGGCATCGAGGGCAACGCCGCGATCGTTGAACATAGCACGTACTCTTCCGAAGACGTTCCCCACTACGAAGTTGTCGCCGGTCCGCAACGTACCGTTCTGTACCAACACTGTAGCCACCGGACCACGGCCGCGGTCGAGCTTGGCTTCGAGTACCGTGCCCTGCGCCAAGCGGTCAGGTACTGCCTTCAGATCCTGCAGGTCGGCAACCAGGCAGATCATTTCCATCAGCAGATTGAGATTGGTCTTCTGCTTCGCGGAGACATCGACGAAGACGGTGCTGCCGCCCCATTCTTCCGGCATCAGACCGCGATCGGCGAGTTGCTTCTTCACTCGCTCCGGCATTGCGTCCGGCTTGTCGATCTTATTGACCGCGACGATGATAGGGACGTTCGCAGCCTTGGCGTGATCGATGGCTTCCAGAGTCTGCGGCATCACACCGTCATCCGCGGCCACAACCAGCACCACGATGTCGGTGACCTTCGATCCACGAGCACGCATGCGAGTGAAAGCCTCGTGACCCGGAGTGTCGAGGAAGACGATCTCGCGCCCGAAAGCCGGCGAGTTGGGATCGGTGATCGCGACTTTGTATGCGCCGATGTGCTGCGTAATTCCGCCAGCCTCACCTCCGGCAACGTTGGTGGAGCGGATCGCGTCGAGCAGGCTCGTTTTGCCGTGGTCCACGTGGCCCATGATGGTGACCACCGGCGGGCGTGGAACGCCTTGGGCTGCCCCTTCTTCGCCCGCGCCTTCCGTTGTCACGGTCTCCTTGGCCAACTGCTCTTCAAAGGTAATAACTGCCGTCTCGGCGCCGAAGTGACGAGCCATATCGGTTGCCAGATCGGAATCGAGCGTCTGGTTGACCGTAGCGAAAACACCTCGCGCCAGCAGCCGGGCAATAAGATCCTTGGCTCGAATTTCCAACTTCTCCGCCAGGTCTTTCACGCTAATGCCTTCCGGAATGGTGATGCTCCGCGTAATGGGCAGCGGCTCGCTGGAAAGCGAAAGCCGCGGCGGAGGAACGAAGCCCTTCATCGGGCCTTCCTTCACTCCGCGGGGAACATAGCGTTGTCCCGGACGCGCCGGTCGACCCGCGGGACGTTGCCCCGTGGGAGGCGGCGGGGCGGCGCCTACGCCAGCTCCGAATCCCGGGCGTGCACCAGGCGCGCCAGAACGCGTCGGATGCGGACCACGGCGCTCTCCCGGACGCACCGGTGGCCGGGTCTGTCCTTGCGGCGGTACTCCTGGACGGGGGCGCTGGAAGATCGGCTTACCACGCTCCGGCATGCCGCCTCGCGGCGCTATGGGAGCGCCAGGACGCGGCGGCGCCACAGGCGGAGCCAGGTACACCGGACGCGGTCCGGTTTGAGGAACGATCAAACGGCGTGGAGTTTGCACCACGCCTCCCGAAGGACGCGTCGGTGCGCCGGACCGAGCAGAGTGCCCTGACGGAGCCGAAGGACTCGTGGCTGCGCGGCTTTCCGCGGCTGGCGGTTGCGCTTCCGTTAGTGCCGCGGGGAGATCGCCTTTTGCAGGAGTCGCAATCTCGGATTCGATCGCTTCCGACGTAGACGGCAAAGCTTCACTTTCTTCCAGTGCCGTTATCTGGTCCTCGATCACTGGCTCGGAAGGCTGAGCTGTCCCAGTTCCGGATGAGAGATGCGCTGGCGGCGTCGCCGGAGGCGCAGCTACGGGTGGCTTGGGTGGAATGACAATGGCGGCTGGCGGCCGCGCGACCGACTGAGGCGTAATGAAGCGAGGCGCCGGCTTGGGCGGCTCTACCGGAGCGGCTGGTGTTCCGCTCGCCACGGGAGCGACCGGTTTCGTAATCGACGGAGAGGGGCGAACGGCTGAAGGCGAAGCGATAGTCTGTCGCGGCCCTGCGGGTGTGGCAAGGGTCGGAGGCATGGCCGGACGTGCACTCGCGGGAGGTTGGGCGGCCCGTTGCGTAATCGCCTTCAGCACATCGCCGGGTTTGGAGATGTGCGACAGGTCCAGCTTGGGCTTGAATTCCTCCGCCGCTGCTCGTGAGGCGCGACTGCTCCCCGGCTCTGCGTGTTCGGCAAAGTACTTCTTAACGCGCTCCGCTTCGTCCACTTCGATGGAACTGGAGTGCGTTTTCTTCTCAGTCACACCGACCTTGATGAGAGCATCGAGGATCATCTTGCTCTTTACCTCGAGCTCTCTTGCCAGGTCATTGATTCGAATCTTCTGCATTCCGCCCTATTTCCTCCGTATCGTCCCGCCCGGTTAAACCTTCATAGCATCCTCACGGTAAAATTTTGCCGGCCCACAACAGCCACCGCGGGCCCTGCTCTTACTTCTGTTCGCCCGGTTTTTCTTCGTCTGGAATGTTTTCGTTTTCTGTGGCTGGACGCTCGTGTGTCGTCACCTCGGCTTCATCGGCCGGAGGTGCGTCCTCGACCCCTTCCACCACTTCGGCCTCGTAGTATTGGCCGCTTTCGACCAGATCTTCCACGCTTTCCGAGTCTGCTTCCGGCTCTTCGTCCAAACCTTCAACATCGCCCGATTGCCCACCCGAATCAGGTCCGGTAGCGCCGTCGTCACCACCCTCTTCCATGGCAGCATCATCTTCCGACAGCGCCTCAGCTTCCGCGGCCACTTCTTCTCCGGCGGCGACTTCGCCTTCCGGCAGGGGAATCTCTTCACTCGCCGCATTCGCCGCTGCGTCTAGACTGGAAAAATAGTTATTGACCGCGATGCTGATTTTCTCCACCGTTTTGGGGCCGATCCCCGGCACCTCTTCGAGCTGCTCGGGAGTCATGTCGGCCACGGATTCGACGGTCGTTATACCAGCGGCGACCAGTTTCTCAATGATTCCCGGCTCAAGGTCAGGAACGCTTTCCAGTGGCGTGGCCGGCTGGTTCAACACTACGTTCATCCGATCTTCCACTTCCTGACGCTTCTCTTCTTCGCTCTTGATATCGATCTTCCAGCCCAGCAGTTTGGCGGCGAGGCGGACGTTCTGGCCCTTCTTGCCAATCGCCAGCGACAGTTGGCTGTCGTCAACGATTACCTCCAGGTGCTTCTCCTGGCCTTCGAGGACCGTGACGCGGCTAACTTTCGCCGGCTGTAACGCCTTTTCCGCAAAGGTCACTGGATCTTCGTGATATTCGATAATGTCAATTTTTTCGCCGCGCAATTCGCGGATGATGGACTGCACACGCATGCCCTTCATCCCGACACAAGCGCCCACCGGATCGACATCCTTGTCCTTGGACATGACAGCGATTTTGGTGCGCTCGCCAGCCTCGCGGGCGATGGCACGGATGACAACCGTGTTGTCGTAGATCTCAGGCACTTCGGTCTGGAACAAATGCGATACCAGTTCGGGCACGGCGCGCGAGACCACAACTTGCGGGCCCTTGGAAGCTTTCTCCACGCGGACGATCACCACGCGCGCACGCTCGCCGGGGGCGAACGATTCCAGTCGCGACTGCTCCTTCCTGGGCATCCGACCCTCTGCTTTGCCGAGGTCTACAATGACGTCCTGCCCCTCCTGGCGTTTGATGGTGGCGTTGATCACTTCGCCGACGCGCCCAATGTACTCGTTGTAAACCGTGTCCCGTTCAGCCTCACGCACCTTCTGAAAGATGACCTGCTTGGCCAACTGTGCGGCAATCCGGCCCAATACGTCCGTAGGTTTATAGGTGCGTAACTCGCCACCTACCTCAGCGGCAGGATCGATGCGCTTGGCATCCTCCAGCGAAATCTGCGCGAGGGGATCTTCGATCTGTTCGAACCCATCAACGATGGTTCGCACCGCGAAGGCGCGAATCTGACCGCTCTCCTTGTCGAGTTCGGCGCGCAGGTTCTCCTGGGTTTTGTAATACTTTCGGGTGGCCACAACGATGGCATCCTCCACCGCGTTCACGACGATCTGCGGATCGATACCCTTTTCCCGGCTCAGAGCGTCGATTACGTTGTACAGTTCACTCGCCATAAAATGTTCGCCACCTTACTTCCATTTGGTCTTTACTGCGTCCGAATCAAAACTCGGGAACCAGGTTCGCTTTCTCAACGTTGGCCAGCTCGATTTCAACTGCCGTTCCCGGCTCAACTTCCTGATGCTTCTTCGACTTTTTCCTGCCCGTCAATTCCAAACTGAGTCGGCCATCGTGAAACGCTTTCAGCCGTCCTTCAAAATGCCGATTGCCGTTGACCGGGTCCCGGGTCATCAGCTTCACCAGGCTGCCGGTGAAACGCTGGTAGTCCGCCGGTTTTGAAAGTCTGCGATCAAGTCCCGGAGACGAAATTTCCAATAAGTACGAAGCTCCCGGCACGGCTTCTTCAACATCGAAAATGGTGCCTACTTCGCGGCTGAAACTGGAACAATCCTCATGGGTAACTCCCTCCGGCTTGTCGATGAAGATGCGCAGCATGCGCGCTTTACCGCCGCCCAACAGTTCGATATCGACCACTTCCAGGCCGCTCGATTGCGCCACCCGCTCTGCGATCTCTCGAACTTTTTCCAAACTGGCTGCCATCGTCTTTTCTTCACCAAAGACCGTCCCCCTGCGAATGAGCACAAACCGCCCGTCAGGCTATCGCTGCCGCCTGGACTCGCCGCGCACCAGCGGATTACGGGGTGGAAATAAAAAGTGGGCTCTCGCCCACCGATGTGCTTCGCCGATTATGCACGGGGCTCGCCGTCACGCCGGGAGGGGGTGACAGAACCCTCAAAACACAACAGTACTTCACTAAATATACGCCCAAGAGTTCGAAAATTCAATGAACCCGAAGACAATGGCAGCGCAGCCTGAATCGTGAGTCAAAGGGAACATTCATAAACACAGAGGCCCTCTCGGTAACGGGTGATGCCGCCCGCCGAAGTCCGCCCGATCAGCGATGGCTCTTGCGCTCACTCTCCGCCAACCGTGCCTTCACCGGATGGTCAACATGCGTACGGACCGGGTTTGCTTAACACTTAGCACCGATTGCGTGGAGCGGCGTCCAAAGTTTCGCAGGCGGTACGAAGCACCAACCGGGGCGTCCGATCACGAATCGTCATGAGATAGTCGACAGTCTGTTCTGGATTCGCCTTGGTCGCCTCACGCAGTAGCCAGCCCAGTCCCTTCTGAACCATGTCGTTGTCGCTTGGCAGCAGCATCTCGGTGATGCGCTGGATATGGTGAAAGTTTTTGTGTTGGCTCGTGCTGTGGATGAGACTTACTGCCGCGGCACGTTGATGCCAGCGATTGTAGCGACTTCGCCCAGCGATGCGGTCGGAACAGCAGTGTAGCGTCTGCGGCGATGATCGGGCCGATGAGGGAGTGAACCAGGGCGTCGTGGTCGGCCCACGTGGTAACCCGGTCGAGCCAGCTTTCGAACAGCTTGAACTCAGCTCTACTGAACTGCTTCCACGATCCCTTGAAGCATTACGACGGCGAAGACTTTTTCCTCCAGAACATCACCGCGAAAGAGCTGATCGGCAACTTGCAACAGAAATGGCAAACCGTTTTCGGCGATGATCGTCCGGCGAAATCGAACCGCAACCTTGCGAAGTTCGTGGGTATACCAGCCGCGCGACTGGACCTCGTGCTTGAAGAAGCGTTGAACTTCCTCCGTGTGAGGCGCGGAGCCGCCATTTTTCAGCACCATACGAATGTGTTTGGCGATATAGGCTGGAGTCTTTTTCATTGTAGTTATCAGTCTTTAGCGACCTCTGAAGCCAGCCCATCAACCAACTGCTGCATTGGTGGTCTCGCCCACGTGTTTTGGCAGTACAAACCTGTCGTAGATCCACAGTAGAATTGCAGTGAGGACGCCTACCCCCGTGATTACCCACCACATCATTCCTGGCTGATGTTTCACCTCGCCGTAGTGGTGGATAAGAAATCCGCCGAACTTTCCGCCAATGAGTGAGCCAATGCCCAACGGCAGAAAAGCGAATCCCATGTAAGTCCCTTGTTGCCCGGAGGGAGCGAGCCGGGAAATGTATTCGTAGTAGCGAGGCGATTGGGTGATCTCGCCAAGCGCAACCGCGATGAGGGTCAGCACCACTCCGGTTACGGTCGGCCTGACGATGAGGATAATCCAAGCCAAGGCGGTCACCAGCGTGCCGATGATGATGGCGCTGAAGGCGCGGAATTTCTGGGTAAAGACGTTGATCACCACGGTGAGCGCAATCACGACCAGTGGTCCAGTCACCAGCAGGAGTTCAGTGTCGGTGTGGGGATTGATGTAGTCGTGAACATAAAGCGGCAGGGTGATGAATTCCTGCCAATAGACGATCCAATAGCCGGTGAAGATGAGTAAGAACAGCATGAAGCGAGGATTGGTAACGACGGTCCAGAAATTCCTGGTGGCTTGGGAAAGGCTGGCGGTTTCCACCTCGTCGTGGCGGCGCGGTTCTTTGAAGAACAGCAACACGGCCAGGAACATTAGGAACACGCTCAGGGCCGCCACGCGAAATACGTTCTCCACGCGCATACGCTGATGAACAAACGATGCAAGATAAGGACCGGCCGCGCCCCCGATGTTCACCAGCGTGTAGTAAATCGAATATCCGATGGAACGGACGTTGTCTTTCGACGCCCGTGCAGTGGTGCCGACGACACTGGGTTTTACCAGCGCAATTCCCAGCGCCGGCAGAGCGAGAACGAATGTCGCCAGGACTACCAACGGGACGTTGTCACGAATGGGTGCCAGCCATGGCGCTCCCAGCGATCCCAGCAGAAAGTAGGAGCAGCTCAAAATGAGGTAGGCCACCGACAGAGCGCGGCGGAAGCCCATCCGGTCAGCGACTGTTCCTCCGAAGACCGCCAGAAACCACACCAGGCCGCCGAAGAATCCAGTGAGCGTGCCTGCCTGTTCGGTAGGAAATTTCAGGACCTCGTGCAGATAACGTGCCAGCGAAGCGAAGGCCGCGTAGTAGGAAAGCCGCTCGAACAACTCACTGATATTGGCGACCCAGAAGGGACGCTCGAAGCCCACGCGAATATCGTGCCACCGCTGCGCAAAGCTCAATTAGTTCTCCTCGATCTCTTGTCAGTGGTCAGTTGCCAGTGGTCAGTGACGGTTGCGAGTCGTCAGGTGGACTCACCTCATTAACCTTCGGTTTGTATCAGGGCACGACTTCAGTCGTGCCGAATCAAATGCACCAAGGTCAGGGCTTTAGCCCTGCAACCGAGTTCCTCAGGGGCTGAAGCCCAAAGCACGCGAGACTCGCTGCGGCACAGCTAAAGCTATGCCCTGATACAAAGCTGCGGCGAACAGAGGTCATAACAGCGAGCTACTTACCCGAGAGCTTTGCCTCAATCTGCGAGGCGGACAGTCCGCGCACGCGAATCACTTTGCTTCGGCTGCTTTCTCCGGCGGCTATCGTAACCGACGAACGCGGCACATTCAAAACTTCCGCCAGAAATTCAATGCAAGCCTGGTTCGCGCGTCCTCCGACTGGAGGCGCGGTCAAGGACAGCTTCAGTGCGTCGCCGACTTCGCCAGTGATGGCGTTCTTCTTCGCGCGAGGATGCACTCTTACTTGGAACGTTGCGCCGGATGGAGTCTGTCGGATGGGAATCATGGCTTTGGCCGGTCGCCAAAGATCGCGGTCCCAATGCGCACGCAGGTCGAGCCTTCCTCAATGGCGACTTCGAAGTCATGGGACATGCCCATGGAGAGCGCGCCAAACTCGATTGCCGGTAGATGGCGAGCGGCGAGACGATCGCGCAATTCTCGGAGCTGGCGAAAGTATGGCCGCGCCCCTTCGGGGTCTTCGGTGAACGGGGGAACGGTCATTAGCCCGCGAATACGCAGATGCTTCCAGGTGGGAGCCCCGCCGAGAATACGTTCGAGTTCAGGAGAATCGAGCGCGAGGCCGCTCTTGGCTTCTTCACCGCCAACATTGATCTCGATCAGCACGTCGAGAGTCTTGCCCACTTTTTCGGCCGCGGCATTGAGCCGTTCTGCGAGCTTTACGGAATCGAGAGAATCAACCGCATGAAATACTTCCGCCGCCTTTGTGGCTTTATTGGATTGCAGGTGACCGATCAGGTGGAAAGTTGCATCGTGTAGAGCAGTCAGCGCGCCGAACTTTTCCGCAAATTCCTGTACGCGGTTTTCACCGAAGAGACGCTGGCCTGCTTCATAGGCCTCAATGATGTTAATGGCAGGCTGTGTTTTCGAGACCGCCATTAGCGCAACGTCGCTCGCATTTCGACCCGCCCGCTGCGCGGCACGCGCGACACGGTTCGTAGATGGCAGAAAGATTGGAGGCGATGGTCATCCGCGCACAAACAACAGGTCCCTCGATTCGGAATGAAGTCCTCGCTCGGGATGACAGCAGTGATAAGTGATGGCGGTAGTGATAGTAACTCTGCTCTACATAATCGCTGTCGGCGGCGCCGGTTCATCCGGTCTGCCCGCATTGGCCAGCGGCACGCGAATCATGACGACTGCCAGAATCACCAGCACGATGAATCCCGAAATCACATTCGGGTGCTGGAAGATCACCGGCAGCGGCCATTCCTTGTAGCGGAAAACCGCAATCACAATCCCCATCAGGGCCTCACCGGCGATGAACCCTGAGGCAGTGAGCACTCCGGCGTTTTCCACCCGGGCCTTCTGCGCCTCGTTGAAGTCCTTGCTGTCGCGCATCTTGTCGGTGATCCAGCGAATCATGCCGCCCAGGAAGATGGCGAACGTGGTTTCCAGCGGTAGATACATGCCGACGGCGAACAGCATCGGACTCTTAACCTCGATCATGATCAATGCAAATCCCATCAGGATGCCGACAACAATCAGCGGCCACGCCATTTCGCCGCCGACGATGCCCCGCGAGAGCATAGCCATCAGTCCGGCTTGCGGTGCGGGAAGTTGACGGTCGCCGAAACCGATGCCGCCGCTATTGATATTCGCCTGATTCAGCAGCAATAGGACCGGAAGCAGAGCAAAACTTGCGACGGTCACACCCAGGAAGTCGCCAATCTGCATCTTGGCGGGAGTGCCGCCGAGGATGTGTCCCACCTTCAGGTCCTGCAGCATCTCGCCCGCCACGGCGGAGGAGATGCAGACCACCGCCGCCACGCCGAGCACCGCCGCCACGCCATGCATTCCCGAGACACCCATCAGCACCATTAGCAGGGCTGCAATGACCAGCGCGGCTAGGGTCAGGCCGGAGATCGGGTTATTGGACGAGCCAATCAGCCCGACCAGATTGCCGGAGACCGCGGCGAAGAAGAAGCCGACGATGATCATCACAATCGCAGCGACCATGCCAGGACCCCACGAATCCGCGTAGCTCTTGTATAGGAAGACCATGCTGATCAGCACTACCAACAATCCGCCGAAGACAAACTTGGCGTTGAGATCGCGTTCCGTTCGGGCTGTGCTGGCATGTGCTGCAGCGGACTTCTTCAAATCCGAGACCGCGCGCGCCATGCCCGAGCCCAGGCTCTTGCGCATGCGGAAGAGCGTGTAGCACGCACCCACCAGCATTCCCCCGACGGCGATGGGCCGCACGATGAAGCTCCACACCGCCCCGGCCTGTCCCGCCCAGAACGCGGTATCGGGAAGCGTCGTGCCCGCGGGTGCAAACTGGGCGACAAGGGTCGGTCCGCCGAGGAACAAGATCAGCGGAACCAGCAGGCCCCATGCGATTACGCCGCCGGCAAAGTTCAGCGAAGCCAGGCGCGGACCGATGATGTAGCCGACGCCGAGATACGCCGGGCTGATGGCCGGCGCGGAGACCGTCGTCACCGCTCCGGCGGGCAGCTTCGCCGCCGTGGCGCTGCGGCCCATGCGGACAAAGCTGGTGCCGAGGTTGCCGACATTTACGATGAAGTCCCGGCTTGAGCTGAACAAGCTGAACTGGCCGAGCAGATAAACGATGCCTCCGAAACCCATGTTGCCGAATAGAATCTTGGCGGCACGGCTGCCCTGTTGTCCGGCAATGTGAATCTGCGATGCGGCCACTGACTCCGGGAAGGGAAGCTCGGGATCTTCCACCATCACGCGCCGCAGGAGGGTCACGAAAAGAATACCGAGCGCGCCGCCCACCAACATCAGGATGGACGATTTCCAGTATGCATGCTCGAAGTCGAAGACCGGCCATGCGCCCGAGATGACGAACGCTGGGATGGTGAAAATCGCGCCCGCCGCCACCGACTCGCCGATCGAGCCCACGGTTCGCGCAATGTTCTCCTCCAGGATCGAGCCCTTCATCATGCGCAAAACGGCCATGCCAATGACGGCGGCGGGATACGTGGCAGCGATAGTCATGCCGGCACGCAGGCCGAGATAGGCATTGGCAGCACCCAGAATCACGGTCAGGACGAGGCCGAGAAGCACCGCCCGAAGCGTGAATTCGGGCATGGTTGTGTTGTCGGGGACATAGGAACGAAACTTCTTTTCCGGTGTGCTGATGGTGGTACTCATCTATGAAGACCTCGCGCGGCGCAGCAAAGGGGCGACGGCGCAAGTTAGCATGCCAGTGGCACTCGTTACAAGTGCGGGTTGCGGTCGGCGATAACTACTGGCAAATGACGAATCGATGAAATCCCCGTGAATTCCTTTGTCGGAACACTCTTGTGCATTGCGCGTTGCGCATCGAAACTCATATACTGAGATGTCACGGTGCTTCGGGACCGGATCAGGGTCCCCGGCGAGTTTTAGCTCGTTGGGGTGATTGGACGAGCGTCAACCATCGCTCCTCTGGCACCCGGAGGCACCGGCGACGGGTCTTCGATACACGCCGAGTCTGCGCGTGTTCGGATGGTTGGAGGGTCGTCTTCAGCAGTCGTGAGACGCTAGAGCGAGACCGGCGAAGTCAGCGCGCCCAGCAACGTGCCGTAGTCTTCGCGCCCTTGCAAGTCATCTTTCGCGACATTTTTTCCGTCCTTTTCCCTTCCGATTGCAGATTATGCAACATCCCACTCAATAACGTATCCCGTATTCCCGTCTGTCCTGAATGTTTGGCGATAGCGCCAGTACGCGAACCGCAGTGCGTCCTTTGCGGTGATCGCCTCTTCAGTGCGCAGTTGCTGATGGGCGACGGGCGATGCCAGAACTGTCGCGATTGCGAGCCCGAGTTCGCACGCGCCGTTTCTTTCGGCGAATACGAAGGCGGACTTCGCGGTCTCGTGCATCTAATGAAGTACGAACAGGTTCTTCCGCTGGCGCCGGTACTGGGTCGAATGTTGGCCAGTTCCATCGAGGAGATCCTCCCGGGTTGCGGCGATACGCTTCCTTTGGTCGTTCCGGTTCCGCTACACAAGAGCAAGCAGAGTGAGCGTGGATTTAACCAGGCAGAACTGATCGCGCGTGTAGCGGTAAGGCATTTGCCGCTACCGGTTGAAGTCGCGACGGGAGTACTGGTTCGTCAGCGTGAGACCATTTCGCAAGTCGGACTCAGTCGCGAAGAACGGATTGCAAATATGCGCGACGCATTTCGCGTGCGGGAGAAGCGGCACGTGCAGGGTCGCACAGTGATCGTGGTGGACGACGTTATGACAACTGGAACCACGCTGTCAGAGTGCGCCCGCGTGTTGAAGCAGGCTGGCGCAGAACGAGTTTGGGCGGCGACCGTGGCCCGCGCTTTTCAGGCCGCGACTCCACGGATAACTGCCAACCACGGGGATGAGGAGGAAATCGAAGCGGCGGCTCTCACGGCTTCGGTCTAACACGGTATGTCCATATCGGCCCATAGCGCAGCGTCCCGATACGGCAAGTCGCTTGCCGGATGTATGCATCATGCCCGCGTTGCCGGTGATCAGCCGCCACAATGGACGGAGATGCATGCACCGGTCCTGGTGCTCAATGCGTCCTACGAGCCGATCAATGTGTGCGCCGCCCGCCGCGCCATCATTCTGGTGCTGAAGGGCGTGGCTATGATGGAAGAGGCCAACGGACATTATCTGCACGCGGCGCGCATCGCCATGCACGTGCCCTCTGTAATCCGGTTGCTGGAGTACCGGCGTATTCCGCACCAGACGCGCGCACTGTCGCGCAAGAACATTCTCCTGCGCGATCGCAACACCTGTCAGTATTGTGGGAAAATCCTCGCCGCTGGCGAGCTAACCCTCGATCACGTGATCCCGCGTTCGCGAGGTGGAGCGTCGACATGGGAAAACCTGGTCGCTTGCTGTCACTCCTGCAACCGCCGCAAGGGCAATTTGCTGCCTCACGAGTCCAACATGAAACTCATGCGTGAGCCACGCGCCTTCAACCTCCATACCAGCCGCCACATTATGCGCATGATGGGACGCTCCGACTCCAAGTGGCGAAAGTACCTGTTCTACTGACACGCGTCGTCTTGTTTCGAAGCGGCGCCATCGTTGGAATCGTGCGGACTCCGTTACAATCGAGACGGAGCACTGCGCTACGCACTAACGGAGGAGATGGATGGCACAGGTGAAAATCACGGTCCGCAGAAATGGGCCATTTCGCGTGGAGGCACCCGAGGGCACCATCGAATTGGTAGATGCCGACGGCAATCCGTACGACTTGACTGGTAAGACAGCGTTTTCGTTGTGCCGCTGCGGAGGATCGGTGAACAAGCCCTTCTGCGACGGAACCCATTCCAAGATTGGCTTCCAAGCCGCAGAAGCAGCCGTGCAGAAGGCCGACGAGGCGGCTCCCCAGGAACCCCAACCGCCTGGCAGTAGCTCATGAGCGGTTTTAGAATTCAACGAGGAACAGTAAGGATCACTGGCCGGTGGCCTTTGATTGTTAGCGGACGCTCACCGAGACACTTCCTGCTCCGACACTGGACAGGGCTCGCAGCATGGCTTCCACGTCGGACGCGAATCGTCCGTGCGGCGCGAGCTTCAAGTAGCTCCGAAATTCCTCAGCAACGTCCTTGTACGAGTCCAGCCCGTTAGCCGCCAGCCGCAACCGGCAAATGCCTTTCCAGTAAAAGATCTCTGCATTTTTAGTTTCGACCGCCGTTACCTGATTGAACGCTTCCAGAGCGCGCTGCAAGAGTTCCAGTGCGGAATCACTCGGGCGCGCCTGTGCCTCCTCAACCAACGCCATCCCGACGTTCTGCTCGTACAACGACGACTGATCAGGATTTAGCACTTCTGCCTCACGATATTGCTCAACGGCGTCGTCGTATTGCTTGAGCTTCACGTACGCGTTTCCGAGATTATTGTGATAGGCCGCGGAAGGGACGATGGCGATGGCTTTCTGATAACTTGTGACGCACTTCTCGAGGAGAGCTTGGCTATCTTTCGCGGCGTGCGTCGCTGCTGTGTAATAAGCCGCGCCGAGCAACGCCCAAGGGAGATCGCGATTGGGGTCAATCTCTGTCGCATTCCAAAGCGCCCGGATTGCGCCCTGCCAATCTCCCTGATCGGAAAGTTGCTTTGCAGCAGCCAAATGCTGGTTGATGGCCGCAATCGTGGCCTGATCGCCGTTTCCTTGGGCCAGCAGCACGGCCTGCGTCTCATCCTGGCGGAAAAATTCGGGCAGCATCGTCTTGCGCGTAACCGTGACCGCATTGCGCTCGAGGTTCACCTCCAACTGCAGCGGCTGCGAACTCCACTGGATATCGACGTCCTCAAAGATGACTGGTGGCCTGCGACCCCGCTTGACCAGCAAGGTGTAAATCGACGGTTGCGCAGCGATGTAGAAGAACCTGCCGGCAGAATCGGTTCGCACGTCGAAGTATTTTCCGTTCTTCGGATCGCCAAAATGAACGACTGTGCCCGTTAAAGGCTTGCCGTGTTCGTCCACACAGGTCCCGTCGATCGAGGCCAACCAGATGGCGGCGAAGCTGGTTTGCGTCACCAGTATGAGCGCGAGGATAACATTTGTTGCTGTGGGCAGCCGACGAGTTAGACCGTGCAGGGGCATTTCCTTGTTGGACACCGGCGCTGAAATATAGTCAATCAGAATCTCGCGATACGTTCCACTCTGATAAGCAGGTGTACGGAGAGGCCGGTCTACGGAGTGCAAATTTCGCTGGAAGACGACTTTTGCTATGGCTCGGGGCGGCGAGTGGGTGTAAAGTTTAGCCGTTTTCTGGTAGACGGCGACTCAGAGGTGATGCCATGGGCTTTTGCGCGATGCGGAGAGTGTTACTGGCGGCGTGCTTGTGCTTTTACTCAAGCGCCATCGCGTCGACGCTGGTGATTAACCAGGTTGATTGGCTGCAAGGTTCCGGAGGCTTTCTTGCCCAGAACTCCGAATGGGGCCTAGCCAACTTCCAGTTTGGCCCTGGCGACCAGGGGCAGTTTTTTCCCGACGGCTCTGGAGGTTTCTACGGCTACCTGCAATTGCTGACCAACCCGAATGCCGGCTCTGGCTCTAACAACTGGGCAATCCAAAATAAAGTCATGGTCTTCAAGGACAGCACGGCCTTCGAAGGCCGCCTGCCCGACGGCATCACTTTCAACCTTGGTGTGCCGCGCGGTGACGATCTTACCGGCAATCCCAATTACCGGGCATACGCTTTCGTCACTGCGACTCCACTAGCAACGATGCCCATCGTGGACATCAGCGGACAACAATATCAAGTTGCGGTGGGTAAAGAAGAGTGGGTTTTTGGCGGAGGCGCCTTCAGCGGGTCTAACACCCAAGCCCCCTTCTTTGGCGAGGCGGGCGAGGTGGAACCGGCAACCGCGGGAGACTTCCTGGGTGCGGCACCCACCGACACCAAGCGAGAGGAAGCCAAGATCAAAATCAAGGACGAAGACGTCGAGAAAGTGAAAGAGGAGCTGCAAGGCTGTGGCCCCGGATCGGCAGCGCGCTCGCTTCGCTATCTGGTTAAGCAGGGCAAAATTAAGTTTAACAAGACCGCGCAGCAGATCTACGACGACCTGAAGACGAAGAACTACATGAATACAGATCTGGGTGAGAAGGGCAAAGGCACCTTCAACAAGCCTTTTGTTGACGGCAAGAACAAGTATGCCAAGGACAACAAACTGAAGGTCAATACTACTGAAAGACCCTGTTCAGTGGGCGCAGTGGCTTTGGACCTGGATAGCGGGGAAGACTTCGAGATACTTTTCAGCTTTGGCAAGAATGATGGCGGCAAGGACTTGGGCGGCCACATAGCCTTTGTGGCGGAGATTGTTTACTACGAAAATAACCAGAGCATGGTAACTGGTTACGAAATCCGGGTCATCGATACGCCCAATCAGAAGGACGATGCCGAGAATCGCTCAGTGTGGTTCAAGTTTGACAAGGACGACAACCTCACTGCCGGGCCGAATAAGGGGACCGGTGGCAAGTGCACTCTGTTCTTTGATGAGGCGCCGAGCCAGTAGAGCAGCGGAACTTTTCAATGCACCGTCTTGGTCTTACGCGACATGTAATCCATCAGCAGGTACCGGCCTAGCGTGTAGGGCGTGGTGAAGTAGGCTTTGCCGCGGCACATCTCGGTGACCTTCTGGACGAACTGGATGAGCCCATAGTCCGAGGCGAGCATGAAAGTATTGATCAGGATTCCAGCGCGCTTGCACTTGGAGACTTCCTTCAGGGTCTCGCTCACCACCAGCGGATCGAGTCCGAACGCATTCTTGTAGATGCGGCCATCCTCCAAGGTCAGCGCTGACGGTTTGCCGTCGGTAATCATCACAATCTGCTTCATGTCCTTGCGCTGGCGTTGCAGGATGCGCTGCGCCATACGCAGGCCTTCGCGCGTATTGGTGTAGTACGGCCCAACCTTGACGCGCGCCAACTGCGAGAGCGGCAACTCTTCCGCCGAATCGTGAAACAGCACCAGCGACAGCGAATCGCCGGGATATTGCGTGCGGATGAGATGCGAGAGCGCCATGGCAACTTTCTTAGCCGGGGTGAAGCGGTCTTCGCCATACAGAATCATCGAATGCGAACAGTCGAGCATGAGCACCGTGGCACACGACGACTGGTACTCGCACTGATGCACCTGGAGATCGCTGTACTCGATGTTAAGCGGCAAACGTAGGCCTTCGCGCTGGATCGCATTGGACAGCGTCGCAGTGATGTCGAGGTTCAACGTGTCGCCGAACTCATAGGTCTTCGACGCCCCACTGGCCTCGATGCCCGTGGCCTGATCGCGCGTATCGTGGCGGCCGAAGTTCGATTTGCCCAGCGAGCCCAGCAGATCGCGCAGCGCGCGAAAGCCGAGGAAGTCGAGGCCCTTGTCGGTGATCTCGAAGCGCGCTTGCGATTGCGCGTCGCCAACTTGTCCACCCGCGGTCGAGCTGCGCGAAGGGTCGTGGGGCTGATCGACATTAATGTAGTTTTCCTGCTCCATGCGATCGATGAGCTGCTCGATCAAATCTTCCATCTGCTCAGGACTCATGTTCTCGATCTGCTCGCGCATCTGCTCGTCGAGCATGTCGCTGTTGAGCAGAGCTTCAGCGATGGCCTGGCGCAGGTCGTCGAGCGTCTGCTCGGCGTCTTTGAGGTCGTAAAATTCCATGTACTGCTGTTGGAAACCGCTCTGCAAAAGGTAGTCAGAGAGCGCGCTGAGCAGGTCGTCCATGCTCATCTCGGAGGCGGGCTCGGGAACGTATTTTTTGTACTTTACAAAGCGCATACGTCTAGGGAGACTCTGATTAAGCTCTCCCTTTCCACAGGAGTATAGGTTAAAGTCACGCCAGCATGAAACAGAGGACACTGGCGATGATGACTGGCTTTGAGCGGTACAGCAAGAAGACCAAGCGTGCATTGTTTCTGGAAGAGATGGAGCAGGTGGTGCCGTGGCGCAAGTTGTGTGCGCTGATCGAGCCCTGTTATCCCAAAGCCGGCAACGGGCGGCCGCCGGTAGGGGTGGAGCGGATGCTGCGGATTTATTTCTTGCAGCAGTGGTTCAACCTGTCGGACCCGGCGGTGGAAGAGGCGCTGTACGACTCGGTGGTGCTGCGGCAGTTCGTGGGCATTGATCTGGGGCAGGAGCCGGTGCCCGACGAGACCACGGTGTGCAAGTTTCGCCACTTACTGGAAGAGCACAAGCTGGGCGGAGAGATGCTGGAGAGGGTGAACGTGCACTTGCAGGAGAAGGGAGTGCGCATCACGACGGGTACGATTGTGGACGCCACCATCATTCATGCGCCCAGCTCGACCAAGAACCGCGAGGAGAAGCGCGATCCGGAGATGCATCAGACGAAGAAGGGGAAGCAGTGGTATTTCGGGATGAAGGCGCATGTAGGCGTAGACAGCAAGACCAAGATCATCCACTCGGCCGTAGTGACGGCGGCCAATGTGGCCGATGCCAAGGTGCTGCCGGAGTTGCTGCACGGAGAGGAGACGCGGGTGTGGGGCGATCAGGGCTATGTCGGGCAGACCGACGCCATCCATGAAGCAGCGCCGCGGGCCCGGGACTGCACCCATCGCCGGTATCGCTATAAAGACCGCATCGACGAAGTGGAGCGGGCCAAGAACCGGACCAAGTCGAGCGTGCGCTCCAAAGTGGAGCATGTGTTCCAAATTCTCAAACTGAAGTTTGGCTTCGTGAAGGTACGCTACCGAGGACTGCAGAAGAACGCCAATCGATTGTTTGCCAGCTGCGCCTTGGTGAACCTGTTTCTGGTTCGCAAGAAGCTGCTGCGCTTGGCGGCAGTATAGGCCACGGAAAGTAGATCTTCTGCGCAGGTTGCGTGATTGGAAGCGACAGAATACGCCCTCAACAACTGGTTTCACGATTCGGAATCGACAAGTTGGTGATGCACTGCCTCAGAAGCGGTGCTTATTCAGAGTTTCCCTAGGCGCCCGATTCCTTTCTTGAATTCTCTTTCAGAATGCGCGACAGAGCTTGTGTCAGTTCGGCATGCTCTTTCAAGGCTGCCGAAGTTTTTTCAGCCAAGTCTGTTAATACGATCCGTATGTCTTGAGCGAGCGCAAGACAAGTAGCATCGTCTTGTGCGTGTAATCCTTTACTGAGGGCGGTGTGCAGGAGCGTCAGCGGATTGTGCCCGCTGATTAAGAGACTTTCGGGAATGGCGTCCTTCACCATCTCCATGGACTTCTTAAATTGCGTTTCCTTTCGAGCAGCTTCAAGGGTTGCGATCATCTCGGGTTTCGCATTCAGCCTCCGGGCTACCTTTTCGATTTCCTGCATTATTCGATCCTTCTGG
The DNA here is from genome assembly GCA_963720135.1 of uncultured Acidobacteriaceae bacterium. Classification (GTDB taxonomy): domain Bacteria; phylum Acidobacteriota; class Terriglobia; order Terriglobales; family Acidobacteriaceae; genus Bog-257. Next base: position 341,713 of record CAVREJ010000021.1, read on the forward strand.
TTTTCGACGACACGCCTGTAATAGGCGAAAGCCCCAATACCGAGAGATCGGTTCTCCGCCCTTCGTCCCTTTAAGAAGAGGTCCTGGTCCGGTCCAATCAGGGTAATTACACGACTTGGTGTGTGCGGTCCGAAAGGCGGGTACTCACCGATCTTGTAAAGGGCCACAGCTTTGAAGTCCTCTTTTAACTTGGCATACAGTGCGAAGACCTTCCAAGACTGCTTGCAGTGCCGACAGGTATAGACAAGGGCGCCGGGTTTCCATTTGTCCGGATCCGCATAAATCGTTCCTTCGGAATGGTCGAACCAGTGTACGCCATCGCAATCAGGGGAATCGCAGTGAAGTTGAATGGGACTCGCGACTACGGCGAAAGAGTTGTCGTGGTATCTATGAAGCTTATCGACCACCTCGGCAGACGATTCCGGTGGGAAGTCCTCCAAGAAGTGCTTAAAATCCACCGGCTTGTCCTTAGTAATGGAGGCCGCACTAGAATCTTCCGACATAGCGTTTTATTCATTCTCTCCTAGTTAAAAGGCCTCCGCTGCCGGCGAAACTCCCGCTCATCGTCGTCCTCGTCGCGGATGGGGCGCTTCTCGCGCGGCGGCTGTTTCTCGCCCGCGGTGAACATGCGCTCCTCGCTGCGTCCGATTTTCTTGTGCGCGTACAGGCCTTCGAGGAGGAACTCCGCTCCTGAGACCAGCATCTCCGACGGCTCTTTTCCGCTCAGCCCTAGCGCGCTCAGTTTGTCCAGCAGTCCTTGAATGCTGCGCAGTTTGTGCAGCATCTCCTGCGCGCTGGCGGAGTCGCGCATTTGGACCTCGCCGCCCAGATCGAACCACTGCACCACCTGGTTCATGTTGCTGCTGCCGTGGAAATACTTGTCGTAGGTGCGGGCGACTGCGGCGCGAATGATCTCGCGCACCACATTGTCGGCTCCCTTCAGCTCGCCTTCGTATTCCAGTTCTAGTTTGCCGGTCATCGCGGGCAAGGCGGCGTAGATGTCGCCGATGCGCGGTACTACCAGCTTCTCGCCGGATCGAATCGCCCGCCGCTCGGCATTGGAGATGACGTTTTCCGTGGCGCTGATGGGCAGGCGCTGACTCACTCCGGAGCGTTTGTCGATGCGCTTATCTTCGCGCGCGATGAACGCAATCTGCTCGATCACCTGGCTCACGAAATCCGGAACCTGCAGTTGCAAGCCGTTCCGCGCCGTCCACGCTTCCTGCGCGGTGATGGCAATACCTTCTTCGATGGTCGCCGGATAATGTGTGCGAATCTCAGAGCCGATGCGGTCCTTCAGCGGCGTAATAATTTTTCCGCGCGCGGTGTAATCCTCGGGATTGGCGCTGAAAACCAGAGCAACATCCAGCGGCATGCGCACCGGATAGCCCTTAATTTGCACATCGCCTTCCTGCATGATGTTGAACAGGCCAACCTGGATTTTCCCCGCGAGGTCGGGCAGTTCGTTGATGGCGAAGATGCCGCGATTGGCGCGCGGCAAAAGTCCGTAGTGGACCGTGTACTCGCTGCCCAGTTCGTGGCCGCCTTTAGCTGCCTTGATGGGGTCGATGTCGCCGATCAGGTCCGCGATGGTGACGTCGGGGGTCGCAAGCTTTTCTACATAACGATCATCGGCCGCCAGGTACGAAATGGGGGCATTATCGGGATTGTTTGCCAGCAATTCGCGGCAGCGGCGGCAAATCGGAGCGTAGGGATTGTCATGAATTTCGCAGCCGCTCAGATAAGCGATATGCGGATCCAGCAGAGACGCGAGAGCGCGCAGGATGCGGCTCTTCGCCTGCCCCCGCAATCCGAGAAGAATGAAATTATGGCGTGACAACACCGCGTTGATAATTTGCGGCACCACGGTATCGTCATAGCCGACGATGCCGGGAAATATGGGTCCACTGCTGCGCAAGCGCGCGATTAGGTTGTCGCGCATTTCGTCCTTCACGTGGCGGTTGCGCACTCGTTGTTCAGGAAACTGCGAGCTGCTGCGGAGCTCGCCCAGGGTCTGCGGAAGTTTGCTCAAAGACTGGATACCTCCAGGGTCACGGCCGCCCTCGCCTAGCGGTCCGAATGTTGCCGAATGTTCGTATTCTACGCCTGCGAACGTCACACCCGCGTGATGGGCGCCTGTGCAACTGATGATGATCACAGCAGGAAACAAGTTGTGAGCATTGAAAGGCGCGAGTTCAGACCCACACCTACGCGAGATGACGGGAGGAAGAGGTCAGGCGCGGCCGCTAAAAAATTTGATGTACTGAAAGCCCAGACGGGTATATAGTATCGGGCCACTGGAAGCTGAGCGGAAACTCCAGACGAAGTAACGTGCGGCCAGCGCAGTCACGCTTACGTTTTCCACTTTGCTGCCAGGTAGTTGTTGCCTCATCGTGAATTGGCCCGCGCTGCACACGCGCCAATATTTTGCGGCTCAATACAGGAGGGTTCCAATGAAGCTTTTCAAATACGCGCTTGCGGTTGGTTTGCTATTGTTGGCGGCCACCGCATTTGCAGATGTCTATCAGACGTACGACCTGGCCTGGTCCGGCGCTTCCTTCGGTAACAACGCAATGGCGACTGGACAGATAACCCTTGACCTCACCACTTTGCCAAATCCCGGCGGTCCCGCTTACGACATGTATAACGACATCACCAGCCTCACGCTGACAGTTACCGGAGCATCCGTGGGCAATGGTACCTGGACGAAAGCCGATCTGTGTGCGTGCAGCTCCCTTGGCACCTACACTTACTGGGATACTGGCGGCGGTGCGCTGAACATGTTTGCACAGCTTGTCGGCCAGCCAACGGTCAATGGCGGCCCTTGGGGTACGCCTGATGGCAACAGCGGAGACTTCAATTTCTTCTTCGGTAACGGCGGCCCGCTCGGAACCTTCTACTTCACCCTGACGACCGATAACGGAAACGGGGACTCGATGCTTCTTACCTCGGTCAATCCGGTCTCTACCACCACTCCTGAACCGGGGAGCCTGTTTCTGATGGGTAGCGGGGTGATCCTGCTTGCCGGCACAATCCGTCGTCGATTCTTGCTGTAGAGCGTAAGAACTCGGAAATACCAGAGTGGGCACTCAAGCGTGGGCCCACTCTTATTTGTGCCTCTTATTCACGCAGCTGGAAGGTCCGCAGAGTCCAATTAACCCCGAATTAACATGCTAGAACGCTGCATTCCGCGGCACGCTTCATTCTCCTGCCACCGAACTCTTGCTGCGGCTCCTGAATTCTACTTCGGCATCGTTCTCGGCGGAGATAGGCGTGGCTCCATTTCCCGCCAGCAGCCCGGCCGCGGTTGGATCCACACCTCGCAGGTGAAGGTCGCGTTGCGGGAATGGAATCTCGATGCCCGCCTCGGAGAGCAGCCGCATGACTTCGAGCGCGACCTCGCTCTTCACCTTGGTAACGTTGCTCTCCTGCATCACCCAGAACTGCAGCTCGAAGTTCAGTGCGCTTTCTCCGAACTCCTTGAAGAAGACGGCGGGATCAGGCGAAGTAAGGACGTCGGGATGCTGCACCGCCGGGCGCTGCAGGAGGTCCCTGACCAACTTGGGATCGCTGCCGTAGGCTACGCCCACCGGCAAATCCACCCGTCGCCTGGCCTCCGAGAGCGTCCAGTTGGTCACATTGCTGGAGATGAAAGTTGCGTTGGGAATAATGATCTCGGCGCCTTGGAAGGTCTGGACAGTGCTTGCGCGGATGCCGATGCGGGTCACGGTGCCGGTTAGGCCAGCCTGAATTTCCACGACGTCGCCTACGCGGATGGGCCGCTCGAATTGCAGAATCAGTCCAGAGACGAAGTTGTTGATGATGTTCTGCAACCCAAAGCCGACGCCGACACCGAGTGCGCCGGTGATCACAGTGAACTTGTTCAGCGCCACGCCACCGGCGTTCACCGCGAAGAGGAAAACCAGCAGCAGAAGCAAGTAATGCAGCGTGGTCGAAATCAACTCTGGGATGCCGCGCTTCAAGTGCAGGCGCTTGAGCAGCTCTTCCCGCAGCAGGAAGCGCAGCGAGGTGGAGAATGCGAACCCGGCCAGCAGTATCGCCCAGAAGCCGAGCACGCCTCCCAGCGTGATGTTGCCGGAACCGCCGACGATATTGAAGTCGAGCAGGGCAACGATCTTCTCGTTAACCCATGTTCGTACGCCCATGAGCTCGAGCGTGGCGCCGAGCCAGATGAAACCACCCGCCCATTGCAACATGCGCGGTGTCCAGCGGGCGATGCTCGCACGGTGCAGGCGCACCACTGCCAGCCGCTCGGCAGATGGCGCTTCGAGGGCGGCCAGAAACAGTAAAGAAAAGACGCGCAACGCAGTGAAGACAGCCAGGGCGATGAATGTGCCATAGATGCACACCACCGTCAGATACAGCATTAACTGGTAATAACCGAATACGTTGCCTACCTGCGCCAGTGCCAGAACCGCCAGGGCCACGCGTGAACTGAAGATGAGAAAAGAGTGAGTGTGACCGGTTTTCTCCGCATCGGCGATTCGTGCAGGCCGGAGCAGATAGGCGAAGAGAACGATCGCCGCTAAAAAGCCGAAAAACTGCACCTCCCGCTTGCTCGAGGGCGAAAGTAGGACCCAAACCAGAAGTGCGTTGAGGACATACACTCCCACCAGGCAATACAGTGGTAGCCGGAAAGGCAGCTCGATCAGCGGCGGCAACAACACCAGGATCGAAAAGAACGAAAGCAGAATGGCGAGGCCGATGAGGGGCAAAGGCGCCAGCGGCGCCAGCAGGAATGCCGTGAGCAACGGCGGCAAAATTCCGAGCGAAAACCAATGGCGCGTAATCATCAGCACCTGCGCTTGCCGTTCATCGTGGGGCTGCATTCCGCGGGTCCTGACCGATAACCGATATGCGCCGAAGAGCGACAGCCCCAACAGCAACGCCAGGGCGACAAATGGGCCACGGTTCTCCTGGGCAAACGCCTTGATGCTGATCATGCGCGCACCGGCATTGCCAAAAAAATCGCGCGTCTCGCCCTGTTGCCGCCGGAGGAAAACCCGCCACAGCGGCAGGCTGTCGCGTTGCAGCACGTGGTCTTTCAACTGAGCGCGCGCGTTTCCCAGCCGGTCTACCGCATCGAGCGCCAATTGGTGCTGATTGGCCGCGCTCACTTGCAGGTTGACAATTAGTCGCAGCAAGTCCTGCGCCTGCGCTTTCGTTGTCTCAATACCATTGACAGCCCCCCGGATCACGTCGAGCGTAGGCCCAAGGTCGGGAGTGGTCTGGTTTTCCTCTAGAGTCGCTGTCCATTGCGGCTGCAAGGCTTGCAGTTGCTGCACCGCCGACTGGGCAGCGTTGGCCCAATCCAGCAGTTGCTTGCGCGTGGCAGCGCCCTCGGTGGAAATGACGTGCCAGTACGTATCCTGCTCCCGCAGCTCCAACCCACTGGGTGATCCAGCCAGCAACGCATCAACCTCTTTCTTCTTGGGCTGCAACAAGGTCTCGCGTTCGGTCAGCGCGGCCTTCATGCTGTCGAGTTGGTCCTGCGTGGGTAACTGGTTACGGATGCCGCGCAGCAGGCGGGTCAACTCTTCCGCACGGCTTGCCACCTCGGGAAGCGGAATGGCTGCCGGAGGTTGGGCTCCAGCGGGAGGAGCAGGCTGAGGAGCGGGTTGGCTGGCTTGCGAATTGTTCTTGTTAACGAGCAGCGAGCTCAACGCGTTGCCGCCCGGCTGGGCCGTTGCCGACCAGACGAGGCATAGCAGGATCAGAACAATGTACCCTGCCCGTGCGCCAAGGCGCGCCGCGTCTGCCGATAGAGGTTGCCGAGACATGCTTTCGCCCATTATCGCCTATCGTGGCTCCTAGAGGCTCGCTGGAGACGGGGACGGTGTCGCCATCTGCCACAGTTCTCAGGGCCCGCAGCTCTTGCGGGCTGTGAAAAGTTGAGAACGAACGTCGGGTCCCAGAGCAACGGCTCGGGTTGCCTTAACCTCTCCGAATTTGCGACTACTTGTTGATTAATTGTCGACTAATTGTTGACTAATCAGTAAGTCGCCGCGCTGATTCTGACTGCATCTAATGTTTCCAGTAAGACAAAGGCTTGGTCACGGCTCGTCAGCGGCCGGCCGATAGGTTGACAAGAACTATGAAAACTGGACTGAACGCAACTCTCGATCCCACGCTACGTAGCAGCGACGCGCTGGAATTCGAAACCTCGCTGCGGCGCAGGATTGTTGGCCAGGATCCGGCCGTCGAAAAGGTGGCCGAAATCTACCAGATGTTTCTAGCGGGACTGAATCCTCCGGGACGGCCGGTTGGAAATCTGCTCTTCCTGGGGCCAACTGGCTCCGGCAAGACGCGCGTAGTGGAAGCCATGGCGGAGTCGCTATTTGGGGATCCTCACGCTTGTATCAAGATCGACTGTGCCGAATTCCAACATTCGCATGAGATCGCCAAGCTGATCGGTTCGCCGCCTGGGTATCTCGGGCACCGTGAGACCCATCCGCTGCTCACTCAGGAAGCGCTCAACCAGTGGCACACCGAGAAACTGAAACTGTCGATCCTGCTATTCGACGAAATCGAGAAGGCTTCCGACGCGCTGTGGCAACTGTTGCTCGGCATTCTTGACAAGGCAACGCTCACGCTGGGTGACAATCGCCGTGTCGATTTCTCGCAGTGCGTCATCGTCATGACCTCGAACCTCGGCGCGGCCGAGATGAACGAGCTGATTAACGGCAGGATGGGATTTGCGCAGACACCGGCGCAGATGGACGTTCGGCTGGACGAGAAGATCAACCGTACGGCAGTGGAGGCCGCGCGCCGCAAGTTCTCCCCCGAGTTCATGAACCGCATCGACAAGATCGTAGTGTTTCGCATGTTGCGCGTCGAGCACCTGGAGCAGATTCTGGAAATCGAACTCGGCCTGGTGCAGCAGCGCATTCTACAGATCGCCGGTAATCATCAGTTCGTTTTCAGTTGTACCGTGCCGGTCAAACAGTTCCTGCTGTCTGAAGGCACTGATTTGAAATACGGTGCCCGCCATCTCAAGCGTGCTATCGAACGGAACATTGTGTTTCCGCTGGCCAACCTGGTGGCTACCGGGCAAGTGAAGCTGGGTGACTTTATCCGTATCGATCTCAACGGCGACGGAAGAATGACCTTCGTGAAAGAGGCTGAAGGCGCGCTGGTTCCGGTCCTGCTGGAGCGTTACGACAAAGAAACCAGTGCTCACGTGGCGGCCGCCGGCAAGGGCAAAGGATCGACTGGATCGCGTGGCCGCGAGATTGGTACTGTTCCCCTGGCCGATCGCAAGTGAACTTGGGCTGTCAACAATAGGGAATCAAGACGCTGAAGAGTCGGCATCCCTCTCAGCCGCTGAGAATTTCAACGCGGAATGTCATGCTTCCGGCGAATCTCGGAAAGAAATTCAGCGGCTGTCCAGGTACCCCGGCTCTTATGTCTTCATGACCCCTGCGATTCCTTCTCGCCTCTCTCTGATACGCAAAAGGTAATATTTAAGATCATGGATATGCGTCCTGCGGTCCGCTTTCCCGCGAAAGCGTTTGCGCTGTTGCTCGCGGTGGCAATAGCTGCGCCGCAAGCCGCGGACGCGCGCTTTAAGCCGTCCACCAGTTCCGACGCTTTCACCCGCCAGCAGGAGATCCAAATTGGACAACAGACGGCGGCCGAGGTCAGCAAGAAGCTGCCGCTATTGCCCGGCAGCGATCCCATCGCCCAGTATGTGCAACAGTTGGGCGCGAAGCTGGCGGCACATGCTCCGGGAGAGAAGTGGCCATACAGCTTCCATGTAGTCAATCAGAAGGAGATCAACGCCTTCGCGATTCCGGGCGGTCCTATCTACATCAATCTGGGAACCATTCAAGCCGCCGACAATGAAGCACAACTGGCTGGCGTGATGGCGCATGAAATCTCTCACGTCGCGCTGCGTCATGGTACCCGCGCAGCGACCAAACAGATGGAAGCGCAATTGCCCTTGCAGATTTTGGGCGCGCTCATCGGAAATTCCAGCACCTTGGCGCAGTTGACGCAGATGGGCATCAGCTTCGGCGTGGGGTCGTATTTCTTGCACAATTCCCGACAGGCGGAGAATGAAGCCGACCTGCTGGGCACCGACATCATGTACGACACTGGTTACGATCCCAGGCAGATGGCCGAATTCTTCCGCAAGCTCGAAGCGCAAGGCGATGCTGGTATCCAGTTCCTCAGCGATCACCCTAATCCTGGGAACCGCGTGCAGTCCGTGAGCCACGAGGTGTCCGTTCTTCCGGCGAAGAGCTTTATCGAGAACACGCCGGAGTTCAATCGCATCCATCAGCTTGCGATGGCCCGGCGCCCTCTGACGGCGGCACAGATTGAGGCGGGACAGCGAGTAACGCAGGGGCAGTCGAGGGGTGCAATCGGCGGCTCCATTGCCGCGCCCAGCCATTCTTTCCAGACCCTCAATAACAACGCCTTTGAAATCAGCTATCCCTCGAACTGGAAGGTTTACGGTGATCCGTTATCCTCGGTGACGATTGCGCCGGGGGGTGGATTGGCGCAGAATGCGGTGGCATACGGAGTCATCATGGACTACTTTCAACCTGAGACGGATATGTCACTCGACGCGGCCACCCATCAACTGATTGCCAATCTGCGCCAGTCGAATCCCGGTCTGCGGACCATCGGCAACGATGAAAGCATTCGTGTGAACGGCGTGCCCGGACGCTCGCAGGAAATGATTGGCACGTCACCCATCAAACAAGACAACCAGGCAGTGCAGGAGCGTGACTGGCTGGTGACCACGCAGCGCGCCGACGGAAGCGTGATCTACCTGGTATTCATTGCGCCAGAGAAGGACTTTGCGAACCTGCGTCCGACGTTCGAGCAGATGTTAAGAAGCTTTAAGCTGAAATGACAGTCCCGCGGCATTCAGCACCTGATGGCACTTGATACAGGCAATTAGCCACGAACCGCTCGTTTAGTCCTGTTTGCGAAACATTTTCAAGGGTCGCTTTTGCCAGTTACCCGCCAATTACTGCGGCGGTGTTTGCGGAGGCGCTGCCGTATCCCCGCCCGCCGCCGGCTGATCGGCCGTCAGCGACTCGGCCCTTTGTGGAGGCAGGGGGTAGTATCCATGCTTGGCGAAGACTTCCAGCCCGGGACGCTTCACGCGTACCTCGATCTCGCGGTAATTGCTGGAAGGTTTTTGCGGTGTGTTATATCCCAAGGTGTACTGGTTGCGAGCTTCCAAAGTGATCCGCTGATAGGCGCTTTCGATGGACTCCTTGGAGAACTCGTTCAGCACGTCGCCGCCGGTGGCGTTGGTATATCGCGGCAGGATGTTGCTATATCCGAAGCCCGGAATCCGCGCCTTTTCGATCTTGTTATAGACCGGCATGGCGGCTGAGTCCACGCCGATCGCATAAACCGCGATTTCATCCGTTAGCAGTACCTTCAATACCTGAGCATAGCTGGCGCGGCTGCCCAACTCCTGCCCGTCGCTGATAACAAAAATAATCTTGCGATTCTGGCGTGGACGGTGGGCCAAATTCTGAGCGGCCGCCAGGATGGCATCGTTCAACACATGGGATTCTTTTTCCGGAGTGTAGACCATCTTACCCCCCGGCACCGGCTTGCTATTGGTCACAGGACCTGCCCCAAAGGGACCACCCACCAGAGGCGCGCTGGGCTCCTGGCCGCGCTCATCCTTGATCCGCTGCAGCGCAATCTCCATGCGAGTCGAATTGCCGAAATCGGACCGCTGGTTGACCGTATTGCCATACGTGAATACGGACACTTCGTCGAATGGGCCGAAAGATCCACCCAGGGCGGAGAACGTTAGGTTCACCTTCTTCAGTGTCAAGTCCGACATGCCCTGGTCAATGATCAATGCGGCGGAGAGTGGGAACGGATCGCTGGTAAAAAGCTTGATCTGCTGCTTGACGCCGTCTTCGTAAATGCTAAAGTCGCTCTCCAGCAGACCGTCCACCAGCTTACCTTCGTTGTCCTTCACGGTAACCGGGACGGTAACGAAACTGACCGTCCGCTGCAGCCGAAACAACTCGTCGCGACCGCTCTCGCCGGCATTGGAGGCGCTGCCAGCGGGGACCGTCTTGATTTGCTCCGACCCTGGAGGCGGCGCTTCCGGATTGGTCGGCTCCTGCTGTCCGCTGCGAGTATTTGGCGGCGCTTCGGGGTTTCCACTCGAAGAAGAATCCTGGTCCCCGGGCGTCCCTTGGGACGGCAAGTTGACACTGGGTGCAGGCGCATTGTTCTGCGGCGTGGGAGCGTCGGGCAATTTCTGCTCTTGCGATATGGCGTAGCTGACAGTAAAACTCAACGCCGCCACCAGTATGGCGGATTGAATCCGCGAGCTCAATCGGCGATTGAACATGTAATCTCTATTGTCTCCCAGATTGCCGGAACTCTGGACAGTATAACCGCACTGGGAAAGCCTGGGCAGCCCTCATCGCAGCGGAATCCATTGCCGTGCTCTACAATGGATGCATCCGATAGGAAATAGAAGCTATGTTGGTCCACCGATTTCGGCAGTTCGCCACTATCCTGTGCCTCATCCTGGCTTGCAGCCTGGGGATCGCGGCCCAGTCGCAAAATCCCTCGTCGCCGCCGCCGGCCCAAGATCAGCAGTCGCAGGCTCCAGCCGAAGACGATAACTTGCAGACCTTCAAGGCGCAGGTGAATGTCGTCAACCTGTTCTTCAACGTGAAGGACAAACACGGCATGCTGATTTCCAACCTCACCAAGACTGACTTCGAGGTGCTTGAGGACGGGAAGCCGCAAACCATCAAGTATTTCTCTGCAGAATCGAACCAGCCGCTGACCCTGGGCATCATGATCGATACCAGCGCCAGCCAGACCCGTGTGTTGGACATTGAGCAGACGTCGTGCGCTGAATTTCTGCATGCTGTTCTTCGTGACAAGGACCTGGCCTTTGTCATTAACTTCGATGTGGATGTGGACCTCGATCAGGATTTCACCAACAACGTGCACGATTTGACCAGGGCGCTTAATAAGGTGCAGATCAATGCCGGTATGGGTGGCGGCCCACCAGGACTGGGTGGTGGTCCAATTCCAACCACGCCGCGGGGCACGCTGCTGTATGACGCAATCTACCTCGGCGCTAACGAGAAGTTGAAGAATGAAGTCGGACGCAAGGCAATGATCATCTTTACCGACGGCGAAGACCAGGGCAGCCGCTTGCGCATTCAAGACGCCATCGAAGCCGCACAAAAAGCCGACACTATCTGCTACGTGATCCTGATTGCCGATCGCGGATTCTACGGCGGCTTCGGCTACAGTGGGGACTACGACATGAAGAAGCTGGCCGAACAGACCGGCGGCCGCGTAATCGAGGTCGGCAACAAGCAGGACAAGCTTCGCCAGGCATTCGAGCAGATTCAGAACGAGTTGCGTAGCCAGTACAACATTGGCTATACGCCAACTAACACGAAGCTCGACGGTAGCTATCGCAAGATCCAGATCCATGGCAAGACCGGCGATTACAAGATCCAAGCCCGGCAGGGTTATTACGCGATGGCCAAAGACTGAAAGCAGAAGTGATCAGTGGATAGAAGGTGATGGCGAGCTTCGTCCTCGTATCTCTATCCGTCTTCGTTCGTAAGAGCTGAAAGAAGCACGCAAAGATCAGCCCCGAATGGGGCGAAAGATTTTAGCCCGGCGCTTTAGCGCTGGGTAACGTGGAAATTCAAGATCGAGTCCCTTCAGGGACGGCAGACATTCCGCGATTGAGATGTCGATTTCATTCAGAATTCTTACTTGGGTCTCCGCCATCTGTGATGTTTGCCTCCAGCCTCTGCCGAATGTAGCTCCAGTCTGGAGTGAACTGTTTCCGCTCTTCGCGGGCTGCCTCCTCGTCCTTGCGCTCCAGGAAGCCGGCTCGCCACCAGAGAAAAATCGAAATCATGAGCAGAAATACAGGCAGAGTAATAACCGGGAAAGCCGACATAGGCACTGAAGGCGGCCAAACACATCACAAGCCACGAGCCGAGATAATTTTTGTAGCGTTTCTCAGCCTTACGTTTCAGTTCCTCGATTTGGTTCCACTCCCACAACTGTGACTTGGCCATTTCCATGGCCAGCTTCTCCGCGTCCACAGGGGTGAGCAGAATGGGAGGAGTCAAATACTCGCCAGACCTCGACAACAACAACGCGGTTTCGTCCAGGCAGAGATCGAACCCGCGAACTTCCGTGTGTATCACGCTGCCGCTGTCGGACATGTGTTCCTCGTAAGTGCATTGCTAACCACTATTGCTCATTGCCAGTTGTTGCCTTCCGCACTGCGATGCCCAACTCCTTCAACTGTCTATCGCTCACCGGCGTGGGCGCGTCTACCATCAGGTCAACCGCCTTTGCGGTCTTGGGGAAGGGAATCACCTCGCGCAGGCTTTCGGCGCCCGCCAGAATCATCACAATGCGGTCGAGGCCGAGCGCTATGCCACCATGCGGCGGCGTGCCATATTGCAGCGCCTCCAGAAAGAAGCCGAAGCGCGCCTGTTGCTCCTCGGGAGACATGCCGAGGGCTTTGAAGATTTTTGCCTGAATATCCTGGCGGTGAATACGAATCGAGCCCGATCCCAGCTCAGTTCCGTTGAGCACCACGTCGTAAGCCAACGCGCGAACCGCGCCGGGATCGCTCTCCAGCTTATCCATGTCCTGCTCGTGCGGCGAGGTAAAGGGATGGTGCGCTGCGTTCCAGCGTTGCTCCGTTTCATCCCATTCGAACATGGGAAAATCGGTGACCCATAGCAGCCGGAAGTTTCCGTGTTTGTATGCACCGTGTCGCTCGGCATATTTCTGTCCTAGCGCAAGTCGCAACTGCCCGGCGGCGGAATAGACGCTGTAAGCCTGTTGGCGCGACTTCACAGCATTTGCGGCTTCGCTGCGCTTCGCTCCTGCCACCACGACTATCAGGTCTTCGGGGTTCGGCTTTGCCAAGCTGCGAATCTTCGCAACGGCATCCGGGAATGATTTCTCCAGCCGCTTGTTGTCTTCGAAAACTTTGGCGTCTTTGCGATCGCCAAACATGGTCTTGATTTCGTCTCGTTCTTTGCGTGACAGCTCACCGACCTTCGGAATGACAATCGCGACAACCGGTAGCTCGGAATCGACATGCAGCGTCTCCAGGTGGTCCGCCGCGAATGCCTCGCGCACGTCGGCCATTGCCGGCAGGCGCAGGTCAGGCTTGTCGATGCCATAAAGGCGGATTGCTTGGTCGTATGACATCTGCGGAAACGGTATCTGCAACTCCGCGCCGATGGTGAGGAACGCCGCCTTCAGGAAGCCTTCGACCACGCGGAAGACCGTTTCCGGCCGTGGAAAACTCATCTCCAGATCGACCTGCGTGAACTCGGGTTGCCGATCAGCGCGCAGGTCTTCATCGCGGAAGCAGCGCACGATCTGAAAGTACTTGTCGAAGCCCGAAATCATCAGGATCTGCTTGAACAACTGCGGCGATTGCGGCAGCGCGTAGAACTCGCCCGGATACACGCGGCTGGGCACCAGGTAGTCGCGCGCGCCTTCGGGGGTGGAGCGCGTCATGAACGGCGTCTCAATCTCGTAGAAGCCCTGCTCGTTCAAATGGTCGCGAATGGCAATGGCAACCTGGTGGCGCAGTTCGATGTTGCGATGCAGTTCGGGCCGGCGCAGATCAATATAGCGATACTTCAGGCGCACCTCTTCGTTGGCCAGCACCGTGTCGCTAGGCGAGAATGGCAGCGCCTTGCAGTCGTTCAGAATGCGAAGTTCGTCGGCAATGACCTCGATCTCGCCTGTCGGAATATTTTTGTTGACGGTGTTTGCATCACGCAGTTTCGCACGGCCGACGACGGCGACGACAAACTCAGAGCGGACTGCGGTCGCCCGGTCGTGGACTTCGGCTCCGGCATCGGCAGTGATTACAATCTGCGTGATGCCGCTGCGGTCGCGCAGGTCGAGGAAGATGAGATTGCCAAGATCGCGCCGCTTATTCACCCAACCCATGAGCACAACTTTGGATCCGGCGTCAGAGGCGCGCAACTCGCCGCACATATGAGTACGTTTCAGGTCACCGAGAAAATCGAGCATTCTCTTCCTTAGCAAAAATGAAATTCATGCAAGATTGTCATTGCGACCGAGCGGCTTCAGCCGCGAGTGGAGGAACCTGCTTTCGCCCGACGAACAACAGGTCCCTCGACTCCGCTACGCTCCGCTCGGGATGACAATTTCAAATACTATTGTCGCAAGCACGCCGCCAACTCTGCACGCGGCACCTGTACCTGCTCGCCGGTCGCCAAATCTTTTACCGCGTACTGCTCTGCCGCGACTTCGTTTTCACCGACTATGACAATAAATCGCGCGCCGGCTTTCTCAGCGGTCTCGAACGATTTCTTCAGCCGGAAGGTCTCATCGCCGATGTCGGCAGTGATGCCCGCAAGTCGCAACTCTCCCGCCAGCTTGAGCGCATGCACATTCATTCCCGCGCCCAGCGGCGCAACATAGGCCTGCACCTTTTCCACCGGCGTTTCGCCCTGCGATTGCAACGCAAGAATCAGCCTGTCTTCGCCAATCGCAAAGCCGATTCCGGGCGCTTTCGGTCCTTCGAGCGACTCCGAGAGCCCGTCGTAGCGGCCGCCGCCCAGCACCGCGCTTTGCGCGCCCAGTCCGCCATGCGTGAATTCGAACGTCGTGCGCGTGTAGTAGTCAAGGCCGCGCACCATGCGCTCGTTGATGGTGTACGGAATGCCAACTGTATCCAACATCGCTCGCACTGCTGCAAAATGTTCACGGCAAGGCTCGTCGAGGTACTCGCTGATCTTGGGCAGCTTCTCAATGATCGGTTGGTCCTCTGGCACTTTGCAGTCGAGTACGCGCAGCGGATTCGTTTCAGCGCGACGCTGGCAGTCGGCGTCCATCAGGTGCACCACGGGCTTCAACGCCTCACGCAGCGCCTGATTGTAACGCGCGCGATCTTCAGCGCAGCCCACCGAATTCAACTGCAACTGCCAGTCGCGCAATCCGAGTTCGTCGAGCAGCGTGGCCAGCATCTCCAGCACTTCCGCGTCGCGTAATGGCGATTCGCTGCCCGCACTTGACGGCCCGATAATCTCCGCGCCAATCTGGTAGAACTGCCGGTAGCGTCCCTTCTGTGGACGCTCACGCCGAAACTGTGGCCCAATGTAATACAGCTTCTGCAGTGTGCCTTTCTTGTCGAGACCGTGCTCGATGTAGGCGCGCACCACTCCGGCGGTATTCTCCGGGCGCAAGGTTAGCGACTGTGCCTTCTCGCTTTGGGCCCGGGCTTTGTCCTCCCAGGTGAACATCTCCTTGGAGACGATGTCAGTTTCTTCGCCGACGCTGCGCGAGAAGAGCTGCGTGTCCTCGAAGATCGGCGTGCGAATCTCGTGAAAGTTATAGTGCGCGAACACATCGCGCACCTTCGCCTCCACCCGGTTCCATAGGTTGGTATCGGGCGCCAGAAGGTCGCGAGTTCCACGAACTGCTCGAATCATAAGAAAGTGGCTAGTGGTTAGCGGCTAGTGGTCAGTTATCAACGTCCAGTCTGGACGCGAAGGGTTCATTCATTTCACCCCGGGGAAGCACCGAACCAACCTCGAACTCAGTGGTGAGAATACCCCACGATATCAGGGCGACTGACTTAAGCTGCAGTTTTTCGAACTGACAACTAACAACTAGCCACTGAAAACTATTTTTTCCTCTCCGCCAGATAATTTTCTTTGTAGCCCAAATAATTCCGTGCGTAGCGCAGGATCGTCTCCTGGTCTTCGTCGGCCAGCTTCTTGCGCACTTTGCCCGGAACTCCCATTACCAACGAGCCGGGCTCGATTATTGTGCCCTCGGGGATCAACGTACCGGCCGCGACGATCGAACCGGTGCCGATGCGGGCTCCGTTCAGAATGACGACTCCCATCCCGATCAGGCAGCGGTCTTCGACGACGCACCCGTGCAGCGTGACCGAATGCCCCACCGTCACCCAATCGCCCACGATGACGGGCCATTGGTTCAACATCCCATGCAGCACGCTGCAATCCTGGATGTTGCTATTGGCGCCGACCCGGATGAAGTGTACGTCGCCGCGCAGCACAGCGTTCATCCATACGCTGGCGTTCTCACCCAGCGTCACGTCGCCGATCAACTGCGCCGAGTCGTCAACGTAGCACGACGGCGGAAAGGTGGGGCTGGTTCCTTTGTAAGAGCGAATCATGATTATGTTTACGCTAGTTTAGGTCGCAAGCTCACAGTCCATAGAGAAGAAGGCAGCTGCCGCCAACACCATTACGGAGGGCCATGTCATTGGGGCTGTGAGACGTTGGAGTCTCTAAAAATATCACGGCGGGAAACGTGAAGCGAAATGACGCCAGTCGCGTCTGGTAGCAAGGTACAGGTAACTTGTCGCAGTTGAGGTTATTTCCATGTCTCTGTCGACTCAAAACCTCATCTATCGTACTTCTGCAAAAGCTTTTGCGGTTGCATCTCCGACAAGGCAATACAACTTTGGCGCCAAAGCATCGTCAGGACATGATTTAAGTGACTATGAATCAGTAACATACAGTTCATCTACGACGTTTTCGGCATGGGCAAAGTTGTGATCCTACGATACAACGTCAAAAGAGCCATTGGGGCCGCAAAAGTGGCGACGACTTCTCTATATATTCAGCGAGCCAATCTTAAGAGGAAAGTGGCAGGACGGGCAGCAGTTTGCACATAGAAATTGAGTCCATGTCGGAAGAATTGGGGAATTGGATGAACGCAGCTCGCCAGAAGACGGTGCTCTGTGTTGACGATGAAATGATCGGTCTCCGAGTGCGAAGGATCATGTTGGAGAGCCATGGCTTTCAAGTGCTCACCGCCACCAATGGGCGCCAGGGGATAGCTCTCTTCGAGCAGAACGAAGTCGATCTGGTCGTGCTCGATTTCTACATGCCAGACCTCAATGGTGGGGAGGTAGCCGCAGAGCTGCGCCGCCGCCGGCCTGGTGTCCCCATCATTTTCTTGTCGGCCTACTTCTCTTTGCCGTCGGATGCACTGGAGATGGCCGACGCGTTCATTACCAAGGGCGAACCACCCGAAGTCCTCATCGAGAAAATCGAGCAACTAGTGTGAACTCGACGCCTGGGAATCCTCGGCTGCAACGGCTGACTTCTTAGCGCAAAACCTGCCGATACTCTGACATCTCGCTGCGTTCGCCTCAGTTGCGACAGTAACGTGGCTCGTGCGAGAGTGAGCGGTGGCCCGGTTAACCTTTTTCGTCGGCAAGGGCGGCGTCGGGAAGACAACTGTTTCGTCCGCCTATGCACTGCATCAGGCCGCTAAACTGCCACGTCGGCCGATTCTCCTCTTATCTACCGATCCCGCCCACTCCCTGGCCGACATTCTGCAAACCAAACTTGGCGACACACCCAAGCGATTGCCAACCGTAGGTCGCCTGTGGGCCCGGCAGGTGGATGCGGAAAAGCAAATCAATGCATTTCTCAAAACGGAGCGCGAGGAGATACTCGCGGTGTTGAATCGGGGCAGCCTGTTTACTGGCGACGAGTTGGCGTCGCTGCTCGACACCAGTCTGCCAGGTATGGCCGAAGTCGGGGCGTTGCTGGCAATTGATGAACTGATCGACAACAAGTTTGAGGAGATTGTGGTGGACACGGCGCCTATGGGACACGCTATCCGGTTGTTCCAGATCCCGCAACACTTTGCCCAATTCCTCGATCTGTTGGAGACGGCGGCTTCGCGTGACGTGGTTCTGGCGCGGCATTTCGGTGGGCGCGCACCGCGGGAGCCGGCGGTGGAGCGGTGGTCGCGGATGGTGGACCGGGTGGAGCAGGCGCTGTCTATCGCAGGCTCGAAGTTGGTACTGGTCACCACGGCGGAGCCGTTTTCGCTCAACCAGGCTGCACGTTCAGCAGCTTCCTTTCGGGCCGCCAAGCCGCAGAACAGCTTTACGGCCGTCGTGTTGAACCGCGTGGTTGGGAGCGAGACAACGTGTCCACGTTGCCGCCAGCGATGGAAGCAGAGCCGTTCCGCACGCGCGTTTATCCGCAAGCGCTTTGGCGATGCCGAGTTGTTCTCGGGCGAAGATCCGGGCGGTCCAATCCTGGGAATGGAGGCGCTGCGGCGTTTTGGTGCGCACGTATTCGAAGGGAAGCGACTGCCGAGTTCGTTTCGCGCGAAACCTGCGAAGGTGGGGCGCTTCCAGCTTGAAACGGCTGACTGGCCGCCTCTCGGGGCGCCGTTGACGCTGACGCTGGGCAAAGGAGGAGTGGGGAAGACCACGATTTCGGCGGCTCTCGGATACCACAACCGCAAAATTTCGCCGAATGAGAGCGTGAGTATCTGCTCGATTGATCCCGCGCCTTCCCTGGACGACATTTTTGCACTGGAGGTTGGAAGCAACCTGCGTCCAGTGTTGGGAGACCCCAAACTGCGTGCCGCGGAGTTTGACGCGATCGCTGAGTTCCAGCAATGGGCAGGGGAGCTGCGAGCCCGCCTGGACCAGGCGATGACCGCAGAGACGCGCGGCATCCACATCGATCTCAGCCTTGACCGCAAGTTCTTGTTGGCGCTGCTCAATATAGTGCCGCCCGGAGTGGACGAGATCTTCGCCACCTTTGGCATTATCGATCTGCTGAATAAAGAGAAGAGGGAGCGGGTGATCATTGATATGGCGCCCACGGCGCACGCGCTTGAAGTGCTGCGAACCCCAATCCGCCTGCTGGCATGGGCGCGCGTGTTATTGAAAACCCTGGCGGCGCACCGTACACTACCCTTCGCTCGCGATGCCGGCGTGGAGATCGCGAAGTTGTCGCAGCAGGTGCGGGAGTTGTTGTCCATCTTGCGCGATGACAAGCTCTGTCAGATTATGACGGTCACGCTTGCGGAGCCGCTTCCGGATTACGAAACACGGCGCCTGCTGGAAGGGCTGCGTGAGTTGCAGGCACCGCTCGGAGCCGTGTTCGTGAATCGTGTCCTGTTGGACTCTACGGGCTGTCGAAGGTGTACGCTGGTCAGGGGGTGGCAGGCGGCGTCGCTGGCGAGCTTACACAAGAAGTTGGGCCAGATTTATGTGGTGGGAGAATTTGAAAGTGCGATCGCAGGAGGGAAGGCGCTGCAGAAGTTCACACGAAAGTTGTGGCGGATGGTGTGAGAGCGCGGAGGACAGGGCCTCCTAACGCGTGCGGTCTGAAAAGTGCCGCCATGCGGGCTAACTGCGATGCGATTTGATCTAATGTGGCCAGCTGAAGAAACAGGAGATCCCTCGCGGCCTGAAGCCCGCTCGGGGAAAAAAAGGACTAACGACGCGGCTGGAGCCGCGCCCCTTCACATTGCAAAGCGAATTCGTTGAAACTGAATTCATGTGAAACTAAATTCAGGTTGCAAACAAAATCGCGTGGCAAACTGAATTGCACTCGCGTACTGAATTCAGCTCGCGTTACGGAATTCAACTCGCACATTGACTAAGATGAGCGTTCGTCCAAAAACAACGCCCCGGCCGAAGAAGAAAGCGGCACAGCCGGCGGCCCGTCGGGTGCTGTATCTCTATGCGATCTCGCGAATGCGTATGAGTGCGCCGCCGGTAATCGCCGCCGAGGGTGTTGACGGTTCGGCAGCGGTCGAGCCGGTGGTCTCCGGGGGACATGTCTGCTGGATAAGCTGGGTGCCCCGCGATCAGTTTGCCGAGAACCTCGTAGAGCGCATGCAAGATCTGGAATGGCTGGCGTCGGCGGGATTGCGGCATCAGCACGCGGTGGGCGAGATTGCAGGCAAGCTGACCTGTTTGCCGGCGCGATTCGGCACGGTTTTTCTCAACGCGGACTCGATGGCGCAACACTTGAAGGCGCGCAAGAGCGTCTTACGCGCAGCCTTTAAGCGCGTCGCCGGTGCTGACGAATGGGGCATCAAGCTTTTCCTGACCGCGCCAGGAAAGAGCTCACCCGCTGTGGCAACCGTCACTGGATACGATTATCTCAAGAAGAAAGCTGAAATTTTGCGGCCGCGGCGCAGTAAGACTCCAGACCGGGATGTGCGCGCATTCATCGCGGCGTTGGATGGGTTGGCGGTGGCCTCCAGTCCAGGCGGAAAGGCCAGTGTCGGGCAGCCAGGACTGGTCTGGCACGGCTCCTTTCTCATTCGCCGGAAAGACCGCACAAAGCTCGAAGGCATTCTAGAGGAGTACGCTACCAAATGGCGTGATAACCGCCGGATCGATTGGAGTGGTCCCTGGCCTCCGTACTCGTTCGTGGGGGACGATGTCCACTAAACCGGTTGCTGAATCGTCGGCCTCATTGCTGGTAACGGATAGCAATGGCGATATTTCGTTGCTCGACATCCTGGACCACGTGCTTAACTCGGGCGTGGTGATCCATGGCAGCCTGGTGATCTCCCTGGCGGGGGTCGATCTCGTGTACGTCGGCTTGAATGTGGTCCTGACGTCGGTCGAGACAGCGCTGCGTAGCATGGAGCGCTCCGGCGCTGAGCGACAGCATTCCGCTTTGCCGCGGGATTCGTGAGCCCTGAATGCCCTGCTTGCTCTATTGCGTCACCCTACCAAACCAGCCCGTGAACGTAACCTCGGGAGTCTGCGATAGCGCGGTCCAGTCGCGTGAGATGTTGGGGCTACAGCTCCACTGGAGTGAAATCGCCAAGCCGGAAGAGTGCCTGACTGGGGCCGAATCGTCGAAGAAAGCGGCGCTGCAATTTCACCAGGTGCTACGCGAGGTCCTGGCCGCAGCCACTCCAATCCCGTTTCGCTTTCCTACTTTGCTGGAGAGCGAAGAAGTTATGAACCAGCACCTCGCTGAAGAAGGTGGACTGTATCGCGCTGCCTTGGAACGTATCGGAGATGCCGTGCAGTACGAGGTGGTGGGAAGCTGGGCCGTGGATGAGCAGGTCGACTTGGCGACGCCAATCAGCGGTCGGGAATATCTGAAGCGCCGCTCGCAGGCGACCGGACGCATTGCGGCAATCGATAGCAAACTGAAGAACGTCACGGCTGACTCGGTGCGCGAGTGGCGTGCCCGGCAGGAGCGCAAAAGCCATCGCTGGTTTGCGCTGGTGCCGAGGGAGAGCCGCGAGCGCTTCATCACGTCGTTGAAGAGCGCCGGACCCTCGGAGGGGGTACGGCTTCGCTTGAGCGGGCCCTGGCCTCCGGCCGAGTTTGTCACTCCGCGAGGCGAACATGGATAGCCCGAAGCCGGTGACGCCCCAAGATGTGGAAGAGGCCGTGGCCCAGTTGAGACGGCAGCTGCAGGGCGTGACTGAACAATCGCCAGAGCGCATTGACTGCTCGCCGGAGACCATC
Organism: uncultured Acidobacteriaceae bacterium; assembly: GCA_963720135.1. Taxonomy (GTDB): domain Bacteria; phylum Acidobacteriota; class Terriglobia; order Terriglobales; family Acidobacteriaceae; genus Bog-257. Next base: position 363,014 of record CAVREJ010000021.1, read on the forward strand.
GAACAGGGCTTGGCAAAGCTAGTTCTTGGCCTGATCGAGTTGCTCCGTCGATTGCTCGAACGACAGGCGATCCGCCGGATGGAGGGTGGCTCGCTCACCGACCAGCAGGTGGAAGAAATGGGACTGGCACTGATGAAACTGGAGGAGAAGATCAAAGACCTGGCCCAGCAGTTTGGCCTGAAGCTTGAGGACCTGAACCTGGATTTGGGTCCGCTGGGCAACCTTCTGGAGTGAATTTGCTTCAAGGCTGCTAACACATCCAGTTCGGAGTGGGGCGGGCTAACTGGATCTATCGTAATGTGATATATTCGCGTAGTTGCTGGTCGCTGTCTCCCAACATTTTCGAACGTGGACAGGGGCAACATGGCTGACGAAGTTTTTCAACCAGCCGATCAAGTGCCGGAATCGGGCGTCTATCAGGTGCTGCACTATCGCCATCGGCTCTACCATGAGGTGACCCTGCTGCGAGGTCGTGCCTTTCCAAGTTGTTCCGAATGTGGCGATAACGTACGCTTTCGGCTGGTGCGCTCCGCCCCGCTGATTAGTGACGATCGTAATTTCAGCGTCGCCCGCGGTCGGGGGGCGAAGTAGTCTTCCTTCCTGGGTCACAGGAGAAGCGGTTCCCGGAGAATATTCTCAGTCCAAAGAGCAATATTGTTGGAATAGAGGCAACCCGTGTGCATCTAACTGTTGGGAGTGCACCACCTAAGCGAAGAGATTCAACGCGAAATTCGGAACGTCTGTCTTTTGGCGTTCGGTCAATTGACAGCGGGTTCCGCGTTCGCTAGGATACTGCCCTTGTGTCGAAGCGTGACCGCGGCTTGGCTTCGACAGCCGTACTTTCTGGCCTAAAGACTAAAGCATGGAACGTGTACCCACGGTCTCAGGAACTGCTAACTTGCTCGACATCCTTGACCGGGTGTTGGACAAGGGCCTGGTCATAGCTGGAGACGTGCGGATTTCGTTAGCCAATGTGGAGCTGTTGACCATCCGCATTCGGCTCCTTGTCTGTTCGGTCGACAAGGCGGAACAGATTGGCCTGAACTGGTGGAAGTTCGACCCCAATCTCACGCACCCGGCGAGTCTGCCTGCCCCGCGCAGGCTACCAAGGCCCGGACCCGCAACCGAATTGCGGGTCCCCAGCGCTCCGGTCAAACGGCGAGCGCAAAAGAAGACGGCTAAGAAGAAAGCATAAGCAGCAGCGGCTAGGAAGAAGCAAAGCAGGAGGGTTCTGGAATGGCAGTCGAACGGCTTTCCGGCGGTTCGAGTCTGATCGACGTACTTGATCGCGTTCTGGACAAAGGCATCGTCATTGACGCCTGGGTCCGTATTTCGCTGGTCGGCATCGATCTCATCACGGTAGAAGCGCGCATCGTCGTGGCTTCCATCGATACGTATTTGAAGTATGCCGACGCCGTCGGTCTCACCGGGCTGGTTTCTCGTCCCCAGCTGGGGGCGCCGGAAGAGGAAATTACGACGGTCGAAACCACCCGTCGTCCGGTTCGCACACGTCGCACCGTCGCTCGCTAGGGAAGCCGACATCGGGGAGTGGTTTCCATGGCTTCGCCACAGATGCGCATGCGCTCAGAAATGCCCGAACGGACTGCGAAACGCCGTCCGGCGCTTCGCCTGCTTGGAGCCGAGCGCAGCGAGGAGATTTTTCCAGTCCTCCTGGAGGAGATTGTTGCGCTGGGCTACCCGCGGGCAGTGGTCGCACGCGTAGACTTCGACACCTCTGAAATCGTTCCCGTCGCCTCACTCAACTGCTCCAAAGTTTTTCTGCAGCAATTTCGCGGTTCGCTCTATGCCGTGGACAGCACACCTGTCCGCGTGCTGCATGGTTTCGAGCCGGAACTGGTTCGAGGCAGTGGCAGACGTGGTCCGGACCTCTACTATCATCCGCTGATATATCGCAACAAGACGGCTTGCTGGGAAGCGGAACGCACGCGCCGAGGAGACTGCCTGTCCGTGGACAATTACCACTCCCGGCGGCCACTGCAATTGCAGGAACAGGTCTGCGGCCTTTGCGAGATGCGCGGCTACGCGGGCATTGTGGTGACAGAGGTGGACCGCTCCGCCAGCACAGCGGATCTCGCCGATCTGCGCGCTCTCATTGAGCTGGCCAACCGCTATCTCTCTCGATTGTTCAAGGTCGAGCATTACTACAATCGCATGATGGGGATGGAAACCGTCATTGCCCAAATGCAGGCGGTGATGGAGAGCATGACCGACCCCGTTGTGCTCACCGACCCGCAGCACCGCGTGATCACGCAGAACAAAGCCGCTGAACGCTTCTTTAAAGTTCCAGAGGACGTGAGTGCGGGCCGGGTCCGCGCCGTCGAGTTGAATAACCTCCTGTTCTCCGCTGCACTATCTTCCATGGTGGTTTCGGGCAGCGAATCTTCGCGTGACATGACGCTGGTGGACGCGATTGAGGGTGACGAGGTCTTGTTCGAAGCGGTCTCGGCCCCCAGCTTCGCTCCGGATGGACGCCATACTGGCATGGTGACGGTGCTGCGCGATGTGACTGATTTGCGTCGCGCGGATGAAGAGTTGCGCGCCAACTATGATCGTCTGCGTCAGGCCGAAGAGGTAGTGCGCCAGGACCGCGACCGGCTGAACCTGATCATCGAAAACGTGGGCGACCCCATTGTGGTGTGTGACCGCGACGCCAAGGTGGTCCTGCTCGATGCTCTGGCGCAGGACCTTATCGGCTCCGAGAAGCGCCGCTCTGGGCTGCACGTCCGCAATCAGTCCAAGCTGGACGCTTACGTCACCAAATTCACGTACTCGTTTTCCGACCGCGAAAGCTCGCGCATTCGGTTGACCCATCCGGGGTCGCGTCAGGAGGTGGAATATGATGCCCGCTCTGGCAAGATTTACGATGAACGCGGCTTGGTTGCCTACACCGTGACGGTACTGCGTGACTTGACTTCGGTGCGTCGTCTGGAGCAGTTGCGACTGGAGCGGCGCATGCTGGAAATGGAAAAGTTCGCTGCGGCGGGCCGGTTGGCCGGCACCATCGCCCATGAGGTGAACAACCCCATGGAGGCGATTAAGAACTGCATCTTCCTGCTTACCGATCAGGTGAAGCCGGAGGCGGGCCCGGTTTACGAAATTCTGAAGGCCGAGACAGAGCGCGTGGCGCGCATCGTACGGCAGATGCTGGGCCTTTATCGCAGCGCCGAACAGGTGGGCAATGTGGACGTGAACAGCGTGGTCGAGGACACGCTGCTGCTGTTCGCGCGCCAGCTCGAAAGAGCCGGCGTCGCTGTGGAGAAGGATCTTGGCGATATTCCTTTTGCCCTGGGATCGGCTGATCAGATTCGCCAGGTCCTTTCTAACCTGGTGGTGAATGCCAAGGACAGCATGAGCCAGGGAGGCACGTTGCGAATTCGCACCCGGGTTTACAAAAACGAAATGAAAGAGATGATCTCCATCCTGGTGGCGGACAACGGTAGTGGTATCGCGGAGAACATACTGCCTACCATGTTCGAGCCCTTTGTCACCACCAAGGGAGAGCGGGGAACAGGCCTGGGATTGTGGATCGTCAAAGGTATCATCGAGAACCATGGAGGCAAGCTGCGCGTCCGCAGTAAGCTGGGAAAAGGGACCGTGTTCAGCATCGCGTTGCCGGCGGTGCGGTAGAAAGCATTGACTATATGACACAGCGCAAATGTCACATCCTGGTCGTGGACGATGAACCCCACGTGCTGGTGACCTATCAACTGATCCTGCAACAGCAGGGATACGAAGTGAGCGCGGCACTGTCGGCGGAACAAGCGCGGAAGATGCTGTTGGAGCGGAAAGTCGATCTCCTGCTCTGTGACCTCTCCCTGGAGAAGCAGGAGAACGGATTCGACGTCATTGAGTTCGCTCGCCAGAAAGACCCCGAAATGCCCACTCTCTTGTTGACTGGGTATGCCACACAGGAAGCGAATGATCGCGCCGATGAAAGCGGGATTCCAGTATTGTTCAAGCCGATTGACATCAAAGAGCTACTGCAGACGATTACTGAACTGTTGAGGGACGTTCATGAGCAACGTAAGGCGACCGGCTAAAAGGCAGTCCACTTCCAAGCCGGCGAAAACGGTGAAGAAAAAGATCGAAACTCGGGATCCCATCCAAATGCGAGGGGCCCCTGTGGTTGAACTGGCTTCCAAGCCCAAACCGAAGATTCGCTTCGCACCTGAACCGATTTCCGCCCCCGAGCTTCCTCAGGAGGGCCGTTATGTGTATGGGATTATCCAATCGAGAGAGCCGGTCACATTCGGCAAGATGGGCATTGGGGGAACCGGCCAAATGGTGTATGCGGTTACGCATGGCGACATCTCCGCCGTAGTCAGCCGCACCGGTGTGTTTATTTTCGACCCCACACGCGAGAACGCGTTGGCCCACGAACATGTCATCGAGACGGTGATGAAAACTCACACCATCATTCCCATGAGTTTCGGAACGGTGTTCCGCACCGAAGACGATATTCGCGAGGTGTTGCGCAGTATTTACCCCTCGGTGAAGGATGTCTTGAAGCAGATGGAGGGAAAAGTAGAATTCGGGCTGAAGGTCTCATGGGACCGCGACCACATCGTCGAAGAGCTAAGGCGCGACCATGAGGAGATCCATCGCTTCCACCAGGAGATCACGCGCAAGCATCTGCAATCCACTTACTTCGCCCGCATGCAACTGGGACGCATGATCGAAAAGGCCCTGACGGAGCGCTCGGGAGAGTATCTGCGCGAGATCTACGAAGGCTTGCGTACCATCTGCGTGGCCTCCCGCGACAATAAGCCGATCGGCGACAAGATGATCATGAACGCCGCATTCCTGATTGAGCGAGAACGCGAAACCGAATTTGACGCGGCGGTCAACCGCATCGCCAAGAAGTTCGGCGAGCGCCTGAACTTCAAGTATACGGGCCCTTGGCCGCCTTACAATTTCGTAAACATCCGTCTGAAGCTGGAACCCAGCAGTGCAGGTTGAGGACCGCAATGCTCTTTCTTGACGATCTGCTGTTGTCGCCGATTACGGGATTCAAGTTCATCCTCCGGACCCTGGCGCGCGCGGCGGAAGAAGAGTACACCGACGACGCTCCCATCAAGGAGCGTCTGCTGGAATTGCAAACCTCCCTCGAGGAGGGCTCGATCAGCGAGGAAGAGTATGTGGAGCAAGAGCGGGAGATCCTTGCCGTGCTGCGCCAGATTCAGGACCGCAGGATGCAAATGGCCGGGGTCACGCCCGAAGATGCCGAGCGAATGGGAAGGCCGATGTTGGAAATTCCGGTGAAGCTTCCCGACAAGCGCCAGAAGTAGGGGCCACGAGCGTAATTGAGAAACCGTGCGCCGTCATCATCAATTTGCGCCGTTATCGTTTATGATGACGGCATCCCTCGATAAAAGGAATACGGGCCTTGATGAGAGTCTCTCCCGGTACCCGCCGTCGACTGGCTCCCTGGTTACTGATCTTCTGCTCCACCATGGCCCTTGCCTGTGACAGTCTCCCAGCCGGACAAACGTTTTGGATTCGGCTTAGTTCGCCGGTTTCCTCCTACAACGCGAAAGCAGGCGACCCCGTACACGCCGTTCTGATCGAGGCCGTTACCTGTGGCAGCGGCGAGGTGTTCCCTGTCGGCACGGGAATCGATGGAAGGGTCGTCTCAGTTCGCAAAGTAGGGTGGGGGATCCGCCACGAGACCGCCGCTTTGCAGCTCCAATTCGATCGCGTGATGGCCAGCGAAGGCTCGCCGGTAGTCATGTCTACCACGGTGATGGAAGTGGAGAATGCTCGCGAACAGGTTTCTAAGGGTGTGATCCAGGGAGTCCGTAGCAGTGACTCTCCCCAAGGAACAATCAACAGCCGCCTGCGGCACTTGCCCACCTGGAACCCATATTCAGATGCGGGGCTGATCGTTTTCAAAGCAACCTTTCCCATCTTTCCCGAGCCGGAGATTTATTTCCCGTCCGGCACCGACCTCCGCATCAAGCTCACGGAACCAATTACCGGATTGGCCGAGGAATCTGAGTCACCGCTGGACCCATCGATGGAAAGCGCCGTTAGTCGAACGGAAAACTTCGACCTCGACGGTTTCGCTCAGTCGCTTCCTCAGCACTCCACCACGCTAAAGCTCGTAGATGCGGATGTGGTAAACCTGGTCTTCGTGGGCTCGCGCCAGGAGGTGGAGTCTGCTTTCGAGCAAGCCGGATGGAGCACCAGCGACGCGTTCAACAAGAAATCATTTTTCCGCGACTTTTACGCGTTCCTTAATAACAGCGGCTACGCCCAGGCGCCCATGCGGCCTTTTCTCCTGGACGGCAAGCCTGCCGATATGAACTGGCAGAACAGTCTGAACAGCTATGCCCGCCGCGATCATCTGCGCATGTGGCAATGGTCGGGCAGCGAAGGCCCCGAGACCCTGTGGGTGAGTTCGGCGACCCATGACATCGGAGCCACGCTTTCCCTGGAGCGTCGCCAATTCGTACACCACATTACCTCCGACATTGACGAGGAACGCAGCAAGGTGATTCGCGATCTCAATGTGGCTGGCTGTATAAAAGCAGTGCACCTGATGCCACGGCCTAAGATGGCGAATGTTAGCCAGAATTCTACGGGAGATTTGGTCACCACCGACGGTGCCTTAGCCGTTGTCGAACTGAAACAATGTGAGCCGATGGTGCCAGGCCTGGCCTCGAAAACCATGTCAGCGCGATTCCGGCCTGGTAATCACATATTTCGCTATTTCAGGCGGCAGATATTGACGTTTCGAAGCGACATCTGGCGCGCCAATATTATCTACGGTGCATACGACCTGACGCGCATGAGCATTGTAGCCTGGCGACACCACTCTGCTGTGACAACCAATCGCGAAGCAAACGCTTACCTGCTGCGAACGCGATAGGGTTCATGAACTCCGCAGGGGCGACATAATTTTAGCCCAGGGCGTGAGCCTTGAGCGAAATGTGGATAATTAATGAGTCTCTTCAGAGACGGCACAGTTTGTGCTCAGACTCTTATGTCCCAATCTAAGTTCACTTCGCCATGGGGCTGCTGGCGAGAAAGTACTTATCCTTCATGCCAAAGCCGCGAGAGGATGCCTCACGGGATATTTGGCTTCTGCGTGGGCCGCGCGTACGATGGGTATTCGTCCCAGCTGCCCAGCCATGAAACCAGTTCTCGCCGGATTTCTTTTTCTTCTTATACTCACGACGGTCTTTGCAATTGCGCAGCAGACGCCGGCGGGCACTCCAACGCAAGCCGTTCCTCTGCCACAAACACCTGTCATTCCAATGCCAATAATTCCTGGGCAAGAGACACCACAACAACCAACGGTGGTGAATCCGCCACAGGCGGCAACGGCACAAGCGCCTACGCCTCCGGACTATTCGCAGGAAGCCTACGTCATCGAGCACTATCACCAGACGATGCGCTTCGAGAATGACGGAACTGGGCGGGACCAACTCGACGCGCAAATCAGAATCGTCAGCGAGAGCGGTGTGCAGGCGCTGGGCCAGCTCAAAGTCGGATACAGTGCGCTCAGCGATAAGCTGGAGATCGTCTACGTGCGCGTGCGCAAGCCCGACGGAACCGTTATTACGGCGCAGGAGTCGGCCATCCAGGATCTCACTCTGCCCGACGCTCCGGTGTACACCGACTATCACGAGAAACATATCAGCGTTCCGTCGCTCCGTCCCGGAGACGTTTTGGAGTATGAGTTCGTCCGTACCATTACGAATCCGCTGACCCCGGGGCAGTTCTGGACCAGCGTCAACTTTTCCGACAAAGGCATCATCCTCGACCAGCAGTTGCAGATCAATGTACCCCAGGGACGACAGATCAAGCTAAAGAGTAAGCCCGGCTATGAGCCCAAGATTTCTGACGAAGGTGACCGCCGCATCTATCGCTGGACCTACACCCACTTGAAAGATGAGGAGGAAAGTCCGCATGGCAAGAAAAGGGCGAGGAATCCGCACAGGATACACGACGAAATTCCTACGGTCCAGCTGACTACCTTCCAAAGTTGGGAAGAACTAGGCGCCTGGTATGCCTCTCTGGAACACGACCGGCGCCAGCCGAACGATGCCATCAAGGCGAAGGCCGTAGAGTTGGTGCAGGGTAAGTCTGACGACATGGCGAAGGTGAAAGCGCTGTACGAATATGTGTCGCGTAACATTCGCTACGTCAGCTTGTCATTCGGACTGGGTCGCTATCAGCCACACGAAGCCAGCGAAGTGCTAACCAATGGCTACGGTGATTGCAAAGACAAGAACACACTGCTGTCGGCGTTGTTGGCGGCCGAGGGATTTCAGGCAACCTCGGTGCTAATTGGGTCGCAACACGAGCTCGATCCCGAAATTCCTTCTCCCTCGCAGTTCGATCATGTGATTACGCGCGTTCCAGTCAACGGAAAAGACATCTGGCTCGACAGCACCAATGGTGTCGCTCCCTTCCGCATGCTGGCGGCTCCCTTGCGCAATAAGCAAGCCCTGGCAATTCCTCCCGCGGGCAAGGCCACCCTGGTGTGGACTCCTTCCGATCTGCCATTTCCAGCTTTCGATCGCTCGCAGATCAAGGGCTCCATCAACGAAACCGGAACCTTGAAGGCGCATATCTCCATTCGCGTGCGTGGTGACCAGGAGTTGTTCTTGCGTTTTGCCCTGCGGCAGATGCCGGGAAATCGCTGGAAGGATTTCTTCACCATGGTCGTGCAACGCACCGGCATGAAGGGAGCTGAGATCGACAACCTGAAGGTCAGCGATCCCAGTAATCCTGACGATCCCTTGCAGATCGATCTCGATGCCACCGCCAATAATTATTTTGACTGGTCGGCGCCCGAGTCGAAGATGGCTTTGCCGTTTATGCAGATCGTTCTTCCCGGAGACGGTGAGGTGGAGGAAGACAACCAAACCAATCCCAAACCAATCAAGCTGGGTGCGCTTGGAGAATCAAGCGTTGATGCGGTGATCACCATATCGCCGAAGTACACCATACATCTTCCCATCGGAGTCGAGGTGAAGCGCGACTACGCCGATTACGCGTCGACCTATAAGTTCGAGGCTGGACAGTTGACTGCATTGCGCGTCTTGAAGGTGCTCAGCCAGGAGCTGCCGGCGGCGCGTCGCGAAGATTATGCCGCCTTTCGGCGCGCTGTAGCCGCCGATGGGGCGCAAGAGATCTCGCTCGCCAACAAATCTCCAGGGACGGCAGGTGTCGGCGCCAATGAATCGGCCGATGATTTGGAGGACTCGGCCGTACAGGCCCTCAAGAGTAATAATTACGAGCTGGCAGTGGGCCTCTTGCAACGCGTGGTGAAGCTGGAACCAAAGCACAAGACCGCGTGGGACGAGCTGGGGCGCGCATATTTGGGACTCAACCAGAACGATGCGGCGGTTGACGCCTTCAAGAAGCAGATCGAAATCGATGCCTACCACCCGTACGCTTACAACGATCTGGGAGTGGCCTACCAGCGGCAATTGAAGTACGGCGAAGCCATTCAGCAGTTCCAGAAGCAAATCGAGATCAACCCACTCGATCCGATGGCTCATGCAAGTCTGGGCCAAATATATGTGGCTCAGAAGAAGTTCGCCGAAGCGGTTCCGGAGTTGGAAAAAGCCGTGACCCTTCAGCCCAACAATCCAGTGCTGTTGATCTCGCTGGGGCAGTCTTACATCGCGACCAACCAGACCGACAATGGCATGGCGCAATTCGAGAAGGCTATCAGCGTATCTCCGAGTCCCCTTACCTGGAATAACATTGCGTACTCCCTGGCGGAACAAAACGTACAACTGGATCGCGCCGACAAATACGCGGACGCGGCAATCGATGCGCTACAGACGCAGCTACGCGACGTCAGGCTCGATAGCCTGCGCTTTCAGGACCTGGCCGCCGCCCTGTTTTTGTACGAGATCTGGGACACCAAAGGTTGGATCGCATTTAAGCGTGGGGATCTCGACACGGCCGAGCAGTACATCAATGCGGCCTGGCAAGCCAGCGGAAGTGGCACAATCGGCGAACATCTGGGTGAGATTTATGAGAAGCAGGGCAAGCGCGAGCAGGCGATTCGCGCCTACCTCTGGGCCCTGGATGGCGATCCGCCAAGCGACAGCGCACGGACACATCTGAGTGAGTTGGGAATCACCAAAGGACTCGACCACAAAGTTGAGGATGCGCGCCGCGACTTGCAACGGCAACGAACGACCGCGCTGCCGGCATCCGGCAAAGGCAGCGCTCAGTTCTTCCTCCTAATTTCACCTGCGAAAGTCGAACAGGCGAAGTTCATCAAAGGCAGTGAAGGGCTGAAGAGCTTCTCCGACGTCATAGAGAAAGCCGACCTGCGAATGAAATTTCCAGCGACAGCGGAGGTACGCGTGGTGCGGCGGGGCGTGGTCACTTGCGGGAGCGTGGCAAGCGCGTCGGCCGCCAAGCAATCCGGCAAAGAGAAATCGCCGGCGGTCACGATTGCCAATCCGGAGGAAGCCGGTCCTGCCGAGCCATGCAGCATCGAATTGCAACCTGCCGAGTCAGTGCGCACTTTGGATTGAGGATTGAACCACGGTGCCAACCAAGATCGGAGGCGATCAATTTCGGAGTAAGATAGGCTAACGCACGGGAGATTTCAATGAGTGACCTGCGGTACCCCATCGGCAAATTCGAGTGGATTCCACCTGACGACGAACCCCAGATGGCCCAGCGCCGCGTGCATTACATCGAGGTGCTTTCCAAGCTGCCGGTGCAGATGCGCGCCGCGGTGCGACATTTGAGTGCCCAACAGCTCGATACGCCATATCGTCCTGACGGCTGGAGCGTACGGCAGGTGGTGCATCATGTTCCCGATAGTCATCTGAACGCCTACGTCCGTTTCAAACTCGCGCTTACCGAGGATGGGCCGGCTATCAAGCCTTATCGCGAAGACGCCTGGGCCAGACTTCCCGACACAGCCATCACACCCGTCGAAGTTTCTCTGCAACTGTTGGCCGCCTTGCATTCGCGGTGGGTAGACTTGCTGGGAGCGATGCAGCCCGCGGATTTTGCGCGAACGCTGAACCATCCTGAACATGGGATGCTCTCGCTCGACCGGATGCTGGCGATGTACGCTTGGCACTCGACGCATCACCTGACACACATCACCGCTCTGCGCGATCGCATGGGATGGAAGCAGCAAGCGGCAATGGCGAGTTAGTTCGCGACACAAAGTAACGGGTTCCGCCTCGAGTCACAATCGGCGACCACTTCCAAGGAGCACAGGGGCGCGGCCCACGGTAATGTCAGACCCTCCATCTATCCTGGTGCGGCCGGGATGTCGAGAAAAGAAGCTAAAAACAAATAATTTTCGCAGGCTACAGGAAAATCTATCTCTCCGATTCCGCATTCCTACGAACACTACATGGGACGAATGGATTGTGCACGCCGACGTATGCTGCATTTCTTTATCTGAAATGCGAATCCCCGCAATTGATGCGGGTTGCGCTCACTTCGATAGGGAACTTTCGTCCAACCTAACACTCGAAAGATTTAGAAAGTTGCGAACTTTCTGAATGCGAACAACGTATCACAGTGAAGAAAATTTGGGGGGAGGACTGGCGCACAAGCGCTCGGTCCCCGAGAAAAGCTTAGGGGTCAAACAGAATGTTTCGCCCGCGGTTTGGCGGCCCAGGCGAGACCATCTTGAGGGAGGCTTGGAAACCGATCCCTGTTGCTGTTTAACCCCGGTGTCACATTCTATGCAACCCGGCGGGAAACGCAAGTGCTTCCTGCCGGCGCGGGCCGCCAGAACGAACTATCAAAAAGGAGATGGCAAATGACTCGTATTCTGGCTCCCCTCACTGTATTGGTCCTCGCGTTGGGCATGTCAATCAGCGCTTTTGCGGGATCAACCAAGACTGACAACATCAGCCTTTACCACGATGCTCAACTAAACGGCACAACCATTCCCGCCGGCGATTACACCGTGAAGTGTGAGACCAATGGCACCAATGCCCAGGTCAAATTCATCAAGAACGGAAAAGAAGTGGCCAGCGCCAGCGGACAAGTGAAAGACCTCGGCAACAAAACTCAGCGCGCACAACTTGTGCTGCAAAACGGTGGCGGCGTTCCCACCATTACCGAAGTGGATCTAAGCGGCAGCAAGACGGGAGTGACGTTTGAGTCGAGTATGGCGAATGCCGGCAAGTAATTGCAGAGGTAATGCCAATCTGCACTGGAGCAACCGCGCTCCCTGTCCAAACTTAGGGTGCCCCGTTCTAGCCATGGTTTGGCTAGGGCGGGGCAGTCGATTATTTAACGATTTTCAATCTTGGCGGCGTGCATTACGACAGCGATTGCTTGATGACTTGTATTAACGTACTGCTGCGAGCCGCGCCTGCTCCTCGTGGAAGCGGACCGACACTAGCTTCGAGACGCCCGGCTCCTGCATGGTGACCCCGTAGAGAACGGGCGCCATGCCCATGGTGCGCTTGCTGTGAGTGATGATGATGAACTGGGTTTGCACGCTCATCTCGCGAATCAGTTCGGTGAAGCGGCCGATATTGGCCTCGTCGAGCGGCGCGTCCACCTCGTCGAGAATGCAGAACGGGCTGGGCTGATACTGGAAGATGCCGACCAGCAGCGCCAACGCGGTGAGCGCTTTCTCGCCGCCGGAAAGCAGTAGTACATTTTGCAGCTTTTTGCCCGGGGGCGAAGCGACCACATCGATGCCGCTTTCCGCGGAATTCTCGACGTCGGTGAGGCGCATGAAGCCTTGGCCTCCGCCGAAGAGCTTGCTGAAGGTGCAGGAGAAGTTCTCGTTGATGATATTGAAGGCTTCTTCAAATTTCTGCCGCGAGACCGTGTCAATTTCTTTGATCGTGTTTTGGGTGTTCTCAATGGACTGCAGTAAGTCCAGCCGCTGCGTTTCCAGAAACTCGTGACGCTGTGCGATTTCCTTGTACTCCTCCAGCGCCATCATGTTTACGGGACCCATGTTGTCAAGACGCGTACGCATCTCGCGATAAGCCTCCTCCCCGATTGCGAGTTCTTCGGCTGCAATGCGGGGCAGGGAATCGTTGGCCATCAGCTCAGACGGTTGCTGACTTAGCTCCTGAACGCAGGTTTCTGACATGTGCTGCACATCCGACTGCGCGCGCGCCTGTGCGACGGAAAGCTGGCCACGTCGATCGCGCGCGGCCTCGAGCGCCTCCCGGGCGGCCTTCAGCGCCTCTTCCAATTCGACGATCCGTACCCGGACAGTCTGCAACTCGGCTTGCAATTCGCGATCGCGGGTGTGCGCGGATTCGCGCTCGGCGGTCCAATCGACTATCTGCTCCGCGAGGCGAACATTGTCCGCTTCGCGTTGCTGCTTCTCGGTGGCAGCCGATTCTCGTTGCGACTGCAGCTTCGCTAATTGGGCCGAGATCTCTGACACCATGGCTTCGATGCGCTGCACGGAGGTCACCGCGCCGCGACGGCGTTCTTCCAGGGTGGCCAGTTGCGCGCGAACTTCGCTGGCGAGTTGGCCGGCTTCATCACGGCGCAAACGCAGGCCTTCCAGGCTGCTCTGGGCAGTCTGCATCTCCATCTCAAGCTGATGCTGCTGTTCTTCCTGCGCTGCGAGTTTGCCGCTTTGCTCCGCGATGAACGCCCGCTGCTGACTACGCTCCACGCCGACGCGAGCCAGTTCACGTTCGTAGATGCAAAGCCGCTCGCGCACCCGGACCATCTCCGCTTCCAGTTGGCGGAGGGTATGGCCGGAGGTCATGGCTTGGCGCTCGCCTTCGCGCTTGTCTTCCTCCAACCGGTGCAGCAGTCCGGTGAGCTCGCAGATTTCGCGTCCCAGTGCGGCCACGCGCAACTCTTCTCCGGCCATGGCGCGTTCCATCTCGCCCATCTGTTGCAGCAGTTCGCGCAGTTCGCGCTTCATGGAGAGCGGCCCCTGGCTGCGCTGCTTGCCACCAGTCACAGTGACGTTGTGAAAGCACTCGCCTGACTTGGAGAGGAAGAACGCATCGGGATTTCCCAGCGCCAGATCGCGGCCGGCACTGGCGTCGGGCACGATGTATCCGTTGCCCAGCTTCGGCAGAATCACCTCGAGCGATTTGCCGAAGCCATTGAGGACGCGAATGCAATGCTTGAGCGGAACCACGCTATCGCCGTGCGCGACCTGGTGCGTGGACTCGTCGAAGAGGAATGAGAACTTCGCCTGCGAATCTTCAGGATGGACCAGGAACGTCGCGCGGCCATCCACGTCACTGCGCAGCAGACGCAGACCTTCGTCGGCCGCGTCCCACGACTTGACCACGATGTAGTTCAGCTCGTCGCGCAGGAAATCGTCGACCACGTGCTCGTAGCGATCTTCCACTTCGAGGAAGTCGGCGAGCACGCCGACGGGCGCAAGGCCGTCTTTCATCGCGCCCGAGGTGAACAGCTTGCGCACCGATTCGGTGGTGTAGCCATGTTCGGTGATGACCGCTTCCAGCGAACTCCTCTTGCCCGTCGCGCCGGCGTACTCGGCACGTAGCAAATCCAAGCGGCGCTTGCCGGTAGTCTCCGCAGCGCGCTTTTCGTCAAGCTTCTGGCGCGTTTCGTCGATCTGGGCGGCCAGAGCGAGCACGCGTTGCGAAGCGGATTCAAACTCCAATCCAAGTTGGCCCTGCTGCCCGCCAAAAGTCTCCAGTTGCAGGACCGCGGCAGCGGTTTCATCATGCAGGCGCTGCGCCTCGCGATCGAGCGCGGCAATGCGCTCCTCCGCTTGCGTAATGCGGTTGCGAACCGCGGAAGTCGCCGAGACGCCAACAAGAATGGCGTCACGCCGCTGCTCCTGTTGACGCTCGACTTCCAACAGCGAGGTCGTAGCCGTCGAAGCCTCCCGCTGCCTGGCTTGCGATTCCTGCTGGGCATGGGCAACGTCGATGTTGGCTGACTCGAGCGTCGCACAATTGGCTTCCAGTTCCTGTTGCAGCCGCGCGAATTGCGCTTCGGTGTTGGCGGATTCCGCTTGCGCTGCGGCGGCGCGCGCATCGAGTTCGGAACAGCGCTCATCGTTCGTACGGCAACGAGCAGCGGCGCGATCGATCTCCAGCGAGAGCCGGTTGAGCTGCTCGCGATTTTCCTGCGAGTCGCGCTCGATGGCGTAGCCACGCTGCGTGCGCTCGCCATGTTCGCCTTCCATTTGCTGGACCGCCTCGCTTTGTGCGTGCATGGCATCGCCGATTTCGGTGAGTTGCTGGGCGAGCAGGGAAGCCTCGGCATCCAGTTGCGCGAACTTGCTGACCAGCAGCACGCGAAGTTTGGCGCGCATCTCATCGCGAAGCTTGGCATAACGCTCAGCCTTGGAGGCTTGGCGCTTCAGCGAGTTCATCTGGCGCGTGACTTCATCGAAGATGTCGTTGATGCGAGCGAGATTTTGCTTCGCGTCTTCGAGGCGCGCTTCCGCCAGGCGCTTGCGCGTCTTGAACTTGGTGATACCCGCTGCCTCTTCAATGATGGCGCGGCGATCGGTTGGCTTGCTGCTGAGAATCTGGCCGATGCGGCCCTGCTCGATGATGGCATAGGATTCCGGCCCGAGACCGGTGCCCATGAAGATGTCCTGAATGTCACGCAAGCGGCAGAGCTTGCCGTTCAGCAGATACTCGCTCTCGCTGGAACGGAACAGGCGACGGGTGATGGTGATCTCCCCGGCCTTGAAGGCACGCTTGAATTTGCGGCGCCGAATCTTCAGCACGACATGCGGAGCGACAGCATCGTGAGCAGCATCGGTCACGATCTGGGGCGCGTCTTCGTCATCACTCTGGCCAGGATGCACTTCTTCGGAGTAGCGCTCGACGTCGTCGGCCTTGGCAGCGCGCACGGCAGATTCGTCCCAATCGTCCTCCGGAAGATCGTCCTGAATGTCGATCTCGGGCTCAGCAACGTCGCCGAAAATTTCCGGGTCGACTAGAGTGAGGGAGACCTCGGCCATGCCAGTGGGCTTGCGCTCGCGCGTGCCCGCGAAGATAACGTCCTGCATGTTGACGCCGCGCAACAGTCGCGCCGATTGCTCGCCCAGCACCCAAGAGATGGCGTCGGAAATGTTCGACTTGCCGCAGCCGTTCGGACCCACGATGGCGGCGATGCCGTCGCCCTGGAAGCGAAGGTCGGTGCGATCACAGAACGATTTGAAACCCAAGATTTGCAGCTTCTTTAGTTTGAGCAAATGCGTACTCCGTTCGGACAGTGCAGGCGCGTCGCGGTCGCCGACGCTCCAACCTGCAATATCCGAGAATTTCTCTCGATCCTGCCGAAAGACATCATGCCCACTCTACTTACGGAGGAGAGAAGGGGTCAAGATGTAAAACACTATATTTGGGGCTGTAGCTGTGGAAACCACATTATATTGCACCGCCCCTGCAGCAAACGTCCAAATTTTAGACGCTATCTGAGGTAATCGAGAAGGTGGGAGAGCCGCCGGAGCATCTTCAATCCTAGAGGCGGCCACGTCCGCGTTCAAGGCTAAAACCGGCGAGAGTGCCTTATCGGTTAACCTGCTTCAGAGCGTCGATCCGCTTCGCGCGCCCATCCACCGCGGCGCCGACCGCACCAGCGTGGCGTTCAGCAAAATCGAAATCAGCGACGCCGCCAGCACCGCGTAGTAAAACTCGTCGCCGACCAGCGCGTTCGCGTGCGCCACCTGCACCAGGATGAACGAGAACTCCCCAATCTGCGTCAGCCCGGTCCCCACCAGCGCCGCCGTCTTCAGCGGATACCCAAACACCTTCACCACGCCGGTCCAGATCGCGAACTTGCCCACCACGACGAGCGCGAGAATCGCGATCAGCAGCATCGGCTCACGCACCACCGCTCGCGGATCAATCAGCACTCCCACGGTCACAAAGAACACGGCAACGAACGCATCGCGCAACGGCATCAGCTGATCGAGCGCGCGATGCGCATAGTCCGACGCGCTCACCATCAGGCCGGCGGCGAACGCGCCCAACGCCAGCGACAGCCCCACCGCCTCCGTCAGAGCCGCGGTCCCCAGGCAGATGGCCAGCAGCACCAGCAGAAACAGCTCTTTATTATTGGATCGCGCAATCTGCGCCAGCACGCGCGGCACCAGGTACACCGCGAGAAATCCAATCGGCGCCAGGATAAGCGCCGCCTTGCCGAGCGCCTGCGCCACGCCCAGCACGTGATGCGGCGTCAGGCTGGCCAGCACCGGCATCAGAATGGTGAGCACCACGACCACCAGGTCTTCCACCAGCGTGATGCCAATCATGATTTTGCCGTGCTGCGATTGCAGTTGCCCGCTGTCGATCAGCAGCCGCGACAGCACCATGGTACTGGCGACCGAGACGATCATCCCGACGACCAACGCCTTGCAGCGCGCCCCAGCCCAGCAGCATGCCCACGCCTTCGCCCAGCAGCGCCGACAGCACCACGCCCACCGGAGCTCCGATCAGCGACACCCACTTCACCTCGCGCAACTCGTCGAGCGAGAACTCCAGCCCGATGGAGAACATCAGGAAGACGACGCCGACCTCGGCGACAATCTGAAAGGTGTGAGCTTCGCGCACCGCGGGGCCCGGCGTGAACGGGCTGAGAAAAATTCCTGCCAGCACGTAGCCGAGAATGAGCGGCTGGCGCAATCGCCAGGCCACCGCGCCTCCGAAGATGGCGGCGATGAAGATGTACGACAGCTCTTTGAAGATGACGGAGTGTTCGGCCATGCTCTCGAATCCGAGGATTGCAATCTCGGTATCCTAGCAGGGGAAGCGCGCCGACGGTGGGGTGCCCCGTTCTAGCCTTCTTTTGGCTAAGGCGGGACAGCAAAGTCTGGTTATAACGATTTGGGCGTCAGTGTAGGATTAGTCGCGAACGCTCGGGTAGAGCGGACCTTCAGGTCCGCCTTCCGCGTGATCAAGGTCCAGCCCGAAGGGCGAAATAACCGTAGCCCAGGACGTGAGTCCTGGGTAGGTTGAAAATAAGAAATCGAGTCCCTTCGGGGACGGCACAAATGGCGAAATTCGGATTTTACCTAGAAACCGAATACCTGAACTAACTCGAACAGAGTCAAGTGCCAGCTATGTTTGATTGGCTTGAGGCAATAGTTGCCACCCTTCACTCATCAGGTGGCGGCATCAGGATCCCAGAACTTGAAATTCACCACCAAAGCGCTAACTAGAAAATAATTATTTCAATTCTGTTAAAAACTTCTTGACATACTGTCAAAGTAGTTTCACGATGTCCTAACTTCAGGCCGAGAAATTCCGCTATTCGGCCCTCCTTACGTACGACACCTCGTGATCCGTTTCGAGGCCGGGGCGAGCAAGCAGTTAGTTGCTTAGGAACTTAGGCAGGGAACTTCTGCATGGTATCCGCTGATTGTTTTGCGGAGCGGCAGGAGTAAGGATGCCTTTCCCCCGGGCCCTACTGAAATCAGCGCCGCTCTCGTCGTCCTTGACTCTCCGCGGCGCTGCAGTGCAAATCTTCTCTTTTCGAGCCAGGGCGCAAGATTCCCAATCCGCTGACGGAGGATTTACACATGCCGCGCCTGCGTCTTACTTTTCTTTCCCTGCTATCTCTTATCGGAGCGCTACTTAGCTCCCAACTGGCGTCCGGTCAGAGGACCGGCGCCGACCCCGCCGCATGTCTGGGCGACTCCTCCGTCTGTACGCATCACTTGCAGACCTATTCCTTCGTCAGCCTCACCGAGGGTAATGTCGCTGAAACCTATTCCGCAGCACGAGCGACGAGTGCCTTCGGTCCGACCCTGATATTCGATTTAATCTATAACTCCTACAACGCAGACGGCACTCGCGCCTCCACTGACACGGGCGTGGGATACGGCTGGACGCACACCTACAACGATTTTCTGTTCTTTCAAGGCGGTACCAATGACATATTCCGCTTCCGCAGAGATGGTCGCGTCACAAAGTACTCACTCGTGAACGGCAGCTACCAGGCTACCCCAGGTTATTTCGAGACACTCGCGGTGACTCCTGAAGCCACGATCACCATTACCGACAAATACCAGACCAAGTATCAGTATCAGAATATGTGTGATGTGCAGCACCCGCCACCGGTGTCTCCAAGTAACACGGTCGAACCAGTGTATCGGCTCGTCAGCGTCACCGACCGTAACAACAATGTGACGCGCCTCAGTTATCCGAATGGGCAAGACCTCAAAACCATAACGGACACTTTCGGTCGCACCTTCACCCTCGCCTACAACGCTAATAACCATTTGGCCAGCGTGACTGATCCGCTAGGGCAGATGACGACCTTCAGCTACGATTCGACCGGATCCCAGCTCATGGCGATTACGGACCCACTAGGCCATACGACCAGCTATACCTACAATAACCTTAAACAAATCATCACGAAGACCGATCGTGACGCTCGGCTGTTCACAATTGCTTACAAAAATAACCTGCCATACTCAGAAGTCGACACAAGCGACACAACGGTATATTCGCTCTCCAATACCTCGAACTGGGCCACCGATCCAATCCAACTGAACCAGAACTATCTGCGAGTCTATGTTCCGTCCAGCACATTTAGGGTCGATGGGCGCGGCAATGTATGGCAGTACCGCTACGAGAGTCACGGATTCCCGCTTGCTGTCATTGCCCCGGATGGGGCTACCACCAAATATACTTACGATCCCAACACGCTGAGGCCCGCTTCGAAGACTGACGCCAACGGCAATACAACTTTGTACCAGTATGACTCAGAGGGAAACCTGATTCAGATCACTGACGCGAACGGAAACGTCACGACCTACACCTACGACCCCCAGTTCAACCAGATGCTCAGCATGACCGACCCTCAGGGCCGAATCACTCGCTACACGATTGATTCGCACGGAAACCGACTCAGTGAGACGGATCCCCTGGGCGGCACCAGAGAGTGGACCTACGATTCGCACGGGAACGTTCTGACGGACACGGACAAAGATGGGAACGCCACCACCTACAGCTATGATCGTTACGGCAATCGTATGCAAAGTACAGACGCGCTCCTGGAGGTGACAACGTACACCCACGACATCATGGGCAACTTGACGTCGATGACCGATGCCAATGATCACACAACCTCCTATCAATATGACGCTTTATATCGGATCATTCTGGTGACTAATGCTCTGAACGGTACGAAGCAATATGTCTATGACGGGGAAGGCGACAGGACAAAAGTCATCGACGAAAACGGACATCCAAACTTCTATGCGTACGACCTGCGGCGCCGGTTGATCACCGTCACCGATGCCTTGGGCGGAATGATCGCTTATACCTACGACAGTAATAACAATAAACTGTCCTTGACCGACCAGAACAAGCATCTGACGGCATATGCTTATGACGTGCAAAACCGATTGATCAAGATCGTGGACGCCTTAGGAGACACGACAGAATACATCTACGACCCGCTAGGGAACCTGAAATCGGAAACCGATGCCAACGGTCACACTACTACCTATCTGTACGACCCCTTAAACCGCCGAACCCAGAAGACAGATGCCCTGAACGAGATCACGACCTGGGGCTACGATCTCACAGGCCTCCCGGGGTGCCAGGTCCCGCCGGGGCCCTGTAGCGGCCCGACTCTCGGCTCCAACCTGATGACCAAGCAGACGGACGCCAATGGAAAAGTGATCTATTACGCTTATGACGGTCTGGACCGCTTGATCATCGAAATCCACAAACAGAACGGAACGCTCTATGACATCGTTCCGGGGGTCGATGCGGTCACTTACTCAACCTACGACGCCAACTCCAATCGGCTGACGGAGAAGGAGCCGGATGGGAACATCGCAGACTATGTTTACGACAAAGTTAACCGCCAGGTGCAGATGCTCCAAGTGCAGACAGGTGATACAACGAAGACGACCTACGATCCGGCTGGAAATGTGGAAACTACGACCCATCCAAACCTCAATGTCACGACTAATGTATATGATTCCCTGAATCGGCCGGTACAGCAGTCTGACTCTGGGGGATCCGTCGGGACCTTGACCTATGATCCAGTCGGAAACATCCTTTCGGTTGCTGACGGCAACGGCCATCGCTTTATGTTGGTCCATGATCGTGATAATCGCTTGGCCAGCATGACGGATTCTCTGTGCGACTTTCCGGCGCGTGCAGTGTGTCGCCCCACGCAATTTACCTATGACCCAGTGGGGAACATGCTGAGTGCAGTCGATCGTAATGGCGAGCCTACGAACTACGCCTATGACGCCATCAATCGGCAGGTCAGCGTAACCAATGCACTCGGCAATACATCGCATTCTCAGTATGACGGCGTCGGCAACGTGACGACGCGTACCGACGGAAACGGACATGCGACCGTATTTGCGTATGACGCAGTGAATCGAGAAATCAGTGAGACCTACGCTGACCCGAGTAATAACACCCTCTACTATGCTTACAACGCGGTTGGAAAAGTGGTCAGTCGAACTGATCAGAAAAACCAAACGACAAGTTATACCTACAGCGACCTCTATTTCTTGACAAGTCGCGCGTATCCCTTCAGTGGTACAGATACATTTACCCACGATCTGTCAGGCCGCGTCTTGTCCGCAACGCACGCCGGCTGGATTGACACTTTTGCATACGATGGGGCAAACCGCGTCATTCGTAGCGTGCAGAACGGCCAGACCGTTTCGTACGTGTACAACATTCCCGGGCGCACGCGCACGATCACTTACCCCAGCGGGCGCACGATTACCGAACAGCTAGACTTCCGCAGCCGGATATCAACCGTGGACGATGGTGGGCCTACTCCGATTGTGCAGTACGCCTACGATCAAGGCAATAACGTCCTTACGCGCGCCTTTCGCAACGGTACGCTTGCGACCTACACGTACAACCCAAACAACTGGGTTCTCTCGCTGAACTATACCCTCGGTAGCAAACGGTTTCTCGGCTTCGATTATGCCTATGACAACGAAGGAAGCCCGCTGTTCCAGAAGAAGTCGAACGACCCGAACAATTCGGAAGCATATACACGGGACGCGATCTACGAGCTGACCAACTACAAAGCCGGTGTGCTAGTAGGTAATACAATCCCGATGCCTGTTACGCAAACAACCTATACTCTGGATCCAGTCGGCAACTGGGAAAGGACAATCACCTGCATTCCAGGAAGCTGCAGCACTCAGAAGAGGACTCACAGCCCCTCCAACGAGATCGCTTCCATAAATGGATCCCCATTTATGAGTGATTACAACGGCAACCTCTCCGACGACGGAAGTGCGCTCTACTCCTTTGACGAAGAGAACAGGCTGGTAAAAGCGGTGAACAAGGCAAGTGGCATCGTCCTGGCGCAATATCAATACGATACGCTTGGCAGGAGAGTCTCAACCATCACCCCCTTCGGCCAAACTTTCTACTACTACGATGGCTGGCGAACCATCGAGGAGCAATATGGATCTGTACCGGTCATACTCGGATCGGCACCTCTCGTAATGTCGAATCCATCAACAACCTATGTCTTCGGTAACTATCTTGACGAAGTATTGACCATGGACCGTGTTGTGGACGGCATTAGTAAGACATTCTACTATCACCAAGACGCGGACCACTCTGTGTTTGCGCTTAGCGATTCCTCCGGCGGCGTGATCGAGTCGTACGAATATGATGCGTATGGTGTTCAAACGGTTATTCTCCCTGGGCAGACTGGAGTAATTCATTACGATGCAACTGACACTTATCTCCCGGGCGCGAAGAGCTTTTACGGGAATCCGTTTTTCTTTACCGGGCAGCGCTATGATGCCGAGACTGGCCTGATGTATTACAAGCATCGGTACTATTCGGCTACGTTGGGTAGATTTATGTCCCGCGACCCGATTGGCATTTGGACCGATCTTGGTAGTATGGGAAATGGTTATTTGTACGTCGGGGACAATCCATCCACATGGACGGATCCCTACGGAACTAGTTTTTGGAATTGGGTCTCTAAAGCCGTCAAGACCGTCGCTCACATCGCTGCGGCTGTCGTTAAGGCGGTAGCCGTCGCAGCGGTAATCGCGGTTGGAGTAGCCGCGACCGTAACTGGGGTAGTCTATGCTGCCAATATCATTATCGATTTGGTCGACCCAATAGGAGCTGCGGACCCAGTACCTTCTTCTGGTCCCTGCTGTAAAGACGGGTGGAACGGCTGGGGGAAACCTGCCCAAGGCATTCCCCATTACGGAAACTGGTGCGGAGCATTCGGAAACGGCCAGCCTATCGACGAACTCGACACCTGTTGTAAAGGGCATGATTGTTGCATGCACGACGCCCTGCCTAATGCCGGGACAGGAACAAACTTGCTGGTTCCGGATGTTTCTGGTTGGGTTTGCGATCAGACCTTTTTTAGATGCGCATTAATGGCAGATTGCCGGGGCAGTGCGGCTTGCGCAGCGTTTCAAATGGGAGTAATTACTCTTTTCGGTGTTTTCCCGCTGAACATCATTTAAGAGCGATTAGACTAGAAAGCCCTTTGCTTTCTCATAAGCGCAGGTGCCCGGCCAATGGTCGCAGATGCGCACGAAGCCCTAACCTGGGTGCCCGTTCTAGCCTGGGTTTGGCTAGGGCGGGGCCGGGTGGCCCCACACATTCGCGGGTTTCGAATGTGTGGGAGACCATGGATCAGTTGGAGGCGACCTCGCCGAGACTGGCCGTCACGACAAATCATTCCCACTCATTCCAACGTCAGGAATGAGTGGGGTACCCGACCGCTGGCTGCTGACTACTGGCTACTGGCTACTGTTCTTTACCTCACGACCGCACCTGCGCCAGTATCGAGTGCACCACATTGAGCGTGTGCTGCGCGGCGAAGATTTCCTTTAACTTGTCCTTGAATGCGCTCTCGGAGATGAGCGGGGTTGTGTTGTTGAGATACTTCATAACCAAAGGATAGAAGTTAATGCCGTGAGATAGAGTAAACAACTCGAACTTATAGCTTAGCGTGGGCGCATTGATATAGAAGTAGTGGACGAATAGGTTGCCCGTGGCCTGAGTTACAACTTCTCCCTTCACCAACTGGCGCGTTTTTTCGCCCAGCAATGCGGCTTGCTCTTTCAGGATGGTCACCGGCGTCGTCAGGTTGGAGTCGGCAATGTTTTCGGGCCAAAGATTGTCAGGCATGATACCTCCCAAAGAAACCGCGGTTCAGAGTTACTGGTAAACCGTCATCTCATCAATTCGGCCTTGAAAGGGCATGGCTTCAGAGGCTGCTGAAAAAAGTCGGTTTGAGCTGGCGTTTTGAAAGGGCACACCTTTAGAGCTTGTCCTGAGCTTGTCGAAGGATGTGCCGTTAAGCTCTTTATTCTTGTCATCTCGAGCGGGCTTCAGCCCGCGAGAGACCTGCTTTTTCGACTTTTTCAACAACCTCTTTAGCCATGCCGTGGCCGGCTCTCTTGCAAGGGGACTTTAGCCCCTGCGGTATTTCTCCTTGGCCTCTCCAGTACTAACCAGATGGCTTGCAGCAACATCAAAATTTCAGATCCAACATTACCGGCAGATGGTCCGACGCCATCTCTTTGTCGGGCTGTCCGTCGTCTTGCAACAGCGAATCTTTACCGATCGAAGTAGGAATGCGCACGCCCCCGGGGGCGAAGCCCTTCAGCAAATCGGGGCGCAGCAGTACCTGGTCGAACAGGTTCCAGTAGTAGCAAAGGTGCTCGCTATTCTCAAAGTAGTGCGTTCCGCAGGCCTCGCCATTGTCGCCGAGGTAGTTCCACATGGGATTGTAGAAGAACTTGTATTTCTGGCGCTGGACGGTGCGGATATTGCGAGCCGCGACGCGCCGGCTCATGACGGCATGCAGGCCGCCGGCGATGACCATGCCGGATTCGAAAGGATTCATATTGAGATCGCCCAGCAGAATGGTGCGCTGATGTCCTTCCTTGTTCTCGACCTCGTCGATGGCTTGGGCCAGGTGCACGGACTCAACCACCAGGCTCTCCTCAGAGAAGTTCATCTTCGCGGGAAGATGCGCGGCGGCGACCAGGATGTTTTGGTGCGGAGGCAGCGCAAGACGGCGAATCGAGATGCGGTGGCTCTCAAACAGAGGCGTGAGGAAATCGGAATCGAAGCGAGTGAAGAAAAGTAGGTGGCCGCAGTTGCCGGGAGCGTATTGGTAGTCGGACGAGTGGGCGTTGAGTTCCTCCAGCATTCGCGCCGACTTCGTCGGACATTCGGCGAGGATGAGGACGTCGACTTCCTCCTGCCGGGCAAGACGAGCGACGAAGCCGTGCAGTTCGCGCCGATTGAGATTCCAGAAGAGGAACTTCGGCATAGAGCGAGGGTAGCAGAAAACCTGTTCTCGCTCAGGCTCTATTGGCTGAGCGGTTCGTCCGGGGATACAGCCGGGCGATTAGTGAGCGGCGCGTTGCAGTAGGGACAAACCTCGGCATCTAATTCGACGGCGCGATTGCAGTTGGAACACAGCCCCTTGGGTTGTTCAGGATCCATAACTGTAAGAGCCCGACCGCAAGGGTTGGGTTGCCAGCCGGGGAATGCCAATTCTGAGGTCAGACATCACGCGCCAGCAGGTTTGCCGTACTGCGATTCCCGCCATGCGTTTCTGACAATTCCCATTATCTTGCCGTCAGTCCAAGTCCTGGTCGCGTAGCCCATCAGCCGACACGCCGTCGTTCTTTCGGGGATCGCCGAACAGTTCTTGCACAAGGCTCAGCAATTCTTGCGGACGGTGGCTGTGAACGATGTGATCAGCCCATTTCAACTCACGTTCCGTGGGCGTAAGCGCAATGATTGGCAGTTTGGGGGTGGACTCCTTTACCGACCGGATGAGCGCATCCGCATCGAAATTCGGGATTCCGCAGTGAATGATGAGCGCCTGAATATTGGGGAAAAGACGCACCAGCTCGAGTGTTTCGGAGACCGAGTGCGCGGTTATCACGTTGAACTTGAAAGTCTCCAGGATGAGTTTGCGGGTCGATAGGGCCTGTTCGGGCTCGGGTTCGGCAACGATAAAGGCAGGTCTGGTCAAATAAGGCTCTCTTTCTTCGGTTCAGATGAGCTGCACTCTATTGGATGATCTACAGGGTATTAAGTTGGCAACGTTCCCAGGACTTTTCGACGCGGTTAGGGGAGCCAATAAGCCTATGCCCAATCGGACCATGCCGAAGGCCTCCTGTTGCCATTCCTCGAACCAGGATCGGCCCGCTTCTGGCGAAACCAGCGTTTCCGCTGCGGGGCGATGGCCTCTCCTCCGCAATGCGTTTTTTTTGTAGTATAAGTATACGTATGGCTGTATATTTATGCTATGTCGAAACTCTCGCGCCACACCGTCATTTGCGACCTGGTTGCCAGCCAGGAGGTTGCCAGCCAGGAAGAGTTGCGGCGGCGGCTGTATAAGCGCGGACACCAGGTGACCCAGGCGACGCTGTCGCGCGACATCCATGAGTTGCGGCTGGTGAAGACGGCGGAAGGCTACAAGCTGCCCCAAGGCGAGGTCGCCGAGGCGTTTTTGCCTTCCATCGAGCGGCTGATTCACGAGTTTGTTTACGACGTGAAGACCGCGCAAAACCTGGTGGTGGTGAAGACCAGCGCAGGCAGCGCGCAGCCGGTGTCGGCCGCCATCGACACCGAGGAGTGGGAGGAAGTTGTGGGCACCATCGGGGGAGATGACACGATTCTGGTCATCGCCCATGACGCCAGAATCGCGGAGAAGCTGGCCAGGCGTATTCAGAAATATTTTGCCTAGGAGACATCGGCCCTCGATAAAGCCTTCGACAAAGATGAACGCCACTCTACAACCCGCTGTCTTCGGCGCCACCGGTTACTCCGGCTTAGAGCTGGTGCGTTTGCTCGCGCGCCACCCTGCGGTTAAAAAGCCTCTGCTGTTCCAGCGCAACGGGGAGAGTGGCGGGTACGCCGATTTGAGCGAAGCGTATCCACAGTTGGCGGGCAACGGCGGATTTCCGTTTGAAACTTTCTCGTGGCAGCGGATGAAAGATGCCGGAGTGGATGTCGTATTCCTGGCGACTCCGCACGAGTTCTCGCGCGAGTGGGTCCCGCAGGCGATCGGCCGCGGTTTGCGTGTGATCGATCTCAGCGGAGCATGGCGTCTGAAGCAATCGGCGAATCGCGAAGTGTACGGATTCAGCGATGCCAATGCACACGACGCGTCGCTCCTCGATGAAGCCGCGGTTTACGGATTGCCCGAGCTCCATGCCGAAGCAATAAAGGACGCTGCTTTGCTGGCGAATCCGGGATGCTATCCGACGTCGATCATTTTGGCGCTGGCGCCGTGGATTCGCGCTGGGTACGTGGATGTGGAGCACGGCATCATATGCGACTCAAAGTCAGGAGTTTCCGGAGCGGGCAAGACGCCGTCGGTTAAGACGCATTTTGTGGAAGTTGAGGGGGACTTCAGCGCCTACAACGTCTTCGGACATCGGCACACCGGCGAGATGCTGGAGCAACTTGGACTCGAGTCAGGATCGCTTCAGTTCACGCCACATCTGCTGCCGATTCCGCGCGGCATTCTCTCCACCATCTATGTGAAGCTGACGAAGGTTGCGCCGCAGGAGGAATTGGAGCAATGTCTGCGCGAGTTCTACGCAGGCAAGCCGTGGGTTCGTATCTTCGGCGCGGCGCGGCTGCCGCAGATCAAATTCTCACGCAACACCAATTTCTGTGACATCGGCTTTTCGCTATCGCCCGACGGTAAACGGGCGGTCGTGGTGTCGTGCATCGACAACCTGTTGAAGGGCGCCGCCGGCCAAGCCGTGCAGAACATGAACCTGATGTTCGGCTTCGACGAGAAAGAAGGATTGCAATGAAACTGGTGATCAAGATTGGTGGCGCGGCGCTTGACGACAAAGAGCTGGTCAAAAAGTTTGCCAAGACAATCCCCAGCTTGTGTCGCGAAGGTCACAAGCTGGTGATTGTGCATGGGGGAGGAGCTGCGATCAGCCGCACCTTGAAGCAACTGGGCTGTGAGACGACCTTCGTCGACGGCTTGCGCGTTACCGATGCGCAGACGCGCGATGTGGCCGTGATGGTGCTGGCGGGACAGCTCAACAAGCAGTTGGTGGCGTCGATCGGCGCGGCGGGACAGCCCTCGCTGGGCATGTGCGGCGGCGATTTGCAAATGTTTCGTGCAGCGAAGAAGAAGCAGCCGGACCTGGGCTATGTGGGCGAAATCTGTTCCGTGGACGCGCAGTGGATCGAGCGACTGTGGAGCGCGGGCATCGTTCCGGTGATTTCGAGCCTGGCGCTTGGGGTTGACGGTGAGTACTACAACATCAATGCAGATCACATGGCATCGGCATGCGCGGTGGCTTGTGGTGCCGATGCGCTGATCTATCTCACCGATGTAGCGGGAGTGAAGGATGCCGAAGGCGCCGTGATTCGCTGGCTGGATGTAAAAGCGATAGCTGAAATGGTCCAACAAGCGACGGTCAGTGGGGGCATGTTGCCCAAACTGGAAGCTTGCACCAAGGCACTGAAGCGGGGCGTAGCAAGGGTCCGCATCCTGCCCGCCGACCACGCCGAGGTGTTGCCCGGTTTCTTTAGTGACCTGATCGAATGCGGGACCGAGGTGATTGCAACGTGACGGAAGTCGTGCGGATAGAAGCGCAAAGAAAGGTCGGATGCGTGAGAGCTGTGTCGTCCCTGAAAGGGACTTGGGATTAATTTTCGACTTTACCCCGGGCTTATGCCCGGGGCTAAAACAAATGTCGCCCCTGCGCGGCTGGATTTGGTGCGCTCGTTCCACCAAGCTAACTTGAAACGAGTTCTGATCAGACTCTCTAGTTGCTGATTGCTAATTGCTAATTGCTAATTGCTATTCACCGGAGGTACGAGATGATTGCTACTTCAATTCCCGCGGGTCTAAGTCCCAAGACTTATCCACAGCGGAGCGTTTCCGGACGCGACCTGATCTCGATTCAAGATTTCACGCCCGACGAACTCGCCTGCACGCTGGAGTTGGCAGCGGCGATGAAGGCGCGTCCGGCGGACTATCGAGGCACTCTGGCCGGCAAGCAGATTGTTCTGTTCTTCGAGAAGCCTTCGCTGCGCACCCGCTTGACGTTTGAGGCCGGCATCAACAGTCTGGGTGGAGTGTCGTTTTTCGTCGACCAGACGCAGTCGCGGCTGGGCGCACGTGAAAGCCTCAGCGACGTGGCGCATAACCTCGAGCGCTGGGTCGATGGTGTGGTGCTGCGAACGTTCGCGCACGAGACCGTTACGACCATGGCTACGCACGCGTCGATCCCGGTGATCAACGCGCTCAGCGAATTGGAGCATCCCTGCCAGGCACTGGCTGACATGCTGACACTGCAGGAACGTTTCGGCGACCTGCGCAATGTGTATCTTGCTTACCTTGGCGATGGTAATAATGTCGCGCACTCGCTGATGCTCGCGGCAGCAAGTTTGGGAGCAACCATCTCCGTGGGAACTCCTAAAGGATACGAACCGAGCGAAGGCATATTGAGCGCGGCGCAAGAGTTGGCGGCAGCCTCCGGTGGCCAAGTGCAGGTCGTCAACGATCCCATTGAGGCGGTCGCCGGGGCCGACGCGGTATACACCGACGTGTGGGCCAGCATGGGTCAAGAAGACGAGGCTACCGAGCGGCGCGAGATATTTCTGCCCTTCCAGGTGAACCAGAAGCTGTTTTCTTATGCCGCGAAGCATGCGCTCTTCATGCACTGTCTTCCGGCCCATCGTGGCGATGAAGTCACGGCGGCGGTCATTGATTCGCCGCGTTCCGTGGTGTTCGATCAAGCGGAAAACCGCCTGCACATTCAAAAAGCCATCATGGTTTTATTGCTGGAAGGCGGGGTCCACCGCTTTCCGCCGAGGAGTGCATATGCGTGAGAAAGTCGTACTGGCATATTCCGGAGGTCTCGACACCTCGATCATTATTCCGTGGCTGAAAGAGAACTACGATTGCGACGTGGTCGCTTACATTGCCGATGTGGGACAAGGCGATGATTTGGATGCGGTGGTCCAGAAAGCGCACGCGACCGGCGCCAGCAAGGCGATTGTGGAGGACTTGCGTCAGGAATTCGTGCTTGACTACGTTTTCCCGGCGATCCAGGCGGGCGCGGTGTATCGAGCACAAGTACCTGCTGGGCACGTCGCTGGCGCGGCCGATCATAGCGAAATATCAAGTCAAGGCCGCATTACGGGAAGGCGCGACCGCGGTGGCGCACGGCTGCACCGGGAAAGGCAACGATCAGGTGCGCTTCGAGCATGCCTACCAGGCGCTGGCGCCGGAGCTGAAGGTGATTGCTCCGTGGCGGGAGTGGGCGCTGCAGTCACGCGAGGATTGCCTGGACTACGCGGAGCAGCATGGAATCTCGGTGGTGCAGAGTCGCGAGAAGATCCACAGCCGCGACCGCAACCTGCTGCACGTAAGCCATGAAGGCGGCGAGCTGGAAGATCCAAACGATGCGCCGCTGGCCACCACGTGGACAT